>NZ_JBDZDO010000001.1:0-1781329 GCF_040049235.1 Xanthobacter luteus
GCGACAACGTGTCCATGGACGTGGCGCTCATCGTGCCGATCGCCATGGAGGAGAAGCTGCGCTTCGCCATCCGCGAGGGTGGCCGCACGGTCGGCGCCGGCGTCGTCGCCGCCATCATCGAGTGATCAACGCGAACGAAACGCGCTGCGCACCGGCGTGCGCGTTTCCTCTTCCTGGAGCCAATTGAGCCATGAACGGCCAGAACATTCGAATTCGCCTGAAGGCGTTCGATCACCGCATCCTCGATGCGTCGACGCGCGAGATCGTCGCCACGGCCAAGCGCACGGGCGCGCAGGTGCGCGGCCCGATCCCGCTGCCCACGCGGATCGAGAAGTTCACCGTCAACCGTTCGCCTCACATCGACAAGAAGTCGCGTGAGCAGTTCGAGATGCGCACCCACAAGCGCCTGCTCGATATCGTCGATCCGACGCCCCAGACGGTGGACGCGCTGATGAAGCTCGACCTCGCCGCCGGCGTTGACGTCGAAATCAAGCTCTGACGTGGTGCGAGGAGACACGACCATGCGGTCAGGCGTCATCGCCCAGAAGGTCGGCATGACCCGCATCTTCACCGATGCCGGAGAGCACGTGCCGGTCACTGTGCTGAAAGTTGAGAGCTGCCAGGTGGTTGCCCACCGCACGCTCGACAAGAACGGGTATGTCGCGGTCCAGCTCGGAGCCGGCCGCCGCAAGCCCAAGAACGTGACCCGCGCCGAGCGCGGCCACTTCGCCGTGGCTCAGGTTGAGCCCAAGCGCAAGATGGCCGAGTTCCGCGTGCCGGAAGAGGCGCTGATCCCGGTCGGCGCCGAGATCACGGCGGACCACTTCGTCGTGGGCCAGTTCGTGGACGTGACCGGCACCACCATCGGCAAGGGCTTCGCCGGCGGCATGAAGCGCCACAATTTCGGTGGTCTTCGCGCCTCGCACGGCGTCTCCATCTCGCACCGCTCGATCGGTTCGACCGGCGGCCGCCAGGATCCGGGCAAGACCTTCAAGAACAAGAAGATGCCCGGCCATATGGGCGACGTCACCGTGACCACCCAGAACCTCAAGGTGGTGATGACCGACGTGGAGCGCGGCCTGATCGCGGTCGAGGGCGCGGTCCCCGGCCATGCGGGCGGCTGGATCACCGTGCGCGACGCGGTGAAGAAGAAGCTCCCCGCCGAGGCCCCGAAGCCCGGCGCGTTCAAGCTCACCAACGGTGCGGACGCCGCTCCGGCCGCTGAAGCCGTCGCCGAGGAGGGCGTGTGATGGAACTGACCGTCAAGACGTTCGACGGCACGGATGCCGGCTCGGTAACGCTCTCGGACGCCATCTTCGGCCTCGAGCCGCGCGCCGACATCCTGCACCGCTGCGTGACCTGGCAGCTCTCGCGCCGCCAGGCCGGCACGCACCGCACCAAGGGCCGTTCGGAGATCAACCGCACGTCCAAGAAGATGTACAAGCAGAAGGGCACCGGCAACGCCCGCCACGGCGCGGCCTCGGCGCCGCAGTTCCGCGGCGGCGGACGCGCCTTCGGCCCGGTGGTGCGCTCCCACGCCATCGACCTGCCGAAGAAGGTGCGCGCGCTCGCCCTGAAGCATGCGCTCTCCTCCAAGGCCAAGGCGTCGCAGATCCTGGTGGTCGAGAACGCCGCTCTGGCCGACGGCAAGACCGCGGCGCTGAAGGACCGGCTCGCCAAGCTCGGCCTGTCCTCGGTGCTGGTGGTGGACGGCGCCCAGGTGGAGCAGAACATCGCCCTCGCGGCGCGCAACCTGCCTTACGTGGACGTGCTGCCGATCCAGGGCATCAACGTCTACGACATCCTGCGCCGCGACACCCTGGTCCTGACCAAGGCCGCCGTGGACGCGCTGGAGGCGCGCTTCAAATGAGCTCGCGCAACATCGAACCGCGTCATTACGACGTGATCGTCTCCCCCGTCATCACCGAGAAGGCGACGGCGGCGAGCGAATTCAACAAGGTCGTCTTCAACGTCGCCAAGACCGCCACCAAGCCCCAGATCAAGGAGGCGGTGGAGAAGCTCTTCGACGTGAAGGTGAAGAGCGTCAACACGCTGGTCCGCAAGGGCAAGGTGAAGATATTCAAGGGCCGCAAGGGCGTCCAGAGCGACGTCAAGAAGGCGGTCGTGACCCTCGAAGAGGGCCAGAAGATCGACATCACCACGGGCCTGTGAGCTGAAGGAAACGGAAGAAGACCATGGCGCTGAAGCATTTCAAGCCGGTCACGCCGAGCCTTCGCCAGCTCGTGATCGTCGACCGCTCCGGCCTCTACAAGGGCAAGCCGGTGAAGACCCTGACCGAGGGCAAGTCCTCCTCGGGCGGGCGCAACAACAACGGGCGCATCACGGTGCGCTTCCGCGGCGGCGGCCACAAGCAGGCCTACCGCATGGTCGACTTCAAGCGCGCCAAGCGCGGCATGGCGGGCCTCGTGGACCGGATCGAATACGATCCCAACCGCTCGGCCTTCATCGCCCTCATCAAGTATGAGGACGGCGACCTCGCTTACATCCTCGCCCCGCAGCGCCTCGCCGTGGGCGACAGCGTGATCGCCGGCGATCAGGTGGACGTGAAGCCGGGCAATGCCGGCCCGCTGTCGTCGCTGCCGGTGGGCACGATCGTGCACAACGTCGAGATGAAGGTGGGCAAGGGCGGCCAGATCGCCCGCTCCGCCGGCACCTACGCGCAGATCGTCGGCCGAGACCAGGGCTACGTGATCGTGCGGCTGAATTCCGGCGAGCAGCGCCTGATTCACGGCGCCTGCTACGCCACCGTGGGCGCGGTCTCGAACCCCGACCACATGAACATCTCGCTCGGCAAGGCCGGGCGCAGCCGGTGGATGGGCGTCAAGCCGCACAATCGCGGCGTCACCATGAACCCGGTCGACCATCCGCACGGCGGCGGCGAAGGCCGCACCTCGGGCGGCCGGCATCCGGTCACCCCCTGGGGCTTCCCCACCAAGGGCAAGAAGACCCGCAACAACAAGGCGACGGACAAGTTCATCGTGTCCAGCCGCCACAAGCGGAAGAAGTGAGGGCCTGAACGATGACACGCTCGGTTTGGAAGGGCCCCTTCGTCGACGGCTACCTCCTGAAGAAGGCGGAGACCGCCCAGGGGTCGGGTCGCAGGGACGTTATCAAGATCTGGAGCCGGCGCTCCACCATTCTGCCCCAGTTCGTGGGCTTAACCTTCGGCGTCTATAACGGGCAGAAGCACGTGCCCGTTTCGGTCTCCGAGGACATGATCGGCCACAAATTCGGCGAGTTCGCGCCGACCCGTACCTATTACGGGCACGCGGCCGACAAGAAGTCGAAGCGGCGGTGATCGGTCATGGGTAAGCAGGCAAAGCCCCGCGCGCTCGCGGACAATGAAGCCAAGGCGGTGGCGCGCAATCTGCGCGTCTCGCCGCAGAAGCTGAACCTCGTCGCGGGCCTGATCCGCGGCAAGAAGGTGGCGACGGCGCTCGCCGATCTCGAGTTCTCGCACAAGCGGATCGCCCGCGATGTGAAGAAGTGCCTCGAGAGCGCGATCGCCAACGCCGAGAACAACCACGAGCTCGACGTCGACGACCTGATCGTTGCCGAGGCGCACGTGGGCAAAGGTCTGGTGATGAAGCGGTTCTCGCCGCGGGCGCGCGGTCGCGCCTCGCGCATCGAGAAGCCCTTCTCCCACATCACCATCGTGGTGCGGGAAGTCGAGGAGCGGGCCTGATGGGTCAGAAGGTCAATCCGGTCGGGCTCAGGCTCGGCATCAACCGCACCTGGGACAGCCGCTGGTTCGCCAACAAGGGCGAATACGGCCGGCTGCTCCACGAGGACATCAAGATCCGCGAGATGCTGCTGAAGCAGCTCAAGCAGGCCGCGGTGTCCAAGGTGGTGATCGAGCGTCCGCACAAGAAGTGCCGCGTGACCATCTACTCGGCGCGTCCGGGCGTGGTCATCGGCAAGAAGGGCGCGGACATCGACAAGCTGCGCAAGAAGGTCTCCGAGATGACGGACTCGGAGGTGTTCATCAACATCGTCGAGATCAGGAAGCCCGAGATCGACGCGACGCTGGTGGCCGAGTCCATCGCCCAGCAGCTGGAGCGCCGGGTCGCCTTCCGCCGCGCCATGAAGCGCGCGGTGCAGTCGGCCATGCGCCTCGGCGCCGAGGGCATCCGCATCAACTGCTCGGGCCGTCTCGGCGGCGCCGAGATCGCGCGCCTGGAATGGTACCGCGAGGGCCGCGTCCCGCTGCACACTTTGCGCGCGGACGTGGACTACGGCACCGCCACCGCCTTCACCACGTACGGCACGTGCGGCGTGAAGGTGTGGATCTTCAAGGGCGAGATCCTCGAGCACGATCCCATGGCGCAGGACAAGCGCCAGGCCGAGCAGGAGGCCGGTCCCTCCTCGCGCCCGCCGCGGCGCGAGCGTGGTGACCGTGACCGTGGCGATCGCGACCGTGACCGTGGTCACGGCGACCGCGACCGCGCGTGACGGCCGCAGAGAGAGAAGGCGATTAAGCCATGCTGCAACCCAAGCGCACCAAGTTCCGCAAGCAGTTCAAGGGACGCATCCACGGCGTCGCCAAGGGCGGCACGGAACTGAACTTCGGCGAGTTCGGCCTCAAGGCCCTCGAGCCGGAGCGGGTCACCGCCCGCCAGATCGAGGCGGCCCGCCGCGCCCTCACGCGTCACATGAAGCGTGCGGGCCGGGTGTGGATCCGCGTGTTCCCGGACGTGCCGGTGACCGCCAAGCCCACCGAAGTCCGCATGGGCAAGGGCAAGGGCGCGCCGGAATACTGGGCGGCCAAGGTCAAGCCCGGCCGCATCATGTTCGAGATCGACGGGGTGAGCGTCGAGATCGCCCGCGAGGCCCTGACCCTCGCGGCGGCGAAGCTCCCCATCAAGACGCGCTTCATCCAGCGCATCGCCGAGTGAGGAGAGGCTCATGAAAGCCGAGGACGTTCGGGCCCTCAGCCCCGATCAGCTCGCCGATGAGCTGCTCAAGCTGAAGAAGGAGCAGTTCAACCTGCGCTTCCAGAAGGCGACGGGGCAGCTCGAGAACACCGCGCGCCAGCGCGAGATCCGCCGCGACATCGCGCGGATCAAGACCGTGCAGACCATTAAGCGCACCGGTTCGCCGGCGCAGAAGGCGAAGTGAGGAAGCGATGCCGAAGCGCGTGCTCCAAGGCGTCGTGGTGAGCGACAAGACCGACAAGACCGTCGTGGTGCGTGTCGAGCGTCGTTTCACCCACCCGCTCTTGAAGAAGACCGTTCGTCGGTCCAAGAAGTATCACGCCCACGACGAAGGCAATGCCTGGCATGTGGGGGATACGGTGTGGATCGAGGAGCACCGGCCCCTGTCCAAGCTCAAGAACTGGATCGTGATCCAGGGCGAGAAGCGGGCGGAAGTCTGATAAGAGGTTCCCCGCCCGGGGGTTTCCGGGCGGGAGCGAGGCCCCGGGGCCGGGTCCGTCGGCTGGCATCAGCCCGCCGAGTGGAGACCGCACCGCGGCAAGACCGTGTGCCGATGAGCGGGCACGGTATTCGGGTTTGATGGCAATGCCGGCGCGCCGGCTGAGCCGGTGACGAGAACAGGTGCGTCATGATCCAGATGCAGACCAATCTCGACGTGGCGGACAATTCCGGCGCGCGTCGCGTCATGTGCATCAAGGTGCTTGGCGGCTCCAAGCGGAAGTATGCCCATGTGGGCGACATCATCGTGGTGTCGGTCAAGGAGGCGATCCCGCGCGGCCGCGTGAAGAAGGGCGACGTGATGAAGGCCGTGGTGGTTCGCACCGCCAAGGACATCCGCCGCGTGGACGGCTCGGTGATCCGCTTCGACAAGAACGCGGCGGTGCTGATCAACAACAACAAGGAGCCGGTGGGCACCCGCATCTTCGGCCCCGTTCCGCGCGAGCTGCGCGCGAAGAACCACATGAAGATCATCTCGCTGGCGCCGGAGGTGCTGTGATGGCCGCCAAGATCAAGAAGGGCGACAAGGTCGTCGTCCTCGCCGGCCGCGACAAGGGCCGCTCCGGCGAGGTCATCCAGGTGATGCCGAAGGAAGAGCGCGCGCTCGTCCGCGGCGTGAATATCGTGAAGCGTCACCAGCGCCAGACGGCGAGCCAGGAGGGCGGGATCATCTCCAAGGAGGCCCCGATCCACCTGTCGAACGTCGCCCATGCCGACCCCAAGGACGGCAAGCCGACCCGCGTCGGCTTCCAGGTGCTGGATGACGGGCGCAAGGTCCGCGTGGCCAAGCGTTCCGGGGAGAGGATCGATGGCTGAGGCGACGTACACCCCCCGGCTGCGCACCTATTATGACGAGGTGGTGCGGCCGAAGATGATCGAGCAGTTCGGGTACAAGAACCCGCTGCAGGTGCCGACGATCGAGAAGATCGTCATCAATATGGGCGTGGGCGAAGCCACCGCCGATACCAAGAAGGCGACCATCGCCGCCGCCGACCTTGCGAAGATCGCCGGCCAGAAGCCGCTGCTCACCAAGGCCCGCCAGGCGATCTCGAACTTCAAGCTGCGCGAGAACCAGCCGGTCGGCGCCAAGGTGACGCTCCGCAAGGCGCGCATGTACGAGTTCCTGGACCGCCTGGTGACCGTGGCGCTGCCGCGGGTGCGGGACTTCCGGGGCCTCAACCCCAAGAGCTTCGACGGCCGCGGCAACTTCGCCATGGGCGTCAAGGAGCACATCGTGTTCCCCGAGATCGAGTACGACAAGGTCGAGCAGATCTGGGGCATGGACATCATCGTGTGCACCACGGCGAAGACGGACGACGAGGCGCGGGCCCTCTTGAAGGCCTTCAACTTCCCGTTCCGCCAGTGACGCACTGAAGGGGCTGCCCGCTCCCGAGGAGGGGAGGGCGGCTCGCCCGGTTTTTGAATAGAGACGTGATTTTCCGGCCGTGAGGGGCTTGTGCCGCCTCAGACGCGGAGAACAGGAGCAGAAGATGGCGAAGAAGAGCGCGATCGAGACGAACGAGCGCCGCCGCAAGCTGGCCAAGAGCCATGCGGCCAAGCGCGCGCGTCTGAAGGCGATCGTGAACGACAAGTCCCTGCCCATCGAGGACCGCTTCCAGGCGACCTTGAAGCTGGCGGAGATGCCGCGCAACGGCGCGAAGATCCGCATCCGCAACCGCTGCGAGGTGACGGGCCGCCCGCGCGCGTTCTACCGCAAGCTGCGGATGAGCCGTATCGCGCTGCGCGAACTCGGCAACCAGGGCATGGTCCCCGGTCTCGTGAAGTCGAGCTGGTGAGGAGCTAGAAGATGGCCATCAACGATCCCATCGGCGATCTCATCACCCGCATCCGCAACGCCCAGATGCGGCGCAAGGACAAGACGCAGACCCCCGGCTCGCGCCTGCGCGCCTCGGTTCTCGACGTCCTGCGCGACGAGGGCTTCATCCGCGGCTACACCGCCACGGACCACGGCAACGGCCGCACCGAGTTCGAGATCGAGCTCAAGTATTTCGACGGCGTGCCGGTGATCCGCGAGATCTCCCGCGTCTCGAAGCCGGGCCGGCGCGTCTATGCGTCGGTCAAGAATCTTCCCCGCGTCGCCAACGGTCTCGGCATCGCGGTCGTCTCCACGCCCCAGGGCGTGATGGCCGACCACGAAGCCCGCGACAAGAACGTCGGCGGCGAAGTGCTCTGCACCGTGTTCTGAGGCGAGGGAGAACGATATGTCGAAGATCGGCAAATTGCCCGTCGCCATCCCGTCCGGCGTCACCGCGACGCTCGATGGCCAGACGGTGAAGATCAAGGGTCCCAAGGGCGCGCTCGAGGTGACGCTGGTCGAGGAGATCGGCGCCAAGATCGAGGGCGGCGAGCTCCAGGTCGCCATGCGCGGCGAGACCCAGCGCCACCGGGCCATGTGGGGCATGTCCCGCACCCTGGTGTCGAACCTGGTCGAAGGCGTGACCAAGGGCTTCGAGAAGAAGCTCGAGATCACCGGCGTCGGCTACAAGGCGGCGGTGCAGGGCAAGAACCTGAACCTGTCGCTCGGCTACAGCCACGACGTGATCTACCCGATCCCGGAAGGGATCCAGATCGTCACGCCGAAGCCCACCGAGGTGGTCATCACCGGCATCGACCGGCAGAAGGTCGGCCAGGTGGCGGCGGAGATCCGCGAGTTCCGCGGCCCCGAGCCCTACAAGGGCAAGGGCGTCAAGTATGCTGGCGAGTTCATCTTCCGCAAGGAAGGCAAGAAGAAGTAAGGATGGCGAGCCATGGCTAAGGATCTTCAGGCGCAGGAGCGCCGCAAGGCCAAGGTGCGTCGCGCCCTCCGCGTCGCCGCGAACGGGCGCCCGCGCCTCAGCGTGCACCGCACCTCGCTGCACATCTACGCGCAGATCATCGACGACGCGAAGGGCGAGACCGTGGTCTCCGCCTGCAGCCTCGAAAAGGACCTGCGCTCGACGCTCAAGACCGGCGCGGACACCGAGGCTGCCAAGACCATCGGCAAGCTCGTGGCCGAGCGGGCCTTGGCGAAGGGCGTGTCCGAGGTCGTCTTCGACCGCGGCGCTTACATCTATCATGGGCGCGTCAAGGCGCTCGCCGAAGGTGCCCGCGAGGGCGGCCTTCAGTTCTGACGCGAAGGACGAGCGAAAATGGCCCGTGATCGGGAACAGCGCCATGAGCGCGAGGACCGCGACAACACGTTCGTGGACAAGCTGGTCCACATCAACCGCGTCGCCAAGGTGGTGAAGGGCGGCCGCCGGTTCGGCTTCGCCGCGCTGGTGGTGGTGGGTGACCAGAAGGGCCGCGTGGGCTTCGGCCACGGCAAGGCCCGCGAGGTGCCGGAAGCGATCCGCAAGGCGACGGAGAGCGCCAAGCGCTCGCTGATCCGCGTGCCGTTGCGCGAGGGGCGGACCCTGCACCACGACGTGCACGGCCACCACGGCGCCGGAAAGGTGATCCTGCGCGCCGCGCCGGCCGGCACCGGCATCATCGCCGGCGGCCCGATGCGCGCGGTGTTCGAGACGCTGGGCATGAACGACGTGGTGGCGAAGTCCTTCGGGTCTTCCAACCCCTACAACATGGTCCGCGCCACGTTCGACGCCCTGAAGAACCAGGACAGCCCGCGCTCGGTCGCGGCCCGTCGCGGTCTCAAGGTGTCGCAGCTCCAGTCCCGCCGCCGCGTCGAAGACGCGGAAGCGACGGACTGAGGCGCCAGCGAGAGATCAGGAGCGCCAGCATGAGCGACAAGACCGTCACCGTGGAGCAGATCGGCTCGCCGATCCGTCGCCCGTTCGACCAGGAGGCCACCTTGAAGGGCCTCGGGCTGAACAAGCGGCACCGCCGCTCCACCCTCAAGGACACCCCGGCCGTGCGCGGCATGATCGCCAAGGTCGGCCACCTCGTCCGTGTGGTCGAGGGGGAGTGAGGATCAAGCGATGAATCTCGACGAGATCAGGGACAATCCCGGCGCCCGCAAGAAGCGGATGCGCGTGGGCCGCGGCATCGGCTCCGGCAAGGGCAAGACCGCGGGGCGCGGCGTGAAGGGCCAGAAGGCCCGCACCGGCGTCGCCATCAAGGGCTTCGAGGGCGGCCAGATGCCGCTCCACCGGCGCCTGCCGAAGCGCGGCTTCAACAACATCTTCCGCCTCGACTTCGCCGAGGTGACCCTCGGCCGCATCCAGGCGGCGATCGACGCCGGCAAGCTCGACGCCGCCGCGCCGGTCACCGCCGAGGCGCTGATCGCCTCCGGCGTCCTGCGCCGCGCCAAGGACGGCGTGCGCCTGCTGGGCACCGGCGCGCTCACCGCCAAGGTGACGGTGGAGGTGGCCTACGCCACCAAGTCCGCCACCGCGGCGGTGGAGAAGGCCGGCGGCGCGATCACGCTGCTCGCCGCCAAGGGCGCGGCTTCGGCCGAGGCCGCCGCGGACTGACGATGCGATCGGGACCGGGCGCCACGCGCCCGGTCCTCTTTTCGGTGCGCGGCGCGGCATCTCGCTCCAGGATGTCCGGACTGGCTTGCCGGACACACTCCGGAACGATGCGCCGGCGCCGCCTTGGCACCGCAATTCCCGCCCTCATATAAGGGCTGCGTCCCTCCTGCGGGGGCGGCCTCAAGCGGAGCAAGGCATGGTCTCGGCGGCGGAACAACTCGCGGCGAACCTCAATTTCGGCGCCCTCGGCAAGGCCGAGGAGCTGAAGAAGCGCATCTGGTTCACCCTCGGCGCGCTGCTGGTCTATCGGCTCGGCACCTACATCCCCATGCCCGGCATCAACCCCGATGCCCTCGCCGACGTCTTCAAGACCGCGAACCAGGGCATCATCGGGCTGTTCAACATGTTCTCGGGCGGTGCCGTGGAGCGCATGGCCATCTTCGCCCTGAACATCATGCCCTACATCTCCGCCTCCATCATCATCCAGCTGCTCACCAGCGTGTCGCCCACGCTGGAGGCGCTGAAGAAGGAAGGCGAGGCGGGCCGCAAGCAGCTCAACCAGTACACCCGCTATCTGACCGTGGTGCTGGCGGTGTTCCAGGCCTACGGCATCTCCGTCGGCCTCGAGGGCTCCGGCTCGGTGGTGGCGGACCCCGGCTGGTTCTTCCGCATCACCACGGTGATCACGCTCACCGGCGGCACCATGTTCCTGATGTGGCTGGGCGAGCAGATCACCTCGCGCGGCATCGGCAACGGCACCTCGCTGATCATCTTCGGCGGCATCGTCGCCGAGCTGCCGGGCGCCTTCGTGCGCACCCTCGAGCTCGGCCGCGAGGGCGCCATCTCCACGCCGCTGATCCTCGCCGTGCTGGTGATGGCGGTGGTGGTGATCGCCTTCATCGTGTTCATGGAGCGCGCCCAGCGCCGGCTGCTGATCCAGTATCCCAAGCGCCAGGTGGGCAACCGGGTCTATGAGGGCCAGTCCTCGCACCTGCCGCTGAAGCTCAACACCTCGGGCGTGATCCCGCCGATCTTCGCCTCCTCGCTGCTGCTGATCCCCACCACCATCGCCAGCTTCACCCAGGGCGCCGGGCCGGAATGGCTGCAGACCATCACCACCCATATCGGCCACGGGCGCCCGCTCTACATGCTGCTGTACGTGGCGCTGATCGTGTTCTTCTGCTTCTTCTACACGGCCATCGTGTTCAATCCGAGCGAGACCGCCGACAACCTGAAGAAGCACGGCGGCTTTATTCCCGGCATCCGGCCGGGCGAGCGCACCGCCGAATATATCGACTACGTCCTCACCCGCATCACCGTGGTGGGCGCGGCCTACATTGCGGCGGTTTGCCTCTTCCCCGAACTGCTGATTTCCTACGCGGCAGTTCCGTTCTATTTCGGTGGGACGTCGCTGCTCATCGTGGTCAGCGTGACCATGGATACCGTGTCCCAGATTCAGGGACACCTCTTGGCCCACCAGTACGAAGGACTGGTCAAGAAGGCCAAGCTGCGCGGGGGGAGGAGGAAATAACATGAGGCTGGTGCTGCTGGGGCCGCCCGGAGCCGGCAAGGGAACGCAGGCGCAACGGCTGGTGACCCGTCATGGGATCGTGCAGCTGTCCACCGGCGACATGCTGCGCGCCGCCGTGGCGGCGGCGACGCCCGTGGGCCTGAAGGCCAAGGCGGTGATGGAGGCGGGGGGCCTGGTCTCGGACGACATCGTCATCGGCATCATCTCCGAGCGCCTCGACGCGCCGGACGCCCGGAACGGATTCATCCTCGACGGCTTCCCCCGCACCGTGGCGCAGGCCGAGGCGCTGGACCGGCTGCTGGCCGAGAAGGGCAGCAAGCTCGATGCGGTGATCGAACTGGTGGTCGATCAGGAGAAGCTGGTGGACCGCATCCTCAACCGCGCCGCCGAGGCGAAGGCCAGGGGCGAGCCGGTGCGCAAGGACGACGACCCGGAGGTCTTCAAGACCCGCCTCGAGGCCTACAACCGCGATACCGCGGTGGTGGCGCCCTATTACCGGGCGCGCGGCCAGCTGAAGCAGATCGACGGCATGATGCCCATCGACGAGGTGACCCGCGCCATCGACGGGGTGCTCGCCGAGGCGGTCTGATCGGAAAAGGCGCCGGCCGACCGGCGCCACGGCGATAAATTTTCGGCGGGGGATGACGGCGCTGCGCGCCCCATCCTCCGCCGATTTCGCTTGTATCCAAAGGTTTTCCGTCCCTTTCCCATCCGCTCCCGCGCGCGCGCCACCGCGCGCGGACGCCGCGTTGCGGCCCGGTCCGACTTTCGGAGCGTCACCGAAATATGCTGAAGTGGCGGCACCATCCCCCGGGAGGTTGAGGCATGTCGGCGCCCGGGCGGGGCGGCGGATGGAGGCAGCGGCGCATGGTTGAGGATGCATCCGGCACGGTCTCGAAGGCGGGGGAGGGCGGCAGTGCGCGTGCCCCCCGGCGCTGGCGGCCCGCCGTATTGCTGCTCGGCCTCGCGGCTCTGGCGCTGCTCGCCGTCGCCACCATCGCCACCGCCGAGCGTCCGGTGGAGGCCGAGCTGACCGCGCGCGCCGTGGGCGTGCTCGACCGCAGCGGCGAGTCCTGGGCGGCGGTCTCGTTCGACGGCCGGGACGCCACCCTCACGGGCGAATCCCTCGCCGAGGAGGCGCGCGCCAAGGTGCGCGCCTCGCTCCGGGAGATGTTCGGCGTGCGGATCGTCAAGGACGAGACCACGCTGCTGCCGGAGCGGCGCCCGTTCACCTTCAGCGCCGTGAAGAGCGGCAAGACCCTCGCCCTCGATGGCTACGTGCCCTCGAAATACGCCCTGGCGCGGATCCTCGCGGCCGCGCGCGCCACCGGTGCCACGGTCACCGGCGAGGACCGGCTGATCCGCGCCCGCGGCGCCCCGCCCGGCGATTTCGCTGCGCTCGCCACCTTCGCCATTGCCCAGCTGGACCGGCTGCCCTCGGGCCGCATCACGCTCTCCGACGGCGCCTTGGCGATCGAAGGCCGCGCCGCCGACCTCGCCGGCTACGACGCCCTGCGCGCCACCATGGAGGGGCCGCTGCCGCAGGGCATGACGCTGGCGCGCTTCGCGGTGCGCCCGCCGGTGGCCTCGCCGTTCCTGTTCATCGCCACCCGTGACCCTGCCGGCGTGCGGCTTTCGGGCTATGTGCCCTCGGAGGATGCGCGGGCGGAGGCGCTGCGCGCGCTGCGCGGGCTGCTGCCCGGGGTCGACATCCGCGACGAGACGCGCCTCGCGGACGGCGCGCCCGCGACCGACCTCTGGCTGCGCGCCGTGCGCCTCGCCGGGCGGGCGCTCGCCGCCGTGCCCGGCGGCCGGGTGGGGCTCGCCGACAGCACCATTTCCATCGAGGCGAGCGCGCCGGACTTCGCCGCCTACGACGCCCTCACGGCGATCCGCCGCGCGCCGCCGGAAGGCTTCCAGATCACCCGCTTCGCGGTCGAGCCGCCGCGCGTCGCGCCGTTCGCCTGGAAGCTGGCGCGCGCGCCCGAGCGGGTGGTGCTCACCGGCTACGCGCCCTCGGACGAGGCGCGACGCCTGCTGGTGGACGCCGCGCGCGGCGCGCTGCCGGGCGTGGGCGTGGTGGACGAGATGCGCCTCGCCTCGGGTGGGCCCAGCCCGGAGGCCTGGGCCACCGCGTCGAGCTTTGCCGTGGCCCAGCTCGCCAAGCTGCGCGTCGGCGCGGCGCAGGTCACCGGCGCGCGCGTCTTGCTCGCCGGCGAGGCGCTCGATTCGGCGAGCTACGGCACGCTGCACCAGGCCGCCGCCCAGCCGCCCGCCGGGCTCGCGGTGGACGCCGGCGCCGTGCGCCCGCCTGCCATCTCGCCCTACGTGTTCGCGGTGCGGCGCGAGGGCGACGCGCTCACCCTCTCGGGCTTCTATCCGGACGAAGCCGCCCACCAGGCGCTGCGCGCCACCCTGGAGCGCGACTTCCTGAAGGAGAAGCTCACCGACGTGTCCGCCATTGGCGGCGGGGCGCCCAAGGGCTTCCTCGACGCGGCGCAGGCGGGCCTGTCCCAGCTCGCGCGGCTCGGCACCGGGGAGATGCGCCTGTCCGACACCCAGATGCGCCTGTCGGGCACGGTGCTGCGCCCCGGCGCGGATGCCGAGATCGCCGGCGAGCTGGCGCGCCGGCTCCAGGCGCCGTTCACCACGGAGGTGGCGCTCGAGGCCGCGCCGCCGGGGGCGCCGGCCACGGCGCCGGAATGCCAGAAATCGGTCAACGACCTGCTGGTGCGGGCCACCATCCTGTTCGATTCCGGCAGCCCGCGCATCGACCGGCGCAGCCTCGGGCTGCTGGACCGGCTCGCTTTCTCCCTGGCGCGCTGCCCCGGCACCATCGTCGAGATCACGGGCCATACGGATTCCGACGGCGCCGCCGCCGCCAATCAGCTGCTGTCGGAAATGCGGGCCGAGGCCGTGGTGGGCTATCTCGCCGATGCGGGAATCGCCCGCGGGCGCCTGTCGGGGGCGGGATACGGCACCGCGCGGCCGGTGGCGCCCAACGACACGGAGGCCGGCAAGGCGCTCAACCGGCGCATCGAGATCACGGTGAAGGAGGGCGCCTCGCAATGATCTATCTCGCTCTGTCGCTGTGGCCCTATCTGCTGTGCGCCCTGCTGCTGGGCGTCGCGACCGGCTATTTCGCCCGCCGCCGGGGACGACAATCATGAGGGCGTTCGCCATCGAGACCGCGCTGCTGCTGGGCCTGGCCTTCGCCATCGGGCTCGCGATCGGGCTATATCTCCGCGCGCGCCGGGCCGCACCCACCGGCACCCCAACGGGGGCGGATCGCCGCGCCGACGTTCCGCCCCAGGCGCCGGCCGGCGATCCGGCAGCGCCGCCACCCGCGGCTCCGGTCCCGGCCGGCCTGGCCGCGGCCGAGATCCCGGCGGCCGAACCGGCGCAGGAGGAACCGACGGCGGAGCAGGACGCCCGCTTGAGCGCCACGCCGGCATCCGCCAACGAAGCGCCGCCGCCGGCGGAGGCCCAGGGCGAGCTCCATCTCGGCGGAACGCCGCCGCCGGCCTCCCCGGACCAGGCGAAGGGGGCGGGATCGGCCCGGGGCCCCGCGAAGGCGGGCGGGAAGGGCAAAGCGGAGGCCGACCATCCCGGCCGGCGTCCGCCGGCTGTGGCGCCGCCGGAAGCGGGATGCGACGACCTCAAGCTCATCAAGGGCATCGGCCCGCAGAACGAGGCGCGGCTCCATGCCCTCGGCATCCACCAGCTGCGCCAGATCGCCGCCTGGAGCGCGGAAGAGGCCCTTTGGGTGGGCTCCTATCTCGCCTTTCCGGGGCGCATCGAGCGGGAGGACTGGATCGGCCAGGCGCGGGCGCTGATCGCCGGCACCAGGCCCGAGGACCTGCGTCTGCCGCCGCGCCGCCCGCAGTAGAGCCGGCTGCGCCCATATCCAATCGCCCGCGGGATTGCGGGCGGGCCGCGATACCCTCTCGCGTGATGGTGGAGCACGTTCCTCCAACTCGTTGAACAAGCGCGCTTTCCCCGTCGCGCCGAAGCGCCCCGCGCGAGCCGGCGACGGCCGATCAGGCACCATGGGGTCCGGGCGGTCTGCGGAGGCTTCGGCGGCTCCGGCGAGGGACAGGGGCGGCGGCGCGGGTCGCGCTGACCCCGGCCGGGGACATGAAACCCGCGCCGAGGCTGGTGGGGCGCGCAAACCATATCGGCCGCCCGCGGGCGGCCGATGGAGCGACGGGACGGCCCGCCGGGCCTGCAGCGGCGGTCAGCGGCTACGGGTGCCGCGCAGGTCTGCTTCCAGCTGGAGCTTCGTGGGGATGTTGAAGCGCACCTTGTAGACTTGGTAGTTCTCCATCACCCGCTGCACATAGTTGCGGGTCTCCCCGAAGGGGATGCGCTCGACCCAGTCCACCACGTCCACGTCGGGGTCGCGCGGATCGCCGAACCGCTCGATCCACTTGCGCACGTTGCCGCGCCCGGCGTTGTAGGCCGCGAACACCAGGACGCAATTGCCGTCATAGATGTCCCACAGCTCGCCCAGCTCGGCGGCGCCGAACTGCACGTTGTAGGACTGGTCGCTCATCAGGCGCGCTTCGTTGTATTGCGCGCCGGTGACCTTGGACACCTGCCGGCCAGCCGCCGGGGTCACCTGCATCAGGCCCATGGCCTTGGCGCTGGACACGGTGCGCGGGTGAAAATGGCTCTCCTGGCGCGCCACCGCATAGACCATGGCCTTGTCCACCGGCGTGCCGATGGGGGTGTAGTCGGGCAGGCCGACGGTGGGAAAAGCGAGGCTGTCGGTGGGCATGCCGCCGTCGCCGAGGCTCTCGCGGCCGACCGCGAGCGCGCCGCGCGCGTCGCCGTTGGCCTGCGCCAGCTCGGCCAGCAAGGTGAGCTGGCCCGGCTCGTTCAGGTTCCAGGCGAGGTCGTAATAGATGGTCAGCGGGATCTCGCGCTCGCCGATGGCGTAGAGCAGGCGGACGGCCTTCACCGGCTCGAGGCGCGGAAAGGTGCCGCGGTCGGCGAAGGAGGGCTGCGGCACCGGCCGCAGCGCCACCGGCTGCAGGCCGAGCTCGGTGCGCGCCAGCTGGCCGTAATAAGCGGTTGGGAATTGGGCTGCCGCCTGGAAGCGCGCCTGGGCGGTGCCGCGGTCGCCGGCGGCGGCGGCGGCGCGGCCGAGCCAGTAATTGGCGCGCGCCAGGGTGATCGGGTGCTTCTGGTCCTCCGCGGCGGCGGCGAAATGCTGGGCCGCGGTGCGCGGATCCTTCAGGTAGCGCAAGGCGATCCAGCCGGCGGTGAACTGCTGCTCGGCGCGGTAGTTGTTGGCCTCCGGCGTGACGCCGGTGGCGGCGATCTTGTAGGCGGTGCGGGCATCGCCCACGTCCAAGAGGTCGCGGGCGACGAAGCGACGCTCGATCCACCACTGGTCCGGCGCGAGGGCGGCGGCCTCGCTCTTGGCGCCCTGGAGCAGGGCGCTCGCCGCCTCGGCCGGCTTGTCGGCGCGGCGCAGCAGACGGGCCTTGGCGAACTGATAGGCGGGATCGCCGGCGAAGGTGAAGGGCACGGCGGCAAGCAGCTTGCCGGCCTTCGAATCATTCTCCATCACCGCGAGCCGCGCCTTGGTGAGGGTCACCACGTCGGCGCCGGCGCGCTTGGCGGCCCGCAACGCGCGATCCTGCTCGTCGAGATAGCTGAAGCGGTCGGCGCGCGCCTTGTGGTCGGCGCGGGTGAGGAGCGAGCCGAACTCCTCCATCACCTGCTCTTCGAAATTCTCGTTCAGCTCGTCCTGGTGCCAGGCCTCGCGCAGCCAATCGGTGGCGTCGGAGCGGGCGCCGGTCGCCATCAGCGCGCGGGCGAGCGCGATCTTTCCCTCGCCGGAGATCGGCGGCTGCTGGGCGAAGAAGGCGCGGATCGTGGCGGCGTCGCGCTTTTCCTGGAACAGCATGCGCTCGGCGCGGCGCCGCAGGGTGTTCTGCGTCGGCCAGCCCGGTTTGGCTTCGAGGAAGGCGTTGATGCCGTTGAAGCCGAGATCGTTGGGCGCGTGCCGGATGACGAGCCAGGTGACCAGCGCGCGCGCCACGTCGTCGTCGAGCTCGCGCGCCATGGCAAGGGCTTCGGTGCCCTTGCCGTTGCGCGCCGCGGCGACCGCGGCCTTCAGCGTGCCGAGCTCGCCGGTGGGCAAGGCGGAGGAGGCGGCGAGCGTGGGCGGAGCGGAGGGAGGACGGGGCGCCACGGGCTTCGCCGCCGGCGCAGCGGCCGAAGGCCTGGGCTGGGGCAGCGGCTTTGCGGCGGCGGCGCCGGGCTTGGCCGGCGGCATCGGCGCGGCAAGGCTCGCCGACTTGCCGGTGTCCTTCTTGCCCGGATCCTTTCTGGTCGCCTCCTTCTTGGAGGCGTCCTTCTTGGCGTCCGCGGTCTTCTTGCCCGATGCCTTCGGGTTCTCCTTGGCCGCCACCGCGGGGCCAGATGCCGGCGGCTTCGGCGGCAGGGGAACCTCGCCGGAGGCCGCATGGACGCCCGCCCCGGCAAAGGCGAACGCCAGGGCGCTGGCGCGGATCAGGGTCGAAAATGACGACATGCTTGAACCCTCGCGGCCCGGGATGTCCGTTGAGCGCTGCATGTTCCGCCACGCGCGTTGACGAAACCCTAACCAGTTCCTGCCGCAAGATGAGGGCGAAAGCGGGGCTGGCCCTCCGGATGCGCCGACGCCCTTTCCGCGCGGCCCGGGACAGGATAAGGGTTCCGATCGTCGCGCGCTCGACCGCCGACGCTGCCGCGGCACCGAGACGGTCGCCGAGACGCCAGGTCAACTCTTTGTCAGGAAACGAGGCGCCCGCCATGTCGCCCTTGCCGTCCCCGTCGCCCTTCCGCGGGTCCTTCACCGCCCTCGTCACCCCGTTCCGCGACGGCGCCCTCGACGAGAAGGCCTTCCGGGATCTCGTGGACTGGCAGATCGCCGAAGGCACGAACGGCCTGGTGCCGGTCGGCACCACGGGCGAGAGCCCGACCGTCACCCACGCGGAGCACAACCGCGTCGTCGAATGGGCCGTGGAGCAGGCCGCCGGCCGCGTGCCGGTGATCGCCGGCGCCGGCTCCAACAACACCGCCGAGGCCGTCGGCCTCGCCGCGCACGCCCAGAAGGTGGGGGCGAGCGCGCTGCTGGTGGTGACGCCATATTACAACAAGCCCACCCAGGAAGGCCTCTACCGCCACTTCAAGGCGATCGCCGACGCGGTGGACCTGCCGATCTTCATCTACAACATTCCGAGCCGCTCGGTGATCGACATGTCGGTGGAGACCATGGCGCGGCTCTACGAGATCGAGAACATCGTCGGGGTGAAGGACGCGACCGCCAACATGGCCCGGGTCTCGCTGCAGCGGCAGGTGCTGGGCGAAGACTTCATCCAGCTCTCCGGCGAGGACGCGACCGCGCTCGGCTTCATGGCCCATGGCGGCCACGGCTGCATCTCGGTGACCTCGAACGTCGCCCCGCGTTTGTGCGCCCAGTTCGAGACCGCCTGCCTGGCCGGCGACTTCCGGACCGCGCTCGCGATCCAGGACCAATTGATGCCGCTGCACACGGCGCTGTTCGTGGAGACCAATCCGGCGCCCACCAAGTATGCGCTCTCGCTGCTCGGCAAGATGAGCGAGGAGGTGCGCCTTCCCATGGTGCCGGTGTCCGAGAGCACCCGCGCGGTGGTGCGCAGCGCCATGGTGCATGCCGGCCTCATCAATTGAGGCCGGTTCTGCTAAAATCACGGAAATCCGCAAGCTGCCCGACGCGGAGCAGGACCACGCGGCCGAGCTGCTGCTCGACCTCGTGCGGCGTGGCGCCGGCGATTATGAGCTGACGCCGGAGCAGGTTGCGCGAATCCGGGAGGGTCTTGGCCAAGTGCACATGGCGCGCCGACGGCCCTGACAGCTCCCGCTTGCTTCGGCGCGACCGTGCGACCATCTTCCCAGCCATGAGCGACAAGACCAAAGACGCGCCCCGCAAGATCGCCGCCGACAACCGGCGGGCGCGGTTCGACTACGAGATCGGCGAGGTGTTCGAGGCCGGGATCGCCTTGACCGGCACCGAGGTGAAGAGCCTGCGCACCGGCAAGGCCACCATCGGCGAGAGCTATGCGGCGCAGAAGTCCGGCGAGATGTGGCTCTACAATGCCTACATTCCCGAATATCTTGAGGCCAACCGCTTCAACCACGAGACCCGGCGCCCCCGCAAGCTGCTGCTGCACAAGCGCCAGATCAACAAGCTCGGCCATGCGGTCGAGCGCGAGGGCATGACGGTGGTGCCGCTGAAGATCTACTTCAACGATCGCGGCCGCGCGAAGGTGGAGATCGCCATCGCCAAGGGCCGCAAGACCCACGACAAGCGCGAGGCGCTCAAGGAGAAATCCTGGGCGCGCGACAAAGCGCGCCTGCTGCGCGATCGCGGCTGAGGAGGCGGACGATGGCGGTGCCGGTGGCGTTCGACCATTGCGTGGTCCATGTGAGCGATTTTGCCGTCTCGACCCCGTTCTACCGGGACGTGCTGGGAGCCGAGGTGGTGGCGACGCCCTCCGGCGGCGTCGCCTATCGCTTCGGCGCGCGGCAATTGAACCTGCACGGGCCCGGCGTCGACGCCGCGCCGGTGGCGCGGCTGCCGGTCCAGCCGGGCAACAGCGACCTGTGCTTCTGCTGGGACGGCCCCATCGCCGACGCGCTCGCCCACCTCCAGCGCCACGGCATCGCGCCCGAGCTCGGCCCGGTGGAGCGCTTCGGCGCGCAGGGCACGGGCACCAGCGTCTATTTCCGCGACCCCGATGGGACGCTGCTCGAGTTCATTTCCTACGGGAGCTCATCATGAGCCAGTTCCAATCCCTTCCCGACGGCCTGCCGGCCCCCGAGGACGACGGCGCCGCCGTCCATCTTCCGGGGCTCGAACTGCCGATCATCCGCCTGCCGGCGACCGACGGGCGGCTGGTGGACATCTCCGGCCTGTCCGGGCTGGCGGTGGTCTATGTCTATCCGCGCACCGGCGTGCCCGGCGAGCCGCTGCCGAACGGCCGGGACGAGATTCCCGGGGCACGCGGATGCACGCCCCAGGCCTGTTCCTTCCGCGACCATTTCCAACTGCTGCGCTCGGCCGGCGCCGATCACGTGTTCGGCCTCTCGGTGCAGGAGACCGCGGTGCAGAAGGAGGTGGCGGAGCGCCTCCATCTGCCGTTCCCGCTGCTCTCGGACGCGCGGCATGAACTGGCCCACGCCATCCGCCTGCCCATGTTCGAGGTGGAGGGGATGCGGCTGCTGAAGCGCATCACGCTGATCATCAAGGAGGGCGCGATCTGCCGCGTCTTCTATCCGGTCTTCCCGCCCGACCGCAGCGCGGCGGACGTGCTCGCCCACCTTCAGGCCGACGCGTCGACGTAGCTGCGGGCGGCCGCGAAGACGGCGCGGAACATCGGCGCGGTCAGCACCCCGGTATTGGTGTTGTAGCGCGAGCAGTGGTAGCTCGCGATCACGCGCCGCGCGTCGATTTCGCCTTCCGCCCCATGGCCGAACTTCAGCCGCGAGGGCTTGGCGCCGAGCGCCAGCAGGGTCGAATCGTGGGCGATCCGGCCGAGCGTCACGATGGCGCGCAGGTTCGGCATCTCGGCGAGGGCGGCGGCGAGGAACGGCCGGCAGGTGCGGATCTCCTGCGGCGTCGGCTTGTTCTGGGGCGGCACGCAGCGCACGGCGTTGACGATGCGCGCGTCCTTCAGCACCAGGCCATCGTCGGGCGCGGCGCGGTAGTCGCCCTCGGCGAAGCCGAAGGCCGCGAGCGTGGCATAGAGCAGGTCGCCGGCGAAATCGCCGGTGAAGGGGCGGCCGGTGCGGTTCGCGCCCCTAAGCCCCGGCGCCAGCCCGACGATCAGCAGCCGCGCGGAGGTCGGCCCGAAGCACGGCACCGGCGCATTGTGCCAGCCGGGCTCGAGCGCGCGCCATTCGTGCCGGAAGGCGGCGAGGCGCGGGCACAGGGGGCAGTCGGGACCCGGCTCGCTGATGGGGGAAGGGGAGGGGGCCGCCGAAGCGGCCATCACAAATCGCCGTTCTCGGCGGCCGGTGCGCCGCGGCGCTCCAGGAAGCGCGGGGTCTCCTGCATGCGGCCGGCGCGCTCGCCGGGGTCGCGGCCGATCTTCGGCTGGAGGTCCACCAGGTCGATGAACACGTCCGCCTGGCGGCGCAGGTCGTCGGCGATGAGCGGGGGCTGGGTGGAGATGGTGGAGACCACCGAGACCCGCACGCCCTTGCGCTGGAGCGCCTCGACCAGCGAGCGGAAGTCGCCGTCGCCGGAGAACAGCACGATGTGGTCCACGTGCTCGGCGAGCTCCATGGCGTCCACCGCGATCTCGATGTCCATGTTGCCGCGCACCCGGCGGCGGCCCTGGGCGTCGGTGAACTCGCGCGCGAGCTTGGTCACCACCGCGTAGCCGTTATAGTCCAGCCAGTCGAGCAGCGGACGGATGGAGGAATATTCCTGGTCCTCGATCAGTGTCGTGTAGTAGAAAGCGCGCAGCAAATAGCCACGGCTCTGGAATTCCTTGAGAAGGCGCTTGTAGTCTATGTCGAAACCGAGCGCCTTGGTGGCGGAGTAAAGATTCGCGCCGTCGATGAGGAGAGCGATCTTCTCAGTGCCCTGCATACAAATATCCGCCGCTTGAAGAGGTGGGGCGTTACGATAGAGCGACTTTAAAATGTGCCGTCCGCCGCCTTTGTCCGACGGCGAGCGTTGCAACGCAAGCAAAATCAAGAGCGCACTTGCCGGAAGTGGTGAATTGCTGTATCGGACGCTCTTCCCTGAGCCCATCCGGCGCCGGACCGTGACGCTGGCGCATGAAGGAGTGACGAGCCCATGGCCCGTGTCACCGTGGAAGATTGCATTGACAAGGTGGACAACCGCTTCGAGCTGGTGCTGCTCGCGGCCCACCGCGCGCGCATGGTCTCCTCCGGCGCGCCGATCACGGTCGACCGCGACAACGACAAGAACCCGGTGGTGGCGCTGCGCGAGATCGCCGAGGAGACGGTGAGCCCCGAGGACCTCATGGAGGACCTCATCCACTCGCTGCAGAAATACACCGAGGTGGACGAGCCCGAGCCCGAGGCGGTGCCGATGATCACCTCCGGCGAGGGCGGTGCCGACGACGACGTGCAGATGGACCGCATGACCGAGCAGGAGCTGCTGGCCGGCCTCCAGGGTCTCGTCCCGCCCGAGCACACGGACGACGAGGAAGGCTGAGCGCCGTTCGCGTCTGAAGAATTGCGAATGCGGCCGGGCTTTGCCCGGCCGTTTTCGTTCGCGCCGCGGCCTTCGCCTCGGTCAGAAGCCCACCGCGGTGCCGACGAGGTCGTAGGGGCCGGCGGCCTCGATCTTGACGGTGGCGATCTCGCCCACCCGCAGCGGGCGGCGGGCGGCGACCTTCACCGTGCCGTCGATCTCCGGCGCGTCGCCCTTGGTGCGGCCGATGCCGCCGCCCGGCGTCAGCTGGTCGATGATCACCTGCTGGCGCGTGCCCACCTTGCGCTTCAGGCGGCGCGCGGAAATGGCCTGCTGGGCGCGCATGAAGCGGTCGTGGCGCTGCGCCTTCACGGCGTCGGGCACAGGATCGCCGAGGGCATTGGCCTCGGCGCCGCGCACCGGCTCGTACTTGAAGCAGCCGGCGCGGTCGATCTGCGCCTCCTCCAGGAAAGCGAGCAGCTCTTCGAACTCGGCCTCGGTCTCGCCGGGAAAGCCGACGATGAAGGTGGAGCGCACGGTGAGGTCCGGCACCTGCTCGCGCCAGGCCTTGATGCGGGCCAGCGTCTTTTCCTGCGAGGCCGGGCGCTTCATCCGCCGCAGCACGGCGGGGCTCGCATGCTGGAACGGAATGTCCAGATAGGGCAGCACCTTGCCTTCCGCCATCAGGGCCATGATCGGGTCGACGTGCGGGTAGGGATAGACGTAATGCAGCCGCACCCAGGCACCGAGGTCGCCGAGCGCGCGGGACAGGTCGACGAAGCGCGCGGCCACCTCCCTGTCGCCCCAGGGGCTCGGCGCATAGCGGATATCCTGGCCGTAGGCGGAGGTGTCCTGCGAGACGACGAGCAGCTCCTTCACCCCCGCCTTCACCAGCTTTTCCGCCTCGCGCAGCACCTCGCCGGCGGGGCGCGAGACCAGGTCGCCGCGCAGCTTGGGGATGATGCAGAAGGTGCAGCGGTTGGAGCAGCCCTCGGAGATCTTGAGATAGGCGTAGTGGCGCGGGGTGAGCTTCACCCCCTGTTCGGGCACCAGGTCCAGGAACGGGTCGTGCTTGGGCGGCACCGCCCTGTGCACAGCGTCGAGCACGCTCTCATATTGCTGCGGGCCGGTGATGGCGAGCACGCTCGGATGGGCTTTCAGGATGTCCTCGGGCTCGGCGCCCATGCAGCCGGTGACCACCACGCGGCCGTTCTCGGCCAGCGCGTCGCCGATGGCGGAGAGGCTCTCCTGCTTGGCGCTGTCCAGGAAGCCGCAGGTGTTCACGATGACGAGATCGGCGCCCTCGTGGGAGCGGGTGAGCTCGTAGCCCTCGGCGCGCAGGCGCGTGACGATGCGCTCGCTGTCCACCAGCGCCTTCGGACAGCCCAGCGAGACGAAGGAAATGCGGGGCGACTTCTCGGCGATCTCGGCCATGGGGCGCGGCGGTTCTTCTGCGGGGGAGAGGGAAGGCGCAGGCGTTACGGGAGCCGCGCCTCCCCGTCAATCCCGGCCGGGGGCCGCCTTTGCCGCGCCCGCCCCCCGCTACCTTTTGTCGGGGATGGAATAGGTGGCCACGCAATGCGCCACGAGGTCGTCGCTGCCGGCGCCGCGCAGCGCCACGTCGCCCACCGCGAGGCGCTTGCCGAGCTTGATGATGCGCGCATCGGCGAACACCGGCCCCGGCGCCGGCTTGCGCAGGAAGTTGATGGAGAGGTTGGTGGTGACCGCGAGCGCCACCCTGCCGATCTGCCCCAGCAGCGCCGCATAGACCGCCACGTCCGACAGCGCCATGAGCGCCGGGCCGGAGACCGTGCCGCCGGGCCGCAGGTGTTCGTCCTCGGCATCGAGGCGGATGGTGGCGGTGCGGTGGCCGAGCGCCACCACGTGATGCGGCCGGCCGGGCCCGAAGGCCTGGGGGAAGACCTCTCTTAGGAAGTCCTCGAGCTCCTGCGCCGTCATCACTGTCCCCGATCCCATGGTCCGCTCTCCGCCGTGGGCGCCCGCTCGCGCCCGGCCCCGGACCTGAATAAGATGGGCGCTGAAAACGTCAATGCGCCGCGGGGCGAGCCGTGCGCCGCGCCGAAGACCGCCGAGGACGATGCCATGACCCTCCATCCCGCCACCGACCCCGCCGCCGCGCCCGTTCTTCAGAGCCCGGTGGCGGACGGGGTGCTGACCCTCACGCTCGCCCGGCCGCAGGTGCGCAACAGCCTGTCGGAGGCGATGATGGCCGCGCTTACCGGCGCGCTCGCCGGCATCGCCGCCGACACCAGCGTGCGCGCGGTGGTGCTGGCGGCGGAAGGGCCGGTCTTCAGCGCCGGCCACGACCTCAAGGAGATCCAGGCGCACCGGGGCGATGCCGACCGGGGCCGGGCCTATTTCGCCGACGTGCTCGCGCGCTGCTCGGCGCTCATGACGGCGATCGTGCGCCTGCCCCAGCCGGTGGTCGCGGCGGTGGAGGGCATGGCGACGGCGGCCGGCTGCCAATTGGTTGCGAGCTGCGACCTGGCGGTGGCCGGCGAGAAGGCGCGCTTCTGCACGCCGGGGGTCAATATCGGCCTGTTCTGCCACACCCCCATGGTGGCGCTCTCGCGCAATCTCGGCCGCAAGCATGCGCTGGAGATGCTGCTGTTGGGCGAGTGGGTGGAGGCGCCGGAGGCGCTCCGCATGGGCCTCGTCAACCGCGTGGTGCCGGCGGGCGGCGCGCTCGCCGCCGCCCAGGAGCTGGCGCGGCGCATCGCGGCCAAGTCCATGGTGCCGGTGAAGCTCGGCAAGGAGGCCTTCTACGCCCAGATGGAGATGGGCCTCGACGACGCCTATGCCTATGCCAGCCGGGTGATGACCGAGAACATGCTCGCGCGCGACGCCGACGAGGGGATATCGGCGGTGCTGCAGAAGCGCGACCCGAGGTGGGAAGACCGCTGAGGCGCCGGCGCTGATCGGGCGCAAGGCCGCTCGCGCCGGGATCCGGCATGAGCGGCGAGCACAGGAGGGCGCGTGCCATGTCCGAAAAGCCGGAGCCGTCGAGCAACACCGTCCTCGTGATCCAGGGCCACCCCGATCCCGAGGGCGGCCATCTCTGCCATGCGCTGGCGCAGGCTTATGCCGAGGGCGCGCGCAAAGCGGGGCACCGTGTCATCGTGGTGGACGTCGCGCGGCTCGATTTTCCCCTGTTGCGCTCCCAGGAGGATTTCCTGCGCGGGGAGGCGCCCGCCGCCCTCGCCGAGGCGCGTGGGGCGCTGCTGGAGGCGCGCCATGTGGCGCTGTTCTTCCCGCTTTGGCTCGGCACCATGCCGGCGCTGCTCAAGGGCTTCCTGGAGCAGCTGATGCGGCCCGGCTTCGCTTATGCCTATGCGGCGGACGGGAAGGGCTTCCCCAAAGGCCTGCTGGAGGGGCGCACCGCGCGCATCGTCGTGACCATGGGCATGCCGGCTCTGGTGTTCCGGCTCTGGTATCTCTCGGCGGGGCTCGAGATCGTCCGGCGCAACATCTTCGGCCTGGTCGGCATCACGCTGGTCCGCACCAGCGCCATCGGCGGCGTCGAGGGCATGGGCGAACGCCGGCGCGCCGGCTGGCTTGCGTCCATGGACGCCCTGGGGGCCGCCGGACGGTAAGAAGATAGGAATACGGGCTATCGGACCTTAAATGGCTGCGTTGCCGCGCAATTTTTGATGGTGTTATCGCACCATTTTCATAAACACCTGATTTCAAATATATATTTCAACTCCCAGCGCATTGA
Organism: Xanthobacter luteus; assembly: GCF_040049235.1. NCBI lineage: Bacteria > Pseudomonadati > Pseudomonadota > Alphaproteobacteria > Hyphomicrobiales > Xanthobacteraceae > Xanthobacter > Xanthobacter luteus. Next base: position 26,360 of record NZ_JBDZDO010000001.1, read on the forward strand.
CCGCGCGCGGCGGCTCCGCTAAAAGCCCCTTCCATCGCCGGGTGCCCTTCGCGCCCGGCTTTCTCTTTCGGATGATCCCCCATGAAGACGTATTCGGCCAAGCCCGCCGATATCGAGAAGAAGTGGGTGGTGATCGACGCCAGCGGCCTCGTGGTCGGCCGCCTCGCGACCATCATCGCCATGCGCCTGAAGGGCAAGCATTTGCCCATCTACACCCCGCACGTGGACTGCGGCGACAATGTCGTCGTGGTGAACGCGGAGAAGGCGGTGTTCACGGGGCGCAAGAAGGACCAGAAGGTCTATTACCACCACACCGGCTATCCGGGCGGCATCAAGGAACGCACCGCGAAGTTCATCCTCGAGGGCCGCTTTCCGGAGCGCGTGATCGAGAAGGCGGTGGAGCGCATGCTCGCCCGCGGTCCGCTCGGCCGCAAGATCATGGGCAATCTGCGTGTCTACAAGGGTCCGGCCCACCCGCACGAGGCCCAGCAGCCGGTCGCCCTCGACGTGGCGGCGCTCAACCGCAAGAACGTGAGGAACTGATCATGGCCGAGATTCTTCAGTCCCTCGACGCGCTCGGCGGCGCCGCCGCGGTTTCCGCCCAGCCCGACGCCCCGGTCCACGTCCAGAAGCTGGACAAGTATGGCCGCGCTTATGCCACCGGCAAGCGCAAGGACGCGGTGGCCCGCGTGTGGGTGCGCCCGGGCACCGGCAAGATCACGGTGAACGACCGCGACATCGTGGTCTATTTCGCCCGCCCGGTGCTGCGCCTGATGATCAACCAGCCGTTCCAGGCCGCCGCCCGCGAGGGCCAGTACGACGTGGTGTGCACGGTGTCCGGCGGCGGCCTGTCCGGCCAGGCCGGCGCGCTGCGCCACGGCATCTCCCGCGCGCTCACCTATTACGAGCCCGAGCTGCGCAGCCCGCTCAAGAAGGGCGGCTTCCTGACCCGCGACAGCCGCGTCGTCGAGCGCAAGAAGTACGGCCGCGCCAAGGCCCGCCGCTCGTTCCAGTTCTCGAAGCGCTAAGCGGCGCACGCCGGTTCCAAGACCAGACGGCGGGGCTTCGGCCCCGCCGTTTTGCGTTCTGGGGTATGGCTCTAAGGGGGGAAGGGCGCGGGTCGTGTCCGCGCCCTCGCGCTCGGGCTTGGCCGGAGCACGAAGGACCGCTTGAGAGGGGAAAGCCGCCGCTCAGAAGCTCGGCGTGTCGCCGTCGAGCGGGCTCCACTGGCCGTTATTGGTGGCGTCGCCGGGCGGGCCGGAGCCGTAGCCGCCGGTCAGATCCGGCGGGAACACGTAATCGTTGTTCTCGCCCTTGCCGATGCTCACGTCCGGCCGGATGGGCGCGCCCGGGCCGGGATCGAGATAATTGCCCTGGGGGATCACCGGCAGCTGGATGACGCGCGGGGTGATGGTCACCTGCGGGCGCGAGGACTGGGCGAACGCATCCACGGCGATCTGGGTCGCCAGCGCGGCGGCGAGCGCGCCCACCAGCGGCCAGGCCCGGCCGAGACCAGCGCCAAGGCCGCCGTCGAGACCGGCGCGCAAAGCCCGGTTGGCGCCCGGCCTCGTTCCCATGTTCCTGCGAAGGTCGATCATTTGGCTGTCCCGGCGCGGGCCGCGGCGGCGATCCGCGCGGCAACGGCCACCTTAGAAGCACGTTCGCGGCAAGGTGTGAAGGCCCCGCCGCTTTGCGCGCGCCGGAACGGGCGGAGCGAAACCCGCGCCGTCCGCCGCCCTCACATGGGGCCGCGGCAAGCCCGGCCGATCAGATGGTCGAGCGAGACGACGCCCGGTCCGCGCGCCACCAGCAGCAGGAACAGCGCCGCCCAGGTGCCGTGGGTCGGCCAGGCGTCGGGATAGACGAACAGTTGGATCACCGCCGTCATGCCGAGCAGCGCGAGCGCGGAAAGCCGCGTCGCCAGCCCGAGCACCAGCAGCACCGGAAACAGGTGCTCGGCGACGGTGGCCAGATGCGCCGCCAGCGAGGGATCGACCAGCGGCAGCCGGTACTCCTCCTCGAACAGATAGACCGCGTTCTCGGAAACGCGCCAATTGGCGTCGAGCTTGGTCTGGCCCGACTGCCAGAACACGGCGGCCGGGAACACCCGCGCGGCGAGCGCCACCAGGGAATAGGGGATGGCATCGCCGAGCGCCGTCAGCCGGCGCAGGCGGCAGGCAAGGCTCGGGGTGGACGGGCGCGGCAGCGCGTGGGGCAGGGTGCGGGATTGGGTGTCCGGGGTCATGGCTCGATCTCCGGGGCCGAGAACGCGCCGGCGCGGACCAGCGTCTCGATGATGAGGGGAAGCTGCGCGCCGGGAACCTCAATCGCCGCCGCGGCGGCGGAGGCGGGGCCGGCGTCGAGCGCGGCGAGGAAGGCGCCGCCGCCGGGCGGCAGCAGGCACGCCAGCACCTCGAAACGGGGGCGGGTGACCAGCACGTCCTGCGCGGTCCAGCAGGTCACCTCGCCGAGCGGCTCCCGGCCGGTGTTCATGCGCCAGAGGGTGAGCGCCGGCCAATCGGCGCGCAGCGCGAACGCCGCCGGATGCCGGCGCAACGGCACCGTCCCGGCGGCGAGCGCGGGCAGATGGCGCGCCTCGAGGGTTGCGGCATCGGCGGCGTGGTAGGCGCGCAGCACCAGCGCCTCGAGGCGCGCCACGTCAGCGAGATAGGGCAGGCCGGCGGCCGGCGCGAAGGAAGCGAGGAACGCGGCGAACGCGTCGCCGAATTGCGCCATCACCGGCGAGCGCGGCGGATGGGCGGCCGCGTAGAGGCGCGCCGTGGCGCGGAAGAAGTCGTCGCCGACAATGGCCGCGACCGCCGGATATTTGGCGGCCAGCGCGTCGATGAGCGAGACCACCACATTGTTGCGATAGACCGCGAAGCGGCGCTCGCGCCGATCGGCGGCGGGCGCGGCGAGCCCGTCCGGCACGGGATGGGCGCCGTCCAGGCAGGCCGCGGCGAACTGCGCCTCGCGGGCGTGCCCGATGTTCAAGACAAGGGAGGTCATGGCGCGCCCTCACGCCGCCGCGCGGCGGGCGCCGCCGAGCATAAGGGCGGCGCGCTCCGCCTCGGCCCGCAGCACCGGCCAGGAGGGCACGTCATTGTCCCATTCGATGAGGCTCGCCAGCGGCCCGGTGCGGCGGATCACCTCGCCATAGAGCGCCCAGACCGGGTCGGCCACCGGCGCGCCGTGGGCGTCGATGAGCAGCGGCGCCGCCTCCCCGTCCTGCGCCGCCGCGTGGCCGCCGAGGTGGATCTCGCCCACCAGATGCAGCGGGAAGCGGTCGAGATAGGCGACCGGATCGGTGCCGTGATTGACCGCCGAGACGAAGACGTTGTTGACGTCCAGCAGCAGGCCGCAGCCGGTGCGGCGCGCGATCTCGGCGAGGAAATCGGTCTCGGGGACGGTGCTTTCGGCGAACGTCACGTAGGTCGCGGGGTTCTCCAGCAGCAGCCGGCGGCCGAGCGCCTCCTGCACCTGGTCCACATGGTCGGCGACCACGAAAAGGCGGTCCTCGGTGTAGGGCAGAGGCAGCAGATCGTTGAGGAAGACGCCCGCATGGGTGGCCCAGGCGAGGTGCTCGGAGAAGCTCTCCGGCTGGTAGCGGGCGCACACCGCCCTGACCCTGCCGAGATGGTCGAGGTCGAGCGCGGACAGCCCGCCGATGCCGAGCCCCACCCCGTGCACCGAGAGCGCATAGTCGCGCCGCAGCGCCGCGAGCTGGGCGTGCGGCAGGCCGCCCGCGCCCATGTAGTTCTCCGCATGCACCTCGAAGAAGGCGAGCGGCTGGGGCGCAGCGGCGATGGCCTCGAAATGCTGCGGCTTGAAGCCGACGCCGACGCCGGCCGGAAGCGCGTTCGCGATCATGGGTCCCTCCGAGGGCCAAAGGGCAGGAATTGGGGGGCAGGAGATGGGGGGCGGAACATGGCGGCGGGAGCGCCGCGGGCGGCGCTCCCGCCGCGCGTCAGGACTTGATGGCCGTCAGCGAGCCCATGCCGGTCGGCGTCTTCATGGTGACGCAGGAGCCCTTGGGGACGAGCTTCCAGGCATTGCCCTGATAGTCCACCTTGGAGGTGCCGGCGCAGGTGGTGCCGGGGCCGGCGGCGCAGTCGTTCTGGCCCTTGAGGGCGACGCCGTAGCACTTCTCCTTGCCGGCGTTCGCATCCTGCGCGAAGGCCGGGGTGGCGGCGCCGAGGGCGAGGGCGAGGGCGCCGAGCACGGCGCGATCCAGAGCGGTCTTCATGGCTGTTCTCCTGTGGCATGGCTGCCGTCCGTGGCGGCCATGACCAGCGGTTCGCCGGAATGGCCTGCACCGTTACGTCACTCACGGCCTCGTGTACGGTGCCGCTCAAGCAGCCGTGACGCGGACATTGGGCCGCTGCGTGTAACAAAGGCGGCGCGACGGACGAAGGAGAGCAACGCCGCCTCGGGCCGGTCGCGGAGGGAACCACCGGATTGGTGGGGTCGTCACCAAACCGTTGAGGGAGAAGGTGTGATATTCGATCGGTCTGGGATGCAAACGGATCGGCGCGTGCACCAAGCTCCATGACCGAGACCTGGACGATGCTCATGCGGTCCGCCCTTGCAGGGGACGGCGCCGCTTATCGCGAACTTCTGGGCGCGCTCGCCCCCGCGCTCAGGGCGTTTGCGCGCCGGGTGCTGACGGCTTCCGGGCGCGATGCGGGAGATGCGGAGGACGTGGTACAGGAAACCCTTCTGGCGCTGCATCTCAAGCGGCACACCTGGGATCCGTCGACGCCGCTCGCGCCGTGGGTCTGGGCGATCGCTCGCCACAAGGCGGTGGACGTGATGCGCCGCTCCGGCCGGCGCGCCGAGGTGCCGCTGGACGGCCTGGAGGACGTGCTGACTCAGGGCGAGCCGGAGACGGATGGGCTCGAGGCAAGGGATGCCAGGCGCATGGTGGCGCTCCTCAGCGGGCGCGAACGCGCCGTGGTTGAGGCCATGTGCCTCTCCGGGGCGAGCGTGAAGGAGGCCGGCGCGAAGCTCGCGATGAGCGAGGGCGCGGTGCGGGTGGCGCTGCATCGGGCGCTCAAGCGCCTGGCGGCCGCCCACGGGGGATGAAGGAATGAAGACCGAGGACCTGATCGCCGCTTTGTCCGCCGACGCCGCGCCCCGCGGGCCGTCGCTGCGGACCGGCGTGTTCCTGGCGCTGGCGGGCGCGCTCGTGGTGGGCGCCGTCGTGCTCCACGAGACCCTGGGCGTGCGCGGCGACGCCGTCGCCGCGCTGACCACGTCGGCGCGGTTCGTCTTCAAGTTCGTGGTCACGGCGGCGCTCGCCGCCACGGCGCTGAACCTGGCCTTGAAGCTCTCGCGGCCGGGCGCGCGAATCGCCGCCGCGGCGGCCGGCCTCGCCGTGCCGGCGCTGCTGCTCGCCGCCGCGGTCGGGCTCGAACTGCTCGTGGTGCCCCCGGCCCGCTGGGGCGCCCACGCTGTGGGCAGCTATTGGCTGACCTGCCTCACCTTCGGCCCGGTCATTTCGCTCGGCCCCTTGGCGCTGCTGCTGCTGGCGCTGAAGCGCGGGGCGCCGGACGTGCCGTGGCGCGCCGGCCTGGTGGCGGGGCTCGCCGCGGGCGGCATCGGCACCTTCTTCTATGCCGCCCACTGCCCGGACGATTCCCCGCTCTTCGTGGCGCTGTGGTATTCGCTGGTGGTGGCGATGATGGGTGGGCTGGGGGCTCTGATCGGCAGCCGAGTGCTGCGCTGGTGAGGCAGCCGGCTGCGGTCGCCGACGCTCAGCCGCCCGGCCCGGGGCCCGCCCGCACCAAAGCGAGCAGTGCCTGCTCGGCCTTCGACTGATAGCGGTCGGCGTGGCGCAGCACGTAGAAGCGGCGCATGGGAAAGGCGATCGGGATCAGGCGCAGCGCGCCCGCCGCGAGCCCTGCCGCGGCGGCGAGTTCTGAGATCACGGTCGCGCCCGCGCCGGCCGCGACCGCGCTGATCACCGCCTCGTTGGAGGGCAATTCCAGCGCCACCTTCAGCAACGCCGGGTCAAGGCCGAGCGCGCACAGGCCCTCCTCGAACACCTGGCGCGTGCCGGACCCTTCCTCGCGCAGCACGAACGGCACGTCGAGGAGGTCCTGCGGGCGCACCGCGCTCTGCCCGAACCGGTGGTCGCGCGCGACCACCATCACCAGCCGGTCGCCGGGGACGGCGGTCCGGGCCAGCAGCAGGGCATCGACCGCGCCCTCCACGAAGCCGAGGTCGGCCTCACCTTCCGTGACCGCGGCCGCCACCTGGGTGCTGTTGCCGATCGCCACCTGGAGCGTGATCTCCGGATAGAGCGCGTGGAAGCGGTGGATGAGGGGCCCCAGCCAGTAATTGGCGATGGTCTGGCTGGCGTGGAGCCGGAGCCGGCCACGCCTGAGGCCCGAGACGTCGGCGAGCACGGTCTCCGCCACCGCCACCCGGTCGAGGATCGCGCGCGCCTCGGGCAGGAAGGCACGGCCGGCCGTGGTCAACTCGATGCGCCGCCCGACGCGGTGGAACAGCGGAACGCCGCACGCAGCCTCCAGCGCCGCCACGGACGCGGAGACCGCCGATTGCGTCATATGCAGGCGCTGGGCGGCACGGGTCATGTGCAGCAGGTCGGCGACGGTCGCAAAGACCCGCAATTGCTCCAGCGTCATCCTCGGTCCGGTTCACCCCGTGAAGAAAGCCGCGATGAGGATAAAGGTTAAGGCCGAGATGAAAAGCCACGACGCCGCCCCGAGCGCCAGCGGGCGCAGGCCCTTCAGGCGCAGCTTGGCGAAGTCGGTCTCAAGGCCCATGGCGCCGAGCGCCACGGCGAGCAGGAAAGTGGTGGCGGTGACGATGGCCGGGCGCGCCGCGTCGGGCACGAGGCCGGCGCTGTTCACCATCACCATGGCGATGAAGCCGAACACGAACCAGGGCAGGGGGGCACGCGCCGCGCCCGCGTCGGCGCCGTTGCGGCGGGCCTGCCAGAGGGCGGCGACGCCGAGGCCGATCACCAGGGGGCCGAGCAGCATCACGCGGGTGAGCTTGGCCACGGTGCCGAATTCGCCCGCCGGCTGCCCGCCCTGGAAGGCGGCCGCCACCACCTGCGCCACCTCGTGGATCGAGGCGCCGGTCCACAGGCCATAAGCGTGGGCGTCGAAGCCGGTCAGCGGCAGCAGCACCGGGGCCAGCAGCATGGAGATCGAGCCGAAGACGGTGACGCAGGCCACCGCATAGGCCACGTCCTCGTCGGAGCCGCGCGTCACCGTATTGGTGGCGATCACGGCGGAGGCGCCGCAGATGGCGGTGCCGGCGGCGATCAGCTCGGAAAGCTTGGCGTCGACGCCCATCAGCCGCCCCATCCAGCGGGTGGCGAAGAAGGTGGCGAGCAGCGCGGTCGCGACGATGGCGAAGCCGGTGGCGCCCACCATGCCCACCTGGGCAAAGGTGAGCTGGAGGCCGAGCAGCACGATGGCGAAGCGCAGGATGCGGCGCAGGCAGAACTTCACGCCCGCCCTGGCGGCGGCCGGGGTGCCGACGAAATTGTGGAACCCCATGCCGATGACGATGGCGATCACCAGCGGGCTCAGCGTGCCGGCTCCCGGCAGCATCCGCACGAAATAGGCGGCGGCGGCGATCAGCACGCCGAGCGCGAGGCCGGGAAAGATGTTGGAACGGCCCCAGCGGTCGAACAGCCCCTTGCGGGGGGCGAGGCTGAGCGTGGTGCTGTCGTCGGTCATGTGTCCTGCGCTCGTTGTGGCAGGCAGGATCGGGCACAAAGACCAATCAATCAATCGCGTTATATTTCTACAAATAATCGTCATTCTAGATTAATTGCGCAGGCGCAGTCGAAATGCGGGCGCGCGCGTCGCCCGCCTCTCCTTGGACGCGGCCGGCGTCCGCGCCGCGAGATCCGCCCGGGCCTCGCACCGCCGGCGGCGCTGCACGGACCGCCGCCCGGCATGCAATGCGGGCCTTGAACTGCATTCAGAATGCGATCGCTGCGGCGCGCGCTCGCGCGTTGCTGAGCCGGCGGCGGCGCGCTATGGCTTGAGGCGGGAGAGGGCTTGCCACGGTGCGGCAGCCTCAGGCGGGGTGGCGGCGATGGTGCGTGAGAGGGGGGATGCGGACGGCCCGTCCGACCGTGTGGGAACCATCTGCCGGGCCCTGCGCCGCGCCATCATCGAGCAGGCCTTGGAGCCCGGCACCAAGCTGCCCGAAGACGCCCTGGGCGAACGCTTCGGCGTCAGCCGCACCATCGCCCGCCATGCCTTGGGGCAGCTGGCCGCCGAGGGCCTGGTGGAACTGCGGCGCAACCGCATCGCCGTGGTGGCGACCCCGTCCTGGCGCGAGGCGCGCGACGCCTTCGACATCCGCATCCAGCTGGAACGGCTGGTGGTGCGCCACCTTGCCGGCCGGCTCACCCGGGATCAGGTGGCGCGGCTGCGCGCCCACGTCGAGGCGGAAAAGGCGGCCCAGGGCGGGCCGGATTCCATCTCCATCCGTCTCGCGACCGAGTTCCACATCCTGCTGGCGGAGATGACGCAGAGCCCGATCCTGATCCGCTATGTGAGCGAGATCGCCTACCGGTGCTGCCTGACGCTCTCTTTGTTCAGCCGGCCCCATTCCTCGGAGTGCGCCGTCAACGAGCACCTCGCTCTGATCGACGCGCTGGCGGCCGGCGACGAGGCGCGCGTGATGCAGCTGATGCACGAGCATCTGGAATCCGTGGCGAGCCGGGCGCTGGTGCAGCAGGCCAAGCGGCGCGGCCGGGACATCATGGATATCCTCGCGCCCTATGCGGGGGAGGGGACGCGCGCCAAGGCATCCGCGCGTCCCCACCCCGTCGCCCAACCGGAGGCTCCGGCGGGCCCGCTGGCGCCGCCTCCCGCCGCGCCGGCGCCGCGGCGCCGGCGCGCGGGCGCGCGGCGCCTCGGCACCGCCGACTGAAGCGCGCGCCCGGCCTGCCTGCAACCAGGTGAGCCGCGGATTGCATGCAATCTGGCCGACGGCGCGTCTTTAACCGCAATCCACGAGCCAACTCAAAGCCTGCGGGCGCCGGCGCGCGCTCCGCCGTCAGCCTTCGGCCAAAGCCGGTGCGCGCGCGGAGATCAGGCCGAGCCCGCCGATGATCTCGAACGAGCGCAGACGTGCGGCGTGCTCGTACACGTCGGAGACGATCATCACCTCGTCCACCCCGGTCTCGGCGATGAACGCGTTCAGCCCGGCACGCACCGTGTCCGGCCCGCCCACCACCGAGCGGGCGAGCTTGCGCCGCGCCTGCGCCTTCTCCATGGGCGTCCAATAGGTCTCGATGTCGTCGATGGGCGGCTTGCTGAGGCCGCGCGCGCCCCGGAACTGGTCGGCCGCACTCATCTGCTGGGTGGTGGCGAGCCGGCGCGCCTCGGCATCGGTATCGGCCGCGATCACGTTGATCCCGGCCATGGCATAGGGCCGCGCCAGCACCGCCGAGGGCTTGAAACGCTCGCGGTAGACGGCGAGCGCCTCCAGCAGCAGGTCGGGCGCGAAATGGGAGGCGAAGGCATAGGGCAGACCCAGGATCGCCGCCAGCTGGGCGCCGTAGGTGCTGGACCCGAGGATCCACAGCGGCACCTGCGTCCCCGCCGCCGGCACCGCCTGGATGCGCCGCCCGGCCGCCTCGGGGGAGAGATAGGCCTGCAGCTCCAGCACGTCCTGGGGGAAGGTGTCGGCGCTCTCATAGGTGCGGCGCAGGGCCCGCAACGTTTCTCCGTCGGTGCCCGGCGCGCGGCCGAGCCCGAGGTCGATGCGGCCGGGAAACAATTGGGCGAGGGTGCCGAACTGCTCGGCGATCACCAAGGGCGAATGGTTCGGCAGCATGATGCCGCCCGCGCCCACCCTGATGGTGCGCGTGCCGGCGGCGATGTGGCCGATCACCACCGCCGTGGCGGCGCTGGCGATGCCCGCCATGTTGTGGTGCTCGGCCACCCAGAAGCGCGTGTAGCCCCAGCCTTCGGCATGGGCGGCGAGATCGCGCGCATTGAGCAGGGCGCCGCGCGCGTCGGTGCCCTCGGTGACGCGCACCAGATCGAGAATGGAGAACGAGGCCATGGGAAGGGGTTCCGGAATCGGTTCACCGTCGCGCCGCCCCCGGCCACGACCGTCTTGCCTTTCATGTAGTGCGTCTTTCGGCCGGCGCGATGGGGCAGGGCGCCGCCCGTTCGCCGCCGATGCCTTGACGCTGCCCTCCCGGCGGCCTAACCACGCTTCCCACAAGTGAGCCCGTAGCTCAGCCGGTAGAGCACGTGACTTTTAATCATGGGGTCTCGGGTTCGAATCCCGACGGGCTCACCAACCTTATCCCGATGCGGCAGGCTTTTGCCGATGCTTGAGACGCGGCGCTCGGGGCGGGCACCCATTGGCGGTGGAGCAGCCGACGGGCGGGCGCGGGATCCGGACGCCACTCGCTGATATTCGCACGCGGTGCGGATGGACCGGGGCGTCTTGGCTCTAGACTTGTGACGATTCGATCCGTCGCGCCGCCGGCCGCGCACTGCGTGCGGCAGGGGCAAGGTGCCAGACCCGCCATGCCCGCCACCGCCGTCACCCTCACCATCCGGACAGTCCTCCTGCTCGCCGCCTGCCTCGCCGGCGGCCTCGCCTTTTCCTGGCTTCACGTGCCGCTGCCGTTCCTGCTCGGCGCGCTGTTCGTCTCGGCCGCCTTCGGCCTGTCGGGCTTCGCCGTGAACCTGCACGACGCCTTCCGGCAGGCGGGCCAGGTCGCCGCCGGCTTCTCGGTGGGCCTGTTCTTCACGCCACCGGTGGCGCTGCGGCTGCTGGAACTGGGCTGGCTGATGGCGGCGACGGGTTTTGCCTCCATCCTCGTCGCGCTGTTCCTCGCCCGCTTGCTGGCGCTGTTCGGCCGCTGCGACCGGCGCACCGCCTTCTTCGCCGCCTTGCCCGGCGGGCTCGCCGAGATGGCGGTGCTGGCCCATACCTTCGGCGCCTCCACCACGCTGGTCTCCCTCGCCCAGAGCCTGCGGGTGGTGCTGATCGTGCTCATCATCCCGCCCGCCATGGCGCTGGTCATGGGCGGGGAGCCCCGCCATCTGGCGCAGGTGCCGCAGCTGGAGCCGCATCTGCTGGCGCTCGGCCTTGCATTGTGCGTGCCGGCGGCGCTGCTGCTGCAGCGGGCGAAGATCTTCAATCCGTTTTTGCTGGCCGGCCTCGCGCTCGGCATGGGCACGGCGCTGATCATCGCCCGCGCCACCCACGCCCCGCCGCTCGTCACCGGCGCCGCCCAGCTCGCCATCGGCGCGGCGCTCGGCTGCCGCTTCCAGCGCGAGCAGATCCGCCACGTGCTCAGCTCGCCGTTTTTGCCCGCCGCGGCGGCCACCACGCTGGCGTTGATGGCGGCCAATGTCGGCCTCGCCGCGCTCGCGGTCCATTTCGTGGTGTTTCCCACCGGCGTGCTGGCCATGGCCCCCGGCGGCATCGCCGAGATGTCGCTCACCGCCGAGGCGCTGGGCCTCGCCCCGCCCATCGTCGCCGCCTGGCAATTGGTGCGCATCCTCGCCGTGGTGCTGCTGACCGGCCCGCTCTACCGGCTCTACGAGAGGATCTCTGCCCGCTGAATCGGCGCGGGCGGAAGCCGGCGGCTTGAGACAGGGCGTCAACTGGCTGCAAAATGACGCGTGTTTTCAGATCCATAAGAATGCAGGCTTTGGTTCTACTGGAATCGGAGCGGCGGTTTTCCCAAACGGGCATCGGCATCGGCGTGCGCGCCCCGTTGACTTGCGCCCCCGGCCGGGCAGCATGGCCGCAGCCGCACGCGACGCAGGACCCTCCATGCCCGTCAACAACCGCATCGCCGCCTCGGCCGCAGAGATCGCCGGCTGGCGCCAGGCGCTCCACCGCAAGCCGGAGCTGCAATACGACCTGCCGCTGACCGCCGCTTTCGTGGCGGACAAGCTGCGCGCGTTCGGCTGCGACGAGGTCGCGGAGGGCATCGGGCGCACCGGCGTCGTCGGCGTGATCCGGGGCCAAGGGGAGGGGCGCGCCATCGCCCTGCGGGCCGACATGGACGCGCTGCCGATCCTGGAGGCGACCGGTTTGCCCTATGTTTCGGAGCATCCCGGCCGCATGCACGCCTGCGGCCATGACGGCCACATGGCCATGCTGCTCGGCGCCGCGCGGCATCTGGCCGAGACGCGCGCCTTCGCGGGCACGGTCTATGTGGTGTTCCAACCGGCGGAGGAGGGCGGCGCCGGCGCCCGCGCCATGGTGGAGGACGGCCTGTTCACGCGCTTTCCGGCCCAGAGCGTGTTCGGCATGCACAACATGCCGGGGCTTGAGGTGGGGCGCTTCTCCCTGCGGTCCGGCCCCATCATGGCCGCCGCCGACCAGGTGGAGATCCTCGTCGAGGGGCGCGGCGGCCATGCGGCGAAGCCGGAGCAGGGGGTGGACCCGGTGCTCTGCGGCGCCGCCATCGTCACCGGCCTGCAGCAGGTGGTGGCGCGCAATGTCGCGCCGCTCGAGGCGGCGGTGGTCTCCATCTGCGTGTTCCAGGCCGGGGAGGTGGACAACGTGCTGCCGCAGACCGCGCGCCTGCTCGGCACCCTGCGCAGCCTCGACGGCACGGTCCGGCGCCAGCTGCGCGCGCGGGTGGAGCAGGTGGCCCACGGCATCGCCGCCGCCCACGGCGCGCGCGCGACCGTGCGCTTCAAGGAGGGCTATCCGGTGACGCGCAACCATGCGCGCGAGGCCGCCTTCGCCGCCGAGGTGGCGCGCGAGGTGGCCGGCGCCGACCAGGTGGAGGACGACGGCCGCCCGATGATGTGGGCCGAGGACTTTGCCTACATGCTGGAGGCGCTGCCGGGCGCCTACGTGTTCATCGGCAACGGGCCGAGCGCAGGGCTGCACAGCCCGGACTACGATTTCAGCGACGACGCCATCGCCTACGGCGCCTCCTATTGGGTGCGCCTCGCCGAGCGGGCGCTGGCGGCCTGAGGCTCAGCCGGGGGCGGCGACGGGCTGCGCGGCGCCGGACGGATCGCGCTCCGCGCGCTTGGCGGCCTGCCAGAGCGCCTCCATCTCGGCGAGGCTCGCCGCGGCCGGGGATCGGCCCTGCGCCTCAAGCGCCTGCTCGAGGAAATGGAAGCGGCGGGTGAACTTGCCGTTGGTGCCGGCGAGCGCCGCCTCCGGGTCGACCCCGGCATGGCGCGCGAGGTTGACCACCGCGAACAGCAGGTCGCCCACCTCGTCGCGCACCGCCGCAAGGCCGCCGGCATCGAGGGCGTCGGCGACCTCGTCGGTCTCCTCGCGGATCTTCGCCAGCACCTGGCGCGCGTCGTTCCAGTCGAAGCCGACCCGGCCGGCCTTCTCCTGCAGCTTGAGGGCGCGGGTCAGAGCGGGCAGGGGCAAAGGCACGCCGTCGAGCACGCTCGCCTGCGCCTCGGGCGGCAGGCCGGCGGCGGCGCGGCGCTCCGCCTTCTCGCGCTTCTCCTGCGCCTTGATGTTGGCCCACAGGGCCTTGACCGCCTCGGGCGTGAGGTCGCGCGCGTCGCCGAACACGTGCGGGTGGCGGCGCAGCAGCTTGGCGGTGATGGCCTCCACCACGTCCGGGAAGGCGAAGGCGCCGTCCTCCTGCGCCATGCGGGCGTGGAACACCACCTGGAGCAGCAGGTCCCCGAGCTCCTCCTTGAGGTCGCCGAGGTCGCCCCGGGCGATCGCGTCGGCCACCTCATAGGCCTCCTCCACCGTGTAGGGGGCGATGGTGGCGTAGGTCTGCTCCAGGTCCCATGGGCAGCCGGTGCCCGGCGTGCGCAGCGCCGCCATGATCTCGATGAGACGCGCAATGTCGCCGGACGGAACCATGGAAACCTCCTTGCGGGCCGATGGGCGCACCATAAGCTCTCCCGGCGCGGGAACGAACGGGAGGGGCCCATGTCTGCGGTGGAGAACGGGGCGGGGGCGGGGATCCGTCCCGGCGAGACGGCGGTGGCGCTGCCGGAGCGCTTCGATGCCGGGCTCTATTTCATCGGCCGCATCGAGACGCCCTGGCAGACCCGCCGCGACTGCCCGCGCCGCGGCGACCTGGTGGAGGGCCCGCTCTGCACGCTCCATATCGACCCGCGCTGGGCGGAGGCGCTGACCGGGCTCGACGGTCTGGCCCATGTCCAGGTGCTCTATTGGATGGACGAGGCGCGCCGGGATCTGGTGCTGCAGATCCCGCGCGGCGGCGCGCCGGCCGGCACCTTCGCGCTGCGCTCGCCGGTGCGGCCGAACCCCATCGCATCCTCGGTGGCGGCCCTGGTGGCGGTGGAGGGCACGCGGGTGACGGTGCGCGGGCTCGACTGCCGCAATGGCACGCCGCTCGTCGACCTCAAGCCGGTGCGCACCGCCGCCGAGGGCGCGCCGGGCGCCTGAGCGGCCGTCGGCCGGGCGAAATCGGCGAATTGGGCACCCGCCGCGGCACCGGGCGAGAGGGAGCTGCAAGGCGATGGGGCGCGGCGCGGGTCAGCGCCATCCGGTTGGTGTCGACCCGTCCGATCGGAGCGCCCATGCGCGAAGCGCAGAAGATATATTATGGAACATAAACTACGACCCGAGATCCCGGCGACGGGCCCCCGAGGCGCTCCTCGGGTGTCGACAGCACCGGCAGCAGATCTCAAGCTTCACAAAATTATTGAATGAATAGAATGGCGTGGAATTAACAACTCAGGTTCATTCGGAGCATCGCGGCCTGCATCTGGCCTCACGGCGCGGTGAAGCGCATGCGGTCGAAAGCCGGCACGACGCCGTCCGGCAGCGCCACGGTAAGCCGGGCATAATCGAGGTCGGTGTGGAGGTTGGTCAGGATCGCCCGTTTGGGCTTCAGGCGCGCGATATGGTCCAGCGCCTCGGCGACGGTGAAGTGCGAGGGATGAGGCGTCTCGCGCAGCGCGTCGAGTATCCACAAATCGAGATTATGAAGCCGATCCAGGCTGTTGTCTGGGAAACCGTTGACATCACTTGAATAAGCTACGGCGCCGAAACGGAACCCGAACGCGTCGATGTCGCCATGCCTTTGGCGGAACGGCAAGGCGGTGATCGGCCCGCCCGGCCCGTCGACGACGATCTCCCGCCCTTCGTGGAACCGGTGCTCGGTGAGGATCGGCGGATAGGCCCCGCCCGGCGGGGTCTCGAAGCAATAGCCGAAGCGGGCATGGAGCGCGGCCGAGGTCTCCGCATCGGTCCACACGTCGATGCGCCGCCGGTGCAGGATGGCGAGCGGGCGCAAATCGTCGATGCCGTGCGTATGGTCCGCATGGGCATGGGTGAAGAGCACGCCGTCGAGCGCGGTGACCTCTTCGTCGAGCAGCTGCTCGCGCAGGTCCGGCGAGGTGTCCACCAGCACCGTCGTCCGGCCCTCCGCCCCCTGGCGCTCCACCAGCAGCGAGCAGCGCCGGCGCCGGTTGCGCGGCTCGGCGGGATCGCACGCGCCCCACCCCTGCCCCACGCGCGGCACGCCGCCCGAGGAGCCGCAGCCCAGGATGGTGAAGGTGAGGCTTGGGGCGGGCGACGCGGAGGCCGATGATGCTGGCGGCATGGACGGGTCATCTCCTCATCAGGGAATCGAACGGGCGCAGCGGGCAGGCGTGGGCGATTCCCGCGCGCCCTTCAAGGGCGCGCGCTCAGCCGAAGCCGCGCAGCAGCGCGAACCCCAGCGAGAGCGCGCCCGCCACCGCCGCCATGGCGAGGACGAGCCGGCGGCGCCGGCGCGCGTCCTTCGCCGCGCTTTCGGTCGCGCTCTCCTGGGGGTGAGGCCCCCGCCCCTGCTGGTCGTCCATCGCGCACGGGTCCTCGCGCCCATCGGCGCCAGAATAGTCGCGGCAGGGCACGGGATGAAGCGGCCATCGGCGATCGATGGCGCGCCCGCGTTCAGTTGTGGTTCGAAGCCCGCGGTGCGAACCCCGCGGGCTGCAGCCGTGGTTCCATGCCGGGACAGGGATGGGGGCGGGGAGCCGGAGAATGGTCGGAGCGGCGGGATTTGAACCCACGACCCCTAGTCCCCCAGACTAGTGCGCTAACCGGGCTGCGCTACGCTCCGACACGGTGGCGAGGCTTAGACCATCGCCGTTCGCCCGACAAGCCTTAATCGCCCACGGCCGGCGCCCTCCCCAGGAGATCGCGGCGGCGCCCCTGCCCGGCTTCGCCGGCCGCGCAGGCTCGGCCCGCAAGCGGCGCGCGCGGGGTCCTGCCCCGGCTCGGCATGCGCGGCCAAAGTGTGGCGCCCGCGCCGCTCGCGCCAGATTTTCGCCGTCGGACGGGGACACTGACGCCCCATTCGGCCGGCATTCGGCACCTTCCCTCCACAACACGGAAGCTTGAACGCATGAAGAATCGCGTGAGCCTGTGCCTGTCCCTGTCCGCTTTGGCGCTGTCCGGCGGGCTCCTGTCGGCCACCGCCGCCCGAGCCGATACCGGCATCGCCTCTTATTATTGGCAGGGCCAGAGCACGGCCAGCGGTGAACGCTTCAACCCGTCGGCCATGACGGCAGCACACCGCAGCCTTCCCTTCGGCACCAAGGTGCGTGTGACCAACCTGCGCAATGGGCGCAGCGTCGTGGTCCGGATCAACGACCGCGGCCCGTTCGTGCGCGGGCGCATCATCGACGTGTCCCGCGCCGCCGCTTCCGAGCTCGGCTTCACCGGGAACGGGATCACCAAGGTGCAGCTCGCGGTGCTCGACTGAAGCGCGCGCCGATCGCCTCCGTCGCCGGCGATCGGCTAGCGTTCTCCTGGTTGGAATTAGAGCGCAATCCCTCTCATGGAAACGCGATGCGCTTCCATGAGAGCCGTGCCCCGCGCGGGTCGGATGCCGCGCAAGAACGCGGGGCGGCGCCTCAGGCCGGCGGCGCCTCGCTCTGCCCGGACGCCCCGGTGGCGCCGCGCTCCTTCTCCCGGCCCATGGCCTCGCCCATCAGGCGGCGGCATTCCGACAATTCGTAGAGCGCCGCCTGCAGGCGGCGCACGTCCGCCCGCGAGAGCACCGGCGCGGCGCCCGGCGGCTGGCCGGTCACGCGCGGCTCGGCGCGCAGATGCGGCGGCAGATACTGCTCCGGCGGTCCATGGCGCAGCGGCTCCGGCGGCCCCGGACGGTGGTGGCTCTCCTCGTCGGGCGCATCGAACGGGTCGTGGCCGCGCCACGGCGCCGGCGGAAGCGGCCAGGGGGCGGGCGCCTCGATCTCCTCCGCCGGTCCGGCGAACGGGCCGAATCTCGGAACCACGCGGCGTGGGCGCGTGGTCTCCTCGTCCATGCGGCCGGGCCAGCGCCCCGGGACGCCGGCGTCCGGGGGAAAGCCCTCGTCCGGCGCGCGCGGACGGGCGAGGGGCGCGTGCCGCTCCAGCGGATCGGACGGCTCGAAGTGCGGCGCGTTCCCGCCCCGCGGCAGCGGCGACGCCGCCGGGGCGCGTCCCCAAGGTTCGGCGCGCACGGGCTCCGCGTGGAAAGGCTCGGCGCGGAACGGCTCGTCGTGCCGCGGCTCGGCGCGGGAAGCCTCCCCCGGCCGCGCGGGGCGATAGGGGGCGGCATCGCGCGGAAGCCGCTCGTGCCGTCCGGGCACGGCATGATCCGGGGTCGCCATGTCCGGGCCAAAGCCGCCCGGGGCGGCGGCACCCGGCGGCGTCGGCAGCCTGTCCCACTCCGCGCGCTCCCGGTGCCGGGCATCGCGGGCCCGGGGGTCGTGCGCAGGCGGCTGGGCGTGGCGGCTGGGCCCGCCGCGCGGCGCACCGTCCTGCGCTTCGAGGTCCTGCCAGGACATGCGCGGGTCCGGCGCGGCGCGGCGGGCGGCCAGAGCGCGGGGCTCCCTGTCGGGATCGGCCGGCGCCTGGCGGGGACGCGGGCGGGCAAGAGGCTCGTCCTCGAACGCAGGATCGCTGCCGGGGGCGGGGTGCTGGGGCCCGAACGCGGCCGACCGCAAATCCTCGGGCCGCGCATCCTCGCGGCCGGGATATGGCGGCCCGGACGCCTCGCGGCCGAAATATTCCGGTCCGTGGGCATAGGGGCCGGGATATTCCGCG
Organism: Xanthobacter luteus; assembly: GCF_040049235.1. NCBI lineage: Bacteria > Pseudomonadati > Pseudomonadota > Alphaproteobacteria > Hyphomicrobiales > Xanthobacteraceae > Xanthobacter > Xanthobacter luteus. The sequence continues at coordinate 44,381 of NZ_JBDZDO010000001.1, forward strand.
CCGAACGCCTCGGGGGGCGCGGCCTCGGGCGCGGCGCGCGGCCGGCCGCGGCGCTGAGGCCCCTCCTCCGGCCGCGGGCGCATGCGCCGGCCTTCGGCCTCGGCGGCGATGTCGCCCTTCAGGCGGCGGATGCGCGCCTCGAGCGGCTCGGACAGCCCGCCCGGCGCCAAGGGCACATCATCGAAGAACGGCAGCAGCGGATCCTCGAACGTCTCGGGCGGCGCGGCGCGCGGTTCCCCCGGCGCCTGCGGCGCGGCGATGCGGGCCGCCGGCCCGCGGGTGGGCCGCTGCGGCGCCGGCGCCTCGGGGGCGGGAGGGCGCGGCGCGCTTCGGGCGGCCCCGCGCGGCGGGGCAAACGAGGGATCGAGGCGCGGCGCCGCCTCGGCGCCGTCCGCGGGACGCGGGCGGGCGGCGGCCGAAGGGCGATGCCGCAGAGGAATATCGAGCGGGGCCGTCTCGCGCCCGCTCTCCCGGTCCGCCTCGGGATCGGGAAAGGGCAGCGGCAGCTCCTCCATGGCGACGGGCTCGTCCGTCGCGCCGGGGCGCGGCCGGCGCCGCGGCAGCAGACCGAGCAGCCCGCCGAAGGTCACGCCGTCCCCGGCCGGCGCGCGCGCGCTGCGCATCACCGCCACGTCGCGCTCGACGCCGAGATCCTGCACGTGGCGCACGCCGTGCTCCTTGAGGATCTTCTGCACGCCCTTGATGGTGTAGCCGTCCGAATAGAGCAGGTGGCGGATGCCGCGCAGCAGGTCGACGTCCTCGGGACGGTAGAAGCGCCGGCCGCCGCCGCGCTTCACGGGGCGGATCTGCGCGAAGCGCGTCTCCCAGAAGCGCAGGACGTGCTGGGGCAAATCGAGGTCCTCGGCGACCTCGCTGATGGTACGGAAGGCGTCCGGGGCCTTCGAGGTGTCGCGCGCGTCGCCCACTGGACCTCCCACCTCGCCGCCACCGGCCATGACCGGGTCCGGGCCGCCTCCGGTCCCGGACCGCACCGCCTGCCGTCCCCCTGGACGGCGGCCGAATCGCTGGCCCCGTGGCACCGATGATAGCGGCCGGGCACGGGCGCGAAAAGCAACGCGCCGGGCCTGTATGCCTCGCCGTTCGCCGGTCGGCACACGCAGGGCTTCAAACGCTCCGGGCCGGGAACATGCGGGACGCGGCGGACCCGAAACCCTCAGTCGGCGTCGGCACCGTCGGGCATCGTGCCGTTGATGCGGTGCTTCAGGATGCTGGAGGGCTTGAACACCATGACGCGGCGGGGCTCGATGGGCACCTCTTCGCCGGTCTTCGGATTGCGGCCGATCCGCTCGCCTTTGTCGCGCACCACGAACGAGCCGAAGGAGGAAAGCTTCACGGTCTCGCCGCGAACCAGGCATTCGGCGATCTCGCGCAGCACCAGCTCCACCAGCGCCGCGGATTCCGTACGGGAGAGGCCGACCTGCTGGTAGACCGCCTCACACAGATCTGCGCGCGTCACTGTCCGTCCAGCCATTTGTCTCCCCGACCCAAAAGAGAGCGCCTTCCCCCTCCAGCGGCACACGCCAAAGGTTCGACCTCTCCCCCTCCATGTGTAGCAGGTACGATTCACCCTTATGACGGAAAGCAAGCCGCACGACCTTGGCCGAGGTCAAAGCTCGGGGAAGGGCGTCCTCACGCAAACTAGCCGCGCGGGGCGAGGAAGGTCAACGCAATTAAGGCTCCGGCTACCAACGCAGCAGCGCCGAACCCCATGTGAAGCCACCCCCCATGGCCTCGAGCAGGATCAGGTCGCCCTTCTTCACCCGCCCGTCGCGCACCGCGACGTCGAGCGCCAGCGGAATCGACGCCGCCGAGGTGTTGCCGTGGAGGTCCACGGTGGTCACCACCTTCTCGGGCGCGATGCCCAGCTTCTGGGCGCTGGCGTCGATGATCCGGCGGTTGGCCTGGTGCGGCACGAACCAGTCGATGCTGTCCGCGCTCTCGCCGGTGGCGGCGAAGGCGTCGACGATCACGTCGGTGATCATGCCGACCGCGTGCTTGAAGACCTCCCGCCCCTCCATGCGCAGGTGCCCCACCGTGCCGGTGCTCGACGGGCCGCCATCCACGTAGAGCTTGGCGCGGTGGCGCCCGTCGGTGCGCAAATGCGTGGTGAGCAGGCCCCTGCCCCCGGCCTGGTCGTCGGGCATCGCCTCCAGCACCACCGCGCCGGCGCCGTCGCCGAACAGCACGCAGGTGCCGCGGTCCTCCCAGTCGAGGATGCGCGAAAAGGTCTCGGCGCCGATCACCAGCGCGCGCTGGAACGCGCCGGTCTTCAGGTGCGCGTCGGCGGTGGCGAGCGCGAACACGAAGCCGGAGCACACCGCCTGGAGGTCGAACGCCGCGCCGCGGGTGATGCCGAGCTCGGCCTGGATGGTGGCCGAGGTGGCCGGAAAGGTCTGGTCCGGGGTGGAGGTGGCGAGCACGATGAGGTCGATGTCCGCTGCCGTCAGGCCGGAATCCGCCAGCGCGCGCTCGGCCGCCTTCAGGCCGAGGTGCGAGGTGAACTCGCCCGGCGCCGCCACGTGCCGCTGGCGGATGCCGGTGCGCTGCACGATCCAGGCGTCGGAGGTGTCGATGCGGGCGGCGAGATCCGCATTGGTCACCACGGTGCTGGGGAGATAGGACCCGATACCCCGGGCCACGGACCTGATGCCGCTCACGATTGTCCTTCCGCCTCGGCAGGTTCGGACGCCTCGCCCGGCATTGCCGGCGCAAGGCGGTTGACGAGGTTGTTCTCGATGCGCGCCAGAAGCTCGTGGCGCACGAGGTCGTAGGCCAGGTCGACGGCGGAGGCGAAGCCCTGCGCGTCCGCGCCGCCATGGCTCTTGATGACGAGGCCGTTGAGGCCGAGGAACACGCCGCCGTTGGAGCGGCCGGGGTCCATCTTCTCCTTCAGCACCTGGAAGGCGTCGCGCGCCAGGAGATAGCCGAGCTTTGCCCGGAGCGTGCGCCCCATGGCGGCGCGCAGGTAGCCGGCCAGCTGCTTGGCCGTGCCCTCGGCGGTCTTGAGCGCGATGTTGCCGGCGAAGCCCTCGGTCACCACCACGTCCACGGTGCCGGCGCCGATGTCGTTGCCCTCGACGAAGCCGTGATAGTTCACCGGCAGGTGCTCGTCCTTGAGGATGCGCGCGGCCTCGCGCACCTCCTCGACGCCCTTGATCTCCTCGACGCCCACATTGAGGAGGCCGACCGTGGGGTTGTCGACGTCGAACAGCACCCGCGCCATGGCCGAGCCCATGAGCGCCATCTCCACCAGGCTCTTGGCGGTGGCGCCGATGGAGGCGCCCACGTCCAGCACCACGGTCTCGCCGCGCAGCGTCGGCCACAGCGCGGCGATCGCCGGCCGCGAGATGCCGGGCATCGTGCGCAGGTTGAAATTGGCCATGGCCATCAACGCGCCGGTGTTGCCGGCGGAGACCGCGGCGTGCGCCTCCTTGTGCTTCACCGCGTCGATGGCGCGCCACATGGAGGATTTGTAGCGCCCGCGCCGCAAAGCGATGCTGGGCTTGTCGTCCATGCCCACCACCACGTCGGTATGGACGATGCGGGACGCCGCCGCGAGCTTGGGGTGGGCCTTGAGGGCGGCGGCGATCAGCGCCTCGTCGCCATAGAGGATGAAGCCGGCGTCGGGGTGCCGGCCGCGCGCGATTTCCGCCCCGGCCAGAACGGTCCCGGGACCATGGTCGCCGCCCATGGCGTCGATGGCGATGCGGACGACTTGGCTCATGAATGCGGCGCTTCCGGCAGGCTCTGGCCGTGGGACGATGAAACCGGCGGCGATGTCGCCCCGGCGCGAAATGGATGCGCGCTCACCGCGCGCGGTGCCCGCGAGACCGGGATGGGCGAAGCGCCGCGCCACCCGCAAGCGGGGCCGGCGACCGCGCCATGGCCAGCGTTCGGGCGCGCGGACAATAGCGGCTTGATGCCTCTTCGCAACACCTTGCGCGCGTCACGAGCGATCCTTGAGGCGCGCAAGCGCCGCGAATGGCGAATCGGCGGCCGCGGGCTCGGCCGGCGGCTCGAACACGGCGCCGGGCTTGCGCGGATAGGGATCGATGCCGAGGGCCAGGAACTCGCCGGCCAGCGCGCCCACGTCGATGGCGCCATCGGCGATCTCGTCCGGCGGGTCGCGCAGCTCCCCCTCCCCCTCCGCCTCCTCCGGGACGGGCGTCCCGGCGGGCACGAAATGCACGTCGACCGGCTCGACGAGCGGGGCGTCGAACGGCTCCAGCGTCACCACGCAGGCCTGGCGCACCACGGCCTCGACGCGGCCGGTGACGTGCACCCCCTCCCCCTTCTCCGGCGCGAGGCGCAGCACCGCCGTGAAGCTCGGCAGCGCCAGCGCGCCCACGTGGCGGGCCAGCGCGGCGCGCTCGGCCTCGCCCGGCTCCAGCGTCACCTCGAGCCCGGAGGCGGGAAGATCGGCCACCGGGACGGCGCAAGCGAGCGGCCCGGAGGCGGAAGAGCTGTCCGGCATCTAAAGATCCTCCGATGCGTCCGGCGCGGGAAAGGCGAATGCGCCCCGCGCCAGGACATCCCAGGGCGCGCGGTCCAGGGCTGCGGTCGCCCGTCGCACATAGCCGGCGAGCGCGCGCTCGGGGACCGGGTCGTCCTGCGCCGTCCGGTCCAGGATATTGCGCGCGAGCGCGGCGGCAAGGGCGTCGTCGCCGGCCGCGCGGAGCGCGGCGTCATAAGCGGTGGCGCGGCCGTAGAAGGCGGCGCCGATCTTCTTCATCTTCTTCGGCACCGAGAGATCGCCCACGCCCATCTCGCGCAGGGTGCGGTCCATGTCGGCGACGAACGCGTCGAACACGTCCTGGGACAAGGCGCGCTCGGACGCGCCGCCGTCCTTGAGGCGGCGGCAGACGAGCGCGGTATGCAGCACCACCATCTCGAAGCGCCCCTCGTGCGTGTCGGGCACGCCGAGGGTGGCGTAGAAGTGGGGATGCCGCGACTGCGCCACGATCCCGCCGTAGAGGCGCTCGATGGTGCGCCGGGTCGCGGCGGGGCGGAACAGGTTGAACATTGCTCTTAAGGGTCGGTCAGGATTAGTGGTGTACGCACCTCTGGCCGAGCGGCGTAGCGCGGTCGCAGGGCCCGCGCAAGGCCGGCGGGCCTCGGCCGGCCTGGAATTCGGGGAGGATCGAAGGGGATGAAGGTGGGCTCTCAGGCGAAGGCGGCGGCGGCGGATTGGCGAAACGGCGGCGTGCCAAGGGCGCGGCGCTGGAGCCGCGGCGCGGCGCTGATGCTGGGGCTGGCCGTGCTCTCCGGCTGCGGCAATACCGGCGCCGGCACGTCCATCTCGGGCATCACCCGCACCTATCAGCGCGGCTATGTCCTCGCCGACGGCGCGCTGGAACAGATCCCCGTCGGGTCGAGCCAGGAGCAGGTGCTGCTCGTGCTCGGCACGCCCTCGACGGTCGCCACCGTCAACGGCGAGGTGTTCTACTACATCTCCCAGACCACCAAGAAGGTGGCCTTTCTCAAGCCCGAGGTGGTCGACCAGAAGGTGCTCGCCGTCTATTTCGACAAGAACCGGCGCGTCACCCGCATCGCCCAATACGGCCTGAAGGACGGCAAGGTGTTCGACTTCGTGTCGCAGACCACGCCCACCAGCGGCGAGGAGCTGAGCCTCATCCGGCAGCTGATCGGCCTCGTGTCGTTCTGAGGCCGGCGGGCGCGCGGCGCCCGCTCCGGCGGCGTGCCCGCGCTCCGGCGGCGCGGCGGCTAAGGCGCGGCGCGGGCGATGGCGAGGAAGTCCGCCGCCTTCAGGCTCGCCCCGCCCACCAGCGCGCCGTCCACGTCGGGCGTCGCCAGCAGCGCCGCGGCATTGCCGGGCTTCACCGAGCCGCCATAGAGGATGCGCATCGCCTCCCCTTCGGCGCCGAATCGCTCGATCAGGACGCGGCGCAGCGTGGCATGGATCTGCGCGACGTCGTCGGTGGTCGGCGTGCGGCCGGAGCCGATGGCCCAGATCGGCTCGTAGGCCACCACGAGGTTTGCCGCGGTCGCGCCCTCGGGAATCGACTGGCGCGCCTGGCGCGTCACCACCGCGCCGGCGTCGCCCGCCTCGCGCTCGCCGAGGCTCTCGCCGACGCAGACGATCGCCAAAAGGCCGGCGCGCCAGGCGGCCTTGGCCTTGGCCATCACCACGGCGTCGGCCTCGGCGTGGTCGGCGCGGCGCTCGGAATGGCCGACGATCACCGCTTGCGCGCCGGCGTCCTCAAGCATCTCGGCGGAAATGTCGCCGGTATGGGCGCCCGCGGCGAGCGGATGGCAGTCCTGCCCGCCCAACATCACGGCGCGCTCGCCCACCAAAGCGGCGAAGGCGGCCAGCAGCGTCGCCGGCGGGCAGACCAGCAGATCGAGGCGCGCCTGCAATGCCGCGTCATAGCCCTCCGCGATCGCCCGCAGCTCGCCGGCCGAGGCCTTGAGCCCGTTCATCTTCCAGTTGCCGGCGATCAAAGGGCGGCGGGGCGCGGGCATCAAGGTCCTCCGAAATACGTGTCCTCCCGTCACCTAGCAGAGCGGCGCGCGGCGCGCCAAGCGCCCTTTCGTCCGTGTTCCCATTGGATTTTCCGGCGCGCGCCGCGATTCCGGGTGGCGCGGCGGCCGCCGGCGGGCAGCGCGCCGATCGGCGGGCGGCGCGCCGTTGCGGGCACCCGACCCCATCCTTATGATGCGCGGCCTTGAGCGCCGGGCTCCCGGCGCGCGCATTCAAAGAATGGACGATGGCACTTCAGACTCTCCGCAAGGGCGCTTCCGGTTGGATCGCCAAGATCTTCCTCGTGGTGCTCACGCTCTCCTTTCTGGTCTGGGGCATCGCCGACGTGTTCCGCGGCTTCGGCGCCAGCTCGGTGGCGAGCGTCGGCGGCACGGACATCTCGGCGAACGAGTTCCGCGCGCGCTATCTGGAGCAGGTCCAGCAGATCGGCCGCCGCACCGGGCGGGGCCTGTCGCCCGAGCAGGCGCGCGCGCTTGGCGTCGACCGCCAGGTGCTGAACCAGATGATCGCCGACGCCACGCTGGAGGCGGAAGGCAAGCGCCTCGGCCTCGCGGTGAGCAACGCGCAGGTGGCCGATGCCATTGCCGCCAACCCGGCCTATCGCCGGCCCGGCGCCGCGGCGTTCGATCCCGCTTACTTCAACCAGCTGCTGCGCCAGAACAGCCTCACCGAGGCGCGCTTCGTCCAGCTGGAGCGCGCGCGCATGCTGCGCGACCAGATGATCCAGTCGCTCGGCACCGGCCTTGCCGTGCCCGCGGTGCTGGTGGACGCGGTGCACCGCTATGAGAGCGAGGCGCGGGACGCCACCTACATCCTCGTCACGGCGGAAGCGGCGGGCGAGCAGCCCGCCCCCACCGAGGACCAGCTGCGCGCCTTCTACGACGCCCACAAGATCACCTTCCGCGCGCCGGAATACCGCAAGGTCTCGGTGCTGGCGCTGACCCCGGAGGCGCTCGCCGCCCATGTCGCGGTGAGCGCGGAGGACGCCCGCGCCTTCTATGACCGCGAGCAGGTGAGCTTCGGCACCCCCGAGCGGCGCGAGGTGCGCCAGATCGTCTTCCCGACGCCGGAGGACGCCGCGGCCGCCTCGGACAAGATCAAGGCCGGGGCGAGCTTCGACGACATCGCCGCCGCGCGCGGCCTGAAGCCGACGGACACCGACCTCGGTTTGGTGGCGAAGTCGGCGATCCTCGATCCCAAGATCGCCGAGGTGGCGTTCCTGATCGTGCCGGGCGGCACCAGCGCACCGATCGAGGGGCGCTTCGGCTTCGCCCTCGTCAACGTGCCGCGCGCCGAGCCGGCGAGCCGCAAGCCGTTCGACGAGGTCAAGAGCGAGATCGAGACCGAGCTGGCGCTTGCCAAGGCGCGGCGCGAGCTGCTCGACCAGCACGACGCGGTGGAGGACGAGCGCGCCTCCGGCTCGACGCTGGGCGAAATCGCCAAGAAGCTGTCGCTGCCCCTCTCCGTGATCGACGCCGTGGATCGCTCGGGGCGCGATCCCGCCGGCAATCCGGTGGAGATTCCCGGCCGCGCCGAGGTGGTGTCCGGCGCGTTCGCGGCCCCGGTCGGGGTCGAGACCGACACCATCCAGCTGCCGGGCAATGGCGGCTTCGTCTGGTTCCAGACCGATGCCGTGATCCCCGCCCGGGACCGCACCTTCGAGGAGGCGCGCGCCGAGGTGGAGGCGCGCTTCAAGCAGGAGGCGCTCGCCAAGGCGGTGGAGGCCAAGGCGCAGGCCCTGTTCGACCAGGCCAAGGCCGGCACCCTGCTGGCCCAGGTGGCGGGCGGCGCCGATCTGCCCTTGAAGGTCGCCGAGGGCCTGCGGCGCGGCCGCGCCACGCCGCCCTTCTCGGTGGAGGCGATCACCGAGGTGTTCAGCGCCAAGGATGGCGGCGTCGGCCTGGCGCCCGCGGCCGAAGCGCCGGACCGGGTGGTGTTCCAGGTCAGCAAGATCACCGTGCCGCCGGAGGGCCCGCAGGACCAGCAGATCGCCGCGCAGCTCTCGGCGCAGATGGAGAACGACCTGCTGGTGCAGTATCTCGGCGCGCTCCAGCAGCAATTCGGCGTGACCGTCAACCAGCGTGTGCTCTCCCAGTCGGTGGGCGCCGGGGCGGGAAGCTGAGCCCGCCATGAACGCCCCCACCGACTTCGAGCGGTTCGCCCGCCGCTACCTCAAGGGCGACGCCCAGGTGGTCTCGACCACTTTGGTCGCCGACCTCGAGACCCCGGTCTCCGCCTTTCTCAAGATCGCCGGCGATCAGCCCAACGCGTTCCTGCTCGAATCGGTCGAGGGCGGGCAGACCCGCGGGCGCTATTCCATGATCGGCCTGAAGCCGGACCTGATCTTCCGCGCCTCGGGCGACACCGCCGAGATCAACCGCACGCCCGACGCCGACACGGCGGCGTTCGTGTCCTGCCCCGGCAAGCCGCTGGAGGCGCTGCGCGCGCTGATCGCCGAATCCGCCATCGACTTGCCGCCGGGCGCCCCGCCCATGGCGGCGGGCGTGTTCGGCTATCTCGGCTACGACATGGTGCGCCAGATGGAGACGCTCGCCCCGGCGAAGCCCGATCCCATCGGCGTGCCCGAGGCGCTCCTGATCCGCCCGACCATCATGATCGTATTCGACGCGGTGAAGGACGAGCTCACCGCCGTCACCCCGGTGCGCCCGGCGCCGGGCGTGACGCCGCAGGCGGCGTGGGAGGCGGCGCTCGACCGGCTGGAGCAGGTGGTCGCCGGCCTCGAGCGCGCCATCGCCCACCCCGCCCCGGATCCGTTCCACGGCGAGGTGGCGGCGACCTCCAACACCTCGGACGCCGAGTTCTGCGCCATGGTGGAGCAGGCCAAGGACTATATCCGCGCCGGCGACATCTTCCAGGTGGTGCTGTCCCAGCGCTTCGAGAGCCCGTTCGCGCTGCCCCCGTTCGCGCTCTACCGGGCGCTCAGGCGCGTCAACCCGGCGCCGTTCTTGGTCTATCTCAACTTCGACGGTTTCTCGGTGGTGTGCTCCTCGCCCGAGATCCTGGTGCGGCTGCGCGGCGGGGTGGTGACCATCCGCCCGATCGCCGGCACGCGCCGGCGCGGCGCCAGCCACGCCGAGGACGAGGCGCTGGCGGCCGAGCTGCTCGCCGACGCCAAGGAGCGCGCCGAGCATTTGATGCTGCTGGACCTCGGCCGCAACGACGTGGGCCGGGTGGCGCAGACCGGCACGGTGAAGGTGACCGACAGCTTCTCCATCGAGCGCTACAGCCATGTGATGCACATCGTCTCGAACGTCGAGGGCGCGGTCGACCCGCGCTTCGACGCCATCGACGCGCTCGCGGCGGGCTTTCCGGCCGGCACGGTCTCCGGCGCGCCGAAGGTGCGCGCCATGGAGATCATCGACGAGCTGGAGAAGGACAAGCGCGGCATCTATGCCGGCGCCATCGGCTATTTCGGCGCCAATGGCGAGATGGACACCTGCATCGTGCTGCGCACCGCCATCGTCAAGGACGGGCGCATGTACGTCCAGGCCGGCGCCGGCATCGTCTATGACAGCGTGCCGCAGAGCGAGCAGCTCGAATGCGTGAACAAGGCCAAGGCTCTGTTCCGCGCCGGCGAGGAGGCGGTGCGCTTCGCCGCGCGCGCCAAGAGGGGGCAGTGAGGGGGATGGAGATGACGCAACGCGAGCGATGGTGAGGCGCGAGCAGCTGGCTGCCTCACCCCGTGGAGGAGAGGGCGGCGGTTAGGGCGCGCAACCGGATCGGTGCCGCCACCCCTGCGCCGTCATCCTCCGGCTTGACCGGAGGATCCATCGCCGGGGCGCCGCTCGGCCCGCCGCATGGGCCCTCCGGTCAAGCCGGAGGGCGACGGCGGGCAGAGCCCCCGGCTCTCTCCGGCAAGGCCGGAGGCGAAACGCGCGCGCCGCCTTGGCCGGCTCGGTTGACCCCGCACCCGTCCTCGCCGTAACACCCGCAATTCCCGCAAGACAGCGGCACGCGGGGCTCGGAGTTCCAGATGTCCGCCACCCAGTCCCCCACCGTCACGCTGATCGATAATTACGACAGCTTCACCTACAACCTCGTCCACTATCTCGGCGAGCTGGGCGCCAAGGTGACCGTCCACCGCAACGACGCCGTGACGGTGGCCGACGTGCTGGCGGAACAGCCGGACGCCATCGTGCTCTCGCCCGGGCCCTGCACCCCCAACGAGGCGGGCATCTGCCTCGACCTCATCGCCAAGGCCGGCGACACGGTGCCGATCTTCGGCGTGTGCCTCGGCCACCAGGCGATCGGCCAGGTGTTCGGCGGCGACGTGGTGCGCGCGCCCACCCCCATGCACGGCAAGATGAGCGAGATCCACCACGAGGGAAAAAGCGTGTTCCGCGGGCTCAACCGCGCCTTCCAGGCGACGCGCTACCATTCCCTGATCGTCGAGCGCGAGAGCCTGCCGCAGGCGCTCGAGGTGACCGCCGAGACCGCCGACGGCCTGATCATGGGCCTCGCCCACCGGCGGCTGCCGATCCACGGCGTGCAGTTCCATCCCGAGAGCATCGCCTCGGAGAACGGGCACGCGCTGATCAAGAACTTCCTCGACCTCGCCGCCGATTTCAACGCGCGCAAGGCCAAAGGCTGAGCAGGGGCTGAGCGCCGCGACGCCCGCTTGGAACGAGACAGGAGCCGAGGACCCGCCATGGACCAGTTCAAACCCCTGCTCGGCAAGGTCGCGACCGGCACCAGCCTGTCGCGCGCGGAGGCGTCCTACGTGTTCGACAAGATGATGTCGGGCGAGGCCACCCCGGCGCAGGTGGGGGCCCTGCTGATGGGCCTTCGGGTGCGGGGCGAGACGGTGGACGAGATCACCGGCGCGGTCTCGGTGATGCGCGCCAAGATGCTGCCCGTGACGGCGCCCGAAGGCGCGGTGGACGTGGTGGGCACGGGGGGCGATGCGTCGAGCTCCTACAACATCTCCACCTGCGCCTCGTTCATCGTCGCCGGCGCCGGCGTGCCGGTGGCCAAGCACGGCAACCGCGCTCTGTCCTCGAAGTCGGGCGCGGCGGACGTGCTGGCCGCGCTCGGCGTGCGCCTCGATCTTGCGCCCGAGGGCATCGCGCGCTGCATCGCGGAAGCCGGCATCGGCTTCATGTTCGCCCCCTCCCACCACCCGGCCATGAAGCATGTGGGCCCGGCGCGGGTGGAGATGGGCACGCGCACCATCTTCAACCTGCTCGGCCCGCTCTCGAACCCGGCCGGCGTCCGGCGCCAGATGGTGGGGGTGTTCGCGAAATCCTGGATCGTGCCGCTCGCCGAGGTGCTCAGGGAGCTCGGCTCGGAGCGCGCCTTCGTGGTGCACGGCTCCGACGGGCTGGACGAGATCACCATCTCCGGCTCGACCGACGTGGCGGCGCTGGAGGACGGGCGCATCCGCACCTTCGAGATCGCCCCCGAGGACGTCGGCCTCACCCGCGCGCCGCCGCAGGCGCTAAAGGGCGGCGATGCCGCGCACAATGCCGCGGCCCTGCGCGCGGTGCTCGACGGGGCCGAAGGCGCCTACCGCGACGTGGCGTTGTTCAACGCCGCCGCGGCGCTGTTCGTGGCCGGCCGCGCCGAAAGCCTGAAGCAGGGCGTCGAACTCGCCCGCGCCAGCCTCGACCAGGGCGCCGCCAAGGCCCGGCTCGACCGGCTGGTGGCGGTCTCCTCAGCGCTTTCCCCGGAGGCCGGCCGATGAGCGACATCCTCACCCGCATCGAGGCCTACAAGCGCCAGGAGATCGCCTGCGCCAAGCGCGCCCGGCCGCTGGCGGAGATCGAGGCGGCGGCGAAGAGCGCGTCCCATGTCCGCCCGTTCGCCGGCGCGCTCGCGGCGACGCTCGCGGAAGGCCGCACCGCGCTCATCGCCGAGATCAAGAAGGCGAGCCCCTCCAAGGGCCTGATCCGCCCCGACTTCGACCCGCCGAGCCTGGCCCGCGCCTACCAGCTGGGCGGCGCCGCCTGCCTCTCGGTGCTCACCGACACGCCGTCCTTCCAGGGCGCGCCCGATTATCTCAAGGAGGCCCGCGCCGCCACCCGCCTGCCGGTGCTGCGCAAGGACTTCATGTACGACACCTACCAGGTGGCCGAAGCGCGCGCCTGGGGCGCGGACTGCATCCTCATCATCATGGCGGCGGTGGACGACGCGCTCGCCCTCGACCTCGCCCAGGCGGCGGCGGACTTCGGCATGGACGCCATCGTCGAGGTGCACGACGCGCCGGAGCTGGAACGCGCGTTGCGGCTGCCCTGCCGGCTCATCGGCATCAACAACCGCAACCTGCGCACCTTCGAGACCGACCTTTCGGTCAGCGAGACGCTCGCCCCGCGCGTGCCCAAGGACCGCATCGTCATCGGCGAGAGCGGCATCTTCACCCGCGAGGACGTGGCGCGGCTCGCGGCGGCGGGCATCGGCACCATCCTGGTGGGCGAGAGCCTGATGCGGCAGGACGATGTCGCTTCCGCGACCTCGCTCCTGCTTGGCGCGTGATATTGCCGTATAGGTGAATTTCCTCCTTAATAGGCGAGCCGGCCCGCAGAGGCCGGATGCTCCGGGAGGATGCCCATGCGACCTATCAGGTCCCGAACGATCTGGTCCGCTCTGTCTTTCGGCACGCTAGCGCTGGCGGCTGTGCTCGGGTCCCCGGCCGCGCATGCCGCCGAGCCCACCGGCCTGTGGCAGACCGCCTCGCGCGGCGGGCAGGTGGAAATCTACCGGTGCGGCGCCGCTCTGTGCGGCCGCCTGGTCTCCTCGGACGGGCTCAAGGCCGATCCGAACCTCAAGGACGTGAACAATTCCAACGCCGGCCAGCGCGGGCGCGGGCTCAAGAACCTCACCATCATGAGCGGCTTTTCGGGCGGCCCGAAGGAATGGTCCGGCGGCAGCATCTATAATGCCGAGGACGGCCGGACCTATTCCGGCTCGCTCACCCTCGACGGCGACAACACCCTGAAGCTGCGCGGCTGCGTGGTGGCCCCGCTCTGCAAGACGCAGACCTGGACCCGCCTGCGCTGAGCCGCCGGACCGCGGCGGCGCCGCGGCCGGACCGTCGTGGGCGTCCCCGCCCCCGCTCCGGCGGTCCGGTCGCGCCCGGCTGCTATCCTGCCGGCGCGCGGGCGCCTAGACTGCGGCGCGCCGGCCGGTCGCGATTCCGCGCCCCCGGCGGCAGAGGACCGCGCCGCACCGCCATGACCGAGCCGACCGAGCCCGCGCTGACCCATCTCGACGCCCAGGGCGCCGCCCGCATGGTGGACGTCTCGGACAAGGCCGTGACCCATCGCGAGGCGGTGGCCGAGGGGGCCATCGCCATGGCGCGCGAGACGCTGGAGCTCATCCTCTCCGGCAACGCGAAGAAAGGCGACGTGCTCGGCGCCGCGCGGCTCGCCGGCATCATGGCCGCCAAGCGCACCCACGAGCTGATCCCGCTCTGCCACCCGCTGATGCTCTCCAAGGTGGAGGTGGAGATCGCGCCCGATCCCGCTTTGCCGGGCCTGCGCATCACCGCGCGGGTGAAGACCACCGGCCAGACCGGGGTGGAGATGGAGGCGCTCACGGCGGTGTCGGTGGCCGCGCTGACGGTCTACGACATGGCCAAGGCGGTCGACCGCGCCATGCGCATCGACGGCGTGCGGCTGATCGAGAAATCCGGCGGCCGCAGCGGCGCCTTCCGCGCCGCCCCGCTCTGAGGTTCGAGGAACGCTGATGGCACTGATGAGCGTCGAGGAGGCCCTGCGCCGCGTCGCCGGCCCAACGGAGGCGCTGGCCGAGGAATGGGTGCCGGTATCCGCCGCCGCCGGGCGCGTGCTCGCCCGCGACCTCATCGCCAACCGCTCCCAGCCGCCGGCCGACATGTCGGCCATGGACGGCTATGCGGTGCGCGCCGCCGACATCGTCGACACCCCGGCGCGGCTCGCGGTGATCGGCGAATCCGCCGCCGGGCGTCCGTTCACGGGCGCCGTGGGCCGGGGGGAATGCGTGCGCATCTTCACCGGCGCGGTGCTGCCCGCGGGCGCCGACACGGTGGTGATCCAGGAGAACACCACGCGCGAGGGCGCGGTGATGACCACCACCGCGCCCACCGCGGCGCGGCGCAACGTGCGCAAGGCCGGCTGCGACTTCGCCAAGGGCGCGCCGGGCCTTGCCGCCGGCCATCGCATCACCGCGCGCGGCATGATGCTGGCCGCCGCCATGGACCATGCCCGCGTGCCGGTGGCGCGCCGGCCGCGCGTCGCGCTGCTGCAGACCGGCGACGAGCTGGTGATGCCGGGCGAGGGCTCAGGCGCCGACGCCGAGATCGTGGTGTCGAACGCCTTCGGCCTCGCCGCCATCGCCCGCGGGGCGGGGGCGGAGGTGATCGACCTCGGCGTGGTGGGGGACGACCTTTCCGTCATCCGCGCCGCCATCCGCCGCGCCGTGGATGAGGGGGCCGACGTGCTGGTCTCCTCCGGCGGGGCCTCGGTGGGCGACCACGACCTCATGGCGCCGGCCCTGAAGGCCGAGCAGGTGGACCTCGAAGTGCACAAGATCGCGCTGCGGCCCGGCAAGCCGCTGATGTTCGGCCGGCGCGGCGCCCTGCGGGTGCTGGGCCTGCCGGGCAATCCGGTGTCCTCCCAGGTCTGCGGGCTGCTGTTCCTGACGCCGCTGCTGCGCGCGCTCCAGGGCGAGACGGGCCCGGCCTACCGGACGCTTCCGGCCCGGCTCGGCTGCGCCATGCCGGCCAATGACTGGCGCATGGACTTCATGCGCGCGCGGCTCGCCGCCGACGGCGCCGGCGGGCTGCTCGCGACCCCCCTGCCGGTCCAGGACAGCTCGCTGCTCTCGGTGCTGGCTTCGGCCGACGCGCTCCTGATCCGCCCCGCCGACGCGCCCGCCGCCGAGGCCGGCGCGCCCTGCGAGGTGATCCCGTTCCAGGATTGAGGCCGGGATCCGCCGGCCCCAGGCGCAAGCGCTGGCATTCGCGGGCGGCTTTACGCCATCTTCACCACTTGCGGAACACAAAAGGAACAGATAAGGGTTGTTCATGATTTGTTTCTCCGCCCCCGGTGCGGTGGCGGAGGCCCGCAGGACGGCCAAGATCGGCCCCTGCGGGTGCTGGCTTGACCGGCGGCGGGCAAATGGCACGGGGGCGAGGAATGCTGACGCGCAAGCAATATGACCTGCTTCGGTTCATCCACGAGCGGCTCAAGGAGACCGGCGTCCCCCCCTCCTTCGACGAGATGAAGGAGGCGCTCGATCTGCGCTCCAAATCGGGCATCCACCGGCTCATCACGGCGCTGGAGGAGCGCGGCTTCATCCGCCGCCTGCCGAACCGCGCCCGGGCCCTGGAGGTGGTGCGCCTGCCGGACAGCGTCGCGCCCGGGCTCGCGGCGGCGCGCAGCGGGCGCGGCTTCTCCCCCGCGGTGATAGAAGGCAGCCTCGGTCGGGTGCGCCCCGTGGCCGAGGACGAGGAGGGCGGGCAGAGCGTCGCCGTGCCGGTCATGGGCCGGATCGCCGCCGGATCGCCGATCTCCGCCATCCAGTCGCGCAGCCACAATTTGAACATTCCCCCCGAAATGCTGGGCTCGGGCGAGCATTTCGCCCTCGAGGTGCGCGGCGACAGCATGATCGAGGCCGGCATCCTCGACGGCGACACCGTGCTGATCCGCCGCTGCGACAGCGCCGACACGGGCGACATCGTGGTGGCGCTGGTGGACGAGGAGGAGGCGACCCTCAAGCGCCTGCGCAAGAAGGGCGCCTCCATCGCCCTGGAAGCGGCGAACCCGGCCTATGAGACCCGCATCTTCGGCCCCGACCGGGTGCGCATCCAGGGCCGCCTCATCGGCCTGATGCGGCGCTACTGAGGGCTGGACGGCGCCGGCCGCGCGCAGCCGGCACGGATTTTCCCGGCGCGCGAGCCCTCGGCGGCGCGCCCTCGAAGCGCCCCCGGCGCGGCCTGCGCTAGCGCGGGTCCGAGGCGTCGGCGGCCAGGGCCTCCAGATCGAGCGGCCCCGGTGCCTCCAGTTGTTCGGGCAGAACCGGCATCCACGGCCGCTGGCGGAAGGCGGGCCGGGTGGGGATCGCCGTGAGGCCGCCCCAGGCGAGGGCGCCGCGGTCGCCCGAGCCGCGCGGCGCGAAGGCGTCCCCGCTCGGTGACGCGGCCTGCGCGGCCGCATTGGCGGTTGGCCCGCGCTCCGTGGGATCCGCGACCAGGCGCCCGGCGCCGGTCGACGCGTCGGCCACCGCTTCACCGCGCGCCATGCCCTCCCAGACCATCTCCTGCCCCAGCATCTCCTGCCCGAGCATCTCCTGCCCGAGCAAATGGCGCCCGGACGCGCCCTCCCCCGGCGCGCCGTCCCCGGTCAAGCCGGGCGTCCCGTCGCCGGCGGGCGCGATGGCGCCCTCCCCCGGCGCCCTCAGCCCCGCGCTGCGCGCCTTGCCCTCGGCCACAAAGGCGAGGGTCCCCGTGCGCTCCAGCAGTGCCGGCGTGATCACCCGCGCCGGGCAGGCGAGCGGCGCCTGATCGCGCGTGACGACGATGCGCGCCGACAGGCAGTCCGCGGCGAGGCCCTCGGCGCGGCGCGAGACCGCGAGCGTGCCGCCGCTCGGCAGCGGCGCGACGCAGCCGGAAGGGTCGCAGGCGAAGGCGGCGGCGAGCGCCGGGTCGTCGGCGGCCCGGCGGTCGCCCTCGCGGGTCAGCCACTGCTCGGCCACCAGCCGATGGGCGCGCGCGCCGACGATGGACAGGCGGCCGTCGGCGCCGCGCACCGCCACCGTTTCCCCATTGGGCGCGATCAGGATCTCCGGCCGCTGCGGCGCCGGCGTCGCGATCACCGCCAATGCCAGCGGCGCCAGCGCCAGCGCGCGCAGCACGCCGCGCAGCAGGCACAGGCACAGCAAGGCAAGGCTGGCGCAGGCGAGGCTCGCCGCGCCCGTCACGCCGACCCGCTGGTCCGCCCCCGGCAGCGCGGTCACCGCATCGGAGACCGCCAGCATCACGTCGATGCCGGCGCCCATCACCGGCCAGGCCAGCGCGTCCCAGCCGAACGGCATGAGCAGCACGCCGATAAGGCCCGCCGGCATCACCACCAGGGAGACCGCCGGCATGGCGGCGAGGTTGGCGAGCAGCCCGTAGGGCGCGAGCCGCTGGAAGTGGAACGCGCCGTAAGGCGCGGTCGCGAGCCCGGCCACCAGCGAGGTCAGGGCGATGCCGCCGAAGAACAGGGCGAGCGCGAGGCTGGCGCGCGCCAGGACGCCGTCCGGCCGCGGCAGCGCCCGCAGCGGGCGCAATTGCTCATAGGCCGCGACCAGGGCCAAAGTCGCGGCGAACGACATCTGGGTGCCCGGCTCCAGCGCCGCCTCAGGGGTGAGCGCCAGCACCGCCACCGCGGCCACGGCCACGGTGCGCAAGGTGAGCGCCGGCCGGCCGGCGGCGACGCCCGCCAGCACCAGCGCCGCCATCACGAACGAGCGCTGCGCCGGCACGTCGTTGCCGGAGAGCACGAGATAGCCCGCCCCGCCGGCGAGCGCGACCGCGGCGGCGATCGACTTGATGGGCCAGGCGAGCGCCAGCGCCGGCACCAGAGCGAGCAGCGCCCGCGCGGCGGTGAACAGGGTGCCCATCACCAGGGCCATGTGGAGGCCCGAGATGGACAGGATGTGGGTGAGGCCCGAGACCCGCATGCACTCCTCCACCGCGTCGGGGATGGCGGAACGGTCGCCCGCCACCAGCGCCACGGCGATCGCCGCCGGCGTGCCGCCGATCGCTGCGCGGATGCGGGCGGACAGGGCCTGGCGCACCGCGTCGACGGCGGTGGCGAAGCGCACCGACAGGGGCGGCGCGCCGAGGTCCGGCGCCGGCTTCGGCCGCCCGAGCCCGTAGCCCACCGCGCCGATGCCGTCGAACCACGGGCCGCGGCCGAAATCATGGGCCCCCGGCATGGCCGGCCCGAGCGGCGGCAGGAGCTGGGCGAGCTGCGTCACCGGCGTGCCCACCGGCGGCGCCCAGCCCTTGCGCAAGGTGAGTCGCACCAGATCCGGCGGGTGCGCGAAGCCGCGCACCGGGGCGCCGTCGAGCCGCAGCAGGATGCGGTCGCCCTTGGCCCGGCGCTCCACCCGCTCCACATGGCCGGAGAGCCGCACCGGAAAGCCCGGCGGCGCCGCCACCGCGTGCGCCACCAGCGCGGTGCGCAGCCCCGCCACGGCGAATCCCGTCGCGGCCGAAAGCAGCGCCAGGAGCACGGCGAGCGCGACCGGGCGCGCCCGCGCGGCGGCGGCGCCGGCCGCGAGCGCCGCCACCAGGAGGCCGACGGCAAGCAGCGAGGGCTCCCGGTCGGCGCCGAAATAGAGCACGATGCCGGCCGCGAACGCCGCCGGCAGCCACAGGATCAGACGGCCGGAGCGCGCCTCCGCCGCGGCGTCCTTGGCGACGCGCGTGCCGAGCGCATCGAGCAGGCCCGCGAGCGGTCCCGGCGCCGGGCGCAGCAGGTCCGCGCCGGGCAGCGGCAGCACGGCGCCGGCGGGCACCGCGCGCCCTCGTCCACGACCGCCGCCGCTCGCCTGCCCCGCCTGCGCCATCGGCCCGCCCCCCGGGGACCCCACGCGTCGCCTCGGCCCTCGGGCCGGGCGGTCCGCCCGTTCTCACTCTAGATCGCGATGCGATGGGGCGCGAAGCGCAATTGAGCGCCCAGGTTGAAATCGCCGCGCGCGGCGCGCGGGATGATGGCGGGGCGGCGCGCGCCGCGGCGCCCATATGCCTGCCGCCGCTCCTGTGCTACAGGGGCGGCGCCTGCGCAGGCCCCGGGGCGGCCCCGGAGCGCCGTGTCCGGCGCACCGCCTCCGTGCCGCCGCCGCGCCGGCCGTCCTTCGTTTCCCCCGAGAGGCTCCCCGAGACGTCCATGTCGCAGATCGTCACCCGCTTTGCCCCCTCGCCCACGGGCTTCCTGCATATCGGCGGCGCGCGGACGGCGCTGTTCAACTGGCTCTATGCCCGCCACACCGGCGGGCGGATGCTGCTGCGCATCGAGGACACCGATCGCCAGCGCTCCACCAAGGAGGCCATCGCCGCCATCATCGAGGGGCTCGAATGGCTCGGCATCACCTGGGACGGGGAGCCGATCTACCAGTTCGCCCGTGCCGCGCGGCACCAGGAGGCGGTGGAGGAGATGCTGGCGCGGGGCAATGCCTATCGCTGCTGGGCGACGCCGCAGGAGCTTGACGAGATGCGCGAGCTCGCCCGCAAGGAGGGCCGCCCGCCGCGCTATGACGGGCGCTGGCGCGACCGTGATCCGGCCGAGGGGCCGAGGGACCGCGCCCCGGTGATCCGCCTGCGCGCGCCCCAAGCCGGGGAGACCGTGATCGAGGACATGGTGCAGGGCGCCGTCACCTTCCCCAACAAGGATCTCGACGATCTGGTGCTGCTGCGCTCGGACGGCACGCCCACTTACATGCTGGCGGTGGTGGTGGACGACCACGACATGGGCATCACCCACGTCATCCGCGGCGACGACCACCTCACCAACGCCGCGCGCCAGACCCAGATCTATCGCGCGCTCGGCTGGCAGGTGCCGCAGATGGCGCACATTCCGCTGATCCACGGGCCCGACGGGGCGAAGCTCTCCAAGCGCCACGGCGCGCTCGGCGTCGACGCCTATCGCGACATGGGCTATCTGCCGGCGGCGCTGCGCAATTATCTGGTGCGCCTCGGCTGGAGCCACGGCGACCAGGAGGTGTTCTCCACCGAGGAGATGATCGCCTATTTCGATCTCGACAAGGTGGGCCGCTCCGCCGCCCGCTTCGACTTCCAGAAGCTCGAGAACCTCAACGGCCAGTACATGCGCGCCGCCACCGACGCCGAGCTGCTGGCGGCCATCGACGCGCTGATGCCGCATCTGCCGGACGCCGCGCACCGCCTCGCGCGCGTGACGCCCGCGCGCCGCGCCCAGCTCGCCGCCGCCATGCCGGGGCTGAAGGAGCGGGCGAAGACCGTGGTCGAGCTGATCGACAATGCCGAGTTCATCTTCCTCGAGCGGCCGATCCCGCTGGACGAGAAGGCCGCCGCTCTGCTCACCGCCGAGGGCAAGGCGCATCTGGCCAGGCTGCTGCCGCTCCTGGAGGCGGCGGACTGGACCGCGGCCGCCACCGAGGCGGCGGTGCGCCTTTATGCCGGCGAGGCCGGGGTGAAGCTCGGCGCGGTGGCCCAGCCGCTGCGCGCGGCGCTCACCGGCACCAGCACCTCGCCGCCGATCTTCGACGTGCTGATGGTGCTCGGCCGCGACGAGAGCCTCGCCCGCCTGAAGGACCAGGCCGGGTGAGCGGGCGCGACGGCGCGGACGGCGCAAGCCTGCCGGCGCCGGACCTCGATCTGGACCTCAGCGGGCTGAAATGCCCCCTGCCCGTGCTGCGCGCCCGCAAGGCGCTGGCGGGGCTCGCGCCCGGCGGGCGGGTGCGCCTCGTCTGCACCGATCCGATGGCGGCCATCGACATCCCCAATCTGGTGCGCGAGCGCGGCGACCTGCTGGAGCATTGCTCGCGGGACGGAGCCCGGCTCGTCTTCGTGCTGCGCCGCGCCGGCTGAGGTTTTCGCCCGCTTTCAGACCTTGCGCACGCGCCGGGCGCCGAACTTGCGTGCCACCAGGCGGACCCGCTCGGGCGGCAGGCGCAATGCGACGTGCACCGTGCCCTCGGCATCGGCGGTGCGATCCAGCACCTCCCCGTGGCGATAGAGCCAGCCGAGCCCCTCGCCGTCCTCGGCGGCCAGCGTGACGGCGAGCGTCACCCGATCGGCGGTGATGCGCCGCTCCATCAGGCCGAGCAGGGGCTCGGTGCCCTCGCCCGTGAGCGCCGAGACCGCCACCGGGCCCTCCACGCCGTCCGCGCGGCGGCACTGATTCTCCACCGCCTCGCGCTCGGCGGCGCCGAGGCGGTCGATCTTGTTCCACACCTCCACCACGCGCCCGCCGGCCGCGCTCTCCACGCCGAGGTCGGTCAGCACGTCCTCCACGTCGCGCGCCTGGGCGTCGCTGTCGGGGTGGGAGATGTCGCGCACATGCAGGATCAAATCGGCCTCCAGCACCTCCTCCAGGGTGGCGCGGAACGCCGCCACCAGCTGGGTCGGCAGCTCGGAGATGAAGCCCACCGTGTCGGACAGGATGATGCGCGTGCCGTGCGGCAGGTCGACCGCGCGCAGCGTCGGATCGAGGGTGGCGAACAGCAGGTCCTGGGCCGTCACCGCGGCGCGGGTGAGCCGGTTGAACAGCGTCGACTTGCCGGCATTGGTGTAGCCCACCAGGGCAACGATGGGATACGGCACGCGCTTGCGGCTCGCCCGGTGCAGGCCGCGCGTGCGCTTGACCTGCTCCAGCTCCTTCTCGATGCGCACGATGCGCTCGCCGATCAGCCGCCGGTCGGCCTCGATCTGGGTCTCGCCGGGGCCGCCGAGGAAGCCGAAGCCGCCGCGCTGGCGCTCCAGATGGGTCCAGGAGCGCACCAGGCGCGAGCGCTGGTAGTTGAGGTGGGCCAGCTCGACCTGGAGCGCGCCCTCCTTCGTGCGGGCGCGCGCGCCGAAGATTTCGAGGATCAGCGCCGTGCGGTCCACAACCTTGGCGGACCAGGCCTTTTCCAAGTTGCGCTGCTGCACGGGCGAGAGCGCGGCGTCGAAGAACACGAGGTCGATGGCCTCCGCCTTCACGATGCCGGCGATCTCCTCCACCTTGCCGGTGCCGAGATAGGTGGCGGGGCGGATGTCTGAGAGCGGCACCAGGCCGCGATAGATCACGTCGAGATCGATGGCGGCGGCAAGGCCCACCGCCTCGTCGAGGCGCGCCTGCGGGCTGCGCCGCTCGGCGCTGCCGCGCGTCGCGCGCTTGGAGAGGATGGGAGAGAGGACCGCGCAGCGGACCGGCGGCGCGCGCCGATCCACCCCGCCCCGCGTCGAGGCGGGACCGGCGGCGCCGTCCTTCCCGCGCAGATCGGGATGGCCTTCCGGCGATGCGGACGGGCGCGCGCCCGCGCCGCCGGACCCTGCCGTGTTGGAGCCGGTCATGTTGGAGCCGGTCATGCCCGCTGTCGCGGTCCCCGCTCCTGCCCCCTTGTTGGCACCCCCCTTGGCGCCCCCCTTGGGGCTGCGGCGCTCCACGGGATCAGGCCTTCTCTCCTGCGTCGTCGGCGGGATCGAACAATTGCACCGGGTGCCCCGGCATGATGGTTGAGATGGCGTGCTTGTACACCAGCTGCGAATGTCCATCGCGGCGCAGCAGCACGCAGAAGTTGTCGAACCAGGTGACCACGCCCTGCAGCTTCACCCCGTTGACGAGAAAGATGGTCAGGGGCGTCTTGTTCTTGCGGACGTGGTTCAGGAAAGTGTCTTGGAGGTTCTGTTGCCGTTCCGCCGCCATTTTGATATCCGTTTTTTTAGGGCGTTGAGCCCCCGTTGCCGGGCGTCCGTGCCAAGCGTGCCGGGGGCAGTTGTCACGCTAGAATGGCACAGTGCTGCAGCGGCGCAATAATTTTTGCTCTGCAGCATCCTGATGCCGACTTACTTATATCATGTTACCTCTGCGAAGGCGTGGAATCGTTGCCGCAGCTCCAGCGCGACGGCCCCGGGATGGGCATTGCCCACGGCCCGGCCATCGATTTCCACCACCGGCATCACCACCGTCGAGGCGGCGGTGATGAAAGCCTCGCGGGCGCCGTAGGCCTCCTGCGGCGTGAACGCCCGCTCCTCGACGACGAGGCCGAGCGCGCGCGCCGCCTCCATCACCACCGCCCGGGTGATGCCCTTCAGGATGCCGCTCTCGGCCGGCCGGGTGACGATCCGCCCGTCTGTGGTGACGATCCAGGCATTGGTGGACGATCCTTCCGTGACGTAGCCGGCGGCATCCACGAACCACGCCTCGCGGGCGCCCGCCTCCTTGGCCTGCTGCTTGGCAAGCACGTTGGGCAAAAGCCCCACGGTCTTGATGTCCACCCGCGGCCATCGGTTCTCCGGCACGCAGATGACGCGCACGCCCGCTTCGGCGAGCCGCTCCTGGGCCGCCGGGTCGGCGCGGCGCGCGGTGACCACCAGGCTCGGCGCCGTGCCGGGCGCCGGAAAGGCATGGTCGCGCCGGGCGACGCCCCGGGTCACCTGGAGATAGACGATGCCGTCCTTCACCCCGTTGCGCGCCACCACCTCCTTCAGCACCTGGGTGAGCGCGGCGCGGCCCATGGGCGCGGCGATGCGCAGCTCGCTCAGGGAGCGGTCCAGCCGGTCGAGGTGGCGGCGGGCGTCGACCAATCGCCCGCCGCGCACCTCGCAGACCTCGTAGACGCCGTCGGAGAACTGGTAGCCCCGGTCCTCCACATGGACGCTGGCGCTGCGGTGGGGGAGATAGCGGCCGTTGACATAGGCGATGCGGGACATGGCAAGGCTCACGTGCGCCAGAACAGGAGATGGATCACCACGGCGAGGCCGATGATCTCGAGCCGCGCCGCGATCATCGTGAGACCGGCCGCGAGCACCGAGCCGGTGGGCAGGCTGGCGATCGCAGGCCAGCCCTTGCCGGCGGCGTCATAGACTGGCCCGGTGTTGCTGACCAGCGCCGCGGCGGCGGCGAACGCGGCCTCGAAGCTGGGCAGACCGGGGCTGACCGCGATCAGCGCCGCCGCGAACAGCATGAAGAACGCCGCCGCGCCCACCCACACCCCGCGCATGGCCGAGCCCATGCCGCCCTCCCCCAGGGACGCGGGCTGCACCAGATTGGGGTAGACGAGACGCATGAGGTCGCCGCGGGTGCGCAGCAGCATGGCGCGCAGCCGCAGCATCTTCAGCCCGCCCGCCACCGAAAACGCACCGCCGCCGAGCAGCGCCACGGCGATCACCAGGCCGAGCGGCAGGCTCTCATAGGTGCCCTCCCGCGCGCCGATGCCGCTGGTGGCGATCAGCGAGGCGGCGGAGAACAGGCCGTCGCGCACCGCCTCGAAGGCGTCCACCTGCGCCGCCCGGAACAGGATGGCGCCGAGCACGATCCCCAGCACCACCCAATAGGCCAGCACCACCAGGCTCTCCGGCTGGTCCGGCGCGGCATTGACGCGGCGCGTCGCCAAAGCGCGATGCCAGCGCACGCTGGTGGCGCTCCACAGGAGGAACGGCAGCAGCAGCCACTTGACCTCGGGGCCGAGCGCCAGCGCGAGGTGCGCCTCGGGCGGCAGGTGGGCGCCGGCGGACGCCACCGCGGTGGCGAGCGTGAAGGCGACGTAGAACGGCTCCCCGTCCATCAGCAGCACGAGAGCGATGGCGAGCGTGCCGGCGGCGTAGAGCGGCGCCGTCTCCGAGACGATCAGGCGCAGGTCCGCCGCGTCCACCGCCCCGCCGCCGCGCACCGTGCGGTCGGGCAGGCCGCCGAGCCCGGCCGGCGCCAGGATGGCGAGCGCCGAGACGATGGTGAGGAAGCCCCCGGCCCATTGCAGCAGAGCGAGCCAGACAAAGAGCGCCGCCGGCCCCTGCCGGAGCGCGGTCAGCCCGGTGGCGGTCAGGGCCGAGGTCGCCTCCAGCCAGGCGGCGAGCGGGGCCAGGCCGGAAGAGATGGCGATGGCGGGGGTCGCCGCGAGCGGCACCACGATCCAGAGCGCGACCAGGCCGCCGAGCCCCTGCGCCGGCCGCAGGCGCGCGCTCACGCCCTGGGTGGAGAAGCGCAGCGCGCCGGCGATGAAGATGCAGAACAGGCCGGTGGCGAGAAAGGCCGGCGCCTGCCCGCTGCCCAGGCGCGCGGCCACGGCCGCGGGCAGCAGCGCCATGAGGCCGGTGGCGAACAGGGCGCCGGCGAGCGTGCGGGCGGCGTCGAGCATGCCGGGCTCAGAAGAATTCGAGCGCGACGCGGAACAGCTGTTCCACGCGCTTGATGCGTTCGGCGAGGGCGAACAGCACCACCCGGTCATGGGCGCGCACCACGAAGTCGCCCGTGGGCAGCATCACCTGCCCGTTGCGCACGATGGCGCCGATCCGCAGACCGTCCAGCAGGCCGAGGTCGCGCAGCGGCTTGCCCACCAGCGGCGAGGTCTCCAGCGCCTCCGCCTCGATCATCTCGCCGGCCCCGTCGAGCAGCGCGTGGACGCCCCGGATGCGCCCGCGCCGCACGTGCTGGAGCACCTTGGAGACGGTGATCTGGCGCGGATTCACATGGGCGTCGATGCCGAGGCCGCGCGCGAACGAGGCGTAGCCCTGCTCGTTCAGCAGCGCCAGGATGCGCCGCGCCCCGATTTGCTTGGAGAGCAGGCAGGAGAGGATGTTGATGCGGTCGTCATTGGTCAGCGCGATCATGGTGTCGGCATCGCCGACCCCCGCCTCGTCGAGGATGGCGCGGTCGAGCGCGTCGCCGCTCAGCACCACCGAGCGCGCGAGCACCTCGGCGATGGTCTGGGCGCGCTCGCGCGAGGCCTCGATCACCTTGACGCGGGCGCCGAGATTGCGCTTCTCCAGCTCGCTCGCGACGTAGAGGCCGATATTGCCGCCGCCGGCGATGACGATGCGCTGGCCCGGAATCTCGTCGTGGCCGAAGATCGACAGGGTGCGCTGCACCTGGTCCGCCTGCGCCACGAAATAGGCGATGTCGCCGGTGAGAAGCTGCTCGGTGGAGCGCGGCACCAGGGTCTTGCCGCCCCGGCTCACCGCCACGATCGTGGCCTGGAGGTCGGGGAACAGATCGGTGAGCTGGTTCAGCGGCGTGTCCACCACCGGGCATTCCTCGCCGCAATGCACCCCCGCCACCACCACCGCGCCGTCGGCGAAGGTGACGGTGTCGATGGCGCCGGGCAGCGAGAGGCGGCGCAGCACCATCTCGCCGACCTCGATCTCGGGCGAGATCACCACGTCGATGGGCAGGTGGTCGCGCGAGAGCAGATCGCGCCATTCGGCCGAAAGGTAGGACTGGGCGCGGATGCGCGCCACCTTGGTGGGCACGTTGAACAGCGCGTGGGCCACCTGGCAGGCGATCATGTTGACCTCGTCGTGCAAGGTCACGGCGATGATCATGTCGGCATGGTCGATGCCGGCCTTGGCCAGCACGTCCGGGTGCGAGCCCATGCCCACCACGCCGCGCACGTCGAGCTGGTCGGCCACCATCTGGATGCGGCGCGGGTTCGTGTCGACGATGGACACGTCGTTCTGCTCGCCGGCGAGCTGCTCGGCGATGCCGAACCCCACCTGCCCCGCTCCGCAGATCACGACCTTCATCGCCCCACCCTTCCCCGCCGCTTCGACCGTCGGCGCGTTCCCCGCCCTGCTCGCCCGCCGCCGCAGGTTAAGCGTCCCGTCCGGGGAAGACGAGCCCCCGCGCGTCCCCCTTTTTGGCACAGGCCGATCAGCCCACGCCGAGCGCCTTCAGCTTGCGGTGGAGCGCCGAGCGCTCCATGCCGACGAACTCGGCGGTGCGCGAGATGTTGCCGCCGAAGCGGTTGATCTGGGCGGCGAGATACTCGCGCTCGAACACCTCGCGCGCCTCCCGCAGCGGCAGGCCCATGAGATGCTCGCCGCCATTGCCGTTGGGCAGGCTCGGCACCAGCGCGCCCACGTCCGGCGGCAGCATGGAGGCGGTGATGGTGGCCTCCGGGTCGCCGCCGGCGAGAATCAGCAGCCGCTCCACGTTGTTGCGCAGCTGGCGCACATTGCCGGGCCAGTCGTGCGACTGCAGCACCGCCATGGCGTCCTCGCCGATGGGCCGGCGCGCCAGGCCCGTGGTCAGCGAGATCGAATCGACGAAGAACTCCACGAGGTCGGGAATGTCCTCGCGGCGCTCGGCGAGCGGCGGCACCCGGATCGGCACCACCGAGAGGCGGTGGTAGAGGTCCTCGCGGAACCGGCCCTTGGCGATCTCCTCCTCCAGGTTGCGGGCGGTGGAGGAGATGATGCGCACGTCGACGCTCACCTTCTCGGCCGAGCCGACGCGGGAGAAGGTCTGCTCCACCAGCACCCGCAGCACCCGGTTCTGGGTCTCGCGCGGCATGTCGGCGATCTCGTCGAGGAACAGCGTGCCGCCGTGCGCCTCCTCCAGGGCGCCGCGCATGCGCTCGCGGTCCTCGCCCGCGTCGACGCCGAACAGCTCGTATTCGAGCCGGTCCGGCGTGATGGCGGCGGAATTGAGCACCACGAACGGCCCGTTGGCGCGGGTGGAGGCGGCATGGATCATGCGCGCGGTCAGCTCCTTGCCGGAGCCGGACGGGCCGACGATGAGGATGCGCGAATTGGTCGGGCCCACCCGCTCGATGGTGGCCTTCAGCTGCTGCACCGAGGAGGAGCGGCCCACCATGGCGCGCCCGTGCGGCGTGAGCTGCTTCAGCTCCTTGAGCTCGCGCTTGAGGCGCAGGGTCTCGAGCGCGCGTTCCGCCACCATCACCAGGCGGTCGGCGTTGAACGGCTTCTCGATGAAGTCATAGGCGCCGCGCTTGATGGCGGCGACCGCGGTTTCGATGTTGCCGTGGCCGGAGATCATCACCACCGGCACGTCGGGGTGCTGGGCCTTGATCTCGTTGAGCAGTTCGAGGCCGTCGAGGCGCGAGCCCTGGAGCCAGATGTCGAGGAAGATCAGGTTGGGCCGCCGGAGCGCGATGGCGGCGAGCGCCGAATCCGCGTCGCGGGCGGTGCGGGCGCCATAGCCCTCGTCCTCCAGAATGCCGGAGACCAGCTCGCCGATGTCGGCCTCGTCGTCGACGATGAGAATGTCCATGGGCATCGCTCAGGCCCTCCCCGCCGCGCTCGGCGCGGCGGTCGGCGCGCCCTCCGACCTTCCGTCCTGGCGGATGCGCAGGCGGATCCAGGCGCCGCGTTCCCCGGGGGCGTCGTTCAGCTCGATGCCGCCGCCATGCTCCTCCATGATCTTGCCGACGATGGCGAGCCCGAGGCCGGTGCCCTTCTCCCGGGTGGTCACGTAGGGCTCCAGCAGGCGGCTGCGCTTGTCCTGGGGCAGGCCGGTTCCGTTGTCGATCACGTCCATGATGAGGTCGTCGCCCACCTGTTGCGCCTTGATGCGGATCAAGCCCTGCCCGCGCACGTCGCCCGGCACGGCCTCGATGGCCTCGGCGGCGTTCTTGAGGATGTTGGTCAGGGCCTGGGAGATGAGCCTGCGGTCGTACCGGGCCGGCAGGCTCGCCGGCAGATCGGTCTCGAAGATCAGATCGGGATGCCCCACCCGCGCCAGGAACACCGACTGGCGGATGGTCTCGGTGAGGTCCTGCGCGTCCACCACGGGCTTGGGCATGCGGGCGAAGGAGGAGAATTCGTCCACCATGCGGCCGATGTCGCCGACCTGGCGGATGATGGTGTCGGTGCACTGGTCGAACACGTCGCGGTCCTGGGTGATGTGGCGTCCGTATTTGCGCTTCAGACGCTCGGCCGAGAGCTGGATCGGGGTCAGCGGGTTCTTGATCTCGTGGGCGATGCGGCGCGCCACGTCGGCCCAGGCGGAGGTGCGCTGGGCGGCGATGAGGGCGGTGATGTCGTCGAGCGTCACCACCCAGCCGTGGTCGTCCTCCGCCGACTGCTCGGTGGTCACGCGCATGGCGAAGACGCGCTCGCGCCCCTCGCGGTGCACCGTGATGTTGCCCTGGACGAAGCGCTCGCGCGCGCTCTCGGCCTCGGCGAGCAGGCCGGCGGTCTCCGGCACCACCTCGGCGAGCTTGCGCCCGAGCGCGTCCGCCTCGGCAAGACCCAGCACGCGCTCGGCGGAGCGGTTGAGGATGGTCACGCGCTCGTCGGCGTCGAGGCCGATCACACCGGCGCCGACGCCCGACAGCACCGCCTCGGTGAAGCGCCGGCGGCTGTCGATCTGGTCGCGCGCGGTCACCAATGCGTTGCGCTGGGTGCGCAGCTCGCCGGTCATCTTGTTGAAGGTCTCGCCGAGCGAGGCGAGGTCGCCCTCGGCGCGGTTCACCGGCACCTGGACGTCGAGATTGCCGCTCGCGACACGCCCTGCGGCCCACATCAGGCGGCGGATCGGCGCCACCAGCCATTTCGAGAAATTGATGCCGAGCCACACCGCCGACAGCAGCACGATCAGCGTGATGACCGCATACATGGCGGCGAAGGCGAGCTGCACCGTGGTGCGCCGCTCCTCCAGCGCGCGGTAGTCCGCCAGCGTCTCGCGGGTCACCCTCAGATAGCCGATGACGCGCGGGTCGATGGGCCGCGCCACGTAGAGGAACAGGTCGTCGAAATTCTGCAGCGGGATCACCGCGCCCACGAAATCCGCGTCGGACGGCAAATAGATGATCGGCTGGTCCACCGTGGCGTCGCCGATGGCGATGTTGGAGGGCACCAGATATTCGCGCTCGGTGCGCAGGTTGGCGCGCTCCACCACCGACAGGTCGCGCTTGACGATCTGCGCGCCCGGCACGTTGCGCAGCGCCGCCTGGGCGGTGAGGATCTGCCGGAACTTCTCCGGGTCGGTGCCGTAGAGCTCCTTGAGCCGGGAGATGTCGTTGGCCATGGCCATCACGTCGCCGCGGATCGAGAGCGCGTGCTCGCGGATGTAGGTCTGCGCCACCGAGCTGGCGGTGGCGACGATCTCCTGGGTGCGGGAGGAGAAGAAGCGGTCGAGGCTGCGGTCGAGCGTCAGGCTCGCCACCACGGCGACGACGATGGTGGGCACCACGGCGATCACCGCGAACAGCGCGACGATGCGCACGTGAAGCCGCGAGGCCGCCCGCCCGCGCGCCCGCGCCCGGACGATGCCCCTGACCTCGAGGCCGATCACCACCAGGAGCGCCAGGACCGCGACGCCGCTCACCGCCAGCATGCCCACCACCACCTCCGGCGTGGGCACGATGGTGGTCAGTCCCATGAGCACCAGGAAGGTGGCGATCGCCGAGGTGAGCGCGATGCCGACGATGACCGGCGCGATGAAGCGCGTGAGGCCGCGGCGCTTCGGCAGCATGGGCGCGGCCACGTGGTCCTCAACCGAAACATCGGACATTGGGATGGTGCACCCGGAACGCGGCGCCGCGACCGGAATGATTCGCGGGCCGGGGTGATGCTGTGGAACGACACTGGTGCAAAAATGTGACAGACGCACCCCCCTCCACCGCATTTGCGGCTGGTGGAGGCCAAGCAGGTAGCGGGGTGAACGACGGCGCGGCGATTTCCCCACCCGCCCCTGCGCGGCGGGTGCCGCGGAAGGGCGCGCGGCCGGGCAGGACCGCGGGGCGCTTTGGGCGAATCAGCGTGCGGTCGGCAGCGTCACCGGAATGAAACCGAAGTCCGCCAGCGTCTTCTGGCCGGCGGGGGAGAGGATGTACATGGCGAAATCCGCCGCCGGCAGCGTGGCGGTGTTGGCGAGGGTGAGGCCGTATTCCGGCCCCACCGCGAGGTCCCGCGGCAGCGCCACCACCTTGTATCTGCCCGGCTCGGCCTTGCTCATCTCCTGCGTGCCCGAGCAATAATAGATGGCCACATCGGCGCCCTTGTCGCCGAGCACGACAGCGAGGCGGTGCCGGCCGTTGAGCGGCCCGGTGGTGGTGGCGCCGCCGAACACCTGCTGCGCCTTTCCGCTCAGGGCGGCGAAGGCGCCTGGATGCTGCTGGTCGATGAGGGCGAACAGCTCCCACGTATAGTCCCCGCCGGGATCGGCCTTGGGCGTGGAGGTGGCGAGCCGGGTCTCCGGCTTCAGCAGCATCCCGACCAGCGTGTCGGACGCGAGCGCCGGGCCGTCGGCGAGCGCGATGGCGCACAAGGCGTTGCGGGCGAACAGGACGCTGTCGCTGGCGATGCCCTTCTCGGTCAGGGCCTGCGCGTGCGGCAAGGCGGCGGAGGCGAAGATGTCGAAGCCGCCGCCATGCTCCAGCTCGGTGCGCAGCACGCCGGACGGTCCCCATCTGGTGGCGATGTGGTCCTTGGGATGGGTGCGGCCATAATCTGCGATCATGGCGTTGAAGGCGCCGGTCAGGCTGCCGGCGGCGACGAGGCGGATCTCCTCGGCGCGGGCGGAGGCGGCGGAAAGGCAAATCAAGAGAACGGCGCAAAGGCGGGTGCGCATGGCAAGGCTCCGGCATGAACAGGTCAATGACCTATATTCATTCGGATATAGCGCGGCCGTCAATGAAGCCCCGCGGGGGTTTCTCCCGCGGGGCATTCGTCACCTCAGGGCAGCGCGGATCACCGCGACGTGCGGATCACCTGGATGTCCAGGTCGCGGATCTTCTTGCGCAGGGTGTTTCGGTTGAGCCCGAGCAGCTCGGCGGCCTTGATCTGGTTGCCCCGGGTCGCCGCCAAGGCGGCGGACAGCAGCGGATACTCCACGTCCTTCAAGATGCGGTGATAGAGGCCCGGCGGCGGCAGGTCCTCGCCGAACCCGGCGAAGTAGGCGTTGAGGTGGCGTTCCACGGAGGCCGCCAAAGTGGCGTCGCCCGGGGCGTCTTCCGAGAGCGCGTTCGGCAGCGGCTCGGAGAGCTCGGCGTCGATGATCGCCGGGGTGATGATCTCCTGCGGATAGAGCGCGGCGAGGCGGCGGACGAGGTTCTCGAGCTCGCGCACATTGCCCGGCCAGCGGTAGCGCTTCAGCCGGTCGAGCGCGGCGGTGTCGATCTGCTTGGCCGGCAGGCCCTCCCGCTCGGCCTGCAGGAAGAAGTGGCGCACCAGGTCCGGCACGTCCTCGGAGCGCTCGCGCAAAGGCGGCAGGCGCAGCGGCACCACGTTGAGGCGGAAGAACAGGTCCTCGCGGAACAGGCCCTGCTGGATCAGGGTGCGCAGGTCCTTGTTGGTGGCGGCGATGATGCGCACGTCGGTCTTGATGGGGGTGCGCCCGCCGACCGTGGTGTACTCGCCCTGCTGCAGCACGCGCAGCAGGCGGGTCTGCGCCTCCATGGGCATGTCGCCGATCTCGTCCAGGAACAGCGTGCCGCCCTCGGCCTGCTCGAAGCGCCCCGCATTGCGGGTGGTGGCGCCGGTGAAGGAGCCCTTCTCGTGGCCGAACAGCTCGCTCTCGATCAGGTCGCGCGGGATCGCCGCCATGTTGATGGCGACGAACGGACCGGTGCGGCGCTTGCCGTAGTCGTGCAGCGCGCGCGCCACCAGCTCCTTGCCGGTGCCGCTCTCGCCGGCGATCATCACCGTGAGGTCGGTCTGCATCAGGCGGGCGAGCAGGCGGTAGATCTCCTGCATGGCGGGCGAGCGGCCCACCAGCGGGATGTTGTCCTGCTCCTCGGTGCGCAGCCCGCCGAGGTCGCCCTTCTTGGGCTCGGCGAGCGCGCGCCCGACGATCGAGATCAGCTCCTTCAGGTCGAAGGGTTTCGGCAGATATTCATAGGCGCCGCGCTCGGAGGCGCGGATCGCCGTCATGAAGGTGTTCTGCGCGCTCATGACGATGACCGGCAGCTCGGGCCGCGCCTTCTTGATGCGCGGCAGGAGGTCGAAGGCGTTCTCGTCGGGCATCACCACGTCGGTGATGACGAGGTCGCCGTCGCCCTGGCTCACCCAGCGCCAGAGGGTGGCCGCATTGCCGCACGAGCGCACTTCGTAGCCGGCCCGCGAGAGGGCTTGGTTGAGCACCGTGCGGATCGCGGCGTCGTCGTCGGCGACCAGGATGCTTCCGGAGGGCATGGACACCTCAGTTGTCCTCGTTTGCGGGGCTCTTGCCGCGATACATCGGCAGGAGCACGCGGAAAGTGGTGCGGCGGGGCTGGCTGTCGCATTCGACGATGCCGCCATGGTCACCGATGATCTTCGCCACCAAAGCAAGACCGAGGCCACTTCCGGTCGGCTTGGTGGTCACGAACGGGTCGAACAGATGGGGCATGAGGTCTTCCGGCACCCCCTTGCCGTTGTCCCGGACGCAGAATTCAAGCGGCAGGCTGACCCGCGAGTTGGAGCCGGGGACCGTGAGCCGCACGCCGGGCCGGAATGCGGTGGTGAGATGGATCTCGCCGTCCTGGTCGGGATCGATCGCTTCCGCCGCATTCTTCACCAGATTGAGGAACACCTGGATCAGCTGGTCGCGATTGGCGAACACCGGCGGCAGCGAGGGATCGTATTCCTCGTGGAAGCGGATGTGCCGCGCGAAGCCCGACGCCGCCAGGGTCCGCACATGCTCCAGCACGGCGTGGATGTTGACCGGCTCGCGCTCCACCGGGCGCTCGTCGGAGAACACCTCCATGCGGTCGACGAGCTTCACGATCCGGTCCGCCTCCTCGCAGATGAGGCGGGTCAGCGCGCGGTCCTCGTCGCCGGCGGACTGCTCCAGCAGCTGGGCCGCGCCGCGGATGCCGGAGAGCGGGTTCTTGATCTCGTGCGCCAGCATGGAGGCGAGCGCGCTCACCGAGCGGGCGGCGCCGCGATGGGTGAGCTGGCGGTCCATCTTGTCGGCGATGGTGCGCTCCTGGAGCATCACCACCACGTGGTTGGGACGCTCCGGCACCGGGGCGACATGGATGTCGACGACGCGCTCGCCGCCGTTCCTGGGCGTGCCGAGGTCGACGCGATATTCGTTCACCGGCGCGCCGCGCGCGCGCACCTGCTCGATGAGGCCGAGCAGCGGCGTGCCGAACGGCACGAACTCGGCGAACGGCCGGCGCCGCAGCAGCGGCGCGCTGACCTCGAAGAAGGCCTCCGCCGCCACGTTCGCGTCCACCACATGGCCGCCGTCGGACACCGTGAGGACGGGATGGGGAACGGCGTCGAGGATCGCCCGGGTCAGCCCCAGGTCCGCCTCGTGCCGGCGCTTGGCCTCGGCCTTCATGCCGCAGCCCTCCGATCGAGTTCGTCATAGGCCGCGCGGATCCCCGCCGCGACCTTCGCGGGATCGTCTTGGGTGAGCAGCGGGCGGCGCCACCGGGCGACGAAGCCGGCGCCCCCGCCGGCGCCTTTGCTGGCTTCGGACCCCTGCCCTTCGGCGTCCTGCCCCGCGGCCTCCAGCGCCCAGCCGATGTGCTTGCGCGCCTGGCGCACGCCGAGCTCGGTGCCGTAATGGCCGAGCCAACCCTCATAGAGCTCCAGCAGCACGTCGCGCTGCTCGGCGATCGACGGGTCGGGCGGCACCGGGCGGCCGGCCAAGGCCCGCGCCGCCTGGCCGGGAAACCAGGGCCGGCCCTGTGCGCCGCGTCCGATCATCACCGCGTCGGCGCGTGAGGCGGCGCGGATGGCGGGCGCGTGCGCGGGGCGGGTCACGTCGCCATTGGCGACGACGGGAATGGCGAGCGCCGCCTTCACCGCGCCGATCGCCGCCCAGTCGGCGCGTCCGCCATAGAATTGGCAGCGCGTGCGGCCGTGCACCGTCACCATGCCCACGCCCTCCGCCTCGGCCATGCGCGCCAGCGTGACGGCGGTGGGCGCGTCCTCGTCCCAGCCGAGGCGGGTCTTGAGGGTGACCGGAATGCGCACCGCCTTGCGCACCGCGGCGATGATGCGGCGGGCGAGCGGCAGGTCGCGCAGCAGCGCGGCCCCGGCGGCGCCGGTGATCACGCGCTTGGAGGGGCAGCCCATGTTGATGTCGACGATGGCCGCCCCGGCGGCCTCGGCGAGCCGCGCGGCCTCGCCCATCCAATAGGGGTCGTTGCCGGCCAGCTGCACCGCATGCAGGCCCACGCCGCGTCCCTCCGCCTTCAGCACCATTTCCGGCCTGCCTTCCATCAGCGCGGCGCTCGCCACCATTTCGGATACGGCCAGCCCCGCGCCGTAGCGCACCGCCATGCGGCGGAACGGGGCATCCGTGATGCCGGCCATGGGGGCGAGGATCACATTGCTCGGCAGCTCGTGCGGGCCGATGCGCAGCGCGGGGGTTGAAAAGTCATGTCTATCTTGCACAGAAATTAGGCCACCATGGTTCTGCCTACACATTAGACAATTGCCGCGCACGTGCAAGGGGCGTCTGCGAATATCGTGCGCACTGCCCGCAAGGCGTGCTGCCGGACCGCCGCGGAGCCACCGCTCTCAGCCCGCCCTCTTGCGCGCGCGCCGCCAGCGCTTGAAGGTGGGGCGGTCACAGGATGAAGCTGCATGCATTGCGTCGCACTCGTGGTCGCTGCCGGTCGGGGAAGCCGGGCCGGTGGGCCATTGCCCAAGCAGTATCAACGCATCGGCGGCGAAAGCGTGCTGCGGCGCACCCTGCGATCGTTTGCGGCGCACCCTGGCGTCGCGGCCGTGCTCACGGTCATCCATAGCGACGATTCGGACCTCTTTGCGGACGCCGCCAAGGGCTTGCCCAAAATACTTGCACCGGTTACCGGCGGCGCCACGCGCCAGGCTTCCGTGTGCGCAGGCCTTGCCGCCCTTGACGGAGCGGAACACGAGATCGTGCTCGTCCATGACGCAGCCCGGCCCTTCGCCAGTGCCGCGCTCATCGCCCGCGCAGTGGCGGCGGCGCGCGCCGGCGGCGCCGCCATCCCGGTGACGGCGGTGACCGACACCATCAAGCAGGTGGATGCGGTGGGGCGGGTGGCGGCCACCCTGCCCCGCGCGGCGCTGCGCGCCGTGCAGACGCCGCAGGCGTTCCGGCTGGCGGATCTATTGGCCGCCCACCGCGCCGCCGCCGCGGCGGGGGTCGGCGACCTCACCGACGACGCCGCCGTCATGGAATGGGCCGGACGGCCGGTCTCCACCTTCGAAGGGGAAGCCACCAACGTGAAACTCACCTCCGCCGCCGACATCGCCGAAGCCGACGCCGCGCTCTCGCGTCCTGCCGCCGGGCTGGGCGCGCTCGCCGACGTGCGCACCGGCACCGGCTTCGACGTCCATGCCTTCGGGCCGGGCGACCACGTGATGCTGGGCGGCGTCGCCATCCCCCATCCGTTCGGCCTTGCCGGGCATTCGGATGCCGATGTCGGCCTGCACGCGCTCACCGACGCGGTGCTCGGCGCCATCTGCGACGGCGACATCGGCGCCCATTTTCCGCCCTCCGACCCGGCCTGGAAGGGCGCCGCCTCCGACCAGTTCCTCGCCCATGCGGTGCAAAAGGTCACCGCGCTCGGCGGCCGGATCGCCCATCTCGACCTCACCTTGATCTGCGAGGCGCCGAAGGTGGGGCCGCACCGGGGCGCGATCCGCGCCGCCATCGCCCGCATCACCGGCGTCGAGGAGGCCCGCATCAGCGTGAAGGCCACCACCACCGAGCAGCTCGGCTTCACCGGCCGGCGCGAGGGCGTCGCCGCCATGGCGAGCGCCACCGTGCGGCTGCCGCTCGCGGAGTAATGCCATGTTCGACGCCGAGACCACCGCCCGCGCCGAAGAGATCGTTCTCGCCTTCCGCACCCGGGGGCTGATGCTCGCCACCGCCGAATCCTGCACCGGCGGCCTGGTGGCCGGCGCGCTTACCGCCATCGCCGGGGCGTCCGACGTGGTGGAGCGCGGCTTCGTCACCTATTCCAACCGGGCCAAGACGGAGCTTCTCGGGGTGCCGGAGGTGGTGCTCGCGAATCACGGCGCCGTCAGCGCGGAAACAGCGCGCGCCATGGCGGAAGGTGCCGCGTCCCGCGCGCCGGTGGAGGTCGCCGTTTCGGTCACCGGCGTCGCCGGCCCGGGCGGCGGCTCGGCGGAAAAGCCCGTGGGGCTGGTGCATTTCGCCTGTGCGTTCAGAGGCCGCGCCACCGTCCACCGGCGCCTGTCTTTCGGCGACCTCGGCCGCGACGAGATCCGCCGCCGCGCGGTCCTGGCGGCGCTCGATCTGCTGGCGGAAGCGGCCGCCCGGGCCTGACCCGCGGGCCGGCTAAGCCCTTTCGCTATAGACGGAATCCGCCCGCTTCTCGAAGGCGTCGGCGAACCGGCGGAAGGCGGCGTCGAACATCGCCCCCATGACCAGGCCGAGCGCGCGCGAGCGGAATTCGTAGGAGATGAAGAACTTCACCTCGCAGGCGCGCGCTCCGGCGGCGTGGAATTCCCACCGGTTGTCCAGGCGGCTGAACGGGCCATCGAGATATTCCACATGAATTGTGAGCCGCGGCCGGTCGAGCGTGACCCGCGACGTAAAGGTCTCGCGGATCAACTTGTAGGCCACCGTCATGTCGGCGACCAATACTTCCACGCCCTCGTCCGATTTGTTGCGCCGCTTGATGCGCAGCGCCTGGCACAGCGGCACGAATTCGGGATAGCGCTCGACGTCCGCCACCAGGTCGAACATGTCGGCGGCGGAGTGGGCGACGGTCCGGCTCGAGGAAAAGGACGGCACGTCAGCTGCGCCCGAGCTTCGCCGCGCGCGCCTTGCGCAGCTTCTCGAAATCCTCCCCCGCATGGTGCGAGGAGCGGGTCAGCGGGCTCGACGACACCATCAGGAAACCCTTGGCATAGGCGATGGTCTCGAACGCCTTGAACTCGTCCGGCGTGACGAATCGCTCCACCTTGTGGTGGCGCCGGGTGGGCTGGAGATATTGGCCGATGGTGATGAAATCCACCTCCGCCGACCGCAGGTCGTCCATGAGCTGGAGCACTTCGGGCCGCTCCTCGCCGAGGCCGACCATGATCCCGGACTTGGTGAAGATGGTGGCGTCCAGCTCCTTCACCTTCTGCAGCAGGCGCAGCGAGTGGAAATAGCGCGCCCCCGGCCGCACCGCGAGATAGTTGGACGGCACGGTCTCCAGATTGTGGTTGAACACGTCCGGCCGCGCCTCGACCACCACCTCCAGCGCCCCCTCCTTACGCAGGAAATCGGGGGTGAGAATCTCGATCGTCGTGCCGGGGCTGGCGCTGCGGATGGCGGCGATGGTGCAGGCGAAGTGCGCGGCCCCGCCGTCCGAGAGGTCGTCGCGGTCCACCGAGGTCACCACCACGTGGGAGAGGCCGAGGCGCGCCACCGCGTCCGCCACCTTCTGCGGCTCGTTCTCATCGAGCGCCTCGGGCATGCCGGTGCGCACATTGCAGAACGCGCAGG
The DNA here is from genome assembly GCF_040049235.1 of Xanthobacter luteus. Lineage (NCBI taxonomy): Bacteria > Pseudomonadati > Pseudomonadota > Alphaproteobacteria > Hyphomicrobiales > Xanthobacteraceae > Xanthobacter > Xanthobacter luteus. Next base: position 82,700 of record NZ_JBDZDO010000001.1, read on the forward strand.
CCCGGGTGCAGGTGTCGCCCATGATCATGAAGGTGGCGTGCTTCTTTTCCCAGCACTCGCCGATATTGGGGCAGCTCGCCTCCTCGCACACCGTGTGCAGCCCGCCGGCGCGCACGATGCCGGCGGTCTTGGTCCAGGCGGCGGAGCCCGGCGCCTTGACGCGGATCCAGTCCGGTTTGCGCAGGACCTCGGTGAGCGGGCGGTTCGCCTTCTCGGGATGGCGGGGGCGGTTCAAGGTGTCGATCACGGTGACCATGGAACGCTTTCCGGCTACGCGGCTGGGAGCCGCGCGCTTCGGGACCAGCCCGGAGCATAGATTAATCCCGCGCGGGCAGAAACCGCCCGCACGCTGGCCTGTCTTGCGTCAGGCGCGGCCCGCTGGCCGAGCTCAGGCGGGCTTGCGGCCCCTGACGGCGCGCCAGATGGCGAGCAGCAGCACCGCTCCGCAGGCGGCGACCACCACGCTGTCCACGAACGCGTCCTTCTGAATGTAGGTGAGGCCGAGCAGGCCCACCACCCACCAGCCCAGAATGCCGCCGAGCACGCCCACGAACAGGTTGGTCCACAGCCCGCCGGTGGAATTCATCACCTTCTCGGCGATGTAGCCGGCCAGGATGCCAACGACGATCGAAATGAAGAATCCCATGTCCCCCTCCCTCAGCGACCGCGCAGGGCGCGCCAGGCCCACAGCAGGATGATGGCGCCGATGATGGCCGCGACCAGGGTGCGGAAGAAGCCGAACACCTGGATGTTCAGCAGCGCGCCCAGCTCGCCGCCCACGAAGGCGCCGGCGACGCCGACGATGAGGTTGGTGAGCAGGCCGTGATTGCTGTCCGTGATGCGCTCGGCCACCCATCCGGCGATGACGCCGATGAGCAGCATCGAGAAGAAGCCGACGCCCGGCTGGCCGAGAAATGCGTAAGCCTGGTCGTTCATCTGCCAACTCCTGTCCGCGCCGCCTGGGAAACGGCGCCCCGCAATCCGCCGGCCCAATTCGGGAGCGCTCCCGCGCCGCCGGCGGCGACACTCTGGCACAGCCTCAAGACGCAAGCGAGGCAGTATGGGGGCGGACCAGGCGACAGTGTCACCCGCGACCGCCGCCCCCGGCACGGCTTGCAAGCGGCGCTTTGAATCGGCCTCTCGGCGAGACCGAGGCGCACGCCCACAGTCGGCGCGGGAGCGATCCCTGCCTGATTTCTTTTTGGGCAACAGGAGGCACCAAATGGGGCGGGGCGTCGACTTGTCCGGCCGGCCAATATCCCGCACAATGCCAATCTAAGCTTATTTAGGCGGCATCCGGCACAGCTTGAGAGTGCTGCGTCGGGTTTGCAACACTAGTCCTACGACAAGCGGCCTGTTGCCAAATTGATACACGGGGGACCAACGTTTATGCGATACCGTCCGGACATCGATGGACTGCGCACGATCGCGGTTCTGCCGGTTGTATTTTTTCATGGCGGAATGATCAGTGGCGGCTTTGTTGGCGTCGATGTCTTTTTTGTTATTTCAGGGTACCTTATTACAATGATACTGTATGAAGACGCAAGGAGTGGACGTCTTTCGATCATAAGATTTTACGACCGACGTATTCGCCGTATCCTGCCGGCACTTTTTGTGGTCTTTGGTGTAACGACACTCTTTGCGCTCTGGCTGCTGACGGCCAATGACCTGGTCATGTACAGCCGAAGCCTGATCGCGGCAGTAGCGTTTGTTTCGAACATATATTTCTGGAAAGCTAATGATTATTTCGCTGACGGCGGAGACCCGGCGCCGCTTCTGCACACCTGGTCGCTTGGAGTCGAAGAGCAGTTCTATATATTCTTCCCCATCCTCATCTATTTGTTCGCTCGTTTTTTCCGCCTGACCTTGCTGCCCTTCGCCGTCATCGCGGTCGGCGTGATCTCCTTCGGCCTGTCCTGGTACGGCAGCATTCGGGTGCCGAACTTCGCATTTTACATGCTCCCGGCCCGCGCCTGGGAACTGCTCGCCGGCTCGATAATTGCCATTCCGTTTCTGCCCACCCTCAGGCCCTGGATGGGGCGCACGCTCGCCGCCCTCGGAATTGCCGGCATTTTGGTCGCCTGCTTCTTCTACACGTCGAAGATCGCCTTTCCGGGCCTCGCCGCGGCGCTGCCGGTATTTGGCGCGGCCTTCGTCGTGTATGGCGGCCTTTATTCCGGGGGTGGTCTGGCGAGCTGGCTTCTTTCGCGCCCGCCAATGGTCTACATAGGCAAGACCTCATATTCCCTTTATCTTTGGCATTGGCCTATTCTGGTCTTCGGCGCCCAGTATTTCGGCGGGGAGCTCAGCACCGCCCAGGCTCTGGTGCTGATCGCGCTGTCCTTTGCCGCAGCCGTCCTCTCCTATCATTTCGTCGAGACCCCTTTCCGGACCGGGGCGGTGCTGGCGCTGCCCTGGAAACGCTTCTCCGCGGCCGGCGCGGCCATGGCGGCGTTTGCCGTCTGCGCCCAGACCCTGATCCTGACCAAAGGCCTGCCGATCCGGATGCCGGAGGCAGCCTCCACGGCGTCGGCGGCCCGCTTCGATCGATCCCCGGCCGAAAACGAGTGTCTTGTCATCCCGAAACAGAGCGAACTCCCCGCTCCCGCGCGGGCCGAGCGATGCACCTTCGGCGCCGCTCCCGGCGGTACATATCAGGTGGCCCTGTGGGGCGACTCCCATGGCTCGGCGATGGTGCCCGGCGTGGTGGCCGCCTTCACCGCCCGTGGCCAGTCCGTGCGCCAGATCACGCTGGCCGGGTGCCCCCCGCTGCTCGGAGCCTCGGTGGGCGTGCGCGACGGCGGCTATCGCTGCAGGACGTTCAATGACCTGGTCGTGAAAGAGCTCGCCCTCATGCCGAAGGGGGGGACGGTCTTCATCGTCGGTCGCTGGCGCAACTGGCTCGGGAGCGGCCGTGTCAATTTCCTGAAGGACGACCTGAGCGGCGCGCCCTCCCAGGAAGACAGCGCGCGCGCGTTCGACGCGTCGCTGGACCGGAGCATCGCCGCCGTGCGCGCGCTGGGGCTGAAGCCGGTGATTGTCGGACCCGTGCCGGAATTCCTCAAGGCGGTTCCAGGCTGCGCCAGCCGCGCCCTGTTCCACGGCTTCGACGCCTCGTCGTGCTACCGGATCGATGCCGCCCAGCGGGAGAAGCTGCTGGGTCCGGCCGAGGCTGCCCTGGCGCGGGCGCAGAAGCGTTGGCCAGACGTAACCTTCCTCATGCCCGCGAGCGCGTTCTGCGATGTCAATGGCTGCGACGCCCGCATCGACGGGCGCATCGCCTATCGCGACAGCCATCACCTGAACCAGACCGCTGCCAAGATACTGCTGCCCCGCCTGCTCAAGGCGGCCGGGTACGCGACCAGTGGTTCGGCGGCGCTGCATTGACCGCGCCGAGGTCCGCGCGACCGTGAGCGCGGGCCGGGAGGCTGCGCATCCGCATCGGCCATCGTGCCCGGCCGGAACGAAGCACCCCTCGAATGCGAGCGAAGGTTGAGAGTGGCGCCGGCCGGCCGGTGCCGCCTGGTACGGTATCACGCTGCCAAAGTTGCGCGCGGGGCCGCGCTATGCTGCATTGCACATCAAGGCCCGCCGCCGCAATCGCGGGCGCGCCGCCCGGGGGAGATCCATGAAGCTGCCGCGCAATTTCTTCAAGCCGCTCGCCATCGGCGCGCCCGCCCCCTATCGCGAGCTTCCGGTACGGCTCGAGCGCATGATCCATTTCGTGCCGCCGCATCTGGAGAAGCTGCGCGCCAAGGTGCCCGACCTCGCCCGCCAGGTGGACGTGGTGCTGGGCAACCTCGAAGACGCCATCCCCATGGACGCCAAAGAGGCCGCCCGCGCCGGCTTCATCGAGATGGCGCAGGCGGTGGATTTCGGCGCAACCGGACTGTGGACCCGCATCAACTGCCTCAACAGCCCCTGGGTGCTGGACGACATCGTCCAGATCGTCGGCAGCGTCGGCGCCAAGCTCGACGTGATCATGCTGCCCAAGGTGGATGGCCCCTGGGACATCCACTATCTCGACCAGCTCCTGGCGCAGCTGGAGGCCAAGCACGCCATCGGCAAGCCGATCCTCATCCACGCCATCCTCGAGACCGCCGAGGGCGTGAAGAATGTGGAGGCGATCGCCGCCGCCTCGCCGCGCATGCACGGCATGAGCCTCGGCCCCGCGGACCTCGCCGCCTCGCGCGCCATGAAGACCACCCGTGTCGGCGGCGGCCATCCCGACTACCGGGTGCTGGCCGACCCGGAGGGCGACAAGCCGCGCATCGGCTACCAGCAGGACCTCTGGCACTATACCGTCGGCAAGATGGTGGACGCCTGCGCGGCCAACGCCATCAAGCCGTTTTACGGGCCGTTCGGCGATTTCGCCGACCTCGCCGCGTGCGAGAGCCAGTTCCGCAACGCCTTCCTGCAGGGCTGCGTCGGCGCCTGGACCCTGCACCCCACCCAGATCGACATCGCCAAGCGCGTGTTCTCGCCTGATCCCGGCGAGGTGGCGTTCGCGCTCAAGATTCTGGAAGCCATGCCGGACGGCGCCGGCGCGGTGATGATCGACGGCAAGATGCAGGACGACGCCACCTGGAAACAGGCCAAGGTGATCGTCGATCTGGCGCGCATTGTCGCGGCGAAGGATCCCGAAATGGGCAAGACCTACGGATTGTGACACACTCGCGACGAACGACGAGGAGTTGAGGGCCATGGGCGCTTCTGTGAAGTCCGGCATGCGGGATAAGGCGGGCGCCGCCGATCAGGCCGCCGCGCTCACCGCCGCTGCCGCGGCGTCACCGCAGGACCAGGCCCGTTCGCCCTCCCTCGGCGCGTTGCGCATCGCCAAGTTCCGCATCGGCGAGGTGGTGCGCCACAAGCACTTCCCGTTCCGCGGCGTGGTGTTCGACGTCGATCCGATCTTCGACAACACCGAGGAATGGTGGCTCGCCATTCCCGAGGAGATCCGGCCCCACAAGGACCAGCCCTTCTACCACCTGTTCGCCGAGAACGCGGACAGCGAGTATGTGGCCTACGTGTCGGAGCAGAATCTGGAGCGCGACCTTTCGGACGAGCCGGTGCGCCATCCCAAGGTCACCGAGGCGCTCTCGGAGGATGGCGCGGGCGGCTGGCGGGTCCGTTCCGATTTGCTCAACTGACCCCCGGCGCGGGGCACCGCGCCGGCGCGCCGGCGCAGGCTCCGACGGCGCTGAGAAACGCCCCGATCGAGAACACCCCGCAACACCGGCACAACGAGAAACGCCGGGCGCGCAAGGCGGCCCGGCGTTTCTCGTTCTGGGTTCCTGACGGCGAAGGCCGGGGCCGACCGAGCGGGCCGGCCGTGGCTGTCGCGCCTAGGTCGAAGTCACTTGGGCGCGGCGCCCTGCGCCTTGGCGCGCTCGAGCTCCTGGCCCTTCTTGAGCAGCGCGGCCTTGCCCTGCTCCTCCTGGGCCTGCTTGGCGGCCTGCGCCTCTTCCATGCGCTTGCGCTCCTGCTCCATCGCCACCTTGGCGTCGACGCCCGGGCCGTCATAGACCTTGGTGAAGTCGCTGTTGGAAATGGGCAGGCTGAGGGTGCGGCCCTGGCCGTTCATCATCTGCAGATAGATGGCGTTGGCCTTCTTCATCTTGCCGATGAAGTCGGCATTGATCTCGGTCTCGCCGATGCAGGTGGCGCCGCCGCCCGGCATGGGCTGGCAGATGACGAAGGGCACCGCCACCGGGTCCTTGTCGAGGGTGATGCGCATGCCCGGCTGCAGGCGCATGCCGAGCGGCACGGCGATGGTCAGCCGGCGGCGCGGCTCGTCCTTCACCTCGATCAGGTCGACCTTGGCGATCGCCTGGCTCTCCACCCCGAGCACCTGGCTCAGGATGCAGACCTGCTTCTTGCTCTCCGGAATCTCCTGGCAGATCTTCTGCCAGGGCGAGGCCGAGAACTTCGGCTCCTCGGCGGGCGCGGCGGGGGCGGCCGCGGGCGCCTGGGCGGCGGGCTTCGCCGCCGGCTTGGTGGCGGGAGCCTGGGCGAAAGCCGAACCTGCGAGCGCCACAGCGACCAGCGTGGCGGCGCCCCCAGCCGTGAGCCGTCCGATGAATGGGATGTTAATCATTGTGGCCTTTCCTGTGTTGGCTGTCGCCGAAAACGTCGTGCGCTCGGCGCCGGGCCAGCACCCCCTCTGCGACCCCGGCTGTCTCGTGGTCAATTGAGGCAAGATGGTGGCGAACGAGACTCGGTTCCCCGCTCAGGGATCGATGTCGCTACCTTGCCCAGGATTGCGGCCAAGAAAGGACAGACGGGGCGTTACGGAAAGGAGCACGGCATGCGACCGCTTCACTGCGCCGCGCCGGCCGCTGCGCTCGGCCTCGCCTTGCTTGCCGGGCTGCCGCCGGCGCGCGCCGACGACGCGGACCCGCGGCCCGCGCTCGCCATGCGCGGCGCGCCCGACCTCGCCGAGGGGTTCCCAGCCTTTCCCTATGCCAATGCCGCGGCGCCCAAGGGCGGGCGGCTGACGCTTTCGGTCACCGGCACGTTCGACAGCCTCAACCCCTTCATCGTCAAAGGCTCGCCGACGCCGTTCGTGCGCGGCTACGTGGTCGAGAGCCTGATGGCGCGCTCGTTCGACGAGCCGTTCACGCTCTACCCGCTGATCGCCCGCACGGTCGCGACCGATGCCGCGCGCAGCTTCGTCGAGTTCTCGCTCGATCCCCGCGCGCGCTTTGCCGACGGCACGCCGGTGACGGCGACGGACGTGCTGTTCTCCCATGCGCTGCTGCGCGATCACGGGCGGCCGAACCACCGGCTCTATTATGCCAAGGTGGCCAGAGCCGAGGCGCTGTCCGGCGAGCGCGTCCGCTTCACCTTCACCGAGGCGGACCCGGAACTGCCGCTCATCATGGGCCTGATGCCGGTGTTCGCGCGCGCGGCGGTGGATCCGGAGCGTTTTGTCGAGACCAGCCTGTCCGCCCCGCTCGGCTCAGGCCCCTACGCCGTCGAGGCGGTCGAGGCGGGAGCGGGGCTCACGCTCGTCCGCAGGCCGGACTATTGGGGCCGCGATCTGCCGGTCAATCGCGGCCTCTATAACTTCGATACCCTGCGCTTTGTCTATTTCCGCGATGCCAACAGCGAGTTCGAGGCTTTCAAGAAGGGCCTCGTGGACGCCCGGTTCGAGACCGACCCGACCCGCTGGGAGACCGGCTACGACTTCAAGGCCGCCCGTACCGGCGAGGTGGTGCGCGAGGTGATCCCCACCGGCACGCCCAAGCCCTATTCGGCGCTGGTCTTCAACACCCGCAGGCCGGTCTTTGCCGACATCAGGGTGCGCCGGGCGCTCACCGAGCTGTTCGATTTCGAGTGGCTCGACCGCAATTTCTACCACGGCCTTTACGCCCGCACGAAAAGCTTCTTCCAGGACAGCGAGCTCGCGAGCACCGGCCGGCCCGCCGACGCGCGCGAGACCGCGCTGCTCGCGCCTTATGCCGGCGAGATCGTGCCGGAGGCTTTGCTCGGCACGCTGGTGCCCCCGGTCTCCGACGGTTCCGGCCGGGATCGCGCGCGGCGCCGGGCCGCCTTCGCCCTGCTGGAGGCCGCCGGCTGGCACCTCTCGGACGGCGCGGTGCGGCGCGTGGGGACCGGCGAGCCGCTCGGCTTCGAGATCATGGTGGCGACCCGCGACCAGGAGCGGCTCGCGCTCGCATATGCGAGCCAGCTGGAGCGCGCCGGCATCGCGGCGCGGGTGCGGTTCGTGGACGCGGTGCAGTTCGACGCGCGCCGCAACGCCTACGACTTCGACATGGCGCCGGCGATCTGGAGCCAGTCGCTCTCGCCGGGCAACGAGCAGGCCTTCTATTTCGGCGCGGCGAGCGCCGACACGCCGGGCACGCGCAATTATATGGGCGCGAAGAGCCCGGCGGTGGACGCCGCCATCGCTGCGCTGGTCGCGGCTAAGGAGGAAGACGACTTCATCGCCGCCGCGCGGGCGCTCGACCGGGCGCTGCTTTCGGGAGCCTTCGCCATCCCGCTGTTCCATACGCCGGGCCAGTGGCTGGCGCGCTGGACACGCATCGCCCGGCCGGAGCGGGCCTCGCTCTATGGCACCTTGCCGGAGACGTGGTGGCGGGTCCCGGGCCAATGACCCGTCACGCCGGCAGCGGTCCGCCGCCGCCGCCGCCCCTCAGCGCGCGCAGGCCGAGCAGAACGAACAGCAGCAGGACCAGGCCCTGGGCGATCGCGAAGGGCGGCTCCGACTGGGTGGGCGCCAGCGTCTGCAGCGACGGCACCTTGGCGAATGCCTGGGCCACGCCGACGAACACCAGCAGATAGAGGCTGGCGACCGCGCTGCCCACATAGATGGCGCGCCAGCGGCCGCCGAGGTCGCGGCCATAGAGCCCGTAGAGCGCCACGGCGAGCACGACGAGCGCCAGCCCCCCGACCACGTGGGATGGCTTCACCTCGTCGATGGGGAAGAGGAATCCGGTGACGCTGGTGAGCACCGCGGTGGCCAGGAACAGCCCGGTGCCGGAAGGCCTTGCCTCGCCGCGGACCAGGCCGAGAACGACGAAGATCCCCGCCGCGATGGCGATCAGGCTGAGCCAGGTATGAATGCCGGTGAGCGTGGTGGGATCGAACATGGGCGTCCCCCGATGGAAGTGCGTCATGATGGGCCAAGCGGATGGCATTTGCATCCCTTCTTCCGGCGCGGCGCGCGCCTTGAGCGCGCCCCGCTTCCCCAGAGGAGGCCCGAACGCGGTGCGTAATGAAGCCGATGCCGATCTGTAACGGGCAAATATCGGCCGCATTTCATTTTCAGTATCGGTGTGTCTTCGGCGCCTTCTGCTGGCACGTGGACCGGATGCCGACTTGAGCAAATGGAGGTCGTGAGGTCGGGCGGCTTCACCGAATATCAACCGTCATCTGTGTGAGCTTGGGCCCGCACAGCCGGCGAGGAGGGGATACATGTCGGGCCTCCAGCGCGCGCAGCGGCGCATAGCGCCCCGAGTTCTTTCAGGCACCAGCCCAGCGCGTGCGAACGCGGGGTCGCGGCCGCGCGCCGCCGTCGCTCGCCCCCAGCGTGCGCGCGTCGAGGGCGTCACCCTGCCCGCCCTGTGGCGCCTGCTCGCCATCGCCGCCTGCGCCGGCATTCTCGGCGGCGGCGCTTTGCTCGGCGTCCAATTGTCGAGCGCGCCCTCCGTGCCGGCCGCGCCGGACGATCACCGCCGCCTCGCCGTGAAGGTCGCCTCCATCCTCGGCGCCCCGCCCGCGCCGGAGCGCCCCCGGGCCGAGGCGCCGCCGACGGCAGAGGACTTCGCGCGGCCCGCTTTTCTCGAGCCCCTGCCGGCCCCGGGCGCCGCGACCGCGACGCGCGCGCTCGCCGCCGCTGCGCGGCCGGCCGACGAGGCGCCGCGCCAGACGCCCGATCCCCAAGCCTCCGAGGGCGATGCCCGGGTGACGGCCATCGAGGCCCCGGCGCTGCCGCCGGCCCCGCTTCCTCCGCCGCAGCCGGCCGCCGGCGCCGGCGCGCGCACCGCCCGTATCGCCTTCGACGTCACCATGCGGTCGGGCCCGCGCCGCGGAGCCGCCGCCATCGGACAGATCGACCGGAACACGCGGGTCACCGTGATCGCGTGCAAGTCCTGGTGCGAGGTGGTGAGCGGCGGCAAGCGCGGCTTCGTCTACCGCCGCGCGGTGGACCAGCGCTCCTGAACATTGGTCGCAGGCGCGCAGGGATCGAAATTGCCCGGCGGAGCGTTATCTTGGCGGTGACACGCTGAAGCGTGCAATTTGGAGGACCTGCCATGAAGACCATCGTCAAGGCCGTCGCCGCGCTCGCCATCGCCCTCGCTCCGGCCGCGGCCGCCGCGCAGGGCGTCGTCCAGGGCGCGCAGGACGGTGCCAAGAAGGGGGCGAATGTCGGCAATGAAGCCGCCGGACCGGTGGGCGCCGCCGTCGGCGGCACGGTCGGCGGTATGGGTGGTGGCGCGGTCGGCGGCGTGAAAGGCGGTGCCCAGGGCGCCGTGAGCGGCGCCAAGCAGGGTGCCAAGGCTGGCGAGAAGGCCGCCGGCCCGGTGGGCGCCGCGGTCGGCGGCACCGTGGGCGCGGTCGGCGGCACCGTCGGCGGCGCGCTCGGCATCAAGTAGCGCGGCCGCCGCGCTCGGGCTCGCTGGCGCGGCCCGCGCGCACCGTTTCCGCAATGCCGCCCCTGCTTCTCGCAAGCAGGGGCAAGGGGGAATGTTTGCCAGCCCGCTGACCAGAGGGAGCGGGCCGCCTCCGCTCAGAGCCCTTTCTTCTGCGCCAGGGCGGCGAGCTTCTTCAGGATCGACAGCGTGCCCTTCACCCGCGCCTCGGGCCGCGGCCAGTCGCGCAGGAACACCACCTTGAAGTCGGGCCGCACCTTGGCCTGCGGACCGTCCTGGCCGATCAGCTTCACCAGGCCCGAGGGGTCGGCGAACTCGTTGCCGCGGAAGCCCAGCACCACGCCCTTCGGGCCGGCGTCCACCTTCTCCACATTGGCCTTGCGCGCCAGCGCCTTGATCTTGGCGAGCTCCACCAGGTGCCCCACCTCCTCCGGCGCCGGGCCGAAGCGGTCGGTGAGCTCCGCGGAGAAGCCGTCGATCTCCTGGTCTTCCTGGAGGTCCGCGAGCCGCCGATAGAGCGCGAGGCGCACGTGCAGGTCGGCGACATAGTCCTCGGGGATCAGGACCGGCGTGCCGATGGTGATGTTGGGCGACCACTTGTCGTCCACGAAGTCGGTGATGCCGGCCTTGATGTGGGCGATCGCCTCCTGGAGCATCTCCTGGTAAAGCTCGTAGCCCACCTCCTTGATGTGGCCCGACTGCTCGTCGCCGAGCAGGTTGCCGGCGCCGCGAATGTCGAGGTCGTGGCTCGCCAGCTGGAAGCCGGCGCCCAGCGTCTCCAGCGACTGCAGCACCTTGAGGCGCCGCTCGGCCTGCGCCGTCACCGGCTTCGAGGCCGGCACGGTGAAGATGGCATAGGCGCGCTGCTTCGCCCGGCCCACCCGGCCGCGCAATTGGTAGAGCTGGGCGAGGCCGAACATGTCCGCCCGGTGGACGATGAGCGTGTTGGCATTCGGCACGTCGAGCCCGCTCTCCACGATGGTGGTGGAGAGCAGCACGTCGTACTGCCCGTCATAGAAGGCGCTCATGATGTCCTCGAGCGCGCCCGCCGCCAACTGGCCGTGGGCCACCGCCACCTTGACCTCCGGGACCGAGGCCTCGAGGAATTCCCGCACCTCCCCGAGGTCTTCGATGCGCGGCACCACGTAGAAGCTCTGGCCGCCGCGATAGCGCTCGCGCAGCAGCGCCTCGCGCACGATCAGCGGGTCGAACGGCGTCACGAAGGTGCGCACCGCGAGCCGGTCCACCGGCGGCGTGGCGATGATAGAGAGTTCGCGCACCCCGGTCATGGCGAGCTGGAGCGTGCGCGGGATGGGGGTCGCGGTCAGGGTCAGCACGTGCACCTCGGCCCGCAGCTGCTTCAGGCGCTCCTTGTGGGCGACGCCGAAATGCTGCTCCTCGTCGACGATGACGAGGCCGAGATCCTTGAAGTGGATCGCCTTGCCCAAGAGCGCGTGGGTGCCCACCACGATGTCGAGGGTGCCGTCGGAAATGCCCGCCTTGACCGCGGTCAGCTCCTTGCCGGTGACCATGCGCGAGGCCTGGGCGATGTTGACCGGCAGGCCCTTGAAGCGGTCGCTGAAGGTCTTGAAGTGCTGGCGCGCGAGCAGGGTGGTCGGCACCACCACCGCCACCTGCTTGCCGGCGAGCGCCACCGCGAACGCCGCGCGCAGCGCCACCTCGGTCTTGCCGAAGCCCACGTCGCCGCAGATCAGCCGGTCCATGGGCCGGCCCGAGGCGAGGTCGTCCAGCACCGCCTCGATGGCGCCTTCCTGGTCGTCGGTCTCCTCATAGGGGAAGCGGGCGCGGAACTCGTCGTAGAGCCCGGCGGCGGGCACCAGTCGCGGCGCCTCGCCGAGCTGGCGCGCGGCGGCGATCTTGATCAGCTCGGCGGCCATCTCGCGGATGCGCTTCTTCATGCGCGACTTGCGCGCCTGCCAGCCGCCGCCGCCCAATTTGTCGAGCTGGGCCTCGGTGTCCTCCGAGCCGTAGCGGCTCAGCAGCTCCAGATTCTCCACCGGCAGGAACAGCTTGTCGCCGCCGGCATAATGGATTTCCAGGCAGTCGTGGGGCGCGCCCATGGCCTCGATGGCTTTCAGGCCGACGAAGCGGCCGATGCCATGATCCACATGCACCACGAGGTCGCCGGCGGTGAGCGCGGTCAGTTCCGAGATCACGTCCTGCGGCCGGCGCGCCTTGCGCTTCGGGCGCACCAGGCGGTCGCCAAGGATGTCCTGCTCGCCAATCAGGGCGAAGTCCGGCGTCTCGAACCCCGCCTCGACGCCGTAGACCGCGAGCGCGGCCTGGGTCTTGGGCAGCGCCGCGAGGCTGTCGAAGCGCGAAATGGCGGCGGTGCCGGTCAGGCCATGGTCGGCCAGCACCGTGCCGAGGCGCTCGCGCGAACCCTCGGACCAGCCGGCGAGGATCACCTTCTTCGACTTCTGCAGCTCGCGCACATAAGCGACCGCCGCGTCGAACACGTTGCCCTCGGGGTCGGCCCGCTCGGCGGCGAAGGAGCGGCCCTGGACGCCGCCGAGGTCGACGGCATGGCGCGCCGCGCTCTCGGGCGCCGCGAACGGCGTCAGCCGGGCGACGGGCACGTCGGCGATGCGCCGGGTCCATTCGGGGCCGGTCAGGTAGAGCCGGTCCGGCGGCAGGGGGTTGTAGACCGATCCGCCCGAGGGATGATCGAGCGCATCCTTGCGCGCCGCATAATAGTCGGCGATCTGGGCGATGCGCTCGCCCGCCGCCTCGTCGGCCAGTGCGTCGAGCACCAGCGGCGTGCCCTCCACATAATCGAACAGCGTGTCCATGCCCTCGTGGAACAGCGGCAGCCAGTGCTCCATGCCGGCGTGGCGGCGGCCCTCGCTCACGGCCTCGTAGAGCGTGTCGCCCTTCTGGGCGGCACCGAACTGGGCCACATAGGCCATGCGGAAGCGCCGCATGGTGTCGGTGGTGAGCTGGAACTCGGCCATGGGCACGAGATCGAGCGCCCGCATCTGCCCGGTGGTGCGCTGGGTCTCGGGATCGAAGGCGCGGATGCTCTCCAGCGTGTCGCCGAAGAAATCGAGCCGGATCGGCGCGTCGAGGCCGGGCGGAAAGAGGTCGATGAGGCCACCGCGCACGGCGTATTCGCCGGTGTCGCGCACGGTGGGGGTGCGCAGGAAGCCGTTCTGCTCGGCCCACTGGGTCACGCCGTCGAGGGCGATGGCGTTGCCGGGCGCGGCCGAGAGCGACTGCGCCGTCACCAGCCCCTTGGCCGGCACGCGCTGTACCGTGGCGTTGACCGTGGTGAGCACCACGCTCGCCGGGCCGCCTTTGACCCGCGCCAGGCGGGCGAGTGTCGCCATGCGCCGGGCGATGATGGCGGCGTTGGGCGAGGCGCGGTCATAGGGCAGGCAGTCCCAGGACGGGAAGGTGAAGACCTGGAGCTCCGGCGCGAAGAAGCCGAGCCCGCGTTCCAGCGCCGCGAGGCGCCGGCCGTCGCGGCAGATCACCAGCAGGCTCGGCCAGGGCGCATCCTTCGCCGCGGCGACCGCGCGCGCGAGGTCGGCCACCGCCATGCCCTCCATGCCGTCGGCGACGCGCGAGAGGATGAGGGGCCGGCCCTTCTGAAGGGCCTCGGCGAGCAGGCGGGGACGCTTCACGACAGGCTCCGGGATCAGGGGGAAGGCAAGCGGCGGCGGCCGCTCAGTCCGGCAGGCCGCGGCCGGAGAGGTGGAAATCCTTCAGCCGCCGCAGGAGAGGCGTGTCGTGCTCGGCCGGCACCGCGAGGGTGCCGCAGATCCAGGAGAATGCCTCCTGGTCCTGGGCATCGAGCAGAAGCTCCAGCGCCTCCAGCTCGGCGTCCGAGAGGCGGTCGATCTCCGCGTCGACGAAGCGGCCCATGATGAAGTCCATCTCGCGCATGCCGCGATGCCGGGCGCGGAACAGGATGCGGCGGCGGCGCGTGTCGAGCCCGTCGCTCGATCTGATGGTGCCGGGCGGTGGGGAGCCGGACGTCGGGGAGCCGGACATGGGCGACCTTTCGGCTGAATCACGGATCGCGGCCGCGCCCCAAGGCGCGTCCGACGCGGTGCTTATAGGATCAAGCGCGGGCCTTTGGCCAGCCGTGCGGGTTTGGGGGGACGCAGCGGCGGCGCCCCTGCCCGCTGCGCCTATTTCTCCGCGAACAGCAGAGCAAGGCGCGTCATCTGCGGCTCGTCGGTCATGTCGAGCCGCAGCGGCGTCACCGAGATCCGGCCTTCGTCGAGCGCCCGCAGGTCCGAGCCGGGCGCGGTGTCGAAGATGCGCCGCTCGAAGGCGATCCAGTAATAGGGGGTGTTGCGCCCGTCGTGGCGTGCCTCGATGCGCATCAGCTTCTGGTCGCGCTTGCCCTGGAAGGTGACGGCGATGCCGGTGATCTCGTCGGGCGTGCGGTCGGGGAAGTTCACGTTCATGACGATGCCGGGCGGGATGCCCTCCTTGAGCAGCCGCCGGATCAAATCGGGCGCGTGCGTCACCGCCGTGGCGAAGCTCGGATTCTCCCGGCTCTTCATGCCGAACGCTTGGGACAGGGCGATGGACGGGATGCCGAGGATGGTGCCCTCGATGGCGCCCGCCACGGTGCCGGAATAGCTCACGTCCTCGGCGATGTTCTGGCCCCGGTTCACGCCCGAGAGCACGAGGTCCGGCGGGGTGTCGTACATCAAATGGCGCACCGCCATGATCACGCAGTCCGTGGGCGTGCCCTTGACCGCATAGCGCCGCTCGTCCACCTGCCGCAGGCGCAGCGGGTCGGAGAGCGAGAGCGAATGGGCGACGCCCGACTGGTCGAATTCCGGCGCCACCACCCACACGTCGTCCGAGAGCGCGGAAGCGATCTGGGCGCAGGCATCGAGGCCGGACGCGTGGATGCCGTCGTCGTTGGTCACCAGGATGCGCATGGATGGGGTCTCGTCGATCGTGCGGTGGGAAGTGCCTCTGCGTCGGGCCGGGCATGAATAGGCCCTGAGTGCGAACCCGCCAAGTCGCAATGCGGGGAGCGTCCCCGGCCTGGTCCCCCAGCCGGCGCCGTTTACCAACTCTCAACCATGTTCGGGTCTGCTGCATGGTCGCGGCATCAAAGCCGCGAATCGAGGCAGTCGGCCGATGGCGCAGTCGATCGCATATGCGTTCAGCGAGGCGCGGCGGGTACGCCCTTCCGCCCGCGCGGTCGCCTGGGCGGGGCTCGCGGTTGCGGCCGTGCTCGCGCTCTTTCCGCTGCGCTTCACCGCCTCCAGCACCCTGGAGTTCGACGTCGGCGCCGAGCCGCCCGCCGCGATCACCCGCGGCATGGCGCAGCTGATCGCCTCCCGCGAGATGGCGCATGATGCCCTCCAGAAGCTCGACCCGGTGGACCTCGCGCGGCTAGCCGCCGGCGGCACGCTCACCGGCGCGGCCAGCGACTTCCGCTCCGCCGCCGCCCGCGCCGCCTGGCGCCTGATGGAAAATATCGAGGTCACGCCGCTGCACGGCGCCCGCGCGCTGGAAATCTCGGTCTCCGCCCCGAGCGCGGTGCTGGCGTCCCGCGTCGCCAACGCTTATGTGGCCGCCTTGCTCGACATGCAGGCTTCGGCGCGCGCCCAGGCGGAAGCCGAGGCGCAGGGCTTCGCGCTGCCGGTGATGCGGCGCGGGCCGGCCGCCGGCCTGCCGATGCTTCCCGATCCGCCCCGCCCGGTGCCGCTCGCGCTCCTGCTCGGCGGCGCGGCGGCCCTCATTTTGTCGCGCCGCATGGGGCGCCGCGCCGCGCCTTTGGGCCAGGTGGAGGCCGACGACCTGCCGCGCGAGCTGGAAGGCGGCGTGCGGGTGCAGTGGCTCGATGCCGGCGAGGATCGCGGGCTCGACGCGGGCGCCGCCGTGGAGCGGCTGGCGGCGCTGCTGGAGCCGGATTCTCCCACGGGACAGGTGGTGATCGTCACCTCGGACGACTGGCCGGAGGCTTCGGCGCGCTGCGCCGTGGATCTGGCGCGCCGGCTGGCGGAGGACACGCGCGTCGCCCTCCTCGCCCTCGACGGCAGCGCCGAGGAACTCGGCGCGCTGGTCTCCGACCCGCGCGCTCCGGGGGTGAGCGAGCTTCTGTTCGGCGTCGCCGGCTTCGGCGAGACCATCCACCGCGATACCCATTCGCGCGCCCACGTCATCCCGCCCGGCCGCGATGCGCGCGGCGGGCCCGGAATGGTCGGCGCGGAACGCCTCGTTCTGGTGCTCGGCGCCCTGCGCCAGACCTACGATCACGTGGTGGTGGCGGCGCCGAGCCTCGCCGGCAGCCGGGGGGCGGAGCGTCTGTCCCAGCTCGATCCGCTCTTGGTGTGCATCCATGGGGAGGCGCTGCCCGCGACCGCCGCCGTGGAGCGCTACGACGCGATCGTCGCGCGCAGCTTCCGGCGCGTCGCCATGCTGTGCCTTTCGACCCGCGCCTTCGATCCGCCCTCGGTCTCGAGCGATCCGCACACGCTGGCGCCGCCGAGTCTCGACGCGCAGGACATCCCCCTGCCCTGTCCGACGCCCCTGCCGCGCGACGAAGCCTTCGGCGAAAGCGATCGCGCGCGCGCCCGCCCCTCCCGGCTCCCGCTCGCCGGCGCGGCCTGACGGGCGCCGGCGAGCGCGGCCTCAGGCGCGCCGGTCGGGCTGCTCCATCCACCAGATGAGCGCCCCGGCGGGGATCACCCAGAGCGTGCCCAGAAGGACGTAGCACACCGTCTGGAGCGCCCAGTGCAGCTCCGTGACGCGCCCCTGGGCGAGCGCCATGGCGCCGAGCGCCCAGAACACCACCAGGGCCAGCATCACCACGGTGCCGATCAACTTGCGCAGACGCTGGGGCATCAAGACCTCTCATTCCTCGACGCGCTCGCCGCCCCTTGGGAAGGCCTGGAAACGGCCCGAGGGGGGCGACACCGCATCCCTTGCGCGGCGCGCCTGCCCTCTATAACGGAACCTGCGGGAGGGCTTAAGGAGCAGGGCCGGAGAAGCCGAGAATGTCGCAGGCGGTGTCGAGTTCGGGCAACAGCGCGCCGCGCGCGCAGGCGCCGGTCCGCATCTGGCTTTACGCGGTGGCGGCGCTGATCGTCGCCATGATCGTGGTGGGCGGGGCGACCCGGCTCACCGAATCCGGCCTCTCCATCACCGAATGGAAGCCCGTCACCGGCGCCCTGCCGCCTTTGTCCCAGGCCGACTGGCAAGCCGAGTTCGACAAGTACAAGACCATCCCGCAATACGAGATCCTCAACCAGGGCATGGGGCTTGAGGACTTCAAGCGCATCTATTGGTGGGAATGGGGCCACCGCCTGCTCGGCCGGCTGATCGGCGTCGCCTTCCTGCTGCCGTTCCTGTGGTTCGCATTTCGCGGCGTGCTGCGCGGCCGGCTGCTGGCGCAGACCTTCGGCCTGTTCCTGCTGGGCGGGCTGCAGGGCGCCATCGGCTGGTGGATGGTGGCCTCGGGCCTGACGGAACGCACCTCGGTGAGCCAATACCGGCTGGCGGTGCACCTGACGCTGGCCTGCGTCATCCTGGCGGCCATCGTCGCCGTCGCCCGGTCCATCTCCGGGGCGCCGCGGGCGGCGGCGGGCGCGCTCCAGCGCGCGCTCGCCTGGACGGTGCTGAGCCTGGTGCTGTTGCAGATCTTCGCCGGCGGCCTGGTGGCCGGGCTCGATGCCGGCATGGCCTACAACACCTGGCCGCTGATGGACGGCCATCTCGTGCCGCCGCTGGAGCAGCTGGCGGCGACGCATCCGTTCTGGCGCAACCTGTTCGAGAACGCGCTCACGGTGCAGTTCAACCACCGCATGATCGCCTATGCGATCTGGGCGCTCGCCCTCGCCGCAGCCCTCGCCGGCCGGAGCCTGCCCGCGCCGGCCGCCGGCCGGGGCTGGCTGCTGTTCGCCGCCGTGACGGCGCAGGCCGCCCTCGGCGTCCTCACCCTGGTCCACCAGGTGCCGATCGATCTCGCCCTCGCCCACCAGTTCGGCGCCGCGGTGGTGCTGATCCTCGCCACCTTCAATGTGCACGGCCTCGCCGCCGCCGGGGAACGGGCGCCTCAGCCGGCCCTCGCGTCGGGCTGAGCGGGGCGGCAACTCAGCGCAGGAACACCGCCACCGCCGGGGCCACGAGCACGTTGAACAGGCCCGCGAGCACCATGACGAGGCCGGCGACGGAGCCCTCCTCGCCGCCGATCTGATGCGCCTTCGCGACCCCCGCACCGTGGGCGCCCATGCCGAGCAGGGCGCCGCGCGCCAGCGCGGAGCGCAGCGGCATCGCCTTCATCACCAGCTCTCCCAACGCCGCGCCGCAGATGCCAGTGGCGATGACGAACACCGCCGCAAGGTCCGGCGCCCCACCGAGATCCTGGGCGATGGCGACCGCGAACGGCGTCGAGGTGGAGCGCGGCATCAGGCTGAGCTGGAGCTGCTGCGACAGGCCCATGAGGTCCGCCAGCAGGAAGGCGGTGGACATGGAAAGCGCCGAGCCCACCATGACCCCCGCCGCCAGCACCGGCCAATGGCGGCGGATCAGCGCCCGCTGCTCGTAGATCGGGATGGCGAAGGCGACGGTGGCGGGTCCCATCATCATCACCAGCCAATGGGTGCCGCGGATATAGTCGGCATAGCCCGTATGGAGGCTGAGCGCCGCCGCGCCGACCAGCAGCGGCGTGGTGAGCAAAGGCGAGGTCCACCACGCCCTCCAGCGCCGGTGGACGCGCCGCGCGATGGCATAGGCGCCGATGGTCACCGCCGACCAGAACACCGCGGCAAGCAGCGGATCATGCAGCATTCCGCCCGCCCCGCATGCGCCAGCGCCAGGCGAGATCGACCGCGAGCGCGGTGCCGCCCATGACCGCGAGCGTGCCGGCGAGGATCACCGCCGCCACCTTCAGACCGAGGAGGCCCATCAGTTCGCGATGATCGAGGATCGCCATCACGGCGGGCACGAAGAACAGCAGCATCTCCGCCAGCAGCCAGCCGGCGCCGCGCCGCACGGCGATGGGACGCACGCGCTTGGTGGCGAGCAGTCCGAGCACGAGGACCATGCCGACGATCCCCCCGGGCAGCGGCAGCCCTGAAATGCGCACCACCCCTTCGCCCAGCACCCAGAATGCCGCCAGAAGCCCGATCTGGAGCAGAATGCTGCGATGCAGCATATGCCGCATGTTGCGCAGCATGAAGTGCAGCATTTCGGCGCCTCGGTGCCGACGCACGGCCGGAGAACCCGAAGTGGCGGCCAGACCGGCAAGCGTGTGAGGGCGGATCGCAGAACGCATGGCGGGCACCTCCCGTGCCTCGCCCCATTCTTACCGCGCACCGCAACATGATGAAAATGAATTGACTGAATTCATTTCATTCCGTATCGGAATAGTAATGGAACTGCGCACCCTCCGGGCGTTCGTCGAGGTGGTGCGGCAAGGCGGCTTCTCCGCCGCCGCCAAGACGCTGAACGCCACCCAGCCCACGGTCTCCAAGGCGGTGAAGCAGCTGGAGGACGAGCTAAGCGTGCCGCTGCTCGACCGCATCGGCCATCGCAGCCAGCTCACCGCCGCCGGCGAGATCGCCTATCGCCGCGCGCTGGCGCTGCTGGCGGAGCGGGAGGCGCTGATCGCCGAGCTCGACGAATTGCGCGGCCTCAGGCGCGGCAGCCTCCGGCTCGGCCTGCCGCCGCTCGGCGCCAGCACATTGTTCGCGCCGCTGTTCGCGGTGTACCGGGCGCGCTATCCGGGCGTGGAGATCCGCCTCACCGAACACGGTTCGGCGCGGCTGGAGGAAATGCTGCTCGACGGCGCGGTGGAGCTCGTCGGCTCGCTGCTGCCGGCCAAAGAGGGGTTCGCCGCCCAGCCCGTGCGCCTGGAGCCGCTGATGGCGGTGCTGCCGAAGGCCCACCCGCTCGCGGGCGCAGAGCACACCGGCATCGCTGCGCTGAAGGGCTCGCCCTTCATCCTGTTCGAGAGCGGCTTCGCCCTCAACAAGGTGCTGGAGGAGGCCTGCGCCCGCCAGGGCTTCTCGCCCCAGGTGGCGGCACGCAGCGGGCAGATCGACTTCATCGTCGAACTGGTGGGGGCGGGCCTCGGCATCGCCTTCCTGCCCGCCACCATCGCCGCCCAGCGGGCGACGGCGCAGGTGGCGCTCACCCGGCTCGACGAGCCGGGCACGCAATGGCACATGGCACTGGTCTGGCGGCAGGGCGGCTATCTCTCCCACGCCGCCAGGGCCTGGCTCGACCTCGCGCGCGAGGTCTACGGGCCGCAGGGGGCCTGAGGCCTCAGACCTTGGCGAGCGCCTGGTCGAGGTCGGCGATGATGTCGGCCACGTCCTCGATGCCGATGGACAGGCGCACCACGTCCGGCCCCGCGCCCGCCCCCGCCTTGGCCTCGTCGGAGAGCTGGCGGTGGGTGGTGGAGGCCGGATGGATGATGAGCGAGCGGGTGTCGCCGATATTGGCGAGGTGCGAGAACAATTCGACGTTGGACACCAGCCCCACGCCCGCCTCGTAGCCGCCCTTGAGCCCGAAGGTGAACACCGCGCCCGCGCCCTTGGGCAGATATTTGCCGGCCAGCGCGTGGTAGCGGTCGGACTCAAGGCCGGGATAGCTCACCCAGGCGATCTTGGGATGGGCGGCCAGATGCTGCGCCACCTTGAGCGCGTTCTCGGAGTGCCGCGCCATGCGCAGCGCCAGCGTCTCGATGCCGGTGAGGATCAAGAACGCATTGAAGGGCGACAGCGCCGGCCCGAGGTCGCGCAGGCCCAGCACGCGGCAGGCGATGGCGAAGGCGAAATTGCCGAAGGTCTCGGCCAGCACCATGCCGGAATATTCCGGCCGCGGCTTCGACAGGAAGGGATAGCGGTCGGTGGCCATCCAGTCGAAGGTGCCGGCGTCCACGATCACGCCGCCGATGGAATTGCCGTGGCCGCCCAGGAACTTGGTGGCTGAATGCACGACGATGTCGGCGCCGTCCTTGATGGGTTGCCACAGATAGGGCGTCGCCAGCGTGTTGTCGACGATCAGGGGCACGCCGGCCTTCTTGGCGATCGCCGAGATGGCGGCGACATCGGTCACCACGCCGCCGGGATTGGCGATGCTCTCGACGAAGATGGCCTTGGTCTTCGGCGTGAGCGCGCGCTCGAACGAGGCGACGTCGTCCGGGTCCGCCCACGCGACGTTCCAGCCGAAGCTCTTGAAGGCGTGGGTGAATTGGTTGATCGACCCGCCATAGAGCTTGCGCGAGGCGATAAACTCGTCGCCCGGGGTGAGCAGCGTGTGGAAGACAAGGTGCTGCGCCGCATGGCCCGAGGCGACCGCGAGCGCCGCCGTGCCGCCTTCGAGCGCGGCCACGCGCTCCTCCAGCACCGCATTGGTGGGGTTGGTGATGCGCGAGTAGATGTTGCCGAAGCTCTGCAGGCCGAACAGCGAGGCCGCGTGGTCCACGTCGTCGAACACGAAGGCCGTGGTCTGGTAGATCGGCGTCGCCCGCGCGCCGGTGGTCGGGTCGGGCTGGGCCCCCGCATGGATGGCGAGGGTCGCAAATCCGGGTTCGCGCTCGGTCATGGGTGTTCTCCCCTTGTTGACGGCCGTCGGCGTCGCCTGTTTTCTTAAACTCTACGTGGTTTGAATGAAATAGCAAAAAAGCACTGCTATTTCGGTTTGGACGGTCCCCGCTGGGCGATGGACAATCGCTGCACCCCGCCACCCAGGAGCTTGGGCCGGCGCGCGGAAAGGGTGCGCGAATTCACCCCGGTCCAGCCGATCTCGCCGGAGAGCCGGCCATATTCGATCTTGGGGCAGCGGTTCATCACCACCTTAAGGCCGGCCGCCTCGGCGCGGGCGGCGGCTTCGTCATTGCGCACGCCGAGCTGCATCCAGATCACCTTGGGCAGCGGCGACAGGGCGAGCACCTCGTCCAGCACCGCCGGCACGTGCTCGGGCGCGCGGAACACGTCCACCATGTCGATCGGCTCGGGAATATCCTTGAGGGTGCCGGAGAAGGTGAGTCCCGCCACCTGCTTGCCGGCCTGCCCGGGATTGACCGGGAACACGCGGTAGCCCCGCTCGGCCAGATACTTCATGACGAAATAGGACGGCCGCGCCGCATTGGCGCTCGCGCCGACGATGGCGATGGTGGAAACGCCCTCGAGGATGGAGCGGATATAAGCGTCGTCGTAGCGGTCGTGGTCCATGGCCCTCTCCTGCGTCTGCCGGCGCTCAGGCCCTGGCCTTGGAGAACAGGGTGAAGAAGTTGCGTGTGGTGGCGGCGGCGATGGCCTCCAGGCTCACCCCGCGCGCCGCGGCGAGCGCAATCGCGGTCTGGCGCACGAAGGCGGGCTCGTTGCGCTTGCCGCGATGGGGGGTGGGGGCGAGGAAGGGGGCGTCGGTCTCCACCAGCAGCCGGTCCTCCGGCAGGCTGGCGGCGATGGCGCGCAGCTCCTCGCTCTTCTTGAAGGTGATGACGCCGGAGAACGAGACATAGCCGCCGAGCGCCACCGCGCGCCGGGCGAGGTCCGCGCCGCCGGTGAAGCAGTGCAGCAGGAAGGGAAAGGCGCCTTTGGCGCTCTCCTCCTCCAGGAGCGCCGCCATGTCCGCGTCCGCCTCGCGGGCGTGGATGACGAGCGGCAGAGCGGTCTCGCGCGCGGCCGCGATGTGGGTGCGCAGGCCCTGCTCCTGCGCCGCGCGGGGGCTGGTGTCGTAATGATAGTCGAGGCCGGCCTCGCCGATCGCCACCACCTTGGGATGGGCGGCGAGGCGCACGAGATCGGCGGTCGTCACGTCCGGCTCCTCCGCCGCCTGGTGCGGATGGGTGCCCACCGAGCAGAAGACGGGGTCGAACCGCTCGGCGATGGCGCGGATCTCGTCGAACCGTTTCACGCGCGTCGAGATGGTGACGAGGTGCGAGACCCCGGCCGCCTGGGCGCGCGCCACCACCTGCGGCAGCTCGGCGGAAAAGTCCGGATAGTCGAGATGGCAATGGCTGTCGACGAGCATGGGCGCCTTGGAGAACCGGTTGGGGCGGCCGTGCCGCGGGGATCGGGCTTCACATAGGCGCATCCCCGCCCGGCGGCAACGCGCGCCCTCGGCGCCCGGTTCACCTTCCGCTGCCGCTCCACGCGTCCGCGGCGCGGGGCGATCCGGCGAAGGGTGGGCTTGACCCCGGCGGGCAGGGGCGCATACCGGAAAGCGCTCCGGCTTTGCCCGCCGGGGCGGATGCCTCGGCGGGCTTTCCGGCCCGGATCGATCTTTCCAGGACCTGACCCATGACCGGCGTCGCCTCCCCCTCCCCCGCCTCCGCGTTCCGCCCCGCCTTCGCCCGCCTCGCCGAGAACACGCCGGCCTGGACCGCGGCGGTGGTGGTGATCGCGGTGGCGCTGATCGCCTGGAGCGCGCAGCTCACCATTCCCATGGAGCCGGTGCCGATCACGCTCCAGAGCTATGCGGTGCTGACCGTGGGCGCGCTTTCGGGCGCCCGCCTCGCTTTCCTGGCGCTGGTCGCCTATGTGGGCCTCGGCCTCAGCGGTCTGCACCTGTTCGCCGGCGGGCGCACCGGGTTCGAGGTGCTCGCCGGGCCGTCCGGCGGCTATGTCGTCGGCTTCATCGTCGCCGCGGTGCTGGTGGGCTGGCTCCAGGAGAATTATGCGCGTCTGCGCATCCTGCCGTTGTTCGGCGCCATCCTTTTGGGCCATGCGGTCATCATGGCGCTCGGCGCCGGCTGGCTCGCCTGGCAGAAGGGCCTCGCCTTCGCCATCGAGAAGGGCACCCTGCCCTTCATTCCCGGCGCGGTGTTCAAGTCCATCGGCGTGCTAGCGACCGTGATCGTGGTGGAGCGCCTCGCCGGCACGCCCCGCGCGCGGTAGCGGCGGCCTCAGGACGCGGCGAGCCCGCCGAGGAAGGCAGCGACCCGCGCCCGCACGCCATCCATGTGGGTGAACAGGCAGACGTGCTCGCCGCCGGCGATGGCCATCAGCTCCACCGATGGGTCGACGGCCTTCAGCCGCTGCGCATGGGCGAATGGCACCACCCGGTCGCCGGTGCCGTGGATCGCCAGCACCGGCACCCCCACCGGTCCCGACGGATCGCGCGGCAGGCGCGCGAACACGGCGACGTCGTTCGCCGTGCCCGGAAGGCGGGCGGCGGCGCGGCGGAAGATGCTCTCCTGGAGCGCGCGCATCAGCGGCCCGGCCTCAGGATCGGCGAGCGTGCGCCGGCAAGCCTCGGCATCGAGGATCGAGGCGCGCGCGGCCTTTTCCGGCTGGC
This sequence comes from Xanthobacter luteus, assembly GCF_040049235.1. NCBI lineage: Bacteria > Pseudomonadati > Pseudomonadota > Alphaproteobacteria > Hyphomicrobiales > Xanthobacteraceae > Xanthobacter > Xanthobacter luteus. The sequence goes on from NZ_JBDZDO010000001.1 coordinate 107,065, forward strand.
GGGCGGTGAGCCAGCCCATCAGCGGCAGCAGGCCCGGAACGCGGGCCGCCGCCCTCATCAGGGGCAGGCGCGCCTTGACCCGCGCCGGCACGTCGAGCCGGCCGGTGCAGGCGGACACCAGCACCAGGCCGGCGCAGCGCGCGGGATGGCGGCGGGCGAAGGCGAGCGCGCTCGGCCCGCCGGCCGACACCGCCATCACCACCGCCGGCCCGAGCCCGAACCGCTGCAGCACCGCCGCATAGAGGTCCGCCTGCGCCTCGGCAGTCCCCCGGGCGGCGAGCGGCGTGCCGAGATAGCCGGGGCGCGAGGGCGCCACCACGCGGAACGTTGACGGATCGGCGAGGACGGCCTCGGCCAGGATCAGGCCCTGGTCGAAGCCGCCCATGCCGCCATGCAGGGCGAGCACGGGACGGCCGTGGCCCGCCTGCGCGACCTCCACCGCGCCGAGCGCGGTCGCCACCATCGCCCGTTCGGCGGCGCGCGGGATGCGTCCGGGCACGGCGCGCTCAGTGCGCCGAACGCCGGCCGAGATGGCGGATCAGCGCCAGCCCCTCGGCGGACGGCGCCTGCTCCACCCGGCGATAGGCGCGCCCGTCCCGGGTGCGCCACAGAAGCCCGGCATCCACCAGGAAGCGCCGCAGCAGCAGCGGATCGCCGAAGCCGTGCTCGATGGCGAGGAGGCCGTTCACCTCCTTCTCGGTGAGCGTCGCCCCGCGCGGCAGGCGCGACCAGAGCGCCCACAGAACGAGATCGCGCTGGCTGGCCTTGGAGGGCCAGCGCGCGAGCCGGCCCGCCGGGTCGAAATGGCGGGCGGTGCGGGCGACGCGCGTGAGGTCCACGGGCGCGGGCACGGGCGCCGGCTGCTCGGCGGCATGAAGATGGGCGCGCGCCGCCTGCTGGGCGCGGAAGTGCTGGAAGTTCTTGAAGCCCACGGCGCGGGCCAGGATGTTCAGGAGCTCGACGTGGCTCGGCTTCTCGCCGGCGGCGCCGATCTCGCGCCCGAGGGTGCGGGCGAGCGCCGAGACGTCCTCGGCCACGAAGGGAATGACGGATCGCGACATGACAAGTCCTCGATGTGGTGCCGAAGGTCTGTCGTGGCCGCTGGCTTGCGACATGGCACCCAAGGAGTGTCAGTCGAGGGGAAAGGCAGGTTTAGCATCCCTTGCGGGACAGCGACGCCTCGGTGAACTGCCGACCGCGGCCTGATATAGCGGCGCCGGCGGCGGATTCAAGGGCAGTGCCGGGGGTTCAGGGGGATCGCCGTCCTCGCGCCCCGGCCGACTGGAACGCAGCGCAGCGCAGGGGGAAGGAGAGCCGGGGCCCAGCGCAAAAAAAAACACGCCGAAGGCGGCATGACCCGCAGCCGGGCAGAACCGGGTGCTATTCAGGCCGACTCGGAGATCTCGGTCTTGAGTGCGTCGGCGTCGGAGGACGGCATGGTGATGGGCTGCACCTTCTCCCCCGGCCGTCCCGGATTGGTGACGATGGAGGCCTCCAGCGAGACCGTCACCGTGCCGCCCGAGGTGTTGAAGACGTAGTCGAGCCGGAAGGCGGCGTCCGAGGAGGCGCCGTTGGTGCGCTTGAGCGCCTCGTCCGGCGGCAAACGCTTCTCGGCGACGAGATGGGCCGGCTGGTCCACGGTGATGGCGTAGTCGCGCGCCCGGCGGGCGGTGGCAAGGCGTCCGCGCACCAGGGTCGCGTCCGCTCCCGACAGCCGCACCTCGATGCGCGGCACGGCGGGCCCCTCCGGCACCGGGGCGGGCTCCAGCGCCGGCATCGGCGCCAGGTCATAGGTCGCTCCCGGCGCGGGCGAGCGATCGCTGGCGCAGCCTGCCACCAGCAGCGCCGCGACGATTCCGCCCGCGGTCCTCACGCTCCACATACCCGTGCCCTCGCCGCCTCGGTCAAACCCGGACAGTCTAATTGGAGGAAGGTTAAGGCATTTTTCCGCCTGTTGCACCCGCGCGGCCGAACCTGTCGTCCGGACGCCGCCTCAGGCGCCCGCCTCGGGCTCCACATAGCGCGGAAACACTCCCACCGGCTGGGGCAAAACGCGGCCCGCCGGCAGGCGGCCGGCCGCCCCGAGGGCGGCGAAGCTGCGCTCCCCGTCCGGCGCCGCCACGAGGTCGAGCAGCGCCGCGGCGCTCTTCGGCATCACCGGCTGCACCAGGATTCCCACCTGGCGCACCACCTCGGCGGTGACCCACAGCACCGTGGCCATGCGCGCGGGATCGCTCTTGCGCAGCGCCCACGGGGCCTGGGCGGCGAAATAGCGGTTCGCGTCCGCCACCACGGCCCACACCGCGTTCAGATAGAGGTGGATCGCCTGCGTCTCCATGGCCTCGCGGGCCTTGTCCAGCATGCCGTCGGCGAGCTGGAGCATGGCCTCATCCTCGGCCGAGAGCGGGCCGGGCTGCGGCACCGCGCCCTCGAGGTTCTTCGCCACCATGGAGAGCGAGCGCTGGGCGAGGTTGCCGAGGTCGTTGGCGAGGTCCGCGTTCATGCGGCTCACGATCGCCTCGTGGCTGTAGGAGCCGTCCTGGCCGAACGACACCTCGCGCAGGAAGAAATAGCGGATGGCGTCCACGCCGTAGGTGCCGGCGAGGTCGAACGGGTCGACCACGTTGCCCACCGACTTCGACATCTTCTCGCCGCGGTTGAACAGGAAGCCGTGGCCGAACACGCGCTTCGGCGCCTCCAGGCCCGCCGACCACAGGAAGGCGGGCCAGTAGACCGCGTGGAAGCGGATGATGTCCTTGCCGATCACGTGCACGTCCGCGGGCCAGAAGCGGCGGAACAGCGCGCCGTCCGTGTCCGGATAGCCGAGCGCGGTGATATAGTTGGTGAGCGCGTCCACCCACACATACATGATGTGCTTGTCGTCGCCCGGCACCGGGATGCCCCAGTCGAAGGTGGTGCGCGAGATCGAGAGGTCCTGCAGCCCGCCGGAGACGAAGCTCACCACCTCGTTGCGGCGCGCCTCCGGCATGATGAAGCCGGGATTGTCCCGGTAATGGGCCAGAAGCCGGTCCTGATAGGCCGAGAGGCGGAAGAAGTAGCTCTCCTCCTCCACCCATTCCACCGGCGTGCCCTGGGGGCCGAGGCGCACCCCCTGATCGTTCAGGGCGGTCTCGTCCGCGGCGTAATAGGCCTCGTCGCGCACCGAGTACCAGCCGGCATAGGTGGACTTGTAGATGTCCCCGTTCGCCGCCATGCGGTCCCAGATCGCCTGGCTGGAGCGATGGTGCCGCGCCTCTGTGGTGTGGATGAAGTCGTCGTTGGAGAGCTCGAACGCCTCCACCATGGCCTCGAAGCGCGGCGTGTTCCGCGCCACCAGCTCGCGCGGGGTGAGGCCCGCCTTCTGGGCGGTCTGGAGCATCTTGATGCCGTGCTCGTCGGTGCCGGTGAGGAAGCGCACGTCATAGCCGTCGAGCCGCTTGAAGCGGGCGATGCAGTCGGTGGCGATCGCCTCGTAGGCGTGGCCCATGTGCGGCACGCCATTGGGATAGGAGATGGCGGTGGTGATGTAGAACGGCGGCTTCTCGGACATTGAGGGGCTCATTGGCGGTGCGCTGGGGCGGTGCTCGTTTCGACGGTGCTTTGGGCGATGCTCGCGCGGGGCCGACGGCTGCGCCGGCCGCTGGCGGCCCGCGGGACTGTCAGGCGCGCACGGCGTCGGCGAGTTCGGCGAAGACCCTGAAGACCAGCGCCTTGCGGTCGAGGTTGAACACGTCCGCCTCGGCCGCGCTGCGCCGCACCTTCTCCCACACCTCGCCCAGGCGGTAAAGGCGAGGCGCGCCGAACGCGCCGCTCGCGGCGCCCTCGGTGGCGCGCTGCGCCACGAAATCGCTCACCGTCTCCACGAACAGATCGAGCCCGTCCGCGCGGTCGCCCTGCAGGCGCGCGCCGAGCGCATGGAGCTCCTCGGGGCGCACGTCCGGCAGCTGATCGAGGGCGCGCTGGGTGGCGGCGCGCACCTCCATGCCCTCCCCGCGCGCCAGCACGATGGCCCGGCGCACGCTGCCCCCCGAAGCCTGCGCCGCCGCCGGCAGGAGCGCCTCGTCGAGGTCGCCGATCTCGCCTTTCAGGTGGTCGAGGGCGGCGAGCACGTCCTCGGTGCCGATCGGGCGCATGCGCACCAGCCGGGTGCGCGAGCGGATGGTGGCCAGCACCCGCCCCGGGGCGTGGGAGATCAGCAGGAACAGCGCCTGCGCCGGCGGCTCCTCCAGGGTCTTCAGCAGCGCATTGGCGCCGAAGGCGTTGAGGTCGTCCACGGCGTCGACGATGCAGACCCGCCAGCCCCCGGCTGCCGCCGTCGAGCCGAAGAACGGGCGCACCCGGCGCACCATCTCGGCGGGGATCAGGGTCGGCACCTTCTCCTCCCCGGCCTCGGCGACGCGGCGCAGCACCAGCAAATCGGGATGGGTGAGCGAGGCCACCTGGCGGAACACCGGATGGCTCGGCGGCAGCGACAGATCGTGCCCGGCATGGGCCTCGGCGGGGCCTGCGAGCACGGTGCGGGCGAGCCGGTAGGCGAGCGTCGCCTTGCCGATCCCCTCCGGCCCGCCGATCAGCAGAGCGTGGGGCAGGCGCCCGGCGCGCCAGTCGCCGAGCAGGTCCGCTTCCAGGGCGGCATGGCCGAACAGGTGCTCCTGGGCGCGCGGCGCCGGCGCGTCGGCGAGCACGTCACCCGCGGCCTCGCTCATGACGCCCCCGCCGGGGCGGACAGGCGCGCGTCGGCGAGGCGCGCGATCTCGGCCTCGACCGCGTCCGCCGGGCCCGAGGCGTCCACCACCACGCAGCGGGCGGGATCGGCCGCGGCGCGCGCCAGGAAGGCGGCCCGCACCTTGCCGTGATAGTCCGCCCCCTGCGCCTCGAAGCGGTCGGCGGCGGCGCCCCGGCCGGCGGCGCGGGCAAGGCCGATCTCGGACGGCACGTCGAGCACGAAGGTGAGGTCGGGGCGCGCGGCGCCGGCCGCCACCTGCTCCAGCGCATCGAGCAGCGCCGCCGGGACGGCGCCGAGCGCGCCCTGATAGACCCGGGTGGAATCCAGGAACCGGTCGCACACCACGATGCGGCCGGCGGCCAGCGCGGGCCGGATCAGCGTGTCCACATGGTCGGCGCGGGCGGCGGCGAACAGCATCGCCTCGGCGCTCGGGCCGAGCGGCTCGGCGGCGCCGGAGAGCAGCACATGGCGCACCGCCTCCGCCCCCGGCGAGCCGCCGGGCTCGCGCGTCTCCACCACCTCGTGGCCGCGCGCGCGCAGGTGCGTCGCCAGCCGCCGGGCCTGGGTGGACTTGCCGGTCCCCTCCCCGCCTTCGAAGGTGATGAAGCGACCGCGGCGCATCAGTTGAGCTTCGCGAGCACCTTGCCCACGACGTCGCGCAGGCCGTCGCCCGCGAGCGTGAGCGCCCCGTCGAGCGCGCGGCTGGCGAGCGAGCCCACCGGCACGTCGGAGGTGGTGTAGAGCGGCACCTCGAGCACCTTCGCCGGGCCGCGCGAGATGGTGAGGGTGGCGACCTGCGTGTCCTTCACCACCGGCGCCACCAGCGGCCCCTTATAGGTCACGCGGGCGACCACCCGCTCGGTCGAGACGCGGGACGCGAGCACGAACACCGGCCCGCGCGCGGCGAGACCGACCGAACTCGCGGCGCCGCCGAACACCTTGGCGCGCGCCACCTCGGCGCCGGCCGAGAACAGCGCGCGCTGCTGGAACGACTGGAAGCCCCAGTCGAGCAGGCGCTTGGCCTCGTCGAGGCGCTCCTTCTCGGTCTTGGCGCCCAAGACCACGACGATCAGGCGCTGCCGGTGGGCGCCGCCGACGGCGGAAACGAGGCCGTTATAGCCCACCTCCTTGAGCCACCCCACCTGGAGCCCATCGGCGCCGATGCCCGCCTCCAGGAACGGATTGCGGTTGCGCTGGCGGATCTTGTTCCAGTCGATGCCGGGGCGGGCGAAGATCGGATAATAATCGGGATAGGTGCGGATCACGTGGCGCGCCAGCGTCGCCAGGTCGCGCGCGGTGGCCACCTGGGCCGCGTCGGCGAAGCCGGTGGCGTTGCGGAACACCGAGTTCCTCATGCCGAGCTTCTGCGCGGCCTCGTTCATCAGCCGCACGAACACGCTCTCCGAGCCGCCGACGCCCTCGGCCAGAGTGAGCGCCGCGTCGTTGCCGGAAATGGCGAGCGCGCCGGTGAGCAGATCGTTCACCGGCACCGGCTTGTTCACCTCGGCGAACATCGCCGCCCCGCCCGACGGGCCGCCGCCCCGGCGCCAGGCATCCGGGCTCACGAAGAAGTCCGTGTCGAGCTTGATCTTGCCCGCACGCAGGCTCTCGAACACCACCGCGGCGGTCATCACCTTGGCGAGGCTCGCGGGCGCGACCGGCCGGTCCGCCTCCTTCTCGTAGAGGACCGAGCCGGTCTCGTAGTCGACCAGGATCGCCGCTGGCGCATTGGACTGGAAGGCGCCGTCGGCGGCCGCGGCAGGCCCGACGCCGGCCGCGAGCGCGGCGCACAGGCCGAGCGCGGCTGCCAGCCGGCTGACGAGGCCGGCGCCGCGCGGGCGGACGCCGGCAATGTGGGGCGCGTCAGCGGCCATCCGCGGGCACGCCGGCATAGCCGAGCCCGGACACGGGCGCCGCGCCCTGCGACCAGCCGGCGGTCGCCACCGTCGTGGTGCCGGAGGCGGCCGGGCGCGCGCTCGCGGTGGCGGTGGCGGGGCCTTGCGGCGTGCCGGACGCCTCGCCCAGGTCGTAGGGCCGGCTCAGGGGCAGCGGCGCGCTCTGGCCGCGCGGCATCACTTCCTTGACCTCCGGCACGAACGACCGGGCGGAGGCGACCATGACTCCCGAGGCGCTGTTGAGATCGGCCGGCCTGCCGTCGTCGCGCAGGGTCGAGGCCAGCCGCGTGTCGTCCGAGCCCGCGAGCGGCGCGCGGCCGACATATTCCACCCGCACCTTGGCGAGGCCGTTGCCGGAGAAGCCGAGCAGCTCGGCGGTGCGGTAGGACAGATCGATCAGGCGGTCGCCCACGAACGGGCCGCGATTATTCACGCGCACGATGATGGAGCGATTGTTGGCGAGGTTCGTGACCCGCACGTAGGACGGCAGCGGCAGGGTCTTGTGGGCGGCGGAGATCGATTCCATGTCGAAGATCTCGCCATTGGCGGTCTTGCGGCCATGGAAGTCGCGCCCGTACCAGGAGGCGGTGCCCTCGGCGACATAGTTGGGATTGTCCACCGGCGTGTAGGTCTTGCCGGCAATGGTGTAGGGCTTGCCCACCTTGAAGTGGCCGCCGCCCTTGGGCACCGGATCGCCGTCGGCCACCACCTTGGGGCTCGCCGATACGCCATATTCGGGATCGATTGCGGAAAGCTTGTCGGCGACGCTGCAGCCGGCCAGCGCCAGAGCGCCGACGACCAGGGCGGCGCCCGCAGGCAGCCTCGTCCGCCGGCCGTGGCCCCCAGGGGCCCGGCCCGGCGCGCGGCAGTCTGACGTCGGCTCCATTCGCGTCCCTCGTCCGTGTCGCCCGGCCCTTGGCATGACCATGCGTCACCTGCGTCCGATGCGAGGCGCAAGCCCCGTCAGTCAGGCCAAAGGGCGGGTCAAAGTCGGCGAAAATGCGGCGCAATGCGGAACATGGTGAATGAGAGCCCCGATGCGCACGGTCTCGCGGTGCGCCGCACCCGCCTGTTTCTGGCCCACTTTCCCCGCTCGGCCCTACGCGTCGCTCTCTCTCCGCGCCCAAGATCGGCGAGCCTGCCCCGTGGCGCGGCGTGCGCGGTGTGGCCGCGCCCGGCTTGGGGCTCGGGGCGGCATGGCCCGCGCCGTGGCGCTGGGGCGGCGCGCGGAGATGGGTTGGACGCCCCGGCCCCGCCTGCCCTTCCGCCGGTCCCATCGAGCCTCGACGGCGGGGGAAGGCATGGGGTATGAGCGGTGTCCGGCGCCGCGTGCCGCGGGCGTGGAAGGGTGGCCGAGTGGTTTAAGGCAGCGGTCTTGAAAACCGCCGTGGGTTCACGCCCACCGTGGGTTCGAATCCCACCCCTTCCGCCATTTCGGCGCAAAGCCGGTTCCCGCCGATTGCCCTCCGTTGGCGACCGCCGGCGTCGTCAACCGGGGCGGGCCTTGCTCGGGCGCGGCCGCTCAGGCGCCCGCGTTCCCCGGTCCGAAGGCATGTCGCGCTGCCAGTTCCATCATGGCTGAGCTTTCGTCGATCACATCGACATGGCCCAACTCTCGGCGAATCCTCCTGGTGTCCAGAACGAGCGGCTGACCGTAGTCGAAGTGGGGAAGTTGCGGCCATCCGCCGGGCCGCTCAGGCAAGAGGGCGAGCCTTTCCCCCATGGTCGGGGTTACCGCTTCCCCGACATTGAAAATCGCATTGCGCGCGGCCGAATGCGTTGTCGCGGTGGCAATCCCGGCGGCGACATTCTCGACATAACCGTGCGTCCATCGCCATTCGGGCGCGTCCGCGAAGCCGTAAACGGTCGCAAGGTCGGCGTTGTCCTGCGGCCCGTAAACCTTGGGCAGACGCAAGATTGTCCAGTCGAGATCGGCGGCGCTTCGCACGGCCTGCTCGGCCAGGACCTTGTCATACTCATGGGCGAACGCGCCGAGCTGGGCTTCCATTCCCCGGTAGGGATAAAGAACCGAGCGGAGCGGAGCGTCCTCCTTCAGGGGGACGGGATCGGGTGATCCAGGCTCCATCTTCGTCAGGCGGCCATAGGCCCGATAGACATCGCAGCTTGAGACGAGGACCAATCGCCCTGTCCGGCCCCGGAACGCGCGAACGGCAGCCTCGCCATCCGCTTTCCCCATCGCCACCATGTGGACCACGACATCCCAATCGCGCTGCAGGCGATCGGGAAAATCCGTCACCGGATATTCGGCTTTCGGGTCCAACACATGTTCAATGTCTGGAAGGATGGGATTGCTGCTGGAGCCGCGATGAAAGGCAACGATTTCCGCTCCCATGTCGTGCAGGCGCCGTGCGACGTGCGCGCCAATAAACCGGGTGCCCCCGATCAGGAGAACCTTCATTTGTGCTCTCGCTGTGCCTTTGCTTCGGGCCGAGGGGCATCCCTATCGCGCGAAAGTTGTTCGAGAAACCTGTCTGCGATCGCCAGAGCCCGGTGGAGCGACGGCAGAACGCCCTCGAAGCCTCCGGCACCCTCGGCGGATGGAGGCGTGGGCGTTCCGCGGCAATGGCGGCCTGGAGGCAAGCCCAATGGGGATGAACAGCATGACGGTTCTGCCCGCATATGGCGAGATCTTCGTCGAGCGCGTCGCTCCGGCGGCCGCATTCGCCCAGCCGGCGCGACATGGCGCCTCCAGCCGATCCGACGTGTCGCCGGACAGAAGGGACGCGACCGCCGCCCCAGGACGGCGGATTTAGATACCTGCCGGCACACGCGATTCTAAGCGCATGCGGGCCGGGCCCGCACATCGGCCTTCTGGTTTTCCAGCCTCGCTCGTCGCAAGCCATCGGGGGCTTTCGCTCCCAGGGCAATCGCAAAAGCCGGCAGACACAATGGCCAGGCCGGACATTGAAAGAGAAGGTCGAGGCTCGCACGTGCGGGCCTGACGAAGCAGGTCCGACGAGACCGGCCGGCGGCGACAAAGTACGTCACGGGCAGCGGGCCTACGCCCGGGTCGGCGAGGCCCGCCCCGTCACGCTCACATCATGCATCCCATGCCGGTGAGCAGTTCGTTAGCCTTCTTCTTCTGGCCATCGCTGAACGCGGCGTAGAGGTCGCTGAGCGGCTGCTTCATGTCCTTGAGAGCGGCGGCGCGGGCTTCCATCACCGCGATGCGGGACTCCAGGCGCTCCACCGGCGTGTCGGCGTCAAAGCTGGCGCGCATGGCCTGGCGCAGGCCCTGCATGCTCACGAAATTGTTCTTCATGGCCGCCACAAAGGCGTCCCATGGCTTGGCCTGGGCATCGGTGACGCCGAGCTCGGCCTTCAGGAAGGCCACGCGCCCCTCGACGAAGGCGGGGAGCTGGCCGTCGGCATCACCCGTCATCCAGCCCCCGCAGCCGCCCATCATGCCCCGGGCCGAGCGATGGAACCCGGGACCCCAGCCGCCCTGGCCGGGACCCATATAACCCGCACCCTGACCCATCATGCCCGGACCCTGGCCCGGCCCACCCCCCATCTGGGCGCTCGCCGGCACCGCCGACACCAGCGCCGCGACCAGCGCAAACGCGGCCACGCGCGTAACGGAGACAGACTTGATCTTCATGACGCTCTCCCTTCTTGCGGGCGGACACGTCCGCCCTTCCGGCCTGAACCGGGGTTGAGCCCGCGCATCTTAGGCGCACCTGCGCCTTCTGCCGCATCGATCCACGCCCGATGCCCCAATCGTGATGCTGGGCGCGGCGTCCGGGGTCCCCTCCCCCGCGCCACAGCGGCGGGCGGGCACACCCGACACCGTCCTCGCCCCTGGCCGGCCTCGCCGCGCAGCGGGCGGGAGACCCGATCAATAATGCGCTTGCACGCATATGCGCATGAGCGTAAGTAGGGGCCATGGAGACTGCCCTTACCTTTCTGTCGGCCCTGGCCGAGCCCACCCGCCTCGCGGCGGTCCGCCTCCTGTGGGATGGGCGCGAGCATTGCGTGTGCGAGCTCGTGCGCGTCCTCGGTGTCACCCAGTCCCGCATGTCGCGCCATATGGCGGTGCTCAAGCAGGCCGGCGTGGTGGTGGACCGGCGGGACGCCCAATGGGTGCGCTACCGTCGCAATCCCGAATTGCCGGCCGCGCAGGCCACCGTCGTCGATGCAGTCCTCGCCAGCCTGGACGTGTCGTTGAACAGGAGAGCCGCATGAGCGCCGAGCTGTCATTGACCGAGCGCAAGCCGCCGCGGGCGACCTCGCCTCTGGCCTGGGGGGCGGCAACGCTCGCCGCGATCGCCCTGTGGTTCGTGGTCTATGCCCAGCTCGCGCCGTTCTCCCAATGGCTGGTGGCCCGCCTGCCGGTGGAGCCCGGCAGCCATCTGGCCGAAGCGGTCACGTTCTTCATCTACGATACGCCCAAGGTGCTGATGCTGCTGACGCTGGTGGTGTTCGCCATGGGCGTGGTGCGCAGCTTCTTTTCCGCCGAGCGCACCCGTGCGCTGCTCGCCGGAAAGCGCGAGGGGCTCGGCAACATCGCGGCGGCCGGCCTCGGGATCGTGACTCCCTTCTGCTCCTGCTCGGCGGTGCCGCTGTTCGTCGGCTTCGTCTCCGCCGGCGTCCCCCTCGGCGTGACGTTTTCCTTCCTCATCGCCGCGCCCATGGTCAACGAGGTGGCGCTGGGCCTGCTGTTCGCGCTGGTCGGCTGGAAGGTGGCGCTCACCTATCTGGCCTTCGGCCTTGCGGTGGCCATCGTCGCCGGCTGGGTCATCGGGCGGCTGCATCTGGAGGGCTGGCTGGAAGACTGGGTGCGCAACGTGCGCGCCGCTCCGGTCGAGCTGCCGCCGAACGGCATGACGCTGGTGGATCGCATCAAGGCCGGCCTCGAAGCGGTGCGGGACATCGTCGGCAAGGTGTGGATGTGGATCATCGCCGGCATTGCGGCGGGCGCCTTCATCCACGGCTACGTACCGGCAGACCTTCTGGCCTCCATCATGGGGCGGGATGCGTGGTGGTCGGTTCCGGCTGCGGTTCTGCTGGGCATTCCCATGTATTCCAACGCCGCGGGCATCATTCCGGTGGTGGAGGCCCTGCTGGCCAAGGGGGCGGCGCTGGGCACCGTGCTCGCCTTCATGATGGCGGTGATCGCCTTGTCCCTTCCGGAAATGATCATCCTGCGCAAAGTGCTGAGCCTGAAGCTGATCGCCGTGTTCATCGGCGTGGTGGCCACCGGTATCCTCGCCGTGGGTTTCCTGTTCAACGCACTGTTTTCCTGAATAAGAAAGGCGAAGGCCATGAAAGACGTGAAGGTGCTCGGCCCCGGCTGCGCCCGCTGCGAGGCAACGGCGCAGATGGTGCGGGACGCGGCGGCCAAGCTCGGGCTCGACGTCACGGTGGAAAAGGTCACCGACTATGCGGCGATCGCCGGCTATGGCATCGCCTCGACCCCCGGCATCGTCATCGACGGCAAGGTGGTGCATGCGGGCGGTCTTCCAAAGCCCGACGATGTCGCCCGCTGGCTCGCGGCTTGAGCGCCCCGCGCTGGACTGCGAGGTCCGCGCGGCGCGCCCGGCCGCACGCGATCCGTCGCGCGCCGTGCAAGGCCGCGCCACGCCAGAGCCTTCGCGAAGGCCGCAATGGCCGCCCCTGCCAGGCACAGGATGCTGACCTGCCGATAGCTGTGTCCGCCGTAGCGGGCGAACAATCGCGCGCCGATCCAGGCGGAGGCAGCGATTATCGGAAACGCCCCGAGGGATATCACAATCTCCTCCCGGCGAAGCAGGCCCACGAAAAGCGTCGCGGCAACCGCGCACACCGAGGTGGAAAAGAAGAAAATGATGCGGGAAGCGCGCGCCTCGGCATGGGTGAACCGGCCGCGCATGAAATAATAGATCGCCGGCGGACCAGGCATTGCGGCCATGCCGTTGAAGATTCCCGCCAGGAATCCCGCCGCCGCCCCCTGCCCCCGGCGGGCAAGTGTCGCCTGGCCGGCTGGAGCAGCAGCGGCACTAGGGACACGACCACGATGGCGCCGATCACGAGATGGACAGCGCGCGCGGGCATGACCACCAGCGCGAGCACGCCGATAGGCGTGCCGGCAGCCGCGCCCGCCATCACCCAGATGAGGGCGCCGGCGCGGCAGGATCGCGCGACGCGCGGCACTTCGAACAGCCCGATATAGACGTGAAGCAGGAAGACCACCGGGATGATGATGTCGGGCGGGAGCCACAACGCCCCGAACGGCACCGCCACCAAGGCGAAGCCGAAGCCGGTGAAGCCGCGCAGCAGGCCCGCTGCCGCGAACACCGCGGCCACCGATATCCATTCTGACAAGCTCAAGGTGTCCATGCGACGCTTGCTCGAGGCGTTGGTGGCCGAGGTCAAGGAGACCTGCAACGGTCCTCGACGGGAACGAGGTGGTCTATATCGACCGCGTCGAATCTCAGTGGCCCCTGCGCACCCATCTGCAGCCGGGCTCGCGTGTGCCGATCCATTGCGGTGCCAGCGGCATGGTCTTTCTCGCCCATATGCCCGCCTACCGGCGACGGCGATTTCTCTATTCGGCCCCGCTCCGTCGCGTGACCGACAAGACGGTCATAGATCCCGCCCAGATCGAGGAAGAACTGAAGGACGTTCGCGCGAGTGGCTGCGCGGTGGACGACGAAGGCTTCCTAGCAGGACTGGTCGGGCTCGCGGTGCCGATCTTCGATCCGGCAGATCGCGTGTGCGCGACCGTGTCCATGCATTCTCCAACCATCCGTCATTCGGTGGAGGCCATCCGACACCGTGCGCCGGCGTTGCAGAGGACGGCGATGACGCTTCAGTCGGAACTGGTGGCCGACCATTAGTCCGGGACGGGCATCACCTTGATCGGCCAAGAGCGGTGCAACCGGTTGCACCACTTGTTCCCCTCCCCTGTCCAGGCCGGGCAACTTCACCGGAGAGACCGCGCGCGCCGCAGGGGCGAATTTGGCCGCCGTCGTGCGGGACAGGGCTCCCCCTTTCAGACCTTGCAGCCTCCGGCCGGGCCGGGGGATTGGGCGCGTCGTGAGGGACAGAATTATCGGCTTCCCTTGATCCCCATCAACACCGTGTCGGCGCGAAAGGCGTCCCATTCCGGCGGGCCGGAGGAACCGGTGCGCCACACCGCGTGCGCCGGATCCCCAACAGCTCGGCGCCCCTGCGGGTGCGTCCTGCGGGCGAACGAAAGGACCTCCGCCATGAGGGAAAGCAAGCTTAGGGAGCGCGTGGCCATCTCCGGCGTCGGCTGTTCGCGGTTCGGCGATCTGCTGGAGACACCGGAGCTCAAGGGCCTCAGCATCCAGGAACTGACCGCCCAAGCGGTCAAGGAGGCGCTGGACGACGCCGGGCTCACCGGCCAGGACGTCGATGCGGTGTTCGCCGGCAACGCCATGGTGCACAGCTCGCAGGTGCCGGGCACCTATTCGCAGCTGTCAAAATGGACCGGCACCCAGTTCAAGGCCGGCGTTCACTTCGAGGCCCAGTGCTCGACCACCAATGTGGGCGCCTCCATGGCGGCCATGTCGATCGCCGCCGGGGTCTATGACACCGCACTGGTGTACGGGCTGGAGACCACCCGGACCAAGGTCAAGGGGTTCAGCCCCTATGAGCGCGAGCCCATTTCCCATCAGCAGACCTGGCTGTGGACCGACATGGCGGTCAACCAGGCCTATGGCGTGCCGCAGGGCTACGACATCTTCTCGACCTATAACGGGCTGGTCGCGCTCGGCTACTGCCGCAAATACGGCATCTCCATCGAGGATTACGATCGCGGCATGTTCGAGCTGTGCCGCACCCGGCGCCTGCACGGCTCGCTGAACCCGAAGGCCAACATCCAGGAAACGCTGGAGAAGCGGGCGGCGGACAAGGGCTTTACCGATGCCTTCGACTACTGGCGCTCGGACGAGCACAACCCGTTCGTCGCCTGGCCCTCGCGCCTGCTCAGCCTGGTGACCACCGCCGACGGCGCCTCCGCCATGGTGCTGACGCGCGCCGATCTCGCCAGGGGCGGCAAGTCGCAGCCCGTGGAGTTCAAGGGCTTCGGCATCAGCTACAGCGATCTGCCCTGGTACGGCGAGGACCCCACTTATTGGGAATTCGACCGCCGGGCCATCGACGCCGCCTTCGGCATGGCCGCGATCGGGCCGGCCGACATCGACTATCTGCACACCCATGACTGCTCGCATATCTCCGGCCTGTGCACGGCGGAGACGATCGGCTACCTGCCGCCGGGCGGCGGCCTCGACGCGGCCCGCGCTGGGCGGCTGCGCTTCGACGGCGACCGGCCCATGTCGACCCATGGCGGCCGCCATGCCTTCGGCCATGCCTGGGGCGCCAGCGCCGGCAGCGACACCTACGAGGCCGTGCTGCAGATGCGCGGCAAGGCCGGTGCCCGGCAGATCCCGAACCCGCCGGAGATTTCCGTCGTCCACACCCACGGCTACGCCATGATCGGCACCGTGGTCGTTCTGGGAGGACTGTGACATGCAGGATGTCGCCGCGCAGCCAAGCGCCATTCGCTGGTATTATGAAGGACTGGCGCAGAACGTGTTCCGGGCGGTGAGCTGCCGCTCGTGCGGCAAGCTGACCTTCCCGCCGACCGGATGCTGCGAGCATTGCGGCAGCTGGGAGGTCGAGGGCGTCGAACTGAGCGGGGAAGCGACGCTGCTTTATGCGACGCACAACATCACCCCCGCCTGCCATCCCCGTTTCGAGACCATCGCCCCCTATGTCTACGGCCATCTCCGCCTCCGGGAGGGGCCGATCGTGCAGGCCATCATCCTTGGCGTCGAGGCCCGGCCGCAGTCCCTGCGCGCCCTGTTCGAGCGGGGGCAGGTGCCGGTGAAGGCCGAGACGCTGCAGATGGACGACCTGCCGGTGATCGCCTTCCGCATCGCCGGCTGAGTTCCGGCGCAAACCGTCAGCGCTCCATTGCCGGTGCCGATCCGGTGACGTCCATGGTGGAGTTGGAGCCTCGGGTTCGCCGCGTGCCGAGAGGTCGTCCTCCTTATCGCCAAGTCGGGTCGATCGATCCCTCGGCGCCGGCCGGGCAGCACGGGTCGGAGAGCTAGCGCGTACACCGGGCTCCCTTGCCGGTCGCCCGCGGTCCGGCGAACGCCCGCTCATGTCCGGCCGGAAAGGCGGGCCGTGTCCGGGCCCCTCACGTCCACATAAGGGGCGAAGGCGACAGCGACCGTCCGCCCGCCGGGCCACGATTTGCGCGGGATGTCCCGGCGCGGCAGGCCAATGATCCAGTCCGGTCCGCCGGCCGCGGCCTGCGGCGCGGGCGCGAGGAAGGCGGCGAGGAGGGTCGAGGTCCGAGCGCGCATGACCGCCCCTCGAGGGAGGAGCCCGGGCGGGCTGCCGTGTCCCGCCCGTCGGCGCTCGTCACAGAAGATCGTCGAGCGATGCCGGGCCCGATCCGCCGGAGATCAGCGCGGGCCACTGGCCCGAGCCGAAGGGAACAGCGGGAGGCAGGACCGGCTCCTGGCCGCGCGCCTTCATCCCGGCAATGATGGCCTTTCTGGCGTCGCCACCCATGAGCTCATAGTCCATCAGACGGTAATTGTTGAAGAACAGACCGCCCACCGAGCGGTCGGAGATGATGCGCACCGCGGCGGTCAGTATGTCGTCCGGCGTGGTGGTGAAGGACACTGTCTCGATGAGGAACAGGCGCTCATTGATCGCCTTGGGGCCGAAATACTGCGCCAAGACGCTGAAGAGCACGTTGTTCTGGCGCGCCACATAGATGGTGTTGCTGGCGCCGTAGACGCTGTCGAAGCTGCCGCCAAGCTCCGTCTTCCACTGGTCGAGCACCGCCATCCAGTGATTGACCTGCGTCTCGGCTGCCCAGGCGACGGCCTTGCGCAGCACCGGCGCCTGCGTCTTGCCGAACGCCTGCACGGAGGCGAGCGTGATGACGCCCTTCGACAGACACTCCTCCATGAAGGCGATGTTGTTCTCCAGAATGGCGCGCGAATTCGGCCGCCATGCGTCGGGCATTTCCGCGGCGGCGATCCCGCCCAGGGCGCTCTTCATCTCGGTCAGGTAGGCCCGCATGGGCGCGATCCAGGACGTGTCGCCCGGATTGTCCACATAGGGCAGCACCACCTCCGAAACGGCCATGGCGCTGTGCCCCAGCGATTTCATGACCTGATAGGACCTGGGCACGGGAGCTGCGTCCAGCGTCGGCTTTCCGGGCCGGTAAAGGATCATGCGCCCGCCGGCGCCCGAGAACAGGGCCAGGATCATCGGGTGCTGGTCGAGGATGTTCTTGCGGAACACCTGTCCGGCATTCTCATAGAGCGAGAACATGGAGACGTTGAGCTGGAGCACGTCGCGGGTCGCGATGTCGGCCGCGCTGGGCGACCGCGGCGGACCGGAGATCGGCTTCAGATAGTCCGGCAGTTCGGCCGCCCGGGTCGCGGCAGGCGCGGCGGCGGCCAGGGCGACGGCCACCAGCCCAAGGATTGCGGATTTCATCCTGTTCTCCTCCATCGTTCCGTTCTTTTCATTTCGGACAGACCGCGCCCGTTGCCACCCAAGCCTCCACAAGAGCCTTGGCCTGCTTCTGGCTGCCCGGCGCGGGCGTCCGATTGCCTCCGGGAGCCCAGGCCCACCCCACGAGCGAGTCGTCGCCGATATGGGCCACGAGGTCCGCGAGCGAACGTCGGCCATTGCGTTCGGGATCGCTGATCTGGGCGCAGATCTGGGCCTGCGTCTTGCCCTCCCAGGCCATCTCCGCCGGCGCGAGGTGCCAGAGCGCATGCCCGGGCACGCCGGCCGGATCGAAATTGGCCGCGCCGTGGCAGGACCCGCAGCGCATGCTGGCCGTGCCGAAGCCGTCCTCGCCGCGGAACACCGGGGGCTGGTGCGGCCGCGCGCCGTCCCCCTGGCGGGGGCGGCTGGTGGCCGGATGGCAGTTGGTGCAGCGCGGGTGCGTCAGCACCTTGCTCAGTTCGTTGAAATAGGCGACCGAGCGCTGGGCGGGATCGGTGATGGCGGCGAAGGCCTCAGGCGGCGCCAGGGTACCGCTGTCCGCGGCGAAGGCGATGCCCGCCGCCGCCAGGAGGCCGGCGACCGACCCGGCCAGGAAGAGTGTCCCGGACCACGACCGGGATGCGCATGGTCCGCTCATGCGAGATACCGGCCGGGCTCGGCGAGCACGACGTCGCGCACCGCCTCATGGTACTTCACATAGCCCGAGCAGCGGCAGAGATGGCCGTCGAGCGCCTCCGATATCACGCGTTCCAGGTCCGCGCGGGGAATGGGCGCCCGCTCCAGCCGCTCCAGCAGCACTTGGCCCTCGTTGAGGAATCCGGGGGTGCAGTAGCCGCATTGAAAGGCGAAATGGGCAACGAAGCTCTGTTGCAGCGTGGTCAGCCGCCCATCCTTGGCATGACCTTCCACGGTGCGCACCTTGCGCCCGTCGAAGGCCGTCGCCGGGACGATGCAGGTGGGCATGGTGGCGCTGGTCCCGTCCGGATGATCCACGATGATCGCGCAGCTCAGGCACTGGGCGGCACCGCAGCCGAACTTGGTGCCCGTCATGCCCAGGACCTCCCGCAGGAAGTCGTTCATCGTCAGATCCTCGCGGACCGCGAGGGGGCCATGGGCGCGGCCGTTGACGGACAGGGTGATGGTGGCCACGGGGCTCCCTTTCACAGCACGCGCCGGAGGTCTTCAGGCAAGACCGGCAAGGCCCGGACCCGATGGCCGGTGGCGTCATGGATGGCGTTGAGAATGGCGGGGACGACGGGGATCATGACGACTTCCGCCATCCCCTTCGGCGGCTCGTTCGGCGCCACCGGCGGCAGCACCTCGACCTCGAGCGCGTGGACCGGCAGGTCCGAGGCGCGCGCCACCAGATAGTCCCCGAGATTCCAGCGTCCGTTGCCCGGCCCGTCCTCGAAGGGCGGGAGATTCTCCAGCAGCGCAAATCCCACGCCCATGGCGAAGCCGCCCTGTGCCTGGCCGCGCACCACCTCGGGAACGAGCGCCTCGCCGCATTCAAGGACGCTGTAGGCGCGGGCGATCCGGATCGCGCCCGTGGTCCGGTCGATCGTCACCCGCACGAGCGTGCCGCAGCTGGACGTGAAGGAGGTCCCAATGCGGTTGTAGTTCGCCGGCGGGAAGGCGACGAAGCTGCGGTCGAGCGCCTGGAATCGTCCGCCGCCCCGGCGCACGGCAAGGGCATCGATGTCGGCGGCCCACTCGAACCCCTCCAGGGGAAACGCCGCCTGCGCCCATGCCCAGCGCGAGAACGCATGCGCCATGGCCCCGGTCAGCGCGCCCATGGCGTGGGCTTGTGCGGCCACCTTTTCCTGGGCTAGCGGCGGCAGGCCGGAGAGGATCAGCATCCCGTCCTGCCAGAACGCTCGCTCCCAGAGAAAGCGGCGGGGATCGTCCTGCCGGATGTTCCACAGGGCGAGCGCGGCGGGCCACAATCCGAAGCGCAGGACGATCCGCGCCGCCTCCGCCGCCGCCTGCGTTCCCACATGGGCACCGATGGATGCGCTGGTGGCCGAGCTGACCGCCGGCACCCAGCGCGGATTGCGGGCGGCGGCGTCCTGTTCCGCCTGCGTCAGGGTGTAGGGATCAGCCGAGGTCACGAGCCCCAGCGCGTCGAAGGCATCGATGCGCGCCAGCGACACCTCGTCCGCCCTGCGCCCCAGAAAGCGCGCCACCCGCTCCGCCACGGCGGTGCCGACACCGTTGCCCATCTCCACCACGTCGCAGACGATGCGGACGCGGCCGGTCGGATCCACCTCGACACGGCCGAGCGAGCAGTCGGCGCCGGTGCCGTAGTCCTTCGCGCACACGGCAAGGCCGGTGCCCACGAGCGTGCCGGCCGCGGCGCCCGCACGCGCCGCGGCCCGGTCGCGCCAGATCGCGTGGCGCTCCAGCTTGTCGAGGATTTCCGGCGTGCGGACCGAGACGGTCCAGGGATTGCCGGTCATGGTGAGCGCGCCGGCCTTCAGCAGGTTGCGCCGTCGGAAGGCGACGGCGTCAAGGCCCAGCGCCTCGGCCGCCTCGTCCACCAGCGTCTCCAGCGCAACATTAGTCTGGAGCACGCCGTAACCGCGCATTGATCCGGCCGTCACCGCGCGGGTGTGCTCCGCGACCGTGGTGACGTCGACCTTTGGCACGTCGTAGATGCCGATGGCCGAGGTGGCGGAGACCACGGCGACACTGGCCGAGTAGTTGGCAAGTCCTCCGCCGTCGAGCACGTGATCGGCGGCGAAGGCCTGGATCATGCCGCTGGGACGGTCCACCGCGATCTGCGAGCGGATTTCGAAGGCGTGGCGCTTGATGCCGCCCTGGAACTGCTGGAACCGGTCCTGCGCGAGCCGAACCGGGCGGCCCGGCAGGAACATGGCGGCCAAAGCCAGATAGAGCGGAAAGGGCGTGTGGTCGCGGCCCCCGAACCCGCCGCCGAGATAGGCGAAATGGCTCTCGATCCGGCTCGGCCGCAAAGCGGGCGCCGCCGCCCCGAGCAGGTGGTCCAGGGCTTCGCTCGCCTCCAAAGGCGATTGCACGCCGAGCACCAGCTGCAGGGCCTTGGCGTCCGCGTCGAACCATGCGAGGCCGCCCTCCGGCTCGAGGAACATCGGATCCACGGACTGCGTGCGAAAGCTGCGGTCGAGCACCAGCGTCGAGGGGCCCGCGGACGCGATGTCCGCGCGGATCTGCTCCCCATGGGTGGCGCCCTTCTTGTATTCCCCGCCTTCCGCCGTCGGCAAGGGGATCCAGACGGGCCGCCCGCCGGCTTCGAAGAAACCGGGACTGATCCAGCCCTCCAGCAGGGGCGAGTAGACGTCGGGATCGCCGGGCGCCGCGCCCGCGACGCGGGTGAAGCGCAGGGCGGCATAGTTCGGCTGCTTGACCGGCCCCGTCTCGGCGCCGAACCGGGCGGGACTGGCCTTCCGCAGGACCACCCGCGCCCGGTCATAGGCGTCGAACGACTGGAACAGCAGCAGGGCCAGCGGCTGCCCGAGATAGAGGGGTGTCGTGCCAGCGGGGCACAGAAGGTCCCCGGCATAGAATGGCGGCACGCGGATGCCGCCCTTTGCCAGGTCCTCCGCCGTCACCACACGGGCTGGCCTGGCCGCCGCATCGAGCGCCGACAGATCGAGCCCGGTAAAGAGGTGCGTGGCGTCCGCCGTGCGCAGCAGCAGCGCGTGCGCCGTGTCGGCGGGCCATCCTTCCATGTCCGCCGCGCGAAGATCGGATGCGTAGAGCTTGGCGCCCGTGACCTTGGCGAAGGCGTCGATGCGCCCGCCCGCCTGCGCGGCCGCCGGGCTGCCCGGAAACGTCTCACGCGCCTCGAACGTCGTCGCCCCGAGCGGGTTGAGACGCGCCATGGCCAGTGTGATTCCGCTGCCTGCGACCCAGGTCACAAAGTCTCGCCGTGACGGCTTCATACGGGATCACTCGGCTCCGAACGGGATGGCGCACGCGCAACGACAGACGCAGCGGGTATATCGGCCGCCCGGGTGTCCAGCTATTCCCACATTTGAGGGATATCGCCCTCTACGCTGCGCCCTTGCCCGGCAGGTGCGCCGGCGCCGCCTGGCGGTCGCCGCCGTCGCCCATCCGGAAACGGCTCAGCAGC
Organism: Xanthobacter luteus; assembly: GCF_040049235.1. Classification (NCBI taxonomy): domain Bacteria; kingdom Pseudomonadati; phylum Pseudomonadota; class Alphaproteobacteria; order Hyphomicrobiales; family Xanthobacteraceae; genus Xanthobacter; species Xanthobacter luteus. The sequence goes on from NZ_JBDZDO010000001.1 coordinate 128,312, forward strand.
GTGGCGTGCGAATGGACGTCAAAGTGCCGGTAAACCGCTCGCTGGTATTGCGCAACCGTGTATTCGGAGAGGGAAAGACTGCTGGCCATCTCTTTCCGGCAGCGACCGTCGAGCAGAAGATTAAGAACGAGGCGCAGTCTTGGGGACAGGCGCGGCACGCTGACACCGCGGTCCAACGGCCATCCGACCTCGTGCAGCCACGGCAGTTCGCTGAGCAGGACGTGGGTGATCCGCGCCTCCCGCGCGGAGAAAGGCCGCACGTCCCGGCGGCGGAAGAGACTGATGGTGCTGACGGCGCGGTCGTCTATGGGCCGCAAGGAGAAGATGAAGGGGCCGATGTCGGCATCCCGCAGATGTTGATCGACTCCGGAGGCGACGAATGCGGGTTCGTCGACGATATGCTCGCGCAGACGGGTGACGTGCGCGTTTCGTTGCCGCATCTCTCCGAGCAGTTTTTCTGAGGTCCACGCCATGTCGGGGTGGGCTGCCGCAAGCAGCAGCCGGGCATAACGCTCCTCATCAAAGCCGCCATAGGCGATGCCGAGATACACCGGTTGCTCGCCCGGCTCGGCCCGGCAGCCCAGGCTCCATGTCCAGGCATCGGCGCCGATGATGGCGCAGATGCCCTCCATGAGCTGCCGCTTGGCGCTTGCAAAGTCCTGCCGCGCGACGATGACGTCGCCGAGCAGGCGGACGACCGCCCGGACATCGGATTCGTCGAGGACCGCGTCCGCCTCGTCGACCATCAGGTCCGCGCAGACGTCGACAAGGTCGACCTTGCGAGAGTATGGGGTGACTACGTCGCCGCTCATGGTGCACTCGCGAGTCAGAGGACTTTCGGTCCGGCTCCGGCAGACGGCGCCATGGCCGCCACTTTGACGGTCCGTTCGTGTGCCGGCAAGCCGCCAGCTTTCCAAGCGTGCATCCCGCGCCCGAGGGTCTCCACCTGGCCGGCGGCGGGCGCGGGGCAGCGTCAGGCGGGGCCCTCGGTTTGGCTGCCCGCGGTTCCGACAGCCGCTGTGGCTGGCAACCGCAAGGAGGCCTCGATCGGACTTCGTCCCGGGCTTCGATCGCTCATGGCGGAAGGATCGGCGCTGTCGGCGGGCCGCTCCGTGCCGAGCGAAACGATTGTGGCACAGCTTCGTTACTCTCCAGTGGTTCTTGGCTAAGGGACGGCGACGATGAGCTATGGACGGTTCGCGGCAATGATCGCCACGTCAACGGTCGTAATGTTCGGCCTCATGTATCTTAATACCTACACCCTCGACCACGTTTTCTTCAGCCAGACCCGCATGTGGATGGCATTTGTCATGGGCGGCGTGATGACAATTATCATGCTCGGATTCATGTGGTCGATGTCCAAGAACGGGCCGGCGAACATCGCCATTATGGCCTGCGCCGTGGCGGTTTTTGCCGGAGCGCTCTGGCTCGTGCGGAGCCAGGCGACGGTGGGCGACGTGTCCTACATGAAGGCCATGATCCCGCATCATTCCATCGCGATCCTGACGAGCTCGCGGGCGCGTATCCGTGATCCCAGGGTGCGGGTTCTGGCGGATCGCATCATCGGGGCGCAGGAGCGGGAGATTGATCAGATGCAAGCCCTGATCGCCGACCTGCAACGCAATCCGCCCGCCAACACCGCGCCCGATCTACCGCGCCGGCCGTGACCCTGCCGCGGCCCCGGGGCGATGGACCGGCTTATCGCAGCGCGGTCGGGCCCGTCTCCGCGCCGGCCATCGCCGCTCTCCGTTCACCGAACGCGGCAACTCGCGGCGCCGGGGGAAGCGCGATGGTCTCGAACGCCTTTCCCGTGGACCGACCCCGCCGGTCGAAGTCGGGAGCGCGAGCACCATCGCGCACATGGAGGCGCGCGGGGCCGGGCCGGTCCCCAGCGGCGCCATGAGGACCCGCAAGGTGCGGGCTGCCCTCGAAGAAGACGGTGGGGCCTTGCTCCACCCGGACCGCCGACGTTGCGCTGCGCGCCAAGACATGAGGCGCGGAGTATGGTCCACTGCCGCCCGAAAGCCTCGCGCGAGAGCGGTTCGTATCCCTAGGGGTCGCAGCCGGCCCCACCGGCGGATCCCCATCCCCCTCCCGAAAGAACTGAAAAATGGATCGAGCCCGACTGTGGGGCATCGCATTCCTGCTCGTCACGGCAGCCGGTTGGGCGCTGAACTGGCCGACGATAAAGTTCCTGCTGCCCGTTTGGCCGGCGCTGTTCTCGCGGGGCGTGGCGGGCGTGACGGCTTCCATCCTGTTGGGCCTGCTGGCGGTCAACCGAGGAGAGAGCCTGCGCGTTCCGGCGGGCGCTTGGCCGCAGGTGCTCTTGGCGGCGTTCACCAGCGTTTTCGCATGGATGGGGTTCGCGACTTTGAGCCTGAACTGGATCAGCGTCGCCGAGGCGGCATTGCTGGTCTACTCGATGCCGGTGTGGGCAATGCTGCTGGCATGGCCGCTGCGAGGCGAGCGGCCAGGCCGGCGCTCCCTGGTGGCGCTCGCCTTGGCACTGGCCGGCGTCATCCTGCTCTTGAGCGGCCAGAACGGCGCGTCCGGCAGGGATCAGCTTCTCGGCGTCGCATTCGCCCTGGCGGCGGCCCTTCTGTTCGCCTGGGGCACGGTCGTGAACCGCAAGCCACTGCCGCTCCCGCCGCTTGCGCAGACGGCGTGGGTGGTCGGCGTCGGCTGCGCTCCAATGATCGTGCTCGGCCTGCTGTTCGAGCATCCGCGGCTGGATGCCCTGACAGGCGCGGCCGCAGCCAGCCTTGCCTACATGACGCTCGTGCCGATGGGCGTTTGCTATCTCAGCTGGTTCGCCGCATTGCGCCGGCTGCCCAGCAGCACCGCCACCATCGCGATGCTGCTGGTTCCGCTGCTCGGCACGCTTGCAGCGGCGGCGATGCTCGGCGACCCGTTCGGGCTCCGCGAAGGCGGAGCGCTGGCGCTGACGTTGGCCGGAGTGGCCCTGGCACTAAGGGGGCGCGCGCATGTCCCCACGTCTCGCTCGCGAGATCCAGGTGAGACATGATTGGGACGGCTCGCCCCTGCCGGCGCCAGCGCGCCGGGCTGCCGCAGGCGTGCACTTGCCAGATCTGGCGGACGCCGAGATCCGGCCTAGGGTCCGTACTCAATAAACAGTGGCGCGGACATTGAATTGCTGATTCAAGGCTCCAGGAAGGAGCCTTGGGATGGCGAAACGGGTTCAGTGGCTGAGCGATGAGGAGTGGGCTCGGATCGAGCCGCTTCTGCCGCGAGGGCGCAAGGGCGCCCATCGCGTGGACGACCGCCGGGTGATCTCCGGCATCGTCCATATGCTGAAGAGCGGAGCACGCTGGCGGGATTGCCCGCCGGAATTCGGGCCGTACACGACGGTCTACAATCGCTTCAACCGCTGGAGCCGTCAGGGCTTGTGGCTGAAGATGTTCGAGGCCCTGACCGGCCATAGCGGCATCTTCGATGGGGCGGCCATCGATGCCACCCATGTCAAGGCGCACCGCTCGGCGGCGGGCGCAAAAGGGGGGCCTTCGCTCAAGCCATAGGCCGCTCGCGCGGCGGACGCACAACCAAGGTGCACGGTTTGGTTGATGAACGGGGCAGGCCGCGCGTACTGCTGCTCAGTCCCGGCAACATCAACGACATCAGCATGGCCGAGGCCCTGATCCAGGCGGCAGGCCCCTTCCGCCGTCTGATTGCAGACAAGGGCTATGACGCCGACCACCTGCGCAGACGCCTCGCCGAGCGCGGCACCGAGGCCGTCATCCCCTCAACCGCCTCCCGCAAGGCTCCGATCCCCTACCACACCAACGCCTACAAGCAGCGCAACCGCGTCGAGCGCATGTGGTGCAGGCTCAAGGATTTCCGGCGTATCGCCACAAGATACGACAAGCTCGCCCGAAACTACCTCTCCGCAGTCCTCATCGCCGCAACATGCGCCTATTGGCTCAATTGAGTCCGGACCCTAGGGCTCAGATGGCCCGTGCGGACCGCCGCGCAAGAGTTGCCCGGGGATTGGGCCCGGTCACAGACATTTTGCCTTTCCATTGTCACGCTTGACAGGGAAGCCATCAGGCGGCGTCCTGGAAGGCCGAATTGACGGGTGGACCGTCGGAGGTGTTGGGGTGAGACCTTTTGCTCATGGTACCGTCCACTTGGCAGGTGACGATCTTCAAGCCGCCGTTGGATCGGATTCGAATGTGTTGGCGTTGTGGGAAAGCCTGACGCCACTGGGGCGCAACGAGTTCATCTGCTGGATCGAAGACGCGAAGCAACCGGCGACACGCCAACGTCGCGTTGCGCGGACCTGCGAGGAACTGCTGGAGGGGAAGAAGCGCCCCTGCTGCTGGGCCGGTTGCATTCATCGGGCTGACAAGAAGCCAAGCCGATGGCAGCAGGCGGTGTTGATCGACCAAAGGGCAAAGAGCCGCGCATGAATTCAACCGTCGCGCAGCGGTGATCGATTTTTTTTTTTGCGCTGCCCGAAATCAACGGCCGTTCCGTGCCGAGCCTGCCGACGGCAGCGGGCCGAACCACGGCGGTCGCTGGCCGCGAACGGGCGTCGCCGCGACGCCAGCTTGCCGATGGACAGGGTTGCCCACGGCGGGTGAGGCCGATGTCATGGCGCTTCACCAACGCCTCGTGGCCAGCGCCCCGAGGTCCCGTGGGCCCGGTCGACGGGCGCGCCGGGACGAAGCGACCGAAGCCCCGGCCGCCGGTCGCAGCCCATCTCTGCGGAAGCCTCACCATGGCCTGTCCGGCCGTGGCGGAACGCGGCACCGTCGCCGGCGCGAATTCCGGCGACGGCTTTGGCTTCCAGGCCAGCTCGCCAGCGGTGCCATCGGCAGACGGCACCCCTGCCAGGCGGGCGACCGGGCGATGCCGGTCTGCCGGCCTACCGGATCGGGCCGGTCCACACCGTCTTGGTGTTGGTGAACTCGCGGATGCCGTAGGAGCCGAGTTCGCGGCCGTAGCCGGAGCGCTTGATGCCGCCGAAGGGAAGCCGCGGGTCGGAGGCCACCATGCCGTTGATGAAGACCGCGCCGGCATCGATCTGCCGCGCATAGGCCGCGGCCTTCTGCGTGTCGCCGGTCCAGAGCGCGGCGCCGAGGCCGAACTCGGTGTCGTTGGCGTGCGCGATCGCCTCGTCCGGCGAGCCGACGCGGATGATCGCGGCGGCGGGGCCGAACGTCTCCTCCGCGAAGGCGGCCATTCCGGGCCTGACATGATCGAGAACGGTCGGCGCATAGGTGAAGCCGGGCCCTTCGACGAAGGCGCCGCCCGCGCGCAGGGTGGCGCCCGCCGCGACGGAGCGCTCCACCTGATCGTGCAGCGTCGCGCGCAAATCGGCGCGGGCCATCGGGCCGATATTGGTGCCCGGCTCCATGGGATCGCCGATCTTCAGCTTGGCGACATTGGCGCAGAACGCATCGACGAATGCGTCGGCGACGGTGTCCTCGACGATGAATCGCTTGGCGTTGACGCAGCTCTGCCCGACATTGATGAAGCGCGCCTTCACGGCCACCTCCGCGGCCGCGGCGACATCGGCATCGGCGAGCACGATGAAGGGGTCGGAGCCGCCGAGCTCCAGCACCTGCTTCTTCAGCGCCCTGCCCGCATGGGCCGCGACGATGGCGCCCACGTCGGTCGAGCCGGTCAGCGTGACCGCGGCGATGCGCTCGTCGTGGATCAGCCGCTCGACCTTGGAGGCTGGGATGAACAGGGTCTGGTGCAGGCCGGCCGGCGCGCCGGCTTCCGCGACGATGTCGGCGATCGCCTGGGCGCATTGCGGCACGTTGTTGGCATGCTTCAGCACCGCACCGTTGCCGGCCATGAAGGCCGGGGCGGCGAAGCGGAAATACTGCCAGAACGGGTAGTTCCACGGCATCACCGCGAGCACGACGCCGAGCGGATCGAACACCACGCGGCTGTCGGTGGCGCTCGAGGCGATCACGTCGTCGGCCAGGAACGCCTCGGCGTGCGCGGCGTAGAAATCGCAGTTCAGCGCGCACTTCTCGACTTCCGCCTCGGCCTCGGCGATCGGCTTGCCCATTTCCGCGGTGATGAGGCGGCCGAACGCGGACTTGCGCGCGCGCAGCACCGACCCGATCGCGCGCACGAGTTGCGCGCGCGCGGCGAACGAGGTCGTGCGCCAGGCCTTCTGGGCCTTCACCGCCCGGGTGAGGGCGTCATCGATCTGCGCGTCGGACTGCTCCTGGAAGCGCGCGATTTCCTGGGCGGTGTACGGATTGACGGAAACGATCATGGGGCTGGCTTCGTCGCAAGAGAAGGACGAGGTGGCGGGAGCTTCCCGCCACCCGTTGAGAACCGGGCCCGCGCTCAGGCGTGGGAATACATCATCTTGCCGGCGACCGGCATGTCCACCTTGAGGATGGTGCCGGTGTCCGCCTCGGTGATGAACAGCGTCTTGTTGTCCTTGCCGCCATAGGCGACGTTGGTGAGATGATGGCCCACCCGCCCGGTGATGAGGTGGGTCGGCATGCCATCGGAATCAAAGCGCCACACGCCGACGCCGAGCTGGCAGACGATCACCGCGTCCTCCTCGTCGAGCGCCATGCCGTCCGGACCGCCATGGCCGCCCGAGAGCTGGATGTAGGTGCCGACCTTCGACATGGTCCCGTCGGTCATGATCGGGCAGCGCCACACCGCGTTCTGCCGCGTGACGGACAGGAACAGGCGGTTCTCCTTCATGTTGAGCGCGAGGCCGTTGGGGCTCGGGATGGTGCCAAGCAGCATGTCGAGCTTGCCGTTCGGGTCGAGCCGGAACAGGCGCCCGGTCGGGTCGTGCATGCCGGTCTGGCCCTGGTCGGTGAAATAGAGCGTGCCGTCGGCGGCGAAGACGAGGTCGTTCAGCCCCTTCCAGGCCTCGCTGTTGCGCGAGGCCAGCAGCGGCTCGACCACGCCGCGCTTCGCGTCGAGCAGGATCAGGCCGGCTTTGTAGTCGCAGATGAAGATGCGCCCGTCCTTGTGGATCTTCAGCCCGTTCGGCCAGCCGTCGTACTGGCACACCAGGTCGCAGTTTCCGTCCGGCGCGAGCTTGAAGACGCGGCCGAAGGGGATGTCGACGAAGTAGAGATTTCCATCCCGATCGAAAGACGGGCCTTCGAGAAAGCTGTCCACCTGGGCATTGGCGCGGTTGGGGTCGGACCAGGCCGTCCGGCTCTTCTTCCGCCACTTGTCCGGAAGCTGATAGTGAACTTCGGCGACCAGCCGCTCCACCGGATTGAGAAAGAACATCGAAACACTCCGCTCGAAGGGTCCGTCGGTGGACCGCCTGCGGAGAAAGACCTATTCCTGATATGGTCGTGACGCTAAATACAATTTCGGCATGGTTTGCCATGCCGCGCCATGAGGGGACGTCCTTGGATTTCAGGGCTCTGAACTATTTCGCCAAGATCGCCGAGCTCGGCAGCATCACCCGCGCGGCGCAGCACCTGAACGTGGCGCAGCCGGCGCTCAGCCGGCAGGTGCGGCAATTGGAGGACGAGCTCGGCGCGCAGCTGCTGATCCGCGAAAGCCGCGGCATCCACCTGACCGACCAGGGGCGCGAGCTGTTCGAGCATGCGCGCACGATCCTGCGCGAAGTGCAGCGCGCGAAGGACGCGGTGCGCGGCTCCGCCGGCAGCCCCGGCGGCAGCATGGCCCTCGGCCTCGTGCCCACCATCTGCACCCAGGTGGCGCCGACACTGGTCTCCACCCTGCGCAGCGACTATCCGCGCATCGACCTCACCATCAGCGAGGCCTACAGCCAGCAATTGATGGACTGGCTGGACGAGGGGCGCCTGGACCTGGCGGTCCTGACCGAGCCGGCGCCGACGCGGCGGCTGATCATCGAGCATCTGGTCGCCGAGGAGATGATGTTCGTCGCGGTGCGCGGCTCGCGCAAGAAGGGCCCGATCTCGTTCGACGAGCTCGCGACCACGCCGCTCATCATGTCGCTGGGCATCCGCACCATCATCGACAATCTCTTGGGTCACAAGGGGCCGCTGGTGACGGTGATGCTCGAGCTCAATTCCATCGAGACCATCCGCCTGATGGTGCGCCAGGGCACCGGCACCACCATCCTGCCGCGCTCGATCCTCTCCGACGACGTCAGAAGCGGCGACGTCACGCTCCACCCGATCGGGCCGAAGGGCCTCTTCCGCCGGCTGGCGCTCGCTTATTCGCGCACGCGCCGGCTGTCGCGGTCGGCGCAGATCGTCAAGGACGGCGTGACCAGGATCATGGCCGACCTCGATCGCCAAGGCGCCTTCCGCACCGAGGCGAAGAGCTAGAGCCCGGCGAAGAAGGCCGGCGCCTCGGGTCCTGCCCGTCTAGCGCGGCACCGGCACCTGGTAGGCGCGCAGCGCATCCTCGTCGACGCTCACGCCCAGGCCGGGGCCCTTCGGCACCGCCACGACGCCGTCGGCGAACCGAAGCGGGTCCAGCACCGGATCGTGCTCCAGATAGATCTGCGTGAGGCTCAGACCCCATGTGAAGCTCGATATGGCCGCCGCCACATGGGCCGCCGCGGCCGAGGCGAGGCTCGATTCCGCGACCTTCGCCGCGACATTGATGGCGAGCCCCAGCTCGACGGCGCGGGCGGCGCAGTCCAGCGTCGCGATCATGCCGCCGAGCTTGATCAGCTTCAGCGAAACCCCGGCGGCGGCGGCGCGCGCCGCATGGGTCTCGATGTCGGCGCGCGAATGGATGCCCTCGTCGATGCCGATGGGGACGGTGCCGAGCCGGTTCAGCTCGGCGAGCCCGTCGAGCGCCGGCGCCGGCAGCGGCTGCTCCAGGTAGAAAAGGCTGGCGGGCCCCGTCTCCCCGATCAGGCGGTGGGCGGCGTCGAGCGAGAGCCCGCCATTGGCGTCGGCGCAGAGTTTGGCCTGCGGACCGATGGCGGCGCGCACGCCCAGGGCCGTGGCGATGTCGTTGTCGATGGTCTTGCTGCCGACCTTCAGCTTGAAGAAGCGATAGCCTTCCTCGAACTTGGCACGCGCCTCGGCCATATCGGCCTTGGGCGTCGCGTTGCCGAGCATCCACATGGGTTCGAGCGTGTCGCGCAGGCGCCGCCCGATGATCGCGCCGGCACTGATGCCGCAGGCTTTGCCCACAAGATCGAGCAGCGCCATCTCGACCGCCGATTTCGCGCTCGCATTGCCGTAAATGCAGGCCCCGACCTTGCGCACCGCATCGAGGTGGAGGCGCGCGTCGCAGCCCTTGATGGCCTCCCAGATCAGCGCGGCCGCCGCCGTCATGCCCCACAGGGTTTCCCCCGTCATGGTCGGCGCGGAGGCGGCCTCGCCCCAGCCGATGCTGCCGTCCGCGGCTTCGAGGCGCACGAACAGGTTCTCCGCATGGCGGATGGTCACGCCCGACATCTTCATCGGCCGGGCGAGCGGCATGGCGACCGGAAACAGGTCCATGCGCACGAGGCGGATGGCGCCCTGCGCCTCGGCAATGCGGGTCCGCGCGGGAATGTCAGAGGCCTGGGTCAACGGCGCATCCTCGGTTGATTGCCGTTTCTACGTCGTTTCGGCGAGCACCCGAAATATCAATGTTTTATGGCCTGTCAGACGGGGATGGCATGGCGCGGGGGCGTGGCCGACCCCATGCCGACACGGCATGATGAATGATCGTAATTTGATATTTGCGTTATCGATGGCCGAGTGATGGATTGCGCTCACGGCCGCCGCATCCGCGGATCCGAACGGCCGACTTCAAGGAATTTTCCCATGATCGCCGCACCCGCCATCTCCGACCTCAAGGCCTCGCTCATGCGGCCGGACCAGATGCCGAGCGTCGATCGTGGCGGCGGCAACCGGACCATCCCGCTGGTCACCCGCGCGACCGGCTCGCAGCAGATGCTGACCGGCATGACGATGATCGGGCCCGGCTCCGCCATTCCGTGGCACTACCACGATTGCGAGGAGACGGTCCTGGTGCTCGAAGGCGAAGGCTTCGCGGAGGTGGGCGAGGAGGTCCATCCGGTCAGGCCGATGGACACCACCTGGATCCCCTCGAACCTGCCGCACCGCTTCCGCAACGGTTCGAGCGAAAAGCCGCTGAAGATCTTCTGGGTCTATGCCTCCGTCGACGCCACACGCACCATGGTCGAGACCGGCGAGACGCGCCCGGTTTCGGCGGAACACGCCAAGAAATCGGCCTGATCGCGGGAGGCGCCGCGTCCCGTCGGGGTGCCGGAACTCTGCGCCGCCGGGGCATGAAGGCCGATCACGCCGGACCGCGCCGCTGGACACTCAAAAGAAAAACCAATCCACGTTTGCAGGGAAGAAACGATCCATGTCGAGAAACTCGAAGCGCCAGCCGGCGGCAAAGGGCCTTGCCCGGTCCAGGACGATGACGATGCTTCGGTCGGCCCTGGTGGCCGCGGTCGCCGTCCTTCCCCTCACCGGCGTGACCGCCGCGGCGGAATATCCTGACCGGCCGATCAAGATCGTCGTGCCGTTCCCCGCCGGGGGGCCGACCGACGTCGCCGGCCGGCTGGTGGCGCAGGCGCTCCAGAAGCAGCTCGGCGCCACCGTGATCATCGAGAACATCGGCGGCGCCGGCGGCCGCATCGGCGCCAAGGCGGTGGCGCAGGCCGCGCCCAACGGCTACACGCTGCTGGTCGGCGGCACCAACGTGAATGCGCTGGTCGGCGCGCTCTACAAGGACCCGGGCTACCAGCCGCTCAAATCCTTCACGCCCGTCGCCGCGATCTGCATCGATTCCATGGCCATGGTGATTGCGCCGAGCGTCCCGGCGAAGACCTTCGCGGAGTTCGTCGCTTACGCCAAGAAGAACCCCGGCTCCCTGCGCTTCGGCGCGCCGACGGGGATCTACACGCATATCGTCGGCGAGTTCATCAAGATCAAGACCGGCACCGATCTGCTCTTCATCCCGTACAAAGGCGGCGCGCCGGCGATCAACGATGCGCTCGGCGGCCACATCGAGGTGGTGTTCAACAACAAGTCGACGCTGCTCGCGCACATCAAGGAGAACAGCCTGCGCGCCCTTGCGGTGACGAGCGCCGCGCGCTGGCCGGAGCTGCCGGAGATCCCGACCCTGAAGGAGGTCGGCCTCGAAGGCTTCCCCACCGAGATCCTGTTCGGGCTTCTGGCGCCGGCCGGCACGCCGCAGGCCATCGTCGACAAGCTCAACGCGGCGGTGAACGAAGGCATGCAGTCCCCGGAAGCGCGCGCCAGCATCGCCAAGCTCGGCATGTACGTGAAATCGGGTTCGCCGCAGGATTTCGAGGCCGCGCTCGCCGATCAGGTCGTGGCCTGGAAGACCATCGTCGACAAGGCCGGAATCACGGTCGAGTAAGGCTCGCCCGCGCGCCGGTGGCTGCACCGGCGCGCGGCGGGACAGGCTTTTCGCGTTGAGGCAAAAGGGCGGGCGCGGGGAGAGCGCCCCTGGCGCGTCGCGGCATCGGCCGGCGCGCGCCGCAAATGTCGGCCAGCTTCGCGAGGCTGCGACCGCGCGACCGCAGGCCAATGCCGCGCCTGCGGTCTTCCGACGGGCAGCCCGTCCGGCTCGCCGCGCTCGACGCCGATCAGCGAGCGCCGGTGATCTGGTGCTGCGCGCCTCAGGCTTCCTTGAAGCCGTAGTCGGGGATCCCCTGCTCGTTGCCGTAATATTTGTAGGGCAGGAACTTGCCGGACATGGTGATCCGCACCCGGTCGCCCTTGGGGTTGGGCTCGCGCACCATGTCCATGTTGAAGTCGATGGCCGACATGATGCCGTCGCCGAACTCCTCCTCGATCAGCGCCTTCCAGGCCGGCCCGTTCACCATCACCAGCTCGTAGAAGCGGTAGATCAGGGGGTCGGTGGGCGGCATGGGCGTGCCGGCGCCGCGCATGGGCACCTCGTTCAGCATCCTCTCCTCGGCCTCGGAGAGGCCGAACAGCTCTGCGGCCTTCTTCGCCAGCGGCTTCACCAGCTTCATCTGGCCGAGCAGCGCCCCCACCACGAGCACCTCGGACATGCCGCCGATCTCCGAGCAGATGTACTTCCAGGTCCAGCCCCTCTCGCGCTTGATGTCGAGGATCTTCTCGGTGAGCTGTTCGCGCTTCATGGTCTTTGCTCCGTCGGTGTCGTTGAACGGGTGCCGGGGATCGCGGGCGCCGCAGGTCCCGGCCAGGCACCAAGCGAGGTCGGCCTTGAGGGTGCGCTTTTGCACCTTGCCGCTGGGCGTGCGCGGCAGCGCCGCCGGGAAGGCGAGAGTCAGCGGGACGCCTCGGGTCGCAGGCAGGTCGGCGACCGCCGCCGCGATCGCCGCCCCATCGAGCCGCGCCCCGGGCGCCGGCACGACCGCCAGGAACAGGCCCGGCGCGCCATCCGGCGCGGCATCCGGCGCCGCCGCCGCCTCCAGGACGTCCGGCAGCTGCTCGACCCGTCGTTCGATCGCTGCGGGATGGACGGGTCCGGCCCCGAGGTCCATGAGCTCGCTGGCGCGGCCCAGATATTCCAGGGTCCCGTCGCCATTGAGGTACCCGAGGTCGCGGGTGCGGAAGAAGCCGTCCGGCCCGAAATCGCCGCGGTCCAACCCGGTGGCGCGGACATAGCCGCGGAACAGGCCGGGTCCGCGCACCTCGATCTCCCCGGCGCTTCCTGCGGGAAGCAGCGCGCCGGTGCGCACGTCGCGGATGCGCACTTCAGTCCCCGGGAGGGGGCGACCCAGATTGCCGACCCGGCGCTCCCCTTCCGGCGGGGCGCTGGTCATCATCGCGCCTTCCGTCATGCCGTAGCGCTCGACGATGCGACGGCCGGTGCGCTGCGCGAAAGTCTCGTGCGTCGCGCGGCTGATGATGGCGCCGCCCGAGATGAACAGGCGCATGCGCGGGAACGCCGCGGCGGCGAAATCCGGCGCGGCCAGCAGCGCCACGTAATGCGCCGGCGGCGCCATCATCACGCTGGCATCGCGGCCCGCCCGCAGAGCGAGCGCCGGATCGAACCGGGGCAGCATGACGAGCCCGGCGCCCCCCGCAAGGGCCACGTTCGTCGCCACCACGAGCCCGTGGATGTGATAGAGCGGCAGCCCGTGGAAGACCACGTCGTCGCGGCCGATGCGCCACGCCTCCACCAATGCCCGCGCATTGGCGCGCATGCCGCCGTGGGACAAGGCGGCGGGCTTCGGCGTGCCGCTGCTGGTGCCGGTGGTGAACAGGATGAGCGCGGTTTCATCCTCGGCGACATCGGCATTGGCGCAGCGCGCCGGCGCACCGGCGGCGCGGGCGGCAAGGCTGCGCTCATCGCCCGTGGCCGGCAGGACGCCGATGCCAGGCAGCAGCGCGGCGAACGCGGCCACCATCGCTTCGCCACACACCACCAGGCGCGGCGCCATGAAGCCCGTGAGGTCGACCACCGCGCGGGCGGAAAATTTCGGGTTGGTCGGCACCATCACGGCGCCGAGGCGCAGGCACGCCTGGAACAGGGCCAGCACCAGCGGCGCGGTCTCGAGCTGGACCAGGACGCGGTCGCCGCGGCCGACGCCCTGGCCGGCGAGCACGTGCGCCAGGCGCGCCGTGAGATCGACGAACGCTCCCTCGCTCAAGCCCTCGTCCCCCATGCGGACGAACGGGCGCCTGCCGCCGGTGCGGGGCAGCAGGAAGTCGTCGATCAGCGGGTTGGCCACGTCGCTGCTCCTGGCCGTCGGGCCCGGTCCCGTCGTCGGGCCGGCGCGGGGGGATGATGAGGCCGGCGCAGGCGGCAGATTTCGCCCGCCGCCGCGCCAGTCGGTTCAGAGGACAGCCGTCCGGTCCTTGAGCGTCTTGTTCCAGACGAAGAGCCGGTAGCTGCGGCAGTGCGGGACGAAATAGGGGTCGTTCTCCACGATCCGCTTCGCCTCTTCCCGGTCGGCCGCCTCCATCACCCAGAGGCCGCCGCCCGGCGGCTCTCCGTCCTCCCGGCTCAGTCCGCCGGCGATCAGGATGCGCCCCTCGTTCCGCTCGAGATAGGCAAGGTGCAAAGCCCGCCGCTCGACCCTGATATCGAGCATCTGCGGCGTGTCCTCGAAAATGCAGACCCAGCGTGCCATGGCGCACCTCAGGCCGTGAGGGCGTATTCGACGTCGTCCTTGTAGGCCGCCCAGCCGGTCTCATACTCCATGATCTGGGCGACCTCGGCGACGGTGTCCTCGTCCATGCCGGCGCGGCGCAGCAGGTGGAAGCCGAGCTCCATGCCCGACGCGATGCCGCCGGCGGTGACGATCCGCCCGGTATCGACGATGCGCGCGCGGCTGATGCGGCAGGTGGGCGCCATCTCCGCCAGTTGCTCGATGGGCAGCTTGCCGATGCCCTTGCGCTCCAGCCGGTCTGGGTTCTTGCGGTTGGTCGCGGTGCGTCCGTCGAGGAGCCCCATGCGCGCATAGACCCAGGATCCGGTGCACACGCTGGTGAGCAGACAGCGCTCGGGCAGCGAGCGGATGTAGGAATGCAGGCCGCCGTTGTACTGTTCCGGCCTCAGGCCCGGACCGCCGGGAATGAGGAAGGCGTCGACCGCCGGCGCGTCGCGGAAGCTGTAGTTGGGATGGACGGTGAAGCCCGAGGCGGCTTGTGTCGGCCGCAGGGTCTCGGCGATCAGGAACACGTCGAGGTCGGGCTGGATGCGCCGGGCCACCGAAAACACGCCGTAGGGCGAGGAAAAGTCCACGACCTCGGCGTCCTTGCAGACATAGATGCCGAGCCGGAATCCGTTCTTGATATTGCTCACGACGTCTCTCCTTAGCGTTTTGAACTGAATGTCTTGTAGAGAAAGCCCGCGAAGTCGCCCTCCGCCGGGCGGGTGCGCAGGCGCGGGCGCGGCTCGTCCACCAGGATGTCGTGGACGATGGTGGCGGGCTTGCCGCCCAACACGATCACGCGGTCGCCGAGATAGGTGGCCTCGTTCATGTCGTGGGTGATGAACATCACCGAGGTCCTGGTCTTCTCCCAGATGCCGAGCAGTTCGTCCTGGAGCGCCTCGCGGGTGCCCGGGTCGAGCGCGCCAAAGGGCTCGTCCATGAGCAGGAGCGAGGGCTGCACGGCGAGCGCCCGGGCGATGCCCACGCGCTGGCGCTCGCCGCCGGAAAGGGCGTTGGGCCATTTGCCGGCGTGGCTCTCGAGCCCCACCAGAGAGAGGGCCTCGAGGGCCCGGTCGCGACGCTCGGCGCGCGAAGCGATGAGCCCCTCCAGGCCCAATTCGACGTTGGTGAGCACCCGGCGCCACGGCAAGAGCAGCGGGTCCTGGAACACGAAGCCGAGCGAGCGGCTCTCGCGGCGCGTCTGCGGCTGCACGTAGACATCGCCCTTCTGGGGCTTCACGAGGCCCGAGACCACCCGCAGCAGGGAGGACTTGCCGACGCCCGACGGCCCCACGATCACCAGGAACTGGCCCTCGCGTACCGAGAAGCTGACATCGGTCAGGATCGGTTCGGCCCGCCTGCCGTAGCCGAGGCTGATGTCGAACAACTCGACGACGACGGGCAGCTGGGGAAGCATATTCACGCGAGCCATTGCAGCATCCGCCGGCTCACGAGGACCATCGCCGCATCGCATGCGGTGTAGCAGAGCGCGATCGTGGCCATGTAGAGAAGGACGACGTCGGTGGCGAGCATGCCGGAGGCTTCCTGCATTCTCTGGCCGATGCCCGGAATGCCGAACAGCTCCGCCGCGAGGACGGCGAACCAGCCAATGCCGAGCCCCGAGCGAATGCCGGCGAGCACGCTCGGCGCCGAGCCCGGTATGACCACCTTGATCACCCGCGCCCACCATCCGCCCTGGCCGAAGGTGGCGCACATCTCGAACAGGCGCCTGTCGATGGCCTGGACGCCCGAATAGGCGGAGAAGTAGTTCACCCAGAACGCTCCGATGGCGATGATGAAGGCGGCCGCGAGCTCGCTGATGCCGAACCAGATGATGGCGAACGGCACCCAGGCCAGCGGCGGGATCGGTCGCAGCAGGCGCGCGACGCCTTCCTGGCAGGCCTCGACCACCGGCGAGAGCGCGGCGGCATAACCGAGCGCGATCCCGGCCACCGTCCCGATCAGGACGCCCCAGACATAGTGGCCGGCGGTCGCCGCGACGTTGGCGGACCAGATTCCGTCCGCCTGCTCCCGCCGGAACGCCGACAGGATGCTGGACGGCGGCGGGATCAGCGGGGAAACCATGTTGGTGCGGGAGACCGCCTCCCACACCGCAAGGAAGCCGAGGACGCTGACCACCTGGATGAGCGTGTTGGTGGTTGTCGCTTGGGACTTCATGGCCGCTCCTTCCGCGCCGCGCCGCCGGATCGCCGGGGGGATGCTTTCCGCATCGTCCTGGCAAGCCTATTTGGCGCCGCCGCCCTGGGCGAGCGCGGGCGCGTAGAACAGGGCGTCGATGTCGACGGGCTTGGTCTGGGAGCCGATCTTCAAGAGGTAGTCCTGGAGGTCCTTGGACCCGCTGACGATGTCGGACAGGCGCTCCAGCGGCGGGTTGTAGGGCGACTTCAGGGCGGCAACCATGACGTCCTTGTCGATCAGGCCCTTGCCGAAGAAGGCGAAGATGGCGTCGGCCGCCTGGTCCGGATTGGCCAGGATGAAGGCCGCAGCGCGGGTGTTGAGCGCCGCGAGCTTCAGCGCCGCGTCGGGATTCCGATCGATGAAGGACGAGCGCAGGGCGAGCACGAAGCCGGGATGGCCGGCCATGAGCGCCTTGCCGTCGGCGATCACCTTGGCCGCCGGCATCTTCTGTTCGAGGATGGTGATGATCGGCTCGGGCATGAGGGCGCCGTCGGCGGCGCCCGCCAGCATCGTCTGCCGCACCTGCTCCTCGCCCTGGCTGAGGATCTGGACGTCCTCGGCGGTCAGGCCGTTCTGTTCCATGTAGTAGCGCAGCAGCGTGTCGGGCATGCTGCCGCGCGGCAGGGACGCAATCTTGGCGGGGCGGCCATTGGCCTTGGCAAAGGCCGCGAAGGCAGCCTTGGGCGAGGCGGCCTCCTTGAACGTCCCCGCCAGCGGCCCGGCGGCGAGGAAGGCGTGGGATTCCCGGCCGCTGGCGGCGACGACCTTCAGATCGACTCCCGCGGCCTTGGCCACCAGCACCGGCGAGACCGCCATGTAGACGCCATCGAACTTGCCCGACCCGAGGGCCTGGATGATGGCCGGACCGGAGGAGAACTTGGTCAGCTTGAGGTCGAGACCGGCTTCCCGGGTCCAGCCTTGCTGGTCCATGACGAACAAAGGCGCGATCCCCATGAGCGGGAGGTAGGCGATCTCGACCGTGGTCGGCTCGGATCTCCCCGGAAGGCTGGAGAGCGAAAGGGCGAAGGCGGAAAGCGCCAACGCGGCAAGGGATCGGGTGGTCCAGGACGTGCGCGCCATCGTATGGTCCCTCTGGTTTTTTGGGCATGCTGCAACGCGGTTCTTGAGCCGATTACGCACCCGTTGCCGGGGAATGGCGAACACAAACTTCTGTCCCTGAGGCCAAGCTCTGCTTATGCTCCCCGCATGTCGATCCCATCGCTCCGCAACATTCCCCTCGATACGCTGACCTTCTTTGATGCCACCATGCGCCAGATGAGCTTCAGCGGCGCCGCACAAGAGCTCAATGTCAGCGCATCGGCCGTGAGCCAGCGCATCAAGTCGCTGGAGCAGGTTCTCGGCGTCGGACTGTTCGAGCGGCTGCCGCACGGCCTCCAGCCCACCGAGGCCGCCCGGCTCTATCTGCTGGAAGTGCGGCCCGCCTTGCGCCGGCTGCACGCCGCATCGAGCCGGATCGCGACGCGCGGGGCGCGGCGCCCGGCCGGCCGGGAGCGGCGGCTGTCCATCGACGTCCTGCCGGCGCTCGCATCGACGCGCATGGCGTCCAGCCTGCGCTCGTTTGCCGAACGCTTCCCCTATGTGGAGCTGCGCATGTCGTCCTCGCCCGCTTTGTCCGATCCCGAGCGCGACGGCTTCGACTGCTGCATCCGCTACGGCGCGGGCGGATGGCCGGGCGTCGACGCCCAGCTGCTTGCGGAGGAGCACGCTTTGCCCGTTTGCTCGCCCGGTCTCCTGCGGGATTTCGGCCCGCTCGACAGCGCCGCCGCCCTCACCCGCTTCCCCCTGATCCACGATCTGATGCCGGTGGGTTGGGCTGAATGGTTTGCGAGCGTCGGCGTCAGCGATCCGCCGACCGGTGGCTTGATGTTCACGGACAGCGCCATCGCCCTGAGCGCCGCTGCCGACGGTCTCGGCGTGGTGATGGGCCGAAGCCGGCTGATCGCCGCCGATCTCGCGTCGGGCCGGCTGGTCCCCGCCTGGCCCAAGGAACTGCGATCACCCTTTCAGTATTGGCTGGTGCGTCCGAGAGACCGTGCCGACGCGCTCGTCGACCTGTTCGTCGAATGGCTGGTCGACGAGATTTTCATATAGCCGCCGCGATGCCCCTCCGGGGCGATGGGCTTTCCACGGTGCCGGCAACCGGCGGCACGAATCTGCCCCGACCCCAGCCGCGGCCGCTCCCCCGCTTGCCGGCGCGTGGCCGGCAGCAAGGAACCTGGCCTGGTGCGCCGTCGCACGCCCATCCCCTTTGAGGATCCCGGCCGGCCCTCAAGCCGGTGCCGCGTTACATCCCTGGCACGGCGCCAAGCCCAATGCGGCGCCCTGACCGCGTGCAAACCGCCCGGGTTCGGCCAAGGCCGACCGGGGGCAAATGTTCGGGCCGGATTGTGCTGCGAGGGGGATTCCGGCCCGCGCACGCGATCCGGGATCAGAGTATCAACGCCTTGTATTTCACGAAGAGGTCCCGGGCAGACGAAATGATCTCCCGTTTGTACAGCTGCGCTCCTTCCCCGTCCCGCGCGGCCATGCACCGCAGCATCTTCAAGTGCAGCAGGCGTCCGGCTTCGGCGCGCCCCGGCAAGAGAGTGACGCGGATCTTGATCACCCGCGCGCGGTCGAGCACCTGATAGATGAAGCTGTTGGCGATCTCATTGTCGGCGACCCGCGCGGTTTCAAGCCGCAGGTCCTCGAGCGCATCATTGTAGGCGCTCAGGTCGCCGGCCTGGATGCTCGCCGCCAGCGGCCCCTCGAACTGCGCCAGGAAACGCGCCCAATGGCCGTCGGGTGCATTCCGGGTCGCGCGCAGGGTCAGCAGCGCCTCCAGCCACTCGCGAATCTCGAAGATCTCCAGCACCTCCTTTTCGCCAAGGCCTTTCACATAGGCCCCGCGGTTAGGGATGCGCTGAACCAGGCTGCGCTGCTCGAGCGATCCGAGAACCTCCCGGATCACCGTGCGAGACGTGCCGAATTCCGTGGCCAGGGCCTGTTCCTGGAGCCGCTCACCGGCGCGCAGCTGCTGGCTGGCGATCCGTTCCTGGAGGATGTCAGCGATCCGCCAGACGCGGCTTGCCGTCGGCGGACTTTCGCGGCCGCGGCTGGGCGGCGGCTTGGAAGGCGCGGTGAGGCCCGGGGACCGCGCCTCGTGGAGGTTCTTCAGTCTACTCATTGTCCGTCCATCGCGCCCATCCGGCAGTTCCAATTCCGTCCAAGCTGCCGCGGCAAGGCGCGGCGCCAATATGGCTGAATCCGCGCCCGGTCGAAATGACGGGATGTCGCGCGGGCACCGCGGGACCGCCGCCCTCCCCCGGCATTCGCCGCTGCGGCACCCTCCCCACCGCCCCATCTGCTGGGCCGGGGGCCGTCCCGATCGGCCCGGCCGACGACATCTTGTGAACATACACGGTCAGCCATATCCGGTCTACCGTCCTCATCCCGTAGAATAAATTATTCCGTTATTACAACATTTTATATGATTTTTTGAATCCATACTTGAGTTCTGTGAACAATTTTGTTTTCTTGATCGCGATCCGGCGCGGCCGGCCTGGGTCGGAAAACGAAGGATGTGGGAATGACCAGGATGTCGGGTGGGCAGGCGGCTGTCGCCGCGCTGAAGGCCGAGGGCGTGCGCCATGTGTTCGGGCTGATCGGCTCGGCCACGATGGAGATGTTCGATGCGCTGTACGATGCCGACGGCATCGACTTCGTCGGTGTCCGCGACGAGCGCACCGGAACCCACATGGCCGACGGATACGCCCGCGCGAGCGGCAATGCCGGCGTGATCCTCGCGGGCCAGAACGGTCCTGGCGCGACCAATCTCGTGACGGGCCTCGCCCAGGCCGCCGCCGCCTATTCGCCGGTGGTGTCCCTCGCCGGGTCGCTCTCGACCGGCCATGTCTACCGCGATGCGTTCCAGGAGGTGGACCAGCAGGCGCTCTTCCGGCCCATCACCAAGAAGACCTGGACCGTCACCGAGACCGGCCGCGTGCCGGAGATGATGCGCGAAGCGTTCCGCACCGCCCTGGCGCCGCGGCGCGGGCCGGTCCAGCTCAACCTGCCGCGGGACATCCTGTCCCGGTCCGACGACTTTCCGGCGATGCCGGATCCCGAGACCTATCGGCCCGCAGTAGTGCCGGCCGGCCCGCAAGACAGCGTGGCGGCCGCCGCCGCCCTGCTGGCGCGGGCCGTGCGGCCCGTCATCATCGCCGGCGGCGGCATCAAGAACACCGCCGGCACCGAAAGCGCGCTGGCGCTCGCCGAACGCCTCAACGCGCCGGTTGTCACCTCGCCGGGCCACGGCGACGCCATTCCCTCCGACCATCCACTCAGCGGCGGACAGATGGGGCCGCGCGGCAATCCCGTCGCCTCGCGCCTCGTCAAGGAGGCCGACGTCATCCTCGCGCTGGGAACGCGCCTCGGATTCAATTCGACGTTCTATTCCTACGACAACATCAACCGCGACGCGAAGATCATCCAGGTCGAGATCGAGCCGACCGCATTGGGCCGCTATTTCCCCATCGCGCTCGGCATCTGGGCGGATGCGACGACCGCGGCGCAGCAGCTTTGCGACGCGCTTGGAAACCTGGAAGACCGACGGGCGGTTGAAGCCTGGAGCGCCGGATTCCGGAAGGAGCGCGCCGCCTATCTGAGGCAGCGCGACGCGGACGCCGATCTCGCCGCCTTCCCGATCGTGCCCTCGGGCCTGTTCCACGCGTTGCGCGCGGTCATGCCCGCCGGCACGGCGGTGACCATGGATGCCGGCACGCTCTGCCTCCAGGCCACCGACGCGCTGCGCTTCGACCGGCCGCGAAGCCTGTTCACCCCGCTCGACTTCGGCCTCGTGGGCTTCTCCTTCGCCTGCGGCCTCGGCGTGAAGGTGGCCTGTCCCGATCGCCCGGTCATCAGCCTGATGGGAGACGGCGGGTTCGGCATGACCCTCTCGGAACTGGCGACGGCCGTCCATTACGGGATCAACACCGTCACCGTGGTCATGAACAACAGCTGCTGGGGCGCCGAGAAGGCCTATCAACGCGACTTCTTCGGCCAGCGGTACATCGGCGCCGACCTCAACAATCCGCCCTTCGACAAGGTGGCGGAATTGTACGGGGCCAGGGGCTATCGGGTGGAGCGGACGGCCGACCTCGGCGACGCGCTCCGCGCGGCGCTCGACTGCGGCAAGCCCGCCGTCATCGACGTCATGGTGGACCCGGCCGCGCTCTACAGCTTCCGGCGCGATTCCTTCCAGCACCGGACGGCGTGAGCCATGCTGGGGCCATTCGACTATATCGTCGTCGGCGCCGGCTCGGCGGGCGCGGTGCTCGCGGCCCGCCTCAGCGAGAGCGGGAAGCATTCCGTGCTTCTGATCGAGGCGGGCGAACGCGACCGCAACCTCTGGATCCACATTCCGCTCGGCGTGGGCAAGCTGCTCACGAATGAACGCTATGTGTGGCCGTTCACGTCGGAGCCGCAGCCGCACATGGGCGGGCTCGGGATCTACTCGCCGCGCGGGCGGGTGCTCGGCGGCTCGAGCGCCATCAACGGCATGGCCTACATCTGGGGCGACCCGGCGATCTACGACCGATGGGCCGGCGACGGATTGGCCGGCTGGTCCTGGAACGACGTGAAGCCCTATTTCCAGAAGCTCGAATCCAACGGCTATTCGCGCTTGGCCGAGCGCGGCAAGACCGGGCCCATGCGGATCACCGACGTGGGGGTCCGATCCCCCGACCCGGTGTCCGACGCGTTCCTCGCCGGGTTCGACGAGCTCGGCGTCGCCCGGACCCCGGACTACAACGTGGTCAGCTATGAAGGCGCCCGCTACCTCGAGCAGACAGCCTTCAGGGGCCGGCGCTGGTCCACTGCCGTCGGCTATCTGCGGCCAGCGGCGCGCCGTCCCAATCTCCAGGTTCTGTCCGGCGCGCGGGTGACCCGGGTGCTATTCGAAGGACACCGGGCGACGGCGGTGGAGTTCGAGCGCGGCGGCGGGCGCACCCTGGCCCTGGCCGATGGCGAGGTGATCCTTTCGGCCGGCGCGATCCTGTCTCCGCATCTGTTGGAGCTGTCGGGGATCGGCGACGGGCGGCACCTCGAGCGCCTCGGCCTGCCGGTGGTGCACCATCTGCCGGCCGTCGGTCAAAACCTCAGCGATCACCTGCAAGTTCGCCGGACCTACGAGACGCGGACGCTGCGGACGATCAACGATGTTGTCGGCAACCCCGTGTTCCGGATGCTGTCCGGTCTGCGCTACGTGTTCACGCGCACCGGGCTTCTGGCCGGCACCTCCTCGACGGCGCACGCCATCACGCGCTCTGCGCCCGGGCTCGACGCCCCGGACGTCATGATCCGGCTCTATATGATCAGCGGCAAGGACCGCTACTCCCGGTCGCGGTCCGGCGGGATCGATCCGTTCTCCGGCTTCACCGTGGGCGGCTTCCTGCTGCTGCCGAAGTCGCGCGGCTCGGTTCATGCGAAGACATCCGACCCCACCGCGCTTCCCGCCATCCAGCCGAACTACCTCGATCATCCGGACGACGTGGAGGGCGCCCTGCGGATCCTCAAGCTGATCCGCAGGCTCGCGGAGACCCCGTCGTTCAGCCGCGTGATCGTGCGCGAGGACCAGCCCAACGGAAGCGTGGAAACCGACGAGACCTTGCTCGATTACATCCGCAAGACCGGCCAGACCGCCTGGCATACGGCGGGAACCTGCCGCATGGGCGGCGATGGCCAATCGGTCGTGGACCCCCACCTGCGGGTCCGGGGGGTCGAGCGGCTGCGGGTGATCGATGCCTCGGTCTTTCCCGAGATCCCCTCGTCCAACACCAATGCCCCCGCGATCATGATCGGCGAGCGCGGCGCCGATCTGGTGCGCGCCGATGCCCGCTGAGGAGGAGAAGCCCATGAGCGAGGACGCCTATCCCCTCACCCGCAAGCAGCGCCAGTCGCAGGACTGGAATCCGGTCTGGTCCCAGTTCGAGGCGCTCGATCCCGAATTCCTCGAGGCCTACCTGGCCTTCCGCAGCGTGCCCCACCGCAACGGGCCGCTGCCGCAGAAGACCAAGGAGCTGATCATGATCGCGATCAACGCCGCGACCACCCACCTCTACGGTCCCGGCGTGCGGCGGCACATCCAGAACGCGATCCGCGAAGGGGCGACGCGCGAGGAGATCCTCGAAGCGATCCAGCTCACCACCGTCATGGGCATCCATTCCTGCAACCTCGCGGTGCCGATCCTCATGGAGGAATTCGCCCGCGCGCCGGCGGCCGAGCGCGGCCAGGACGAGGCGCGGTGATGGCGGCGCTGTTCCGCATCGAGCCCGTCGAGGTGGCCCGCCGCCAGGCGGACAGCGCCTCGTTCCTGCTCCACACCGACGCCGGACGGCCGCTCACCCTGGTCTACCGGTTCTGGCTGGTCCACGGACCGGACGGCATCACGGTGGTGGATACCGGGCTGACCACCGAGGAAGCCGCGCGCCGGGGCATTGCCGTGGAGCACGGCCTGAAGGAGGCGCTGGCGCCCCACGGCATCGGGCCGGACGAGGTCGATACCCTGATCCTGACCCATCTGCACTGGGACCACGCCTGCGCTGTCGATGCCCTGCCGAACGCCACGGTCTGGCTGCAACGGGCGGAGGCGGACTTCTTCAACCATCCGCTGCGGGCCCATCCCGCCATCGACCGCTATTTCGGCCGCCATGACGTGATCCGCGAGTTGCTCGGCGCGCCGCGCCTGAAGCTGGTGGAGGGCGAGGCGGAGCTGCCGAACGGTCTGCGTCTGGTGCCGCTGGGCGGCCACACCCCCGGCCTGCAGGGGGTTGCCCTCCCCACAGAGGAGGGCCTTGCGGTCATCACGTCGGACGCGGTGCCCTTCAACCGCAACTACACGGACGACCTGCCCAACGGGATTCTCCAGGACCTGGGGCAGGCCATCACCAGCCTGAAGCGGCTGCGGGCGCTGTGTCCGGACGTGATCTACACCGGCCACGACCCCATACCTCGGCTGAGAACCGGGGCGCCCCATTGAATAGACCAAGAATAGTCTCAAGGGAGGAAACAATGTCCAAGATCAAACGATGCCTTTTGACCGCCGCACTCGCGGCGGCGCTGCCGTTCACCGCCGCGAACGGCGCGGATTTCTCAAAGTCGCCTTCGGTGACCCTGCGCCTCAGCTCCGCCTCACCGGCGGGCATGGACGACAGCCGCGCGCTCAAGGACGCGGCCGAATTCCTGTCCAAGGAGACCAACGGCACCGTCACCCTCAAGCCGTTCTTCGCTTCCGCCCTCTTCGACGAGATCGCAGGCATGAGCGCGGCGCAGAGCGGGCTCGTGGACATGGCCATCGCCTGCACCTGCAACATGACCAAGCAGACCGATTCCATGCTGTTCTCGGACCTGCCCTATCTGTGGTCCGAGATGGACAACGGCCGTAAGGTCTGGGACGGCCCGATCGGCCAGCAGATCGGCGAAACCATGCGCAAGAACCTCGGCCTGCGCGCCCTCGCCTTCGCCCCGAGCGGCGGCGGCTATCGCATCTTGTGGAACAACAGCCGCGAGATCCGCACTCCGGCCGATGCCAAGGGGCTGAAGATCCGCACCACGGCGACGCCGCTGGAGCAGGACTTCTGGAAGCGCATGGGGGCGATCCCGACGCCGGTCGACATCGGCGAGACCTATTCCGCCTTGCAGCAGGACCTGGTCAATGGCGAGCATCTCCAGCCGGCCTGGCTCACGCTGCTGAAGCATGACGAGGTGGTCAAGTACGGCACGGAGATCGACGCCCTCGCGGTCTACCGCATCCTCGTGATCAACGAGAACAGCTTCAACAAGATGGACGCGCCGCAGAAGGCGGCGTTCCAGCGGGCGATGACGCTGTTCGAGGAACGCGCCTACCAATACAACCGTGAGCTGCGCGAGACGTCTCTGGCTCAGTTCCGCAAGCGGGGCGGCAAAATCTATACGCCCACCGCGGCCGAGCTGAAGGAGTGGCGCGCAGCCGGCCGCGGCATCTGGGATAGCGAGCTCGTGACGGCGAAGATCCCGAAAGAGACCATCCAGAAGGTGCTGGACGCGCAGCAGAAGTAGAGCGGGCCGGCGGGGCCGGTGGCCCCGCCGACTTCCCATGCGGCTCCACCTTACGGGACAGTCATGACAACAACATTCGAACGCGTTCGCCGCGGATACCGCGTGCTGGGCGGGGTCCTGGTCCTGGCCATGATCGGTGTGCTGCTGGCCGGCATTGGCCTTCGCGAGGTCCTCGGAAGTCCCCTGGTCTGGGCGAACGAAATCTCGCTGGCGCTCTTTCTGTGGATCGTCTTCATCGGCGCTGGCGTCGCCTTTGCCGAGAACGCCCGTATCCGATTCACGCTGGGCATCGCGGTCCTGCCGGCCGGGCTGCGGCGGGTCGTCGAGCGCCTGGCGACGCTGGTCGGCATTGGCCTGCTCATCACCTTCTTCTGCGTGGCGGTGAAGATGGTCTGGGTGTTCCGCGGCCAGCGCTTCGCCAGCATTGATCTTCCCGTCGTGCTGGAATGGGCCGCGCTGCCGGTCGGTCTCGCATTGGCGATCTGGGCCATGGCGCGTAACCTGATCTGGCCGCAGCCCGACGCCGCCGAATGGAGCGCGGAGGAAGCCCCCAAATGAGCGATCTGGTCTGGCTCGCGGTCGCCTTCCTCGGCGCGCTGATCCTGTCGCTCGACATCGCGCTGGCGATGCTGTTTGCGACCACCGTCATCCTGCTCTTCGGCGGCATGGTGCCTCTGCACCTCATCGCCGAGAAGGCGGTCTCCCAGGTCAAGCTGTTCCCGCTGCTCGCCATTCCCGGCTTCATCCTGATGGGCGAGCTGATGAACATGGTCGGCCTCACCCGATCCCTGGGCGAACTCGCCCGGATGATCGTCGGCCGCTGGCGCGGCGGCATGGGTGCGGCCACCGTGGTGGCGTGCATGTTCTTCGGCGGCATGACGGGCTCGGGCCTCGCCGAGACGGTGGCGATCGGCATGCTGATGATCCCGATGCTGACGCGCCATGGCTACCCGAAGGAATTCTCTGCCGCCATGATCGCGGCGGGCGGAAGCCTCGGCCCGATCATCCCGCCCTCCATTCCCATGGTCATCTATGCCAGCATCGCGCCCACCGTGTCGGTGTCGGCGCTGTTCATCGGCGGCATCGTGCCCGGGATCCTGATCGGCCTTTCCTTCCTCGTCATCGTCATCTGGCGCACCCGCGCGTTTCCCACCGTCGACCAGCGCCTGGACGGGGAAGAGGACGTCGGCTTCCTGCGCACGCTGCTCGCCGCCATTCCCGCGCTGGTGGCGCCCGCCATCGTGCTGGGCGGGGTCCTGGGCGGCGTGGTGACGGTGACGGAAGCGTCAGTTCTGGCCGCCACTTATGTGGCGCTCTTCGGCTTTGTGAGCGGCCGGCTCGGCCTGCGCGATCTCGGCGGCGCGGCCATGAGCACGGCCACGGCCACCGGGACCTTCGGCTTCATCATCGCCGCCGCCGGACCGTTCTCCTTCTTTCTCGCGCTGTTCGACGCCCCCGGGCTGGTCGGCACCGTGCTGACGGACTTTTCCGGCGGCAACACGGTTCTGCTGATGCTCGTGCTGACCGCCATGCTGATCGGACTCGGCTGTCTCGTGGAGGCGACCTCGCTCGTCATCATTCTGGCACCGATCCTCGCCGCGACGGCGTCCGCCGCGGGAATCGACCAGCTTCACATGGCGCTGGTGTCGATCTGCGCGCTCATGCTCGGCCTGTTCACGCCGCCGGTGGGCACCAACCTGTTCGCCATCACCGGGATCGCGCAGGTGCCGATCGAGCGCATTTCGCGGGAAATCATTCCCTTCGCCCTCGCCGCGGCCGTGGTGGTCGCCCTGATGGCCGCGGTCCCGCAGATCGTGTTGTTCCTCCCACAACTGATGCGATGAACCTGCCGCAGCGCGCCGCCCCAGCGCGGCGGCGCGGGCATCCTTTGGATCCCCAGGGCTGATCCCAATTCGGGCCGCTGCCACGAGCGGCGGCCCGGAAACAGCGATCCCGCAGCGATCCGCGGTGGGGCATTGCCGGCGGGACGGCGCCGCTTCCCTCGCAAATCACGGCTTAGGGAACCGCGCTTGACCGCAGCCGCCCCGGCGGCCGCCATCGCACCGTCGCGGCGACGGCCGAGCCCCCGGAAGGCGCGTTCGCCTACGGCTGACGGTCCGGCCTGCGGCCGCGCTCCGCCCCGCTCACAGGAACGGCCGGGCGAGCATCTCGGCGCCGAGCAGCAGCAGGCACACCAGGAAGCAGCGCCGGAAGGCCGCCGGGCTGATCCGGTGGCGCATCCACTGCCCGGCCCACATGCCGGCGAGCGCGGGCGCGACGGCGATCACCGACACGGCGAGGCCGTCCATGGCCAGGGCGCCGCGCCACGCGAGCCCGGCCGAGAGCGCGAGTGTCGAGACCGTGAAGGACAGGCCGAGCGCCTGGATCAGATCGTCCCGCTCGAGCCGCAGCGCCTGGAGATAGGGCACCGCCGGGATGACGAACACGCCGGTGGCCCCGGCGACGAGGCCGGTCGCCGCGCCGACGAGGGGCGACAGCCAGGGCTCGAGCCGCGCCGGCACGGCGAGCTGGCGTGCGAACAGGGTATAGCCCGCATAGACGACCAGCGCCGCCCCCAGCGCGGCCGTGGTGGGGCCGGTGTCGCCGCTGGCAAGCAGCGCGGAGCCGGCGAGGGTCGCGATGACCAGCGCCAGCATCATCGGCCAGAGCCGGCGCGCCAGCGCCGCCACGCTCGGGCCGGCGAGCAGCTGCCAGACATTGGTCACAAAAGACGGCACCAGCAGCAGGCCGGCCGCGGCGAGCGGGGAGATCAGCGCCCCGAGCACGCCCATGGCGAGCGTGGGCAGCCCCATGCCGGTGACCCCTTTGACCAGGCCGGCGGCGAAGAAGGTTGCGGCGATGGCGAGCGGCACGAAAGCATCCGTCATCTTCTTGGCGTAGCGCGCCGGGACGCCGGCACAATGCGGATGATCCGCCGGCAGGCTTCGGCTGGCCCGAAGGCTTAGGCTCGGATATCCTTCGCCCATGCGCTTCGATCTGACCGATCTTCGGCTGTTCCTCGCGGTGGTGGATGCCGGCTCCATCACCCACGGGGCGGCGGAGGCCGGGTTGTCGCTGCCGGCCGCCAGCGAGCGCCTGCGGGACATGGAGGCCGCAGGCGCGGTCAAGCTGCTGGAGCGCGGCCGCCGCGGCGTCTGGCCGACCCCGGCCGGCGAGGCGCTGGCCCATCACGCCCGCCTCATCGCCCGCCAGATCGCGCAGATGCGCGGCGAACTCGGCGCGCACGCCGCCGGCCTGCGGACGAGCATCCGGCTCGCCGCCAACACCGCCGCGCTCACCGAATTCCTGCCCGAGCGGCTCGGCGCCTGGATGGCGGCCCATCCGCAGGTGGACGTGGAACTGAAGGAACGCCAGAGCTTCGAGGTCGCGCGGGCGGTGCGCGGCGGGCTGGCGGAGATCGGCATCCTGTCCGCGGCGGTGGACACCGCCGGCCTCACCCTGCGCCCGTTCGCCACCGACCGCCTTGTGGTGGTGACCGCGCGCGACGACGCTTTGGCCGGGCGCAGGAGCGTCGGCTTTTCGCAGATCGTCGACCGGCATTTCGTGGGGCTCGCGCGCGGCGCGCTCCAGGAGCACATCGACGCCCAGGCGGCGCAAGCGGGCGTCCGGCTCAAGATGCGGGTGCGCGTGCGCACGTTCGAGGGCATCTGCCGGCTTGCGGGCGCGGGCGTCGGCATCGGCATCGTGCCGCGGACGGCGGCGCGCCGCTGCGGCCGATCAGCGAAGATCGCCGCCATCCCGCTCTGCGACCCCTGGGCGACCCGCCAGCTCGCCATCTGCACCGGCCTGCCGGAGGAATTGACACCGCCCGCGCACGACCTGTTCGTCCATCTGGCCTCACACGGCCAAAGCCGGGCTTCGCGCCTCACGCCTCCATCTTGAGCCCCAGGTCGCCGCGGCGGGAGAGCACCGAGAGCGCGGCATTGGCGCCGATCCGCTCCAGGCGCACGTCGAGCGCACCGTCGCCGAGGGTCAGGCCGCGCAGTTCCAACGTGTCGATGAAGTCCGGCAGCGTCGGGCGGTCGAACACCACCTTGCGCTCCGCGATGTCGAAGCCGAGCCCGAGCGCCGCCTGCAGCATGGCGAGCGGCGCGGCGGCGGCCCAGGCCTGCGGCGTGCAGGCGACGGGATAGGCCACCGGGCCCTGGCTGCGCTGGCGCGCGAAGCCGCAGAACAGCTCCGGAATGCGCCGCAGGTCAAAATAGACCGAGGCCCGGAACAGGCCTTCGAACAAGCGCGCCGCCTCGGCGCGGAAGCCGTATTGCGCAAGCCCCAGCGCGATCACCGCATTGTCGTGGGGCCAGACCGAGCCGTTGTGATAGCTCATGGGATTGAAGCGCACCTCGCCGGCGGACAGGGTGCGCACGCCCCAGCCGGAGAAGGAGTTGCGCGCCATCAGCGCCGCGGCGACGCGCGGCGCCCGGTGCGGCATGGCGATGCCGGAGAACAGCGCATGCCCGGCATTGGAGGCGCGCACCCGGCACGGGCGTTTCTCGCCGTCGAGGGCGAGGACATAGGTGCCGAGCGCCTCGTCGAAGAACGCGGCATCGAACGCCGCCCGCAGCCGCTCGGCGCGGGCATGCCAGGCGGCGGTGAGCTGGCCCTCGCCAAGCACGCGAGCGAGCAGCGCCCCGGCGCGCCAGGCGGCATAGGCGTAGCCCTGGACCTCCACCAGCGCGATCGGCCCGCGCGCCAGGCGCCCGTCGGCGTGGAAGATGCTGTCGTGGCTGTCCTTCCAGCCCTGGTTGACGAGCCCGTCGGCGCGCCGCCGCCCGTATTCCAGAAACCCGTCGCCGTCCCGGTCGCCATGATCGGCGATCCAGTCAAGCGCCGCGCTCACCGCCGGCCATAGGATCCGCGTCGTGGAGAGGTCGCCGGTGCGCTCGAAATAGGCGCCGGCCAGCATCACGAACAAAGGCGTGGAATCGACGCTGCCATAATAGCGCCGGAAGGGCACCTCCCCCACCTCCGCCATCTCGCCGAAGCGCACCTCGTGGAGGATCTTTCCCGGCTCGGCATCGGCCTCGGCGTCGAAGCCGGTGGCCTGGTTGGCGGCAAGGTGCAGCAGCACGCCGCGGGCGATGGAGGCATCGAGCCACAGCGTCTCGAAGCCGGTGACCAGCGCGTCGCGGCCGAACACGGTGCTGAACCAGGGCACGCCGGCATAGGGATAGGCCCCTTCCGGCGTCTCGGTGATCAGCATGTTGAGGTCGCTGGAGGCGCGCCGCAGCCCCTCGTTGAAGTGGTGGTTCGAGGAGGTGACGGCGACGCGCTGCGACAGCCGCTCGCGCAGCTCGCGGCGCTGGTTCCGGAGCGCGGCGCGGAAGCCGTGCCGCGCGCTGGCGCTGCGCGCGCCAGGCGCGCAGCTGATCTCCACATAAACCGCGAAGGTCTCGCCCGGCGCGAGGCGGATGCGGTAGAGCGCGCGCTCGCAGGAGAGCTCCGCGGGCGCAGGCTCGAACGCGAGCCGGGTCTCGCGCACCAGACCGTCGAGGCCGGTATAGGCCAGGCGCACCCGGCCCCCTTCCACCTGCGGCGCGGCCAGCGTTCCGTGCCGCACCCGCTTGGCGCCGCGCACCTCGAACAGATCGGCAAAATCGGCCGCGAATTCGAGCCCGATGACGATGCTGCGCGCCGCCACGTCGAAATTGCGCACCGCCAGGCATTCGTGGCAGGCGGCACGGTAGAGGAAGCGCGAGCGCCGGATGTGGATCAGATCGTGGAGCAGGCCCTCCCCGCCGCCGCCGGGAAGGTCGGGATTGGTGAGGTCGCAGGCGAGCGTCGCATTGTCGTCCCGCACCGTGGAACTGAGCAGCAGCGGCCGCACACCGTCGATGGTCAGGAAGAACAAGGACAGGTGCCGCGTGTCGCGGTGGAACACACCGTGGTTGCTGGCAAGGCCGGGCACCGCGTCGCCATGGGCGTCGAACACGGCGAAGGTGTCGTCGTGCTTCAACGTGCGCGGCGCGAGCTCGATCTGCGATGCGGATGCCGCAATGACATAGGCCGGTT
Source organism: Xanthobacter luteus (assembly GCF_040049235.1). Taxonomy (NCBI): domain Bacteria; kingdom Pseudomonadati; phylum Pseudomonadota; class Alphaproteobacteria; order Hyphomicrobiales; family Xanthobacteraceae; genus Xanthobacter; species Xanthobacter luteus. The sequence goes on from NZ_JBDZDO010000001.1 coordinate 159,699, forward strand.
CCTCCGGCGCGGCCGGCGGAATCGAAACGGCGGCGTCAGAGTGCGACATTGCTGCTCCCGATCAGGGCCCTCTGACGGCGCCTGGGCACGCGCGCCGCATCCGACGCCGCAATCCGCTCGTAGAGGGCGACATAGTCGCGCGCCATGCGCTCGGCCGAGAAGCGCCGCTCAAAGATGCGCCGGATCCTGGCGCGGTCAAGGCGGGCGATGTCGGCGACCCGCGCCGCGCCCTCCTCGACCGAGGTGACGAGATAGCCCGTCACCCCGTCCTGCAGCACCTCGGGAACCGAGCCGCAGGGAAAGGCGATCACCGGCGTGCCGCACGACATGGCCTCGATCATGACGAGGCCGAACGGCTCGGGCCAGTCGATCGGGAACAGCAGCGCGTCCGCGCCGCCGAGAAAGGCGGCCTTCTGCCGCTCGTCGATCTCGCCGATGAACTCGACGTTCGGGCTCGCCTCCACCAGGGGCTTGATCACGCCCTGCCAATACGGCTCGTCGGCGGCATCGACCTTGGCGGCGATCTTCAGGCGCCGTCCGGCTTTGGCGGCCATGGCGATGGCTCGGTCGGGGCGCTTCTCGGGCGAGATGCGGCCGAGGAAGGCAAGATAGCCCGCGGGATGCGGGCTGAACGGCAGAAGGTCCGCCGGCAGGCCGTGCAGCACGGTGCCGGCCCAGTTCACGGGCGGCATGGGCAGGCGCTGGTGGTCGGAGATCGAGACCAGCGGGAAATCGTCGTAGGTCGCATAGAGCCGATGCGCCGCCGGCAGATCGAGGCGACCGTGCAGCGTCGTCAGGCAGCGCCCGCGATGCTCGCGCAGCACGGAGAACTGCAGCAGGTCGACGTGGAGGTGGATGACGTCGAACTCGTCGGCGCGGCGTCGCACCTCCTCCAGCATGATCAGATGGTGGAGCACCGGGTCGACAGCGACGGGCGAGAGGCGCAGCCCCATCTCGCACATGGGCGCGAGGTCCGCGGCGGTGAGGGAATCCCCGCTCGCGAACAGCGTCACGTCGTGGCCGGCGCGCACCAGTTCCTCGGTCAAGTAGGAGACGATGCGCTCGGTTCCGCCGTAACGGCGCGGCGGCACGCTTTCGATGAGGGGGGCGATCTGTGCAATACGCATGTCGGTCTCCTCCGCCGGCCGGCATGCCGTCGGGTAAGGGGCGCTGAAAGGTAAGGAAAACTTCCGCAGTACAAACGATTCTAACCACCCCATAGTTTCATGCACTGCAAAATTTATCGGAACGCCGCCTTAATCCTTCGCGTTGACCGGGAGAAAACTGGAGAACACCTGCATGACCGGCGCCGATTTTCGGCCTACTCCGCTCCGCGACGGCCAGCCGCTGCGCGCCCCCGAGGCGCCGCGCGCGGCGATGACCCGCGTGCGCCACCATCGCGACCCGGCGCTGCTGGCGGGCGGGCACCGCACCGCCTCGGAAAGCGACCTGAAGCGCGCCGCCGAGATCGCCGGCCTCGGGTGCCTGTGCCTCACCTTCGATCTGCGCGGCCACGCCGCCACCCGGGAGATGCGCGACCAGATCACGCCGCGGCAGAATTTCGAGGACGTGCTCGCCGCCTATGACCTCCTGGTCTCCCAGCCGATGGTGGACAAGCGCGCCATTGCCGTCATCGGCTCGAGCTACGGCGCCCATCTCGCGCCGCTGTTGTCCGAGGCGCGGCCGGTGCGCTGGATGTCGCTGCGCGTGCCCGCCATCTACCGCGACCAGCACTGGGACAAGCCCAAGGGCAAGATCGACCGGATCGACCTCAACCTGTTCCGCTCGCAGGAGATGGCGCCGCGCGAGAACCGCGCGCTCGGCGCCTGCGTCGATTTCCGCGGCGACGCGCTGGGGATCGAATCCGAGAGCGACGACTACATCCCCCACCCGACCATCGCCAATTATGTGGGCGCCTTCCGCCGCGCCTGCTCGCTGACCTACCGGGTGATCGCCGGCGCCGACCACGGCCTTTCGGACGAGCGCAGCCGCGCCGCCTACACCACGCTGCTGGTGCGCCGGATCAAGGAGATGGCGGTCGGCGCCCGGTAGCGGGAACGCGGATCCGCTGTCGCGCGCCGGCGCCCCCACCCGCTATGGTCGCGAAACCGGCGCCGGGCTGGCGCGTTCCGCTCTTGGGGGCGCAAGCGCCAGCTCCGCCGCCCGCAACCAGAGCCGGGAGAGCCGTATGAACACCGCCAATCTTCAGATCGAGGGCCTGCTCCTCGCCGTCTCCCGCGTGCTCGAGGCGCTGCGCCGCAAGGGCCTGCTCACCCAGCAGGAGATCGAGGCCGCGCTGCGGGAGGCCGACGACGCGGCGGCGCGCGACACCAAAGCGCGCAACCTCAGCCCCGCGCTGGCGGAAGGGGTGCGCTTTCCGGTGCGCTTCCTCATCGCCGCGACCAATCTCGAGGCCGCGGGGGTGCCCACCTTCAGCGACGTCGCCACCTTCGTCGGCGAAAGCGATCGGCGCGGCTGAGCATCAGCTCGACAGACCGGCCGCCGCGAGGCCGAGCAGCACCAGGCCGAGCGCAAGGAAGGCCCAGGTGCGCCAGCTCGGCGGCGCGCTCGCGGGCGCGCGGTTGTCCTCCTCGCTGCGCGGCGCATAGAGCGCGCCCACGCTCGGATCGCCGTCGGCAATGCGCTCGCCCCGCTGGGGCGGCGACCAGTCGGCCTGGGGCCTGCGCCCGCTCGCCTCGTCGTCGGCGCCCAACGGCGCGGCGGCGAAATCGGGTCCCCGCACCTTCTCTCCCGTGCGCCCCGCATCGATGGCGTGGCGGCTCCTTTCGGCATCTGCCATTGGCTGCCTCCTCCGCCCCGCCGGCGTCCCGCCGGATGGCCGGCGCCGCGGGGCTTGCTCGGAAAATGCCGGGGCGGCGGCCGTGTTCCACCACCGGCAAATAGATCCGCCCGGAGCCGAAGCTAGGCACGCAAGAGAAGCGGCCGGAGATCGCCGACCCGCGGGAACCGACCGCAGGCTGCCAAGTTGTGCTGGCAGTCGTCCCGCCCCGATCGAAAGGATCAGCCCATGGCACAGGAAAAGACGCTCCACGATCTCTTCACGGAGACGCTGAAGGATATCTACTATGCCGAGAAGCAAATCCTGCGCGCGCTGCCGAAGATGGCCAAGAGCGCCCAGTCGGAACAGCTGAAGATGGCGTTCCGCACCCACCAGGAGCAGACCGAGGGCCAGATCGAGCGGCTCGAGCAGGTGTTCGAGATGCTCGGCAAGGCGCCGCGCGGCAAGCACTGCCCGGCCATCGTCGGCATCATCGACGAGGGCAAGGAGATCATGGAGGATTTCGCCGGCACCGACGCGCTGGATCCGGGCCTGCTGGCCGGCGCCCAGGCGGTGGAGCATTACGAGATCGCCCGCTACGGCACGCTCAAGACCTGGGCCGCCCAGCTCGGCCTGACCGACGCCGTGCCGCTGCTCGAGGCGACGCTGAAGGAGGAGAAGGAGACCGACGCGCTCCTCACCCGCCTCGCCGGCGCCGACGTGAACCGCAAGGCGGCGTGATCGGCAGCGCGCAAGGAGCCCCGCTATGTGGCTGAAGCCCAAGCTGTTCGGCGATGCGGAGGCGGTCCGCCTCGGCGTCGCGCCGGGCTGGTAGGCCGTGTCCGCGGACGGAACGCCCGTCTGCGGACCCGACCCCACCCGGGAGGCGGCGATGGTGGGCATCGGCAAGCGCGGCGGCGACCAGCCCACCGGCCGCCCCGACGCAGACGGCCCGCTGCCCGAGGAATAGCCATGGGAGCCGGCCTAAGGCCCGGGCCGCTCGGCCCGGGCACCGTCCATGTCTGCCTGGACATGCAGCGTCTGTTGGCGCCCGGCGGCCCCTGGCCCGCCCCCTGGGCGCCGCGCATCCTGCCGGCGGTCGCCGCGCTCGCCGGCCGCGCCCCCGGCCGCACCATCTTCACCCGCTTCATCCCGCCGCGCGATGCCGCGGCGGCGCCCGGCCGGTGGCGCGCCTTCTACCGCAAATGGCACGCGGTGACGGGCGAGGCCATCGATCCGCGCCAGCTCGATCTGGTGCCTGATCTGTCCGGCTTCGCGCCGCCGACGGTGATCGTGGACATAGGCTGCTATTCGGCGTTCGGCGCCCCGCATCTGCTGTCGACGCTGGCCGCGCTGCACGCCGACACGCTGGTGTTCTCGGGCACCGAGGCCGACGTGCGCGTGCTCGCGCGCGTGTTCGCCGCGGTCGACCACGGCTTGCGCGCCATCGTCGCGCGCGACGCGCGGTGTGCTCGTCCTCCGACACCGGTCACGACGCGGTGCTGACGCCGCTGGAGGCGCGGCTGCCGATCCAGGTGGAGGTGGCCAGCGTCGACGCGATCCTCGGGCGATGGCCCCGGGCCGCCGCCTGAACGCGGAGGGCGCGGACGTGTGCATCGCCTATCTCGACGAGGACGAGGACGCGCAGGAGACCCGCCGTCTGCCGGAGGAGGCGGTGAAGGCGTTCGGCAAGGAGGTGCCCATGGGCCGGCCCGGCCAGCCGGCGGAGCTCGCCACCGCTTATGTGATGCTGGCCGACCCGCTGTCGAGCTACGTCTCCGGCGCCACCATCGCCGTGACCGGCGGCAACCCGTTCCTCTGAGGCGTGGGCCTCCCGGCCAACGGACGGCCGGGCGGCGGCTTCGGCGAGGCCGTTTTTCCGCCTTCGGCGTGGCCGCGGGGAACCCTTCGGGGGCTTTGCTTCTTTCCCCTGAGGCCGCCGCATGGCGCGCCCCGTCCAGGAGGATCGATGATCGACCGACGCGCGTTCCTCATCGGCGCATCGCTGATATCCGCCTTCACCCCGGCGGGCCTTGCCCGCGCCCAGGCTGACGACGGCGAGCCGTTCGACGCCGGCACCGTGCGCAAGCTCGCCCGCGCGCTCGCCTCAAGCCCCTACAAAGCGGGCGCGCAAAACCTGCCGGCGGAGCTGGAGAAGCTCAGCTACGACGATTATCGCAACATCCGTTTCAACACCGAGCGCGCGCTCTGGCGCGCTCAGGGCCTGCCCTTCGAGGTGCAGTTCCTGCATCGCGGCTTCCTGTTCCGCGACCGGGTCGACGTCCATGTGGTGGCCGGCGGCCAGGCGCGCCGGATCGCCTACGATCCCGGCCTGTTCCGCTTCGAGCATGGGCTGCGCCCGCCCGACCCGAAGCTCGACCTCGGCTTCTCCGGCTTCCGGCTGCACGGGCCGATCAACCGGCCGGACTATTTCGACGAGATCGCCGTGTTCCAGGGCGCGACCTATTTCCGCGCCGTCGGCAAGGGGCAGGTCTACGGCTCCTCGGCGCGCGGGCTCGCCATCAAGACCGGCCACCCGGCGGGCGAGGAATTCCCGCTCTTCAAGGCGTTCTGGATCGAGCAGCCCCGCGCCGAGGTGAATTCCATCGTCGTCCACGCGCTGCTCGACAGCCCGAGCGCCGCCGCCGCGCACCGCATCACCATCCAGCCCGGCACCGCGACCGTCACCACCGTGGAGATGGCGCTCTATCCCCGCGTCGACCTCGCCGATGCCGGCATCGCGGCACTGACCAGCATGTTCCTGTTCAGCCCCAACGACCGCCGCCAATTCGACGATTTCCGTCCGGCCGTGCGCGACGCGCAGGGCCTCGCCCTGATCGACGGCACGGGCGAAGAGGTCTGGCGCCCGCTCGCCAACCCGCGGCGCCTGCAGATCAGCACCTTTTCCAGCACCAACATGCGCGGCTTCGGGCTGATGCAGCGCCAGCGCGCGTTCTTCGACTATCAGGACCTCGAGGCGCGCTACGAGAAGCGCCCCAGCGTGTGGGTGGAGCCCATCGGCGACTGGGGCGAGGGCGCGGTGCATCTGCTGGAGATCCCGACGCCGCAGGAGGTGCACGACAACATCGTCGCCTTCTGGCGGCCCAAGGACGCGCTGCGCAAGGGCGGCGAATACAATTACACCTACCGCCTGCACTGGGCCTGGGACCGGCCCGCTCCGGCCGATATCGGCCGCGTGGCGGCAACCCGCTCCGGCGGCACCGCGGAGCGGCGCCTGTTCGTCATAGACCTCGTGGACGGCGCCATGGACAGCCTGCCCGCGGACGGCGTCGAGGCCCGGGTCTCGGCCAGCCGCGGCGAGGTTTCCAGCGTCGTGCTCCAGCCCAATCCGGAGATCGGCGGCGCGCGGCTCAGCTTCGCGCTGGAGCCGAAGGGGGCCGAGCTGTGCGAGCTGCGCGCCGGCCTGTTCAAGGGCGGCGCGGCGCTCACCGAGACCTGGATCTGGCGATGGACGCCCTAGGCGCGCCCGCGCCCCCCGCCGTGGCGTCGCCCCCGCCGCCCGCTCTGCCGCCCGAGCAGCCGCTCGCCATGCCGGTCCAGGCGCTGGGCCGGGCGCCGGAGCTCCAGGCGCGGGGCAGCCGCGGGCTCGGCGCCGGCCTCCTGGCCCGGCGGGCCCTGGTGATGGGCACGACACTCGCGCTGACCGCGCTCGGCGGGCACGAAATGTACCTCGTGCTCGATGTGGGCGGGCTGACGGCGCTCGAACTGGCGGTGCTGGTGCTGTTCACCGTGCTGTTCGCCTGGATCGGCTTCGCCTTCGCCAACGCGCTCGCCGGCGCCATCGCTCTGCTGCGGGCCGCGCCGGAGCCGGACCCGGCCCCCGACGGGCCGCTGCCGCGCATCGGCATCCGCACCGCGGTGCTGATGCCCACCTATAACGAGGCGCCGGCGCGGGTGTTCGCGGGGCTGCTGGCCACCTGCGAGTCCCTCGCCGAGACCGGGCAAGGCGCGCAGTTCGACTTCTTCATCCTCAGCGACACCACCGATCCCGACCTCTGGGTCGCCGAGGAGGCGGCGTTCCTGGAGGCGCGGGCCCGCGCCGGCGGGGCGCGCCTGTTCTACCGCCACCGGGCCGAGAACACCGACCGCAAGGCCGGCAACATCGCCGATTGGGTGACCCGCTTCGGCGGCGGCTACGAGGCCATGCTGATCCTCGACGCCGACAGCGTGATGTCGGGCGCCTGCCTGGTGCGCCTCGCCGCGGCGCTGGAGCGCGATCCCGGCGCCGGCCTGCTGCAGACCCTGCCGGTGATCGTCGGCGGGCGCACCGTGTTCGCGCGGCTGCAGCAGTTCGCCGGCCGGCTCTACGGGCCGATGCTGGCCTGCGGCCTCGCCTGGTGGCACGGCCCGCAGAGCAATTACTGGGGCCACAACGCCATCATCCGCACCCGCGCCTTCGCCGCGGCCGCCGGCCTGCCCCATTTGAAGGGACCCCCGCCCTTCGGCGGCCACGTGCTGAGCCACGATTTCGTCGAGGCCGCGCTGCTGGTGCGCGCCGGCTGGGGCGTCCATCTGCTGCCCGCGCTCGCCGGCAGCTACGAGGAGGGGCCGCCCTCGCTCTCGGCGCTGGCGACCCGCGACCGGCGCTGGTGCCAGGGCAATCTGCAGCACGCCGCGGTGCTGCCCGCGCGCGGGCTCGCGGCGGCGAGCCGGGTGCATCTTTTGACCGGGATCTTCTCTTATGTCTCGGCGCCGCTGTGGCTCGCCATGCTGCTCGCCGGGCTGTTGACGGCGCTGCAGGCGCGCTTCGTGCCGCCGGACTATTTCCCGGCCCAATTCTCGCTGTTCCCCACCTGGCCGGCGCAGGACCCGGCGCGCGCCGCCTGGGTGTTCGCCGGCACCATGGCGGTGCTGCTTCTGCCCAAGCTGATCGCCTTTGCCTTGATGATGCGCACGCGCGCCTTGCGCCGCGGCTTCGGCGGCGGCGCAAGGGCGCTCGCCGGCATGGCGGTGGAGATCGTCGTCTCCGGGCTGTGCGCGCCGGTGAGCATGGTCTCCCAGACCCTCGCCGTCGGCGGCATCCTGGCCGGACGCGACGGCGGCTGGCAGGCCCAGCAGCGCGACGACGGCAGCGTCGGGCTCGCGGCGGCCTTGAAGCAGTTCCTGCCCCACACCGCGCTCGGCCTCGCCTTCGCCGGCGCGACCGCCGTGATCTCCTGGCCCCTCGCGCTGTGGATGTCGCCCATCATCCTCGGCCTCGCCGCCGCCGCGCCGCTGGTGGCCTGGACCAGCCGCACGCCGCCGCGGCCGCTTCTGCTGACGACGCCCGAGGCGCTCGAGCCGCCGCCGGTGCTCGTGCGGGCCGCGCAGCTGCGCGCGCTCCTGTCCCATCTCGACGGCCCGCAGGATGCGGTGTCGCGGCTTGGCGGCGATGCGCGCCTGCGCGCCTTCCACCGCGCGGCGCTGCCGGGGCGCGGGCGCCGCGCGCCGGGCGACCATCGCCCCGCGCGCCTCGTCGCGCGGGCCAAGGTGGCCGATTGCGCCAGCGCCGCCGCCGCGCGCCGGCTGCTCACCCGCCCCGAAATGCGCGCGGCGCTCGCCGACGATGTCGCCCTCGACCGGCTGCTGGAGCTCCAAAGGGAGGCCCGGCCGGACCTCGCCGCCTGGTTCCACCCGGCCGGCGATCCGCCCCAGGAGGCAGCGCGCGCCGCCCCGCCGTGACGGCGGCCGCCCCGAACGGAGGAGCCGGGATGCAATTCGGCGTGGACGATCTCGAGGCGGTGGTGCGCCTCGGCGCGGCGGTCGGGCTCGGCATGCTGATCGGGCTCAACCGCGACCTCAAGGGCAAGCCCACGGGCGCCCGCACCCTCGGCCTCGTCGCCCTCGGCGCGGCGCTGACGGCGCTCACCGCGGTCCGGGTCGAGGGCCTGGCGGACCATCCCGACGCCATGAGCCGCGTGGTGCAGGGCATCATCCAGGGCGTCCTCACCGGCATCGGCTTCGTCGGCGCCGGCGTCGTGCTGCGCGACCAGAAGGCGCTGGAGGTGCATGGCCTGACCACCGCCGCGGCGGTGTGGGTGACGGCGGCGCTGGGCATCGCCTGCGCGCTCGCCTCCTGGCACCTGATCGTCATCGGCGGCGGCGCGGCGCTGGTCCTGCTCACGGTGGTGCAATGGGTGGAGCGCGGCGCGGAGGCCGCGCTCGCCGGGCGCAGGTCCGGCGGCGCGGGCGGCGAGGCCCCCGACTGAGCCGGACCGGCCGGGCCGGCCGGCGCCCCGGCCGCCATTGGCGGGCAGCGCGTCGGCGGGTCTCCCGGAACGCGCGAAAACCTTCTATAGCAAACCGCACAGGTCTCTTCGGCCCGGTTCCCCGGTCCCGCCGACGCCATGCGTGCCGAACCGGCGCCATGGCGGCACGGCGCCGGCGGGCCCGGGGCCGTGCCTGAACGGAAGGACACCCACGATGCCCGCTTCGCCGACCCAGCGCCTCCTCGCTTTGGCCCTCGCCGCAGCCGCCCTCGCCGCCCCGGCGGCGGCGCTTGCGGACCCGGTCAAGGTCGGCTTCGTCTCCACGCTGTCGGGGCCGCCGGCGGCGCTGGGCGTGCACATGCGCGACGGCTTCCTGCTGGCGGTGAAGCAATTGGGCGGCAAGTTCGGCGGCCAGCCCACCGAGGTGATCGTGGTGGACGACGAATTGAAGCCGGACGTCGCGGTCTCCAAGGTCAAGGCGCTGATGGAGCGCGACAAGGTGGACATCGTCGCCGGCACGGTGTTCTCGAACGTGCTGATGGCGATCCAGAAGCCGGTGCTGGCCAACGAGACGTTCCTGATCTCCGCCAATGCCGGCCCCTCCCCGCTCGCCGGCAAGGGCTGCTCGCCCTATTTCTTCTCCGCCTCCTACCAGAACGACCAGGTGCACTCGGTCATGGGCCAGTACGCCCAGGACAAGGGCTTCAAGCGCGTCATCCTGCTCGCCCCCAACTACCAGGCCGGCAAGGACGCCATGGCCGGCTTCAAGCGCCACTACAAGGGCGAGGTGGTGGAGGAGATCTTCACCCAGCTCGGCCAGCTCGATTTCTCGGCCGAGCTCGCCAAGATCCAGGCGGCCAAGCCCGACGCCATCTTCACCTTCATGCCCGGCGGCATGGGCGTGAACCTGGTGAAGCAGTACCAGCAGGCCGGGCTCGCCGGGCAGATCCCGTTCCTGTCGTCCTTCACCATCGACGAGACCACTTTGCCCGCCACCCAGGACGCGGCGGTGGGCCTGCTCTCCGGCGCCGAGTGGGCGCCCGACCTCGACACGCCGCAGAACAAGGCGTTCGTCGCCGCCTACGAGAAGGAATACGGCATCGTGCCCTCGCTCTATGCGGCCCAGGGCTATGACGCCGCCATGCTGATCGACGGCGCGCTGAAGGCCGCCGGCGGCAAGGTTGCCGACAAGGCGGCGTTCCGCAAGGCGCTGGCCTCCGCGCCCTTCACATCGGTGCGCGGCGACTTCTCCTTCAACACCAACGGCTTCCCGATCCAGGACTTCTATGTGGTGAAGGCGGTGAAGCGGCCCGACGGGCGATTTGCCACGCAGATCCAGTCCAAGGTGTTCGACAATGCGGCGGACGCCTATGTCGGCGAGTGCCCGCTGAAATAGACCGCCCTGCCCCGAAGGCGCGCGGACCCGTCCGGCCCGCGCGCCTTTTCGTTTGAAGCGATCTTGACCCGAAAGCCGAGCGAGCCCCCGCCAGCCCATGACCGCGGCCCTGTTCTTCTCCCAGCTCCTGAACGGCCTGCAGCTGGGCGTGATCTTGTTCCTGGTCGCGGCCGGGCTGACGCTGGTGTTCGGCGTCATGGACTTCATCAATCTCGCCCACGGCGTCCAGTACATGCTCGGCGCCTATCTGGTGGCGGTGCTCTCGGCCTGGAGCGGCAGCTTCGCCGCCGGCCTCGCGCTCGGCCTGCTGGCGGCGCTGGCGCTGGGCTTCGCCATGGAGGTTCTGGTGTTCCGCCACCTCACGCGGCGCGACCACCTGGAGCAGGTGCTGGCCACCTTCGGCCTCATCCTGGTGGTGACCGAGGGCGTGCGCATGATCTTCGGATCGGCGCCCCTGCCGTTCCCGGTGCCGGCCGTGCTCAACGGCTCGGTGACGCTGTTTGCGGGGCTGAACTATCCGGTGTGGCGGCTCGTCATCCTCGCCGTGGGGCTCGCCGTGGCGGTGCTGCTGTGGGTGCTGGTGAACCACACCCGCGCCGGCATGCGGGTGCGCGCCGGCTCGACCCACCCCGAGATGGTGTCCGCGCTCGGGGTCGACATCGACCGGCTGTTTTTGTTCGTGTTCGCCTTCGGCGCCATGCTGGCGGGGCTTGCCGGCGCCATGGCGGGGCCTTTGGTCTCGGTGGAGCCGACCATGGGCGACAAGGTGCTGATCCTCGCCTTCGTGGTGGTGGTGATCGGCGGCATCGGCTCCATCAAGGGCGCGTTCCTGGCCGCCATCCTGGTCGGGCTGGTGGACACCATGGGCCGGGCGTTCCTGCCGGACCTGCTGCGGGCGCTGGTGGGCAAGTCGGCCGCCGCCACCGCTGGGCCGACGCTGTCCTCCATGCTGATCTACCTGCTGATGGCGCTGGTGCTGAGCTTCAGGCCCTCCGGCCTGTTCGGCGGGCGGCCCTCGTGAGCGGGGTGCCAGCGGCGCCGCCCCGCCCGTGGCGCGCCCACCTCACGCGCCCTCTGGTGCTGATCGCGCTGTTCGCCGCCGCGCTGGCGCTGGCGGCCTGGTCGGGCTCGGGCTATGCGCCGACCCTGATCGCCCGCACCGCCATCCTGGCGCTCGCCGCGGTCTCGCTCTCCTTCCTCATCGGCCAGGCCGGGCTGGTGAGCTTCGGCCATGCGGCGCCGCTCGGCATCGGCGCCTATGTGGTGCTGATCGCCGGCGAATACGGCATCACCAACGCGCTGGTGCTGGCGCCGCTCGGCTTCGCGGCGGCGGCGGCGTGGTCCGCCGGCACCGGCGTGATCGCGCTCAGGACGCGCGGCGTCTACTTCATCATGATCACCCTCGCCTTCGCGCAGATGCTGTTCTACGTGGCGGGCAGCCTGTCCGCCTTCGGCGGCGACGACGGCCTCGGCATCGCCGCGCGCTCCACGCTGTTCGGCGCGCGCTTCCTGCGCACCGACACCGAGCTCGCGATCTGCGCCATCGCCCTGCTCGGCGCGGCGCTGCTGGCGCTGGAGCGCCTCGCGGCCGCGCCGTTCGGGCTGATGCTGCGCACCGCCCGCGCCAACGAGGAGAAGCTGGCCGCGCTCGGCCTCGATCCCTTCGGCCACCGCCTGCTGGCGCTGGCGGCGGCGGGCGGCGTCGCCGGCCTTTCCGGGGTGCTGCTGGCGAACCAGGTGGAATACGTCTCCCCCGCCACCATGAACTGGCACGTCTCCGGCGAGCTGATCGTGATGGTGGTGCTGGGCGGCACCACCCGGCTCGGCGGCGCGGTGATCGGCGCCGTCATCGTCATGGCCATCGACGAGACGCTGGGTCACTTCACCGAATACTGGAAGTTCGGCCTCGGTCTCGTCATCCTCTTCGCGGTGCTGCTGCGCGGCGCCGAGGTGCGGGGTCTTCTGAGGGGCGCCGCCCATGGCTGAGGGGCTCCGGGAGCCGGGCCGCGCCGCGCCGGTGCTGGTGCTGGAGCATGTCAGCAAGGCGTTCGGCGCGCTCAACGTGACGCAGGACGTCTGCCTCGACGTGCGCCCCGGCGAAGTCCATGCCCTGATCGGCCCGAACGGCGCCGGCAAGACCACGCTGATCGCCCAGATCGCCGGCGCGCTGGCGCCGGATGCCGGCCGCATCCGCTTCGCCGGCGCCGACGTGACCCGCCTCGGCGTCGCCCGGCGGGCGCGGCGCGGGCTCGGGCGGGTGTTCCAGATCTCCAACGTGGTGGGCGGCTTCACGGCGCTGGAGAACGTGGCGCTCGCCGCCATCGTCGCCGGCGGGCGCACCCTGCGCTGCTGGCGCCCCGCGGCCGCCGACCGGGAGGTGCAGGCCAAGGCGCGCCACATGCTGGCGCGCGTCGGCCTCGCCGCGCGCGCCGACGAGAAGGCCGCCGCCCTCTCCCACGGCGAGCGGCGCGCGCTGGAGCTCGCCATGTGCCTGGTGCAGGAGCCGAAGCTCCTGTTGCTCGACGAGCCCATGGCGGGCACCGGACGGGCCGAGGGCGAACGGCTGACCGCGCTTCTGGCCTCGCTCAAGGGCCGCATCCCCATGCTGCTGGTGGAGCACGACATGGCGACCGTGTTCGCCCTCGCCGACCGCATCAGCGTGCTGATCTCCGGCGCGCTCGCCATCACCGATACGCCCGAGGCGGTGCGCCGCGACCCGCAGGTGCGCCGCGCCTATCTGGGCGAGGAGGCGGTGCCATGACCACCCCGCTCGTCGCCATGGAGGGGATCGACTGCGGCTATGGCGGGGCGCAGGTGCTGTTCGCCATGGCGCTTGAGGTGATGCCGGGCGAGGTGGTGACGCTCATGGGCCGCAACGGCATGGGCAAGACCACCACCCTGCGCGCTCTGTTCGGCCTGCTGAAGCCGACCGCCGGCGCAATCCGTGTGAAGGGCCGCGACATGACCGGCGCGGCGCCGCACCGCGTCGCCGCCGCCGGGCTCGGCTACGTGCCCGAGGGCCGGCAGGTCTTCCCCCGCCTCACGGTGGAGGAGAACCTCCTCGCCACCGCGCGCGGGCGGGACGGCGGCTGGACCCTGGCGCGCGCCTACGGCCTGTTCCCGCGCCTCGAGGAGCGGCGCGGCAATCTCGGCACCGCGCTGTCCGGCGGCGAGCAGCAGATGCTGGCGATCGCCCGCGCGCTGATGACCAACCCCGACCTCCTGGTGCTGGACGAGGCCACCGAGGGCCTCGCCCCGGTGGTCCGCGCCGAGATCTGGGCCGCCATCGCCGGGCTGCGCGCGGACGGCCTCGCCATCCTGGTGGTGGACAAGAACCTCGAGGCGCTGGCGCGCATTGCCGACCGGCACGTGGTGATCGAGGGCGGCCGGCTCGCCTGGACCGGCTCCACGGCCGAGCTGAACGCCGACCGCACCAAGGCGACGCGCCACCTGGAGCTGTGAGGGCGGATCGAGACGGCGGCACCACCCCGAACGCGCTCACCTTGCAGGATTCCCTGGGCGCCCATATTATCGCCACAGCCACGCTTGCCCATCCGGGACGACCCTTCCCAAAGGCCGATCATCATGCGATTGCCCACCTTGCGCAGCGGCCTGATCGCCCTTGCGACGCTCCTCGCTTTCGCCCTGTCGGCGCCGCGCGCCGAGGCGCAGCGCAACTCCGATTTTTGCTACACCTACGCCAACGAGATCCTGGCCAGCTTCCTGCGCGGCCAGCAGGCGCGGTGCCCGCTATTCAGCAACCTCAACATGAACTGGGAAACCCATTTCCAGTGGTGCGAGGCGAACACGCCGAACCGGGTCGACGCGGCGCGCAGCGACACCATCGCCAAGCTCGACGGCTGCCTGTCGGCGAGCCAGGGCGGGGGCGCGCCCCCGCCGCCGCCCCAGCAGGCCGCGCCCCGTCCGCAGCAGCCGCCGCCCCCGGCGCAGGCGCGCGGCAAGTCCTTCTACACGGTCGCGGAAGGCGCGGACGAGCCCGGCCTGTGCGTGGACGTCGCCGGCGGCAAGTTCGCCCCCGGCACGCCCGTGATGCTGTGGAAGTGCCACGGCCAGGCGCCGCAGAAGTTCGTGCTCGACCCGCGCAATGGCCGCATCCGGCTCGGCGCCAACCCCAATCTGTGCGTCGACGGCGTGATGAAGCAGCAGTTGCTGATCACCTCGTGCAACGAGGTCGTCGGGGCCTGGCTCTATGACCAGGCGACCAGCACGGTGCGCTCCGCCGATGGCCTGTGCTGGGACATCCGCGGCGGCCGGCCGCAGGACATCCGCATGCGCCAGCAGATCCTGGCCTGGCCGTGCCACGGCCAGATCAACCAGCAGTTCGTGTTCAACGACTGAGGGTGCGGGCGGCGCCGCTCACTCCTGCGCGGGTTCGCCGCCCTCCGCCTGCGCCACCCGCGTCAGCTTCTCCGGGTTGCGGGTGATGTAGACGGCGACGATCCGCTCCGCCTCCACCGCCAGCGCCGTGGTCTGCAGCACGCCGTCGCGCTCGCGGCTCACATAGCCGGGCAAGCCGTCGATCACGGCGAGGCGCACGAGCTGCGCCGGCTGGCTGGCATATTTGCGGCTCAGCCCCGCGAACAGGCGCACCGCCCGCTCGATGCCTCGGATCGGGTTCATGAAGGCGCGCACCTTCCCGCCCCCGTCCGCGTGGAGCACCACGCTCTCGGCGAGCATGGCGCGCAGCGTCGCGACGTCGCCGGTGGTGGAGGCGGCGAAGAAGGCCTTGGCGATGCGCTCCCCCTCGGCCTTGTCCACCGGATAGCGCGGCGCGGCGGCGCGCACATGCGCCCGCGCGCGCACCGCGAGCTGGCGCACGCTCGCCGGCTGGCGGTCGAGCGTGATCGCCACCTCCTCGAGCGGCACCGCGAACACGTCGTGCAGCAGGAAGGCGGCCCGCTCCAGCGGCGAGAGGCGTTCCAGCGCCAGCATCAGCGTCAGCGTGATCTCGTCGGCGCGCATGGCCTCGTCCTCCGGCTCGATCACCGGCTCGGGCAGCCAGCTGCCCACATAGGTCTCGCGGCGGGCGCGGGCGGACTTCATGGCATCGAGGCACAGCCGCGTCACCGTGCGGCGCAGATACGCCTGCGGCTCGCGCACCGCGTCGCGGTCCGCGCGGCTCCAGCGCAGCCAGGCCTCCTGAACCGCGTCCTCCGCCTCGGCGAGGGAGCCGAGCATGCGGTAGGCGAGGCGCACCAGACCGGGCCGGTGCGCCTCGAAGGCGATCGTCGCCGCGTCAGGCGGCATGGGCGGCGTCGACGGGATGGGCGGCCCGCAGCCCCACCTGCAGCCGGTTCCAGACATTGATGGCACCGATGGCCAGGGTCAGCCGCACCACCTCACTCTCCGTGAAGGCCGCGTGGACGAGGGCGAAATCCTCGTCCGGCGCGCCGGTTTCCGCAAGCCGCGTCAGCGCCTCGGTCCAGGCGAGGGCGGCGCGCTCGCGCTCGGAATACAGCGTGGATTCGCGCCAGGCGCTCAGCATGTAGAGGCGCATCTCGCTCTCGCCGTGCTGGCGCAGGTCGGTGGCGTGCATGTGGATGCAGAAGGCGCAGCCATTGATCTGCGAGGCGCGCAGCTTCACGAGCTCCAGCAGATTGTGGTCGAGCCCGCTGGCGGCGAGCGTGGCCTCCACGCCCGTCATGGCCTTGATGGTCTCGGGCGCGAGCGAATAGGCGTTGGCGATACGCGGCGTGGTCATGGTCGTCTCCAAGGCGGGGTGAACACGCCGAGAAGACGAGGCGGCGGAGCGTGGTGTGACATGGACCGCGATTTTTTGGGGCGGTGCGGGCGATCCCGCCCCACGGGGCGCCCGGGGCGGAAGCGGCGCCTCGCGCGGTCGGCCGGCCTTGAATGCGCTGCTTTAAAATGCGCTGTTTCTAGTTGTTATTCAAATAGTTATAAAGATTTTCTACGATTCTAGATGAATGTCCGCCTGCGGCCTGCGGCGCCGGCGGCGCCCTGCCCTCACTGGGCGGGCGCCGGCGTCATCACGTGCTTGCCGGAGACCGCCGTGTCGGAGGCGGCGTTGCCCAGCTGCTCCATGTGCTTGCCGTAATTCTCGCGGGTGTTCGGATCGACCACCGCCACCGGCGCGGCGATCACGAGGCCGGCCGCATGGCCGACGGTGGAGGCGGCGTTGGTGGTGAACTCGACGATATGCTCGCCCACCCCGACCCGGCTGTCGGTCATGGTCTGGCCCTCTGCGAGGCGGGCGCCGATCGCCTGCACCACCTGGGGGCTGGCCGCGAACTTGCCGTGCGCCAGCGGGTCGTCGGTCTTCAGCTTGGTGAGATCGAGCACGTTGATCTTGTAGCGCTCGAACTCGGTGCGGTAGGGCTCGAGCTCGGGATCGACCTGGCCGATGCGCGGCACGTCGCCCCACACCCGCTTCGACACCGCGAGCGCCTTGTCGTCCTGCGACACGAACAGCGTGAATTGCGGCCGCGGCTCGCCCAGCTCGCGCATGATGGTGTGGAACACGTCCACGTCCACGTCCGGGGCGGCGAGCATCACATAGCGGATCTTGGGCAGGATGCGGCCGTTGCGGATCGCCATCTGCCGCAGCGCCTCCAGCGTCACCACATTGCCCATGGAATGGGCCAGGATGGAGATCTCCCCCACCTTGGGGTCCTTGGCCATGAAGGTGAGCATGCGCTCCAGGCTGTCGCGCGAATAGGAGGTGCTCTCCCGGTCGTAGCCATAAGCGAGGATCGAGCCGCGCGAGGGCCAGGTGAACAGCACCGGCGTCACGTCGGCGCGCGAATCGTGGACGATCTGGGCGAAGCGGAACACCGCGTCGTCGAAGCGCTGGTTGAAGCCGTGCACGAACACCAGAGCCTGCCGCCCCGGCGTCCGCTGGATGCGGTCGTTGAACCAGGCGATGGCCTGGTCCTGGGTCAATTCGTCGAGCTTGGTGGTGACGAAGTCGGTGGCGGGATTGCCCGGCACCGCACGCGGCCACTGCACGTCGCCGATCTTGCGGGCGCCGTCCGGCGGGATCGAGACCGTCACTTCCGCATACGAGGGATGCCAGCCGCGCTCGCCCGAGAAGATGTCCGGCGTGTCCACGCGCTTGCGCACGGTGGCGACCACCATGTTCACGCGGCTGGTGCCGGGCACGGTGTCGGGGACCGGGATCAGCACGCCGGACGGGCGTCCGGCGCAGCCGGTGCCGACGCCGGCCAGCAGCGCGCACACAATGAGGAAACGCCACTGGCGCAAAACGCGCACGTCGAACTCCGACCCCGATGAGACTGGATGCTGGATAGGGCAGCGCGCGCGCCTTGCCAATGGCCCGACGCATCCCGGTACCGGCGAACTGAAAGTTGAATCAGAGTGTTGCCGCAGCGCCAGGAACCAGCGGCACGAAACGCACCTGCATGAGTTCGGTGCGGGTGCGGCCGGCCTGTTCCTTCACGTAGCGCACCAGCGTCTGCGCCTCGTCCGGCGCGCCGATCGGCATGACGATGACGCCGCCGAACTTCAATTGATCCACCAGCGCCATGGGAATGTCCGGCGCCGCGGCGGTCACCATGATGCGGTCGAAGGGCGCGCGGGCGGGCATGCCCAGCATGCCGTCGCCCACATAAGCGGTGACGTTCTTGAGGCCGAGCACCTCGAAACGCGGCTGCGCCTCCGCCACCAAGGCGCGGTAGCGGTCCACGGTCACCACCCGCGCCGCCAGATGGGCCAGCACCGCCGCCTGGTAGCCCGAGCCGGTGCCCACCTCCAGCACGGTGTGGTCGGCGGTCACCGAGAGCGCCTCGGTCATGGTGGCGACGAGGCTCGGCTGCGACATGGTCTGGCCGCAGGCGATGGGCAGCGCCACGTCGTCATAGGCATGACGGCGCAGCGCCGGATCGACGAACAGCGGGCGCGGCACCAGCTCCATGCCGCGCAGCACCGCGACGTCCCGGATGCCGCGCTGGCGCAGGCCGAGGATGAACGCCATCCGCTCCGCCCGCTCGCCGTCCGCCGGCTGGCCTTCCGGTTCCATCTCATTCATTGCATCTGTCCGAACCCGCCAACTGCGCGCGGGAAAGATAACAGATTTGACCCCGGTTCAAGTTCCGCACGAAGCTGAACCGGACCGAGCCCGCGTCCTTGCGACGCATCCGCGCGCGGCGGGCCTTGCGCCGGAAGGCGCGCTCGGCCACCTTCCCCGCGCCATGCGCCCGGCCGCCCTCGACCCCCTGTTCGCGCCGCTCACGAGCCTCGACGGCATCGGCCCGAAGACCATCCGCCCGTTCGCCCGCCTGCTCGGCCGGGAGACGCCGCGCGTGGTGGACCTGCTGTTCCACATGCCCTCAAGCTTCGTCGACCGGCGCGCCCGCCCCACCATCGCCGCGGCGCGCGAGGGCGCGGACGTGACGCTGGAAGTGCATGTCGACGGCCACCAGCCCCCGCCGCCGGGCAGCCGGGCGCCCTACCGCACCTTCGTCTCGGATCCGACCGGCGACCTCGTGGTGGTGCATTTCAAGGCCGACCCGGCGCGCATGGCGCACATGCTGCCCGAGGGCGCCACGCGCTGGCTGTGCGGGCGCATCGAACGCTATGACGGCTTGCGCCAGATGGTGCATCCGGACCGGGTGCTGGATGCGGCCGGGCTTGCCCGCCTGCCGCCGGTGGAGCAGGTCTACCCCCTGGTGGAGGGTCTCGCCGCCGGACATTTGCGGCGCGCCATGGCGGCGGCGCTCGACCGGGTGCCGAACCTCGCCGAATGGCTGCCCAACGTCTCGCCGGGCAGCGGCCTGCCCAGCTTCCAGGAGGCGCTCGTGCGCCTGCACCGCCCGCAGACGCCGGCGGACGCGCAGCCGACCGGAATGCCCTGGCGCCGCCTGGCGCTCGACGAGCTTCTGGCGCACCAGATGAGCCTCGCGCTCGCCCGTGCCCGCGACCTCAAGGCCGGCGGCCGCGAGACATGCGGCGACGGGCGGGTGGCGGCACGCATCCGCGCCGCTTTGCCCTTCACCCTCACGGGCGCGCAGGAGGCCGCGCTCGCCGCCATCGCCGCGGACCTCGCCGCCGAGACCCGCATGCTGCGCCTGATCCAGGGCGACGTGGGATCGGGCAAGACCGTGGTGGCCCTGCTCGCCGCCGCCATCGCTTTGGAGGCGGGCCGGCAGGCGGCGATCATGGCGCCCACCGAGATCCTGGCGCGCCAGCATTGGGAGACCCTCGCCCCGCTCGCCGCGGCCGCCGGCATCGAGGTGGCGCTGCTCACGGGCCGGGAGAAGGGCCGCGCCCGCGCCGACATCCTCTCCGGCCTCGCGGAGGGCCGCATTGGGCTCGTGGTGGGCACCCATGCGCTGATCCAGGACGACGTCGCCTTCCGCGACCTTGCTCTGGCGGTGGTGGACGAGCAGCACCGGTTCGGTGTCGAGCAGCGCCTTGCTCTGGCGCGCAAGGGGCAGGCCGTGGACATGCTGGTGATGACCGCCACCCCCATCCCGCGCACCCTGGTGCTCACGGTGTTCGGCGACATGGAGGCGAGCGAGCTGCGCGAGAAGCCGCCGGGCCGGCAGGAGATCGACACCCGCGCCATGCCCCTCGACCGGCTCGACGAGGTGGTGGAGGCGGTCGGCCGCGCCATGGCGGCGGGCGCCCGCGCTTATTGGATCTGCCCCCTGGTGGAGGAGACCGACACCTCCGACCTCGCCGCCGCCACCGATCGGTTCGAGGCGCTCAAAGCGCGCTTCGGGGCGAAGGTGGACCTGGTGCACGGGCGCATGTCCGGCACCGCCAAGGACGCGGCCATGGCGCGCTTCGCCGCCGGCGAGACCCAGCTTCTCGTGGCGACCACGGTGGTGGAGGTGGGCGTCAACGTGCCCGAGGCCACCATCATGGTGATCGAGCACGCCGAGCGCTTCGGCCTCGCGCAGCTGCACCAGCTGCGCGGGCGCGTCGGGCGCGGCGACAAGCCCTCCACCTGCCTGCTGCTCTACCGCGCGCCGCTGGGCGAGACCGCCAAGGCGCGGCTCGCCATCCTGCGCGAGAGCCAGGACGGCTTCCGCCTCGCCGAGGAGGACCTCAGGCTGCGCGGCGAAGGCGACGTGCTCGGCACGCGCCAGAGCGGCATGCCCGGCTTCCGCGTCGCGCGGCTCGATCTGCATGCCGCCGACATGGAGACCGCCCGCCGTCTGGCTGCCACCTTGGTGCGGCAGGATGCCGATCTGGCCGAGCCCGATTCGGCCCCGCTGCGCACGCTGCTCTATCTGCACGAGCGCGACGCGGCCATGCGCCTGCTCGGCGCGGGATGAGGCGAGGACGACGTGACCGCGCGGGACCAGAACATGCTTGCCGAAACGGAAGGCGACGCGCTTTCTCCGGCACCGGACGGCGTGCCGGCGGCGGCGGACGGGGCGGCGCCCGCCGCCACCCCGAGCGCCACCCGGCGCTGGTTCGCGCGCGAGGCGCTCTATCGCCGGGCGCTGTTCGTGGCCGGCAGCCTGTTCCTGCTGGTCGGCGCCATCGGCATGGTGGTGCCAATGCTGCCGGGCACGGTGTTCCTGATCCTCGCCGCCTGGTGCTTCGCGCGCTCCTCGCCGCGCTTCGAGGCCTGGCTGCTCGCCCACCGCTATCTCGGCCCGAGCGTCGCCCGCTGGAAGGCCACCGGCGCCATCCCGCCGGTCGCCAAGGCGCTCGCCATGTCGAGCTTCGTCGGCACGCTCGCCGGCGCCTGGTATTTCGGCGCGCCGCGCATCATGCTGGTGCTGCTCGCGGCGCTGTTCGCGGCGCTGGCGCTGTTCATGCTGACGCGGCCCAATTCGTAGGCGCCCGGGCGCGCCGCGGCGACGCGCCCCCCGGGGGGCGTGGCATCAGGCGGTCCAGTCCGGTATGGATGGCGCCTTCATCCCCTCCGATGGCTCCCGTTCGACGCCTGACGACATTGCAAGATAGGCGGAACCGGCCATGCCCTTCACGACCACCAATCCGGCGCTCGCGAGCGCTTTGGCGGAGCGGGACTACGTCACCCCGACCCCAGTGCAGCGCGCGGTGCTGGCGCCCGAGGCCGCAGGCCGCGACCTCCTGGTGTCCGCGCAGACCGGCTCGGGCAAGACCGTGGCCTATGGCCTCGCCGTCGCCGACACGCTGCTCGGCGACGCCGCGCGCTTCGCACCGGCGAGCCTGCCGCAGGCGCTGGTGGTGGCGCCCACCCGCGAGCTCGCGCTCCAGGTCCAGCGCGAGTTCGCGTGGCTCTATGCGGCCACGGACGCGCGCATCGTCTCCTGCGTCGGCGGCATGGATCCGCGCCAGGAGCAGCGCGCCCTCGGCCGCGGCGCCCACATCGTCGTGGGCACGCCGGGGCGCCTGCGCGATCATCTGGAGCGGGGCCGTCTCGACATCTCGGCGGTCCAGGCGGTGGTGCTCGACGAAGCCGACGAGATGCTCGACCTCGGCTTTCGCGAGGACCTCCAGTTCATCCTCGACGCCACCCCGAAGGAGCGGCGCACCCTTTTGTTCTCGGCCACGCTGCCGCGCGCCATCACCGCCTTGGCCAAGCGCTACCAGCGCGAGGCGCTGCGCATCGAGGTGACGAGCGCGGAAGGGGGCCACGCCGACATCGAGTACCGCGCCATCCGCGTGGTGCCGAAGGACGTCGAGCACGCCGTCGTCAACGTGCTGCGCTATTTCGATGCGCCGAGCGCCATCGTGTTCTGCAACACCCGCGAGACCGTGCGGCATCTGCATGCGGGGCTTCTGGAGCGGCAGTTCTCCGCGGTCGCGCTGTCCGGCGAGCTCAGCCAGAACGAGCGCAACGCCGCGCTCCAGGCGCTGCGCGACGGCCGTGCGCGGGTGTGCGTGGCGACCGACGTGGCGGCGCGGGGCATCGATCTGCCGCGCCTCGGCCTCGTCATCCACGCCGATCTGCCGAACGACGCCGAGAGCCTGCAGCACCGCAGCGGCCGCACCGGACGGGCCGGCCGCAAGGGGGTGAGCGTGCTGCTGGTGCCGCCGTTCCGCCGGCGCCGCACCGAGGAATTGCTGCGCGGCCTGGGCGTGAGCCCGGTCTGGTCCGGGCCGCCCACCCCGGACGACATCCGCACGCTCGATCACGAGCGCATGCTGGCCGATCCGCTGCTAAGCGACGCGCCGAGCGAGGACGAGGCCGCGGTCGCCCAGACGCTGCTGGCCCGGCACCCGGCGGAGCATCTGGTGGCGGCGCTGGTGCGCCTTTATCGCGCCGGTTTGCCGGCGCCGGAGGACGTGGCCGATCCCGGCGAGCCGCGCGGCGCGCGCGAGCGCGCGGCCCTGCGCGGCACCGGCGGGCCGGCGGGTGGGGGCGGCGCCTGGTTCCGGCTCAATGTCGGGCGCAGGAACAAGGCCGACCCGCGCTGGCTGCTGCCGCTCATCTGCCGGCGGGGCAACGTGACGCGCGAGGACATCGGCGCCATCCGCATCTTCGATCAGGAGACCGCGTTCGAGGTCGCCGCCGGCGCCGCCGCCGCGTTCGCGCAGGCGCTCTTGACGCCGGACGGCTCGGACGTGGTGATCGAGCCGCTCGCGGGCGGCGCGCCGGCGGGCCGTCCCGAGCGCCCCGGACGCGGCAAGCCGCCGCGCGCGAAGCCGCATCCCGACCGGCCCGCCCGGAGCGCGTCGTTCCGCGAGCGGACCGTGCACGAGGGCCCGCGCGGGCCGAATCCCGAAGGCCGCGGTCCCGGCAAGCGCCCGGCCGGGCGCGACCGGCCGGGCGGGTTCGAAAGCGGCCCGAAAGGCTACGCGCCGCGCGGCAAGCCGCCGAAGGGAAAAGCCCCGCGCCGGCCCTGAGCGCGCCTGACGGCAGGCCTGACAGTGGCCCGTTGGCCGCCCGCCCCGCGATCCCTGTGGCGGCGTTTGGAGCCGGCCGCGCCTGCGGACCGCGCCTGCCGGCCGCTCCCTTATTCCACCGTCACCGACTTCGCGAGGTTGCGCGGCTGGTCGACGTCGGTGCCCATGATCACCGCCGTGTGGTAGGCGATCAGCTGGACCGGGATGGAATAGACCATCGGGCAGATGGTCGCCGGCATCTCCGGCAGGATCAGCTTCTGGATCGCGTCCACGCGGGCCTCGGCGGCCCCCTTGGGGTCGGTGACGAGGATGATCTTGCCGCCGCGCGCCGCCACCTCCTCCATGTTGGAGACGGTCTTGTCGAAGATCCGGTCGTGCGGGGCGATCACCACCACCGGCATGGTCTCGTCGATCAGCGCGATCGGGCCGTGCTTGAGCTCGCCGCCGGCATAGCCCTCGGCGTGGATGTAGGAGATTTCCTTCAGCTTCAGCGCCCCTTCGAGCGCCAGCGGGAAATTGGTGCCGCGGCCGAGATAGAGCACGTCCTGCGCCTTCGCCAAAGTGCGCGAGAGCACCTCGATCTCGGGCGAGAGCTTCAGCGCCTCGGTCATGAGGCGCGGCACCTCCATGAAGGCGCGCACCAGGCGGTGCTCGTCGTCCTGCGACAGCAGGCCCTTGGCGCGGCCGATGGCGACCGACAGGCAGGCGAGCGTCGCCAATTGGCAGGTGAAGGCCTTGGTGGAGGCGACCCCGATCTCCGGACCGGCGAGGATCGGCAGCACCGCGTCCGCCTCCCGGGCGATGGTGGAGGTCGGCACGTTCACCACCGCCAGCACCTTCTGGCCGCACTCCTTGGCGTAGCGCAGCGAGGCGAGCGTGTCCGCGGTCTCGCCGGACTGGGAGATGACGATGGTGAGCCCGCCGGGGGTGAGCGGCGTCTCGCGGTAGCGGAACTCGGAGGCGATGTCGGTGGAGACCGGAACCCGGGCGAATCGCTCAAGCCAGTATTCCGCCACCGCCCCCGCATAGAGCGCGGTGCCGCAGGCGGTGATGGAGATGTGCTGGATCTCGGCGAGGTCGAACGGCAGGTCGGGCAGCGCCACGGTCTCGGCGGCAAGGTCGAGATAGTGCGAGAAGGTGTGGGCGATCACCTCCGGCTGCTCGTAGATCTCCTTGGCCATGAAGTGGCGGTGGTTGCCCTTGTCCACCAGCAGCGCGCCCGCCGGCACCTTCTGGATCGGCCGCTCGACGATGCGCCCGCTCTCGTCGCGGATCTCCACGCCTTCGCGGGTGAGCACCGCCCAGTCGCCCTCCTCCAGATAGGAGATGCGGTCGGTGAACGGGCCGAGCGCGATGGCGTCCGAGCCGAGGAACATCTCGCCCTTGCCGTAGCCGATGGCGAGCGGCGAGCCGCGCCGGGCGGCGATCATCAGATTGGTCTCGCGGTCGAACAGGAAGCCGAGCGCGAACGCGCCCTTCAGGCGCGGCAGCACGGCCGCCACCGCCGCCGCCGGGCTCTTGCCGGCGAGCAGCTGGCGATCGACCAGCTGCGCCACCACCTCGGTGTCGGTGTCGCTGGAGAAGACGACGCCCTCCGACTCCAGCTCGCGCTTCAGCTCGCGGAAATTCTCGATGATGCCATTGTGCACCACGGCGACGCGCTTGGTGGCGTGGGGATGGGCGTTGCGCTCGGAAGGCTTGCCGTGGGTCGCCCAGCGGGTGTGGCCGATGCCGGAATGGCCGCCCATGGGATGCTTGTCGAGCTTGTGCTCCAGGTTCTTGAGCTTGCCTTCGGCCCGGCACACCTCCAGGTGGCCGTGCTCGAGGGTCGCGACCCCGGCCGAGTCATAGCCGCGATATTCGAGGCGGCGGAGGGATTCCACCACCTTCTCCGCCACCGCGTCCTTGCCCAGAATGCCGACGATGCCGCACATGCCGTGATGCTCCCCCGATGTCGTGGCGCCCGCCGCCCCTGCGGGCCCTGCTCCTCAATGATGCACCGCAAACCTGAACGCCGCCTTGTCTAGCGCGATCCGGGTTGCGGTCGGCATCACTTCGCCTTTCGGTTCCTGTCAGGTGTCGGACTTGTCCTTCTCCTTCGCGCGGCGCTCCCGGAAGGCCTTGGCCCAGCCCTCCTTCACCACCTGGCGGCTGCGCGCCAAAGCGAGGGCGTCGTCCGGAACGTCCTCGGTGATCACCGCGCCGGTGCCGACGAAGGCGCCCTTGCCGATGCTCACCGGCGCCACCAGAGCGGCGTTGACGCCGATGAAGGCGCCCGCGCCGATCTCGGTGCGGAACTTGGAGAAGCCGTCATAATTGCAAGTGATGGTGCCGGCGCCGAGATTGGCGCCCGCCCCCACATGGGCGTCGCCCACATAGGACAAGTGGTTCACCTTGGCGCCGCTTTCAATGTGGGCCGCCTTGGTCTCCACGAAATTGCCGATGCGCACCCCGCTCTCGAGCCACGTGCCGGGCCGCAGCCGCGCATAGGGGCCGATGGTGACGCCCGGCTCCAGCACCGCGCCCTCCAGGTGACAGAAGGCGTGGATCACCACGTCGTCCCCCACCCGCACGCCCGGGCCGAACACCACGTTCGGCGCCACCAGCACGTCGCGGCCGAGCACCGTGTCGGCGCAGAAGAACACCGTCTCGGGGGCGACCAGCGTCGCCCCGCCGGCCATGGCGGCGCGGCGCAGGCGCGCCTGCATGATCGCTTCCGCCTCGGCGAGCTGGAGCCGGCTGTTGACGCCGGCCACCTCCTCCACGTCGGCCTCGATGGCGACGGCGGGAAGGCCGGCCGCGCGGGCGAGCACCACCGCGTCGGTGAGATAATATTCGCTCTTGGCATTGGCGTTGCCGATGCGCTCGAGCAGCGCCAGCGCGTCCTTGCCGGCGAGCGCCATCAGCCCGGCATTGCAGAAGCCGATGGCGCGCTCGGCCGCGCTCGCGTCCTTCTCCTCGCAGATCGCGACCAGCGCCTCGCCGTCGGTGACGAGGCGGCCATAGCCCGCGGGGTCGGCCGGGCGGAAGCCCAGCACCGCGACGCCGGCGCCGGCGGCGAGCGGCGCGCGCAGGCGCTCCAGGGTCGCGGGCGTGACCAGCGGCGTGTCGGCATAGAGCACCAGCACGTCGTCCGCGCCCGCTTCCAGCGCCCGGCGGGCGGCGAGCACCGCATGGGCGGTGCCGAGCCGCTCGTTCTGCACGAACACCTGCGCGTCCGGCGAGACCCGGTGCGCCTCGGCGGCGACGTCGTCCCGGTTCGGCCCGATCACCACGGCGGTGGCGGTGGCGCCCGCTTGCGCGGTGGCGGCGAGCACATGGTGGAGCATGGTGCGCCCCGCCACCTGATGCAGCACCTTGGGCCGCTTGGAGGCCATGCGCGTGCCCTCCCCGGCGGCGAGCACGACGACCAGCAGGCTGCGATCTCCCATCAGCGTTCCCCCCCGGACACCCATCGCGGACATTCCATCGCCGGCCGCGCCGACGCGGACCGCGGGCCAGAATCGCGGCGCGCACAGCGGCGCCGGGCCAATCCCTTAGAGCGGACCGCGCCTTTGGGAAAGCGCCCGCGGCGCCGCGCTCCGAGGATCAAGCAGCGGCAGCCCGGCGCGCGGCGCCCGGCGCCGGCCCCACTGGACCGGCCTCGGCGCCCGGCGTATGAGGCAGGAGCACGCCGCAACGGGCCGGCCGCGTCGACCGGCGGACCGACGGCGCCGGACGACGGGAACCGGGCAACGGGCGACGGGAATTGGCGACCGGACCATGAGCGACATCGGCACCGACCCCTCACGCAGCGACGCCGACGCCGGCGGGGGCACCCTGTTCCGCCCCGGCCCGCGGACCCTCAACTGGCTCATTCCTCTCGGCATGGGCGCGGTCGGCTGGGCGCTCTATGTGCGCTTTCTGGTGCTGGAGCCGGCCTTGGTGCGCCTCGCCTGCGAGGCCGGGCTGGAGAGCGCCCAGTGCTACACCCGCACCGCCGTGCTCGCGCTTTATACCTGGGACGTGTTCGGCGCCATCGCGCTCGCCGCGGCGGCGATGCAGCTGGTGCGCCCGAGCCTGCCGGCCTTCGCGGTGGGGCTCGCCTTCTCGGGACTGGCGCTGGTGTTCCACAACGAGCTAGCCGGCGCGCTCGCCGCCATGGGGCTCATGCTGTCCTTTGCACGGCCAGGACCCGCCACACCGTGAGCGATACGGCAAGGCACAGCCCGCCGAACCACGCCGCCTGCCAGTTGGCGAGGGTCTCGTTGAGCGGAATGTAGATCGCCGCGCCGAGGAAGGCGTAGCGCGCGATCTCCTCGGTGGCGGACAAACCGGTGCGCGCCGGCCGCAGCAGCAGCGCCAGGACCAGCACGCCCAGCGCCGGCCCGGTGAGCACGAAGTCCGGAAAATCCTTGTAGCGCGGGTTGAACACCAGTTCGAGCGCGGCGACCCCCACGGCGGTCAGCGTCGCCGCCAGAACCAGCCCCGCCACCAGGGCCGGGCCGCGCGCCCGCGCCCGCCGCGCGGGATCGAGCAGGTGCGAGAGCGCCACCAGCCCCTGCCCGCGCCCCACCAGCCACGGCAGCGCGACCGCGCTGGCCAGCGCCAGCGCGAAGAAGGCGCCGTTGCGCAGCCAGCCGAACACGCCGAGGCTTTCGAGCTGCAGGTTGACCCCGGCCTGGCCGAGGGTCGCGCCCGAGGCGAGCGCGAGCGCGCCCACCGCGGACCAGTCCAGATTGCCCATGGGGGCGCCGTTGGGCGCGCCGCGCTCGCCGGCGCGGGCGCCCCAGATGGCGGCGCCGTGGGCCGCCGCCACCACCAGCACGCCCACCAGGATGTTCACCGGCCAGAACGGGAAATCGGAGATCGGCGCGCCCCAGGCGAACTTGGGCGCGCGCGCATGGGCGTCGAGCAGGCCCCAATGGCCGCCCACCGTGCCCTCGCTGCGCCGCTTCCAGGGCTGGTCGAACGCCTCGATGAAATTCACGCGGTAGTTTTGGCGCTTGGCGAGCGCCATGAGGTCGTGCAGCACCAGAGCCTGGCTCGCCGGCGAGGGCAGCGCCTCCTCGCGCATGCGGCCGGCGCTGGGCCAGCCGGTCTCGCCGATCAGGATCTCCTTGCCCGGGAAGGCGTCCGCCATTTCGTGGCGGATCCGGTCCACGTGCGGCCCGGCCTCGGCGGCGGAGACCGGCAGGTCCTCCCAATAGGGCAGGATGTGGATGGTGACGAAGTCGACGTCCGCCGCGAGGCCCTTGTTGCGCTCCCAGAATTCCCACACGTCGGCATAGGTTACCGGGATCGGCGCCACCTTGGCGCGCACGTATTTGAGCGTGTCGGAGAGCTCCATGGGCGACATCTCGCCGCGCAGCAGCACCTCGTTGCCGACCACCAGGCCCTTGATGACGTCGCGGTTCTCGTTGGCGATGCGGATGCTCTCGTCGAGCTCCTGCCGGTTGCGCTCGGGATCTGCGCTCAGCCACACGCCCATGAGCAGAGCGAGCTTGTGCTTGCGGGCCAGCGCCGGCGCCTTGTCGAGCCCGGCCTCGATGGAATAGGTGCGCACGCAGGCGGTGAGCGGGGCGAGGCGGGCGAAATCCTGGTCGATCTGCACCTCGGGAATGGCGAGCGGGCGATCGAACGGCGACTGCCCGTCGCGGAACGGCGCATAGGAGACGCAGGGCAGCTTCTCGCCGGGGGCGAGCGGCGACGGCGGCATCGCCACTTTCTGTCCGACCAGCGCCCAGAGCACGGCGAGCAGCGCGCTGACGACCAGAGCGGAGGCGATCGGCATTCGCAGGGACAAGGGAAATTCTCCCGGGGCGGGACCAGACACGCCACATAGAGGTTTCCCCCTCGGCTGGGAAGCCGCTTGCCCGGCCCCGCCGCCCCACGCCACCCTGCGGAAGCCGCGTCGTCATGCTGACAAAATCCCCACCATCTCCTAGGGTGTCTCCGCCGACCGCCGCTCCCTTCCGATGAAAATGGCCGACATGCACAGCTCTCGCCTTACGCTCCTCGTGGGCGCAGTCCTCCTCGCCTGCCTCTCCCCCGTCGCGGCCCAGACCCAGGGCACCGACCAGAAGCCCGCCCAAGAGCTGACCCCGGAGCAGAAGGCGGCCCAGGAGGCCCAGCGCCGCTCGGTGGAGGAGTTCAACGAGGCGGCCAAGCTGCCGGGCACCGCCGGGCTGCCGGAATGCGTGTGGACCGGCCGGCGCATCGCCGCTTTGCTGTGGCGCGACGACGTCGACACCGCGCGGCGCCACATCGAGATCTACGAGCGCTTCGGCTGCCCGACCGAGCACCTGAAGCTGGCCTTCCGCTGCCTGGTGCGGCAGGGCAATCTGGACCAGAAGGCGCAGGCCAACCTCAACAGCCGGGCGCACCAGTGCTGGGTTAACCCTGATTTCATTGCCGCACCGGCGCAGCAATGACATCATGTGTCGGACGCACCCTTGTCGAACGGCCGCCACACTCCCCATTTATCTCCTTATTCGAGAGTGTTAGTCTCTCGGTGCGGTGCAACGACAAGACGCACGGCCGACTGCGGGGGCAGGTCGAAACGGTGCCCCGGTAAGTCTCCTGGAACCCTCCGCCCTAAGCCAGCGTTCGGGGGGTGAACTTCCCTTCTTGGGTGGGCATTGCCATGCGTCCCGGTCTTGCTGCTGCGGCGGCGATCATTGCGGTTGTGACCTCGTTCCACGCCGCGATGTGGCTTTCTTTGCGTCCAGAGGCCGAGGCTCCGAACATCACGGAGCGCTTCCGCAGCCTCTCCTTCGCGCCCTTCAGCCGGCACATGAGCCCGGAGGGCGAGGCGGTGACCAACGCCGACCAGATCCGGTCGGACGTGAAGGCGGTGGCGCCCTATTCGCGCGCCATCCGCACCTATTCCTCCACCCACGGCAAGGAACAGATCGCGGCGATCGCCGGCGAGCAGGACCTGCGCGTGACCGCGGGCGCCTGGCTCAACCGCGAGACCGACAAATACGGCGCCCCCGATCCCAAGGCCAAGGCCGGGAACGACAAGGAGATCGCCAACGTCATCGAGATCGCCCGGCGCAACCGCAACGTGGACGCCGTGGTGGTCGGCAACGAGACCATGCTGCGCGGCGACATGAAGGAAGCCGAGCTCGCCGCACTGATCCGCAAGGTCAAGCGCCAGGTCAACGTGCCGGTGACCACGGGCGAGATCTGGAACACCTGGCTCGAGACCCCCGAGCTCGCCTCGTCCGTGGACTTCATCTACGCCCATATCCTGCCCTATTGGGAGGACGTGCCGGCGGACCAGGTGGTGGACTACACCATCAGCGCCTACAACCGCCTGCGCGCCGCCTATCCCGGCAAGCGCATCGTCGTCGGCGAGTTCGGCTGGCCCTCGCACGGCTACAACCGCGGCGCCTCGGTGCCCGATCCCATGTGGCAGGCCAAGATCATCCGCGATTTCGTGGCGCGCGCGGACGCGCTCGGCATCGAGTACAACATCATCGAGGCGTTCGACCTGCCCAAGAAGCAGAACGAAGGCTCGGTGGGCCAGTATTGGGGCGTGTTCGACGCCGACCGCAACCTCAAATTCCCGCTCACCGGCCCGATCTTCGAGACCACCTACAACCAGACCGCGATCCTGGCGCTGCTGGTCGGCGTTTTGTTCGCCCTGCCGCTGCTGCGCATGCGCGAGGTGACGATCTCGCAGGGCTTCGTGCTCGCCGGCGCCGGCAATGCGGTCGCCGCCTGGCTGGCGCTAGTGGTCGACTATTGGATGAACCACTATGTGATGGGCGGCGACTACGTCACCCTGGCGCTCAGCGTCCTGATGCTGGTGCCGCTGGTGTTCGTGCTGCTCTACCGCATCGAGGAGCTGGCGGCGGTGGTGTTCGGCCGCGGCCCGGTCCGGCTGGTGGAGGCGCAGAAACCCTCCGCGCCCTCGCGCTTCCCCAAGGTCTCCATCCACGTGCCCGCCTATCGCGAGCCGCCGGAGATGCTGAAGCAGACCATCGACGCGCTCGCCCGGCTCGAATATCCCAATTTCGAGGCCGTGATCATCGTCAACAACACGCCGGACCCGGCGATGGTGGAGCCGGTGCGCGCCCATTGCGAGCTGCTCGGCGAGCGCTTCAAGTTCATCAATGCCGAGAAGGTCGCGGGCTTCAAGGCCGGGGCCCTGCGCATCGCGCTCGAGGCCACCGCGCCCGACGCCGAGATCATCGGCGTCATCGACGCCGATTATGCGGTCACCCCGGACTGGCTGAAGGACCTCGTGCCGGTGTTCGAGGACCCGACCGTGGGCCTGGTCCAGGCGCCGCAGGACCACCGCGACGGCACGCGCAGCCTGCTGCACGAGGCCATGAACGCCGAATATGCCGGCTTCTTCGACATCGGCATGGTCCAGCGCAACGAGGACGACGCCATCGTCGTGCACGGCACCATGTGCCTGATCCGCCGCGCCGCCATGGTGGAGGCCGGCAATTGGTCGTCCGACACCATCTGCGAGGACACCGACCTCGGCTTGTCCATCGCCGAGAACGGCTGGAAGACCCATTATACCCGCAGGCGCTACGGCTACGGCCTGCTGCCCGACACCTTCGAGGCGTTCAAGAAGCAGCGCCACCGCTGGGCCTATGGCGGCTTCCAGATCATCAAGAAGCATTGGCGGCGCTTCCTGCCGAGCCGCTCGCGCCTGACCACGGCCCAGCGCCGCCACTTCGTGCTCGGCTGGATCTCCTGGCTCGGCTCGGAATCGGTGGGCGCCTTCATGGCCCTCGCCTCCCTCGCCTTCGTGCCGTTCGTGCTGCTGTTCGGCGTGTCGGTGCCGGCCTATGTGCTCACCCTGCCGATCGTCGCCACCTTCCTGATCTACGCTCTGCACTTCGTCAGCCTCTACAAGCTGCGCGTCGCCTCCACGCCGCTGCGCATGCTGGGCGCGGCGATCGCGGCGAGCGCGGTGCAGTTCACGGTGGCGAAGGCGGTGCTGGACGGGTTCCGCTACAAGGACCTCGCCTTCGCCCGCACCGCCAAGGGCAACAACTGGCTCGCCGGGGCGGCGCGCTCGTTCCCGGCGCTGCCGGAGGCGAGCATCGGCGCTCTGCTGCTGCTCGCGGGCATCGCCCTGCTGGCGCTCAACAACCTGCCGGGCGTCGCGCTGACCAAGAACGACTGGCGCCACATCCGGGAAATCAATCTCTACGGGATTGCGCTCATGGTGCAGAGCCTGCCGTTCGTCGCGGCGGCCCTGATCGGCGCCTTCGAGCCCTCGCGCCTGAACGACGCCGCCACCTGGCGGGCGCTCGGCACGCGGATCGCGGCGGTGCCGCGCCGCCTCGGCCTCGCCGCTCCGCCGGCGCCGCCGGCGGTGGCCGAGTGAGGCTCGGGGCGCCCGGGACCGGGCCGGACCGGTTGGCGCCGAAGACCTCGGGCTGACGATCTCGGGGTGAGACCCTGCCTGCGAACGCCCGGCCCCGCGCCGGGCGTTCTGCTATGCTGGCCCCATGTCCGGCCGCGATGCCCCTGCCTCTCCCACCGCCCCGCTGCCGTCGGACCCGGCCGCGCCGCGGGCGCCGACGGTGATCGGCCTGATCCTCGCCGGCGGCCACGGGCGGCGCATGGGCGCGTCCGCCGCGGGAGCTTTGCCCAAGCCGATGGTGCTGCTCGGCGGGCGGCCGCTGGCGGCGCACGTGGCCGAGCACCTGCGCCCCCAGGTCGCCCGCCTCTATGTCAGCGGCAATGATGCGGATGCGCTCGCCCCGCTCGGCCTGCCGGTGATCGCCGATGCCCTGCCCGACCGGCCCGGCCCGCTCGCCGGCGTGCTCGCCGGGCTCGATCTGATCGCGGCACAGATGCCCGGCGCCTTGCTTCTGACCGCTCCGGCCGATGCGCCTTTCCTGCCGCCGGACCTCGCCGCCCGGCTGCTCGCGGGGCTGCCGGAGGGGGGCGGGCCGGCCTGCGCGTCGTCCCTCGGCCGGCGCCATCCGGTGGTGGCGCTGTGGCCGGTTGCAGTCCGCGGGCGGCTGCGCGCGCTGCTCGCGGCCGGCGAGCGCCGGGTCGGGCTGGTGATCGACCTGCTCGGCGGCGCAGCAATTGGCTGGGACGGCGGCACCGACGACCCGTTCTACAATGTGAACACCCCGCAAGAGCTTGCTATTGCACGTGCGCGCCTGGCTGCCCGTTCCTGAACCATGGTCACGCTTGCGGCAGGATTGGGGAGGGTTTAGGACTGCGATAAGGCGACTTCGCATCCGCGAAGACCGCCGCGGGGCTCACGCAAGGGCGCCACTCCGCCCGAAGGATGAGGAAGCCATGGACGCCACCAACACCGGGGCCAAGGCAGCGCAGCTGACCGTGGGGGACAAGAGCTGGGAACTGCCCATCCACGCGGGGACCATCGGTCCGGACGTGGTGGACATCGCCAAGCTCTACGGGCAGACGGGGATGTTCACGTACGATCCCGGCTTCACCTCCACGGCCTCGTGCGAGAGCAAGATCACCTATATCGACGGCGACGAGGGCGTGCTGCTCTATCGCGGCTACCCGATCGAGCAGCTGGCCGAGAACGGCGACTTCCTCGAGACCTGCTATCTGCTGCTCTACGGAGAGCTGCCCACCGCCGCCCAGAAGGCCGACTTCGACTATTCCGTGACCCGTCACACGATGGTTCACGAGCAGATGACGCGCTTCTTCCAGGGCTTCCGGCGCGACGCCCACCCGATGGCCATCATGGTGGCCTCGGTCGGCGCGCTCTCGGCCTTCTATCACGACTCGACCGACATCTCCGATCCGCACCAGCGCCTGATCGCCTCGATCCGCATGATCGCGAAGATGCCGACCCTGGCGGCGATGGCTTATAAGTATTCCATCGGCCAGCCCTTCGTCTATCCGAAGAATGACCTGGACTATACGTCGAACTTCCTGAATATGTGCTTCGCGGTGCCGTGCGAGGAGTACAAGGTCAGTCCGGTGCTCTCCAAGGCCATGGACAAGATCTTCATCCTCCATGCCGACCACGAGCAGAACGCCTCCACCTCCACCGTTCGGCTCGCCGGCTCGTCCGGCGCCAATCCCTTCGCCTGCATCGCCGCCGGCATCGCCTGCCTGTGGGGGCCGGCCCACGGCGGGGCCAACGAGGCGGCGCTGCGGATGCTGATGGAGATCGGCCACGTCGACCGCATCCCGGAATACATCAA
Source organism: Xanthobacter luteus (assembly GCF_040049235.1). NCBI lineage: Bacteria > Pseudomonadati > Pseudomonadota > Alphaproteobacteria > Hyphomicrobiales > Xanthobacteraceae > Xanthobacter > Xanthobacter luteus. Next base: position 194,028 of record NZ_JBDZDO010000001.1, read on the forward strand.
CCGCGCCAAAGATAAGAACGACCCGTTCCGGCTCATGGGCTTCGGCCACCGGGTCTACAAGAACTACGATCCGCGCGCCAAGATCATGCAGCAGACCTGCCACGAGGTCCTCGGCGAGCTCGGCATCAAGGACGACCCGCTGCTGGACGTCGCCATCGAGCTCGAGCGCATCGCGCTGCACGACGACTATTTCGTCGAGAAGAAGCTCTATCCGAACATCGACTTCTATTCGGGCATCACGCTCAAGGCGATGGGCTTCCCCACCACCATGTTCACGGTGCTGTTCGCGCTCGCCCGCACCGTGGGCTGGATCGGCCAGTGGAAGGAGATGATCGAGGACCCGAGCCAGCGCATCGGCCGTCCCCGTCAGCTCTATACCGGCGCCGCCCTGCGCGACTACGTGCCCATGTCCAAGCGGCGCTGAGCCGCTCATGGGCTGAAGACAAAGGGGCGCGGCCTTGGGGCCGCGCCCTTTTCTTTTGCCGGACCCTTTGCTCCGGCTCGTTTGATCCGGGGTCACCTTCGGCTCCGCTCCTGCGGCCGCGATCCGGATCTGCTCCAATGTGGCGGCGCCGGCGCCCGATCGGCCGGCGGCCCATGGACAAGCCCGGTATTTTTCCCCTCAGATGGCCGCCCCACCCGACCGGCACGAAGGAAGCCCCATGTCCCTGCCCGCCCCCGCCGATGCCGGCCTGCCGGTCACCCTCGCGGACGTGGAGGCGGCGCGCCCGCTGCTCGCCGGCGCCATCCTGCGGACCCCGACCCTGCGGGCGCCGCGGCTGTCCGCCCTCACCGGCGCCGACGTGTGGGTGAAGTATGAGAACTTCCAGGTCACCGCCTCGTTCAAGGAGCGCGGCGCGCTGGTGAAGCTCGCCCGCCTGTCGCCGGACGAGGCGCGGCGCGGCGTGGTCGCCATGTCGGCCGGCAACCATGCCCAGGCGGTGGCCTGCCACGGCACGCGGCTCGGCATCGCCACCACCATCGTCATGCCGGAGACCACGCCCCAGGTGAAGGTGATGGCCACCGAGGCGTTCGGCGCCAGCGTGGTGCTGTTCGGCGACACGGTGGCCGACGCCCAAGGCGAGGCGGAGCGGATCTCGCGCGAGGAGGGCCGCGTGTTCGTCCATCCCTATGACGATCGCGACGTGATCGCCGGCCAGGGCTCCATCGGCCTGGAGATGATCGAGGACGGGCCGCAGTTCGACGCGGTGCTGGCGCCCATCGGCGGCGGCGGGCTCGCCTCCGGCGTCGCCCTCGCCTTCGCCGGCCGTTCGCCCGGCACCGAGATGGTGGGGGTCGAGGCGGCGCTCTACCCGGCCATGTGGTCGATGCTCACCGGCATCGCCCGGCCCTGCGGCGGACCGACGCTCGCCGAGGGCATCGCGGTCCACAATGTGGGCGCGCTGACCAGCACCATCATCCGCGCTTTGGTGCCGAGCATCGTGCTGGTGGACGAGACCGCTTTGGAGCGGGCGGTGAACGCCTTCCTCACCAACCAGAAGACGCTGGCCGAGGGGGCCGGCGCGGCCGGCCTCGCCGCTTTGCTCACCGAGCCCGAGCGCTTCGCCGGCCGCACCGTGGGTCTCATTCTGTGCGGCGGCAACATCGATCCGCGCATGCTCGCCGGCATCCTCCTGCGCGAGCTCGAGCGCGAGGAGCGCATCGTCTCCTTCCGCCTCACCATCCTCGACCGGCCGGGCATGCTGGGGCGCATCGCCACGCTGCTCGGCAAGCTCGGCGCCAACATCCTGGAGGTGCACCACCGGCGCACCTTCCTCGACGTGCCGGCGAAGGGCACCCGCCTCGATCTGACGGTGGAGACCCGCGACCAGGCCCACGCCCAGGCGATCGAGGCGGCGCTGGAGGCGGAGGGGCTGCCGGTGCAGCGGCTCGGCGCCGGCGGCGTCGACTGGTAGGCTCATGCCGGGACGAAGCGCGGGAAGGTGCGCGCGAACGCACGCACGTACTTGCGTCGCGCGGCGCCGATCCCCACCTCTTGCGCTTGGATGAGGACCATCGGCCCCCAAGGAGCCCCGGCCCATGAGTGACCCGTCGAGCCAGACCCGCGAGCCGCCCCGCATCGGCGTCTCCAGCGAACCCCGGCCCCACGCTTACGACCCGGTGGCGCAGCCGGAATATTTCGACGGCGTGCTCTCGCGCCGCATCGTCGCCTTCTGCGTCGACGCGATGATGATTCTCGGGCCGATCATCCTGTTGGCGGTGTTCATCTTCGTGTTCGGCATCGTGACGCTCAGTCTGGGCTGGATGCTGTTCCCCCTGCTCGGTCCGGCGTTCGTGGTCTGGGCCATCTGCTACAACGCCATCACCCTCGGCTCGCCGGCCTCGGCGACGCTCGGCATGCGACTCATGGACCTCGAGATGCGCACCTGGTACGGCGCGCCCTGCTATTCCCTGCTCGGCGCGGTCCATGCGGTGTGCTTCTGGGTCTCGGTCTCGGTCGGCACCCCGCTGGTGCTCCTGGTCGCCCTGTTCAACGGCCGGCGCCGGCTGCTGCACGATTTCCTGGTGGGCACCGTGGTGGTGAACAACGAGGGCCGCGCCGCCATGCTGCGCCGCCGCACCTGAAATTTGCGTGCCGAGGCGCCTTGGCCTTTGACCGGACCGCAAGCTCCGGCGATGCTGTCACGGTTCGAGGCGTGAGACCGTGAGCGAGCACCCGCGCGACACACCGCAATTCTACCTCACCGCGCCCTCCCCCTGCCCTTACCTGCCGGGCCGGGAGGAGCGCAAGGTGTTCACCCACCTCGTGGGCGAGCGGGCCGGCGCGCTCAACGACGTGCTGACCCAGGGCGGCTTCCGCCGCAGCCAGTCGATCGCCTACCGCCCCGCCTGCGAGGGCTGCCGGGCCTGCGTTTCGGTGCGGATCTGCGTCGACGACTTCGTGGTGTCGCGCTCGTTCCGGCGGGTGCGGACCGACAATGAGGACCTCGTGGGCGCGGTGAAGCCGCCCACCCCCACCTCCGAGCAATACGCGTTGTTCCGCTCCTACGTCACCGCCCGTCACGGCGCCGGCGGCATGGCGGACATGAGCGTGCTCGACTACGCCATGATGGTGGAGGACACCCATGTGGAGACCCGCCTCGTGGAGTACCGCAAGGCCGGCCCCGACAGCCGCATCCTCGGCCGCGGCGCCGGCGATCTGATCGCGGTGGCGCTCACCGACATCCTCTCCGACGGCCTTTCCATGGTCTATTCCTTCTACAACCCGAACGTGGCGCACCGCTCGCTCGGCACCTTCCTGATCCTCGACCACATCGAGCGGGCGCGCGAGATGAAGCTGCCGTTCGTCTATCTCGGCTACTGGGTCCAGGGCTCGAAGAAGATGGACTACAAGCGCCGCTTCCTGCCGCAGGAGCGGCTCTCGCCCCAGGGCTGGGAGCGGGTGGAGGCCTGAGGCCCTCGCACGGTCGCCAGGCGCACGCGCGCGCTATCAATGGCTGAGGGCGGGGTCCGGGCGCGGGGGCGGCGATGAACTACATTTCCAATTCCATCAACATCTTCGTGATGGTGTTCGCGGCGCTGTTCCCGGTGGTCAATCCGCTCGGCAGCGCGCCGATCTTCCTCAATTTCGTGCGCAAGTGCTCGCCCGCCGTGCGCGAGCAGGTGGCCCGGTCGGTGGCCCTCTACGGCTTCGTGCTGCTGTTCGGCTCGCTCTTGTTCGGGGCGCAGATCCTGCTGTTCTTCGGCGTCAGCCTGCCGGTCCTGCGGGTGGCTGGCGGCGCGGTGGTGACCGCGGTGGGCTGGGGCCTGCTGCACCAGGGCGACGAGCCCGCCGACCGCGCGGCGAGCCAGGAGCTGAGCGAGGCGCAGGCCCAGGACGAGGCCTTCTATCCCCTCACCCTGCCGCTCACGGTGGGCCCCGGCTCCATCGCCACCACCATCGCCATCGCCGCCAGCCACAAGCCGACCTGGCAGACCGACCTCATGGAATCGCTCTCCAGCCTGATCGGCGCCGTGGCCGGGCTGCTGGCGGTGGCGCTCACGGTGTATTTCGCCTTTCGCGAGGCGCCCACCATCGAGCGGGTGCTGGGCAAGACCGGCACCAACGTCCTGGTGCGCTTGTTCGCCTTCATCCTGTTCGCCATCGGCGTCGAGATCATCTGGCTCGGCATGCGCGAACTGCTGGGCCAGGTGCCGCGCTAGAGCCGGACCTGCTCTTGGTTCGCCCGAGCGATTCGCTATGAGCAGCGAATCCGTCTCCATTCAGTAAGTTAGAGGGCGATTCACCGTGTCGCCCAGCCGCGATCGCCGGAAGGAGCCGCCGATGTTTCCCGCCTCCGACATCCGCCGCGTCGCCGTGATCGGCGCCGGCACCATCGGCGCCAGCTGGGCGGCGCTGTTCATCTCCCGCGGGCTGGAGGTGACGGTGAGCGATCCCGCGCCGAGCGCGAAGGCGGCGACCCAGCGCTTCATCGACGCCGCCTGGCCGGCGCTGAAGCAGCTCGGCGCATTGCCCTCGGCCGACCCCGCCGCCTGGCGCTTCGCGGCCGACCCGCTGGAGGCGGCGGCCGGCGCCGACTTCGTGCAGGAGAACGCGCCCGAGCGCTATGAGATCAAGCAGCCTTTGCTCCGGCAGCTGGACGCGGTCCTGGCGCCCCATGCGGTGATCGCCTCCAGCACCTCGGGCCTGCTGCTGAGCCGGATGACCGAGCAGTGCGCCCGGCCGGAGCGGTGCGTCATCGGCCATCCCTTCAACCCGCCGCACCTCATTCCGCTGGTGGAGGTGCTCGGCCACGGGCCGGACGGACGGGCGGCGGTGGACACCGCCATGGCCTTCTATGCCGCCATCGGCAAGCGCCCCATCGAACTGCGCAAGGAGGTGAAGGGCCACGTGGCGAACCGGCTCCAGGCGGCGCTGTGGCGCGAGGCGATCCATCTGGTCGCGCAGGGCGTGGCCTCGCTGGAGGACATCGACGCCGCGGTCTCGGAAGGGCCGGGCCTGCGCTGGGCGCTGATGGGCCAGCACATGACCTTCCATCTGGGCGGCGGCCCGGGCGGCCTCGCCCATTTCCTGGAGCACCTCTTGCCGGCGGTGGAAGGCTGGTGGGCCGACCTCGGCGCGCCGCAGATGACGCCGGAGCTCCAGGCGCAGCTGGTGCGCGGCGTGATCGCGGAAGCGGCCGGCCGCTCCATCGCCGACCTCGCGGCGCGGCGCGACGGTCTGCTGACGCAGATCATCGCCCTGAAGCGCGACCAGGCCGAGGCGGAGGCGCAGAAGGAGATGGCCGGGCGCCTCGACGAGGCGCTGAGGAGAGCTTCCCCGCCAGCGACCCGCCGGCGGTGCACCGCGAGACCTGAAGGCCGCACGGCGATGGCGGTCCCGGCGGGCAGGCCGCCCGCCGCCGGCCCGCAGGTGTTCAGACGTGGATCGCCCGTCCGTAGGCGGCCATGACGCTCTCGTGCATCATCTCGGAGAGCGTCGGATGCGGGAACACCGCATGGATCAGCTCCTCCTCGGTGGTCTCGAGATTCATGGCGATGACGAAGCCCTGGATCAGCTCCGTCACCTCGGCCCCCACCATGTGGGCGCCCAGGAGTTCGCCGGTCTTGGCGTCGAAGATGGTCTTCACGAGGCCGTCCGGCTCGCCGAGGGCGATCGCCTTGCCGTTGCCGATGAAGGGGAAGCGGCCGACCTTGATCTGCCGCCCCGCCTCCTTGGCCTTCTTCTCGGTGAGGCCCACGGAGGCGATCTGCGGCGTGCAATAGGTGCAGCCGGGGATCTTGTTCTTGTCCATGGGATGGGTGGGAAGGCCCTTGATGGTCTCGACGCAGATCACGCCCTCGTGCTCCGCCTTGTGGGCCAGCATGGGCGGGCCGGCGATGTCGCCGATGGCGTAGACCCCGGGCACGTTGGTGCGCCCGAGCCCGTCGGTGACGACAATGCCGCGCTCCATCTTCACCCCCAGCGCCTCGAGGCCGAGCCCTTCCACATTGCCCTGAACGCCCACCGCCGAGATCATGCGCTCGACCGCGATGTCGTGCGCCTTGCCCTTGTCGTCGGTGACATGGACCGTGAGGCTGTCGGCATGCTTGGTGACGCCCGTCACCTTGGCGCCGGACATGATCTTCATACCCTGCTTCTCGAAGCGCTTGCGGGCGACGGCGGCGATCTCCTCGTCCTCCACCGGCAGGATCTGCGGCAGCACTTCGACCACCGTCACGTCGACGCCCATGGTGCGGTAGAAGGAGGCGAACTCGATGCCGATGGCGCCCGAGCCCATCACCAGCAGGGACTTCGGCATCTTCTCCGGCACCATGGCCTCGAAATAGGTCCAGATCAGCTTCTTGTCCGGCTCGATCCCCGGCAAAGCGCGCGGCCGGGCGCCGGTGGCGACGATGATGTGCTTGGCGGCATACTCGCCGCCGCCCTTGGCGTTCTTCGGCGGGTTCTGGGCGGCCTCCACCTTCAGCTTGCCGGGGGCCGTGAAGGCGGCCTTGCCCCAGATCACGTCCACCTTGTTCTTGTTGAGCAGGAAGCCGACGCCGGTGGCGAGCTGGGACGACACGCCGCGCGAGCGCTTCACCACCGCCGCCGCGTCGAAGGACACCTTCTCGGCGGAGAGGCCGTAATCCTTGGCGTGCTCCATGTAGTGGTAGATCTCGGCGGAGCGCAGCAGCGCCTTGGTGGGGATGCAGCCCCAGTTGAGGCAGATGCCGCCGAGATGGCTCTTTTCCACCACCGCGGTCTTGAAGCCGAGCTGCGCCGCGCGGATGGCGGCCACGTAGCCGCCCGGTCCGCCGCCGATGACGATGATGTCGTAGGTCTCAGCCATGGGTGTCTCCTCGGCGCCGGCGTGGGTCCCGTGCGCGATGCGGCCGGAGCGCGTCCGGCCGCCGGCGCTTCACTTGGTCAGGATGGCGTAGATCTCGTCCTTCAGCGCGATGCGCTCGCGGCGCAAGGCCTCCATCTCCTCGTCGCCGGTCGGCTCCACGTCGGTCTCGGCGCGGTGCACCTGGCGGTTCACCTCGTGATACGCGTCATAGAGCTTGGCAAAGTGCGCGTCGGACTGCTTCAGGGCGCTGATCTTCTCCGCATATTCGGGGAAGTCGGCGGCAAGCTCGTGGGGCGTGTGGCTCATGTTCGTCTCTTCGCTGTGGCGTTCGGGCACGTTCGGGCGCCTCGAAGCTGCTGCTACACGATGCGCCGGTAGGGAGATTTGATCTGGCGCGGCCTTCCCGGGCCAGATCAGAGCGCGTGCAACCGGCGGGCCGACCGCTCATGGCGGCCCGCCCGTAGGGATCACACCGGCATCGACTCACACCAGCATCGACATGGGCTTTTCGATGAAGCCCTTGAAGGCGGACAGGAGCTCGGCGCCGAGCGCCCCGTCCATCACCCGGTGGTCGCAGGTGAGCGTGGTGGTCATCTGCATGACCACCTTGACCTCGCCGCCGCGCACCACCGCGCGCTGCTCGGAGGCGCCCACCGCCAGGATGGAGGACTGGGGCGCGTTGATGATGGCGGTGAAGTTGCGCATCCCCATCATGCCGAGGTTCGACACCGACGAGGAGCCGCCGGAATATTCCTCGGGCTTCAGCTTCTTGGTGCGGGCGCGGGCGGCCAGATCGCGCATCTCGTTGGAGATCGCCGAGAGCGACTTCAGCTCCGCTTTCTTGACGATGGGCGCGTAGAGCCCGCCGTCGAGCGCCACCGCGACACCCACGTCGGAATGCTTCATGCGCAGGATGCGGTCCTCGGCCCACACCGCGTTGGCCGCCGGCACCTTCTGCAGCGCCAGCGCCAGGGCCTTGATGATGAAGTCGTTCACCGAGACCCGGTAGGCCGCCTTGCCGTCCTTGTCCTTGGCGGCGGCGGCGTTCACCTGCTCGCGCAGCGCCATGAGGTCGTCGATGTCGCAATCGACCGTGAGGAAGAAGACCGGGGTGACCTGCTCGCTCTCCACGAGCCGGCGGGCGATGGTCTTGCGCATGCCGTCGAGCGGCACTTCCTCGTAGCTGCCGGCCTCGAACAGGGCCTTCACCTGCTCGGCGCCGGGCGCGACGGCGAGCGCGGGCTTGGGCGCGGCGGCCGCAGGGGCCGGCGCGGCGGCGGGAGCAGACGCGGCGGCGGGGGGCGGCGCGGGCTTGGCGCCGGGCTGCACCCCGTCCAGATCGCGGGCGATGACGCGGCCATGGGGGCCGGAGCCCTGCACCGCGGCCACATCGATGCCCTTCTCCTTGGCGATCCGGCGCGCCAGCGGCGAGGCGAACACGCGCGCCCCCTGCCCGCCGGCGGCAGCAGCGGCAGCAGGCGCCGGGGCGGCAGGCGCCGCAGGGGGAGACGGAGCGGCGGGTGCGGCCACGGCGGGCGCTGCCGCGGCCGGCGCTGCCGGAGCCGGCGCGGCGGCGGGCGCGGCGCCCCCCTGCCCGGCCGATGCGGCAGCCGCCTTCACGTCCTCGCCCTCGCCGGCGAGCACGGCGATGAGCTGGTTCACGGGCACGTCCTGCGTGCCCGCGGGCACCAGGATCTTGGCGAGGATGCCCTCGTCCACCGCCTCCACCTCCATGGTGGCCTTGTCGGTCTCGATCTCGGCGAGCACGTCGCCGGACTTCACGGTGTCGCCTTCCTTCTTCAGCCACTTGGAGAGGTTGCCCTTCTCCATGGTGGGGGAGAGCGCCGGCATCAGGATCTCGATGGGCATTTGACCCCCCCTCAGCGATAGGTGACGGCGTGGACCGCCGCGATCACCTCGGCGACCGACGGCAGAGCGAGCTTCTCGAGGTTGGCGGCATAGGGCATGGGCACGTCCTTGCCGGTCACGCGCAGCACCGGCGCATCGAGCCAGTCGAACGCCTTGTCCATGAGCTGGGCGGCGATCTCGGCGCCGATGCCGGACTGGGGCCAGCCCTCCTCCACGGTGACGCAGCGCCCGGTCTTCTTCACGCTCTCGACGATCGCCGGCACGTCCATGGGGCGGATGGTGCGCAGGTCGATCACCTCCGCCTCGATGCCCTGCTTGGCCAGCTCCTCGGCGGCCTTGAGCGCATAGGTCATGCCGATGGAGAAGGACACCAGCGTCACGTCCTTGCCGGCCCGCGCGACGCGCGCCTTGCCGATGGGCAGCACGAAGTCGTCGAGCTTGGGCACCTCGAAGGTGTGGCCGTAGAGGATCTCGTTCTCGAGGAAGATGATCGGGTTGGGGTCGCGGATGGCGGCCTTCAGCAGGCCCTTGGCATCGGAGGCGCTGTAGGGCGCGATCACCTTGAGGCCGGGAATGTGGCTGTACCAGGCGGAATAGTCCTGGCTGTGCTGGGCCGCGACGCGCGCCGCCGCCCCGTTCGGGCCGCGGAACACGATGGAGCAGTGCACCTGGCCGCCGGACATGTAGAGCGTCTTGGCGGCCGAGTTGATGATCTGGTCCATCGCCTGCATGGCGAAATTGAAGGTCATGAACTCGACGATGGGCTTCAGCCCCGCCATCGCGGCGCCGACCCCCATGCCGGCGAAGCCGTGCTCCGTGATCGGCGTGTCCACCACCCGCCGGGCGCCGAATTCCTGCAGCAGCCCTTGGGTGATCTTGTAGGCGCCCTGGTATTCAGCGACCTCCTCGCCCATCACGAACACGTCCGGATCGCGGCGCATCTCCTCGGCCATGGCGTCGCGCAGGGCTTCGCGCACGGTCATCTGCACGAACTCGGTGCCGGCCGGCACCTCCGGATCGGGCTGCACCGAGACCTGCGGCGGGGCGGCGACGGCGCTCGGCGCGGGGGTCGAGGGCACCGCGGGGGCCGAGGCCGCCGCGGGCGATGGCGCCGCCGGCGGCGCGCTCTCGGCCGCCTTGGCGACCGGCGCGGGCGCGGCGCTCGCATCCTCGCCATCGGCGACGATGGTGGCGATGGGCGTGTTCACGGCCACGTCCTGCGTGCCCTCGGGCACCAGGATCCGGCCGAGGACGCCCTCGTCCACCGCCTCCACCTCCATGGTGGCCTTGTCGGTCTCGATCTCGGCGAGCACGTCGCCGGATTTCACGGCGTCGCCTTCCTTCTTCACCCACTTGGTGAGGTTGCCCTTCTCCATGGTGGGCGAGAGGGCCGGCATGAGGACTTCGATGGCCATGGCTTCAGCTCTCGGTCAGCAATAGGTCAGCTTTTGGCGGGCACCTGCGCCGGGGCGGCGCCGGGACGCGGCGTGGTCAAGTTGGTGTAGGCGGACGCGGAGGCCACCACGAGGGTGACCGCCACGAAGAAGGCGACGGTGGCCTTGTTCATGCGCGCGGCGTCGGCGGCCGGCGCGGCGGCGCGGGGCCGCACCGCGAACGGCCACACGACCACCAGGACCAAAGTCGCGGCGGTCGGCAGCCCCGCGGCGCGCTCGGCCCGGAACGTCCTCAGCGCCTCGCGCACCGCCAAGCCCCACGCGCCGAGCGCGACGGCGATGGCGAGGATGACGAGAGCGAGGAACAGAGTGGCCATGGCCCGCGCCTCAGCGCAGCACGTCCGTATAGAGCTCGGCGATCTCCGGCTCGGGATCGTGGCTCGCAAAGTCGGCGGCGGCATTGACGATCTCGCGGATCTCCGCGTCGATCGCCTTCAGCGCATCTTCGCCGATCGCGTGGCTCTCCAGCAGCCGCACCCGCACCTGCTCGATGGGATCGTGCTCGGTGCGCATCTTCTGCACCTCTTCCTTCGAGCGGTACTTGGCCGGATCCGACATGGAGTGGCCGCGATAGCGGTAGGTCTGCATCTCGAGGATGTAAGGCCCGTTGCCCTCGCGGGCGAAGGCGAGTGCGCGGGCGCCGGCGGCCTTCACCGCGCGCACGTCCATGCCGTCCACCTGCTCGCCGGGAATGTTGAAGGAGGTGCCGCGCTTGGAGAAGTCGGTTTGGGCGGAGGCGCGGTTCACCGCTGTGCCCATGGCGTATTTGTTGTTCTCGATCACGTACACGACCGGCAGCTTCCACAGCTCGGCCATGTTGAAGCTCTCATAGACTTGGCCCTGATTGGCCGCTCCGTCGCCGAAATAGGTGACGGCGACGCTGCCGCTCTCGCGGTAGCGGTTGGCGAAGCCGAGCCCGGTGCCGAGCGAGACCTGGGCGCCGACGATGCCGTGGCCGCCGAAGAATTGTTTCTCGATGCTGAACATGTGCATCGAGCCGCCCTTGCCCTTGGAGAGCCCGCCGCGCCGGCCGGTGAGCTCGGCCATGACGCCCTTGGCCTCCATGCCGGTGGACAGCATGTGGCCGTGGTCGCGATAGCCGGTGATCACCTGATCGCCGGGCTTCATCGCCATCTGCATGCCCACCACCACGGCCTCCTGGCCGATATAAAGGTGGCAGAAGCCGCCGATCAGGCCCATGCCATACATCTGGCCGGCCTTCTCCTCGAAGCGGCGGATGAGCAGCATCTCGCGATAGGCCGCGAGGTCCTCGTCGGGGGAAAAGGCGGGAATCGCGGGCTCGGAATCAGCGGCGCGGGCGGATGGTTTCTTGGGGGCCATCGGCGTCCTCGGATACGCGGAGAGGTGGCCCTTCCTACTCCAGCTCGCGGCGCCCTCAAAGCGCCAAATTCCGGATGTTGCGCCGCAACACGTTGCTAACTCTTGATTCTGCTACATTGAACTGAATATCAGTTCAAGCGTTGCGTGAACCAAAATACAGTTCATTTGCTGCGAAGCAGCACGATATCCTTGGGATGGATGAAGTCCAATTGACGGCGGCCCTGCTCGTCCAGCAGGTCGGGATCGAGCTGGTTCGCCACCAGCAGCGACACCTTGTGCTCCAGCGCCGCACGCTGCGTCTTCAGCGCGTCGAGGTCCTGCTGCAGCTGCTGCAGGTCCTGCTCGAAATTGCGCTTGGCCAGCAGGCCGTGGTCGCCAGTATAGGCATGATAGGCGAAATAGCCGATGAGCGCGGCCGCCCCCACATGGAGCGCGAGCGTGGCAAGGATGGTCTGGAGACGGGAGCGGCTCTGCATCGGCCCACTTTCGCCGAAGCCGGTTTCCGCCCTGTTAAGAGCCGGCGCGGTGCGGGCGGCGCGTCAGTCTTCCGCCCCGAGGCCGCGACGGGCGCGGTCGAGTTCCCGGGCATAGCGCTTGAGCACATAGGCTTCCCCCAGCAGGCCCACGAGCCGCCGGCCGTCGCGATCCTCGACCACGGCGAGGTCCTCCGCGTGGGCGGCGTCGAAACCGAGCGCCGCCTCCTTCACGCTCATGGCGGGCAGCAGCATCGCGTCCTGCTGGCGGGCGATGCTGGCCGCCAGCGCGTCGTCCGCTTGGGACGGCGCGTGGGCGGCGGCCACCTGGACCAGGCCGCGATAGGCGCCGGCATCGTCCACCAGGGCGACGACGCGGTGCGCGCCCAATGGAATGGCGGCGCGCAGGGCGCCGATGGTGCCGGCCGCGGGAAAGCGCGCGAACTCGGTGCGCATCATCCGCCCCACGCTGAGCTCGCGCATCCAGCCGATGTCCTGCGCACTGCGGATCGCCTCCCCGCGCAGATGGAAGCGCCAGGTGGAGAAGGAATAGCCGAAGGTCCCGCGCACGGCGAGCGAGGTCGTCACCGCGGCGGCCAGCACGTAGCCGGTGAGCGCGAGGTCGCGCGTCATCTCCAGCACCAGGAAGCTCATGGTCAACGGCCCGCCGATGATGCCCACCGCCAGCGCCCCCATGCCCACCACCGCCACCACCGCCGGATCGAGATGGAGCGCCGGCCAGGCGAGCGCCAGCAGGCCGCCATAGAGCTTGCCCATGAGCGCGCCGAGGAACAGCGAGGCGAAGAACAGCCCGCCCCGGAAGCCCGAGCCGATGGAGAGCGCCGAGGCGAGGATCTTGAAGCCGAAGATCATCGCCACCGAAAGCGTCACCGCGCTCTCCACCTGCCGGTGCAGAGCGCCGTGCCCGTCCGAGAGCACCTGCGGGCTGTAGAGCGCGAGCGCGCCCACCATCAGGCCCGCCACCACCGGCCGCAGGGGCGCGGGGATGCGGCTGCGCGCGAAGGCCGCCTCCACCCCGGTCACGAGCCGCATGACGATCACCGCCACCAGCGCCGCCACGAGCCCGAGCCCGAGCACCGGCACGATGTCGATCGGCGCCAGCGTCACGTCGAGCGGCAGGTTCAGCGGCTCCACGTGCGCGCCCAGCACCCGCGCCGTCATCACCGCCACGATGGTGGCGGCCAAGACCGGCGCGGCGGCGGGGATGGAATAGCAGCCGATGATGATCTCGAAGCCGTAGAACGCGCCCATCAGCGGCGCGTCGAACGCCGCGCCGATGCCCGCCGCCGCCCCTGCCCCCACTAGGATGCGCAGGTCGTTGCGCCGGAGCGCGAACGTCTGGCCGAGGCGCGAGGCGATGCCGGCGCCGATCTGCGAATAGCCCGCCTCGAGGCCGAGCGAGGCGCCGAAGCCGTTGGAGACCATGGTCTGGGCGGAGACGATGATGCTGTCGACGAGCGACATGCGCCCGCCATGCAGCGCGTTGGCCTCGATGGGATCGACGATGGGATGGTCGCGCCAGCGCTTCAGCGCCAGCGCGATCAGCCCCATCGCCGCGCCGCCGGCGGCCGGCACCAGGACCAGCCAGGGCGAGAGCAGCGCCGGCGACGCGCTGAGCCGCTCGCCCGGCGAAAGGCCGTAGAGCCATTCGTGGGCCCATTGGGTGGCCGCGCTCATGGCGCTCGCCGCCAGCCCCGCCAGCACCCCCATCACGGCGGCGATGAGCACCAAAGCGACCTCGCGCGAGCGCGCGCTCGCCTGGGCGGACGCCAGAAGGCGCGCCAGGTGCGACCGCGGCCCGCCGGCCTGGGGGGGATCGGCGGGCGCGTCGGTCATGGCTCAGGCGAAGGTGTTGGTGCGCGGGAAGCCCTTGGGCGGCAGGCGCCCGGCCGAGGCGCGCTCGCCTTGCCATTCGGCGAGCTCCGGCAGCTTCACGGTCCAGGTGCGCCCGGAGGTGTCCTGCCAGGTGAGGCCGTCGTCGAGCGCGAACACCTTGAGGTCGGACAATCCGCCCTCGCGGTATTTCTGCAGCCGCACGCCGCGTCCGCGCGCCATCTCGGGCACCTGGGAGAGCTGGAACAGGAGCAGCTTGCGGTTCTCGCCGATCACCGCCACGGTATCGCCCTCCACCGGCACCGCGAGCAGCGCCATGTCGGGCGCGTCCATCACCAGCACCTGCTTGCCCTTGCGGGTGTTGGCGACGCACTCGTCCTCGCTCACCACGAAGCCGCGCCCTTCCTTCGAGGCCACCAGCAGCTTGCGCCCGCTCTGATAGGCGAAGACCGAGACGATCTCCGCCTCCTGCTCCAGGTCGATCATCAGGCGCACCGGCTCGCCGTGCCCGCGCCCGCCGGGCAGCTTTGCGGCATCGAGGGTGAAGAAGCGCCCGTTGGTGGTGAACACCATGACCTTGGAGGTGGTCTCGGCGAAGAAGGTGTGGCCGAGCGCGTCGTCGCCCTTGAACTGGAGGGTCGACAGGTCCTGCACATGGCCCTTCAGCGCGCGGATCCAGCCCTTCTGCGAGACCACGACGGTCACCGGCTCGCGCTCCACCAGCGCCTCGGTGAAGGCGTCCTCGTGCACCGTGGGGGCGGCGGCGAAGGTGGTGCGGCGCCGGCCGATGGCGGTGTCGGGGCCGTAGGTCTTGCGGGTCTCGCGGATCTCCTTGGCGATGGCGCGCCACTGCGCGCCCTCCGAGCCGACCAGCTTGTCGAGCTTGTCCTTCTCGGCGGACAGGGCGTCGTGCTCCTTCTTGATCTCCATCTCCTCCAGGCGCCGCAGGGACCTAAGGCGCATGTTGAGGATCGCCTCCGCCTGCACGTCGGTGAGCGAGAAGGTGGCGATCAGGGTCGCCTTCGGCTCGTCCTCCTCGCGGATGATGCGGATCACCTCGTCGAGGTTGAGATAGGCGACGAGATAGCCGCCCAGCACCTCGAGGCGATGGGCGATCTGGCCGAGCCGGAAGCGCGAGCGGCGCAGCAGCACGTCGCGGCGGTGGTCGAGCCACTCACGCAGCGCCTCCGCCAGGGACAGCACCTTGGGGATCTGGCCCTTCACCAGCACGTTCATGTTGAGCGGCACGCGCGCTTCGAGCTCGGTGAGCTTGAACAGGCTCTCCATGAGCACTTCGGCATCCACCGTGCGGGCGCGCGGCTCCAGCACCAGGCGGATGTCCTCGGCGCTCTCGTCGCGCACGTCGGCGAGCAGCGGCAGCTTCTTGTCGGTGAGCAGTTCGGCGATCTTCTCCACCAGGCGCGACTTGGCGACGCCGTAGGGGATCTCGGTCACCACCACCTGATAGGTGCCGCGCCCGGTCTCCTCCTTCTCCCAGCGCGCCCGCACCCGGAACGAGCCGCGTCCGGTGGCATAGGCCTCGGCGACGCCGACCGGGTCGTCCACCAGGATGCCGCCGGTGGGAAAGTCCGGTCCCGGCACGAACTTCAGCAGATCGAACGCCATGGCGTCCGGATGCTCGACGAGGTGGAGCGCGGCGTCCAGCAGCTCGGCGGCGTTGTGGGGCGGGATCGAGGTGGCCATGCCGACCGCGATGCCCTGGGAGCCGTTGGCGAGCAGGTTGGGGAACGCCGCCGGCAGCACCACCGGCTCCTCTTCCGAGCCGTCATAGGTGGGGCGGAAGTCCACCGCGTCCTCGTCGATGCCGTCCAGCAGCAGGCGCGCGGTCTCGGTGAGGCGCGCCTCGGTGTAGCGCATGGCGGCGGCGTTATCGCCGTCCACGTTGCCGAAATTGCCCTGCCCGTCCACCAGCGGGTAGCGCTGGGCGAAATCCTGGGCGAGGCGCACCAGCGCGTCATAGACCGACTGGTCGCCGTGGGGATGGAACTTGCCGATCACGTCGCCCACCACGCGGGCGGACTTCTTGAAGCCCTGGCCGGGGTCGAGCTTGAGCTGGCGCATGGCGTGGAGGATGCGCCGGTGCACCGGCTTCAGGCCGTCGCGCGCGTCGGGCAGCGCGCGGTGCATGATGGTGGAGAGCGCGTAAGCGAGATAGCGCTCTTCCAGCGCCGCCTTGAGCGCCACCGGTTCGATGTGCCCGTCGCCGGGCGGGAGGGTGCGGGTTGCCATGGACCGCAGTTACAGCGCGACCGATGGCTCCACAAGGCGCTTCTTGTCTGCCATCCACCGGCGCCCGTGCCGCCGGTGGCAGGCAGGGTGGCGCGCGGCCACGGCGCGCCCGGGCCACCATCCGCATTCCGCCACAGGCGGGACAAACAACCGCCGCCGGATGTACTCAGAGTCGTGGTCGCGGGGATTCTTCACTGGCGAATACGCCTGAACGGAGCTCACTGATGCGTAAGATTGCACTTGCGGCGGGTGGCGCGCTTGTCCTCGGTCTTCTCGCGCTCTCCGCCCCCGCTTCCGCGGCGAGCATTCCCTCCAGCGGCTCGGCCCTGCTCGGCCCGGTCGAGACGCAAGCCGGCCCGCAAGAGGTGCGCTGGCGCCGCGTCTGTCGCCAGGTGCGGGTCTGGCGCTATGGCCGCTGGCGCTGGGTCACGCGCTGCAAAAGCGTGTGGGTCGGCCCGCGCTGCGGTCCGGGCTGGGGCCGGCCCTGCTGGTGATCAGCCGCGCGGCGCCGCCGCGAGGCCGCGGCGCCAGGCGGCGATGAAGGACGCGCGGGCCGGGGAAAGGCCCTGCCCGCGCGGTTCCAGTGCGCGAACGGCCAGGAAATGGCCGGTGATCCTGAGCCCCTCCTCCACCTCTTGCGGCGTAGGGGGCGCGGCCCCGCCCAGGAAGAAGGACGGCAGCAGGAACAGTCGGTCGGCGAACGGATCGCCGGCCTGCCGGCTCACGGCGCGCCCGCTCTTCGGCGAGACGTAGACGAGATCGTTGCGCCCGCCGGTGGCGGCGCAGGTCTCCAGCTCCAGGCCGAAGCCCATTTCCCCCAGCAAAGCGAGTTCGAAGCGGGCCATCAGCTGTCCCGCCGAGGCCGCATCGTCCAGCGCATCGAGGATCGCGCCGGTGGTCTCGTATAATCCTTCGTGCGGGTCGCGCTCGGGCAACAGGTGCAGAAGCTGCGCCATGTGGGAGAGGCCGAAGGCGGCATGGGCGGTCGCCATCAGCCGGTCGGCCCGCTGGATGCTCGCCTCCAGCAGATAGTTGCCGAGATGCTCCTCCAGCCGCGCCCGCCAGGTGGCGAGCACGGTGTTGCCCGGCTGGAGCAGGCTGGAATGCTGGCGCGAGGCGCCGCCGCGCACGATGCCGAGATGGCGCCCGCGCCGGCGCGTGAGGAGCTCGACGATGGCGCCCGCCTCGCCGTGGCGCCTGATGCCCAGGACGATGCCCTCGTCGCTCCATTCCACGGAAGGCTACCCGCCCTTGGGGAATTCGAGGCCCATCTCGCGGTAGCGCTCGGGATCGTCGGCCCAGTTCTCGCGCACCTTCACGAACAGGAACAGGTGCACCTTCTGCTCGATGATCTCGGCGATCTCCGCGCGCGCCTCGGAGGATATGGCCTTGATGGTGGCCCCCCCCTTGCCGAGCACGATCTTCCTCTGGCTGTCGCGCTCGACGAAGATGGTCTGCTCGATGCGCACCGAGCCGTCGCGCAGCTCCTTCCAGCTCTCGGTCTCCACCGTCGAGCGGTAGGGCAGTTCGTCGTGCAGGCGCACGAACATCTTCTCGCGCGTGATCTCGGCGGCGAGCATGCGCATAGGCGCGTCGGAGATCTGGTCCTCGGGATAGAGCCAGGGGCCAAGCGGCACGACCTCGGCGAACCAGGACTTCACGTCCTCGACCCCGTCCCCGGTGAGCGCGGAGACCATGAACACGCGCTCGAACGGCACCTGCGCGGTGAGCTTGGATGCCAGCTCCAGCAGCGTGTCGCGGCGGATCAGGTCGATCTTGTTGAGGATCAGCGCACGCGGACGGCGGATGTGGGCGAGCGGGGCGAGCAGCGTCTCCACGTCGGCATCGAGGCCGCGCTTGGCATCCACCAGCAGCGCCACCACGTCGGCGTCCGCGGCCTGGGTCCAGGCGGACGAGACCATGGCCCGCTCCAGCCGCCGCTTGGGGGTGAAGATGCCGGGCGTGTCCACGAGGATGAGCTGGGCGGAGCCGAACAGCGCGATGCCGCGCACGATGGCGCGCGTGGTCTGCACCTTGTGGGAGACGATGGAGACCTTGGTCCCCACCAAAGCGTTGGTGAGGGTGGACTTGCCGGCATTGGGAGCGCCGATCAGCGCCACGAAGCCGCAGCGCGTCGGGCCGCTGGGCGGCGCGGGGCGCGGCGGCGCCGCGTCGGCCTCGTCGTCGGCGTCATCGTCCTCGAACTCGTCGTCATCGAGGTCGCCGGCCTGCAGCTCGCTTTCCTCAGGGTCACCTTCTTCCGCGTCACCTTCGTCCGGGTCGTCGCCGTCGTGAACGTCGCGGTCGTCCGCCGCCGCCACCGCGGCGCGCGCGGGTGGCGCGTCCGCGCCGCGGCCGGCATGCTGCGCCGCCTCCGGCTCCGCCGCGCCATCGGGCGCTGAGGCGAGCGGGACCGCATCGGCGTCCAGCGCCTCGGCCTCGTTGTTCGACTTCTTGCCGGGCTTGCCGCCCCGGCCGCCTGTTTTGCCGCTCATGTCTCTCCGCCCCAGGCGTCCCATTCTCGACGCCCGGCCCGATCGTTCGGCCCCCTGCGCGCCCTCATGTCCGGCTGTGGGCCTGCGCCTCGACGCTCCACACCCCTTCGCGCACCAGGAAGGCGGCGGCCGCCGCCTTCTGGGCCGCCTGCTTGGAGGCGCCGGACGACTCCGCGGGGTCGAGGCCGGGCAGCTCCACCTGCACCGTGAAGCGCGGCGCGTGGTCCGGACCCGCGCGCCCCACGTCCCGGTAGACCGGCGGCGGCAGGCCGCGCCCCTGCGCCCATTCCTGGAGCACCGTCTTGGCGTCCCGCAGCGGCCGGCGCGGCGCCACCAGCCGGGCGCGCCACAGCCGCTCCACCAGCCCCTGCGCGGCGTCGTAGCCGCCATCCAGGAACACCGCGGCGACCACGCTTTCGGCGACGTCGGCGAGGATCGCCCGCCGCTTGCTGGCCCCCGACTGGCTCTCGCCGGGGCCGAGGCGGATGTGGGCGCCCATGTCCATGTCGGCCGCCACCTCGGCGCAGGCCTCCTCGCGCACCAGCTCGGCAAGGCGGCGCGAAAGCTCGCCCTCCTCGGCCTCCGGGAAGGCGTCGTAGAGCATGTGCGAGACCGCCGAGCCCAGCACGTGGTCGCCGAGGAATTCGAGGCGTTGATAGGATCTCCGCCGCGGCGCCTCGCCCTTCACCGAGCTGATATGGGACAGCGCGAGCTCGAGCAGCGCGCGGTCCTTGAACCGATAGCCGATCCGCTCCTCGAGGGCAGCCAGATCGTCGGCGGTGGCGGTCAATTCACCGTCTTGAACAACCTGTCCCATCGCACCGTCCAGGGCCAGTTCCAGACCTGCCATGCGGCGGCGCCTTCGTCGATCGAGAAGAAGATCACCTGGGCCTTGCCGATCAGATTGTCGAACGGCACGTAGCCCACTTGGCTCAGCACGCGGCTGTCCTGGGAATTGTCGCGGTTGTCGCCCATCATGAAGAAATGCCCGGGCGGCACGTCGTAGACCGGCGTATTGTCATACATGCCGTTGTCGACGATATCGAGGGTCTCGTACGAAACGCCGTTGGGCAGCGTCTCGCGCCAGCGCTTCACCGGCACCTTGCGCCCCGAGCCGTCGTCCTCGGCGATGTCGGGCAGACGCTCGCGCTTCACCGGCACGCCGTTGATGGTGAGCACGCCGCCGATCATCTGGATCTTGTCGCCCGGCAGGCCCACCACGCGCTTGATGTAGTCGGTGGAATTGTCCTTGGGCAGCTTGAAGACCACCACGTCGCCCCGCGTCGGGTCGGCGCCGAAGATGCGGCCGGAGAACAGATCGAGCGAGATCGGCAGCGAGAAGCGCGAATAGCCGTAGCTGTACTTGGAGACGAACAGATAGTCGCCGATCAGCAGCGTGTCCTTCATGGAGCCGGACGGGATGTTGAACGGCTGGAACAGGAAGGTGCGGATCACGAGCGCGATCAGCAGCGCGTGGATGATGACGCGGACGGTCTCCAGGAAGCCGCCCTCATGTTTCGAATCGCTGGTCGCGGTCATCGAGGATCCAGGTTTCAATTGCGCGCGCGCAGTGTGCAGCAAACTGCGCCGAAAAGGAGGAGACGCGGCGCACGCTGCGCCCGCGGACATCGCCCTCCCTCCCTATAGAGGCTTCACGGCGGGCCGGCAACGCGGGCCGGCCCGGCGCGCATCACCGCTTCGTTCCCGATGCCGCCGCGTCCGCCGTGCCCTCGGCCGGCGGCGCGGCGCCGCGCTGCCAAGGCCAGCGCCCTTCGATCTCCACCTCCAGGGAGAAGGACAGGAAGGTGCGCACCAGCACGATGCCGGCCAGAACCGCCAGGCTCTGCAGGGTCGGCTCGATCGCCACGGTGTTGATGATGTCGGCCGCCACCAGGAATTCAAGGCCCAGCAGGATCGCCATGCCGAGCGAGGAGCGGCATTCGCGGAAGGTGTCCGCCATCGGCCGGCCCGCCCGCGTGCCGCCAACCAGCAGCACCAGCGCCGAGAGGATGCCGTAGACGATGACCGCGGTTCCGGCCACCTCGATGGCGCGGGTGGCCCAATGCAGGATCTCGTTGGCGAGCGTGTCCATGGCCCCTCCCCTTCGGCGCCACGATGCCACCGGGCGGTGCGCGGTGGAAGCGCCGGGCCGGGTCCGGGTTCAGGCGCGCCGGGGAATTGCAGAAATGATGACCTGGGCCGAGACCAGCGGTCCCTCGTCGGTCATGGTGAGGTGGATCACCGCCTCGTGCCCCGCCGGCACCATCGCCTCGAGCCGGCGCGCCGCGCCTCCCGTGAGCACGAGGGTGGGCTGGCCGGTCGAAAGGTTCACCACCCCCATGTCGCGCCAGAACACCCCGTGGCTCAGGCCGGTGCCCAGCGCCTTGGCGCAGGCTTCCTTGGCAGCGAAGCGCTTGGCATAGGTCTCGGCGCGCAGGCGCCGGCGGTCCGCCTTGGCGCGCTCCACCGGGGTGAAGACGCGCTCCAGGAAGCGCGCGCCGAACCGCTCGATGGAGCGGGCGATGCGCCGCGCGTCGGCGAGGTCCGAGCCGATGCCGATGATCACGCCGCCGCCCCGTCCGCCACGCCGCGCGCCGCCAAGGCGCGGCCCCGGTCCATGGCCTCGCGCATGCGGCGCACCGCCGCCTCGAGCCCGACGAAGATCGCCTCGCCCACCAGGAAGTGGCCGATGTTCAGTTCCACCACCCCGGGGATGGCGGCGGCGAGCACCGCGCTCTCGTAATCGAGCCCGTGGCCGGCATGGACCTCGAGGCCAAGGCCGTGCGCCTCGCGCGCCGCCGCGGCGATGCGGGCGAACTCCGCCTGCGCCTCCGCCGCCCGGGCCTCGGCGCGCGCCTCGCACCAGGCGCCGGTGTGCAGCTCGACGATGTCCGCGCCGAGGTCGCGCGCCGCCTGGATCTGTGCCGCATCGGCCGCCACGAACAGCGACACGCGGATGCCCACCTCTTTCAGCAGGGCGATGCGCGGCCCGAGCTCGGCGCCCTGACCGGCGGCGTCGAGCCCGCCCTCGGTGGTGCGCTCCTCACGCTTCTCGGGCACCAGGCAGCAGGCATGGGGTCGGATGCGGCGGGCGATGGCGATCATCTCGTCGGTGGCCGCCATCTCGAAATTGAGCGGGATGGAGATCTCCGCCTTGAGGCGCTCCATGTCCAGGTCGCGGATGTGGCGCCGGTCCTCGCGCAGATGGGCGGTGATGCCGTCGGCGCCGGCCTGCTGCACCAGCAGCGCCGCGCGCACCGGATCGGGCAGCGCGCCGCCGCGGGCATTTCGCACGGTCGCCACGTGGTCGACATTCACGCCGAGTCGGATCGGCCGGATTGCCTGCATGTCCTGATGCTCCCGCTTGAGGGAGCGCGTCAGCCGTTGACGCGCTCGACGCTGGATACCACCGCTCTTGCTTTCAAGTCCGCGACGATGGCGTTGAGATGACGCAGGTCGAATACTTCCACGTCGATGAGCATCTCCGTGAAATCGGCCGAGCGGGTGCGCATCTGGAGGCCCTCAATATTGCCGCCCCGATCGCCGATGGCGCCTGCCACCTGGGCGAGCGATCCCGGCTCGTTGCGCGCCGTCACCATGATCTGGGCCGGGAAACGTCCGTCGGACAATTCGTCGAGGTCCCAGCGCACGTCCAGCCAGTGCTCGGGCTTGTCCTCGAAATTCTGCAGCGCCGGCGACTGGATCGGATAGATGGTGATGCCTTCGCCGGGGGTCAGGATGCCGACGATGCGGTCGCCCGGCACCGCGCCCCCATTGGGCGCGAAGCGCACCGGCAGGTCGCCGTTGATGCCGCGGATCGGGATCGCGTCGAGCCGCTCCGCGCTGGCGCCCTCCGGGATCTTGAACTTGAGGTTGTGGGCGCGCTTGAGCTCGAACCAGCCGTCGCCGTTGGGCGCCCGCTCGCCGTTCATCCGCTCGTCCAGGCGCGGCGGCAGCCATTCGGGATAGACCGCCCGCACCAGGTCCTCGGGCTTGATCTCGCCGCGGCCGATGGCGGCGAACACGTCCTCCGGCGCGGCGCGGGCGAGGCGCGGCGTCGCCCTGCTCACGGCGTCCTCGGAGAACACCTTGGCCGCGCGGGCGAAGGCGCGCTCGGCGATCTTGCGGCCGAGCCCGGCATATTGCGCCCTGACCGCCGTGCGGGTCGCGCGCCGGACCGCCGCCCGCGCCTTGCCGGTGACGGCGATGGTCTCCCACGCGCCCGGCGGCGACTGCGCCTTGGACGTGATGATCTCCACCTCGTCGCCGTTCTTCAGCTCCGAGACGAGGGGGGCGATGGTGCCGTTGATCTTGCAGCCGACCGCGGTGTTGCCGATGTCGGTGTGCACCGCATAGGCGAAGTCGATGGGGGTCGCCTTGCGCGGCAGCGCGATGAGGCGGCCCTTCGGGGTGAAGCAGAACACCTGGTCGTGGAACAGCTCGAGCTTGGTGTGCTCCAGGAACTCTTCCGGCGAGAGCCCCTGCGAGAGGTTCTCGATGGTCTTCCTGAGCCAGGCATAAGCGCGGCTCTCGTTGGAGAGCATGGGCCCCGGCTCGCCCGAATCGTCCTTGTAGAGGGCGTGGGCCGCGATGCCGTATTCGGCGATCTCCTCCATGTCGCGGGTGCGGATCTGCAGTTCGACCCGCTGGCGCCGCGGGCCGATCACGGTGGTGTGGAGCGAGCGGTAATCGTTGGGCTTGGGGGTCGAGATGTAGTCCTTGAAGCGGCCCGGCACGATCGCCCACTTGGTGTGGACCACGCCGAGCGCGCGGTAGCATTCGTCGACGCTCCGCACGATCACGCGGAAGCCGTAGAGGTCGGAGAGCTGCTCGAAGCCGATCGCCTTGCGCTCCATCTTGCCCCAGATGGAATAGGGTGCCTTCTCGCGCCCCTTCACCTCGGCCGAGATGCCGCGCCGGGCGAGCTCGTCGCGCAGTTCGCGCTCGATCTCCTCGACCAGCGGGCCGTTGCGCTGCCTGAGCTCGGAGACCCGGGTGGCGATGCTCTCATAGGCTTCCGGCGACAGCTGGCGGAACGACAGGTCCTCCAGCTCCTCGCGCATGTCCTGCATGCCCATGCGGGCGGCGAGCGGGGCGTAGATGTCCAGCGTCTCCTGGGCGACGCGGTCGCGCTTGTCGGCAGGCACCCATTTCAGGGTGCGCATGTTGTGCAGGCGGTCGGCGAGCTTCACCAGAAGGACGCGCACGTCGTCGGCGATGGCGAGCAGCAACTTGCGCAGATTCTCGGCCTGCTTCGCCTGTTTCGACACGAGGTCGAGCTTCTTGATCTTGGTGAGGCCCTCCACCAGCGTCGCGATCTGGTGGCCGAACAGGCGCTCGATCTCGCTCTTGGTGGCGTCCGTGTCCTCGATGGTGTCGTGCAGCAGCGCCGCGACGATGGTGTCGTCGTCGAGCTTCAGGTCGGTGAGGATCGCCGCCACTTCCAGCGGGTGCGAGAAATAGGGATCGCCCGACGCCCGCAATTGGCTGCCGTGCGCCTTCATGGCGTAGACATAGGCGCGGTCGAGAAGCGCCTCGTCGGTCTTTGGATTGTACCGTCGAACGCGCTCGACCAGCTCGTATTGGCGCATCATGGCCGAACGATCCGTCGCAGCACGAGCGGGGCCGTTCGCGCCAATGGTCCGCAACCCTTCAGCGGCCGGCCCCGTTCTTTGTAGTTAAGCGAATATCGGCGGGAAGCGGCGCGCGCGCAAGGCGCGCGTCGCCTCAGGGCAGCAAAAGGGTCGAGCCGGTGGTGTCGCGCCCTTCCAGCGCCTCGTGCGCCTTGCGGGCGTCCTTGAGCGCGAAGGTCTGGTGCACCGGGATCTTCACCCCGCCGCTCAGCACCGCCTCGAACAGGTCGTTGGCGGTGGCGAGCAGATCGTGCCGCTTGCTCACGAAGGTCGCGAGCGTCGGCCGGGTGGCAAACAGCGAGCCCCTTTTCGAAAGCTCCAGCAGGTCGAAATTCCTGATCGCCCCGGAGGCGTTGCCGAACGACACCCACAGGCCGAGCGGCTTCAGGCAGTCGAGCGAAGCGGGATAGGTCGCCTGGCCGATGCCGTCATAGACCACGTCGCACAATTTGCCGGAGGTGATCTCCTTGACCCGGTGCACGAAATCCTCGTCGCGATAGAGGATGACGTGGTCGCAGCCATGGGCGCGGGCAAGCTCGGCCTTGGCCTTCGATCCCACGGTGCCGATGACGGTGGCGCCCAGCTGGCGCGCCCACTGGCACAGGATGAGGCCGACGCCGCCGGCGGCGGCCTGAACCAGGATCACGTCGCCCGGCTTCACATGGTGCGTGCGCTTGACCAGATACTGCGCGGTCATGCCCTTCAGCATCATGGCCGCGGCGGTGTGGTCGTCGATGGCGGCGGGCAGGTGCACCAGCATGGCGGCGGGGATGTTGCGCAGCTCGGCATAGGCCCCCGGCGCCATGGCATAGGCGACGCGGTCGCCGGCATGGAAGCCGTCCACCTGGGGGCCGACCGCCTCCACCACGCCCGCGCCCTCGCTGCCCGGCACGAACGGCAGCTGCGGCGCCTTGTAGAGGCCGGTGCGGAAATAGACGTCGATGAAATTGAGGCCGATGGCGGTCTGCCGGATCTGGACCTCGCCGGGTCCGGGCGCGGGAACGGCGACCTCCTCGTAAGCGAGGACTTCGGGGCCTCCCGTCTGGTGAACCCTTACCGCGTGGACCATGGCGCTCGGCTCCCTATCCGCCTTGAAGGCCAGGGATAATAGGGCCGAGCGAGGCGCCCGCAAGCGCCGTCACCGCCCGCCCGAAATGTTGAGCACCGCGCCCGTCACATAGGACGCCGCCTCCGACAGCAGCCAGAGGATGGCGCGCGCCACCTCGTCCGGGGTGCCGGGGCGGCCGAGCGGGATGCTGGGCGCGAGCCGCGCCAGCCGGTCCGGCTGGCCGCTGCGCGCATGGATGCCGGTCTCGATCAGACCCGGCGCCACGGCGTTCACCCGCACCCCCTCTTTGCCCAGCTCGCGCGCGAGGCCCACGGTCAGGCTGTCGATCGCCCCCTTGGAGGCGGCGTACCAGACATATTCACCCGGCGCGCCGAGCCGGGCCGCCATGGAGGAGACGTTGACGATCGCCCCGCCCGCGCCGCCGTAAGCGGGGGAGATGCGCCGCACCGCCGCCTGCGCCACCAGCAGCGCGCCGGTGACGTTGAGGTCGAGCACGCGGGCGAGCTCGGCCGGCGCGATGTCGGCGAACCGGCTGGCCGGGCCGGTGATGCCGGCATTGTTCACCAGATGGGTGAGGCGGCCGAGCCGCGCGTCGATCTGCGCGAACAGGCGCTCCACCTCGTCGGCGCGCGCGACGTCGGCCTTGAACAGCGCCACCTCGGCGCCGGCGGCGCGGGCGGCGGCGGCGGTCTCCTCCGCCTCCTTGTCCGCCGAGGCGTAGTTGAGGGCGATCCGGTAGCCCTCCTGCGCCGCCAGGCGGACGGTGGCGGCACCGATTCCCCGGCTCGCGCCGGTCACCAGCAGCACGCGATCTGCCATTCGATCCTCCCTGTCGTTCCTCTCCGGCAGGCCGTCACATCCGGGTCCTGCGGGCCTCCCTGCGCCGGCGGCGGCGCCCCGATGCCGCCACGTTCAGCACCTCCACCGTCACCGAGAAGGCCATGGCGGCATAGATGTAGCCCTTGGGCACATGGACGCCGAAGCCGTCGGCGACCAGCGTCACGCCGATCAGCACCAGGAAGGCGAGCGCCAGCATCTTGGTGGTGGGGTGGGAGGCGATGAAGGTGCTCAGCGGCCCGGACGACACGAACATGATCGCCACGGCGATGACCACCGCCAGGACCATGATCTCCACGTGCTCGGCCATGCCGATGGCGGTGAGGATGGAATCCACCGAGAACACGATGTCGATGATGACGATCTGCCCCACGAGGAGGAAGAAGCTGCGGGTGGCGCGCTCGGCGACGCCCATCTCCTCGTCGAGTTCGTCCTCGCCCTCCACCGCCGAATGCATCTCGTGCGTCGCCTTGGCGATCAGGAAGCCGCCGCCGGCGATGAGGATGAGGTCGCGCCAGGAGAAGCCGTAGCCGAAGGCGGAGAACAGCGGCTCCTTCAGGCCGATGAGCCAGGACAGCGCGAACAGGAGCCCGATCCGCATGACGAGCGCGGCGGAAAGGCCGATCTGCCGCGCCCTGAGCGCCATGGCGGGCGGCAGGCCCTGCACCAGCAGCGAGATGAAGACCACGTTGTCGATGCCGAGCACGATCTCCATGGCCGTGAGCGTCACGAGCGCCGCCCAGGCCTCCGGCGAAGCGATCCAATCCATCTGCGACCCCCTGATGTCCCGGCATTTTCCGCGCTTCCGGTCCGTCAGCAAGCGAACTTTCGGCCCCCGCCGCCCTGCGGGGGCTGGGTCAACCGGCCACGCGACCGCACGCACGGTCTGGCCTATCATGGAGCGACGCCGCCGGACCCGCTCCGGCGGCAGGCGGAACCTGGGAGAGGCGCATGGGCGAGCGGACGAGCTTCGACGTGGCGGTGGTGGGCGCAGGACCGGCGGGGCTCGCGCTGGCGCTCGGCCTCGCGCGCGGGGGCGTCTCGACCGCGCTCGTCACCGGGCCGGAACGCGGGGTGGACCACCGCACCACCGCGCTGCTGGACGGCTCGGTGCGCATCCTCGCGCAGTTCGGGGTCTGGGAGGCGGTCGCGGCCAAGGCGGCGCCGCTGCGGGACCTGCGCATCGTCGACGCCACCCGGCGCCTGGTGCGCGCGCCGGAGGTGAACTTCCGCTCGGCGGAGATCGACCTTCCCGCCTTCGGCTACAACGTGGCCAATGACGACCTGCGGCTCGCCCTGCGCGCCGCCGCGGAGGCCGAGCCGGCGCTCACGCTGTTGCGCACCTCGCTCGCCGACCTCGCGGTCGGCGACGCGGCGGCGCAGCTTTCGCTTACCGACGGCGGCGCGGTTTGCGCCCGGCTCGTGGCGGCGGCGGACGGGCGCGCCTCGCGGGTGCGGGAGGCCTGCGGCATCGCCATGCGCAAGCGCGACTATCCGCAGGTGGCCTTCACCGCCACCGTGCGCCATGCGCGGCCGCACGAGGACACCTCCACCGAATTCCACACCGAGAGCGGCCCGTTCACTTTGGTGCCGCTGCCGGGAAACCGCTCCTCCATCGTCTGCGTGGTGGGCGACCGGGAGGCGGTGCGCCTCATGGGCCTGCCGGACGCGGCGCTGGCGCGGGAGCTGGAGGCGCGCTGCTTCTCGCTGCTCGGCGCGTTCGAGATGGAGGAGGGCCGCGGCGCCTTCCCGCTGGCGGCCGAGACCGCCCGCAGGCTGGTCGCCCCGCGCGTGGCGCTGACCGCCGAGGCGGCGCACATCATGCCGCCCATCGGCGCGCAGGGGCTCAATCTCGGCCTGCGCGACGCCGCGGCGCTGGTGGAGATCGCCGTCGAGGCGGTGGCGCGCGGGCGCGATCCGGGCGAAGAGGCGCCGCTCGCCCGCTTTGAGGCCGCCCGCCGCCGCGACATCGACGCGCGCATGGCCGCGGTGGACCTGCTCAACCGCTCGCTGCTCTCCGAATTCCTGCCGGTGCAGAGCATGCGCGGCTTCGGCCTCTATCTGCTCGACCGGGTGGGGCCGCTGCGGCGCGCGGTGATGCGCCTCGGCGTCGGCGCCCGCGCGGCGTGAAACGCCCTTTCCGCCGTCACAGCTTTCCCTGCCGTCGCCCTCCGGCTTGACTGGAGGGCCCACGGACGGCGGCGCGCCCAGCCGGCGCAGTGGATGCTCCGGTCAAGCCGGAGCATGACGGCGGTTTTCAGGGGCTACCGTTCTCCTCTATCCCGCCGTCTCCGCCCTCGCGCCGTCGCCCTCCGGCTTGACCGGAGGGCCCATCGGCGGCGGGGGCCGGCGCTGCCTCAGGGGAACAAATCGAGCGGGATCAGCTGCTCGCGCAGCAGATAGAGCATGCCCGTCACCGTCACCACCGAGGCGAGCGTGCCCACCAGGACCGCGGCGGAGGCCTCCTCCACATAGATGTGGTACTGGCGCGCCAGCACGAAGCAGTTGAGCGCCGGCGGCAGCGCCGCCATCAGCAGCAACGTCTGGGTCCATGCGGGCGAGAAGCCGCCGAAGATGGACAGCGACACCAAAGCGATGGCCGGATGCACCAGGAGCTTGAGGCCGAGCAGCGGACCGAGCTCCACGGGCATGCGCTTCAGCGGCCGCAGCGCCACCGTCACGCCGAGCGTGAACAGCGCGCAGGGCGCGGCGGCGTTCTTCAGGAAGTCCAGCATCTTGGCGATGGCCGCCGGCTCCTGGAACTTGATCGCGGCGGCCAGCACCCCGAGCAAGGTGGCGATGTTGAACGGGTGGGTGAGCACCCGCTTCACGATGATGCCGAAGGTGGCCAGGAGGCTCTCGTGCTGGCCGCCGCGCATGGCCATCAGCAGCGGCACCAGCGTGAAGAAGAACACGCTGTCGCAGGCGAAAATCAGCGCCGCCGGCGTCGCCGCCCCCTGGCCGAGCGCCGCCAGCGTGAGGCCCGGGCCCATATATCCCACGTTCGCATAGGCGCCGACCGTGGTGGCGATGGCCGCCTCGCCCACATTGCCCCTGCGGAAGAACAGGCCGAGCGCCAAGGCGATGGCGGCGCAGGTGGTGGTGGAGGCGATGACGGCGAGGATGAAGGCGCCGTTGGCCAGCTCCTCGAACGGGGTCTGGGCGACGATGCGGTAGAACAGCGCCGGCAGCGCCACATAGATGATGAAGAAGGACAGCCAGGCGAGCCCCGCCTCCGGCAGCTTCACCACCCGGCCGCAGAAATAGCCGAGGAAAATCAGGCCGAAGAACGGAAAGGCGAGGCCGATGAGGTCGGTCACGGGCGGTCCTGGTGCGGGAGGCCGGCGGCGCGGGCGGGTGGCGGGACGCTAGCCGCCCGGCCGGCCGATGAAAAGCGCGCCGGCGGAATGGCTCTGCCCGCGCTCATGCGCGGCCGGGCGCCCGAGACGAACGGCCTTACCGTCCGCACCCCCTTTCATCACCGCCGTCATCCCCCGGCTTGTCCGGGGGATCCACCGGCGCACATGCGCTGGCGGTGGCCGTCCGGGCGGCGCGGCGTCCCGTGGTGGATGCCCCGGACAAGCCGGGGCATGACGGGGCGCGAGGCGCGCCGTCGTCGGCATTGAGCGCAGGCCCCGCCGTTCGCGCCCCTCTCCCCTCGCGGGAGAGGGGCGGGGTGAGGGGTTCCACGCCGCGCGGAACACCGCCGCGCGGAGCCGCGCCCTACTTCAGCTTCTCCACCAATGCGAGGCCGCCCATATAGGCCTTCAGCGCCTCGGGGACGGCGATGGCGCCGTTTTCCTGCTGGTAGGTCTCCATCACCGCCACCAAAGCGCGGCCCACCGCCACGCCCGAGCCGTTGAGCGTGTGGACGAAGCGCGGGCCTTTGCCCTCCGCCGGCCGGTAGCGGGCATTCATGCGGCGCGCCTGGAAGTCGCCGCACACCGAGCAGGAGGAGATTTCGCGGTAGGCCCCCTGTCCCGGCAGCCAGACCTCGATGTCGTAGGTCTTCTGCGAGGCAAAGCCCATGTCGCCGGTGCACAGCGTGACCACGCGGTAGGCGAGATCCAGCTTCTTGAGCACCGCCTCGGCGCAGGCGAGCATGCGCTCGTGCTCCTCGGCTGACTTCTCCGGCGTGGTGATGGAGACCAGCTCCACCTTGGTGAACTGGTGCTGGCGGATCATGCCGCGCGTGTCCCGCCCGGCCGCGCCGGCTTCCGCGCGGAAGCAGGGGGTGCAGGCGGTGAGGCGCAGGGGGAGTTCTTCCTCGGAGAGGATGGACTCGCGGACGAGGTTGGTCAGCGGGACTTCGGCGGTGGGGATGAGCCAGAAAGGAATATCATGTTCGATAGGCTCGTTTGGATCGCGATCCGCTAGCACCGAAGCTCCGCCCATCCATTCGTCGACCGCATTCCGCATGAATTGAAGAGCCGCCGAGCGAACTTTCGGCGTATCGATCAGTCGGCCATCTTTCGAGCGTTCGAACTGCGCGTTCAAAGCAAACTGCTTCATCGCGCCCTGCATAACGAGGGTCACGTCGTCAATCGTGGCCCCTTTTTTTGTCTTGAACTGATCCTCCCGAAACTTCGGCAATTGCGCCGTCCCGAACATCGCCTCATCCCGCACCAGCAGCGGCGGGTTCACCTCCATGTAGCCGTGCTCGCTCGTGTGCACGTCCAGGAAGAACTGCCCCAGCGCCCGCTCCAGCCGTGCCAGCGGCCCCTTGTTCACGACGAAGCGCGCGCCGGAGAGCTTGGCGGCGGTCTCGAAATCCATCTGGCCGAGCGCCTCGCCGAGCTCAAAATGCTGCTTCGGCGTGAAACCCATGCTCTCGGCAGTCTTCTTGGTGCCGAACCGATGGTCCTCTCGCTCCACGTTGTCGTGCTCGTCCTTGCCGTCCGGCACGTCGGGAAGCGGCACGTTGGGGATGGCGGCGAGCTCGGCCTCCAGCACGGCGTCGATGCGCTTCACCTCGGCTTCCAGCGCCGGCACGTCCTCCTTGAGCTTGGCCACCTCGGCCATGAGGGCGGACGCCTTGGCCTCGTCCTTCTGCGCCTTGGCCTGGCCGATCTCCTTGGAGGCGGCGTTGCGGCGCGCCAGAAGGCCTTCGAGCTTCGTGAGGGTGGCCCGGCGCTCCTCGTCGAGGCCCATGAGCTTGGCCACCAGCGCCTCGCCGGCCGCCTTCGCCTCGGCGGACCCGCCGCCGCGCCGCGCCAGCGCGGCGATGAGGACCTGCGGCTCCTCGCGGATCCATTTGATGTCGTGCATGAGACGCTCCGCCGTGGCCTTTCGGGGGCCGATGAGGCGGCGCGGCGCCCCCACCACCGTCATGCTCCGGCTTGACCGGAGCATCCATCGCGCCGCCGAGCGCCGGCTCGCACGGATGCGTGGATCCCCCGGTCAAGCCGGGGGATGACGGGCGGAAGGAGGAGCCCCGCGCCCAAAAAACCAATGATCCGGAAAGGCCCGCCGCCGGTCAGCTGGCCGAGGACGCGGCGTCCGCCGCGTTGCGCGCCGCCTCTTCCGCCGCCCGCCGCCGCTCGACGATGCCCACCAGATAGACCGACACCTCGTAGAGAAGCAGCGTCGGCAGGGCAAGGGAGAGCTGGCTGATGACGTCCGGCGGGGTGAGCACGGCGGCGGCCACGAACACGCCGACGATGGCGTAGCGCCGCGCCTTGCGCAGCATGTCCTGCGTCACGATGCCGATGCGCGCGAGCAGCGTCAGCACCACCGGAAGCTGGAAGCAGATGCCGAAGGCGAGGATCAAAGTGGTGATGAGCGAAAGATATTCCGACACCTTCGGCAGCAGCGAAATTTCCGCCTGCCCCTCGCCGCCCACCTGCTGCATGCCCAGGAAGTAGGACATGGCGAGCGGCATGGCGATGAAATAGACGAAGGCGGCGCCGATCAGGAAGCAGATGGGGGTGGCGATGAGATAGGGCCGGAAGGCGTTCTTCTCGTGCTTGTAGAGGCCGGGCGCCACGAACATGTAGAGCTGGGTCGCCACCACGGGAAACGAGATGAACGCCGCCCCGAACATGCCGAGCTTGATCTGGGTGAACAGGAATTCCTGCGGCGCCGTATAGATCAGCTTCACCCCCGGCGCGAAGCCCGAGGCGAACTCGTAGGGCCAGAGCAAGATGTTGTAGATCTGCTTGGCGAAGGTGAAGCACAGGAAGAAGGCGATGAGGAACGCCACCGCCGACTTGATCAGCCGCGCGCGCAGCTCGATCAAATGCTCGATGAGCGGGGCCTTCGAGGCGTCGATTTCGTCTTCCTCGCTCATGAGGCGCTCTTGTTGGCCTCGGGCGCGGGCGCGGCCTCAGGCGTCGGCGGATCGAAGATGGGCGGCGCGAGCGGCTCGGCGGCGGGCGGCGCCACGAGCCCGGCCGGGGCCGGCGCGGCGCTGGCGCCGGCAACCGGCTCCTCCGGCCGCGGCGCGGACGGCTCGGCTTTGCTGCCGCCCTCCACCGTGGAGCGGATCTCCTCGCGGATGGATTTCAGCGGGTCGAACATCTCCGCGCTCGCCAGGGTCGTGCGGGCGCTGTCGGTGACGTCGGAAATCTCCTTGCGCATGTCGGCGAGGTCCGCCTCGCGCAAAGCTTCCTGGAACTGGCCCTGGAACTCGCCGGCCATGCGGCGCAGCTTGGTCACGGTCTTGCCCACGGTGCGCAGGACCGTGGGCAGCTCATGCGGGCCGATCACGATCAGCGCCACGATGCCGATGAGCATCAGCTCCGACCAGCCGATTTCGAACATATGCGCGCCAAGCCGACGGCGGAGCCGCCGCCCTCCTCAAGGGGTTGTGGTGGGCCGGCCTGAGATCAGACGGGCTTCTTCTCGGCCTCGGGGGCGCTCGCGGTCTGGTGCGGGATCGGGCGCGGAGCCTCGGGCGGGGCGGCCGTCTTCGCCGGCTCGTCGTCCTCAGCCATGCCCTTCTTGAAGGATTTGATGCCCTTCGCCACGTCACCCATGAGGTCGGAGATCTTGCCCCGGCCGAACAGGAGGAGCACCACGGCCAGCACTATGATCCAGTGCCAGATGCTCAACGAACCCATTTACCGTCCTCCAGATTGTCTTTTTGCCCGGCGCGCGGCGCCGGGGCATGCGTGGGGCGAAGACTAGGCGTCGGTCGCGGCGAAAACAAGGACCTCGGCCGGATCGGCGGCAACGCCCACCTCCTGGCCCCGCGCCGCCTCGCCCGCGTCCCTCAGCCGGGCGACGACCGGGCGGGGGATGCCCTCCACCATCACTTCCACGAGATCGAGCTCGCCGAGAAAGCGCCGGTCGAGGATCCGCCCCGGCCGGCCGCAGCCGCGCGGGCCGATGCGGATGCCCGCCGGCCGCACCACGGCCACCACCGGCCCGTCCGGCACGCCGGGCGGCACGGCAAAGGTGCCGAGCGCGGTCTCCACCCGCCCGCCCGCGGCGATGCCAGGCACCTCGTTGGTCTCGCAGAAGAACCGCGCCACGTTGAGGTCGGCGGGGCCGCGGTAGAGCTCGGCCGGCGGCCCCACCTGCACCAGCTCGCCCTTGCGCACCAGCGCGATGCGGTCGGCAAGGCGCATCGCCTCCTCGGGGTCGTGGGTGACGACGATCGAGGTCGCCTTGGCGTCGCGCAGCACGGCGAGGGTATCGGCGCGGACCTGGTCGCGCAGGCGCCGATCGAGGCCGGAGAACGGCTCGTCCAGCAGAAGGATTCCGGGCCGGGGCGCCATGGCGCGGGCGAGCGCGACGCGCTGCTGCTGGCCGCCGGACAATTCGTGCGGATAAGCGAGCGCCACCTCCTCGAGGTCCACCCGCGCGAGCGCGCGCCGCGCCTCGGCGCGGGCATCCGCGCGCGGCAGGGCGCCGAGCCCGAACATCACGTTTTCGAGGTTCGTGAGGTGCGGGAACAGCGCAAAATCCTGGAACACCAGGCCGACGCCGCGCTGTTCCGGCGGCACGAAGGTGGTGCGCGACGCGATCTCCCGGCCGTCCAGCAGGATGCGGCCGCTATCCGGCCGCTCGATGCCGGCGGCGAGCCGCAGCAGCGAGGTCTTGCCGCAGCCCGAATGGCCGAGCAGGCAGACCACCTCCCCCGGCGCGATGTCGAGCGAGACGTTCCGCACCGCCGGAACGCCGCCGTAGGACAGGCTGACATCCTCGAAGGCGAGCCGGTTGGGGATCGCGGCGGGGGTGCGGGCGCGCACGCCCAGGCTCGCGCGCGCGCTCACCCTTCCCCGTCCTCCTCTTGGTCGCCGGTCTCGTCTTCGTCGGAGGGCGGCGGCGTCAAGGCGAAGTCCAGCGGCTCGTTCTCCAGCGCCTCCTCGTCCTCGTGGAGCTGGGGGTCGTCCGACGGCAGCGGGATGGCGAAGCCGGCGGGCAGGCGGCCGTCCATGAGGCCGGCGCCCTTCATCTCGTCGAGGCCCGGCAGGTCCTGCACCTGATCGAGGCCGAACTGCACCAGGAAAGCGGGCGTGGTGCCGTAGGTGACCGGCCGGCCGGGCGCCTTGCGGCGGCCGCGCAGGCGTATCCAGCCGGTCTCCAGCAGCACGTCCAGCGTGCCCTTGGAGGTGGAGACGCCGCGAATCTCCTCGATCTCCGCGCGGGTCACCGGCTGGTGGTAGGCGACGATGGCGAGCACCTCGATCGCGGCGCGCGAGAGCCGGCGCGGCTCCGGCGCGCGGGCCGCCACCACGGGGGCGAGGTCCGGC
Organism: Xanthobacter luteus; assembly: GCF_040049235.1. Taxonomy (NCBI): domain Bacteria; kingdom Pseudomonadati; phylum Pseudomonadota; class Alphaproteobacteria; order Hyphomicrobiales; family Xanthobacteraceae; genus Xanthobacter; species Xanthobacter luteus. The sequence goes on from NZ_JBDZDO010000001.1 coordinate 228,796, forward strand.
GCGGTGCGCAGCATGAAGCCGCCCGCCGCCTTCACGAGGTTCACGCCGCGCCGCGCATAATCCGCCTGGAGCGCGTCCATCAGCGCGCCGATGTCCGCCTCCTTGGGCAGATGGGCGGAAAGGCTCGCCGCGTCCAGCGGCACCGAGGAGGTGAACAGCAGCGCCTCGACCACGCGCAAATCGCGCACGAACGCCACCGCGCGCTCGTCGTCCGGACGCACGTCGAACAGGTCGATGCGCGGGGCGGCCTTGTTCATGCGCCCTCCCCGGCCGGCCCGCTTTCGGCACGATGCGGCCGCAGCCAGAGCGGCGCGAAGGGCGCGTCCTGGCGGATGTCCAGCATGCCCTCGCGCACCATCTCGAGGCTCGCCGAGAAGCTGGAGGCGAGCGCGGAGGCGCGCTCGGCGGGCTCGGCGACATAGTCGAGGAGGAATTGGTCGAGCCGCATCCAGTCGTCGACGTCGGCACGGCCGATCAGCCGTTCCAGCCGCTCGCGCGCCTCGGCCAGCGACCAGACCGCGCGCGTCTTGAACGTGACATGGGAGAGCGCCCTCACCTGGCGCTGGCGGGCATAAGCGGAGAGCAAATCGTAGAGCGTCGCGGTGTAGCTCACCGGGCCGCGCGGCAGGTCCTTCGTCTCCGGCAGCGCCCGGGCGAGCACGTCGCGTCCCATCTGCGGGCGCGCCATGAGGTCTTCCGCGGCCCGGCGGATGCGCTCCAGATGCCGCAGGCGCCGGGCGAAGGCGTCGGCCAGCTCCTGCGCGCTCGGGCCGTCCTCCTTCGGCGGCGCCGGCAGCAGCAGCCGCGACTTGAGGTAAGCAAGCCAGGCCGCCATCACGAGATAATCGGCGGCAAGCTCCAGCCGGCCGCGCCGCGCCGCCTCGATGAAGGCGAGATACTGATCCGCCAAAGCCAGGATGGAGATGCGGGTGAGGTCCACCTTCTGCGTGCGGGCGAGCGCCAGAAGCAGGTCGAGCGGCCCCTCGAAGCCGTCGACATCCACCACGAAGGCGCCCTCCCCGCCTTTGGGAAGCTCGTCCTCGGCAAAGCTCGGCGCCGCGTCAACGGCCATGGCTCGTCATGCCTCCCGCGAGAGCAGATGCTGCACCTCGGCGCGCAGCGCCGCAACATCTCGAGGCTCGGCCTTTCGGCGCAGCGCCAGCGCCCGGTCGGCCCGCTGCGCGGCCGGCCCCGACAGAGCGGGCGAGACCGACGCCACCTCCGCCATCTCCGCCAGCACGCCGTTGCAGTGGAGCAGCATGTCGCAGCCGGCGGCGAGCGCCGCACGCCCGCGCTCGGCGAGGCTCCCGGCGAGCGCGCCCATGGAAAGGTCGTCGCTCATCAGCAGGCCGGAAAAGCCGATGTCGCGGCGGATCACCTCGCCGATCATCACCGGCGAGGTGGTGGCGGGATGGTCCGGATCGATGTCGCGATAGACCACGTGGGCGGTCATGGCGAGCGGCAGATCGGCGAGCGCGCGGAAGGCGGCGAAGTCCTCCCGCTCGAGCACCCCGCGCGGCGCCGCCACCACCGGCAGGCGCTCGTGGCTGTCGGCGGGCGCGCGGCCATGGCCGGGAATGTGCTTGACCACCGGCAGGACCCCGCCGTCGAGCAGCCCCTCGGCGGCGGCGCGGGCGAGCGCGGCCACCTTCTGCGGCGTCTCGCCATAGGCCCGGTTGCCGATGATGCCGTGCCCGTCGGGATGGCGCAGGTCCGCCACCGGCAGGCAGTCCACATCGATGCCGAGCGCGGAAAGGTCGCCGGCCATGGCGCGCGAATTGAGCCGCACCGCGGTCAGCGCCGCCGCCGCGTCGCGCGCATAGAGGTCGCCGAACACTTCCGCCGGGGGATATTCGGGCCAGAACGGCGGCCGCAGACGCTGCACCCGTCCCCCCTCCTGGTCGATCAGCACCGGCGCCGCGCGTCCCACCGCCGCCCGCAGCGCGTCCACCAAGGCGCGCACCTGCGCCGGGTCCTCGACGTTGCGGGCGAACAGGATGAAGCCCCAGGGATCGGCCTCGGCAAAGAAGGCGCGCTCCTGCGGCGTGATGCGGGCCCCGGCGCAACCGGAGATGAAGGCGCGGACAGTCATGGCTTGCCCCTATAAGCGGCCTCGCGCCCCGTCAAGCCGCTGGCTCGGCACGGACGGGCCGGACACAAGAAAACGGCCGGGCAAGCCCGGCCGTCCCAGATGCGCGTCGTGCGGCGCAGGAAATCAGGCGCGGCTCACAGGCCGGCCACGTAGCGGCTCGGGTCCACCGGCTGGTTGCCCTTGCGGATCTCGAAATGCAGCTGCGGGGTGGAGACGTTGCCGCTCTGCCCGGCCTTGGCGATCACCTGGCCGCGGCGCACCTGGTCGCCGCGCTTCACGTCGATCTCGCTGGCATGGGCATAGGCGGTGACGTAGCCGTCGGAATGCTTGATCAGCACCAGGTTGCCGAAGCCCTTCAGCTCGTTGCCGGCATAAGCGACGACGCCGTCCTCGGCGGCGCGCACCGCGGTGCCCTCGGGCACGGCGAAGTTCACGCCGTCATTGTGGGTGCCGCCCGGCTTGGGGCCATAGCCGGCGATCACGCGGCCGCGCACCGGGGCGCGGAATTGCGGGCCGGAGCCGGCGGCGCGCGGCGCGTCGTCGGCGTCGGTGACCTGGGTCAATTTGGCGGCGGTCTCGACCTTGGCGTCCGCCTTCGGGGCGGCGGCGACCGGCGGCGCGGGCGCCGCAGTGACGGGGGCGGTCTTGGCGGCGACCTTGGGATCGGCCGGCTTGGGCTGGGCGGTGGCCACCTGCGCCGGCTTGGCGACCGGTGCCGGAGCCGGAGCGGTCGCACGGGGCGCGGACGGGGGTGCCGCCTGGGCGACGCTGGAGCGGGGCGGAATGGTCAGCCTCTGCCCTGTGCGCACGGTCATGCCGGGCGCGATGCCGTTGGCGGCGCCAAGCTGCTCGGGGCTGACGCCGTAGGTGCGGGCGACCGACCCCAGCGTCTCGCCGGCCTGGACCATATGGGTCCCCGGCTGCGCCGGCGCCGCGCCATAGCTCGGAGCGCCGCTATAGGACGGCGCGCCGTAGAGCGGCTGGCTTCCCGAGGCGGAGGCATAGGACGAAGGCGAGCCCTGGCCGGGCGGAGGCAGCGGGCTCGCGACCACGGCGCCGGACGGCGCGGCGGGACGCAGCGAGCCGGTCACTTCCGGGGCCGGCTGTCCACCATAGGGCGCAACGCCCGTCCCCATGGGGGCGCCGGTCTCGGCGGCAAAGCGGTTGGTGTCGGAACTGCACCCGGCGACGGCGCCGGACACGAGCCCGACCACCGCCAATCGCACCAGGACATTGCGCCCGAAAGTCTCGTTGGAGCTACGCATGTGATCGAACTCGCACGCAACAGAACATGACCCGCACTAAAGGGCCGCAGCCGTAAACGGCGGCTTAAGTCCGGGGCGCGGAAGCCCGATCTTGCAAGGTTCTGCTGGCGCGTGGCGAAATTGCAACAGCGCGGTCTTCCGGTAGGGGCGCCGCCTCCGGCACGCCTACGGGCCGGCTCAGCCGCCGCGTTCGGAACGGCTGAAATTGCTGAGATGGCCTTCGCGCGCCGCCTGGGCGCGGGCCGACTGGACGATGGCGCGGCTCTTGCCTTCGGGGGCGATGCGCGAGAGCAGGCGCTCCATCCGCGTGCCGCCGCAGGCCGGGCAGGCGGGCGTGTCGGAAGCCCCCATCAGCAGCTCGCTGGCCTTGTCGCAATCCTGACAATGATAGGTGTAGAGCGGCATCCCGGCCTCGCCCGTCCATTCGTGGAAATCGACTGTTCCGCCAGAGGTTTGCGGCACCGGCGCGGGATCTTTCCCAGGCCCTGCGCCGCCGGTCCGGCGGGCTTGGCCCGGTCAATGCACGATCCTTGCCAGCGGCCGGCCGCGCCCGCCCGCCGCACGGGCACGCGCCGATCAACCGGGAGGAATCCAATGTTCACGCGCGTCTGCAGGCTGGAGACCATCCCCGAGGGCGGCATGCGGCTCGTGATCGCCGCCAGCCGGCACGTCATCCTGGCCTGGCCCGACGATGGCGTGCTGCGCGCCTTCCAGGGGGTGTGCCCCCATTCCGGCACGCCCCTGGCCGAGGCGGAATTCGACGGCACGGTGCTCACCTGCCCCAGCCACTTCTGGACCTGGGACCTGAATTCCGGAGCCCCGATCGAGCCCCGCGAGAGCGCCCTCGCCGAATATCCGGTGAAGGTGGAGGACGGGATCGTCTATGTGGACGCGGAGGCGACCGCCCCACTCTTCGCCCCGCCGTGAGGCTGCGGTGACCTCGGCCCCGCGCCGGCCCGCGACCGGCGCCCCTTCCCGTTCGCCCCGCCGGACGTGATGGATTTTTCGAGGCGGAGCCAGCGCCGCGGCCCCCGGCCATAGGCGCTTTGGGGCATAGTTGCGGACGCGGCCAGCGGGCGGCCCCCGTGAGGGCCGCAGGAGAGGAGTTCCGAGCTTGAGCACAGACGTCGCCATCATCGTCGGCGCCGGGCCCGGCCTCAGCGCCGCCCTCGCCCGCCGCCTGGCGCGGGAGGGCTTCCGCCTCGCCCTCGTCGCCCGGAACGTGGAGAAGCTCGAGCCGCTTGTCGCCAGCCTGTCGGCGCAGACCAAGGTGGTGGCGCTCGCGGCCGACGCCGCCGACCCGGTGCGGATCGAGGACGCCTTTGCGCGGGCTGAAGGGGCGCTCGGCACGCCGGACCTGGCGGTGTTCAACGCCGCCCAGCGCCTCCGCGGGCCGATCGAGGACCTCGACCCGGCAGCGGTGATGGCCGCCTACCAGGCCGGCGCCTTCGCCGGCTTTCTCACCGCCCAGGCGGCGGCGCGGCGCATGCTCGGGCGCGGCTCCGGCACCATCCTGTTCACCGGCGCCACCGCCTCGGTGAAGGCGATGCCGCAATCCACCCCCTTCGCCATGGCCAAGTTCGCGCTGCGCGCCTTGGCGCAGGGCCTGGCGCGCGAATTGGGCCCGCGCGGCATCCATGTGGCGCATGTCCTCATCGACGGCGGCATCGCCTCGTCCTGGGCGCGGCCGGGGGATGCCGGGCCGCCCGACAAGTGGCTCGATCCGGACGCCATCGCCGCGAGCTATCTCGCCTTGCACCGCCAGCATCGTTCGGCCTGGACCGCCGAGATGGACCTGCGCCCCTGGGTCGAGACCTTCTGAGCGGGCCTGCCGCCGCACCCCGAAGCCACAATTTGCCCTGCCGGAGCGGCATTGTGCCTGCCGCCGGCGCATGGCATCCTCCCGGCGGTTCGGGGAGGTTCGCGATTGCCGCCATCCAAGGTTACAGGCCGCCAGATCAAGGCGGGACGCGCACTGCTCGGCTGGAAGCGCAAGGAACTCGCCACCCGCGCCGGCCTTGCTGAAGCGGAGGTGCGGGCCGCCGAGGCAGACGATGCGCCCCATGATCCCCTCGCGCTCACGCGCAGCCGCCTCGCCGACACCCTGGCGGACGCCGGCATCGCCTTCACCAATGGCGGGGCGTTCGGCGTGATGCTGCGGCCGCGGTCCGAGGGCCTTCGCCCCGAGGACCTCAACGCCTCCAACGACGACTGACCCGGGACGGGATCTCCACCATGATCTTGCACAATTTCGCCGCGCGCCACTGGATCGTCGTGGCCGCCATCCTGGTGGTCGCGGTGCTCGCCTATCTCGGCAGCTGGTCCTGACACCAGCATGCTCCGCGCGGTCGGCGACGCCGCGCCTGGCGGGGCGCCGCCGCGCCCTCGCCATGCCTTGCCCCTGGCCGATCAGCCGGCGTCGCTCTCCTGCGCCGCCTTGATGGACAGCACCGCATAGGCCCCCACCAGGGCGAGCTCGGCCATGGTGAAGATGAGGATGCGCGTCATCCCGGCGGGCGCCCAGGCGCCGAGCATCACCTGCGTCAACGTGGCGATCAGCCAGAGCACCACCGCCCAGCCCGCGCGCAGCCACAGCCCCACCCCGGCGATGGGATCGATGATGGCGGCCCAGATCACCGCCGCCTGCGCCGCCATGGGCATGGCCTCGAACCGGGACGGCGTGGCTTCGCCGATGCCGAGAATCACCGCCCAGTGGATCACCCCCTCGAGCAGCAGGAAGGCCGCCACCGCGCGCAGGAACAGGAACAGCCGCCGCCGCCAGGGCGGCAGGCTCTCCAGCGTGGCGCGGGCGCTGGCGTCGATCGGCTCGTACTGGCTCATGTGCCCGGCACCAGAAGTTCGAGTTCGTCATCCACCGGGGCGAAATGGGCGGCGATGACGTCGGGGTCCACCTCGGCCAGCGTCGCGGGGCGCCAGCGCGGGGCGTGGTCGCGGTCGATCAGCGCGGCGCGCACGCCCTCGTAGAAATCGTGGCCGACGGCGACCCGGCTCACCGCACGGTATTCCAGCTTCAGGCAGCCGGCGAGGTCGAGCGCCGGGCCGCGCCGGATCTGCTCCATGGCGATGGAGAGCGAGGTGGGCGACTTGGTGCGGATGTCGGCCGCCGTCGCGGCGGCAAATTCCCCGTCCGGCCCGCCGAAGGCCGCCGCCTCGTCCAGCGCCGCCAGGATCGAAGGCACGTCCGGGCGCGAGAAGGCTGCGGCGATGAAGGCGCGCCGCTCGGCGAGCGGGCCGGGGCCGGGATCGATGCGGTGATCGGCGATGGTGCGCTCCACCTCGCTGCCGGCGACGAGCGCCTCCTCCAGCGCCGGGAAGGCGGCGGAGGGCACCACGTCGGTGGCGAGGCCCACCGCATGGGCGTCGGCGGCGCGGATGCGCGCGCCGGTGAGCGCGAGATAGGTGCCGAACGCCCCCGGAAGGCGCGGCAGCACGTGGGTGCCGCCCACGTCCGGGAACAGGCCGATCCCCACCTCCGGCATGGCGAAGAGATAGCGGTCCCCCGCCACCCGGTGCGCGCCATGGGCCGAGATGCCGAAGCCGCCGCCCATGCAGATGCCGTCGATCAGCGAGACATAGGGCTTGGGGAAGCCGCCGATATAGTGGTTGAGAACATATTCCTCGCGCCAGAAGGCGAGCGCGTCGGCGACCCGGCCGCTGCTGCCGGCGTCGCTGAGCCAGCGCACGTCGCCGCCGGCGCAGAACGCCTTCTCCCCTGCCCCCTTGATGACGACGCGGGTGATGGCGGGGTCGGCCGCCCATCGGCGCAGGCGCGGCAGCATCTCCCGCACCATGGGCAGGGTCAGCGCGTTGAGCGCCTTCGGCCGGTTGAGCGTGATGACGCCTGCGACGCCCTTCTCCTCCAGGATGACCTCGGGCTCCATGGCGTTTGCGCCCCCCTCTTCGCATCTGTCCGGATTTGCCCGGCGACCGCGCCGCAGGACACGGCGGCGATGGGCAAGCCGAGCGTTATGCTCGGCGCGCGCCAGCGTCAACGTGTTGCCGCCGCGCCACCCTCGCGAGGACGCGCCGCAGGCGCTATAAAGGCGCGGCGGCGCCCCGGCGCCGCGCGCCACGAGCCGGGTGGAAGCGCCCGCGCGAAAGCCGGCCGCGCCAGCAGCGGCCGCCGGAAAGACCGATCATGCCCATGACCACGCCCCGCATCCGCCCCGCCGCCGAGATCGCCCCAGCGCCCGAGCGCCCGGTCCATCGGCTCGATCTTTCCGTGCGCATGCGCCGCAACCGCAAGGCCGACTGGTCGCGCCGCCTGGTGCGCGAGAACACGCTCACCGTCGACGACCTGATCTGGCCGCTCTTCGTCATGGACGGCCGGGCGACCCGCACCCCCATCGCCTCCATGCCGGGCATCGAGCGCCTCACGGTGGACGAGGCGGTGCGCGCGGCCGAGGGGGCGGCGAAGCTGAAGATTCCGGCGCTCGCCATCTTCCCCTATGTGGACCCGGCCCGGCGCGACGCCATGGGCTCGGAGGCGCTGAACGGCGAGAACGTGGTGTGCCGGGCGCTCGCCGCCATCAAGGCCGAGGTGCCGGACATCGGCCTCATCACCGACGTGGCGCTCGACCCCTTCACGAGCCACGGCCATGACGGCCTCCTGGAGGACGGGCGCATCCTCAACGACGCCACCGTGGACGTGCTGGTGCGCCAGGCCATCACCCAGGCGGCCGCGGGCGCCGACGTGATCGCCCCCTCCGACATGATGGACGGGCGCGTCGGCGCGATCCGCGCCGGGCTCGACGCCGCCGGCTTCGAGGATGTGCAGATCATGTCCTATGCGGCGAAGTACGCCTCCGCCTTCTACGGCCCGTTCCGCGACGCCATCGGCACCGCCAAGACGCTGACCGGCGACAAGCGCACCTACCAGATGGACCCCGGCAACGGCGCCGAGGCGCTGCGCGAGGCGGCGCTCGACGTGGCGGAAGGCGCCGACATGCTGATGGTGAAGCCGGGCCTGCCCTATCTCGACATCGTCTGGCGCGTGAAGGAGGCGTTCGGCCTGCCCACCTACGCCTATCAGGTGTCCGGCGAATACGCGATGATCGAGGGCGCCGCCCGCAACGGCTGGGTGGAGGGCGAGCGGATCATGCTGGAGAGCCTGATGGCGTTCAAGCGCGCCGGCGCCGACGGCATTCTCACCTATTTCGCGCCGCGCGTGGCGGAGCGGCTGAAGGCGGGTTAGGGGCGGTTCCCCGGCCAAGCGACGGCGCAGCCGGAGCGCCGAGCCGGGGTCCAGGGGAAATTCCGGCGCAGCCGGCAATCCCAACATCCCTCCGCCTGCGGCGGGAGTTGCCGCCTGCGGCGAACCCCTTGCGCTGGGCCCCGGCTCTCCTTCCGCTGACGCTTCAGTCGGCCGGGGCACGGGGGTGCGACCGTTCCCAGCCGAGCGCCGGCACCAACGGTGCCGTTCCCCGGCCCAGCGCAAGCGAAGCTTGAGCCTCGTTCCCCCGGCCAAGCGACACCGAAGGTGGAGCATTGTTCCCCGGCCCAGCGACGGCGCAGCCGGAGCGCCGAGCCGGGGTCCAGGGGAGGCTCCGGCGCAGCCGGCGATCCCAACATACCTCCGCCGGCGGCGGGAGCTGCCGCCTCCTGCGCACCCCTTGCGCTGGGCCCCGGCTCTCCTTGCACTGACGCTTCAGTCGGCCGGGGCGCGCGGGTGCGCTCAGGCGAGCGCCTTCAGCGCCGCCTTGCCGGCATAGCGCGCCTCGTTGCCGAGCTCCTGCTCGATGCGCAGCAGCTGGTTGTACTTGGCGGTGCGGTCGGCGCGGGCGAGCGAGCCGGTCTTGATCTGCCCGCAATTGGTCGCCACCGCGAGGTCGGCGATGGTCGCGTCCTCGGTCTCGCCGGAGCGGTGGGACATCACCGCGCGATAGCCCGCTTTGTGGGCCATCTCCACCGCGTCGAGGGTCTCGGTCAGCGTGCCGATCTGGTTCACCTTGACGAGGATCGCGTTGCCCACCCCGTCCTTGATGCCGCGCGAGAGGCGCGCCACGTTGGTGACGAACAGGTCGTCGCCCACCAGCTGGCACTTCGGACCGATCGCGTCCGTGAGCCGCTTCCAGCCCGCCCAGTCGTCCTCGGCCATGCCGTCTTCGATGGTGACGATGGGGTAGCGGGACACGAGGTCGGCGAGATAGGCCACCTGCTCCTCGAGGGAGCGCGTCTTCCCTTCGCCCTCATAATGGTAGGCGCCGTCCTTGAAGAACTCGGTGGCGGCGCAGTCGAGGCCGAGAAAGATGTCCTCGCCCGGCGTGAAGCCGGCCTTCTCGATCGCGGTCATGACGAAGTCGAGCGCCGCGTCGGCGGTGGGCAGGTTCGGCGCGAAGCCGCCCTCGTCGCCCACATTGGTGTTGTGGCCGGCGGCCTTCAGCCCCTTCTTCAGGGTGTGGAACACCTCGGCGCCCCAGCGCAGGCCTTCCGCGAAGGACGGCGCGCCGGCGGGCAGGATCATGAATTCCTGGAAGTCGATGGGGTTGTCCGCATGGGCGCCGCCATTGATGATGTTCATCATCGGCACCGGCAGCACCCGGGCATTGACGCCGCCCACATAGCGGTAGAGCGGCAGGTCGGAGGCCACCGCCGCCGCCTTGGCCACCGCCAGCGACACGCCGAGGATGGCGTTGGCGCCGAGGCGCGCTTTGTTCGGCGTGCCGTCGAGGCCGATCAGCACGGTGTCGATATGCGCCTGGTCCTCGGCCTCGTAGCCGCCGATGGCGTCGAAGATCTCGCCGTTGACGGCCTCCACCGCCTTCTCGACCCCCTTGCCGAGATAGCGCTCCGCATCGCCGTCGCGCAGCTCCACCGCCTCATGGGCGCCGGTGGAGGCGCCGGAGGGCACCGCCGCACGGCCGAAGGAGCCGTCCTCCAGCACCACGTCCACCTCCACCGTAGGGTTGCCGCGGCTGTCGAGGATTTCCCGGCCGATGATGTCGACGATGGCGGTCATGAAGCGGTCCTTCCCTGATCTCCTGCGTGCGCCGAGGGCGCACGCGGCTTCCCCGTGGCGTCCGCCTGCCGCGCGCGGCACGCCCGCCCCCGGGCGCGCCGCTTCTAGAGCATTTTCGGCGCACATTGAAACGGGAAAACGCCGCGCCCCGCGCGGCGCGCGGTACCGGCCGCGACCAGGGCTCCGCAAGGCCTGGGCGCGCGGCCAGCGGCCCGCTCTCCCCGCCGGACCCCCTTGTGTTTCGCAACGTCAAGTTGTTATCACCAAACGAAAGAGTCCAATGATGGCCAGGCTGCGGCGTCCGCCCATGCCGCCAATCACCGGGGGGAGTGCCATGACCCAGGAGCAGAGCCCAAACGACGCCGGACCACCGGCCGAAGACGAGCGGCTCTATCCGGACGGCCATCCCTTCGACGAGGTCCACTATCTCGAAGCGAAGGTCATTCTGCAGGGCCTGCGCTTCACCTCGGTGCAGAGCTTCTTCGACTTCGCGAAGATCGTCGCGCGGGTCGCCAAGCGCGAGGGGATCGATTTCGACCCCCGGCCGGCCCAGGGGGTGAAGCCGCAGATTCGCGAGGTGCTGTTCCTCGATACCGAGGACTTCAAGCTCTACAACAACGGCTTCATCCTGCGCCGGCGCTTCACCTATGAGGACGGCTTTCCGGTGGGCGACCCGGAGATCGTGTTCAAGTTCCGCCACCCGGACCAGGACACCGCCGCCGCGCTCGACGTCCGGCCGCAGATCGCCGGCAACTACCGCATCAAGTTCAAGGAGGAGATCCTGCCGCTGAAGAACCGGCTCGGCGGGGTGCGCTCCTTGTTCTCGCACAATGTGGAGTTTCCCTATCATCCGCGCGCGGTGGTCGATCCGACCGCGCCGGAGACCCTGATCCGGGTGTTTCCCGCCCTCGGGCCGGTCCTTCGGCTGACCGACGGGCATGTGCAGATGGTCAACCACACGGCGGTGGAGGAGGTGCTGCAGCAGCTCGGCACTTTGGACTTCGGCAAGGGCATGCTCGCGGCCTGCAACGTCTCGGTGTGGCGCACCCGGGGCGAGCAGTTCCAGCTGGTGGGCGAGTTCGCCTATCAGGTCCGCTACGAGCGCCGCTCGGACCTCGGCGCCAAGGCGCTGCAGCGCAGCGACGCCTTCTTTCGCGCACTCCAGGACGAGGCCAAGGACTGGATCCTGCTCGGCACCACCAAGACCGCGGCGGTCTACCGCCTGAAGGGCAACCCGCCGCAAAGCCATGAGTGAGGCGCCCGCTCCCCTTCCTCACGGCGCTCCGGCGACCGACCCGGCCACCCTGGCGCCCGGCACGCCTGTCAGCCTGCGTGAGATCTTCACCGGCTTCCTCATCATCGGCGCCACCAGTTTCGGCGGCGGCGTCGTCGCCTATCTGCGCGCCGGCCTGGTGGGGCGGCGCAAATGGCTCGAGGACGACACCTTCCTGGAGCTGCTCTCCATCTGCCAGACCCTGCCGGGGCTCAACGCCTCCAACATGGCGATCCTGGTGGGCGACCGGCTGCGCGGCACCGCCGGCGCGGCCGTCGCCCTGGCCGGCATCTGCCTGCCCGGCGGGCTGATGATGACCGCCGCGGCCATGGCCTATGCCGCCTCCCAGGGCGCCCACGCGGGCATCGGCGCCGCTTTGCACGGCATCTCGGCGGCGGCGGTGGGCCTGGTGCTGTCGGTGACCCTCCAATTGGGGCGCAAGTCGCTCACCCAGTGGGCGGATTTCCTGTTCGTGGCGCTCACCGTCATCGGCGTGAACGTGCTGCACCAGTCGGTGCTGCTGGTGCTCGTGGTCGTGGGCGGACTGGCCATTCTCTGGTACCGGCCGAGCCACCTGCCGCCCGCCGGGCACGCGCCATGAACCAGATTCCCGCGCTCATCGGCGTCTTCGCCTATCTGTCGCTGCTCACGGTGGGCGGCGGCATGGCCGCGTTCCCGGAAATGAAGACGCTGGTGGTGGACACTTTCCACTGGATGACCTTTCCGCAGCTCATCCACCTTTATTCCGTGGGGCAGATGGCGCCCGGCCCGAACATGATGATGATCGCCGGCGTCGGCCAATGGGTGGCCGGCCCGCTCGGCGCGCTGGTCGTGGTGCTCGCCTTCTTCCTGCCCACCGGGCTCTTTACCTGGTGGGTGGGCCGGCTGTGGAAGCGGCTCGACCACTGGCCGTGGCGCGCCTCGATCCAGCGCGGTCTCGCCCCGGTCTCCATCGGCCTGCTGCTGGCCGGCGCGATCACCATCGCCAAGGGCACGCTCACGGGCGTGGACAGCGCGCTGCTGGCCGCGGCGGTCTGCGGCCTCCTGCTGGCCACCCGCATGAACCCGCTGCCCCTCATCGCCGGCTCGGCGGTGATCGGCTTCTTCCTGTTCCGCTGAGGCGGCGCGCCGATCCTGCGCCCGTTGTCGGCGGGGTTGGGCGCGCGGCCGGCGTGCTCTACAAGGCGAGCGGCCCCGGTCGCGGGGCGGCGGGGCGGCGGCATCGCGCCCGCGTGGCAAGGACCGACCGAACCATGACCGACCGTCCGCTCCAGCTCGGCGCACAGACCGCCCTTCCCGCCTCGCCCGAGGAAGCGGTGCTCGACCGCGTGCCGAACCCCCATGCCGACACCGACTATGTGGCGCGCTTCACCTGCCCGGAATTCACCTCGCTCTGCCCGGTGACCGGCCAGCCGGACTTCGCGCACCTCGTGATCGACTACGTGCCCGACCAATTCCTGGTGGAATCCAAGTCGCTGAAGCTCTATTTCGCCGCTTTCCGCAACCATGGTGCGTTCCACGAGGACTGCACGGTGGCCATCGGCAAGCGCCTCGCAGGCCTGCTGGCGCCGCGCTTTCTGCGCATTGCCGGCTACTGGTATCCCAGGGGGGGCATCCCCATCGACGTTTTCTGGCAGACTGGCACCCTGCCTCCCGGGACCTGGCTTCCCGACACGGGCGTGGCGCCTTATCGTGGGCGCGGTTGACAGCGGGGCACGGTTCGGGGCGCCCCTGCGCCCCCGGAAAGGCAGGCCTCCATGCCGAAGCTCATCATCACCAACGGCGACGCCGCCGCCGCGCGCATCCGCGCGGCGGGCCTGAAGGGCCATCTCGTTCCCTGGCAGGACATGCTCCATGACGGCCCGGTGCCGGCCGACGCCGATCTCGACCGGGTCTCGGACGTGCGCGCCGAGTTCCTCGCCGAGGCGCTCGGCATGGAGCTCGACGCGGTGCGCGCGGACTTCGCCCACCGCGACGCCCAGATCGAGGTGCACGGCGCCTATGGCGAGGTGGAGCTGTGGTTCGAGCATGATCTTTACGATCAGCTGCAACTCATTCAGATTTTGAACTATTTTTCCGATCAACCGGAACGCATGGGGCTGTTCCTGCTGCAGGCCTCGCATTATCTCGGCGTCATGGAGCCGAGCGCGGTTTCCGCCCTTGCCGAGGCCCGCGCGCCGCTCTCCCAGGTGCAGATGGAGACCGCCCGCCAGGCGTGGGAGGCGTTCACCGCCCCCACGCCGAGCGCGCTCGCCGGCTTCGCCCATGCCCGGCACGACAGCCTGCCGCACCTCGTTCCCGCGCTCCGGCGGCTGCTCGCGGAGTTTCCGGCGCCCCGGTCCGGCCTCTCCCTGACCGAGGAGCGCATCCTGCGCCAGCTCGCCGACGGCCCGGCCAAGGTGGCGAAGGTGTTCGCCGCCGTCCACTCCATGGACGAGGCGCAGTTCCTGGCGGACCTGCCGTTCTTCCTGCGGCTCGACGGGCTCGCCTTCGCCCACGAGCCGCTGATCGAGGGCCTGCCCTTCCGCACCAGCGACTGCGGCCCGCTCGCCGTCACGCCGGGCGAGACCGGCGCGGGAGAGACCGCCTACCGCGCTTATGCGGGGGCCGAGATCGCCCTCACCAAGGCCGGGGCGGCGGCGCTGGCGGGGCGCTTCGACCATGCCAGCGAAAACCAGGTGGAGCGCGCCATCGGCGGCACCCGCATCGGCCCGGGCGCCATGTGGCGCTACGAGCGCGCGTCCGGCGACCTGGTGGCGCCGAACTGAGGCGCCTTGGCGCGCGATCCGACCATGGGGAACCGCGCGGTGCCCTATGGCGGTGCATCAACCGCCAGCCTTATGGGACACTGACGGCTCTAGATTTCGACCGGGTTCGCCTTGGCGAGCGCGTCGAACGCCTGGAGCGTGGCGATGAGCCCCTCGATCTGTTTGAGCGGCACCATGTTGGGCCCGTCGGAGGGGGCCCTGTCCGGATCGGGATGGGTCTCGATGAACACCGCCGCCACCCCCACCGCGACGGCGGCGCGCGCCAGCACCGGCACGAACTCGCGCTGGCCGCCCGAGGAGGTGCCCTGCCCGCCCGGCTGCTGCACCGAATGGGTGGCGTCGAACACCACCGGCGCGCCCGTGGTCTTGGCGAGGATCGGCAGCCCGCGCATGTCCGAGACCAGCGTGTTGTAGCCGAACGAGACGCCGCGCTCGGTGACCAGCACGCGGCCGTTGCCGGCGCCGGTGAGCTTGGCCACCACGTTCGTCATGTCCCAGGGGGCGAGGAACTGGCCCTTCTTCACGTTCACCACCTTCCCGGTGCGCGCGGCGGCGACCAGCAGGTCGGTCTGGCGGCACAGGAAAGCGGGGATCTGCAGCACGTCCACCGCCGCCGCAGCAGCAGCGCACTGGTCGATCTCGTGCACGTCGGTGAGCGTCGGCAGGCCGAGCGTCGCGCCGATCTCGGCGAACACCGGCAGCGCCGCCTCGAGCCCCATGCCGCGCTGGGCCGAGAGCGAGGTGCGGTTGGCCTTGTCGAACGAGGTCTTGAAGATCAGCGGGATGCGCCGGCGCGCGGCGATTTCCTTGAGCGCTGAGGCCACCTCCAGCGCGTGGGCGCGGCTCTCCATCTGGCAGGGGCCGGCGATGAGGGCGAGCGGCAAGGCATTGCCGATCCTCACGTCGCCGATGGCGACGACGGCCTCGGCCTCCACGGGCGGCGGCTGGATGGTCATCAAGCGTGGTCCTCGGGTGCCGGGCCTTGCCCGGCGGGCCGCCAAACTAGTGCGGCCCGGTCCCGGTGGGAAGCGGGCGCCGCGCGCAGCGGCGCCCGGCCGTCACTCAGCCCAGCAGGGCGGCAACGCCCTCGCGCTCTTCCAGGAGCTCGTTGAGGGTCTTGTCGAACATGGTCTTGGAGAAGTCGTCCATGGGCAGGCCCTGGACCACCTCGTAGGAACCGGCCGTGCACACCGCCGGCATGCCGAACACGATGCCCTCCGGCACCCCGTAGGAGCCATCCGAGGCAACGCCCATGGAGACCCACTTGCCGTTGGTGCCGTGGATCCAGTCGTGCATGTGGTCGATGGCGGCATTGGCGGCGGAGGCCGCCGACGACAGGCCGCGCGCCTCGATGATGGCGGCGCCGCGCTTGCCGACGGTGGGCAGCAGCACCTCGCGGTACCAGGTCTCGTCGTTGATCAGCGCCGGCAGCGGCTGGCCGTTCACGCTGGCGAAGCGGTAGTCGGCATACATGGTGGGCGAATGGTTGCCCCACACCGCCACCTTCTCGATGTCCTTGGAGGCGACGTTGGCCTTGGCGGCGAACTGGGACAGAGCGCGGTTGTGGTCGAGCCGCAGCATGGCGGTGATGTTGCCCGCCGGCAGGTCCGGGGCGCTCTTGGCGGTGATGTAGGCATTGGTGTTGGCCGGATTGCCCACCACCAGCACCTTCACGTCGCGCTTCGCCACCTCGTTCAGCGCCTTGCCCTGGACCTTGAAGATCTCGGCGTTGGCGGACAGCAGATCGGCGCGCTCCATGCCCTTCGAGCGCGGGCGGGCGCCCACCAGGATCGCGGCATCGATGTCCTTGAAGGCCACCTTCGGATCGTCGGTGATGACCACGCCGGCGAAGTTCGGGAACGCGCAGTCCTCGATCTCCATCACCACGCCCTTCACAGCGCCCTGGGCCTGGGGCAGATCGAGCAGCTGGAGGATGACGGGCTGGTCCTTGCCGAACAGGTCGCCGTTGGCGATGCGGAACAAGAGAGAATAGCAGATCTGACCGGCGGCGCCCGTGACGGCGACGCGAACGGCGGGTTTGGTCATGGAAGAAGGCCCCTTGCCTAGTCAGAGCCCCGGTCGGCTCGGGCGCGCAATCTATGCCGCCGTGCAGCAGAATGAAAGCCGGCTCGGGCGGGGACGAAAGTCGGACCGCGGCCGGAAATTTTCCGCTTCCCCGTCGCCCGGCCTGGCCGGGGGATCCATGCTGCGGCGGGCGCAGGCCCGGTCCTTGGAGCCCCGGGCGGGCGGGCCGCTGGGCGCTCCGGACGCCGGGGGCGTCGGGGACCGGCCGCCGTCCCCGTCACATGATGATGACGTGGTTCGCGAGCTCGCTGCGCTCGCCCGGCTTGGACGGCAGCGGGCCGGCAAGCAGGTCGCCCGCCTTCTGCACGCCGGCGATGAGGCCCTCGGAAAGGCTGCCCTTCTTGGCCTGGTCGGCCACGCGCTCGCAGATGTCGCGCCAGGCGCCGTGGCCGAGCGGCGTGTGCACGCCCTCGTCCGCCACCACCTCGATCAGGTGCTCCTGGGAGGCGGCGAAGATGAGGATGCCGGTGCGCCCCTTGGTCTGCGGGATGCCGTGGGCGAGGAACATCTCGATCGCGGCGGAGCGCGCGGCCGCCTTGAGCGCCAGCCGCGGGACCACCTTCTGCGCCATGTTCGGCAGCATCAGCACGCCCGCGAACACCATGAACATGGCGGCCTGGATGCCCAGGAGCTGCATCGGCCGCATGGGGGTGATGAACACCAGGATCCACGGCAGCGCGAGGGCCGCCAGCGCCGCATACATCACCGAATAGAACGGATGCTGGATCAGCGGCTCGCGCGCCACCACCACCCGGATCTCCGCCGAGGTCTTCGCCTCGGCCGCGGCGACGGCGGCGGCGATGCGCTGGAGCGCCTCCGGGCCGAGCGGCGTCTCCTGCGCGTCCTCGGCGACGGCTGAGGGGGGAAAGAGCTTCATCCCAAGTCTCCCGATGCGCGAGCCTGCAACGCAGGGCCGTGCTTTTCTATCATATCCCACGACGGCGCTGGCGAAAACTCGCGCCGCGGCCGCCGCCACGTCCCTTGACAAGGCGTACCTGAATTGAATGGGTTAGGCGAGTTGCGCGCTGCCAGGGACGGATTGTGACAAAGCCAGTCAAGGTTCTCGACGCCAAGTCTGCGGAATCCCTGTCATCGGAGGCTTTTCGGGCGATCGAGGAGCGCATCGTGACCTTGGCCTTCGCGCCCGGAAGCACATGGTCGGAAGCCGCCATCGCGGAGGCTGTCGCCATCGGCCGCACGCCGGTGCGCGAGGCGCTCCAGCGGCTGGCGGTGGGCCATGTGGTGAAGATCGTGCGCGGGCACGGCATCGTCATTTCGCCCATCGACCTGCAGACCCAGTTGCTGGTCATCGAGACCCGCCGCGAGCTGGAGCGCCTCGTCGCCGTCCGCGCGGCGCGGCGCGTGCTGGCGTCCGACAAGCGGGAGTTGCGGCAGATCGCCGACGAGCTGGAGGTGATCGGCCGCACCCAGCAGATCAAGGAATTCCTGAGCAAGCAGTTCGTCTACAAGCACCTGCTCGCGGACATCGCCGGCAACCCGTTCGCGGCCGCGGCGCTGGAGCCGCTGCACATCCTCACCCGCCGCTTCTATTTCCGCTACCACCCCGATCTCGAGGACCTGCCCCAGGTGACCGCGGTCCACGCCGCGCTCCTGCGCGCGGTGGCGAGCGGCGACGAGACGGCGACCGCGAGCGCGGTGAACAACATGATCGACTATGCCGAGCAGCTGACCCGCCGGATCGTCGAGCGCGAGCGGTAAGGGCCTATTTATCAGCACATGGCGCTGATCCGGAGCGCCCCGTTCGGGGCCGCTTGACGGTCGCCGATTTTTGGATATTTTTGCGATATATTACAAAAATATCCGGAGCGAAGCGCGTGGAACACGGACGGCAGGGCCGGGACGACCGCCCCCCCATCGAGCTTGGCAGCGACGTGCTGGTGGTGGGTGGCGGCGCGGCCGGCCTGGCGGCGGCGGTCACGGCCGCCCGCCAGGGGCTCAAGGTCACGCTGCTGGAGCGCTACGGCTTCTGCGGCGGCGCCGCGGTGGCCGGCCTCTCCGGCACCGTGTGCGGCATGTACGAGGCCTCCGAGGACGACGCCCGCCCGCCGGTCCAGGCGGTGTTCGGCTTCCTGGACGAGTTCGTGGCCCGCATGGAGGCGCGCGGCGGCCTCACCGGGCCGATCCGCTACGGCAAGACCTTCACCCGCGTCCATGACCCGCTGGCCTGGCGCGAGACCGCGGATGACCTGCTGGCGGATGCGGGGGTCGACGTCGTCTACCACACCGTGGTGACGCAGGCGCTGTGCGACGGCGCGCGCCTGGAGGGCGTGCGCGGCTACACCAAGCAGGGCCCGATCACGGTGCGGGCGAAGCTCGTCATCGACGCCTCGGGCGATGCCGACCTCGCCGTCATGGCGGGCCTGCCCTGCACGGTGGGCGACGAAGGCCGGGTGCAGAACCCGACCATGATCTTCCGCATGATGGGCGCCGACGTGGACCGCCTGAAGGCGGCGGAAGGCGAGGATTCCATCCTCGGACCGCACGTCTCCGAATTGATCGCGAAGCTGCACGCCCAGGGGGCATACGTCCTCCCCCGCTCGAAGATCTTCCTGTTCCCGACGCCACGGCCCAACGAGATCCTGTGCAACGTCACCCGCATCATCGGCCGCGACGGGCGCGAGCTGAACCCGCTGATCGCCGCCGACCTCACCGAGGCGGAGATCGAGGGCCGCAAGCAGGTCCGCCAGTACGAGCGGTTCCTCAAGAACCACATCGCCGGCTGCGAGGCGGCCTTCGTCAACGACACCGGCGTGCAGGTGGGCGTGCGCCAGACCCGGCAGATCGTCGGCACGCGCCGCCTTGCCAATGCGGACGTTCTCGCCGGCCGCAAGTTCGCCGACGGCATCGCCCGCTCCCCGTGGCCGATCGAGCTGCATTCGGGCGCAAAGCCCAAGCTCGAGTGGCTCATGGAGGACGTCTACGAGGTGCCCTACGGCTGCTTCGTGCCGGAGCGCGGCGAGGGAATCCTCGTCACCGGCCGCTGCCTGTCGGCCGAGCACGAGGCGCTCGCCTCGGCCCGCGTCACCGCCCAGTGCTTTTCCTACGGCCACGCCATCGGACACGCGGCGGCGATCGCCGTGAAGCACGGCGCCCGCCCCCGCGACATCGACGGCCGCGACCTGCGCCAGGTTCTGAACCGCGACGGCGCGCGGCTCGACTGACCCCCTTCGAAGAGGAGCCATCAATGATCAAGGAAGATCGCCGCGGGACGGTCTGCATCATCGAGATCGACCGTCCGCGCCGGCGCAACGCCCTCGACCATGCCACCGTCGCCGCCTTGCGGGCGCGCTTTGCCGCCCTGGACAGCGATCCGGCGGTGTCCGCCATCGTGCTCGGGGGAACGGCGCCCGGCTTCTGCGCCGGCTCGGACCTCAAGGAGCTCGCCACCCTCGACCGGGACGGCATGGCCGAGCACGAGGCGGAGACCGCGGCCTTCGCCCGCGCCCTCTCCTTCCTGTCCAAGCCGGTGGTGGCGGCGGTGTCCGGCTTCGCGCTCGGCGGCGGCTTCATCCTCGCCGCCTCCTGCGACGTGGTGGCCACCGAGCCGGCGGCCCGCTGGCACCTGCCGGAGGTGTCCAACGGATGGATTCCGCCGTGGGGCCTGACGGTGCTCTCCGCCCGGTGCGGGCCGGTGGCGGCGCGCCGCCTCACCTGGGGCGCCCGGCCCATCGACGGCACCGAGGCGTATCGGCTCGGCGTCGCCGACATCGTCGCCGCCGACGCCCTCGACGCGGCGGTGGCGGAGGCCGAGGCGCTCGCGCGCCTTCCCGCCGAGGCCGTGGCCTCCACCAAGCGCTTCTTCGCCCGGCAGATCATGGCCGCGGGCGAGGCGGAGGACATGGAGGCCAACCGCCTGTTCGTCGAGGACTGCCGCAGCGCCGCGGCGACCGCCACCTTCCAGCGATTCGGAATGACCGCATGAACGCCCCCCATTCCCATGCCCGCAGCAAGGTGGTCTCCGCCGAGGAGGCCGCCGGCCTGATCCGCGACGGCGACACGGTGGCCTGCGTCGGCGTGATCGGCTGGATCACCCCGGACCTTGTGCTCAAGGCGGTGGGCGAACGCTTCTCAGCCTCCGGCACGCCGCGCGGCCTCACCTTCTATTTCCCGGTGGGCACGGGCGACGCGGTGGACATCCGGGGCATGGACCATGTGGCCCAGGAAGGCCTCATGAAGCGCATCGTCTCCGGCTCCTACATCAACCCTCTGAATCCACGGACGGGCGAGCGCCCCGCGCTCATGGGGCTGATCCGCGAGAACAAGGTGGAGGCCTATTCCTGGCCCATCGGCGCCACCATGCACTGGCTGCGCGAGGTGGCGCGCCGCTCGCCCGGCTATCTCACCAGGATCGGCCTCGGCACCTATGCCGATCCGCGCCACGGCGGCGGCAAGTTCACCGCCCGCTGCCAGGACGATCTGATCGAGGTGGTGGACTTCCGCGGCGAGGAGCACCTGTTCTATCCCTCCTGGCCGCTCGACGTGGGCATCATCCGCGCCTCCTCCGCCGACGAGTTCGGCAACCTTTCGTGGGAGGACGAGCCGCTGCTCTCCAGCAACCTGCAGATCGCCCTGGCGGTGAAGGCCTCCGGCGGAAAGGTGATCGCCCAGGTGCGGCGCATCGTGCCGCGGCATTCGCGCCCGGTGTCCTCGGTGCGGGTACCCGGCGTGCTGGTGGATGCGGTGGTGGTGGACCCGAAGATGGTCATGAGCACCGGCGTCGACTACGACCCGGGCTATCTCGGAATGGCGAACCATCCCCTGGAGCTCGGCCCGCTGCCGATCTCGCCGGACAAGGTAATCGCCCGGCGCGCGGCGCGGGAAGTGCGGCCGGGCGAGGTCTCGATCTTCGGCTTCGGCGCCTCCTCCGACACGCCGCAAGTGATGGCCGAGGACGGCCTGCTCACCGGCGACAAGCTCTACGACTACAACTTCACCACCGAGCACGGTCCGTTCGGCGGCTTCGTGATGAGCGGCTGGCAGTTCTCGGCCAATTGGAACCCGGACGCGCTGCTCGACGGGCCGACCCAGTTCGACTTCATCGACGGCGGGCTGTGCCCGTTCGCGGCCCTCGCCTTCGCCCAGTTCGACGCGGCGGGCTGCGTCAACGTCAGCAAATTCGGCGCCGCCAATCCTGGCGCCGGCGGCTTCATCGACATCGCCGCGAACGCGCGCCGCCTGGTCTTCACCGGCACCTTCACCACGGCGGGCCTCGAATGCGGCTTCCAGGACGGGCGGCTCTCCATCCTCAGGGAGGGCAAGGTGGGCAAGTTCGTCCAGGCCGCCGACAGCATCACCTACCGCGTGCGGGACGGGGTGCGCCAGCTCGGCCAGGAGGCGCTGATCATCACCGAGCGGGCGGTGTTCCGGGTCGAGGCCGACGGGCTCGTCCTCGCAGAGGTGGCCGACGGCATCGACGTGAAGACCCAGATCCTGGACCTCATGGCGTACCAGCCCGTAAGGATCGCCGATCCCCTGCCCAAGATGGATCCGGCGCTGTTCAAATAAGACCAAGAAGACAAATGCACAAATACAATGGGCATAATCCGACTCGACGACACAAAAAAATTGGGAGGAGCACATGGTTACGAGACGCAACATGATCGCGGGCGGAGCTGCGCTGGCCGCCTCGGCGACGCTGGCCGCCCCGGCCATCGCCCAGAAGACCCACCGCTGGCGCATCCAGACGCTGTGGCAGGCGGGCACGGTGAACCAGCAGGCGTTCGAGCGCTTCTGCGAGAACGTCAAGGCCATGACCGACGGGCGCTTGCAGATCACCCCCCTCGCCTCCGGCGCGGCGGTGGGCCAGCAGGAGACGCTCGACGCCGTCTCGCGCGGCCTGCTCGACGGCCACCATCCGGCGACGGTCTATTGGACCGGCCGCAACCCGGCGTTCGGCGTCATCGGCGACCTCAACGGCGCCTATGACACGCCCTACCAGGCGCAGGACTATTTCGAGAATTACGGCGGCCTCGATCTGCTGAAGGAGATCTACAAGCCGTTCAAGATCTACCCCATCGGCGTCGCCTGGTGGGGCATGGAATCGATCCCGGTCGCCCGTCCGGTGAGGAGCCCCGACGACCTCAAGGGTCTCAAGATGCGCCTGCCCCAGGGCATGTCGGCGGACATCTTCGCCAAGTTCGGCGTGGTGGCGGTGAACCTGCCCGGCACCGAGGTGTTCAGCGGCCTCGACCGCGGCGTCATCGAGGGGGCCGACTGGGGCACCCTCGGCATGAACGCCGAGATCGGCCTCCACGAGAAGGCCAAGTGGGCGCTGTTTCCGGGCTTCCATTCCATGCCGGTGGGCGACGTCTCGGTGAACCAGGACCGCTGGGACGCGCTGCCTGCCGACATCAAGGCCATCCTGACGGTGGCGGTGCGCGACTTCTGCCGCGACATGGTCCAGTCGGTGGCGCGCCAGGACGCCGCCACCGCCGTCGCCCTCGCCGACAAGAAGGTGGAGCTGATCGCCTGGACCCCCGAGGGGCGGCGCAAGTTCCGCACCGTGGCCGAGGAGGTTTGGCAGCAGTACGCCCAGAAGAACGAGCTCTGCAAGAAGGCGGTGGACGGCCAGGTCGCCTACCTGAAGAGCCGCGGCCTCATCGGCTAGAGCGCGATCCGGGCAGATCGACTCCGTCGGCCTGGTGAACTGCCCTCAACTCTAAGATCGAGAACGCGATTTCCCGTCAGCTTGCGGGCCAAGCTGACGGCCGCGTGCTCCAGCACGTGGGAGGCGGGACCTTCCCGCGCCCTCGTCCCCGGAGGAGAGCCCCATGAACAGGTTCGACCGCGCCAGCGCCGCCTTCAGCGACGCCATCGCCTGGATCTACTTCGCCGTGTTCCTGATCACCGCCTACGACGTGGCGGCGCGCTACATCTTCAACGCGCCGACCGTGTGGGGCGCCGACCTCGTGATCGCGATCGCCGGCATCCACTACATGCTCTCGGGCGCCGGCGCGCTCCTGCGCGGCGACCACGTGCGCATCGACGTGATCTACAACATCTTGCCCAAGCGCCTGAAATTCCTGTCGGACATCGCCTCCGACATCATCATCATCGCGGTGCTCGTGGCGCTGGTCTGGTTCGGCATCGCCCAGGCGCTGCCCTCGATCCACGATGTCGAGACCACCGGCACGGCCTGGAACGCGCCGACGCCCATGATCATGAAGATCGCCATCCCGGTCGGCGCCGCGCTCATGCTGGCCCAGGCCGTGGTGAACCTCGTCCGCCGCCTCGGCGGCGCGGAAGGTCCGCCGGCCGAGACCGCCGACGCCACATCCCGCCCGCTCGACTGAGCCCGCCTGCCCTCCGACCGGCACAGGTATCCCATGTCCATCGAATACGGCACGCTCTTGATCGTGACGCTCATGGTCGCGCTGATGGTGATCGGCCTTCCGCTCGCCTTCGTGACCGCGTTCACCGCGGGTGTCTTCGGCTTCATCCTCTTCGGCACCGATAGCTTCTTCCTGATCGTCAGCCGCATCTTCACGCTGATGAACAATTACGCGCTGATCTCGGTGCCCCTGTTCGTGCTCATGGGCTGCATCCTGGAGCGCAGCGGGCTGGTGGAAGGGATGTTCAAGTCGCTCCACCTGCTGGTGGGGCGCATCCCCGGCGGGCTCGCGGTGGCGACCATCTTCGCCTCCACCATCATGGCCGCCATGGTGGGCGTGATCGGCGCCGAGATCGTCACCCTCGGCCTCGTCTGCCTGCCGGCAATGCTCCGGCGCGGCTACGACAAGCGCCTCGTCAGCGGCGTGATCTGTGCCGGCGGCTCGCTCGGGACCATGATCCCGCCCTCGGTGGTGCTCATCGTCTACGGCCTCGTGGCGCAGGTCTCCATCGGCAAGCTGTTCATGGCCGCCATCGGGCCGGGCCTGCTGCTGGCCGGCCTCTATGCGGCCTACGCGGTGTTCATCTGCTGGAAGCGGCCGGAGCTCGCCCCGCCGCCGGACCCGCGCGAATACGACGTCCCGCTGTCCCAGCGCGTCGCCGAGATGCGCCAGCTGATCGCCCCGGCGCTGCTCATCGCGTTCGTGATGACCTGCTTCTACACCGGCATCGCCACCCCCACGGAGGTGGGCGCGCTGGGCACCCTCGGCGCCCTCGTGATCCTGGCGGTGAACGGCCAGTTCACCTTCGCGAACCTGCGCCATTCGGTGGTGCAGACCGGGCGCACGGTCGCCATGGTCACCTGGATCTTCTTCGGCGCCTCGGCGCTGGTGGGCATCTACACGCTGGCCGGCGGCACCGACTTCCTGCGCGCGGAGATCCTGGACCTCGGCTTCGGCCCGCTCGGCACGCTGCTGCTGATGATGGGCATCCTCATCGTGCTCGGCTGCTTCATCGACTGGATCGGCATCGCGCTGCTCACCATGCCGATCTTCGTGCCGATCATCAAAAGCCTCGGCTACGACCCGGTGTGGTTCGGCATCCTGTTCTGCATGAACATGCAGCTCTCCTATCTCTCGCCGCCGTTCGGGCCGGCCGCCTTCTACCTGAAGGGCGTGGCGCCGCCGGAAGTGTCGCTCTCCGACATCTTCGCCGGGGTGTGGCCCTTCATCCTGCTCCAGCTGCTGGCGCTGGGGATGGTGATCGCGCTGCCCGAGATCGCCATGTGGCTGCCGGCCCATACCCAGTGAGGGCGCCATGACCGACACGCATGGCATCCTCGCCGAAGAGGCCCACGGGGCGGTGCGCCGCCTCACCATCCTGCGGCCGCTGCGCCGCAACGCCATGGACGGCGCGCTGGTGGACGCCCTCGCCGCGGCGCTCCGGCGGCTCGACCGGGACGAGGCGGTGCGCGCCATCGTGCTCGACGGCGCAGCCCCCGGCTTCTGCGCCGGGAGCGATCTCAAATACATCAGCGCCATGGATCTCGACGCGATGCGCCGCTTCGAGCAGGCCTGCGGCGATCTCGGCCGCCTCATGAGCTTCCTCTCGAAGCCCGTGGTGGCGGCGGTGGAGGGCTTCGCCATCGGCGGCGGCCTCACGCTCGCCGCCTGCTGCGACCTGGTGGTGGCCGGCAGGGGCTCGCGCTGGAGCCTGCCGGAGGTGCCCATCGGCTGGCTCACCCCCTGGGGGCTGAAGGCGCTGGTGGCGCGCGTGGGCTTCGTGCGCGCCCGCACCCTGTGCTTCTGCCTGGAAGCCCTCTCGGGCGAGGAGGCGCTCGCCATCGGGCTCGCCGACCGGCTGGCGGAGGACGGCCAGTCGCTTTCTGGCGCGCTGCGCCATGCGGGGCTGCTCGCCGATCTGCCGCCGCCCGCCGTCGCCGCCACCAAGCGCTTCTTCGCCCGCCACGTGATGACCGATGGCGAGGCCATGGACGTGGAGGCGAACCACCTGTTCGCGGCCAACTGCGCCGCCCCGGCCGCCCGCGCCACTTTCGACACGTTCCGCGCCAAATCCCAGTGAGGATGCCATGCTGCTCGATCTGTCCGACGACGAGACCCTGTTGAAGTCGAGCCTGGAGGCGTTCTCCCAGCAGGTGCTCGCGCCCCGCATCAAGCCATTCGTCGACCGCCACGAATTCCCGACCGCGCTGGTGAAGGAGTTTCTCGCCCTCGGCTTCATGGGCACGGCCTATGAGGAGGCCTATGACGGCGGCGGCATGGGCACACGCGGCGCCGCCATCGTGGCGGAGACGCTGGCGCGGGTGGAGCCGGGGTTCGCCGCCATCTATCTGTGCAACAGCGCGCCCATGACGGTGATCTCCCGCTACGGTTCGCCGGAGCAGAAGGAGAAATGGCTGGCGCCGCTCTGCCGGGGCGAGATGGTGGCCTCCTTCGGCGTCACCGAGCCCCAGGGCGGCTCGGACGTGGCCGCAACCCGCACCCGCGCGGTGGAGGACGGCGACCACTTCGTGCTCACCGGCGCCAAGATCTTCTCCACCAACGGCGGCACGCCGCTCCACGGCCTTTCCACCATCATCGCGGTGACCGATCCCGAGAAGGGCGCCAAGGGCCTGTCCACCTTCGTGGTGCCGGTGGGCACGCCGGGCTTCCGGGTGGGCAAAGCGGGGCGCAAGATCGGCTGGCGCATCGCCGATTCCGTCGAGCTCTATCTCGACGAATGCCGCATCCCCAAGGCCAACATGGTGGGCAACCGGGGCGACGGGCTGAAGCAGATCCTCACCACGCTCTCCATCGGCCGCATCCTGGTGGCAGCCACCGGGCTCGGCCTGTCGCGCAAGGCGGTGGACCTCGCCCGCGCCTATGCCGCCCAGCGCAAGGTGGGCGGCGTGCCGATCCTGGCGAACCAGGGCGTCGCCTTCCCGCTCGCCGACGCGCTCACCAAGATCCATGCCGCCGAGCTGATGGTGCGCAACGCCGCCGCCATCTCCGACGCCGGCCGGCCGTTCCGCACCGAAACCTCGATGGTGAAGCTGTTCGCCAGCGAGATGGCGAGCGAGATCGCCGACATCGCCATCCAGGTGCACGGCGGCTACGGCGTGTTCGAGGAGTTCGAGGTGTCGGGCCTGCTGGGCGAGGCGAAGGTGCTGCGGATCGTCGAGGGCACGAGCGAGGTGCAGCGCCTCATCATCGCCCGCGAGCTGGCGCATTAAAACGCGATCCGGCCCCGTGGAACCGCACCGCGGTTCCACGGGTTCGGCGAGCCGCTCGCTCTTTCAAGTTCGAGAACGCGCCCCGCGCGCCGCTACGGCGACAGGGCGATCTGCTCGAGCCCCAGGGTCTCGGGGAAACCGAGCACCAGGTTCATGTTCTGGACCGCCTGGCCGGACGCCCCCTTCACCAGATTGTCCAGCGTCGAGACGATGATGGCGCGACCGGCGACCCGGTCCGCCACCACGCCGATGAGCACCATGTTCGAGCCGCGCGTGTGCCGCGAGAGCGGCACCTGCCCCATCGGCAGGACGTGTACGAAGGGCTCGCCCTTGTAATAGGTGGCGAGGATCTGGTGCAGGTCCTCGGCCTTGGCGCCGGTGGTGCGCACATAGAGGGTGGCGTAGATGCCCCGGTTCATGGGCGCGAGCACGGGCACGAACATGGGCGCCACCGGGCGGCCGGCGGCCTTGGAATATTCCTGGTCGAGCTCGCCCATGTGCCGGTGCGAGCCGACCGAATAGGCGAAGATGCCCTCGGACACCTCCGAGAACAGCATCGCCTCCTTGGCGGTGCGGCCCGCCCCCGACATGCCGGTCTTGGAATCGATGACGATGGTGTCGGGGTCGATCGCCCCGGCCTCCAGCAGCGGCACGATGGGCAGGATGGCGGTGGTGGTGTGGCAGCCGGGATTGGCGACCAGCCGCGCCTTCCTGATCTCCTCGCGATAGATCTCCACCAGGCCGAACACCGCCTCCTTCTGCAGCTCCAGCGCCGCGTGCGGGTGGCCGTACCACTGCTCGTAGGCGCCGGGATCGGCGAGGCGGAAGTCGGCGGAGAGGTCGACCACCTTGAGGTTCGGGTGCTTCTCCAAAAGCCCCTTCACCACCTGCTGGGTGGTGGCGTGGGGCAGCGCGCAGAATACCAGGTCGACGCCCGAGAAGTCCGCCTCCTCGATGGTGACGAGCCGCGGCAGGGGGAACGGCGCGAACTGGGGGAACACGTCGGCCATGGCCTGTCCGGCCTTGCGGTCGGCGGTCAGCACCGTGATCTCGGCGCGCGGATGGCGCAGCAGCAGACGCACCAGCTCCGAGCCGGTATAGCCGGAGGCGCCGAGCACGGCGATGCGAGCCTTCTGATCCGCCATCTTCCTCTCCTGACGCAGCCGGCGCGCGCGGCGGCCGGCAAAGGGGGGCGAGGGTGTCTACACCCATCCCCCGGTCGGGGAAAGGCGGGAAGCGGGATCGGGTTCCCGTGCGCCGGCTCAGCATCCGATCACGCGGCCGGCGCCCTCGTCAGATGTTGATCTTCACCGACGCACCCTGCTGGGCGCAGCGGGCCGCGCCGCCGTCGCGATGGACCTGCGGCGCCTTGGACATGGCGGCCGCCGTCTGGCCCATGCACCATTTGGCGTGGCGCATGGGGGTCCACCCATTCGTTGGCGCGCTTCCAGTCGCAGCCAGGCGCCCCAGCGCCGATGCTCAAATGTCGAGCAATTCCTCGTCGGTGAAGGCGGCGCGCTCGGAGATGAAGGCGAAGCGGGCCTCGGGCTTGTTGCCCATGAGGCGCTCCACCAGATCGGCGGTCGCCGCCCGCTCGGCGTCCTCGATGCCGACCCGCTGCAGCGTGCGGGTGCGCGGGTCCATGGTGGTCTCCTTCAGCTGCGCCGGCATCATCTCGCCGAGGCCCTTGAAGCGGCCCACGTCCACCTTGCCTTTGCCCGTGAATTCCTTCTTCAGGAGCAGGTCCTTGTGGGCGTCGTCGCGGGCATAGAGGGTCTTCGGCCCTTGCGTGATGCGGTAGAGCGGCGGCACGGCGAGGAAGAGGTGGCCCTCCTCGATCAGCTTCGGCATCTGCCGGTAGAAATAGGTGACGAGCAGCGAGGCGATGTGCGCGCCGTCCACGTCCGCGTCGGTCATGATGATGACCTTCTCGTACCGCAGGTCCTGCTCGCGATAATGGGTGAGCGCGCCGCAGCCCAGCGCCTGGCCGAGGTCGGCCAGCTGCTGGTTCTGCGCGAGCTTGTCGCGCGTCGCGTTGGCGACGTTGAGGATCTTGCCGCGCAGGGGAAGCACCGCCTGGCTCTTCCTGTCGCGCGCCTGCTTGGCGGAGCCGCCGGCCGAATCGCCCTCGACGATGAAGATCTCCGATCCCGCCGCCTCGGTGTTGGAGCAGTCGGCAAGCTTGCCGGGCAGGCGCAGCTTGCGCACCGCGGTCTTGCGGGAGACCTCCTTCTCCTGGCGGCGGCGCAGCCGCTCCTCGGCCCGATCGATCACATGGTCGAGCAGGCGCATGGCCTGCACCGGATTGGCGGCGAGCCAGTGGTCGAAGGGATCGCGCAGCGCCTGCTCGACGATCCGGGCGGCCTCCTGGGTGGCGAGGCGGTCCTTGGTCTGGCCCTGGAATTCGGGCTCGCGCACGAACACCGAGAGCATGGCCGCGCAGCCGGCGATCACGTCGTCGCCGGTGACGATGCCGGCGCGCTTGCCCTGACCGGAGCGCTCGGCATGGTCCTTGAGGCCCTTCAGCAGCACCGCCCTGAGGCCGGTCTCGTGGGTGCCGCCGTCCGGGGTGGGGATGGTGTTGCAGTAGGAGGAGATGCCGCCGTCGGCATCCGCCACCCACGCCACCGCCCATTCCACCGAGCCGTGCCCGCCGGGCTTCTGGATGCGGCCGGAAAAGATGTCCTGGTGCACCAGCGTCTGGCCGTCCAGGTCGCCGGCGAGATAGTCGCGCAGCCCGCCGGGGAAGCGGAACACCATTTTCTCGGGCAGGTCCGTGCCCTTGACGAGCTCCGGCGCGCAGGACCAGCGGATCTCGACGCCGCCGAACAGGTAGGCCTTCGAGCGCGCCATGCGGAACACGCGGGCCGGCTCGAAATGGGCCGAGGGGCCGAAGATTTCCGGGTCGGGATGGAAGCGCACGCGGGTGCCGCGCCGGTTGGTGATCCGCCCCACCTCCTTCAGCGGGCCCTGGGGCACGCCCTTGGAGAAGCTCTGGCGGTAGAGGGTCTGGCCCCGGGCCACCTCCACCTCCAGGTCGTCGGAGAGCGCGTTCACCACCGAGACGCCGACGCCGTGCAGGCCGCCGGAGGTCTCGTAGACCTTGCTGTCGAACTTCCCGCCCGCGTGCAGCGTGGTCATGATGACCTCCAGCGCCGACTTGCCGGGGAATTTCGGGTGGTTCTCCACCGGGATGCCGCGCCCGTTGTCGGTCACGGTCAGGTAGCCGTCCGCTCCCAGTTCCACCTCGATGAAGGAGGCGTGGCCCGCCACCGCCTCGTCCATGGAATTGTCGATCACCTCGGCGAACAGGTGGTGCAGCGCCTTGGCATCGGTGCCGCCGATATACATGCCCGGCCGGCGCCGCACCGGCTCCAGGCCTTCCAGCACCTCGATATGGGCAGCGGTGTAGTCGCCAGCCATGGCGGGCACCGCGGCGGCCTTGGCCTTGCTTGCGGGCTTGGGGGCGGGACGGGGCGAGGACGCCCCGAAGAGGTCATCGGTATCGGACATGGATGCTCGATTAGCAGAAGCGCGGGGGCGGGCGCACGCGAATCGTTCCGCGCGCTTGGCCTGATCCACGCCATAGTGGCAGACCCGGCCGTTGAGGGGAACGGAAGGGAAACATGAAGGTCCCGGCCGCGATGGGGGCGGCTGGCGTTTTGGGGGGCGGCTGCGGCTTCACTTGGGTCGCAAGGGGTCGCCTGGT
This sequence comes from Xanthobacter luteus, assembly GCF_040049235.1. Classification (NCBI taxonomy): domain Bacteria; kingdom Pseudomonadati; phylum Pseudomonadota; class Alphaproteobacteria; order Hyphomicrobiales; family Xanthobacteraceae; genus Xanthobacter; species Xanthobacter luteus. The sequence continues at coordinate 259,549 of NZ_JBDZDO010000001.1, forward strand.
GCGCGGGGGTCCTGCGCTGAACCCTGGCTCGACGCTCCGGCTGCTTTGTCGCTTGGCCGGGGAACGGCGCCGGCTACGCCGTCGCTTGGCCGGGGACCCCACCCTCGCGCCCCGGCGACTGGAACGGCGCGCAGCGCCGTGGAAGGAGAGCCGGGGCCCAGCGCAAGGACCACGCCGCAGGCGACCACCTGCGCCGAAGGCGGCGTCCCCCTGATCGCGAGTGACCGCCCCTACAACGCCGTCAGCGCCGCCGGGCGCCCCGAGCGCGCCAGCCTCAGCACCACCTCAGCCGCCCTCACGCTCGGATGGTCGGCGCCGATGGCGAAGATGGCGTCCAGCCGGGCGAAGCCTTCGAGCTGGCGGGCGCGCTGCGGGGTATCGGCGATGGTGCGGGCGAGCGCGTCGGCGAGCACCGGGACGGTGAGGAATTCCTGCAGCAGCTCGGGCACCACGTCCTCGCCGATCACCCGGTTGGCGAGCACCACGCTGGTGCCCTGGAGCAGCCGCCGGCCGATCTGCGCCTCCAGCCAGCCGATGCGATAGGCCGCCACCATGGGCACGCCCGAGAGCGCCAGTTCCAGCGTCACGGTGCCGGACGCGGCGAGCGCGGCGCGGGCGCTGCGGAACGCCGCGAACTTCTCCGCCTCTCCCACCACGATGCGCGGCTGCACCGGCCAGCGGGCGACGGTGTCCTCGATGAGGCCGCGCAGATGCGGCAAAGTGGGCAGCACCAGCTCCATGGGCCGGGTCTGCGCCAGGCGGCCGAGCGCCCAGCCGAAATCCGCGCCCAGCCGGGTGATCTCGCGCCGCCGGCTGCCGGGCAGCACCAGGACCACGGGCGGGTCGGCGGCGCGGCGCGCCGCCTCCTCCGGGCCCGGCCGCAACGCGCCGAGCCGCTCCAGCAGCGGATGGCCCACATAGGTGGTGGGCGGCCCGCCGAGCTCGCGGTGCACGTCCGGCTCGAACGGCAGCAGCGCCAGGAGATGGTCCACATAAGGCCGCATGGCCGCCGCCCGCCCCGAGCGCCACACCCAGACCGTGGGTGACACATATTTCACGATCGGGATGTGCGGATGGGCGGCGCGCACCCGCGCGGCGACCCGGTGCGTGAAATCCGGCGCGTCGATGAGCACCAGCACGTCCGGGGGATCGGCGAGCACCGCCTCGACCGTCTGCCGCAGCCGCCCGAGGATGCGCGGCAGGCGCGCGAGGACGGCGGCGACGCCGATGGCGGTGAGGTCCTCCATGGGAAACAGGCTCGCGAGCCCAGCTTTCGCCATGCGCGCGCCGCCAATGCCGGAAAAGGCGATGCCTTCGGGGGCGCGCGCGGCGAGCGCCTCCATGAGCGCGCCGCCCAGCTGGTCGCCCGATTCCTCGCCCGCCACCAGGAACAGCCGGAGCGGCCGGCCCGCGTCAGATTTCGCCATCGCCGCCCGATCCCGCTAGCCGCCCCGCGCTTGGCGGCGACATGCCCACCACGAACAGTCCGGCGCCGTCGGCGGCCTGCACCAGCGTCTCCACGTCCGGAACGATGGCGCCGCGCGCCTCGAAGGCGATGCCCGCCAGCCCCACCTCGGCCGCGCGGCGCACCGTGTGCGGCCCGAGCGAGGGCAGATCGACGCGCCGGTCCTGACCGGGCTTGGGCGCCTTCACCAGCACGCCGTGCCGTTCCGGAAACCGCAACCGGCCGGAGCGGCGCAGCGCGCCGAAGCGCGCCAGCATCTGGTCGGTGCCCTCGGCCGCCTCCACCGCCACCACCCAGCCGTCGGCGACGATCACCGCCTGGCCGACGTCGAACGGACCGAGCGTGCGGATCACCGCGAGGCCTTTCGCCATGTCCCCCTCCTGGTCCGCGGTGGGCCGGCAGGAGCCCAGCACCCCTTCCGGCAGCAGCAGGGACGGCGCGGCCTCGTGCGCGCCGATCAGGTGGAAGCCCTGCTCCTGCACCAGCTCCAGCACGCCCGACAGGAGGTGGTTGTCGCCGCCCCGGAACAGCCGGGCGATGCGCGGCAGGAGGCGCAGCATGGTGAGGTCGAAGCCGAGGTCGCGCATCCGCGGCCGGGTGAGCCCGCCCACCATGACGAGGTCGCGGATGCCGCGCGCGCGCCCCCTGGCGGCGACCTTGCCCAGCGAGCCGAGGCGGAACCAGACATGCTCGTAGCGCTCCAGCGCCGGATCGGCGAAGCCCTGGATCAGGAACAGCACCACCTCGCGCCCCTCGGCGGCGACGGCCTCGGCCACGGCGCCGGGAAACGCGCCGCTGCCGGCGACGATGCCGAGCGGCCCGCGGCCGGCGCGCGCGGCCTCGGCGCGGGGCGGCGGCCGCCCGGCCCCCGGCCCGGCGGCCGGCGCCTGCGTTCCCGGGGGCGGCGGCTCGCTCACGGCTAGGCCTCCTGGACGACGCCCCGCGAGGGCTGGCACAGGGGGCGCGAACGGTCCTGGTCGACGAAGGCGACCACCTGCGCGGCGAAGTCCGACTGGCCGGTCATGGCGCGCACCCGATCGAGGCGCTGCTCGAACGTGCCGGCGCCGAAGAACAGGTCGCGATAGACCGCGCGGGCCTCGTGGAGCTGGGTCTTGGTGAAGCCGCGCCGGCGCATGCCGATGACGTTGAGCCCCACCAGCTTGCCGGCCTGGCCGAGCACGTTGCCGAACGGGATCACGTCCTCGCGCACGCCGGTGAGGCCCGAAATCATGCATTGGGCGCCGATGCGCGTGTATTGGTGCACCGCGCACAGGCCGCCGAGGAAGGTGAAGTCGCCCACCGACACATGGCCCGCCAAGGTGGCGTTGTTGGCGAACACCACGCTTTCGCCGATCAGGCAGTCATGGCCCACATGGGCGCCCACCATCAGCATGCAGCGGGCGCCGATCACCGTCTGCCCGCGCCCGCCGGCGGTGCCGGTATTGGCGGTGACGTGCTCGCGGATGACGCAGTCCTCGCCGATGAGGAGACGGGTCTTCTCGCCCTTGTAGTGCACCGATTGCGGCGGCGTGCCGAGCGAGGCGAAGGGGTAGACGACGGTGCGCGCGCCGATCGCGGTGGCGCCGGTGACGTTCACATGGGAGACGAGCCGCACCCCGGCGGCAAGCTCCACTTCCGGCCCCACGCTCGAGAACGGGCCGATCTCAACGTCGTCGGCGAGGCGGGCCCCCTTGTCCACCATGGCGGAGGGGTGGATGTTCGGCACGCCTCACGTCTCCATGATCATGGCGCCAAGGCGCGCCTCGGCCACCAGCTCGCCGCGCACTTTCGCCTCGCCGCGATACCACCACATGTTGCGGCGGCGGGTGATGCGGGTCATGTGGTATTCCAGCACGTCCCCAGGCACCACGGGCCGGCGGAACTTGGCCTCGTCAATGGTCATGAAATACACCAGAGACGGCGTTTCCCGTTCCTTGCCGAGCACGCAGATGACCCCCGCGGTCTGCGCCATGCCCTCCATGATGAGCACGCCGGGCATCACCGGATTGCCCGGGAAATGGCCCTGGAAATGGGGTTCGTTGGCGGTGACGTTCTTGATGCCCACGCAGGAGAGATCGCCGTCGATCCGCTCCACCCGGTCCACCATCAGGAACGGATAGCGATGGGGCAGGCAGGCGAGCACGCGCTGGATGTCCACGCTCTGGAGCGTCCTGGGCGCCTCGGCCAGCGATCCGGCCCCGGTCCCCGCATCCCCCTCCGCCTTCCGCTCGGCCATCCCCTGCGACGTGTCGCTCATGCGCCCCTTCCCTCGTCATTCCCCGGCTCGCTTGCGTCGGGATCAGCGGTGCGGCGCTGGGCGAGACGCTTCACGGTCATCACCTCGCGGAACCAATCGCGCACCGGCTTGGCCGGCGAGCCGCCCCAGCGCACGCCGGGCGGCACGTCGCCCGCCACATTGCTGGAGGCGGCGATCTGCGCACCGGCGCCGACCGTGACATGCCCCACCACGCCCACCTGGCCGCCGAGCATCACGAAGTCGCCCAGCGTCGCCGAGCCCGATATGCCGGTCTGGGAGACGATGATGCAATGGCGGCCGATCACCACGTTGTGGGCAATCTGCACCAGATTGTCGATCTTGGTGCCCTCGCCGATCACCGTGTCCTTGAGGGCGCCGCGATCCACCGTGGTGTTGGCGCCGATCTCCACGTCGTCCTGGATCACCACGCGGCCGATCTGCGGGATCTTGAGATGCCCCTTCGCGCTCGGCTGGTAGCCGAAGCCGTCGCCGCCGATGCGCGCGCCCGCCTGGAGGATGACATTGTTGCCGATCAGAGCGTGGGTGACGCTCGATCCCGGACCGACGGCGCAGTTGCGGCCGATGCGCACCTCGGCGCCGATCACCGCGCCGGCGCAGATCACCGTGCCGGTCCCCACCTGGGCGCCGGCGCCGATGACGGCGCCGGGATCGACCGTGACGCCGTCCTCGAGGCGCGCGGTGGGATGGACCAGGGCGCCCGGCGCGATGCCCTCATGGGCAAACAGCGCCTGCGGCCGCAGGGCCGTGGGATAAAGGGCCCGCGTCACCAGCGCGAAAGCGAGCGCCGGCCGCGCCGCGATCAGCACCGGCAACCCGGGCGGCGCCCGGGAGGCGAAACGCTCGGAGGTGATGCAGGCGCCGGCGCCGGTGGTGGCGATGCGGTCGGCGAACAGGAAGGTGTCGCAGAAGGCGAGGTCCTGGGGGCCCGCCACGTCGAGGCTGGCCACCGAGGTGATGGTGCGTGCGCCCCACGCCGCGACCGCCGCGCCGTCGCCAGCGAGCCGGGCGCCGCTGATCCGGGCCACCTCGGCGAGGGTGATCGGCGGGGGGATGGGGAAGAAGGCCGTCTGGCTCATGGATCAACAGGCTCGGGCGCCGCTGATCCGGGCCACCTCGGCGAGGGTGATCGGCGCGGGGATGGGGAAGAAGGCCGTCTGGCTCATGGATCAACAGGCTCGGGCGCCGAGGGGCTTGTGCACCTCGACGCCCGCGATGGGAGGATGGGCGATCAGAAGCGGGTGCCGCCGGAGAAGCGGAACGCCTGGGTCTGATCGTAGGACGCCTGCGAGAGCACCCACGCATAGTCGAAGCGCAGCGGGCCGAAGGGCGACTGCCAGATCAGGCTGGCGCCGATGGAGGAGCGCACCACGTCCTCGTCCGCCACGCAGACGTTGCCGGAGACATTCTTGGTGGCGTAGCCCGTGGTGGCGCAGTTCACGAAGTTGGGCCTGCCGTAAATGTTGTTGCCGTTCCAGTTGATCACGTTCGGGAACGCCGTCGGGCCGCCGTAATTGAACAGCGAGCCGGCGTCCGCGAAGATCGCGCCCTTCATGCCGATGTCCTTGGGCAGGAAGGAGAACGGGAACTGGATCTCGGCGGAGACGCCCCAATAGGTGGTGCCGCCGAGCGCGTTGGTGGTGTCCGCAATGCAGTTGGCGTAGGGCAGCGTGCCGAGATTGCTGGCGGCGCAGGGCGCCACGTCGCGCGGGCCGATGCCGGAGGGCGCGAAGCCGCGCACCAGGTTCGGACCCATGAAGAAGTTGTCCATGATGTCCAAATCGTCGTCGCCCCAGGCCTGCACATAGCCGCCCTGGGCCCGCAGGACGAGCACCGAGTCCATGATCAGAGGCGTGTAGTGGCGGATGTCGCCGGTGGTGCGCAGGAAATTCACGTCGCCGCCCACGCCGGCCAGATCCTGCTTGAACTCGGCATAAAGGCCCTGGGTCGGGTTCAGATTGTTGTCGAGGCCGTTGAAGGACAGCGTGTAGCCCACCGCGGAGGTGATGGTCGCGCCCTGCGCCACCGCGTCGCGGATCGCCCACGACACGTCCTGCATGCATTGCAGGTAGAGGCCGCCGCCTTCCGTATAGCTGTCGCAGATCGACAGTTCGCGCTGATAGAGGTTGTAGCGCAGCGCCAGGGTCACCTCGTCGGTGATCGGCAGGCCGAACCGCAGGCCACCGCCGACGATGGTGGAGTTGTAGGCGGTGTAGCTGGTGGCCTGCGACTCCTTCCAGTAGAGGTCGACGCCCGCCGCCAGCCGGTAGCCCAGGAAATAGGGCTCGGTGAACGAGAATTCCGCGCCCTGGGCGTTCTGGCCGAACGAGCCGGAAATCTTCACATACTGGCCGCGGCCGAGGAAGTTCTTCTCGCCCAGCGAGATCTCACCGATGATGCCGTCCTGGGTCGAGTAGCCGCCCGACACCGCGAACTCGCCGGTGGGCTGGTCTTCCACGTCCACCACCAAGATGACGCGGTCGGGCGCCGAGCCCGGCTCGTTGGTGATCTTCACGTTCTTGAAGTAGCCGAGATTGCGCAGGCGCCGCTCGGCGCGATCGACGAGCACGCGGTTATAGGCGTCGCCCTCGCCGAGGTCGAACTCGCGACGGATCACCCAGTCGCGGGTGCGGGTGTTGCCGCGGATATCGATGCGCTCGATATAGACCCGCGGGCCTTCCTCGACCACGAACACGATGTTGATGCGCTTGTTCTCGAAATCACGGTCGCCGCGCGGCCGCACCTGGGCGAACGCATAGCCGTTCTTGGACACCTCGATGGTGACGTTCTCCACCGACTTCTCGACCAGTTCGGCGTTGTAGACCTGGCCGTCGGCGACGCGCAGCGCGCCCTTGAGCGACTGGGCCGGCACGTCGCGGATGTTGGACACCAAATCCACCTTGCCGAACTTATACTGGTCGCCCTCGTCGAGGGTGAAGGTGATGATGAAGCCGTCCGGCGTCTGCTCGGCGGTGGCCGCGAGGATGCGGAAGTCGGCATAGCCGTTCTTCAGATAGAAGCGGCGCAGCAATTCCTGGTCCGAATTGACCCGGTCGGGATCGTACACGTCCGTGGACTTGAGGAACGACAGCCAGTTGGTGACGGTCGTCGAGACCACGTCCTTCAGCTTGTAGTCCGAGAAGGCCTTGTTGCCGACGAACCGGATGTCCTTGACGCCGGTCTTCTCGCCCTCGTTGATCTCGAAGACGAGGTCGACGCGGCCGTTGCCGCGGTCGATGGTGACCGGGTTGACCCGCACGTTCTGGCGGCCCGAGCGGCGATAGACCTCGATGACGCGCTGGGTATCGGCCTGCACGGTGGCCTTGGAGAGGGTGCCGCGGGGCTTGGACTGCACCTCGCCGGCCAGAACCTCGTCCTTGATCTTGGTGTTGCCCTCGAAGGCGACCTTGTTGATCACCTCGTTCTCCGACACCCGCACGACGATGCGCCCGCCGGCCTGCGAGATCTGCACGTCGGAGAACAGGCCGGTGGCGTAGAGCGCCTTCCAGGCCTCGTCGATCTTGGCGGCGGTGTAGGGGCCGGTGCCGAAATAGGAGCGGATGGTCTGCGCGTCGACCCGGCGATTGCCCTCGACCACGATGGAGCTGGACTGGGCCGCCGCCTGTGACGCACCCGCCAGGGACCCGGCTACCGCCCCGACCGCGACGCAAGCGGCGATACCGAGCGCGGCGGCCAGCGTTCTCAACACCTGGAGCGGAGCAGTCATGTGGCGCGCAACCTTACGATTTCGTTGTTCTCAAACCGGCACGGCAACCCGTACAGATTCTCACCCTGCGAAGCCGCTTGTACAGGCTTTTACCTGCGGTGCAAACCAAACCCACCCCGCAGCGCCCGCTTTTCTGAGCGACCGTTGCGCTCACGCCACGACCCCCTGCCCGTCAGGCACGAGCCCTTACATCATCGGGATTCTAACGACGTCGTTCCAGGTCGCGAAGATCATCAGCATAAGCACGATGGCAAGCCCGATGCGGAAGCCGATGTCCTGGATCCGTGCGCTCAGGGGGCGCCCGCGTACCGCCTCGAACGCGTAGAACAGGAGGTGACCCCCGTCGAGCAACGGTATGGGGAAAAGGTTAAGAATTCCGATCGAGACCGAGAGCACGGCGGCCAGAGACAGAAGTGCCCCGATACCAAACGTGGCGACCTGGCCGGAAACTTGGGCGATGCGGATGGGTCCGCCGATCTGGTCCGCCGATTCCCGGCCGGTGATCAGGCCCGAAAGGTAGTCGAAGGTGCGGGCGACGATGAACCAGGTCTCCTGGGCTCCCATGCCCACGGCCTCGACCGGCCCGTAGCGGCGCACCGTCACGTCGCCGGCGGTGATCGGGCGGGAGATGCCGAGCAGGCCGGTGCGGTGCACGTTGCCGAACGCGTCCTTGACTTCCTTCAGCTCGGGCGTGGCGGCGAGGGTCAGCTCCTGGTCGCCGCGCTGCACGCGGAACTCGAGTGTGCGGCCGGCCTGCGCGCCGACGATGCGCTGCATGTCGGAGAAGCTCTCCACCGGCTCCCCGTCGATGGACAGAACCAGGTCTCCGGGCTTGAAGCCGGCGCGCTCGGCGGCGCTGGCGGGGCTCACCTGATCCGCGCGCGGCAGCGTCACCTGCTTGCCGAACGCCATGAAGACGAAGGCGAAAATCACGATGGCGAGGATGAAGTTGGCGATCGGTCCGGCCGCCACGATGGCGGCGCGCCACCCCACCGGCTGCCAGAAGAAGCTCTCGCGGCGCTCCTTGGCGCCCATCTGGGCGAGCTTCTCGTGGTCCGGCGTGGAGGCCGCGTCCTCGTCGCCGAAGAAGCGCACATAGCCGCCGAGCGGGACCGCCGCGAGACGCCAGCGCGTGCCGTGGCGGTCCGTGTACCCGGCGATCTCGGGACCGAAGCCGAGCGAGAAGGTGAGCACCCGCACGCCGGCCCAGCGGGCCACCAGGAAATGGCCGAGCTCATGGAAGAACACGACGATGGTGAGGACGAAGAGGAAGGGAACGAGATAACCAAGGAGGGATGAACCGGCGCCGCTCAGACTGGAAAGCACATCCATCACTTGCGTCCTCGCATTTTTAGGCGGCTCGCGCGCGCCGCGCCGGACGCGCGACGGCAGCCCAGCCATCGCTTTGGTTCGGCGGCCGGGTGGCGGAGCCGCCCGCACCGGAAGCCCTGACGCCGCGCGCGGCGTCCTCCGCCTCCGGGCCGGCCGCAGCCCGCGCCCGCCCTGCCCCGTCTCCGGGTGCAGAACCTCTCAGGACGCCTTCGCAGCAAAGTTGGGCAAGAGCGCGGCGGTGACGGCGCGCGCCTCGGCATCCACAGCCAGCGCCTCCTCGACCGAGGCCGGCGCCGGGCCGGCGCTCGCCCGCTCCAGCGTGCCGGCCACCGCGTCGGTGATTCCGTAAAAGCCGATCCGCCCCTCGAGGAACGCCGCCACGGCCACCTCGTTGGCCGCGTTGAGCACGCAGGTCGCCCGGCCGCCCGCCGCCATGGCCGCCCGGGCGAGCGCGAGGGCGGGAAACCGCGCCTCGTCCGGCGCCTCGAAGGTGAGCCGGCCGAGGGCCACGAGGTCGAGCCGGCGGCACGCGGTCGCCAGCCGGTCCGGAAAGGCGAGGCAATGGGCGATGGGCACGCACATGTCCGGCAGGGCGAGCCCGGCCACCACCGAGCCGTCCTCGTAGGCGACCAGGCCGTGCACCACGGATTCGGGATGCACCACCGCATCGAGCCGCTCCGGCGGCAGGCCGAAGAGGTGGTGCGCCTCGATCAGTTCGAGGCCCTTGTTCATGAGGGTCGCCGAATCGATGGTGACCTTGGCGCCCATGGTCCAGTTGGGATGCTTCAAGGCATCGGCCGGGGTGGCGCGCGCCGCCTCCTCCCGGCTCTTCAGGCGGAACGGGCCGCCCGAGGCGGTGAGCGTCACCTTTTCCACCGCCCGCGCCGGGGCAGCGGCAAGCGCCTGGAAGATGGCGTTGTGCTCGCTGTCCATGGGCAGCAGCTCGACCTGCTGGCGCGCCGCCTCGGCCATGAAGAAGTGGCCCGCGGCCACCAGGCATTCCTTGTTGGCGAGCGCCACGCGCCGTCCGGCGCCGAAGGCGGCCACGGTGGGCGCGAGCCCGGCGACGCCGACGATGGCGCTCACCACGATGTCGGCGTCCCGCTGCGCCGCCTCGGCCACCGCCGAGGGCCCCGCGCCACAGGCGATGCCGCTGCCGGACAGCAGCTCGGCGAGCGCGCGGTGGGCGGTCGGGTCGGCGATGGCGGCGAAGCGCGCGCCAAGGGCGAGTGCGGTCTGCGCCAGCCCGCGCGCATCGCGCCCCCCCACCACCGCCTCCATCTGGAAGCGGCCCGGCGCGCCGGCGATCACCTGGGCGACGCTGCGGCCGATGGAGCCCGTGGCGCCGAGGAGCGTCAGGCGTTGGGGGGAGCGTTTCATGAGATGGGTTTCATGAGGAGCGTTTCATCACCGGAGATGTTCGGGGCGCCACCCCTACGCGGCAATCCCTTGCTGCGCCTTCCTACCACAGGAGCAGCCCCGCCGCAGGCTCGGCCGCATCGCGCAGCAGACCCACCGCCAACGCCACCAGGGAGGCGGCGGCGAAGCCGTCCAGCCGGTCCAGCAGGCCGCCATGGCCGGGAATGAGCCGGCCGGCATCCTTCACGCCGAACGCGCGCTTGGCGGCCGATTCGGCAAGATCGCCGCCCTGCGCGGCAACGCTCATGAAGAGCGCCAGCACCCCGAGCGGCAGCACCGAAGGCAGGCCGGCGATGAGCCCGACGGCGATGCCGGCCGCCATGCCGGCGAGCGCGCCGCCGATGGACCCGGCCCAGGTCTTGTTGGGCGAGACCCGCGGCCAAAGGCGCCGGCCGCCGATCAGGCGGCCCACGAAATAGGCGAAGATGTCGGTGGCCCAGACCACCGCATAGAGGAACAGCACCGCCACCATTCCCAGCGCCCCGCCCTGGCGGAGCGCCATCACCGGCAGGCAGGCCGCGCCCGCCACCAGCACGCCCATGAGCGCGAACCCGCTCTGGCGCGGCACCACGAAGACCGCGACAGCCGCGCCGAGGAACACAAGGCTCGAAGCCGCCTGCCCCAGCCCGAGATGGAGCGCGAGGCTCGCCGCCGCCAGCGCCGCGCCGGCAAGGCCGAGCCAGGCCCGGCGCCGGTCGAGCCGGGCGATCTCGGCCCATTCCAGCAGGATGGCGAAGCCGGCGAGCGTCCACAGCAGCGCGAACGGCACCCCGCCGAACACGGTCGCGGCCAGCACCACGGGCGCGAGCACCAGGGAGGAAAGGGCGCGCCGGCCGAGATCGCGGCCTCCGGGAAGGAGCATCTAGGCGCCGGCGTGCTTGGTGATGCCGCCGAACCTGCGGTCGCGCCGGTTGAACTCCTCGAGCGCGGCGGTAAGCGCCACGCGGTCGAAGTCGGGCCAGTAGATGGGCAGGAAGACGAACTCCGCATAGGCCGCCTGCCACAGCAGGAAGTTCGAGAGCCGCTGCTCGCCCGAGGTGCGGATGATGAGGTCAGGGTCGGGGATGCCGGCGGTGTCGAGCCGCTCGGAGATCATGGCGACGCTGACGTCCTCGGGCCGGATGCGGCCGGCCGCCGCATCGGCGGCGATGCGCGCCACCGCGGCGGCGATCTCCTGCCGCGAGCCGTAGTTGAACGCCACCACCAAAGTGAGCCCGCCGTTGCGGCAGGTGAGCTGCTCGGCCTCCTGCAGCAGGTTGCGGATGTCGGGCGCGAGGCTCTCGCGCTCGCCGATCACCCGGATCCGCACCCCGGCCGCGTGCAGCTCGGCGAGGTCGTGGCGCAGGAACAGCTTCAGCAGGCTCATGAGCTCGGAGACCTCGCTCAGGGGCCGCGACCAGTTCTCGCTGGAGAAGCTGTAGATGGTCAGGAAGCGGATGCCGATCTCGCGCGCCGCGCGCACGCAGCGGCGCAGCGCCTCCACCCCGCGCCGGTGGCCTTCCACCCGCGGCAGCCCGCGCGAGGTCGCCCAGCGCCCGTTGCCGTCCATGATGATGCCCACGTGCGCCGGGACGCGCGCTGCGCCCGGCGCGGTGGCGCCGAGGTCCGTCGCGGCGGAAGGCAAGGTCATGGCAGGCTCGGGGCTCACGTGGCGCCTCAAACGGAAAGGATTTCCTTTTCCTTCTGCGCCAAGGTCTGGTCGATCTCGGCGATCGTCTCGTCGGTGGCCTTCTGCACGTCCTTGGACAGGCGATCGAAGTCATCGGAACTCATTTCGCCGTCCTTTTCCACCTTCTTGAGGTGGTCGAGGCCATCGCGGCGCACATGACGCACCGCCACGCGCGCCTGCTCGGCGTATTTGTGCGCCACCTTCACCAGTTCCTGCCGGCGCTCCTGGTTGAGCTCGGGGATGCGCAGGCGCAGCACCTGACCCTCGGTAGAGGGGTTGAGGCCGAGATTCGAGTCGCGGATCGCCTTCTCCACCGCGCCCACCATGCCGCGGTCCCACACCTGGACCGAGAGCAGGCGCGCCTCGGGCACCGACACGGTGGCCACCTGGTTGAGCGGCATGCGGGCGCCATAGGCCTCCACGGTGATCGGCTCCAGCAGGCTGGCGGAGGCGCGCCCGGTGCGCAAGCCACCTAGCTCCTCCCGCAATACGCCGACCGCGCCGTGCATGCGGCGCTTCAGGTCGGCCATGTCGAACCCCTCGGTGCTCATTGGCAACTATCCTCTTTTTCTCATCCGGCCGCAGCCGGCGGTGCTTGCGGCGCCCCGCCCCCGGCCCGGATCCGGGACCCTCGTTCAGATGCGCTCCCGCGGCAGGAGCATGCACTTCGCCCGCACTCCTCTCGCGCCACTCGCGCCGGATGGCAAGCGCGACCTTGCCCGCTCGCGGCGAAATGGACCGTCCACGGCGCCCCGCCCGCGTGGCAGGCGCGATGCCCGGGCCGCCCGCGCCGCACGGACCCAAGGTCGTGCGCGGCCTCGGCCAATCGCTGGAGAATGCTCCCGTTCCCCGTCGTCCCACCGGCCGGGGCGCATGGGCGCCCCGCCCGTCCGATCGGGGAGGCCCGGCCTCAGGGGGCGACGATGGTCACCCGTCCCTCGCCTTTGGCCGCCGCCGCGATCGCCCCCGCCTCGCGTATGGAGAACACGATTATCGGCAACGCGGCCTCGCGGGCAAGGGCGAAGGCCGCCGCATCCATCACCTTGAGATCGCGGGCGATCGCTTCGTCATGGGTGAGGCGGTCGTAGCGGGTGGCCGTCGGGTCCAGCTTCGGGTCGGCGGTATAGACGCCGTCGACATTGGTCGCCTTCAGCACCACGTCGCAGTCGAGCTCGGCGGCGCGCAGGACCGCGCCGGTATCGGTGGTAAAATAGGGGTTTCCGGTGCCGCCGGTGAGCACCACGATGCGGCCGCGCCGCAGATGGCGCTGCGCCGGCTGGCGGGCATAGGGCTCGCACACGGTGGGCATGGGGATGGCCGAGAGCGTGCGCGCCGGGGCGCCCGCCGCCTCGATCGCCCGCTCCAGAGCGAGGCCGTTCATGACGGTGGCGAGCATGCCCATGTGGTCGGCGGTGGCGCGGTCGAGATGCTCGTCGGCCACCCGCGCCCCGCGCAGGATGTTGCCGCCGCCCACCACCACCGCCACCTCGCAGCCGAGCGCGCGCGCCGCCACCAGGTCGCGGGCGATGCCGGCGACGGTCGGGGGATGCAGGCCGAAGGGCTCGGCGCCCATGAGCGCCTCGCCCGACACCTTCACCAGGATGCGGGGATAGGGCAGGCCGGACGCCGCGAACGGCGTCCCGGCTTCGGGATAATCCGAATCGTCGGCGGACACGCCCATCACGCCCCCTCCCCTGTCCTCAGGACTGGCCGGCGGCGGCGGCCACCTCGGCGGCGAAGTCGGTCTCTTCCTTCTCGATGCCCTCGCCGAGCGCATAGCGCACGAAGCCCGTGAGCGTCACCGGCGCGCCGACCTGGCCCTCGGCCTCCTTCAGCACCTGGCTGACCGACTTGGAGCCGTCGTGGACGAAAGGCTGGTCGAGGAGGGTGTTCTCCTTGAAGAAGCTCTTCATACCGCTCTCGGCGATCTTGTCCTGCACGTTGGCGGGCTTGCCCTGGTGCTTCTCGAGCAGGATCGCCTTCTCGCGGGCGATGGTCTCCTCGGAGATGCCGGAGGCGTCCAGCGCCAGCGGGTTGAGCGCCGCCACGTGCATGGCGATCTGGCGGCCCAGGGTCGAGAGCTTGTCGACGTCGCCCTTCGACTCGAGCGCCACCAGCACGCCGATGCGGCCCTGGCCCTCCACCACGGCGCCGTGCACGTAGGTGGCGATGACGCCGTGCGGGACCGAGAGCTTGGCCGAGCGGCGCAGCGTCATGTTCTCGCCGATGGTGGCGATCAGCGCGGTCAGGCGCTCGGCGACCGTGACGCTCTCGCCCGGGAACTTGGCGCCGGCGATGGCCGCGAGCGAGCCGTCGGTGTTGAGGCCAACCTTGGCCACCTCGCGCACGAACGCCTGGAAGTCGGGATTGCGGGCGACGAAGTCGGTTTCCGCGTTCACTTCCACCGCCACCGCGTAGTGGCCGGACGACTCGACCGCGACGGCGCCCTCGGCGGCGACGCGGCCGGCCTTCTTGGCGGCCTTGGCAAGGCCCTTCTTGCGCAGCCAGTCGATCGCCGCCTCGATGTCGCCGTCAGTCTCGGTGAGCGCGGCCTTGCAGTCCATCATGCCAGCGCCGGTCTTCTCGCGCAGGTCCTTGACGAGAGCGGCAGTGATCGCGGCCATGTTGCTATCCTCTTCTTCTCGCGCCACGGCCGGCACGAGGCGATCCCGAGCCGGCCGTGTGGGCGCATGGCGCCCTTGATCCACAATTCTCTTTTCAGATCTGCGACAGGACGTGCGCCCTGTCGCGCCGCGAGGTCATTCGACCTCGGCGGACATCTCCTTGGCCTGGGCGACCCAGCCGTCCACGCGGCCGGGAAGTCCCACCTCCTCGCCGATGCGGTGGGCATCGGCAGCGTCGAGGGCGGCGATCTGCCAGAAATGGAAGACGCCGAGGTCGTTGAGCTTCTGCTCGATCTCCGGGCTCACGCCGGTGAGCTTCTTGAGATCGTCGGCGACGCCGCGCGGGCCGGACAGCGGCTCGAAGGTGGACCAGATGCTGGTCTCGGCCGGCAGGTCCTCCACCAGCGGCGCCTCCTCGGCGCCCACGTCGATGCCGAGATCGGTGTGGCCGCGGCCGATGCCGTCGATGGCGGCGCGCGCCACGAGGTCGCAATAAAGCTGGATCGCGCGGCCGGCGTCGTCATTGCCCGGCACCGGGAAGGCGATGCCGTCGGGATCGCAATTGGTGTCGAGGATCGCCGCCACCGGGATGCCGAGGCGCTGGGCCTCCTTCACCGCGATGTCTTCCTTGTTGGTGTCGATCACGAACAGGAGGTCCGGCAGGCCGCCCATGTCGCGGATGCCGCCCAGGGCCTTGTCGAGCTTGTCCTTCTCGCGCGAGAGCGTCAGGCGCTCCTTCTTGGTGTAGCCCGAGCCGGCTTCGGGGCCGGACAGCATCTCTTCCAGCTTCTTGAGCCGGGCGATGGAGTTGGAGATGGTCTTCCAGTTGGTGAGCATGCCGCCGAGCCAGCGGTGGTTCACGTAATACTGGGCCGAGCGGCGGGCGGCGTCCGCCACCTGCTCCTGGGCCTGGCGCTTGGTGCCGACGAACAGCACGCGCCCGCCCTGGGCCACCGTGTCGGACACGGCCTGCAGCGCGCGATGGAGCGACGGCACGGTCTGCGACAGGTCGATGATGTGGATGTTGTTGCGGACGCCGAAGATGTACGGCGACATCTTGGGGTTCCAGCGATGGGCCTGATGGCCGAAGTGCACGCCAGCTTCAAGCAGCTGGCGCATCGAATAATCGGGAAGCGCCACTTTGGTATTCTCCGGTTGAGCCTCCGCGGACGTACCCTCGGCCCGTCGGGGACGAAGGCACCGGATGGCCCACATGGGCCGTTTGTCCGCGTGCGGAATGGCGGGGCTTATAGGCGAGGCTGCCCCAAAGGGCAAGCTGTCCCGGCAAAGCGCACCCGCCGCGCGGGGACACGCCCGCGCGGCGGGGCCGCGCCGGCACGCTCAGAACATCTCGAACAGCACCATCTGGCGGTCGAGCTGGCGGGCGGCGACGACGTCGTTCGGCTCGTCCACAAGCTTGCGCATGGAGTGGTAGACGCGCCGCGACAGCAGCCGGAACAGGCTGATGGGGGCCGGGAGGGCGAGCGCATGATGGCGCAGGTCCGGCCGCACGGCCTTGGGCGCCTCGCCTTCCGCCCGCGCCACGAACTCCTCGGCGGGCAGGTCCATGACCTCGGCCAGCCGGACGGCGAGCGTGCGCCAGTCGCGCACCACGTCCTCATAGGCCACCACGGCGCGCGCCCGCCCGCGCGTCGCGCGTTCCGCCTCCAGCGTGTAGCGCAGCCAGACCCGCACCGAACGCTCGGTCTTCATCTGGTCGCGCTTGGCGAGCGAGGCCGCCACCTCGGCCGGATTGCGCAGGGCGATGACCGAGACGATGCGGTAGCCCGCGTCGGTCAGCAGGTCCTCGTACAGCGGCACCAGGCGGCAGATGCGCGGATCCTTCAGCACGATGCGCTCGGCGCCGCCGAACTCGCTGGCGATGGCGCCGCGCAGCGCGCCATAGAGGCCGGTGCGACGGGCGACCGTGAACGGGTCGGCCGCCAACGGTCCGCGCGCGTGCCAGAGGACGCCGCACTCCGCCAGGAGCTTGTCGTTCAGCTGCGAGATCAGCGCGGATTCCCAATAGCCTTCGGCATTGGCCTCGGTGGGCGGCATCAGGGTCCGGGGCGCCTCGAAGCCCATCAAGTTCACGATGCGCGAGCAAAGCGAGGTGCCGCTCCGGTGCATGCCCAAAACGAGCACGGCACGCTTTGCAGGCTGCATGGGCACTCCTTCCGGCTGACCGGCACCCAAAGATCAGGTGATCATGGCCGCCTGGGACATTCTTGGTGGGTCGCCCTGACCACTCGCTCTTCTAAGTGAAGTGCCGGGCGGCGACAAGCAACAGCTGCGTCACCGCCGGTCGTAACCCGTGAATCGCCGCGTTTTTCTCAGGCCGCCGCCTCCACCGCGACCACGCCCGGTATCGCCTTGATGGCGCCTGCAACCTGGGGGGAGACCGAATAGCGCCCTGGCAGGCTTACCTCCACCTCCGCTTTGGCATCGTCCACCATGAGGACGAGGCTCACCTCGCCCGTGCCGGCCTCGGTCTTGGGCTGGCCGTCCGAGAGCCGGCGGGCGATGCCCTCGATCGGCTCGGTCGAGCGCAGGAAGATGCGCAGGCCCTTGTGGTGCCGCGCGGCGAGCGCGTCGAGCCGCTCGCAGTTCTGGATCCGCACCCGCACGTCCTCGCCCTGGAGCTCGGCCGCGACCGTGAGCAGCAGCGGGGTACCGGGCTCCAGAAGGTCCCGCAGCTGGGCGAGCCCCTCCGAGAAGATCACCGCCTCGTAATGGCCGGAGGGATCGGAAAGTCCGACGATGCCCATGCGCGTGCCCGATTTGGTGCGCCGCTCCTGGCGCGACACCACGGTGGCGGCGAGCCGGCCGAAGGTGTCGCCGGCACGCACCCCGCGCGCGAAATCCTGGTAGGGCCGCACGCGCATCTTCTTCAGCGCCTCGGCATAATCGTCCAGCGGATGGCCGGTGAGAAAGAAGCCGATGGCGTCGTATTCCTTCTGCAGCCGTTCGGCCGGCATCCAGGGCGCGGCGTCGGGCAGCGGCAGCTCGGCGGCCACCGGTCCGGAGCCGAACATGTCGTCCTGGCCGATCGCCCGCCCCTGCTCCTCGCGCGCCGCATGGGCGGCGATGGCGTCGACGGCGGCGAAGGCCTTGGCCCGGTTCCGCTCCAGCGTGTCGAAGCAGCCGGCGGCGGCGAGGCTTTCCAGGGTGCGCTTGTTCACCAGCTTCACCGGCAGGCGCGAGGCGAAATCGGACAGGCTGCGGAACGCCCGCTCCGCCCGCGCGGCGACCAGCGCGTCCACCGCCGCCCCGCCCACGCCCTTGATGGCCGCCAGAGCGTAGATGATGCGCCCCTCTTTCACCGCGAACTCGCGCCCCGACAGGTTCACGTCCGGCGGCACCACCTGGATGCCGAGGCGCTGCGCCTCCTGGCGGAATTCCGCGAGCTTGTCGGTGTTGCCCATGTCGAGGGTCATGGAGGCGGCGAGGAATTCGGTGGCGTGGTTCGCCTTCAGCCAGGCGGTCTGGTAGGCCACCAGCGCGTAGGCCGCCGCGTGGGACTTGTTGAAGCCGTAGTCGGCGAACTTCGCCAGCAGGTCGAAGATGGTGTCCGCCTGCGCCTTGTCGATGCCGCGCTCCACCGCGCCGGTGACGAAGCGCGAGCGCTGCTTGTCCATCTCGGCGCGGATCTTCTTGCCCATGGCGCGGCGCAGCAGATCGGCCTCGCCGAGCGAATAGCCCGAGAGCGCCTGGGCGATCTGCATCACCTGCTCCTGGTAGATGATGACGCCGTAGGTCTCCTTCAGGTAGGGCTCGAGCTTGGGGTGGATGTAGTCCGGCTTCGCCTTGCCGTTCTTGCAGTCGCAATAGACCGGGATGTTGGCCATCGGGCCGGGACGGTACAGCGCCACCAGGGCGATCAGGTCCTCGACGCGGTCCGCCTTCATGTCCACCAGCGCCCGGCGCATGCCCGCGCTTTCCACCTGGAACACGCCGACCGTCTCGCCCTTGGCCAGCATGGCGTAGGTCTTGGGATCGTCGAGCGGGATCTTGGTGATGTCGAGGTCGATCCCGCGGGCGCGCACCAGCTTGACCGCCTTCTCGATCACGGTGAGCGTCTTGAGGCCGAGGAAGTCGAACTTCACGAGGCCGGCCTGCTCCACCCACTTCATGTTGTACTGGGTGACCGGCATGTCGGACTTGGGGTCGCGATAGAGCGGCACCAGGGCGTCGAGCGCGCGGTCGCCGATGACGATGCCGGCCGCGTGGGTGGAGGCGTGGCGGTTCAGCCCCTCGAGCCGCACGGCGATGTCGAAGGCGCGCTTGACCACCGGCTCCTGGTCCTGCGCCGCCTGCAGGCGCGGCTCGTCGGCGATGGCCTGCTTGAGGGTGACCGGATTGGCCGGGTTCTGCGGCACCAGCTTGCACAGCTTGTCCACCTGGCCGTAGGGCATTTCCAGCACGCGGCCCACGTCGCGCAGCACGCCGCGCGCCTGGAGCGTGCCGAAGGTGATGATCTGCGCCACCTGCGCGCGCCCGTAGCGTTGCTGGACGTAATGGATCACCTCGTCGCGGCGCTCCTGGCAGAAGTCCACGTCGAAATCGGGCATGGACACGCGGTCCGGATTCAGGAACCGCTCGAACAGCAGGCCGAACCGGAGCGGGTCGAGGTCGGTGATCTGGAGCGAATAGGCCACCAGCGAGCCGGCCCCCGAGCCGCGCCCCGGCCCCACCGGAATGTCGTGCGCCTTGGCCCACTTGATGAAGTCCGACACGATCAGGAAGTAGCCGGGGAACTTCATGTTGGTGATGACGGAGATCTCGTAGGCGAGGCGCTCCTCATAGGCCGCCACCTCCAGCCCCGGCGCCGGACCGTGCTTGGCGAGCCGCTGGGCGAGGCCTTCCTTGGCCTGGCGCTCCAGCTCGGCCGCCTCCTCGGCAAGCGGGTCGCCCGCCCCCGCCCCGGCGGTGAAGCGCGGCAGGATGGGCTTCACGGTCTTCACCCGGAAGGCGCAGCGCCGGGCGATCTCCACCGTGTTGGCGGTGGCCTCCGGCAGGTCCGCGAACAGCTCCAGCATCTCCTTGCGGGTCTTGAAGCGGTGCTCGGGGGTGAGCCGGCGCCGGTCGCCCTCGGCGATCAGCCGGCCCTCGGCGATGCAGACCAGGGCGTCGTGGGCCTCGTAGTCCGCATGGGAGCCGAAGAACGGCTCGTTGGTCGCCACCAGCGGCAGGCCCTTGGCATAGGCAAGGTCGAGGAGCTGCGGCTCGGCGAGGCGCTCGGCGTCGGTGCCGTGGCGCTGCAATTCCACATAGAGCCGGTCGCCGAAGATGGCGGCCAGCGTGTCGAGCCGCTGGGCGGCGAGCTCGCCATGGCCGGCCGCGAGCGCGGCATCGAGCGGACCGGCGGGCCCGCCGGTGAGCGCGATGAGGCCCTGATGCGCCTCGGCGAGCCAGTCGACGAGGATGCGCGGCTCGTCCTCGCTCGCGGTTTCGAGGAAGGCGCGCGAGACGAGGCGCATCAGGTTGCGCCATCCCGCCTCGTCCTTGGCCAGCAGCACGATGCGCGGCTTCTTGGTGCGGGCGACGAAGCCGCGCGGGCCGGGCGGCTCGGGCAGATCGAGGGCGAGCGCGGCGCCGGCGATGGGCTGGATGCCCGAACCCGCCATCTTCTCGGAGAATTCCAGCGCGCCGAAGAGGTTGCCCGTGTCGGTGAGCGCCATGGCCGGCTGCGCGTCGGCCTTGGCGAGATCGGCCAGCTTGCCGATGGAGATCGCCCCCTCCAGCAGCGAATAGGAGGAATGGACGTGCAGATGGACGAAGCCGGGATCGGGCATGGGACTTTCAGGGCGCGAGTCGCAACGCTCGAAGCTTACCCCCGATCGCGCCGCAGGGCATGCCCAGCCGGCACGCCGGCCCCCGCGTCCCGGGGCCGGCGCCGCGCGCGCCCCGGGTCAGGGCTTCGGAAAGGCGAGCGCCGGGGGCGCCATCTGCGGCTTCAGCGGCGCGGCGACCACGCTCTTGCCGTCGAGGTCGAACGACATCAGGTCGACGGATCGCAGCACCTGATCCTCGTAGGTCTTCACATAATAGCGCCGGCTGGCGAGATCGGCGATCACCGACCATTGGGTGAACTCGAACGCCGTGGCATCGCCCTTGCCGGGCCGCACCCAGCCTTCGGGGATGTCGAAGTTGTTGAGCACGTGTTCGGCCGCCCGCACGCTCTCGATGCCGCTCGGCCGACGCTCGG
The DNA here is from genome assembly GCF_040049235.1 of Xanthobacter luteus. Taxonomy (NCBI): domain Bacteria; kingdom Pseudomonadati; phylum Pseudomonadota; class Alphaproteobacteria; order Hyphomicrobiales; family Xanthobacteraceae; genus Xanthobacter; species Xanthobacter luteus. The sequence continues at coordinate 280,268 of NZ_JBDZDO010000001.1, forward strand.
CGGCGAGCGCGAGCGCCAGCGCGCGCACGAAGCGCGAGGGCGGCGTCGGGTCGCCGGGAATGCCCAGCATGCCCGAGCCCTGGCCGAGCGGGCTGATGGTCTGGCCGAGAATCTCCAGCGGCGGCGCGTTGGTGGCCGACAGCTTCACGTAGTTGCGCAGATTGGTGAGGTGCCAGTCGAAGGGCGGCGCATTGGTCATCACGCCGAAGGGATTGTCGTAGACCTTGAGGACGCCGCCCACCGGCTCCACCACCAGCGAGGCACCCGAGGCGTCATGCAGCGTGTAATGGAGCGGCGGGGCGACGCCGAGATTGGGATCCTTCACGCCGATCACCGAGATTCCCGCCAGCGCCGCCTTCACCTCGGCCACGGTGGCGAAGCTCGTCAGCGCCCAGGTGATGAAATCCCACTGGGCGAGCGATCTGGCCGGGTCCGCCTTGGCCGGATCGGCATAGCCCACATAATCGGGGAAATAGAGCGCGCCGCCGGCCAGCCCCTTCTCGTTCACGCCGTCGATCAGCACCGGCATGCCGAAGGCGTTGAGGCCGACCGCGGCATAGCGGCTTCTCCAGGCGAGCGCGCCCGGCCTGCCGTCCGGCCCGGTGGCGGAAAGGGCGAAGCCGCGGGGGATGACGATGGCGTCGGACTTCAGCCGGAAGCCCATTTCCATGGTGCGGCCATAGACGATGGCGCCGTCGGTGCTCCGGATCAGGAAGCTGGTGCAGGCGCGGGCGGCCGGCGCCAGGATCAGCGCGCCCACCAGGACCGCAATGGTCAAAAAGCCGAAGACGGTGCGCCGGCGCTCGGGTGATACCGCGGGCATGGGCAGCTTCTCCCTTCTGGCGTTGTGGAACCGGCCTTGCCCGTTCGAGCGGGACAGCCGATCCGCGGACCCGCCAAAACTGCGCCCTCCGACGGCGGCGGCAAGGTGGGGATTCCCCTTAAGCCCCGGCCGGCAAAGTTTGAACGCCGCACCGCCTTGCACCGCCGGTCCGGTCTGGAGGAAAGTCCCCTCCCCCGAGATTCACGCCGAAACGGCTCCAGATGCGCACGCTCTTCGTCCATATCGGCACCCACAAGACCGGCACCACCTCGGTCCAGTGGTACCTCAACCGGCACGCCCGCAAGCTGAAGGGCTACGGGACCTACGTGCCCAAGGCCGGCTGCCCGTCGCCGCGCTCGTCGGGGCACCACAACATCCCCTGGCTGCTCGCCGGCGACCCGCGCGCCAAGATCGCGCATGGCGGCATCGACGCGCTGCTGGCCGAGCTTTCCGAGGTGGACAGCCCGAACGCGGTGGTCTCCTCCGAGGAGTTCCACTTCCTCGCCGACCGGCCGCAGGCGCTGGCCGAGCTCGACCGGCGCATTTTCGAGGCGGGCTGGACGCCGGTCTATCTGCTCTATCTGCGCGCGCCGGGGGCCTATGCCAATTCGCTCTACCGCGAGTTCCCGCTCCAGAACATCCACGTGCGGTTCGCCGATTTCCTCGCCGGGGTGCTGGCGGACGGCGCCTACCAGCCGCCCGGCGCGGTGATCCTGCGGCTCGACTACGACGTGCTGGTCGCCCAATGGCGCGCCGCCGCCAAAGGCGAGCTGCGCATCCTCGACTACGAGCAGGCGGCCGGCGCCGGCGGCATCATCCCCTCCTTCGTGCGCGCCCTCGGTCTGCCCGCGCGCGCCGCACAGTTCCGCCAGCGGCGCATCAACATCTCCAGCGGCGAGACCACGGACGAGATGCGCGCCGGGGCGAAGCTGGTGGACGCGCAGTTCCGCCCCGCCTACGAGCGCCTCGTGGCCCCGGGCGCCGGCTGAGGCGCGCGCTCAGAAGTGGCTGTAGCTGCCGGCGCCGAGGTCGAGCGGCGCGCCGTCCGGCCCGATCACGTCGAGGCCCTCGCCCGCTTGCGTTTCGCCGATGACCGCCACCGGCACGCCGGCGCGCGCCGCGGCGGCGATGAAGGCGGGCACGGCCGCCTGGGGCACGCAGGCGAGGATCTCATAATCGTCGCCGCCGGTGAGCGCGGCCTTGAGCATGTCCGCCCGCCCCCCCGTCACCGTCGCCGCCGCCGCCGAGAGCGGCACGAGGCGGGCGTCCAGGGTGCCGCCGCAGCCGGAGGCGGCGAGCATCTTCGCCAGATCGCCCGCGAGCCCGTCCGACACGTCCATCGCCGCGGCGGCATGAGCGCGCAGCGCCGGCGCCAGCGCCAGCCGCGGCTGGGGATGCAGATAACGGTCGAGGAGATGGGAGCGGCCGCCCGCGTCGAGATCACCGAACGGCGCGTCGCGCGGCCCGAGACGCAGCTTCAGGCCGAGGGCGGCGTCGCCGATGGTGCCGGAGATGAGGATCGCCTGGCCCGGCCGGGCGCCGGTGCGCGGCACGAAGCCGCCTTTGGGCACCGCGCCGAGGGCGGTGATGGTGATGGTCACCGGCCCCGGCGTCGCCACCGTGTCGCCGCCGAGGATCGGGCAGCCATGCAGCGCCGCGTCCGCCCCGAGCCCGGCGGCGAAGGCTTCGATCCACGCGTCGCCCGTCCCCTTCGGCAGCGCGATCGCGAGCAGCGCGCCGAGCGGGGCGGCGCCCTTGGCCGCCAAATCGGAGAGGTTCACCCGCAGGGCCTTCTTCGCCACCGAGGCGGGCGGATCGTCGGCGAAGAAATGCACGCCCGCCACCACCGCGTCCTTGGTCAGGACCAGGTCGCAGCCCTCCGGCGGGGACAGCAGCGCCGCGTCGTCCAGCAAACCGAGCGCGCCGGCGCCGGCGATGGGCCGGAAGAAGCGGGCGATCAGGCGGTCCTCGCCCGAGCCGCCGCCGTCGGCCGGCCCGCCCAAGTCAGGCTCCCGGCCGGGTGAATTCGTCGGGCCGCAGATCGCGCGCGAGCACGTCCAGCACCGCGTTCACCATGCCGGTCTCGTCGCGGTCGAGGAAGGCGCCGGCGACATTCACATATTCGGCGATGACGACGCGCGCCGGCACCTCCGGCCGCGACATCAGCTCGGCGACGCCGGCGCGCAGCACCGCGCGCAGCACCGCCTCCACCCGCTTCAGCGGCCAGCCGCCGGCGAGTGCGTTGTCCAGCAGCGGGTCGATGCGGCGCTGGTTGCTCAGCGCCCCCTCCACCACCGCGCGGAACAGCTTCACGTCCGCGTCGGGCAGCAAGGTGCCCTCCACCTCCTGGCCGAGCCAGTGGCTCTCGAACTCGGCGAGCACGTCGTTGACCGGGGTCTGGGCGAGATCCATCTGATAGAGCGCCTGCACGGCGCCGAGGCGCGCCGCGCTCTTCTTCATGGGCTTGGTGGGAGCCTCGCTCATGCTTCGAGCCGTCGCCGCAGGCGCAGCAGCGCGAGCGCCGCGCGCGCCGCGCCGCCGCCTTTGTCGCCCTCGCCCACGCGCGCCCGCTCCCAGGCCTGCGCCTCGGTGTCCACGGTGAGGATGCCGTTGCCCACCGGCAGCGCATGGGTGACGCCGAGGTCCATGAGGCCGCGCGCGCTCTCGCCCGCCACGATCTCGAAATGATAGGTCTCGCCGCGGATCACCACGCCGAGCGCGACGATGGCGTCGACCTGCGCGCCGGTGACGTCGGCGGCGTCGAGGGCGATCTCGGCGGCGACGGGGATCTCCAGCGCGCCGGGCACGGTGATCACCTCCACCTCGACTCCCGCCGCCTGGAGCACCGCGCGGGCGCCCTTGAGCAATTCGTCCGAGAGCGCCTCGTAATAGCGGCCCTCGATGATGAGGACGCGGGCATCGCCGATGGGCTCGTCGCCTCGTCTAGTGCTGTCCGCGCGCGTCGTCGCTGTCATGGGGTGGCCTCCGCCTTTGAGCGCGAGGCGTACTCGGCGGCGGGGAACTGCGCAAGGCGCGCGGCGTAGCGCGCCATCAGGTCGACCTCGAAATTGACCGCGTCCCCCGCCTTCGCCGCGCCCCAGGTGGTGACCTCCAGCGTGTGGGGAATGAGCAGGCAGGAGAAGGTGTTGGCCTCCACCTCGTTGACCGTGAGCGAGGTGCCGTCGAGCGCCACCGAGCCCTTCGCCGCGACGAACGGCGCGAACCTTGCCGGCACCTCGAACCGGAAGCGGGTGGAGGTGCCGAGGTCCTCGCGGGCGAGGATGCGCGCCTTCGCGTCCACGTGACCGGCCACCATGTGCCCGCCGAGCTCGTCGCCGATCCGCAGCGAGCGCTCCAGATTGACGCGCGTGCCCGGCCGCCAGTCCGCCACCGTGGTGATGGCGAGCGTCTCGGGGGCGGCATCCACGGTGTAGAGGGTGCCGCGCGGCCCGCCGGTGAGCGCCGACGTCACCGTGAGGCACACGCCCGCATGGGCGATGGAGGCGCCGATGGCGATGCCGTCCGCGGGATAGCCGCAGGCGATGGTGAAGGTCTTCACCTCCCCATTCTGCGCCACGGCGACCACCTCGCCCACCTCGGTGACGATGCCGGTGAACATGTCAGCGTCTCCACAAGCGCACGAGATGGTCGGCGCCGAGCGCGGCGCGCTCCACCTCGGCGAATCCCACGGGGGCATAGAGCCGGCCGAGCGGCCGGCCGGCCAGCGCGTCCACCGCGTCCGGGCCGAGCAGCGCCGGGCTCGAGAACACCGCCACCTCGTCCACCAGGCCGGCATCGAGGAACGCCGCCGCCACCTGCGGGCCGCCCTCCACCATCAGCCGGGTGATGCCGAGCAGGCCGAGGAGCTTCACGACCGCGGGAAGGTAAAGCCGCCCGCCCGCCCCGCGCGGCACCCGCAGCACCTCGATGCCGCGCGCGGTCAGCTCGCCCTGGCGGTCGGCCGGCGCGTCCTCGGCCGCGATCAGCCAGACCGGGACGTCGCAGGCGGTCTGCGCCAGCGCCGAGCCATGGGGCAGATCGAGGCCCGAATCGAGCACCAGGCGCACCGGCGAGCGGTCCTCCAGGCCCGGCAGCCGGCAGGTGAGCATGGGATCGTCCGCCTTCACCGTGCCGATGCCGACGAGGATCGCGTCCGCATGGGCGCGCATGAGGTGGACGCGCTCGCGCGACTCGCGTCCGGTGACGGCCGTCGGCGTGGGGCCCGGCAGGCCCACCTTGCCGTCCGCCGAGACCGCCATCTTCAGCAGCACGTGGGGCCGTCCATCGGTGACGCGGCGGATGTGGCCGGCATGATCGAACCGCGCCCGCTCGGCGCCGACGCCCACGCTCACCCAGATGCCGGCGGCGCGCAGGCGGGCGACGCCGCGCCCCCTCACCCGGTGGTCGGGGTCCTCGATCGCCGCCACCACGCGGCGCACGCCGGAGGCGATCACCGCATCGGCGCAGGGCGGCGTGCGGCCGTGATGGGAGCACGGCTCCAGCGTCACGTAGAGCGTCGCGCCGCGCGCCGCCTCGCCCGCCTCGGCGAGCGCCAGCGGCTCGGCATGGGGGCGGCCGGTGGCCGCGGTGGCCGCGCGGCCCACCACCTGGGGGCCGCCCGGGGCGTGATGGATGACGACGGCGCCCACCGAGGGGTTCGGCCAGGTGCGGCCGAGGCCGGCGGCGCCTGCCTCCAGCGCCAGCGCCATGAAGCGCTCGTCCTCCTGCGGCGAGGTGACCGGCCAGCTGGCCGGAGCGCCGATCGCGGCGCCGCTCATTCCGCGCCGCGCGCGGGAGGGCGCCCCTTCGCCTCGAGGCGCGCCTTGGCCTCCGCCTTGGCCTCGCCCTTGCCGTCGGCCCGCGCCTCCCCCTCGTGGGAGAGCTCCGCGAGCGCGTTCTCGAAATCCTTGGCCTCGCGGAAGTTCCGGTAGACCGAGGCGAAGCGCACATAGGCCACGTCGTCGATCTGCTTGAGCCCCTCCATCACCATCTCGCCGATGGTCTCGGAGGGGATGTCGGTGTCGCCCATGCTCTCCAGCTGCCGCACCACCCCGGAGATCATGCGCTCGACCCGCTCCTCGTCGGCCGGGCGCTTGCGCAGCGCCACCTTCACGGAGCGTTCGAGCTTCTCGCGCTCGAACGGCACGCGCTTGCCGGAGCGCTTGACCACCGTGAGCTCGCGCAGCTGCACCCGCTCGAAGGTGGTGAAGCGGCCGCCGCAATCGGGGCAGACGCGGCGCCGCCGGATGGAGGTGTTGTCCTCGGTCGGCCGCGAATCCTTCACCTGCGTATCGAGGCTGCCGCAATAGGGGCACCGCATGGTTCAGAACTCCCGGCCGTGCTCCGGCTCACGGATAGATGGGGAAACGCTTCAGCAGCGCCGAGACCTTGCCGCGCACCGCCTCTTCCACCAGCGAATCCTCCTCGACCCCCTTCTGGGAGAGGACGTCCAGCACCTCGGCGATGAGATCGCCCACCTGCTGGAACTCGGCAATGCCGAAGCCGCGCGTGGTGCAGGCCGGGGTGCCGAGGCGGATTCCCGAGGTCACGAACGGCTTTTCGGGATCGAACGGAATGCCGTTCTTGTTGGTGGTGATGTGGGCGCGGCCGAGCGCGGTTTCCGAGGTCTTGCCGGTGAGCCGCTTGGGCCGCAGATCCACCAGCATGAGGTGGGTGTCGGTGCCGCCGGAGACGATGGCGAAGCCGTGGCCCTTGAGGTTTTCCGCCAGCGCCTTGGCGTTCTCCACCACGTTCTTCGCATAGAGCTTGAACTCGGGGCGCAGCGCCTCGCCGAACGCCACCGCCTTGGCGGCGATCACATGCATCAGCGGGCCGCCCTGGATGCCGGGGAAGATCGCCGAGTTGATCTTCTTGCCGAGATCCTCGTCGTTCGCGAGGATCATGCCGCCGCGCGGGCCGCGCAGGGTCTTGTGGGTGGTGGTGGTGGCGACGTGCGCATGGGGGAACGGGCTCGGATGCGCCCCGCCCGCCACCAGCCCGGCGAAATGCGCCATGTCCACCATGAGATAGGCGCCCACCGAATCGGCGATCGCCCGCATCTTGGCGAAGTCGATGACGCGCGGATAGGCCGAGCCGCCGGCGATGATCAGCTTCGGCTTGTGCTGGTCGGCGAGCTTGGCCACCTCTTCATAGTCGATGCGCTGGTCGTCCTGGCGCACCGTGTAGGGCACGGGCTTGAACCACTTGCCGGACATGTTCACCGGCGAGCCGTGGGTGAGATGCCCGCCGGCGGCGAGGTTGAGGCCGAGGAAGGTGTCGCCCGGCTGCAGCAGAGCGAAGAACACCGCCTGGTTGGCCTGGCTGCCGGAATTGGGCTGCACGTTGGCGTAGGTGCAGGCGAACAGCTTTTTGGCGCGCTCGATGGCGAGGGTTTCCGCCACGTCGACGAACTGGCACCCGCCATAATAGCGCTTGCCCGGATAGCCCTCGGCATACTTGTTGGTGAGCACCGAGCCCTGGGCCTCGAGCACCGCGCGCGAGACGATGTTCTCGGAGGCGATGAGCTCGATCTCGTCGCGCTGGCGACCCAGCTCCGCCTTAACCGCGCCCGCGATCTCGGGATCGCTCTCGGCGAGCGGGGCGGTGAAGAAGCGGTTCATTTCCTCCGTGAAGGAGGCGGGGGTCGCATCGTGCGAGGCCATGAAAGGACTCCGGTGAAGCAGAAGCTCGCAGGCGGGGCGCGGGGCGCCATGGCCGGCCTGAAGCGGATCCTGCGCTTATCACAGCGTTTGCCTCAAGTCCAAAGGCGGATCTGCGGGCGGGGCAGACCTGCCCCACGCCAGCCACATGGCGCCGGCGGCCCCGCGCTCACCGCGTGGTGAAGTTCACCGGCACCGAGAAGCTCGCCCCGTTGCCGTCCGGCGGGCGCGGGAAGGGCGAGGCGCGGCGCACGGTGGCGACCGCCTCCGCATCCAGCACCGCCGAGCCCGAGGAGCGCGTCAGGCTCGCCGAGGTGACCCGCCCGGACCCGTCCAGCGAGAACCGCACCGACGGCCGCCCGGTGATGCCCTGGGCCCCCGGCGGGTAGCGCTTGAAGCGGTTGAGGTGCGCCGAGACCATGGCCGCCCATGAGGCGCGCGACATGGAATTGGCGCTGCTCGCCCCCTGGGAGGGGGCCGCGGTGCGCCGGGCGGGCGCGGTCTCGGAGCGCGGCGCCGCCGAGGTGGTCGGCGCCTGCTTGCGCTTGGTGGGCTTGGCCTCGGGCTTCGGCTTCTCCTTCTCGGGCGGCTTCGGCTTCTCCGGCGGGATCGGCACCGGCTCGGGCTCGGGCTTGTGCAGCACCACGTCGGACTGGACCGGCGAAGGCGCCATCTCGGGGATGTCGTCCTCCACCACCTGGCGCTCCACCGGTTCGGGGGGCGGGGTCTCGGTCTCGGGCTCGTCGGGGGCGTCGGGCGTGGTCTCGGGCGCCTGCACCATCTGCGGGCCGGGCGCGAGGTCCTCCACTTCGCTCGGCGCGCTCACGGGCAGCGCCGCAAGCTCGATCATCATCGCCGCCGGCGGCATCTGCGCCGGCGGCTCCAGGCTGCGCAGATACAGCGCGCCATAGACCGCCGCCGCGTGCGCGGCGAGGATGATCGCGCCGCCGGCGATCCAGCGCAGCACCGTGTGGCGGAGATGGTTGCGGTCGAAGTCGTGCCAGTGGTGGTGGACCGCGCTCACTGCGGCGCCCCCCCGGCAGGCGCCCCTCCCCCGCCGGTGGGCGCCGCCGGGGGCGATGCCCCCTGGAGCGCAGGGGCACCCGCCGCCTCGCCTGGCGCGGGTGCGGCGGCGGGCGCGGCCGGAAGCTGGGCCTCGCTGCCATCGAGGCCGACCAGCGCGACCTTCAGATAGCCCGCCCCGCGCAGCAGGTTCATCACCTCCATCACGTCGCCATAGGGCACCGCCTTGTCGGCGCGCACGAACACGCGCTGCTCGCGGTCGGTGCCGGTGCGCCCGTCGAGCGCCTGGCCGAGGCTCGGGCGCGCCACCGGGTCGTCGCCGAGGGCCAAAGTGAGGTCCTTCTTCACCGACAGGAACAGCGGCTTGTCCGGGCGCGGCTGCGGCTGGGCGTTCGAGGTGGGCAGGTCCACCTTCACGTCCACGGTGGCGAGCGGGGCCGCCACCATGAAGATGATCAGCAGCACCAGCATCACGTCGATGAAGGGCGTGACGTTGATCTCGTGGGTCTCGACGAGGTCGTCCCCGCCGTGGTCGAGCTTGGCGGCCATGGGATGCGTCCTCCGCTCACTCGGCGGCGGCGTGCAGGGAGACCACCTCGGCAACGAGGTCGTCGTCGCCCGCGGCGGCGCGGTCGAGGTCGCGCGACAGATGGCGCATCACCTCGGCGGAGGTGTCGGCGAGCGAGGCCTTGTAGCCGGCGATGGCGCGCGCGAACACGTTGTAGATCACCACCGCCGGAATGGCGGCGACGAGGCCGATGGCGGTGGCGAGCAGCGCCTCGGCGATGCCGGGCGCCACCACCGCGAGATTGGTGGTCTGCGCCTTCGAGATGCCGATGAACGCGTTCATGATGCCCCACACGGTGCCGAACAGGCCCACGAACGGGGCGGTGGCGCCGATGGTGGCCAGGATGCCGGTGCCCACCGCCATGCGGCGGCCGGCCGCGGCCTCGATGCGGTTCAAGGCGACGGCGACGCGCTCCTTGATGCCGTCCGCCGGCAGGCCCTCGGAATGGCGCCATTCGCCGACCGCGGCGCGCACCGTGGCCGGAGCCGCGCCCTTGCCCAGCGGCAGGTCGCGCGCGGCTTCCACCAAAGTCGGCGCGGCGCGCAGGGCGGCGAGCGTGCGGGCGACCGAGCGTCGGGCGAAGGCGATCTCGAGCGACTTGGCGAGCCACACCGTCCAAGTGAGAATCGAAGCGAAGGCGAGGCCGATCATCACCGCCTTCACCACCAGATCGGCCGCCATGAACATGCCCCACGGGGACAGATCATGCGGCAGCAGGCCATTGGCGGCGGCGGCTGGCGGCGGGGGCGCGCTGTCGGCAGGCGCCAGGTCCTGCGCCCCATGGTCGCCGGGGGACGCCTGGGTGGCCGGGGCGGAGGGCGCGGCCGGGGCGGCAGAAGCCGGGGCGGCCGGCGCCAAGGACGGCGCGGTGGCCGGGCGAGCGGGCGCAGGTGCGATGGGCGAAGATGCGGCGGGCGCGGAAGCTGCGGCGGGCGGCGCCGGGTCCTGCTGGGCATGGCCTGGGGCCGCCGCGCCGGCGGCCAGAAGCCCGGCGAGCACCAGCGCACCGGCAAAACGGCGGACCGGCACGGCAAAGGGCGAAATCAAACGGAAGCAATGAACCATCGCACGTCACCAGCAGCTCGATCTATGAATTGGGCGCTGGCGATCCCGCGCTGCGGGAATGGCTTGCAAATACCTTCATACGCCAAGCGAGCCCATTCGTTAAGCCTCGCATCCCTCCGCGCCATGCGCCGGCATGCCGCACAAGTGGCGCGGCCAGGCCTCGGGGCGGTGCGAGCGGCGGCCGCCCGGCCCGCGCCCTTACTTCTCCTTCAGGAAATCCACGAAGGCCCGCAAGGGCGCGGGCATGTGCCGGCGGCTGGGAAAATAGAGGAAGGGGCCGGCAAAGGGCTGGCTCCAGTCCTCCAGGATCGCCACCAGCGCGCCCGCGCCCAATGCCGGCGCGAGGAAGCCCTCGAAGCTGTGGAGGATGCCGAGCCCCGCGCGCGCGGCAGCGAGCTTCAGATCGATTTCCGACGTGGCGAGCGGGCCCGGCGCCGCCACCCGCTCGACCACGCCGTCCTTCTCGAACTCCCAGGCGGGCATGGCCCCGCTCTCGAACACGTGGCTGAGGAGCGTGTGCCGTTCCAGCTCGCGCGGATGGAGCGGGCGGCCCCGCCGGGCGAGATAGTCCGGCGCGGCCGCCGTCACGAAGCGCTGCTGCCTCGGACCGATGGGCACCGCCACCATGTCCTGGGCGAGCCGCTCGCCATAGCGCACGCCGGCATCGAAGCCCTCGGAGAGGACGTCCACGAAGCGGTTGTCGGAGGTCACGGACAGGGTGATCGCAGGATAACGCTCCAGGAAGCGCGGCACGATCTCCGGCAGGACGAGGCGCGCCACCACCACCGGAACGTTGAGGCGCAGCGTTCCGGCGGGGCTGTCGCGCACCGCGTTCACCGCGTCGAGCGCAAGCGCCACGTCGTCCAGTGCGGGGCCGAGCCGCTCCAGCAGGATGCGGCCGGCTTCGGTCGGCGTTACCGAACGGGTGGTGCGGTTCAGGAGCCGCACGCCGAGGTCGGCCTCCAGGCGGCGCAGGGCCTCGCTCAAGGCCGAGGGCGAGGCGCCCCGCCGCGTCGCCGCCCCGCGGAAGGAGCGCGCCCGCGCCACCGCCACGAACACGTCGAGATCGGCCAGATCGACCCGCTTCATTGTCCATAATCCCGCACAACTTATTCCGAGAATACACCATTGTCGCACACTGTCGCCAGCGGGATAGTCCCGGCCGGAAACGCCGCCGGACCGGCGGCGCAGGAGGATGAAATGGAACAGCGCCGTCTCGGGGCGAACGGGCCCCGCGTCTCCGCCATGGGCCTCGGCTGCATGGGCATGTCCGGCATGTACGGCCCCGCCGACCGTGCGGAGAGCATCGCCACCATCCACGCCGCGCTCGATGCCGGCGTGACGCTCCTCGACACCGGCGACTTCTACGGCTCGGGCCACAACGAGATGCTGATCGCCGAGGCGCTGAAGGGCCGGACGCGCGAGGAGGTGGTGATCAGCGTGAAGTTCGGCGCCCTGCGCGATCCGGCCGGCGGCTGGGGCGGCAATGACACCCGGCCGGCCGCGATCCGCAACTTCCTGGCCTATACGCTGCAGCGGCTCGGCACCGACCATGTGGACATCTACCGTCCGGCGCGCCTCGATCCCGGCGTGCCCATCGAGGACACGGTGGGCGCGATCGCCGATCTGGTGAAGGCGGGATACGTGCGCCATGTGGGCCTGTCCGAGATGGGCGCCGAGACCATCCGCCGGGCCCACAAGGTCCACCCGATCTGCGACCTCCAGATCGAATATTCGCTGCTCTCGCGCGGCATCGAGGACGGCATCCTGGCCACCTGCCGGGAGCTGGGCATCGGCGTCACCGCCTATGGCGTGCTCGCGCGCGGCCTGATCAGCGGCCATTGGCAGGCGGGACGCGCCGGCGCCGGCGATTTCCGTGCCGCAAGCCCGCGCTTCCAGGGCGGCAACGAGGCGGCGAACCTCGCTTTGGTGGAGGCCCTGCGCCAGGTGGCGCAAGGGCGCGGCATCACCGTCGCGCAGGCCGCCATCGCCTGGGTCACGGCGCAGGGCAGCGACATCGTGCCCCTGGTGGGCGCGCGGCGCAGGGACCGCCTGGCGGAGGCGCTCGGGGCGTTCGAGACCCGGCTCGGGCCGGCCGACCGCGCCGCCATCGAGACGGCGGTGCCCAGGGATGCCGCCGCCGGCGCACGCTACAACGCGGTCCAGATGGCCAATCTCGACAGCGAGCGGGCGGCCCCCTGAGGCGGCGGCGGACCGTGCCCGAGGGCGGTGTCAGGCAGAGGCCGGCGGCGGGCGGCGGGGACCCGGCGCGAGGCGCGAGGCGGGCCAGGCGAGCAGGATCATGGCCACCCCCGCGATCAGGAACACCACCTCGGCGCCGATCCGCTCCGCCACCCCGGCCATCACCACCGCGCCGATCGCCTGGCCGGTGAAGAACGAGCTCGCGAACAGCGCCACCCCGGAGCCGCGGGCTTCGGGCGCGAGCTCGGTGGCGAGGATCTGCAGCACGTTGTGGATCATGTAGAAGGCGAAGCCGGCGATGGCGAAGGCCACGGCCGCCATGCCGAGGCTCGGCACCAAGGCGGCGCCGATGAAGAACACGCCGACCGAAGCCCCGCCGGTCGCGATCATGCCCCTGAGGCCGAGGAAACGCACCAGCAGGCCGACCGAGAGCGAATAGCAGGCGCCGCCGAGCGCGAACGCGCCGATCACCAGCCCGGCCTCGACCGCATTGCCGAGCCCGTGCGCCACCATCAGCGCCGCCACCAGCGGAAAGATCCCGAAGGTGACGGCCCCTTCCACCGCGGCGACGCCGTAGAGCTTCAGCGACAGCGGGTTGCGCAGCACCAGGCGGTAGCGCGCCAGCGCCGAGGTGAAGGAGAGCCGCTCGCGGGCGCTGTTCTCCGACAGGAAGACCGTGCAGCCGACGCAGCCGAGGGATGCCACCGCGCAGGCGGTCCAGAACACTTGGCGCCACCCCAGCCACTCGGCGATGAAGCCGGACGCCGTGGATCCGAGGAGCTGGCCGAGGATGAGGGCGAACAGCACGCGGCTCAGCGCCACCGGCCGTTCGGCGAAGCTCGCGCGGTCCCCCACCGTGGCGAGGACCACCGGAATGATGCCGCCGGCGAAGCCGCCGGAGACGATCCGGGCGACGAACAGCACCTCGTGGCTCGGCGCCAGCGCCGAGGCGGCGAGCCCGAGCGCCAGCACCGCGAGGTTGATGCGCACCAGCCGCACCTTTCCCACGGCGTCGCCGATCGGCCCGAACACCAGCTGCATGGAGGCGTAGGCCAGGGTGAACGCCGATGCCAGCGTCGCCACTTGCCCTAGCGTAATGTTCAGGTCCGCCGCCACTTTGTAGACCATGGGGTCGATGGCACGCATGGAAAATGCGCTCGCGAAGGTCGCCAGACCCAGGACGTAAAGATAGTTCATACCGGCCGTGGGATGTCGCGTGGAGCACGCGCGGAGAAAAACGGCGCGCCCGATCCGCGTTGCCGCCCGATGGACCGCAAGCGATCCGCCAGGGACAGCAAACCCGTCTCGCCAATACGTTAGAGGACAGTTCACCAGCCGGAGGGACGCATGGTCTGCGCCCCTGCGGCCGGATTGCGCCCCAGCGCGGCCGATGAACAGGGGTGGAATCCGCGGGCGCCCAGGTCAAGCGATACGCCGCATGGCTCGAGGACGAGATCTTGCGCTGAACGCATGGCTCCATCTAATCATTGACACGGCGCACAATATTTCTATGTTGCTATGCGTCGTCCGAGATATGTCGAATCCAAGCGCGCCGTCCGACGACCACTCGTCTGAGCCCGTACGGCACGGGACGTTCGATCGCGGCGCGCTGCCGCATCCAAAAGATGCAATGTCATTTTCTGAACTCGGCCTGAGCGAAAAGGTTCTCGCGGCCGTCGCAGACACCGGCTATACGCAGCCGACTCCCATCCAGGCCCAGGCCATCCCCCACGTCCTCGCGCGCCGCGACGTCCTCGGCCTCGCGCAGACAGGAACGGGCAAGACCGCCGCCTTCACCCTGCCGATGCTCACGCTTCTGGAGCATGGACGGGCACGTGCGCGCATGCCGCGCACGCTGATCCTGGAGCCGACCCGCGAGCTTGCGGCCCAGGTCGAGGAGAACTTCGTCCGCTACGGCAAAAACCACAAGCTGAACGTCGCCTTGCTCATCGGCGGCGTCTCGTTCGGCGACCAGGATACCAAGCTGGTGCGCGGCGTGGACGTGCTGATCGCCACGCCCGGGCGCCTGCTCGACCATGTCGAGCGCGGGCGCCTGCTGCTGTCCGGCATCGAGGTGCTCGTCATCGACGAGGCCGACCGCATGCTGGACATGGGCTTCATCCCCGACATCGAGCGCATCTGCAAGCTCGTGCCCTTCACCCGCCAGACGCTGTTCTTCTCGGCCACCATGCCGCCGGAGATCCAGCGCCTGGTCTCGCAATTCCTGTCCAACCCGGTGCGGGTGGAGGTGTCGAAGCCCGCCTCTGCCGCCGCCACGGTGACCCAGCTCCTGATCGCCTCCGGCGGCGAGGACTTCGAGAAGCGCGACGTGCTGCGCGAGCTGATCCGCAACTGCGAGGGACTGCAGAACGGCATCATCTTCTGCAACCGCAAGCGCGAAGTGGCGGTGCTGCACCGCTCGCTTCAGAAGCACGGCTTCAACGCCGTGGCGCTCCACGGCGACATGGACCAGCACGCCCGGATCAAGGCGCTGGACCAGTTCCGCAACGGCGAGGCGACGCTGCTGGTCGCTTCCGACGTGGCCGCCCGCGGCCTCGACATCCCGGCGGTGAGCCACGTCTTCAACTACGACGTGCCGCACCACGCCGAGGACTATATCCACCGGATCGGCCGCACCGGCCGCGCCGGGCGCTCCGGCACCTCCTTCACCCTCGTCACCCATGCGGATGCGAAATCGCTCGCGGCGATCGAAAAGCTGATCGGCAATTCCGTGCCCTGGCACGGCGAGCCGCTCGGCGAAGCCCCGCCGCGGGAGCGGCGCGTGCGCCGCGAGGGTGGCCGCGAAGGTGGCCGCGAGGGCGGCCGCGAGGACGGCCGCCTGCGCGGCAAGCGGCGCATGGAGAAGGACGGACGTCCCGAGCGCGCGCGCGGCGAAAGCGAGCGTCCCGCCCGCACCGAGCGGCCGGAAAGCGAGCGTCCCGCCCGCACCGAGCGGCCGGAAGGCGAGCGTCCCGCACGGGCCGAGCGGCCGGAGCGTCCCGAGCGGGCGCCGCGCGCCGAGCGCCCCGAGCGGAGCGAGCGTCCCGAGCGGACGGAACGTCCTGAGCGGAGCGAGCGTCCCGAACGGGCGGAGCGTCCCGAGCGCAACCGCGGTCCGCGCGAGGGAGCGGAGCGTGCCCCGCGCCGCGAGCGCGCACCGGCCGGTGAGCCGGCCGACATGTCGCACCTGCCCGCCTTCCTGCTGCGCCCGGTGCGCGTGAAGGCCGGCTGATCCCGGCACCCCGCCCGTTCGGGCGGAGGGCCGTCCCGCTCTTGCGTCACGCCCGGCACCCGCCGGGCGTTGCGATTCGTGGGGCGGGGAATGCGAGCTCCTAATTTGTGAGCGGCCCACCGGTCCCAAGACCGGGCGGATATGGACGCCGGGCGGCGCCACAGAGGAAAATCCCCCGCTCGCCGCCCGCGGTAGGCATTCGTTGACGCGGCGCGTGTTTCTTCTTTCGCGTGCGCACTATAAGGGGCCGTGCAGCCGGCCCGTTGCCGCGCGACGCGATCTTTACCGACCCCTGCGAGGCCAAAGATGTCTGTCCAGAACCAACGGCTCATCGATTACTGCCGCTCGGGCCGCAAGAAGGTGAACGGCTGGTTCGCCCGCAACGACGCCGAGCTGTTCCTGCGCATTCTCGACCTCCAGCAGGAGCTGGGGGTGTCCGGCTCGGCCGTGGAGATCGGCGTCCACCACGGCAAGTCGTTCGTGCCCCTGTGCCTTGCCCTCGCCGGCGGCGAGAAGGCCCTGTGCATCGACATCTTCGACGACCAGTCGCTGAACGTGGACAATTCCGGCCAGGGCAACCGCGCGGTGTTCGAGGCCAATCTCGGCGCGTTCGGCATCGACAGCGCGAAGGTGATCATCCGCAAGGCCTCCTCGCTCGACGTGAAGCCCCAGGAGATCACCGACGCCGTCGGCCCGGTGCGATTCTTCAGCGTCGACGGCGGCCACTGGCACGACATCGTCATCAATGACCTCGACCTCGCGGCCGCGACCCTCGCCGAGGGCGGGGTGATCGCCCTCGACGATTTCCTCAAGCAGGCCTGGCCGGACGTCTCCTACGGCTTCTTCGACTGGCACCGGGAGAAGGGGCAGGACTTCGCGCCCATCGCCATGGGGACCTCCAAGCTCTATCTCGCCCGCAAGTCGTTCGCGCAGAAGTATCTCGACGGCCTCATGGCGAGCCCGGAGATCCGCGCGCGCATCTACAAGGTCTACGACTTCATGGGGGTGAAGGTTCCGGTGCTGATCGAGCCCTACCCCGCCTTCGTCATCGCCGCCAAGAACAAGCTCGCCGAGAGCAATGGCGAGCTGCTGGACCGGCTGCTGGCGCTGAAGCGCCGCTATATGTCCTGACGGCGGCGGCGCGCCCGCTCCGGCGCGCCTTGTTCCTGGGCGGCTCAGGGCCGCTTCCGCGCCGGCCGGCGGGCCTTTGCCGCAGCGGCGCGGGCCACCGCGAGGGCGCGCCGCGCGAGCACCGCGAGGTCGTCCGGATCGTCCATGGCCGCCTCCGGCAGGCGCCAGAAGCTCATGACCGTGCGCCGGCCGTTGCTGGCCACGTAGCCGAAGGGCGCGGAGCCGCGCGCCTCGAGCTCCCGGGCGAACGCCGCGTCGGCCTTCAGATAGAGCACGCCGCCGGCCTCGAGCGCGAACATCGCCCCGTCCGCGTAGATGCCATGGCCGCCGAACATCGCCCGCACGGCAACCGGGCCGAAGGCCGCGAACAGGTCGTCGAGGTGCGCCCGATCCACCGCCATCCCCGCGTCAGGAGCGCAGCAGTTCGAGAAGGCGCGCGGCCGCGTCCATCTCGGTGCGGCGGGCGGCGCGGCGCGCGGTCGCGGTCGCGTCGTCGCCCCACTGCTCGCGGTTGAAGTCCTCGTCCACATGGGCCGCGTCCCAGGCGGCCGGCGTCTCCAGCGCGCCGTCCGCGACCGCGAGCGCCAGCAGCGCCGAGCCCATGAGCGTGGTCATGGAATGCACCGCCGCCAGCGCGAGCGGCTGCGCCGGCACCAGCGCCGCCACCTTGGCCAGCGAAGCCTCCGGCTGGGCCACGTGGCGGATGCCCTGGGCGAGGAAGAATGGCGCGCCATGCCGCGCGCGCATCCAGTCCAGCACGCCGTCCCAATGCCGCGCCTGGCGCTCCACCAGGGTCTGCGGCCCCGCGGCGCGGTAGAAGACAAGGTCGGAGCCGGCGTAGCGCACCACCTCGTCCCGCACCGCCTCGACCTCCGGCGCCACCCGGTCGATGGCGACGTTCACGAGCCGGGTCAGCGGCATGGTGAAGGGATCGATCTGCGCGCCCTGCGCCGCCCATTCCCGCGCCATGGCCTCGGCCAATGCCCGGGTCGGCACGGCGAGCAGCCTGCGGGCGGGGGTGCGCACGGGCCGGCCGTCGAGCAGGATGGTGAAGCCGCCCCCCTCGTCCTGCGGCCCCTCCCCCACGCTCACGTCGGTGTAGAAGCGCTTCGGCAGCGCCATCTTCTGCGCGGCGCGCACGCGGGCGACCGGGTCCCCCGGCTCGGCCGCATGAAGGTCGTCCACGAGGTCTCGCATGATGGGTCCTCCGGCGGTCAGGCGCTCACGGCGCCGCGGCGCGCCACGAGGCCGAACGCCGCGTCCGGCACTTCCTCGAAGCGGTGCACCAAGATATGGGCGCCGGCCCGGCTCAGTTCCTCGATCGGATGATAGCCCCAGGAGACGCCCAGCGCCGAGGCCCCGGCGGCGCAGGCCATGGCCATGTCGAAGCTGGTGTCGCCGACCACCACCGTCTCCTGCGGCCCCGCGCCCACCTCGGCCATGGCCTGGAGCACCATGGCGGGATGCGGCTTGGAGGGCGCGTCGTCGGCGGTCTGGATGGTGGCGAACCAATCCTCCATGCGGTGCGCCGCGAGCACACGGGCCACCCCGCGCCGCGCCTTGCCGGTCACCATGCCGAGGATCACGTCGTCGCGCTGGCGCAAAGCGTCGAGCACCTCGCGCGCGGCGGGGAACATGGGCTCCGGCGGCTCGCTGTCGCGCAGCCGCGTGAAGGCGGTGCGGTAGGCATCGACCATGGCTTCGATCGGATAGGCGGCATCGCCCGCGGCGAGCACCGCGAACGCCTCCGGCAAGGACAGCCCCACCACGGACAGGATGCGCTCGCGCGACGGCGGCTCGACCCCGCGGGCCGCATGGGCGTCGCGCATGGCGGCGACGATCAGATGCTGGCTATCCACCAGCGTGCCGTCGCAATCGAACAGAACCAGCGTCATCCCCCCACCGCCTTCGTCATTTCTGGCTCATCTTCTGGGTCGCCACGTCGTAGAGCCAGGTCTCGCCGGAGGGATCGATGAACACCACCTGCCGGAACCCGCGCTGCTGGCACTGGCGCGGGAACGGACCGGAGACGATCAGCTCGGCCGCGGTCCTGGCGGGAAAATTGAACTTGATGGCGAGCACAGCGGCATCCTCGCCGGAGGTCGCCACCGTGAGATCGAGGCCGTTGTCCACGAACTTCTGCTGGGTCTGCTTGGCGAAGGCCTTGCGCGACTGGATGTCGGCCGGCGTCGCCGGCGGCGGGGTGTGGACGGTGGGCAAAGGCAGCTGGGCCTCGCCGATCCCGGTTTCGGCCGGACCGGGGGCGGCGAGCGCCAAGGCGCCACCCGGCGCCGACGTCGTCGCGGGCTGGATCGAGCCGAACGGATGGGGGGCGGTCAGCGCCTGGCTGGAGGCCGGCGGGGCGTCCGGCGGCGGGGCGAAGGGGGTTGGCGCGACGGCGGGCGGTGCGGCCGGGTCGGCCGCCGCCTGGGGCTGCGCCGCCGGCGCCGCGTCCGCGGGTCCGGCGGCCGGGGCACCGGCCTCGAGCGCGGCCTGCAGCGCGCTTGCGGCGCCCTCGGGGGGCGCCAGGGGGACGGCGTCCAGCACCCACCAGACCAGCGCCCCCACCAGCAGGGCCGCGCCGGCGCCGCCGAAGCCCACCGCGAAGGGCACCCAGGCGCGCGACCTCAGGCTGCGGGCGCAAAAGGGACAATGGTCCTCCTCGGGATAGACCTGCGCCCCGCAGCCGGGGCAGAAGTCCGACCTCGAGTCCATGGGCACATCTCCGAACGCTGGAACCACCAAGCCGTCCCCGAAAGCCGGGAACGGCGCGCAAGGGCACGGCCTCTAACAGACCATTGTGGCGGTTCCTAACCCGGATTGCCAAAATTGAGCGACGGCGGCGGCGGCATGTCGAGGCCGGGCCCGAGATTGTCGAACTGCTGCTGGATCTGCTGCTGGTCGAGCTGCACGCCGCCCGACTTGTAGTGGGTCACCATGCCGGGGAACAAGAAGATGAGCGCCACCATGATGAGCTGGATGCACACGAACGGCACCGCGCCCCAATAGATCTGCCCGGTGGTGACCGGCTGCATCATCTTGCCCGTCACGCGGTCCACATACGGCACCTTGGCGGCCACGGAGCGCAGGAAGAACAGCGCGAAGCCGAACGGCGGGTGCATGAACGAGGTCTGCATGTTCACCGCCAGCATCACGCCGAACCAGATGAGGTCGATGCCGAGCTTGTCGGCGGCCGGCCCCAGCAGCGGGATGATGATGAAGGCGAGCTCGAAATAGTCGAGGAAGAAGGCGAGCAGGAAGACCAGGATGTTGACCGCGATCAGGAAGCCGGTCTGCCCGCCCGGCAGCGAGACCAGGAGCTCCTCCACCCATTTGTGGCCGTCCACGCCGTAGAAGGTGAGCGAGAACACGCGCGCGCCGAGCAGGATGAACAGCACGAAGGCGGAGAGCTTGGCGGTGGAATAGGTCGCCTGCCGCAGCAGGTCGAACTTCAGCCGTCCGCGCGCCAGCGCCAGAGCGAGCGCGCCGACCGAGCCCATGGCGCCGCCCTCGGTCGGGGTGGCGACGCCGATGAAGATGGTGCCGAGCACCAGGAAGATCAGCGCCAGCGGCGGCACCATGACGAACACCACCTGCTCGGCGAGCTTGGAGAGCAGGCCGAGCCGGAACACCCGGTTCACCAAGGCGACGACGAAGGCGAAGCCAACCGTCGCCGACATGGTGAGCACCACATAGTCGGCGCCGAACTTCACGCCGCTCTCCGCCATCAGGAAGATGGCGGCGCCGACGGCGATGGCGAGGGCGATGAACAGCGAGGGCGTGAGCAGCTTCGCCGCGCCCGCCATGACGAAGAACAGGACGACGAAGGCGACGACGCCCCACGCCAGGGTGTTGGCGATCCCCGGCAGGAGGTTCGCGGTCAGCGCCGGCAGGGACCCGGTGGCGATCAGGAAGGCGAAGCCCGCAGCGGCGATCACGCCGAGCAGGCGCGCGGGAGCGGCCTTCTGGTTCGGGTCGCGCAGGGTCTGGGCCTCCAGAGGCAGGCCCGGCGCTGCGCCCGGGAAGATGGTCGACACGATGAAGATGTAAACGGCGTAGAGCCCGGCCAGGATCAGGCCCGGCAGGAACGCGCCCTCATACATGTCGCCCACCGAGCGGTTGAGCTGGTCGGCCATGACGATGAGCACGAGCGAGGGCGGGATGATCTGGGCGAGCGTGCCCGAGGCGGCGATCACCCCGGAGGCGACGCGCCGGTCATAGCCATAGCGCAGCATGATGGGCAGCGAGATCAGGCCCATGGAGATCACCGAGGCGGCCACCACGCCGGTGGTGGCGGCGAGCAGCGCGCCGACGAAGATCACCGCGTAAGCAAGGCCCCCACGCACCGAGCCGAACACCTGGCCGATGGTGTCGAGCAGGTCCTCCGCCATGCCCGAGCGTTCAAGAATCAGGCCCATGAAGGTGAAGAACGGCACCGCCAGCAGCACCTCGTTGTTCATGGTGCCGTAGACGCGCTCGGGCAGTGCCTGAAGGAATTTAGGCTCGAACAGACCGAGCCAGATGCCGACCAGGCCGAAGATCAGGCCGTTGGCCGCCAGCGAGAAGGCGACCGGATAGCCGAGCAGCAGGAACACCACCAAAGCGGCGAACATGATCGGCGCCATATTGTGGATGAACCAGCCCCTGAAGCCGGGCTCGGCCGCGACGGCGAGGTCCGGGGCGAGCGCGAGCAGGAGGCCGAGGGCGAGCGCCAAAGCGGCGAGGGAAAGCCGGGTCTTCATCGCACGCCTCACTTGCCGGTCGCGCGGGGCGCGGGGTCGGTTCCCCCGGGCGCAGCTATGCCGGGCACCGCGCCCGGGACCTCGGCCTCGGCGAGCAGCCGCTCGGCCTCCGCCGCCAGCGCCGCATGGCTGCCGCCCGAGCCCTCGTTGGGGTCCTCCATGCGGCCGGTGAAGATGGCGATGCGCTTGATGAGCTCGGAGATGCCCTGCAGCGTCAGGAAGAAGAAGCCCAGCGGCACCAGGAACTTGGCCGGCCATTGCGGGAGCCCGCCGGCGTTCAGCGACTGCTCGTTGATCTCGAACGAGTTCAGGAAGAAGGGCCAGGAGGTCCACAGCAGCAGGATCGAGAACGGCAGCAGGAAGAACAGGTGGCCGAAGATGTCGATGCCGTCGCGCACGCGCTTGCGCAGGTGGGAATTCACGATGTCGATGCGGATATGCTCGTTGTCCAGCAGCGTCCAGGACGCGCACAAAAGGAACACCGCCGAGAACAACACCCATTGCAGCTCGAGCCACGCGTTCGAGCTCATGTCGAACACCTTGCGCACCACGGCATTGGTGGCCGAGACGAAGATGGCGACGACGATGAGCCAGGCCGCGGCTTTGCCGATGCGCTTGTTGATGGCATCGATGGCCCGGGCGAGCGCGAGCAGCATTGACATGATCAAACGTCCCTCGGAGCGCTAGCGGCTCGAACCGCTCTTCTGGGACCACCTGGGGGCGTCCCGATTTGTGCCGGCACCATAGGCGAGAACGCGCCGGGTTCAAGGGGCGGCGCCCGCCCCCGGCGTCGCCCGCGCCGCCGCGCCGGCCCTGGTGCGCTGCATCTGAGACGAAAGTCGAACGGCAGGCGGATCTCCGCCCCCGCCTCCGCCACCGTCAACGGCCCGTCGGCGAACCGTCCGGCCAAGGGGGTGGGCCGGCAAGGCGCTCGCTGGCGGCGAAGCGGCCCCGCAGGCGGTCCCATTCAACCCGCCTGCCGGTTCCGGCGACCGGGCTCTCGCCCACGCACCAGATCTCGATGTCGGTGCCGGTCCGCGGCAGCAGGGCCACCGCCTGGCCGAGGCCGGCCCAGGCCGTGGTGCTCTCGTCCACGTCCGGCGGCCGCGTCCCGCACACGCTGAGGTCGAGCGCCGGGAAGACCTCGCGCGTCACCAGGTTCCAGCGGTCGGAGGCGCGGGAATAAAAGCGCAGGCGCCCGGCGCGCGGAATGCCGGCCGTCACGGCGCGCTCGGAGAGCCCAACCAGGGGAAATCCTTCCGGGTCGAGCCACATCACGAACTCGGTGACGAAGCCGGTCGCCCCCTCCGCGTCGCCGGCATCGTCGATGCGCAAATAGAAGCGCGGCCGGTCGAGGGTTACCGTCACCCGCGCCCGCGCGCCGTAGAGCACGCCGCCCGAGGCGGTGGCGGCGCCGTTCGGCTCGGCAAGCTCATAGGTGGGAAAGCCCTCGCCGCGGGCGATCTGCATCTCCCGGTAGAGGTCCACGATGTCGGGCATCTGGGCCCGCGCGCCCGCTGCCACGGCGCACAGCGCCACAAGCAGCACGCCGCGCGTGAGCGCCCGCCTCATCCTTCCGGCGATTCCAGGATCGGGTCGTACTGGCTGGCATCGAAGCCGAGCACGGCGAACGACTGCGCCATGTGCGGCGGCAGCGGCGCCGAGACGTCGATGAGGCCGGTCCCGCGCGGATGGGGGATGATGAGGCGCCGGGCGAGCAGATGCAGCCGCCGCTGCAGGCCGCCGGGCAGCTCCCAGTTCTCGATGTCGAAATATTTCGGATCGCCGACGATCGGATGGCCGATATGGGCCATGTGGGCGCGCAGCTGGTGGGTGCGCCCGGTCACCGGCTTCAGCGACAGCCAGCTCATCTTCTGCGCCGCCTGGTCCACCACGGCATAATAGGTGATGGCGTGGCTCGCCTCGTCCTCGCCGTGGCGGGCGACGCGCATCTTCTCCTCGTCCTCGTCGCGGGCGAGATAGGTGGAGATGCGCCCCTGGCGCGGCTTGGGCACGCCGGGCACCAGCGCCCAGTAGATCTTGCGCGCCTCGCGCGAGCGGAAGCTTTTCGCCAGCACCGAGGCGGCGAGGCGCGATTTCGCCACCAGCAGGCAGCCGGCGGTGTCCTTGTCGATGCGGTGCACCAAACGCGGCTTCTGCCCGTCCTTGTCGCGCATGGCCTCCAAGAGGCCGTCCACGTGCCGGAAGGTGCCCGAGCCGCCCTGCACCGCCAGGCCGAACGGCTTGTTGAGCACCATCACGTCCTTGTCCTCGTAGAGGATCAGGGACTTCAGGAAGGCGCGGTCGTCCGCGCCCTTGCCGGATCCCCTGGCCGGGCGCGGCGCGCTTTGCCCTTCGCCAGCGAAGGACCCACCCGCGGCCCGCGCGTCGGCGGATCCATCCTCGGGCGATCCGGCGCCGGCCGCGCCCTCCTGCGCCGCCTCGCCGCCGATCGGGGGGATGCGCACGCTCTGGCCGGGGTCGAGGCGGGTCGAGGTCTTGGCGCGGCCACCATCCACGCGCACCTGCCCGGTGCGCACCAGCTTCTGCAGGTGCCCGAAGGACAGGTCCGGATAATGCGCCTTGAACCAGCGGTCGAGGCGCATCCCGGCCTCGTCCTCGGTGACCTTCTTCAGTTCGACCGCCATCAGCGGAACATCCCCACCGGGCCCGCGCCCATCCTCGCCTGACCCATAAAGCAAGCGGCGCGCGTCGTCACGTTCAGCTCATGGCGCGCATCAGCTGGATGCCGGCGAACACCCCGAGGAAGGCGAACGTCACCGAGCCGAGCACATAGGCCGCCGCCAGCCCGTGCTCGCCCCGCTCCATGAGGAAGAAGAAGTCGAGAGAGAAGGTGGAGAAGGTGGTATAGCCGCCGAGAACCCCCGTGGTCAGGAACAGCCGCAGCGACTGGCTCCAGTCCTCGCCGTCCTTGAAGGCGAGGTAGCCGATGATGAGTCCCATCAGCAGGCTGCCCGTGACGTTCACCACGAAGGTGGCGAAGGGAAACCCCGTGCCGAGCAGCTTCGGCAGGGTGATGTTGAGCAGATGCCGCATGACGCCGCCGAGGCCGGCGCCCACGAACACGATGAGGGTGGGATACATCGCGGAAGCCCTCGCTGCGGCAGTGGACCGGATGGGATTGACGCCGACATGACATCGGAGTCGGCGCCGCGGCACCAGCCCCATTTTCCGCTTCGCGGGGCGCGGCCCGGCGAAGCCAGCAAAGGCACGTCCTCGCACCCGCGGGCGCCGGCGCTCCATCGGCCGGACGCGGCCCATCTCGCGAACGTGACCGCCCTGCCGGGGCGAACGGCGGGCGTCCGGCGTTGATTTCAAAGATGTCTCCCGGCTGGGCCCCAGCCGGGCCCTCGCCGCTGAAGGAGTGCACTGCCGATGCGCCGCTTTCCCCTCGTCCTCGCCTTCGCCCTCGTCGCGGCCGGCGCCGCGCGCGCCCAGGACCGGCCGGTCACCGACGACGAGCGGGCCAAGGTGACGGCGGCGCTGTCGGCCCACGCCTGCCAGCCCGGATCGATCGAGATGGACGACGGCCTGTTCGAGGTGGACGATGCCGTCTGCGCCGATGGCAAGCGCTATGATTTCAAGTTCAAAGCCGACATGACGCTGATCGAGAAGACGCGCGAGGACTGAACCGGCCTCAGTCCCCCCCGCGCTCCGCCCGCAGCCGCGCCCAATAGTCCATGCGCTTTCTGATCTCGCGCTCGAAGCCGCGCTCCACCGGGTGGTAGAAGCTCTGGCGGCCGATGCTGTCGGGGAAATAGTTCTGGCCGGAAAAGGCATCCGGCTCGTCGTGGTCGTAGCGGTAGCCCGCCCCGTAGCCCTCGCCTTTCATGAGCTTGGTCGGGGCGTTGAGGATGGTCTTGGGCGGCGTCAGCGAGCCGCCCTCCTTGGCCACCCTCCTGGCGCTGGAGAAGGCCTTGTAGACGGCGTTCGATTTCGGCGCGGTGGCCATGTAGACCACCGCCTGCGCCAGCGCCAGCTCGCCCTCCGGGGAGCCGAGGAAGTCGTAGGCCTCCTTGGCGGCGTTCGCCACCACCAGCGCCTGGGGATCGGCATTGCCGATGTCCTCCGACGCCATGCGCACGATGCGCCGGGCAAGGAACAGCGGTCCCTCGCCCGCATCCAGCATGCGCGCCAGATAATACAGCGCCGCGTCCGGGTCCGAGCCGCGCACCGCCTTGTGCAAAGCGGAGATGAGATTGTAGTGGCCGTCCTCGCTCTTGTCGTAGATCGGCGCGCGGCGCTGCACCACCTCGGCGAGGCCGGCGACGTCGAACATCTCGCCGGCGCGGGCGGCGCGCCACACCTCCTCGGCGAGGGTGAGCGCGGCGCGCCCGTCGCCGTCCGCCATGTGGACGAGCGCGATGCGCGCCTCCTCGGTCAGCGGCAGCGGCCGCTCCTCGATCGCCTCGGCGCGGGCGAGCAGCCGGGCGATCGCCTCGGCGTCGAGCGGCTTGAACACCAGGACCCGGGCGCGCGAGAGCAGCGCCGCGTTGAGCTCGAAGGACGGGTTCTCGGTGGTGGCGCCCACCAGCGTCACCGTGCCGTCCTCCATCACCGGCAGGAAGCTGTCCTGCTGGGCCCGGTTGAAGCGGTGGATCTCGTCCACGAACAGCAGCGTCGCCGTGCCGGTGAGGCGGCGCGCGCGGGCCTGCTCGAACACCTTCTTGAGGTCGGCGACACCGGAGAAGATGGCCGAGATCTGCTCGAAGTGCAGGTCGGTGGCGTTGGCCAGCAGGCGCGCCACCGTGGTCTTGCCGGTGCCCGGCGGGCCCCACAGCACCAGCGAGCCGAGCGAGCGGGTCTCCAGCATGCGCGAGAGCACCCCGTCCGGCCCGACCAGATGGTCCTGCCCCACCACCTCGGCGAGCACCGTGGGGCGCAGGCGATCGGCGAGCGGGCGGGCGATCTCGGCCCCGAGCCCGGCCGCCTCGAACAGGTCCGCCATCGGCCTCAGCCCGGCAGGACGGCGGAGATGGTGCGCCCGGCGCGCACCACCACCACGCGCCAGGCGCGCTGCGGGGTACGGATGACAAGGTCGAGGTCGCGCGTGCGCACCACCTTCTGGCCGTTCACCTCGAGGATCACGTCGCCGGCCTTGAAGCCGGCGGCGGCGGCAGGCGTGCTGTCGTCCACGTCGTAGACCACCACGCCCACCGCGTTGGGATCGACCCGCAATTCCTCCGCCACCGCGGGCGACAGGTTGACCACCGTCGCGCCGGCGAAGGGCGAGCGGGCCTTCAGCTGGATCTCCTCGCGCGGGACCGTCTCCGGCGCCCCCTCCAGCACCACGATGAGCGCCACCTCCTTGCCCGAGCGGCTGACGGCGAACGCCGCCTTGCCGCCGATGGGGCGGGTGGCGATGCGGTAGTTGAGCGACTGCGGATCGTCCACCACCTGGCCTTCCACCGCGACGATCAGGTCGCCGGCCTTGAGGCCCGCTTTGGCGGCGGGGCTGCCCGTCACCACCGAAGTGATGAGCACGCCGCTCGGCCGCTGGAGGCCGAGCCCTTCGGCGAGCTCCGCCGTCACCCGCTGGAGCGAGGCGCCGAGCCACGGCCGGCGCACCGACTTGCCGCCGCTCCTCGCCTGCTCGATCACCACCCGCGCCATGTTCACCGGAATGGCGAAGCCGATGCCGTGCGAGCCGCCGGAGCGCGAATAGATGGCGGTGTTGATGCCCACCAGGCGCCCCGCCATGTCCACCAGGGCGCCGCCCGAATTGCCGGGATTGATGGCGGCGTCGGTCTGGATGAAGAACTGGTAGTCGGAGATGCCCGCCTGGGTGCGGGCGAGCGCGGAGACGATGCCTTGCGTCACCGTCTGGCCGACACCGAAGGGATCGCCGATGGCGAGCACCAGATCGCCCACCGCCAATTCGTCGGAATCGCCCAGCGCGATCACCGGGAAGCTCTCCTTGCCCTCGCGCCGGATGCGCAGCACGGCAAGGTCGGTGCGCTGGTCGCGCAGCAGCACGTCGGCCTCGTATTCGCGCTTGTCGTTGAGGGCGATGCGGATCTCGTCCGCCTGCTCGATCACGTGATAGTTGGTGACCACGAGCCCCGACGCATCGACGATCACGCCCGAGCCGAGCGAGCGCTGCATGCGCTCCGGCGAGCCCAGGCCCGGACCGCCGCGATTGCCGAAGAAGCGGCGGAAGAACGGATCGTCGAACATCGGATTGCGCGGCTGCGCCTTCAGCGCATAGACGTTCACCACCGCCGGCGCGCTCTTGGCCACCACCGGCGCGAAGGAGAGCTGCACCTCGGCGCGGGAGGCGGGTACGCGCACCTGCGGCTGCTGCGCGCCGGCAGCGCCGGCAGCGGCGACGGTGAGCAGGCACCCCAAGGCGCCGGCCACCAGCATGCTTCCTCTCATCCCACGACCTCTCGCAAATCGCCGCCCCGCCCGGCACCGGTTCCGCGCCCACTTTTGCGCCAGAGCCGGCCCGGCGTCTACCGCGCCGCGCGCCGCCGAGGCCGCCGTTGACTTCCCGCCAAACGGGCGCAGTCTTGACCGTGGCCGGTCTCGTCAGGGGGGCACGCCATGAAGAGGGTCGCTTTGGGCCTGTCCGCCGTGCTGCTCGCCGCCATGCCGGGACATGGGCGGGACCTGGCGTCCGGCGACCCGCGCCTTGCCTACGCCTGCGGCTGGTATGCCATCTCGGTGTGCGCGACGGAGATCGCGCCCGCCCGTGACGCAAGGGAAACATGGGGCAGCGGCGAGGTGATCGACACCAGCGCGCTGGACTTCCCCAATTTCGCCGACGGCCATTTCTGCCATGTGATCGGACCGCGGGACAAAGGCGGCGCCGAGATCGCCGCCATGCGCCTCAGGCAGAACGGCTTCGGCTCCGCCTACGCCAAGTACGCCTGCTGACACCCCACTCCAGGCCGGACGCATCTGCCGGCCGGCGCGCAGCTCGGCTCAAGCGATCTTGCGCAGCAAGTCCTTGAGCACCCAATCGCGGAACACCTCCACCTTGGGCAGGTTCTCCCGCGCCTGCGGCACCACGAGGTAATAGGCCGAGGGCGAGTGCAGGCGCACGTCGAACGGCTCCACCAGCAGCCCACGCGAGATGTCGTGGCGCACCACCGCCGAGCGGCCCATGACGATGCCGAGGCCCTCGATGGCCGCCTGGAAGGCGGGATAGAGCAGATCGCAGGTGATCTCGCGGGCGAAGCCGAGGCCCGGCACCCCCGCCCGGTCCAGCCAGAACGGCCAGTCGTCGCGCACCAGCAGCGGCGAGCCGGTGCGGATGATGGTGTGGCGCTGGAGGTCGGCCGGCGCCTTCAGGTCCGGATCCTTCTCCAAAAGCCGCGGGCTGCAGACCGGGAAGACCTCCTCCTCGCCGAGCTTGTGGGCGCTCATGCCCGGCCAGTCGCCCACCCCGTACTGGATCGACACGTCGAAGTCCGGCCGCGCCGGCGGCGCGTTGGGGATGATGGTCTTGAAGCGCAGCGCCAGCTCCGGGTGCTGGTCCTGGAACGCGGCGATGTGCGGCAGCAGGCTCTTGATCTCGAACGTGCCGAGGCAACCGATGGTGAGCGTGTCGTCGCGCTGCTCGTGGCTCGCCCGGTCGGTGGCGAGCGAGATTTCGGCGATCACGAGCCGCGCCGCGGCCACAAACTGCTCGCCCGCCGGGGTCAGGCGCAGGCGCCCGCCGTCGCGGGAGAACAGCTGGATGTCGAGCGTCTCCTCGAGATTGCGGATCTGGTGGCTGATGGCGGTCTGGGTCAGGTTCAGCTCGACCGCGGCGCGCGTGAAATTGAGGTGCCGCGCCGCCGCCTCGAATGCCTGAAGCGCCCTCATGGAGGGCAAATGCCTGCGCACTGTTCTTGCGCCTCTCGTTTGATCCGCCCGGTAGGGCGGCCTCCCCTTGAAAGCGTTCATTACATCAGCTCGATGCAAAGCGCATCCGCTCTCGGCCGCCCCGCCTTGCGACGTGCGTTGCGCGAAGGTTCCCAGACGGCGGCGCCGGCCGGCCGGCGCGCGACAGGGGGGCCGACCGGCGCGCCAGGACGCGCCGGTCCGCCCGCCTCAGCCGATCTTGAAGGGGTCGCGCGGCTGGCCGGTGAGCTCCACGTAGACCGATTTGGTCTCGGTGTATTCGCGGATCGAATCGGTGCCGTTCTCGCGCCCGAGGCCGCTTTCCTTGAAGCCGCCGAAGGGGGTGGCGAAGGACACCACGCGATAGGCGTTGATCCAGACCGTGCCGGCGCGCAGCTGGTGGGCCACGCGGTGGGCGCGGTGCACGTTCTGCGTCCACACCGCGGCGGCGAGGCCGAAGCGCGTGTCGTTGGCGATCCGGATCGCCTCTTCCTCATCCTTGAACTTGATGACGCCGAGCACCGGGCCGAACACCTCCTCGCGGGCGATGCGCATGTCGTTGTTCACCCCGGCGAGCACCGTGGGTTGCACGAAATAGCCGCCGAGCGCGGGGTCGCCCTGCCCGCCATAGAGCACCTGCGCGCCCTCCCCCTTGGCGATGTCGATATATTCCAGCACCTTCTTGTACTGGGGCTCGTTCGCCACCGGGCCCATCTCGGTCTCCTCGGCGAGCGGGTCGCCGAGGCGGATCTGCCGGGTGCGCTCAACGATCTTCTCGAGCAGCACGTCGTGGACGCTCTCCTGCACTAGAAGGCGCGAGCCGGCCATGCAGGTCTGCCCCGTGGCGCCGAAGATGCCGGCGATGGCGCCGTTGGCGGCGACGTCGAGATCGGCGTCCTCGAACACGATGTTGGGCGACTTGCCGCCCAGCTCCAGCGAGACGCGCGTCAGGTTCTCGGCCGCCGAGGCGGCGATGCGCTTGCCGGTGGAGGTGGCGCCCGTGAAGGCGAGCTTGTCGATGTCCGGATGCTTGACGAGGTGGGCGCCGATCGACCCCTGCCCCGTCACCACATTGTACACGCCGGGCGGAAAGCCCGCCTCCTCGAAGCGCTTGGCGAGCTCCAGCGTCGACACCGGGGTGTGCTCGGACGGCTTCACCACGAAGGTGCAGCCGGCGGCGAGGCCGGGCGCGAGCTTGAACACCAGCAGCAGGCCGGGCGAGTTCCACGGCGTGATGGCGCCCACCACGCCGATCGGCTCACGGCGCGTATAGATGAAGAAGTTCGGGCGGTCGGAGGGGACGACATCGCCCTGGAGCTTGTCCGCCATGCCGGCATAATAATAGAAATACTCGGGAATATACTTCCACTGACCGAGCATCTCGCGATAGAGCTTGCCGTTGTCGTTGCACTCGATGCGCGCGAGCTCCTCGGCGTCGCGGGCGATGATGTCGGCGAGCCGGCGCATCATGGCGCCGCGCTGGGTGGCGGTCATCTTGCCCCACGGGCCGTCGTCGAACGCCCGGCGGGCGGCAGCGACCGCCGCGTCCATGTCCGCCGCGGTGCCGTCCGGCACCACCGCCCACACCTTGCCGGTGTAGGGATTGAGGCTGTCCATCTCCTGCGCCGGGGGGATCTCGCGGCCATCGATATAAAGGCCGTAGTGCCGGATCGGCGCGCCTTGGGTCACCTTCTGGTCCATGAGATTTTCTCCCTGGTGTCGCGCCTTTGGCGGCGCGCGTGCGGGCGGGACGGGCGGCACCAGCCACGTCTCCCCCCTTGTTCCGGGCGAGAGCACGCGCCGATCGGCTTGCCGCGCAACCTGATTGGATAGTGCGTTCTCTCTTTGAAGGTTAGAGGGCGAATGACCGGTCAGGTTGGTTCAACCCGATCGGATCGCGCTCTAACTACCGTGCGGGCGACCCATCCGCGCAAATGACGCTTTTGAATGGCCTGGCAAAATTTTCTCATGCCTCGCAGCGGCCCGCCATAAGAGCGGTCAATGAAACTTCCTCATGGCGCACATGAGAAACCATCCTTTGGCCGGCCCACGGGCCGCTGCCTATAAAGGCTCCAGGATCGCGTCGTCTGAGGTCAATCCGGGAACCTGATGTATTTCCTTGGATTTCCGGCTCTGCGGGCGACGGAAAGCGGGCCGGCGGCGGCCCGAGGAGCCGAGGCCGGATAGCACGCATGGCGCAGACGAACGGACGGACCACGGCGCGGGACGGCACGCCGATCGCCTATTCTCTCCACGCGGGCGCGGGCGGCCGGCGGATCGCGCTCATCCATTCTTTGGCGATGGACCGCAGCTTCTGGGACCGGGTGGTGCCGGCGCTGCTTCCGGTCGCGGACGTACTCACCCTCGACTGCCGCGGCCACGGCGCCTCCGGCAAGCCTGACGCGCCCTTCACGGTGGAGCAGTTCGCGGACGACCTCGCCGGCGTGATGGACCATGTGGGCTGGACGAGCGCCGCGGTGGCTGGCGCCTCGATGGGCGGCTGCGTGAGCATCGCGTTCGCCGCCGCCCATCCGGAGCGCACGGACGCCCTCGGCCTCATTGATACCACGGCCGGCTACGGCGCCGACGCCGTTGCCGCCTGGGAAGAACGCGCCATGAAGGCCAAGGAGGGCGGCATGGCCGCGCTCGTTCCGTTCCAGAAGACGCGCTGGTTCGGCGACGCCTTCCGCGAGGCCAATCCGGACGTGGTGGACGCCGCCATCAAGGTGTTCCTCGCCAACGACGTCGACGCCTATGGGCGCACCTGCCGGATGCTGGGCGCCTGCGACAAGGTCGCGGCGCTGCCGCTGTTCCGCATGCCGGTGCGGATCGTGGTGGGCGAAGAGGACTATGCCACCCCGCCCGCCATGGCGCAGGCCATGGCCGAAGCCATTCCCGGCGCGCGGTTGAGCATCATCGCCGGGGCGCGCCATTTCACCCCGCTCGAGGTGCCGGACACCATCGCGGACATGCTCAAGGCGTTGCTGGCGGAGGTTCCCGCGTCATGATCTTCACCGGCGAGATCGAGGTCGCGGCGCCCCGCGCGGTGGTGTTCGAAAAATTGAAGGATGCCCGCTTCTTCGCCTCCTGCGTCGAGGGGGTGCGCGATCTCAACGAGATCGACGCCACCCACTACACCGCGGTGATGGAAACCAAGGTCGCCTATATCCGCTTCAAGTTCGACGTCACCGTCGAGGTGACGAAGATGGAGGCGCCCGGCCGCATCGAGGCCAAGGTGGAGGGCGTACCCGCCGGCGTGGTCGGCCGGCTCACCGGCACCGCCAAGGCCGACCTCGAGGACCGCGGCGGAGCCACCGGCATCGCTTATGCGATCGAGGTGGCGCTGGCCGGCAAGCTCGGCGCGCTGGGCCAGCCGGTGCTGAAATCCAAGGCGCGGGAGATGGAGCGCAGCTTCACCGCCAACCTGCGCGATGCCTTTGGAGAGAAAGGGGAAGCGGCATGATTCCCTTCGCCCTGGAAGAGCCCGCCTCGTTGGCCGAGGCGGTGCGCCTGATCGATCCGGAGGATCCCACCTGCCGCCCAATCTCCGGCGGCACGGCCTTGATGCTGATGATGAAATCGGGCGTGTTCCAGCCCTCGAAGCTGGTCAGCCTGCGCCGGGTCGAGCCGCGCTTCTCCGCCTTCGCGGTGACCCCTGACGGCGGCCTCGAGGCCGGCGCCCTGGTGCGCCTCGGCCAGTTGGAGCGCGCCGACGCGGTGCGCGCCGCCTTCCCCGTCCTCGCCGATACGTTCCGCGTGCTCTCGAACGTCCGGGTGCGCAACGTCGCGACGCTGGGCGGCAATCTCGCGCACGCCGACCCGCACATGGACCTTGCGCCCGTGCTCATGGCGCTCGGCGCGCACGTCACCGCCACCGGCCCCTCGGGCAGCCGCGCCATCGCCCTGGCCGATCTGTTTCGCGGGTATTATGAGACCTCTCTGGAGCCGGACGAGCTGATCTCCGGCCTCTCCGTGCCGGCCCAGGCCGGCCGCCGCTCGGCCTATGTGAAATGCACCACCCGCGCGGCGCACGACTGGCCGGCGCTCGGCGTCGCGGTCTCGCTGGCGGTCAAGGACGGCACGATCGAGGACGCCCGCATCGTGCTCAGCGCGGCGGTGGAGACCCCGACCCGCATGACGGAGGCGGAGGCGGCGCTGAAGGGCGCGCCGATCGGCGAGGACGCGTTCCGCGCCGCCGGCGCGGCGGCGGCCAAGGCCGCCGAGGTGACCTCGGACGTGCGCGGCTCGGCGCCCTACAAGACCCAGCTGGTGCGCGTGAACGTCGCCCGCGCCCTCAGGAAGGCGATCGCATCCGAGGGAGCGGCGTAATGTCGGTGACCCAGCTCAAGACCCATCCCCTCATGCCCAACGGCCAAGTGGGGCGCGCGGTGCCGCGCCTCGAATCCCTCGCCAAGGTCACGGGACGCGAGGACTACACCCACAATCTGCGCCTGCCCGGCATGCTGCACGCCAAGATCGTGCGCTCCACGGTGGCGCACGGGCGCATCCTCGCCATCCACACCGAGGAGGCGAAGGCGGTCGAGGGCGTCCATTCGGTCGTCACCTGCGAGGACATCCGCGCCATCATCCCCGAGCCGTTCTTCGGCCCGGCATTCCACGACCAGCCGATCCTCGCCACCGGCAAGGTGCGCTATGTGGGCGAGGCGGTGGCGGTGGTGCTGGCGCGCGATCCCCACATCGCCGACGCCGCCGCCCAATTGGTGCGCGTCGACTATGAGGAGCTGCCCGCGGTCTATGACGAGGTGGAGGCGGCGACCTCGAACGTCTATGTGCACGAGACCCTCAAGCCGGCCGGCACCTTCCCGGACCTCAAGCACCTGGAAGGCAAGCGCGACACCAACGTGGCGCTGGACTACCGGCTGATCCGGGGCGACGCGGAAGCCGCCTTCGCCCGGGCGGCCCACGTCTTCGCGCACGATTTCACCACCCAGCAGGTGATGCACACCCCGTTCGAGCCGATGATCTCGGTGGCCGAGCCCACCAGCGCCGGGCTGACCATCCACACCGCCTCCCAGAGCCCGTCCTTCGTGCGCATCGAGATGGCGCGGCTGCTGAAGTGGCCGGAGAACCGCATCCGCGTGAAGACCAGCCATCTCGGCGGCGGGTTCGGCGCCAAGCTCTACATCAAGCTCGAGGCGCTCGCCGCCGCGCTCGCCCTGCTGGCGGGCCTGCCGGTGCGGGTGGCCCTCACCATGGAGGAGCAGTTCTACACCATCACCAAGCACGCCACGACGTTCCGCATCAAGAGCGGCGTCGACGCCGACGGCAAGGTGATCGCGCGGCGCTGCGACGTGTGGTGGAACGGCGGCGCCTATGCGGACATCGGCCCGCGCGTGACGCAGAAGTCCGGCTTCACCGCCGCCGGCCCCTACGACATCGACAACGTCTATCTGGAATCGGTGGCGGTCTACACCAACCGCCCGCCGGCCGGCGCTTTGCGCGGCTTCGGCATCCCGCAATTGGTGTGGGCCTATGAGAGCCACACCGACCTGATCGCCCGCGGCATCGGCATGGACCCGGTGGAGTTCCGCCGCAAAAACATCCTGCGCGACGGCCGCCCCCACGCCACCGGCACCATCATGCAGGACGCCGCCATCCCCGAGGTGCTGGAGCGCACCGCCGAGCGCATCGGCTGGGACCAGCCGTTCGCGCGCGGCACCGGCACCATAAGGCGCGGGCGCGGCATCGCCATCGGCTTCAAGGCCTCGATCTCCCCCACCACCTCGGTCGCCATCGTCAACGTGTCGGCGGACGGCTCGGTGACGCTCTATTCGAGCACCGTGGACATGGGCCAGGGCTCCGACACCGCCATGGCGCAGATCGTCGCCGAGGTGCTGAACGTGCCCACGGAAGGGGTCTGCGTGGTGCGTCCGGACACCGACGTCACCCCCTACGACATGGCGACGCTGGGCTCGCGCTCCACCTTCCACATGGGCAATGCGGTGCGCCTCGCCGCCGAGGACGCCAAGACCAAGCTCGACCAGCTCGCCACCGAGCTGGGACTGCCCGCGCGCAGCAACATCCCGGTCGACCAGCTGTTCAAGAAGAAATACGGCATGCAGGCCGGTAACGTGATCGGCATCGGCTCCTTCATCCCCTCCTACAAGTCGCCGGACCACGACACCGGCCTGTCCGACAACGTCACCCCGTTCTGGATGATCGGCGCGACGGCGGTGGAGATCGAGGTGGACACCGAGACCGGCCACGTCACCATCACCCGGATGGTGAACGTGTGCGACGTGGGCACGCCGCTGAACCCGAAGGTGGTGGAGACGCAGATTTCCGGCGCCGCCATCATGCAGCTGGGCTTCACCATGTCTGAGAAGATGGAGCTGGACGCGGGCCAGGTCACCAACGCCTCGCTCGCCGATTACAAGATCCCCTCCATCCTCGACATCCCCCATCTCATGGAGAGCGAGGCGGTGGTGGCGACCCAGCATTCCGGGCCGTTCGGCGCCAAGGGCGTGGGCGAGAGCGCCACCTTCGGCGTCTCCCCCGCCATCGCCAATGCCATCGAGGACGCCGTGGGCGTGCGCGTCACCGCGCTCCCCATCACGCCGGAGGCGGTCTACCGCGCCATGCGCGCCGCCGCGAACACGCCGCTCGAGGACTTCTGAGATGGCCGATCTGCGCACCATCAGCTTCACCCTCAACGGCCGCCCGGTCACCGCGCGGGTCGCGCCGCACCATTCGGTGGTGGAGCTGCTGCAGAACGAGTTCGGCCTGTTCGGCGCGCGCGAGAGCTGCGGCCAGGGCCTGTGCGGCTGCTGCACCGTCAAGGTGGACGGCGACCCGGTCTCCGCCTGCCTGTTCCTGGCCGTGTTCCTGGAGGGAACCCGCGTCGACACGGTGGAGGCGCTCGCCAAAGGCGGGGTGCCGAGCATCGTGCAGCAGGCCTTCATCGAGGCCGGCGCCTTCCAGTGCGGCTTCTGCACGCCGGGCTTCATCATGATGACCGAGCGCCTGCTGGAGGAGCACCCCGACCCGGACGAAGACCTCATCCGGCACTATCTGTCCGGCAATCTGTGCCGCTGCGGCACCTATCCGGAGATCATCGCCGCCGTTCAGCTCGCCGCCCGCCGCCGCAGCGCGGCGCGGCTCGACAAGGCGTCCTGAGGGCCGCCCGCCGCGACGGGACGTGAAGGAGCCACGCGCCGACCACGCAACCTGAGGATCGGGACGCAGACCGGGCAACGCCAAGACAGGCCCGCTTGCGTCCGCGGGAGGAAACGCATGAAGAGGAACGAAGTGCCGGTGGCGCCCAACGCACCGGCCGAACTTGCTTGGGGCAGCGATGTCGCGGCGGCCATGCTGCGCGAGCTGGGCATCGAATATGTCGCCCTGAATCCCGGCGCCAGCTATCGCGGCCTGCACGACAGCCTGGTGAACTTCCTCGGCAACGACGCGCCCCGGATGCTCTTGTGCATGCACGAGGACCACGTGGTCTCCATCGCCCACGGCTACGCCAAGGCCACCGACCGGGCCATGGGGGCGATCCTGCATTCCAATGTCGGGCTGATGCACGGCCTCATGGGCGTGTTCAACGCCTATTGC
The DNA here is from genome assembly GCF_040049235.1 of Xanthobacter luteus. Lineage (NCBI taxonomy): Bacteria > Pseudomonadati > Pseudomonadota > Alphaproteobacteria > Hyphomicrobiales > Xanthobacteraceae > Xanthobacter > Xanthobacter luteus. The sequence continues at coordinate 317,139 of NZ_JBDZDO010000001.1, forward strand.
GACCGCATGCCGATGATGATCCTCGGCGCCACCGGCCCGGTCGCCCCGGAGATGCGCCGGCCCTGGATCGACTGGATCCACACCGCCAAGGACCAGGGCGCGCTCTTGCGCGACTACATCAAGTGGGATGACGAGCCGCGCTCGCCGGAGGGCATCGTCGAGGCGTTCCTGCGCGGCAACCAGCTCACCCACATGGAGCCGCGGGCGCCGGTCTATATCTGCCTCGACGCCGGACTCCAGGAGCAGAAGCTCGCCAAGCCCGTGGCCTTGCCGCCGGTGGAGCGCTACGCCCTCGCGCCGCCGCCGAGCGCGGACGACGCCACGGTCTCGCGCGTCGCCGACCTGCTGCTGTCCGCCAAGGCGCCGCTGCTGCTGTTCGGCCGCGGCTCGCGGGCGCAGGAGGCGTGGGACGCGCGCGTGAAGCTCGCCGAGCTGCTGAACGCGCGCGTCATGACCTCGCTGCGCGAGCGCGCCGCCTTCCCGACCGAGCACCCCAACCACGTGGTGCCGCCCTGCTACTGGCTGACCGCCGCCGCCAAGGACCAGGTGCGCGCGGCGGACGTGATCGTCAGCCTCGACTGGGCCGACTTCAACGGCTTCCTGATGCAGGTGACGCGCGACACCGCCTCGATTCCGGCGCGGCTCGTCCATGTGTCGCTGGATTCGAACCTGCACCGCGGCTGGAGCATGGACTATTTCGCTTTGCCGCCGGTGGACGTGCCGGTGCTGGCGAGCCCGGACCGGTTCGTCGCCCAGCTCCTCGCCGAGGTGGAGGCGCGGCTCGCCAAGGGGGCGACGGCCGCCGCGTCGAAGCCCGAGCGCGCCCCGCGCGCCGAGGCCGTCTACAAGGGCAAGCCGGGCGGCGAGATCGCTCCGCGCGACGTGGAGGTGGCGCTCGCCAAGGCGCGCGGCGAGCGGCCGTTCTCGCTCGCCCACGTCACCATCGGCTGGGCCGGCGACGTCTATGCGTTCCGCGATCCGCTCGACTATCTCGGCCATGACGGCGGGGCGGGCCTCGCCGCCGGCCCCGGCATCACGGTGGGCGCCGCGCTGGCGCTCAAGGATGCCGGCCGCGAGGTGGTCTCGGTGCTGGGCGATGGCGACTTCCTGCAGGGTGTCACCGCGCTGTGGACCGCCGCCCACTACGAGCTGCCGGCGCTGTTCATCGTCTCCAACAACCGCTCGAACTTCAACGACGAGCTGCACCAGGAGGCGGTCGCCAAGGCGCGCGCCCGGCCGGTGGAGAATCGCTGGATCGGCCAGCGCATGGACGAGCCCATGGTGGACCTCGCCGCCATCGCCCGCGCCCAGGGCGTGGCCGCCGAAGGCCCGGTGCGCACCCACGCGGCGCTCGAGGCGGCGATCGCCCGCGGCCTCGACCACGTGGCGGCCGGCAAGCCCTATCTGATCGACGTGCACGTGGAGGCGGGCTACGCCAGCGCCCCCCTGTCGCGCGGCGCGTGACGGCGCCCGAAGAAGGCGCGCAAGACGGGGGCCGGACGCCAAAGGCCCGGCCCCGAGGAGGAAGCCCGAACCAAAGGAGAGGGAGATGAAACGCCATATCGCCGCGGCCTTCGCCGCGACTTTTGCCGCAACCTTCATGTTTGCCGGCACAGCATCCGCCGAGGACTACCCCACCCGCGCCGTGACCATCCTGGTCCCGTTCGCGCCCGGGGGCATTGTCGACATCGCCGCCCGCGTGGTGGGCGAGCGGCTTCAGAACAAATGGGGCCAGCCGGTGGTGATCGAGAACCGCGCCGGCGCGAGCGGCATGATCGCCGCCCAGGCCGCCGCCAAGGCCAAGCCCGACGGCTACACCCTGCTCGGCGCCGAGGCGGGCGTGAGCATCATCAACGAACTCGTGTTCAAGACCGCGAACTATTCGATGGAGAAGGACTTCATCCCGATCATCACCATCACCGACACGCCGATCGTGCTGGTGGCCAACGCCAATTCCGGCATCTCCTCGATGAAGGACTTCCTCGCGAAGACCAAGACCACGGAGCTCGACTACGCCTCGCCGGCCACCGGTACGCTGAACCACCTGACCGGCGAGTGGATCGCCATCGAGTCCGGCGCCAAGATCCGCCACATCGGCTATAAGGGCGGCGCCCCGGCGGCGACCGCGGTGGCCGGCGGCGAAGTGCCGCTCGCCGTGCTCGCCTATTCCTCCGCCAAGCCGTTCGTGGATTCCGGCCGCGTGAAGATGCTCGCCGTCACCGACGGCAAGCGCGTGGCGGTCGCCCCCGATCTGCCCACCCTCCAGGAAAGCGGCATCCCCAACGTCTCGACCACCCAGTGGGCCGGCTTGTTCGCGCCCGCCGGTACGCCGCAGCCCATCGTCGACAAGATCCAGAAGGACATCGCCGAGGTGCTGGCCCTGCCGGAGGTGAAGGAGAAGCTCGGCGCGGTGGGCGCCGCGCCGCAGCCGTCCACTTCGGCGGAGTTCGCCGCGCGCCTCAAGAAGGAACGCGAGCAGTTCAAGAAGATCGTGGCCGCCGCCAAGGTGGGCGTGAACTGATCCCGCCCCGGCCGGCTTTGGCCCGGCCGGGTCCGTGGATGTGACGATCGGGGCCCGCGCTCACCGGCGCGCGGCCCCGAATTTTTTCCGCCCGCGGCCGCGGCTCAGGCGGACACGGACGCCGCGGCAAGGCTCGCCTTGCGCCGGAGCGCGCGCTCGCGCGCATAGGAAATCGCGCCGACCAGCAGCAGGAAGGCGACGCCGGTGAGCGCGACCCAGTCGGGCACCACGCCGAACACCAGCACCTGGACCACCATCGCCCAGACCACCGACGAATAGCGGAACGGCATCACCACGGCGACGTTGGCCGCGCGCATCGAGCCGATCATGGCGTTGAAGGCGACGGTCGCCACCACCCCCGCCGCCACCGCATAGGCGACCCCGGCGGGCTTGAACGGGCGCAGGCCCTCGAACAGCATCAGGCCGAGCGAGAACACGCTCACGCCGATCGCCGCCACCAGCGCCGCGAGCGCGGTGGAGCAGCCCGGCGGCAGGCGCCGCGCCGCGAGGTCGCGCACCACGGCGCAGACCATGCCGAGCGCGGCCACCGCCAGCCAGGGATCGAACCCCTGGATGGTGGGGCGCACCACCAGGATCACCGCCGCGAACGAGACCAGCACCGCCGCCCAGCGCCAGGCCCCCACGGGCTCGCGGAACGCCAGCGCCGCGCCGAGCGTCGCCAGCACCGGCGCCAGCATGAGGATGGCGGTGGCGTCGCCGATGGGCAGATGCACCAGCGCCGAGATGTAGAAGCCGATGAACAGCACCTCCCCCACGGTGCGCAGCAGCACCAGCGGGTGGACCGCATCCTTGGGGCGCGCCAGCGCGCCGCCCTTGAGCGCCAGCAGCCCCAGCAGCGGCACCAATACGAGGCCCCGGATGAACAGCGCCTGGCCCACGGTCAGCGTCTGCGCCGAAAGCTTCAGCAGCGTGTCGTTGCCGATCAGCGTCGCCATGGCGAGCATCATCAGCAAGATGCCCCGGCGCTCGTCCTGTTGCATGAAAACTCCTTGAGCGCGGCGCCGCCTCACAGGCGGCGGAACACGCGATAGCGGGGCGCGAACCAGTCCCGGCGGGCGAGGAAGGCGCGCCAGGGCGTGGCGCGGGCGGCCTGGCGCTCGGGCGCGGCCAGCGCCTCCGCACGGGCGATATAATGCAAGGAGAGCCGAGTGGCCGGGAACGGCGCGCGCGCGGCGACCTCGAAGCGGCGCACCATCAGCCAGTCGGGCGCGCGCATGAGCAGCGGGATGTGCTCGGTGTCGTACCAGGCGTCGAACTCGGCCTCGCCTTCGGGCGGCACGTCGAACCAGATGGAATTGATCACCGGCGCGTCGAGCGCGGCCGCGGCATCGATGCCGTCCCTCAGGGTGCGGCTCACCTCGCGCGCCAGATGGCGGGAAAGGTCGCCTGCGCGGTCCGGCAGGACATCCCCCTGCCCCGCGCCGCCGCGTTCGGCGATCACGAGGCCGAGCGGCGCCTCGGCCGCCGCATAGCGCCGGGCGTCGGCGAGGCCGAGGCCCTCGGGAAGCCCCTCCGGCGCCTCGGGCGCCGTCTCCCAGTAGAGGATGCCGGCGCCGGCTCCCGTCGTGTCGCAGCTCACGTCCGCGTCTCCCCGAGTTCCATGCCTCAGGCCGCCGTGCGGCGGTCCTCGAGGATCATGTCGGCCGCCTTCTCGGCGATCATGATGGTGGGCGCGTTGGTGTTGCCCGAGGTGATGGTGGGCATCACCGAGGCGTCCACCACGCGCAGGCCGGCGATGCCGTGGACCCGCAGGCGCGAGTCCACCACCGCGCCGGCGTCGTCCCCCATGCGGCAGGTGCCGACCGGGTGGAAGATGGTCATGCCGTAGCGCCGGGCGGCGTCCTTCAGCTCGGCGTCGGTCTGGGCGGTGATGCCCGGCTGCACCTCCTGCGGCCGGAAGCGCGCGAGCGCCGGCCCGGCGATGGCGCGCCGCACCGCGCGCATGGCGCCGGCGGCGATGTCGAGGTCGCGTTCGTCGGTGAGGAAATTGAGCTGGATCTTCGGTGCCGCCATCGCATCGGGCGAGGCGATGCGCACATGCCCGCGGCTGAATGGGTTCAGCAGGCACGCCGAGGCGGTGAATCCGGGATAGGGATGGGGCGCGTCGCCCACCTTGTCGAAGCTCACCGGATAGGCGACGAACTGCACGTTCGGCGTCGGCGCGTCCGGGGCGGAGCGGGTGAAGGCGCTCACCAGCGCCGGCGGGATGGTGAGCGGCCCCTTGCGCAGCAGCGCGTACTGGAGCGCCATCTTCGCCTTGCCGAGCCAGGTCGACGCCTGCTGGTTCAAGGTGATGGTGTCCTGAACCTTGAACAGCATGCGCAAGGCCACGTGATCCTGCAGGTTCTCGCCGACGCCCGGAAGGTCCGCCACCACCGGGATGCCGAACTCGCGCAGCCGCGCCCCGTCGCCGATCCCCGAGCAGGAGAGCACCTGCGGCGAGCCGACCGCGCCGCCGCAGACGATCACCTCGCCCGCCGCCTTGGCGTGGCGCGCCATGCCGTCCTGCCGGAAGGCGACGCCGGTGCAGCGCCCGCCGTCGAAGGTCAGGCGCTCCACGTGCGCGCCGGTGAGCACCTTCAGGTTCGCCCGCGTGAGCGCCGGACGCAGGAAGGCGCGCGCGGTGCTCCAGCGCAGCCCGTTGCGGCGCGTGAGCTCGAACCGGCCCACGCCCTCGCTGTCGCCTTTGTTGAAGTCGTCGGTGCGCGCAATGCCGCTCTCCACGCATGCCTGCTCGAACGCGTCGAGGATCTCCCAGCTCTCGCCGATGGGCTCCACCGCCAGTTCGCCGCCGGCGCCATGGAAGGCGTTGGCGCCGTTGGCGTGGTCCTCGGAGCGCTTGAAGTAAGGCAGCACGTCGTCCCAGCCCCAGCCGGGATTGCCGAAGCTCTTCCAGCGGTCATAGTCGGCCGCCTGGCCGCGGATATAGACCATGGCGTTGATGGAGGAGCAGCCGCCCAGAACCTTGCCGCGCGGATACTTGATCTGCCGTCCGCCGAGCCCCGGCTCCGGCTCGGTGGTGAAGCACCAGTCCACGCGCGGATTGCCGAAGGTGAAATAGTAGCCGATGGGAACGTGCAGCCAGATGTAGCTGTCCTTCGGGCCGGCCTCCAGCAGCAGCACCCGCACGGCGGGGTCCCTGGTGAGCCGGTTGGCCAGCACGCAGCCGGCCGAGCCGGCACCGACGATGACATAATCGAAGGTCCCGGCGTCTTGCGGCGCCGCGCGGCCCTTCTGTGCGTCTGCCATGGGTTTCCCGCACTTTCCTCGGCGATCTGACGGCGCGCCTGCGATCAGGCGGCGCCGCCGATGCGTCTTGCCCGGTCCCGCCGGCGCGGACCTTCCGGCGGCAGGGCGGCGCCGCAGGCCTCCCCGCTGGGAGAGAGGCCGCTGGTCGCGCCGCAGGATCAGCGTGCAGACCCGCCCGGCGCGAGGCAAATGACCCTTTCACATGCTGCCATGACGAACGCTCATGCCGGCGCGGCACGCGCCGGCGCGGCGTTCGGCCAGGCCGCGCGGCGGCAGGCGGGCCGGGCGTGCGGCAGGCGCAGAACGGGAAGGATTCGAGACCGCGAAAGACGCGAGGAACCAAAGCTGCGAGGCACCAGATCCACGAGAACGCGAAAGGGCGCCGGCCCAGAGGCCGGCGCCCTTTCAGCAATCAAGACCCGCGCACTGGGCTGCGCGGGAAAGACTCAGGCCGCCTGGGCGGCCGCCTCGGTGCGGGCGCGGTCGGCGGCGCCCTTGGCGTCCTCGTCGCGGTCCACGAACTCGATCACCGCCACCGGCGTGCAGTCGCCATAGCGGAAGCCGGCCTTGATGATGCGGGTGTAGCCGCCCGGACGCTCCTTGTAGCGCGGGGCGAGCACCTCGAAGAGGCGCTTCACCACGGCCGGATCGCGCAGCTCGGCGACCGCCTGGCGGCGCGCATGCAGGTCGCCCCGGCGGGCCAGCGTCACCAGCTTCTCGACGATCGGACGCAGGTCCTTCGCCTTCGGCAGGGTGGTGACGATCTGCTCATGGGTGATGAGCGCGCCCGCGAGGTTGGCGAACATCGCTTTGCGATGCTCCCAGGTGCGGTTGAACTTCCTATGTACCTTGCCGTGACGCATGACGGCGAACTCCTGGAATTGGGCGGCGTTGCGAGCCGAAGGGGGAAAAGCGGCTCGGGCCGCTTCTGACTGTGTTCAGTAGTGCTCCTCGAAGCGCTTCGCCAGCTCTTCGATGTTCTCCGGCGGCCAGCCGGGCACTTCCATGCCGAGGTGCAGGCCCATGGAGGCGAGCACTTCCTTGATCTCGTTCAGCGACTTGCGCCCGAAGTTCGGGGTCCGGAGCATCTCCGTCTCGCTCTTCTGGATCAGGTCGCCGATATAGACGATGTTGTCGTTCTTCAGGCAGTTGGCCGAGCGCACGGAGAGCTCGAGCTCGTCCACCTTCTTGAGCAGGGCGGGCGAGAAGGGCAGCGTCTGGATCGCCGTCGCCTCGCTCTCGCGCTTGGGCTCCTCGAAATTGACGAAGATCTCCAGCTGGTCCTGCAGGATGCGCGCGGCGTAAGCGAGCGCGTCCTCGGCGGTGATCGAGCCGTCGGTCTCGATCTGCATGGTCAGCTTGTCATAGTCGAGGATCTGGCCCTCGCGGGTGTTCTCGACCTTGTAGGAGACCTTGCGCACCGGCGAATAGAGGCTGTCGATGGGGATCAGGCCGATCGGCGCGTCCTCGGGCCGGTTGCGGTCCGCCGCCACGTAGCCCTTGCCGGTGTCCACCGTGAACTCGATGCGCAGCTCGGCGCCGTCGTCCAGGGTGCAGATCGGCAGGTTCGGGTTGAGCACCTGGATGTCGCCGACGGTCTGGATGTCGCCGGCGGTCAGCACGCCCGGACCGGTCTTCTTCGCCACCATGCGCTTCGGGCCTTCGCCCTGCATCTTGATGGCGATGTCCTTGACGTTGAGGATGATGTCGGTGACGTCCTCGCGCACGCCGGGGATCGACGAGAATTCGTGCAGCACCCCGTCGATGTGGATCGACGTCACCGCCGCGCCCTGCAGCGAGGACAAAAGGATGCGGCGCAGGGCGTTGCCGAGGGTCATGCCGAAGCCGCGCTCCAGCGGCTCGGCGACCACCGTCGCGAGACGCCTCGGATCGTGGCCGGGATTGACCTGCAGCTTCTCGGGCTTGATCAGCTCTTGCCAGTTCTTCTGAATCACTTGGATCACCTTGCTTTCTCGCCGGGCGGCGTCGGGGCCGGCCTCCGGCTCCGTCGCGCATGCCCGTCCCGTATGGGGAGAAAAACCGGGCAGTAGGCCCGTGGGGCGCCGGCCCCGCGGGAGATGCCGATCAGACGCGACGGCGCTTGCGCGGGCGGCAGCCGTTGTGCGGGATCGGCGTCACGTCGCGGATGGAGGTGACGAGGAAGCCCGACGCCTGGAGCGCGCGCAGCGCCGACTCGCGGCCCGAGCCCGGCCCGGAAACCTCGACCTCGAGGGTGCGCATGCCGTGCTCGGAGGCCTTGCGCGCCGCATCTTCCGCCGCCACCTGGGCGGCGTACGGGGTGGACTTGCGCGAGCCCTTGAACCCCATGGCGCCGGCCGAGGACCAGGAGATGGTGTTGCCCTGGGCGTCGGTGATGGTGATCATGGTGTTGTTGAACGAGGCGTTCACGTGCGCCACGCCCGAGGCGATGTTCTTGCGCTCGCGGCGCTTTACGCGGGTTGCTTCTTTGGCCATGTGGTCCTTGATCCTTCAGGCGCGCCCGTAGCTCCAGGCGCTCGGGATGGCCCCTTGCGGGGCGGGTCTCGTCAGCGGGACTGCGCGCCGCTCACTTCTTCTTGCCGGCGATCGGCTTCGACGGCCCCTTGCGGGTGCGGGCATTGGTGTGGGTGCGCTGGCCGCGCACCGGCAGGCCGCGGCGATGGCGCAGGCCGCGATAGCAGCCGAGGTCCATCAGGCGCTTGATGTTCATCGCCACTTCGCGGCGCAGATCGCCCTCGACGATGTAGTCGCGGTCGATGGCCTCGCGGATCTGCAGCACTTCCTGGTCGGTCAGCTGGTTCACGCGGCGCTCGGCCGGGATGCCCACCTTGCCGACGATCTCCTCGGCCTTCTTGGGGCCGATGCCGTGGATGTACTGGAGCGCGATGACCACGCGCTTGTTGGTCGGAATGTTGACGCCGGCGATACGAGCCACTGCTCTCTTCTCCATGTGCCGCGAGGGCGCCCTGGGGGTGCCTGCGGGTGTTGCTCCGCGTCCGGTGGAGGCCGGCCCCTGCGGAGATGAACAAGCGCCGCCCCGCCCAACCCTTCCGGGCGGGCCGAACGGCACCCAAACCAAAAGCGAGGGAGTGCCCTTAGCCGGGATTCGTGACGCCGTCAACCCCGGAGGGGGGATTCCGGCGCTGCGGCACGCCCCCGGCGATGGCCGCGGACGGCGCGCGGCGGGACGGCACGGGCGCGCCCGGCAGGACCGGCGATACGGCGCCGGGGCCGCAAGAGAAAGGGCAGCGCCAGAAATGGAAACCGGCATCCGGCCTTGGGGGCCGAACGCCGGTCTCTCCTCGGGGCGCGCGCCCCCGCGACGCGCGCTCAGAAGTCGCGCGAGACGAACAGCAGCACCTGGCTGGCGTCGGTCGAGGCCAGGCTCGGCCCGAAGCCGGTGGGAACGTAATCCTTCGCGCTGTTGTACGTGTAGTCGTACTGCAGGGCGATGGTGAGTTGCTTCACCGGGTTGAAGGCGATGTAGCCGCCCACATTGTAGTTGGTGCCGCCCGACATGCCGTAGAACAGCTGCGCCGTGGGATCATTGAGATCGAACGCCGCATAGCCGCCGAACAGCGCCGAGCTCCACTTCTCCGACCAATTGTGCAGGAACGAGGCGGTGACGTTCCAGCCCGAGACGGTGCTGAGGCCGGCCGGGCTGATGAAGGCGTCGGGCGGGGAATACATGCCCGACGGGTCGACCAGGCCGAGATAGGCCATGGCGCCGTCCGCATAGGCGCTCTGGATGTAGAGCGTGTCGCCCTCGGCCAGCTTGTCCAGCTTGAACATGATGCCGGCCTGCAGCGCATAGCCCCAGGTGCTCTGCGAGGTGAGCGTGTTGAGCACGTTCAGGGCATTGGTCTGGTGCAGGGCGCCGGAGAGCTGGGCCTCGCCCCAGTCGCCGGAATATTTCAGGTTGCCGACGATGTCGGTGGCGCTGACGCCGGCCTGAAAGTCGCCGTCGGTGACCGGCAGGAGCGGATTTTGCGCCAGCACGCCGCTGTTGCGCTCCGCGGCGCTCTCCAGCGAGATCGTGGCGCTGAGGCCGCTCGAGCCGAACTCGTAGGTGTAAGCGAGAAGGTTGAGGCGCACGTCGTCGCCGATGGTCGCCGGGTCGGTGCCGAGCACGTTGGCGTTGGCGTAGAAGTCGAAGAACGACTGCGCCTTGCCGAAGGTGAAGCCGGCGAACTGGATATAGGCGTTCCAGACCTCGACCTCGGACTTGTTCGGCCCGTCCGACCACGGATCGGCCGAGCGCCACTTGAAGCGGCCCTCGAAATAAGAGCGCAGGGTGCCGTATTCGGTCGAGGTGCGCGCGTCGAGAATCACGCCGGCGGTGGCGATGGAATAGCTCTTGTCGTTCTCGGGCGGGTAGTCGGTATAGGTGTTGAAATAGCCTTCCGCCCAGACGTATCCGCCGACGCGCAGGCAGGTGTCGGTGCCGGGAATGTAAAAGAAGCCCTCGCCCTGCTCGGTGCAGGCGCGCATGAAGGCGCTCTTGGCCTTGGTCGGCATGAGGTCGGCGGCGGCGGCAGGGCCTGCCGCCACGCCCATGGCCAGGGCGACGGAGGCCGCCGCGAGCGCCGCACGGGCGACGCGATCGCCCCGGCGCGCTGAGGAGGAGAAAGAGAGCGTCATGAACCACCAGCCCCTTATGATATAGTATATCTTTTACTGCTTCACGGGGCCGGATGCAAACATCCCGGAGGCTAAAAACGCCGCAGCAGAAAATCTCCTGCGCTGCCCCCCACCCCAAGCGACCCGGCCATCACCCAACGCATAACGTCCAGCACCCATCTGGACGTGAACCCACCGGGCGCTGGCCCGGTCCGCCCACTGCAGGCGGTGCATCGCCACCGGGCGCCTGTACCCGTGGCGCCAAGGCGGACGATGCCGGCCGCCTTGTCCGCACCCACCCTGCCCGCTCCCACCGTCGCCGCCTCGGACATGGCATGCGCACCGGACACGGCATGCGAGTCGGGCGGAGTGAGCGGCGACCGGCTGGGCGCCGGCAACCGGTGCGAAGCGCCGCGCGGGGCGTTCCCGCGGTGCGGCGCCGGCGGCGTCTGGCGCCATCTCGGCGCGCGTCCCGTTCCGCCACTCCGAAGCGCCGTTTGATCGGACGCCGGCGGGGCGAAGAAGTGCTCTACGGCGGCCCATCGCCAAAGCACCCGGCGACGGCACTTAGCAGAACCTCCAGTTTTCCCGGCCGCGACATAGACCTCGGCGCCCGGATATCCTGTTACCTAAACTATGCACCTCGGACTGTGCGTTGGGAATGCTTGAAGGCAAACTCTAGCTCTATTCCAAACTACGCACACTTACGTAACGTCAAGCATTTGAACAAAGAAAAACCCCGGCGGTCGCCCGCCGGGGTCTCTCGGAACCAAGAAGAAGCTTGGATCAGAAGTTGCGCTGCGCGCGGATGCCGCCCGACCAGATGTCGGTGGAACCACCGATGATCGAGGTGGCGCCCACCTGCTGCAGCGGAACGTCGGCCGAAACCTTCGAGTAGACCAATTCCAGGCCCAGATCGAGGTTCTTGACCGGCGACCACACGAGGTCGGTACCAACCTGCCACAGGTCGGCGTCAGTGACGGCGATGGCCGTCGTGTCGCCGGGCTCGTACTTGGTGTAGCTGCCGAACACGACGGAGCGCAGGCCGGGGGTCCAGAAGTGACGGAACTGGCCCATCACGCCCCAAGCGGTCGACAGGTTGTAGTCGCCGAAGGCGGTCACAACGGCGTCGGCCAGCGGCACGTAAGCGCCCGAGAGGTTGCCGAACTGGTCGATGTCGACCTTGCCCCACGCGGTGGCCGTGCCCTGGCTGTTGCCGCCCATGCCGGCGTAGCTGATCGCGCCCTTGGCGTAGCTGGCCTGCAGGAGGAAGCTGTCGCCAGCCGAGATCATGTCCGCCTTCAGGATGAGGGCGCCGCCGATGGCCCAGCCCCACTGATCCGACGAGGAAGCGCCGGGGAACAGAGCGAACTGATCGAGGGTGTTAACCTGATGGAGAGCACCGGACAGCATCGCGGTACCCCAAGCCTGGTCGAGGCGGAGGTTCGCCACGATGTCAGGCACGGCGTTGCCGGCCTGCCAGTTCTGGTAGGCCAGCGAGCCCGAGGTGCCGGTCACGAACGGGTTGAAGCCGAACGGGCCGATCGAGCCGACGGCGACACCCGACGCGGTGGTGCCCTGCACGCCGGTCACGCGGTTGGCGCCGTCTTCCAAGGCGAGGGTCGCCGAGAAGCCGTTGCCGAACTGCGCGGTGTAGGCGATCAGGGTGGTCCAGGTGTTCGAACCCGCGAACGGGGTCGTCATCATGTAGTTCACGCCGATGTCGAAGAACGACTGCGTGTAACCGAAGGTGAAGCCGGCGAACTGGATGAACGCGCGCTCGAAGTAGAAGCCGCTGTTCGGGCCCGAGCCGGCGCCCGACTGCGAGTTCCACTCCATGCCGAAGCGGACATACGAGCGCAGGGTGCCGTAGTCGGTCTGGGTGCGGGCGTCCATGTCGAACACGCCGCGGGTACGGGTCAGGATGTCCGCATCGTCCGAGTCACGGAACGGGAACGCGAAAGCGCCGACGCCCGGGCCGTTGAAGCCGGCCGAAGCGGTGGTCGCGATGTCGGGACGGAAGGTGCCGACGGCGTTCGCGTAAGCGTCGAAGCGGGCATAGCCGCCGATCTTCAGGCAGGTGTCCGTGCCCGGGATATAGAAGTAGCCGGCGCCGTAAGCGGAGCACACCTTCACGTATTCGACCGCCTTCGCCTTAACGGGCAGGTCGGCGGCCTGAGCCCCAGCCACCGCGACGAGACCCGCCGCGCTGCCGAGGAGAAGGCTCTTCACCATCTTCATCGTGACCTCCAAGTTTGGTTCCGAGGGAGCGAGTTCCGCTTCGCCGGTGCGGCTGCACCCGAGAGGTTCTTGCCCCGATTCCCATCTACACGCTCAACACATCGCTGAACGTGCGATGGGCGACCGGGGTCTGCCCCCCTTCGTCGCAAAGCCACCATACAAAAGGCCGGTCCGTGATCAACGATATCTCGGCCGCAAACGCCCTTCCGCAGCCGTTATTCCGCCGACTGTTGCAGGAAAGGCACTGCCGCTTTCGACCCACCCCGATACCGTTTGCCGAACGCGCGGAAAGGCCCCGCTGGGCGGCAGGATGCCTTTCCTCACAAGCATTCTCGGACGGTAGGAAGGTGGCGGAGACGGAGGGATTCGAACCCTCGAGACCCTTTTGGGGGTCTGCTCATTTAGCAAACGAGTGCCTTCAGCCTCTCGGCCACGTCTCCCGCGCCCCCTTCCTATGCCGGACACCTCCGGCCATTGCAAGCCGCCGGCCCCGTGGGAATCGCCAGATCCGGGGGGAATCACCGGATCTTGGGGGAATCGCCCGCGTAGAGCTTCTCCTCGACGATGGCCGAGCCGGTGAGCGCGCTGATGCGGCGCTTCAGGGCCGCGCGGCGGTCGTTGACGCCATAGACCTGGCGCGCCAGCGCCACGAACTCGGCATCGAACCGCCCTTCCCGCTCCAGGCGCCGCAGCGCGTCCTCGATGTCCCACAGGGCGCGATTCGCCGCCGCGAGCGCGGCCGTGAGCGCGGCGACCGCCTCGGGCATCGGCTCGCGGTCGCGCAGGGTCCGCAGCGCCGCAAGCTCGCGCAGCACGTTGGCCTGGGCCGACGGCTCGTCGATTCGCTCGGCCTTGATCTCGAGGATGGTGATCTTGTCGATCAGCTCGCCCACCGATACCGGGGCAAGCACCATGCGGGCGCCGCTCACAGCGATTCTCCCCGCTTCAGCGCCGCCACCATGCGGGTGATGCGGGCGAACACGCCGGCATAGTCGCCCGGCGTCTCCTGACGCACCAGGCGCAGGCTGGGATAGACCGGCGGTCGATCGGTCTCGCGGCCCCACCGCCAGTCCGGCGCGGCCTTCACCGCCAGCAAGGCCGGCCGCCCGCGCGCGCCGGCCAGATGGCCGAGCGAGGTGTCGACGCTGACCACCAGGTCGAGATGTTGCAGAATTGCCGCAGTGTCGATGAAGGTCCCGTCGGCGTCCCAGTCCGGCCCGAGCCGCGCCACCCGCGCGCCGAACGGGCAGGCATCGAGCTGCTCGGCGCCGAAGCCGTGCTGGAGGCTCACCAGTTCCACCCCGTCGAGCCCCGCCAAGGGGGCGAACATATCGAGCGGCACCGAGCGGCCGATGTCCACCGCCGCCGAGGGATCGCCCTGCCAGGAGATGCCGATGGTGAAGCCGCCCGGCAGCCGGCCGGTCCAGCGCGCGACCCGGCCGGGATCGGCGTTGAGGTAAGGCGGGGCGGGCCACAGCGCCGGGTCGGGGGCGATCAGGCGCGGCAGGCTCGCCAGCGGCGCCCAGAACAGGCCCGGCGCGCTGGTATCGAGATCGGACAAATCGGACACCACGCGCACCCGGGCGTCGATGCGCGACAGCAGCGGCACGAGCCGCGGCCGGGTGAGAAAGCGGGTGCGGATGCCGCGGTCGCCCAGCAGGCGCAGCAGGCGGCCGAACAGGATCTGATCGCCGATCCCCTGCTCGCCGACCACCACCAGCTCGTCCGGTTCGACGCGCCCGTCCCATTCGGTGAACGGCAGCGGACGGTAGGGCGGCGGCAGGAAGGAGGCGCGGCTTTCATACAAGCTCCAGCCCTCCGCCCAGCGGCCTTCGGCGAGATCATCCGCCGCCCGCAGATAGCGCGCCATGGGAAAGGTGGGGTCGATGGCCAGCGCCTGGTCCGCCAGAGCGCGCGCCGGCGCGGCCTCGCCTTGGTCGATCAGCAGCCGGGCCTTGGTGGTGAGCGCCCCGGGCGCGCGCGGGTCCAGCGCCAGCGCCCGCTCCACCGCCTGGCGCGCGCCCTCCGGCTCCTTGCGCTCGCGCCGCAGCTCGGCCAGCTCCTGCCAGAGCGCCGCCGCCGCGCCATTGCGCGCCAAGGCGGCCTCGGCGAGCCGCAGCGCCTCGTCGAGGTGGCCGCGCTGGCGCTCGGTGCGCACCAAAGCGGCCTGGAAGGCCGGCCGGTCGGGGGCGATGTTCACCGCCGCCGCGAACGCCGCGTGGGCGCCGTCCACGTCCGCCTGCCCCGCCAGGCCCTGACCCTTCAGGAAATAGGCGTCGGCGAGCGCGGGCGCGAGCTGCCGCGCCGCTTCCGCGGCCTGCGTCGCCTCGGCGAACCGGCCCAGCTCCAGCAGGGTGCCGGCGCGGGCCAGGTGGCGCTGGGGATCGCGCGGGTTGAGCGCCAGCGCGCGGTCGCAGTCCGCGAGCGCGGCCTCGGAGCGGCCGAGGCGCGACAGCGCCACCGCCCGGTTGGTGAGCGCCTCCTCGAGCGCCGGCTGGAGCGCGAGCGCGCAATCGTAGCAGGCGACCGCCGCGTCGAGCCGGCCGAGCTGCGCCAGCGCGTTGCCGGCCAGATAGTGCGCCTCGACGAAGCGCGGATCGAGCTCGCGCGCCTTCTCGAAGGCGTCGAGCGCCTTGTCCCACTTGGCCTCGGCCTGGCGCACGGCGCCCATCAGCAGATGCGCGTGCGGGTTGGTGCGGTGGGCGTCGCGCGCCTTGCGCGCGGCCGCCTGCGCCTCGCCCAGCCGGCCGGACTGGAGCAGCGCCAGCACCAGCAGCCGGGCGACGTCGAAGGCGTCCGGCGACGCCTTCAGCAAGGCGCGATAGTGGGTGACGGCCTCGTCGAGCCGCCCGTCCCGGTGCAGGGCTCCCGCCCGGGCCAGCTCCAACCGCGGATCCTTGCGCATGGCGCAGCAGCCCCCCTGGCGCCGGTCAGGCGCATCCCGTCATCCGCGCGGCCGGCCGCGCGGTCATCCCCGCGCGCGCTGGCCGAACAGCACCGCCTGGACGTCCTTGTCCTTGGCGATGTCGATCGAGGCGCGCTCCTCGGCGTTCACCGCGAGGCCGCGCTTGACCGCCGGGCGCGCGAGCACCCGCTCCAGCCAGGCCTTGAAGTGCGGAAATTCCTCGATCTTGATGCCCTGGCGCTCCCAGAGCTTGGCCCAGCCGACGCAGGCCATGTCGGCGATGGAATAATCGCCGGCGAGGTAGTCGCGGTCGGCGAGGCGCTTGTCCATCACACCGTAGAGCCGGTGCACCTCGTTCGAGTAGCGCTCGATCGCGTAGGGCACCTTCTCCGGCGCGTAGATGCGGAAATGGTGCGCCTGCCCGGCCATGGGGCCGAGCCCGCCCATCTGCCAGAACAGCCACTGCTCCACCTCCACCCGGCCGCGCTCGTCGGCGGGGTAGAAGCGGCCGGTCTTGCGGCCGAGATACTGCAGGATGGCACCGGATTCGAACACCGAGATCGGCGCCCCATCCGGCCCCTGCGGGTCGACGATGGCGGGCATCTTGTTGTTCGGCGAGATGGCGATGAAGTCCGGCTTGAACTGGTCGCCCTTGCCGATGTTGACGAGCTTGACCACGTAGGGCAGCCCGCACTCCTCCAGCATGATGGAGATCTTCCAGCCATTGGGCGTCGGCCAGTAATACAGCTCGATGGGCTGGGTCTGCATCTCGGTGGCGTTGGACTGGGGTGTGGCTTCGGCCATGGAACGCTCCCTCACGCGCGCGGAGCCGCCCCCGCGGCCTCGTGCCAATTGATTGGAACAGCCGGTTCCGACATCGCTGCGCGGCCGGAGCCGGCGCCGGATGCGATCAGGCTGGATCGATCTCGTCGGCCGGCCCCCCGTGGGTCGCCGGATGGCGCCGGCGCCGCCCGGCCCGCGCCGCACGCCGGCCCGCGGCCGGCTCTAGAGGTAGCCGTCCCGCCGGCCGCAGGCAAGGGAGGCCGCGACCACGCGCCCGTGAGCATGCCGGCGCGCCCCGGCCTCACCGGCACAGGGGATCGTCCGGCGCCAGCGGGGTCAGCTGCACGTCGCTCCAGCGGTGCGGATTCATCCAAGGCGACCACCATTTCATCGACATTTCGATGGTGTTCGACTTGGGCCGCGGCAGCAGGATCGGCAGACCGTTGACGATCCCGGTGACGCGCGCGCAGCCGGTGGCGGGGCGCGGCGGCGGGCGGTACTGGCGCTCGTTGACGATCACCACCCGCGCCCCCGGGAGGGCGGCGCGCAGCCGGCCCGCCGAGGTGCGGTCGTCCGCCACCAGGGTCGGGCTGGCGCCGAGCCGGGCGTCGACCGCCGCCTGGATCTTGTAGATCGGCTCGGCCGCCATGCAGCGCCCGCACAGGCGCGGGTCCGGCCACAGCGGCACCACCGCGCGCACCGCGGCGATGGCGACGTTCATGGCGAGCAGCAGCGCGAGGAAGATCACCACCCGATCGCGCCAGCCGCCGAGCCGCTCGAGCTCGGCGAACAAATAGACCGGCAGCAGCAGCAGGAAGACGTGGAAATAGCGGTCGCGCAGCGCCTCGGTCCCGGCGGCGGCGACGAACACCAGCGTCGCCACGACCCCGACCGCCATCAGGGTGCGCAGCACCCGGCGCGGCGGGCCGCGCTCGGCATCGGTGCGCCGCGCGCCCTCGCCGCGATTGTAGGGCAGGAACACCACCGCCACGAGCGCCACCAGCGGCAGCGCGTAGCCGGCGAGGGCGGCGAGGAAGGAGTTCAGGACCTCGTCCCAGCCCGCATTGGTGGCGCCGATGGTCTGGGCCGCGGCGGCGGCCACGTTCTGCCGGCCGAGATAGAGCGCCGCGCCATAGATGCCGAGCGGCACCGCCGCGGTCAGCAGGGTGACCAGCAGCCGCCGGTCCATGAGCGCGCGCCGGTAGGACGGCTCCAGCAGCCCCGCCAGCACCAGCGCGGCGAGGAAGGCGACGAAGCCGAACTTGCCGAGGATGCCCACGGCGATCCAGGCGCCGAGCCCGGCATAGAGCGCAAGGCTGGGGCGCCGGGCGATGGCGGTGAGCGTGAGGAAGGTGCCGGCGATGGCGACGATCATCACGTTGGAATGGGTGAGGATGCGGTGGCTGTGATAGCCGATCACCCAGATCGCCGTGAGCGAATAGACCGCGAGCGCCTGCATGCGCGGGTCTTCGATCACCTGCCGCGCCACCCGCCAGACCAGCAGCGCGCAGCCCGCCAGCAGCGCGTAGCGCAGCAGCGCGAAGGACAGGAGGCCGGTGCCGACCACCTGCTGCAGGCCATAGAGCAGCCAGTCGAAGAACGGCGGGTTGCGCGGGACGTAGGAGAGCTCCAGCGACTGGACCATGTAGCTCTCGATGGCGTCGTCCGCGTTCACCGCCACTTCCAGCAGGGTGGCGATGAGGATGTGCACCAGCGCCCAGACGAGCACGATCGTGACCACGCCCTGCGGGCGCGCCCACCACGGCACCGCGCCGACCGGCACGGCGCCGGCGGGCACATCCACACGGCGCAGGTCGAATGGATCGATGTGGGTCACGGGGGGTCTCGCCAATCGTCGGTCGGGCGCCTCTATAGACCCGTCCCGCCCGGGCCGCCACCGGGCAGAACCTAAAGGGTCTCCAGCACCGCGAACCCCGCGCCGCCGCCTGCCGCCAGGGCAGTCTCGGCGGCCTCGTGCAGCAGCAGGTCGTCGACCCGCGCCCCGAGCGGACCGGCGCGGCACGCCTCCACCATGGCGTCGACCGCGTCCGCCGGGCCGGCGAGCACCGCCTCCACCGCCCCGCTCCGGCGGTTGCGCACCCAGCCGGAAAGCCCGCGCCCGCGCGCCTCGTATGCGCACCAGGCGCGGTAGCCGACGCCCTGGACGCGGCCGCGCAACGTGAGGTGCACCACACGCCGTCCCGCATCCTGCCCCAAGGTCATCTGGCGCAGCCTTCCGCCGGCTTCAGCGCCTTGAAGTCGGCCATGGTGCCGATCAGCGCGAACTTGCCGTAGTCGATCTTCAGGTCACCCACCACGCCGTTGTCGTAGAGCGCGAAGCTCATCACATATTCCGGCGTGCCGCCGGAGCCGCCCTGTTCGTAATAGCTCACCGTGACCGGGAAGTAGGTGCTCGCGCCGAGCGCGGCGCGGGCCGCCGCGGGCACACGCTCCGGATTGGTGGTGGCGCGGCCGATCACGGTCAGGGTGTCATAGACCCGCGCGGGGTCGCTCGCGCCGTCATAGACCTTGGCCTCCAGCACCCGGTCGCCCGCCGTGCCGGCGGCGATCACCTTCGACACGTGCTCGGTGGGCATCAGCACCTTGCCGGCGATGGAGAGGGTGGCGGGCTTGGGCTTGGTCACCTCCACCTTCAGCGCCTCCGGGCCGTCACGGGTCACGTTGGCCTCGATCTCGCTGGTGCCGTCCTCGGCAGACTTGGTGGTGGAGGTGAAGCGGTAGGCTTTGCCCTCGCCGTCCTCCCACGCCTTGGAGGTCACCTCCTGGCTGAGGGTCGCGCCGTCGCCGGTGGTGCTGCGGCTGGTCTGGCGGGTGAGCGTGGTGAAGCCGGCGCAGGCATCGCCCGTGATCTCGTACTGGATCTCGCCGTGCATGTCCTCGAGCTGCCCGGTGGGCTTGGAGCCGTCCAGCACCAGGCGGTAGGTGGCCTTGTGGGCCAACAGCGGCACCGCCGCGGGCGCCGGGGCGGCGGCGAGCGCGACGGCGGCGAGGCCGAAGCCGGAGGCGATGAGGCGTGAACGAACCGGCATGTCTTCTCTCCCCGCCCCGCGCCGCCCGCCCCCGTTTCGGGACCGCTTGCGCCGCGGCGGCGCATCGGCCAAGAGGAAGGCCCAATTGCGCAAACCTTGTGGCAGGAGCGGCCAATGACCACCACGATCGAACAGAAGCTCGCGAGCCTCGGCATCACCCTGCCCAGCCCGCCGCCGCCGCGCGCCAATTATGTGCCGGTGGTGCGCACCGGCAACCTCTTGTTCGTCTCCGGCCAGATCTCGGTCGACGCCGAAGGCACGATCACCACCGGAAAGCTCGGCGGCGGGGTCGACATCGAGACCGGCCGCGCCGCCGCGAAGCTGTGCGCCATCAACATCCTGGCGCAGGTGAAGGCGACCATGGGCGACCTCGAGGCGCTGGTGCGGGTGGTGAAGCTCACCGCCTTCGTGAACTCAACCCCCGACTTCGCCGAACAGCCCAAGGTGGCGAACGGCTGCTCCGACTTCCTGGTGGAGATCCTCGGCGACAAGGGGCGCCACGCGCGCTCGGCGGTGGGCATCGCCGCGCTGCCCTCCGACGCCGCGGTCGAGATCGAAGCGGTGATCGAGGTGGCCTGAGGCGGGCCGAAAAAGGGGCGCGCCGGGCCATGAGCGATCCCGGCTTCCTCACGGCGCGCCCGGTGGCCCATCGCGGCCTGCACGATGCCGCGCGCGGCATCGTCGAGAACTCGGCTTCCGCCGTCGACGCGGCGATGGCGGGCGGCTTCGCCATCGAGGTGGACGTCCAGGCGAGCGCCGACGGCGAGGCCATGGTGTTCCACGACTTCGCCCTCGACCGGCTCACCGCGGCCTGCGGGCCGCTGAACGCGCTCGCGGCCGACGCCCTGCGCGCGGTCCCCTTCAAGGCCACCGCGGACCGCATGATGCGCCTGTCCGACCTGTTCGACCGGGTGGCCGGGCGCGTGCCGCTGCTGATCGAGATCAAGAGCGACTTTTCCGGCGACACGCGGCTCGCGGCGCGGGCGGCGCAATTGGCGTGTGCCTATGGCGGCCCGGTGGCGCTGATGTCGTTCGATCCCGCCATGGTCGCGGCGGTGCACGCGGCGGCGCCGACGGTGCCGCGCGGCATGGTCGCCGAGCGCCATTACCGGCCCCCGGGCTGGCCGGCGGTGACTGCCCGCCGCAGCTTCTGCCTCGGCAACCTGCTGCACTGGCCGCAGTCGCGCTTCCAGTTCGTCGCCTACCGCGTCGCCGATCTCGATGCGGCGGCGCCGCGCCTCGCCCGCGGCCTCGGTATGCCGCTGCTGGCCTGGACCGTGCGCACCCCGGACGAGCGGGCGCAAGCTATGCGGGGCGCCGACCAGATGATCTTCGAGGGCTTCGTTCCCTGATCCGGCGGAATCGGGCATGCTGCGACGCACCGCCGCGCTCCCGGGCGGACCCCGGCCGGCACACGTTTAGGACATGCCCGAAGTCTCCATCCGCGTCCTCACCGCGCTCGCGCAGATCGCGCCGCAGGACTGGGACGCCTGCGCCGCCGGCGGCGCCGCGCGGCCCGAGCCCTTCTTGTCGCACGCCTTCCTCTCGGCGCTCGAGGAGGCCGGCTGCGCCGGCGCCCGCTCCGGCTGGCAGCCCCAGCACCTGGTGCTGGACGGGCCGGGCGGCGTCCGCGCGGTCGCGCCCTGCTACCTGAAGGCCCATTCCCAGGGCGAATATGTGTTCGATCACGGCTGGGCCGACGCGTTCGAGCGCGCGGGCGGCGCCTATTATCCCAAGCTCCAGGTGGCGGTGCCGTTCACGCCGGTCACCGGCCGGCGCCTGCTGACCCGGGCGCCGGACGATGGGGCGGCGCGCGCCGCGCTCGCGGCGGGGCTGGCCGAGCTGGTGCGCCTGCGCAACGCCTCCTCCGCCCACGTCACCTTCGCCACAAAGGCCGAATGGGACGAGCTCGCGTGCCACGGCTTCCTGAAGCGCGCCGACCGGCAGTTCCAGTGGCTGAACGCCGGCTATACAGGCTATGACGACTTCCTCGCCGAACTCGCCTCGCGCAAGCGCAAGGCGCTGAAGAAGGAGCGGCGCGAGGCGCTGGAAGGCGGCATCGAGATCGAATGGCTCACCGGCGCGGGCCTCACCGCCGCCGCCTGGGACGCCTTCTTCGCCTTCTACATGGACACCGGCGCGCGCAAATGGGGCCGGCCCTATCTCAACCGGAAATTCTTCGCGCTGATCGGCGCGCGCATGGCCGACCGGGTGCTGCTGGTGATGGCGAAGCGCGCCGGGCGCTATGTGGCCGGGGCGCTCAACTTCATCGGCGAGGACGCGCTCTACGGCCGCTATTGGGGGGCGATCGAGGAGCACCCGTTCCTGCATTTCGAGGTCTGCTACCACCAGGCCATCGACTTCGCCATCGCCAACGGCCTCGCCCGCGTCGAGGCCGGGGCGCAGGGCGAGCACAAATTGGCGCGCGGCTATCTGCCGGTCGCGACCCATTCCGCCCATCTGATCGCCCATCCGGGCCTGCGGCGCGCGGTCGCACAATTCCTGGAGCACGAGCGCACCGCGGTAGAGGAGGACGCGGCGCTCCTCACCGAGCTCGGCCCGTTCCGCCGCGGCGCGCCGCCCGGCGAGGCCGAATAGCAGCCGTGCGGCGCGCGCGCATTGCGGCGGCGCGGCCCCCCTCGCTATAGTTCGCGCCGGGCGGAGAGGGAGCAGGGCGGATGCCGGCGGACGGACCGGCCTTTCGAGGCTCCAGGGGGAAGGCGATGACCTATTGTTGCGGCGTATTGGTGCGGGACGGCCTCGTGATGATCGCCGACACCAGGACCAATGCCGGGCTCGACAACATCTCCACCTTCCGCAAGCTCCACGTGTTCGAGGAGCCGGGCCACCATGTGCTGGCCATCGCCTGCGCCGGCAACCTCTCGGTGTCGCAATCGGTGATCAGCCTGCTGCACGAGGGCGTGGAAGACCACGAGGCCGGCGAGCGCCACCAGCTGCGCGACACCCGCACCATGTTCCAGGCCGCCCAGCTGGTGGGCACCGCGATCCGCCAGGTGCACCGGGTCAATGGCGACGTGATGGAGCAGAGCTCGGTCAATTTCGACGTGTCGTTCCTGCTCGGCGGGCAGATCGCCGGCGGGCCGCTGCGCCTGTTCATGATCTACAATGCCGGCAACTTCATCGAGTGCACGCAGGACACCCCGTTCCTGCAGATCGGCGAGCACAAATACGGCAAGCCGGTGCTGGACCGCGCCGTGAGCTACGACATGGAGATCGCCGACGCGCTCAAGACCAGCCTGATCTCCATGGATTCCACCATGCGCTCGAATCTCGGCGTCGGGCTGCCCATCGACGTGCTGGTGGTGTGCCCGGACAAGATGCATTCCGAGCTGAAATACCGCATCGAGCCCGGCGAGCCCTATTTCCACGATCTGCGCGAGCGCTGGTCGGCGGCGCTGCGGGCGGCGCACACCTCGATCCCCCGGCCGCCTTACATGAAGGACGTGCGCAGCCTCACCCGCGAGATCGCCAAGCGCGAGCGCGAGGGCACCTGAGACCCGCGCGGCGGCCGCCTGGCGGCCGCCGGGAACCGGATGCGCTCAGAAGGCCTTGAAGGTGAGGATGGTGCGGGTGTCCTGGATGCCGGCGATGGTCTGCACCTTCTCGTTCACGAAATGGCCGATGTCGGTGCCCGCCTCCACGTAGAACTTGACCATGAGATCGAAGTCGCCGGCGGTGGAGTAGATCTCCGAGGCGATCTCGGCATTGGCGAGCGCCGTCGCCACGTCGTAGGACTTGCCGAGCTGGCACTTGATCTGGACGAAGAAGGGGATCACCGCGGGCTCCCTGAGCATGGCCGGCGCCACGTTGGACAATTCGTGCCGCCCTGGCAAGGCCGCCGGCCGGGGCCGGGACCCTCGACTTTCTGCGGAGCATTGCCATGGCCCCTGCCCTTCTCGGCGCCGAACGCGCCGCGCCCATCGCCCTCACCATCGCCGGCTCCGATTCGAGCGGCGGCGCGGGCATCCAGGCGGATCTGAAGACCTTCTCGGCGCTCGGCGTCTACGGCGCCAGCGTCATCACCGCGCTCACCGCCCAGAACACGCGCGGCGTCACCGCCATCCACGACGTGCCGGACGACTTCATCGCCGCCCAGGCGGACGCGGTGTTTACCGACCTCGACGTGAGGGCGGTGAAGATCGGCATGCTCTCGCGCCCGGGCGCCATCCTCGCGGTCGCCGCGGCGCTGGAGCGCCACCAGGCGCGCGTGGTGGTGCTGGACCCGGTGATGGTGGCCGCCTCCGGCGCCAAGCTGCTCGCGGACGACGCCGTGGCGAGCCTCAAGGAGGTGCTGATCCCGCGCTGCGACCTGCTCACCCCCAACCTTCCCGAGGCGGCGGCCCTCCTCGGCCGGCCGATGGCGCAGGACGAGGACGAGATGCAGCGCCAGAGCGAGGCCCTGCTCGCCCTCGGGGCGAAGGCGGTGCTCATGAAGGGCGGGCACGGCAGCGGGCCGCAGAGCGTCGACCTGCTGGTGGAGCCGGGCCGCGCCACGCGGCTCGCGGCGCCGCGCCAGGCGACCATGAACACCCACGGCACCGGCTGCACCCTGTCCTCGGCCATCGCCGCCGAGCTCGCCAAGGGCGAGGACCTCGGCGCGGCGGTCCGCAGCGCGAAGGCCTACATCACCGGCGCCATCGCCGCCGCCGACCGGCTGCGGGTCGGCCACGGCCACGGGCCGGTGCACCATTTCTGGGCGTTCTGGCCGCGCTGAGCGCCGGCACCCTCACACCGCGAATTGTCTTGCCGCCTGGGAATTGCGCGCTATCGTCCGGCCCAACGAACGCTCGTTCGGCGGAAAGGATGACGGCACATGGCGGTCAGGGAGCGAAGCGGCACTGCCCTGGAGACGGGCGCGCAGGTGCTCACCGGGCAGCTGGGCAAGACCATCCAGCGCTTGCGCAAGGCCTACAACCTCTCGCTCTCCGAGCTCGCCGAGCAGTCGGGCGTCGCCAAGTCCATCATCAGCCAGATCGAGCGCAACGAGACCAACCCGACGCTCGCCACCGTCTGGCGCCTGTCGCAGGCGCTCGACATGTCGGTGGAGCGGGTGCTCGCCTCCTCCGACGACGCGCCGTTCCTGGAGAAGCTCACGCGCGCCGACACGCCGATCCTGGTCTCCGAGGACGGGCGCTGCCGGCTGTCCATCATCGGCTGGATCAAGACCGTGGAGTGGCTGCAATATTACGACCTGCGCGCCGAGCCCGGCGGCGAACTCGATTCGGAGGGCCACCAGCGCGGCGCGGTGGAGTGCCTGTCGGTGCTCGCCGGCACGCTGGAAGTGGAGGTGGCCGGCGAGGTGGAGAGCGTGAAGGAAGGCGAGACGCTGCGCTATCGCTGCGACCGCCGCCACGTGATCCGCAACCGCTCCGGCGCGCCCGCCCATGCGGTGATGGTGTGCCTGCTGAAGGCGGCGGTGCTGGACTAGAGCCGGACCTCATCCCCCCGGCGCGCCGGAGGGATCCAGCGGTGGGCGCGCGCGGGCGGCGCCGGCCCGGGCGGCGCCCTGCCCCACGGAGCAAGCCCCGGACAAGCCGGGGCCGGACGAAGCGCACGCGGGCGATGCCCCGGACGCGCCGGGGCATGACGGCGCGATGGGCGCCGCGCTCACTCGTCGGTGAGCGGCCCGAGGATCACCAGCTCGAGCTTCACCCAGTTGGAGAGCTGGGCATAAGTGAGCTTCTCGGCCTTCAGGTCGTAGGTGATCTCCGAGCGGGTCGGGCCGACGCACGAGAGCTTTCCGTCCTCGCCCTTCACCCGCTTGCAGCCGTCCTCGCTGTCCTTGTAGTAGACCCGGCCGTAAAGGCCCGGCTTCGACTGGTCGGCGTTGGAGAAGAACGCGTCCGCCTGCGCCTGCGCGGCGGAGGAATCGAAGAAGCTCTGGTCGTTCTGCACCGCCTGCTCGTTCCAGCGCAGGTTGTACTCATAATAGCCGGTATAGGGCTTCTTCTTGCCCGCCTTGTCGGTGAAGCTGCCCTCCTCCTCCACGTAGCGGATCGAGCCGGTGACGCGGTCGGTGAAGGAGCGGTCGGCCACGGTGTAGGTGAAGGTCACGCCGTTCTGGTCGGTGAGCCAGTTGCCCAGCTCGTAGTCGTAGTCGAGGTTGCCGGACACCCGCACCTCGGGCAGGAACGAGAACGGGCCGGAGGGCAGCTGCGCCCGCTCGAAGCGCAGCGGGTCCGGGTTCTTCACCTGGATCGACACCACCTTGCCGTCGACATAGCGCGAATAGACCTTGGTGGCCTCGGAGCTCGCCTTGCGGAACTGCTCGCCCACCTCCCACCAGCGCGTGACGTTGCGACCCTGGATCGAGCCGCCGGCGGCGGACGAGGTCTGGTTGCCCTTGACGATGTCGAGGCGCAGGCGGCCGGCGTCCGGGATGTAGCGGCCGTTATTGTCGATCTGCAGGTCGCCGCGCAGGATCGCCACCTCGCGCGCGATCTGGCTCGGGTTCGAGGGGTTCACCACGTCGAACTTCACCGAATAGGTCAGGCTCTTGCCTGGCGTGCGCTGGACCTGGCCCTTGAGGATCATCAGGTCGGCGACGGCGAGCTCGTTGATCTCGTAGAGGTCGGTGCCGGTGGAGGGCCGCGCCAGGCGCGAATTGTAGTCCACCGTCATGGTGCCGGTGAGCCGCGCCTTGTCGGCGGGGATTTCCCTGATCGCCTGGCTCGGCTGCTGGGCGAAGGCCGGGACGGCCAGAACGAGGCTCGCCGCGCACAGCACGGCGGACGGGGTGCGAAAGGTCATCTCAATCTCCCAATGGATGACGGGTCGCGCGCCGGCTCGCCCGGCGCCCGACGGAAGGGGCGCCCACCCCGCCAGGCGACGCCCTTCCCGCGTGTCCTGCCGAAGCGGCAGGGACGCGCGAGGCGCACAAAGGGGCCGAAAGGTGGCGGAAGCGTGGCGTCCCATCCCATCGGCGGACGCAAGATCGGGCAGGCCTTGCGGGAGCGCCAGGAAGCCTGAGACAGGACCTCCGGCGTGCGCCGGCGGTCTCAGCCCCCGCGCGCCTTGATCATGCGCAGGGGATTGTAGGTCAGCACCTCCGTGCCGTCGGCGCGGCGCACCGCGTTGAAGGTGCGCACCAGGCCGCGGTCGCCGCGCGAGGTGCGGCGCGCCTCCACCACCTCGCAGAACACCGTGAGGGTGTCGCCCACCACGGTCGGCCCCTTCACCTTCACGTCGGCCTCGAGGAAAGCGAGGCCGGTGTCCTGCATCATCGGCAGCATCAGCCCTTCGGCGAAGGCATAGACCAGCGAGCCCGGCACCACGGCGGCGGGCAGCGTCATGCCCTCGCGGTGGGCGGCGTTGGTGAACAGCTCCTCGGTGAGCCAGGTGAGGTTGCAGAAGGCGGCGAGGTCCGCTTCCAGGATGGTGCGCCCGGCGGTGCGGAAGCGCATGCCGAGGCTCAAGTCCTCGAAGTGGAAGCCGATGCCGATCTTGGGCCAGAGGGCATCCGCGGCGTCAGTCATTGTCGTCCTCCCGGGGGCGGCCCACGGCGCCCGCCGCCGCCAGGGCCGAGATGTCGTCCGGCGAATAGCCGAGCTCGGCGAGCACCGCGTCGGTATCGGCGCCGATGGCCGCGGCCGGCCGGTCCGGCGCGTGCGGGGCGCCGCGGAACACCACCGGCTGGCGCAGCGTGCGGGCGAACCCGGCCGCGCCAAGCGCGCCGGGCTCGAAGAAGCCCACCGCGTTCAGATGCGGATCGGCCAGCAGATCGTCGAGGTCATTGACCTTGGAATAGGGAATGTCGAGCCGCGCGAAGGTCTCCAGCCAGTCGGCGGTGGCGCGCCGCGCGACGGCGGCGCCGAGCACCGCGTAAAGCTCGCCCACGCGCCTGCTGCGCTCGCCGGGGTCCTGGAACCAGGGCTCGGCGGCGATGTCCTCGCGGCCGATCTCGTGCAGCAGGCGCCGCCACTGGTCGCCGGTATAAGGCAGCGCCGCGACCCAGCCGTCGCTGGTGCGGTAGGGCTTGCGGTCGGGCGAGAACAGGCGGTGATAGCCCGCCCCCTTCGGCTCGGCCGAGAAGGTGGCCGCCGCCAGGTGCTCGTTGAGCAGAAAGCCGACCAGGCTCTCGAACATGGGCACCTCCACGTCCACCGCCTCGATCAGCCCGCGCGCCTGGGCGGCGACCGCCGCCAGCACGCCGTAGACCGCATAGAGCGAGGCCACCTTGTCGGCCACCACGCTCGGCACGTAGGCCGGCGCGCCGCCCACATGGGCCGGCAGCATGGCGAGCCCGCTCGCCGCCTGGATCACGTCGTCATAGGCCGGCCGGTCGCGATAGGGCCCGTCCTGGCCGAAGCCGATGGCGGAGCAGTAGATGATGCGGGGGTTGATCGCCTTCACCGCGGCGAAGCCGAAGCCGAGCCTTGTGATGGCGTCGACCCGCATGTTGTGCAGCAGCACGTTGGAGGTGGCGATCAGCCGGCGCAGCACCTCCTTGCCGGCCGCGCTCTTGAGGTCGAGCGCGAGGCTCTTCTTGTTGCGGTTGTTGTTGGCGAACATGGCCCCCATGCCGTCCGGCGAGACCGGATGGACGGCGCGGGCGAGCTCGCCCTCCAGCGGCTCCACCTTGATCACCTCGGCGCCGAGGTCGGCCAGCACCTGGCCGGCGAACGGGCCGAGGACGATGGAGGTGATGTCGACGACACGGATGCCGGAGAGCAGCGGGATCATTGGGCCTCGAACCGGGAGAGGATGGCCTGGGCGGTCTTGATGTGCGGCCGGTCCACCATGCGCCCGTCGAGCTTGAAGGCGGAGGCGCCGGGATTGTCCGCCGCCAGCGCCAGCACGCGGCGCGCCCAGTCGAGGGTCGCCGCGTCCGGCGCGAGGCCGGCATGGATCGGCGCCACTTGGGCCGGGTGGATCGCCATGCGCGCCCGGTAGCCGAGTTCGGCGGCGCGGCGGGTGTCCGCCTCCAGCGCGGCGAGGTCGCGGAAGTTCGCGTCCACCGCGTCGATCGGGGTGATGCCGGCGGCGGTGGCGGCCAGCAGGCAGAACACTTGCGCATGGGTGGCGAGCACCGTCTGGGCGTCGGTGCGCCCCGGCAGCGGCGCGCGGCCGAGGTCGGCCGACAGGTCCTCCATGCCCCAGGTGTAGCCCGTGAGGCGCGGATGGCCCTTGCCGAGGTCGGCGCCGTTGAGCAGGGACGCGGCGGTCTCGGTGACGATGCCGACGATGCCCACATGGCCAGAAGCCACGCCTTCGCGCGCCTCCTGCGCGTCGAGGGCGGCGGCGAGCGGCGCCAGTTGGGCGATGGCGGAGAGCTTCGGCCAGACGATGCCGGCCAGCGGAGCGAGCGGCAGCGCCGCAAGCTCGGCGAGCGCGCGCACGGGCTCGGTGCCGTTGAGGCGCACGAACAACAGCGGGCCGCCCCCCGGCCCTTCGCCATCGCCCCGCGCCGCGAGGAAATCGCGCACGGTGCCCACCGCCGCATCCTTGCGCTCGGGCGCGACCGAATCCTCGAGGTCCAGGATGATGGCGTCGGCCGCGCCGGCGGCGGCCTTCGCCATCTTCTCCGGCGCGTCGCCGGGCACGAACAGATAGGAGCGCGGCGCCCGCCTGAGGTCAGGCGACATGGCTGTCTCCTGCGGCCGCTGCGGCCGGCCGGCGGCGCATGAAGGCCTGGCGGCGGCACACCGCCACCTCGACGCCGTCCTGGTTGAACGCCTTGTGCTCGAACTCCACGAGCCCGGCGTCGGCGCGCGAGCGGCTCTCGCGCTTGGCGACGATGGTGGTCTCGACGCGGATCGAGTCGCCCTGGAACACGGGCTTCGGGAAACGCACGTCGCTCATGCCGAGATTGGCGATGGTGGTGCCGAGCGTGGTGTCGGCCACCGTGATGCCGATCATCACGCCAAGCGTGAACAGGCTGTTGACCAGCGGCTGGCCGAACTCGGTCTTGGCGGCGAAGTGGCGGTCGATGTGCAGCGGCTGCGGGTTCATGGTCAGGCAGCTGAACAGCATGTTGTCGGATTCGGTGATGGTGCGCGTGATCGCGTGGGCGATCACGCGGCCTTCGACGAAGTCTTCGTAATAGAGGCCCGCCATGGGTCGGCTCCTCGGCGTTCGATCGCGGGGGCAGGACGGCGGGCGGGGAGGAACGCGCCCTCCCCGTCCGAAGGCTCAGCGCTGGGCGGCGATGGCGGCGCGGAACGCCTCCAGCACCTTGTCGGCGGGCTTGCCGCGCTTCTGCAGGTTGGCGGCCCAGTCCTTGGAGACCTCGTCGAAATTGTTGGCGAGGACCTTCTCCTGCTCGGGCGTGAACTTGACCATCAGCACGCCGTCCTTCTCGAGGCGCTTGGCAAGCTCGCCTTCCTCGGTGTCGAACTTGGCGCAGGCGTGGCCCACGGTCTCGTCGCCCGCCTTGGTGAGCGCGTCCTGGACGTCCTTGGGCAGCGCGTTCCACTTGTTGAGGTTGATGGAATAGGTGATGCCCACGGTGCCGAAGTTCTGGCCGATGGTGGAGGACTTCACCACCTTGTCGAGGCTGTAGGACACGGTGGAGGTGAAGGGCAGCAGCGCGCCGTCGATGGTGCCCTTGGTCATGGCGTCGAAGATTTCCGGCGGCGTCATGCGGATCGGCACGGCGCCGAGATTGCGCAGGCCGAGCTCCATGGGGCCGGGATTGGAGCGGATCTTGCGGCCCTTGAAGTCGTCGAAGCTCTTGAAGCCGGCCTTCTCGGAGAAGATCGCCTGATAGGGCGAGAGCGCCACCACATAGAGCACGCGCACGCCGTTGGGCTTGAACTCCAGGGTGTCGAGCAGGCCGCCGGGCTTGGCCAGCGCCCAGAACGCCTTGGCGCCCTCGCAGGAGGAGGCGAAGCCGCCGGGCAGCTCGGCCACGGCGCCGAGCGGCATCTTCTCCGAGGCGTAGCTCGGCACGATATAGCCGATGTCGGCAAGCCCGGTCTGGGTGACCGAGAGCAGGTCCTTCGCCTTGCCGAGCTGCTCGGCCGGGAAGTGCTGGAACTCCACCTTGCCGCCGGAGAGGGTCTTCACCCGGTCGAAGAAGAAGTGGGTGGCGTTCTTGGTGATGGAATGGCCGGCCGGCAGCGAATCGGCGAGCTTCAGCGTCACCTCGGCGGCGGACGCGGGCAGCGCGGCGAGAACGAGGGCGGCGGCGCCGGCGCGCAGAGCGAGGCGTTTGGACGGGGTGGTCATTCGGAGATCCTCCTTGGGAATGAGCGGGGTCGTTGGTCAGACCTTCTCGGCGTATGGCGGGGCGTAGATCACCAGCACGCGCACCGGCTCCGCGCTGGTGGCGACGAACACGTGCTCCATGCCGGCGGGAAAGAAGCAGCTGTCGCCCGGCCCCATCTCCAGCACCTGCCCGTCCACCTCGGCGCGCGCGGTGCCGGAGAGGAGGTAGCAGACCTGCTCAATGCCATCGTGGTGGTGCGGATGGGCGCCCTGGCCGGTCTCGACGGTGCCGAGCACCACCTCCAGCTGGCTGGCGCCCACGGTCTCGCGGCCGATCAGGCGGCGGTTGACGGTGCCGGAATGATTGGCGGGCGAATAGGTGCGCACATCGGCCTCGCGCACCAGGTAGTTGCGGGGGGTCTCGGACATGGGCTTCCTCCTCTTGGTCTAGTTCATGGTGCTGGGCAGCCAGAGCACCAGGCCCGGCCAGGCGATGAGGGCGGCGATGACGAGCAGGTGGGCGATCACGTGCGGGGCGATGCCGGCGAAGATCTCCTCCAGCGGCCGGCCGCTGTAGCGCGAGACCACGAACACGTTGAGCCCCAGCGGCGGCGTCACCATGCCCACCTCGGCGGTGACCACCACGATCACGCCGAACCACACCGGATCGAAACCCAGCGCCTTGATGGCGGGCACGGCGATGGGAACGGTGAGGATCAGGATCGCCAGCTGGTCCATGAAGCAGCCGAGGATGATGTAGACCAGCACGATCAACGCGATCACCACATAAGGCGAGACGTCGAGGCTGGTGATGAAGGCCACGGTCATCTGCGTGACCTGGGTGAGCGTCAGGAAGAAGCCGAAGATGTGGGCGCCGATGACGATCATCAGGATCATGCAGGTGGCGCGGGCCGAGCGGGCGAGCACGTGGCGCAGGGTCTTGTAGGTGAGCTTGCCCACCGCAAGGGTGAGCAGCAGCGCGCCGAAGGCGCCGAGCGCGGCCGCCTCGGTGGGGGTGGCGATGCCCACATAGATCACGCCCGTGACCAGGAACAGGAGCACCAGCATGGGGCCGACCTGCTTCAGCGCGACGAGCTTCTCGCGCCAGGAATAGGAATGGCCGGCCGGCGCCAGCGACGGGTCGTGCCACAGGAGCACATAGATCGTGGCGATGATGGCGAAGGTGACGAGGATGCCGGGGATCACGCCGCCGATCAAAAGGTCGGCGATCGAGACCTCGGCGATGATGCCGTAGAGCACCAGCGCGATGGAGGGCGGGATCAGCATGGCGAGCGTGCCGGAGATCGCCACCACGCCGCAGGAGAAGCGCGGCTCGTAGCCGGCGCGCATCATGGCGGGGATCGAGGTCGCCGAGAGCGCGGCCGCGGACGCCGTGCTCGATCCGGAGATGGCGCCGAAGCCGGCGCCGGCGAGCGCGGTCGCCACCGCGAGGCCGCCTTTCAGGCGTCCGATCCAGACCGACATGGCGTGGAACAGGCCGTCGGCGATGCCGCTCGCCACCACCAGCTCGGCCATGAGGATGAACATGGGGATGGCGATCAGCTCGTAGGAATTGGTGACCGAGAACGGCGTCGTCTCGAGCACGCCGACGGTGGCGACCGTGCCGGCGGTGACGAGCAGGCCGACGGCCCCGGAGACCGCCATGGCGAAGCCGACCGGCATGCCGATGGCGAGCAGCGCGAACAGCAGGCCGATGATCGCTAAGGACGTCATGACGTCTCCCTGGAAGGCGTATTCGTTCTGGTTTCGTTGGGCGCGGGGCGCCGGCCGGCGGCGATCAGGCGGGGTGCTGGCCCTTGCCGGGCGGGTGGATGAGGCGCAGCAGGCACAGCAGGACGATGGGCGCGGTGCCGATGGGCACCATCCAATAGGCGACCCAGATCGGCCACGGGATCAGGGTGGCCATCACCTCGCCCTGGGCGGTGCTGGCGAGCGCGCGGACGAGGCCGGTCCACAGGACGACGGCGAACAGCGCCGCGGCGAGGCCGTAGGAGATGCGGTCGCACAGGCGGCGCAGCCCCTCCGGCATGCGCAGATAGAGGATGTCCACGCGCACGTGCTCGTCGTGGCGCAGCGTGTCGGAGAGCGCGAAGAAGAACACGCCCACCATGAGGTAGAGCGAGATCAGATCGTAGGAGAAGCCGAGCGGGCTGTTGAACAGATAGCGCATGGCCACGTCCACGAAGACGATGACCATCATCGCGAACAGGCAGATGGCGCCGAGCGCCAGCAGGGCCGCCTCGTAGCGGGCGAGCGCGAGGGAGATGCGTCGGATCATCGGGCGTCGGCCCCTTTCTCGAAGAGCGCGAGGATGCGCTGGACCGCCTCGCCCAGGCTGGCGGCGATCTCCGGCCGGCGATCGAGCAGGCGGAAGTTCGGCCCCGCCACCGAGAGCGCGAGGCGTTCGCCGTCGAGCACCAGCGGCATGCCGACGCCGAGCACGTCGGGGGTGAATTCGGACAGGTTCTCGAACCAGCCGCGGGGCACCGAGGCGAGAATGTCGGCCTCCACGGCGGCGGCGTCCGGCAGGGTCGCGGCGCGGTAGCGGGTGAAGGCGACGGTCTCGAACAGCCGCGCCCGCTCGGCCGGGCTGTGGAGGCTGAGGATCGCCTTGCCGGCGGAGGTGGCCTGGACCGGGCGCCGGTCGCCCACCTGGGCGAAATAGCGCACCGGATGCTGGCTCTCGATCACCTCCAGATAGACGATCTCAGCGTCCACCCGGTGGGCCAGAAGCACGGTCTCTCCGGTGCGCTCCTGCAGGCGCACCAGCTCCGGCCGCATGCGGTCGACGAACGGGTCGTTGCGGGCGATGTCCTGCGCCATCACCAGCAGGCGCCGGGTCGGGTAGTAGCCGCCCCAGGCCCGCATCTCGTGGATCAGCCCCCTGCCCTCCAGCGTCTCCAGGAGATTGAAGGTCGAGGATTTCGGCAGGCCGAGCGCCTCGCTGATCTGCGACAGCGTGCGCGGCCGGCGCACCGCTGCGAACAGCTCGAGGATGGCGAGGAGGTTTTCGGCCTGTTTCACGATCATGAACTTTAATTCAGATACTCGAACAAAAGAGTCAAGACCGAGATTATATTGCGACGCAATAATGACGTGCTGCAGCGCGGCGAGGCGCGCCTGGGCGGCAGGTCATCCGCTGGAAGGGGGGCGGGTGGGAGGCCACGGGTGCGCCGCCCGTCGGACACCGCCGGCGCCCGGCGCTTTCCGGCATGTGCCGCGCGGTCAGGAGGATGGGTCAGGCGCCGCCGCCGGCGGTGCGGCGCGGCGGCCGGCGCCTTGCCGGTCCGAGCGATGCGCGGGCGGCCGGGATCATCACCGGCGGCGGCGCGGCACCGAAAGGCGGCAGGACTCGGGCGCCGGCGGCCGGAACCTCAAGGACCGGCGGCGGCGCATGCGCCGAAGCCGGCGCGGCGGCTCACAGCAGGCCGAGCGCGCTCAGCTCCCGGCGCAGGGCCTCGGGTAAATCGGCGCCGCTGCCGCCGGCGGCGAGGTCCGCAGGCGCGTCCTTGGCGGCGAGATAGCGCCAGCCCTGGAACGGCCGCGAGGGGCGCGGCACCACCGGCACCACCTCCTGGTCCAGCACCAGATGGCAGCGGCGGATGCCGTCGCCGTCCACGAACGGGCGGATGTCGAGCAGCGCCTGGCGCGCGCTCACCTGGCCCTTGATCACCCAATAGAGCGCGCCGCCCCCCAGCAGTTCGGCGGTGCGGGTGGGCACCATGCGGGTGGTGTGGGTCTGCTCGTAGACGCGCCCGGCGGCCGTCGCGGCGGCGCGCCGCTCGGCGATCCAGGATGCGAGGTCCTCGATGGACTCCGCGCCCACGCACAGCTTGAGAAGGTGAAGCGCCATGGCTCCTCTTAGAGCGCGATCCCATCAAATTATCAATTTGATCGGTGAATCGCGCTCCGGATTGACCAAGCCGCGCGCGCGCCGGCGGCTAAGCGGGGCGGCGGGCGGCCCCGTCATCCGCCGTCCGGCGGGCGCGCCTCACTGGGCGGCCGGGGGCGCGGCCTCGGGCTCCGCAGCCGCCGGCTGGGCCGGCCGGGCGGCCGGGGGCTGCGCGCGGGGCCGCGCCGGCGTGGTGGGCGCGGCCGAGACCGGCGGGCGCGGCGGCGGCAGCGGCGCCGCGGTGGCCGGGGGCGGCAGAGCCGGCGCCGGCTCGCGCGGCTCCACCGGCAGATTCACGGTCGGCGGTGGCTCGCCCGCGGGCGCGGCCTCGGCCGGCGCGGCGCCGCCCTGGGTCTTCTGGTCCACGAGGGGGAAGCCGAACGGGCCGGTGCGCGCGGGCGTGGTCACGGTGCCGCGATTGCGCGCGGTGCGCTCCCACATCGGCGTGTATTTGGCGACCAGCGCCGCATAGCGGCCGCCGGACAGGTTCGCCGTCACCTGCGTCACGTCGCCGAGAAAGGCCACCTGCGGGCAGGAGGACACCGAGCAGCTGCGCATGTCGAGCAGCATGGCGGCGACGATGCCGTAGGGATCGCGCTCCAGCGGCCGGCGCCAGACCGCGATCCGGTCCAGGAGGATGGGGCTCTTGCGGCGGCGGACGAACTCGAACGCATCCTCCACCAGCGCGAAGCGGGCGCGCAGCAGCGCCCGGGCGGCGGCGATGTTCTCCGGGCGCTCGAACAGCATCACCTCGCACGAGGCCTGGAGCGTCTCGTCGGCATTGATGCAGCCGAGCCCGGCTTCGGCGGTGGCCGCGTCCAGCGCGGCGGCGCGCACCTCGAGCGCCCGGGCCTCGGAGACCGTGTTGTTGGCCTGCACCTCCTTGAGGATGGAGGTGCCCACCGCCATGCCGCCGAGCAGCATGCCGATCAGCACGAACAGCGTGAGCGGACGCTCGGTCGGCTCGGCGCGCGCCAGCAGCACGAAGGCGAGCAGCGCCACCACCGCCGCGCCGACCACCACGACCCATCCCGGCAAGGTGACGCTCTGCGTCATGATGCCGAGGGTGTCGGCAATCCAGTTCATCGGCTCAACCTCTCGGACGTTTCCCAACGACCAACGTCCGGGCGGGGATCATGGTTCGGGCGGCCGCAGGAGGCAATGGCCAGCGCAAGTTGCACATCGATCGCCACGCCGCGGGCGGCCGGCGGCCGCGCCGCGGCAGGGTGCGCGCCCGACGCCTCAGCTCGCCCGGACGGCCGCCGGATCGAACCCGCCGAACAGATAGGCGAGGAGGATGCACAGGAGGAACAGGGCGAGCGCCGTGCGCGCGACGCCCCAGCAGGTACGCTCTTGAGAAAGGTTCATGATGGAGGTCGGTGGCCCGCTTGGTTGAAGCCCGCGCCCGCGAGGCGTGCCTTCGAGGCGCCGGGGACGGGAGCTTTAAGACTTTGTTAAGTGCACCGCAAGAGGCCGGTGGGACGCGTACACAAAACCTTTGTCGAAGGCTGCGTCGCGGCCGTGACGCGGTGCATCACGAAGGGGCGGCACGAACGCTTTTGCGGCGGCGCGCCGGCACCGAATCGCTCCCGCTTCGCCCCCGGCCCGCTCTGTCCCCCTTGGCCGAAGGCGCCGCATTGGCTACCCATGCCGGCACCGCCTTCAGATAAGAGCGCCCGTTTCCCGTTCAATGGGAGGCCGCCGCCACCCCGCCGAGAGCCTTATGACCCAATCCCCCAGCGACCGGGCGCCCGCGCCCCGAAAGACCGAGGCCGAGGCCGCTGGCGCGACGCCGGCACGCCTGCCGGACGAGGCGGCGATGGAGGCGGCGATCCTCGATCTCGCCGCCAAGGCCGGACCGGGCAAGACCATCGGCCCCGAGGAGCCCGCGCGCGCCCTCATGCCGCCCGGCGAATGGCAGCGCGCGCTGCCGGTGGTGCGCCGGGTGGCGGTGCGGCTCGCCCGCGCCGGGCGCCTGATGATCTACCGCAAGGGCAAGCAGGTCGATCCCGACGCCCTGCGCGGCGTGTTCCGCCTCGGCCTGCCGCGCGACGACTGAAAGCGCCGCGCCGGTGCCCCGGTCAGGGCGCGGGGAACAGCGCGTCGGTCTTGCCGGTGAGATAATAGACCAGGAGCCCCACCCACTCCTTCAGCCCGGTGTCGGTGAAGTCGAGCCCGGTCGCCGCGCGCGAGAAATTGCCCCAGAGCCCGCTTGGACCCACGGTGCGGAAGTCCACCGGATAGGCGGTCACCGGGAAGCCGGCCTTGCGGAAGCAGCCCATGGCGCGCGGCATGTGCGCGGCGCTGGTGACGAGCAGCCAGCGCTCGCCTGGCTTCGGCTGCAGCAGGGCCTTGGCGAAGCGGGCGTTCTCCTCGGTGTTGCGGGACTTGTCCTCGAACGCGACGCGCGCCGGGGCGATGCCGAGGTCGGGAAGGGTGGCGCGGATCATCTTCGCCTCCGCGCCCTCGATGCCGCCGAGCTTGCCGGAGCCGCCGACGAAGGCGAGCCGCGCCTCGGGGAAGCGCCGCGCGAGGTCGGCGAAGGCGATCGCCCGCTCGCCGGCATCGGCGAAGGCGGGAACCCCGCGCGCCAGCCCCACCTCCGGCATCTCCGCCCCGCCCAGCATGATGACGCCGTCCACCGGCCGCCCGTCGTCCCGGAAGATGGGGAAGCGCTCCTCCAGCGGCGAATAGAGGTAGTTGCCCGCCGGCGAGAAGCCGAACACCAGGAGGCCGAAAACGCTCACCGCCAGCAGCACGCGCCCGGCCCGCTTGGCGCCGAAAGCGAGCAGCACGAGCGCCAGCGCGGCGAGCAGCACCAGCAGGTTCGAGGGCGCGATGAGGAACCAGAAGATCTTTGAGACCGCGAAGAAATCCATCGGGCGCGCCGCCTCCTTGGGGCCGGAGCCGGGGGCTCCGTTGGAAGGCGGCCAGCTTTAGCCGGCCCGTTCGCATTTGCGAAGGGGCCGGCGCCTCACGATCTCAGGCGGTCTTCTCGAACAGCTGCCGGCCGATCAGCATGCGGCGGATCTCGCTGGTGCCGGCGCCGATCTCGTAGAGCTTGGCGTCGCGCAGCAGGCGGCCGGTGGGATAGTCGTTGATGTAGCCGTTGCCGCCCAGGGTCTGGATCGCCTCCAGCGCCATCCAGGTGGCCTTTTCCGCCGCATAGAGGATGGCGCCGGCGGCGTCCTCGCGGGTGGTGGCGCCCCGGTCGCAGGCCTGCGCCACCGCATAGACGTAGGCGCGGGTGGCGTTCATGGTCACGTACATGTCGGCGATCTTGCCCTGCATCAGCTGGAAGGTCCCGATCGGCTGGCCGAACTGCTTGCGCTCGTGGACATAAGGCAGCACCACGTCCATGCAGGCCTGCATGATGCCCACCGGGCCGGCGGCGAGCACGGCGCGCTCATAGTCGAGCCCGCTCATGAGCACGTTGACGCCCTTGCCCACGGTGCCGAGCACGTTCTCCTCCGGCACCTCGCAATCCTGGAACACCAGTTCGCCGGTGTCGGAGCCGCGCATGCCGAGCTTGTCCAGCTTCTGGGCCGTGGAGAAGCCCTTATAGCCCTTCTCCACCAGGAAGGCGGTGATGCCGCGCGGGCCGGCGGCGGGGTCGGTCTTGGCGTAGACCACCAGGGTCTCGGCGCACGGGCCGTTGGTGATCCACATCTTCGAGCCGTTGAGGACGTAGCGGTCGCCCTTCTTCTCGGCGCGGGTGCGCATTCCGACCACGTCCGAGCCGGCGCCCGGCTCCGACATGGCGAGCGCGCCCACATGCGCGCCGGAAATCAGCTGCGGCAGATACTTCGCCTTCTGCGCCGGCGAGCCGTTGCGGCTGATCTGGTTGACGCACAGGTTCGAGTGCGCGCCGTAGGACAGGCCCACCGAGGCGGAGGCGCGGGAGATCTCCTCCATGGCGATGACGTGCTCGAGATAGCCGAGGCCCGAGCCGCCATATTCCTCCTCCGCCGTGACGCCGAGCAGGCCCAGCGCGCCGAGCTTGGGCCACAGGTCGCGGGGGAATTCATTGGTCTTGTCGATCTCGGCGGCGCGCGGGGCGATCTCGGCATCCGAGAAGGCGCGCACCGTGTCGCGCAGCATGTCGGCGGTCTCGCCGAGATGGAAATCGAACGTGGGCTGGCTGTTCGGCACCATCTTCTGGTTTCCTCCCTCACCCTTTATGGCGCGCACGCGCCTGCGGCGCGAGCCCCGGCGGCGGCCGGGGCCCACCCGAAGCGCCGGACGGCGGCCCGCGCGGGCGAAGAATAAAACGAATGTACGTTTTTTCAACGGGGCAGATTCGCACTTCGATCGTCCCCGTCCAAGGAACGCCGCGCCGGCGCCACTGGCACGCCACGTTTGGTAAAGCAGCGATTCACCGATCGCCCGCAACACTGGACCGGATGGGACCTGCCACCCGCGCCGCTCGACCGGCCGGCGCGGCCGGTGCCCGGCACGCTGGCAAGGAGAGACCTTCATGGCCTCGATGATGAAGCTGCTCGCAACGGCGCTCGCCGCCGCGACCCTGCTCGGGATGGCGGCGCCGGCGCGCGCCGCCGGCCTTGGCACCGGCGCGGC
Organism: Xanthobacter luteus; assembly: GCF_040049235.1. Classification (NCBI taxonomy): domain Bacteria; kingdom Pseudomonadati; phylum Pseudomonadota; class Alphaproteobacteria; order Hyphomicrobiales; family Xanthobacteraceae; genus Xanthobacter; species Xanthobacter luteus. Next base: position 356,189 of record NZ_JBDZDO010000001.1, read on the forward strand.
GCAGCTTGCGCCCGCCGCGGCGGAGGTGATTAAGGTGGGCTATTGGTATCGCGGCCGCTGGTACGGCGAATGCTGGAATTGCGGCCCGCCCAGCGGCGCCGCCGTGGGCGCGGGCATCGCCCTCGGCATCCTGGGCGGCGCGGCGATCGCCGGGGCCGCCGCGGCACCGCCCCCGCCCACCGTCTACTACCAGCCGCCGCCGGCGGTATATCTCGAGCCCGCGCCCGCCCCTGGCCGGTGCTGGGTGCAGACCGACCCGCGCGGCTACGGCTACTGGTCGCCCTGCTGACGCCAGCGCCCCGCTTCGTCTGGCGCGCCTTTCGGCGCGTCAGTGCGACAGCGTCTGCGCCAGCCCAACCATGAGCGGCATGGTGACCGCCGCGGCAAGGATCTGCACGGTGAGCATCTCCGCCAGCAGCGGCGCGTCGCCGCCCATCTGCCGCGCCAGCACATAGCCGGCCGGCGCCGAGGGGACCGCGGCGGTCACCACCACCACCGCCAGCTCGATCGGCGTGAGCCCGAGCGCCAGCCCCAGGGCAATGGCGATGGCCGGCTTCACCAGCAGCTTCAGCACCGTGGCGAGATAGACCGCGGGCTTCGGCCGGGCGAGCTGGGCGACCGAGAGCCCGCCGCCGACCACGATCAGCCCCACCGCCAGCGAGGCGCGCCCGAGCACGTCGCCGAACTCGATCACCACCGCCGGAATCGGGATCGCGGCATAATTGATGAGCGCGCCCACCAGGCACGCCCAGATATAGGGGTTCTGCACCAGCTGGCGCAGCACGCCGAGAAGCGTCGGCGCCTCCCGCCCGGCGAAGTGGGCGAGCACCACCACGGCGATCACGTTGAGCACCGGGATCATCGCCACCAGCGCCACCGCGGCGATGGTGATGCCCTCGGCGCCGTAGAGCCCGCCCGCCACCGCCAGCGCGATGTAGGTGTTCCAGCGGAACGAGCCCTGGTAGAGCGAGGTGAAGGCCGGCCCGTCGAGCTTGAACATGGCCATCACCGGCCGGTTCAGGGCGACGATGGTCACCGACAGGGCCAGCACCGCGCCGAGCAGCGTGCCGGTGACCGCCAGCACATTGACCTTGGAGAGGTCCGCCTTCACCGCCGAGACCACCAGCAGCGCGGGAAACAGCACGAAATAGGTGAGCCGCTCCAGCCCCGCCCAGTGCAGCGGATCCTTCAGCAGCACGTGCCGCAACACTGCGCCGAGCGCGATGATGAGGAAGACCGGAACCAGGGCGGTGAGGATGATGGACATGGCACGCAACTGAGGACCGGGGCGCGGGAGGCTCCCGGAGCGCCCCGTCATAGAGGCCGGCGGGGCGGAAGGAAACCGTCCTGTTTCCTTTTCCCGCGCCGTCCCGCTTTGGCACGGCCCGGCCGCGGAACGAGAACAGGCGCGGGACGGACCGTGTCCGAATCACCGGCGCGGCCAAGGTCCCGATCCGTTCCGCCTATGCCCGCGGCCGGCCGCCGGAGGGCGCCGGCCGGCTCAGTCCTCGGGCGGTTCGGCCTCGGCGCGCAGGCGGTCGAGGAAATCGAGCGCGCCTTCCAGGATGAACAAAGCGGCGTGCTGGTCCACCACGGCGGCGCGGCGCGCCCGGCTCATGTCGGCGGCGATCAGCGCGCGCTCCACGGCGGCGGTGGACAGCCGCTCGTCCCACAGGGCGATGGGGCGGCGGGACAGGCGCGCGAAATTGCGGGCGAACGCCCGGCTCGCCTGGGCGCGCGGCCCCTCGCTGCCGTCCATGTTGAGCGGCAGGCCGAGCACGAACGCCACGGCCCGGCGTTCGTCCGCCAGCGCGAGGAGGCGCAAGGCGTCGGCGGTGAACTTGGTGCGCTTCACGGTCTCCACCGTGGTGGCGATGCGCCGGTCCGGGTCGCTCGAGGAGACGCCGATGGTCTTGGTGCCGAGGTCGAGCCCGATCAGCGCCCCGCGCTCCGGCAGCAGCGCCGCCGCCTCGGCCAGCGGTAGCACCGGCGCGGGCGCGGGGACGACATCAGAAGGCGGCGGCGGGGGTGTCGGCATGGGGCTCCGGCGTGGGTTTCTGGCGCGCCGCACCCTCGCGTGTTTCGCCGCGCGGCGCCAGAGGCAGCGCCCTCACCCCCCATCCACCACCGCCAGGAACGCGCTGCCGTAGCGCTCCAGCTTGGCCTCGCCGACGCCGGAAATGTCGCCGAAGGCGGCGAGCGAGCGCGGGCGCAGGCGCGCCACCTCCATCAGCGTCGTGTCGTGGAAGATCACATAAGGCGGCACGCTTTGGGCGCGGGCGATCTCGAGCCGCAGCGCCTTGAGGCGGCGGAACAGCGCCTCGTCGGCGGGATCGGAGAGCTGGGCGCGCGGCGCGCGCTCGCCGCCGCCGGTGCGGGCCGGGCGGGCGCGGGCCTCGGCCTTCAGCTCCACCTTCTCCTCGCCGCGCAGAACCGGGCGGCACTTCTCGGCGAGGCCGAGCGCGCCATGCCCCTCCACGTCCACCACCAGATGCCCCATGGCCACCAGCTGGCGCACCACGGCGCGCCAGTCGTCGCGCGAGAAGTCCTTGCCGATGCCGAAGGTGGAGATCTTGTCGTGGCCGAACTTCGCCACCTTGTCGGTGGCGTTGCCGAGCAGCACGTCGATCACGTGGCCGGCGCCGAACCGTTCGCCGGTGCGGTAGACGCAGGACAAGAGCTTGCGCGCCGCCTCGGTGCCATCGAAGGTCTTGGGCGGCGCGAGGCAGGTGTCGCAATTGCCGCACGGCTCCTTCAGGTCCTCCTCGAAATAGGACAGCAGCACCTGGCGCCGGCACCTTGCGCTCTCGCACAGGCCGAGCAGCGCGTCGAGCTTGGCGCGCTCCACGCGCTTGCGCGCGTCGGGGGCGTCGGACGATTCCACGAACTGGATCAGCTTCGCCACGTCCTCCAGGCCGTAGAGCAGCAGCGCCTCGGACGGCAGCCCGTCGCGGCCGGCGCGGCCGGTCTCCTGGTAATAGGCCTCGATGCTCTTGGGCAGATCGAGATGGACCACGAAGCGCACGTCCGGCTTGTCGATGCCCATGCCGAAGGCGATGGTCGCCACCATGATGATCCCCTCCTCCTTGAGGAAGCGGTCCTGGTTGCGCGCGCGGGTCTCGCCGTCGAGGCCGGCATGGTAGGGCAGCGCCGTGCGGCCCTCGGTGGACAGCATCTCGGCGGTGGCCTCCACCTTCGCCCGGCTCATGCAATAGACGATGCCGGCCTCGCCGTCGTGGTCGTCCAGGAAGGCGCGCAGCTGGGCGCGCGGATTGTCCTTGGGCACGATGCGGTAGCGGATGTTCGGCCGGTCGAACGAGGACAGGAACACCCTGCCCTCCTCCAGCGCCAGGCGCTCGACGATCTCGCGCCGGGTCGGCCCGTCCGCGGTCGCCGTAAGCGCGATGCGCGGCACCGCCGGGAAGCGCTCGTGCAGCACCGTCAGCTGGCGGTATTCGGGCCGGAAGTCGTGGCCCCATTGGGAGACGCAGTGCGCCTCGTCGATCGCGAACAGCGCGATGCGCGCGCCGTCGAGCAGGGTCAGGAAGCCCTCGGTGAGCAGCCGTTCGGGCGCCACATAAAGCAAATCGAGCTCGCCCATGGCGAGCTGCCGCTCCACCTGGCGCGCGGCGGCGGGCGCCAGCGAGGAATTGAGCATCGCCGCCTTCACGCCCAACTGGCGCAGCGCCTGCACCTGGTCGTGCATCAGCGCGATCAGCGGCGAGACGACGATGCCGGTGCCCGGCCGCACCAGAGCCGGCACTTGGTAGCACAGCGACTTGCCGCCGCCGGTGGGCATCAGCACCAGCGCATCGCCGCCGCCGCAGACATGGGCGACGATCTCTTCCTGCCGGCCGCGGAAGCGCTCGAAGCCGAACACGTGGCGCAATACGTGCGCGGGCGTCTGGGCGGAGGGGGCGTGAGCGGTCATGGCGCCTTATAGCCGCGCCCGGAGCCCGGGCAATGGGCAGACCTCGAACGGCGCCGCGCCGGGAGCATCGGCGCGGCGCCCGCGATCGGACGTGGATCGGTGCAAAGCGGGTGAGCTGCCGTCATGCCCCGGCTTGTCCGGGGCCTCAACGCCACCCCTGGGCGAGCGGTGTGGTGGACCCTGCGGACAAGCCGCAGGGGGACGCGATCACCGGGCCGCCGCCCCGCTCACACCTCGAAGCTGCCGCCGACCGCAGGCGCCTCGACCTTCACCGGATGGTCCTTCAGGGCGTCGATGAAGCCGGAGGGGTCCTGCACCAGCAGCGGGAAGGTGGCGTAGTGGCAGGGCACCACGGTCTCCACCCCGGGCAGGAAGCGCTTCACCGCCAGCGCGGCGGTTCTCGGGCTCATGGTGAAGCGGTCGCCGATGGGCAGGATCACCACCTTCGGTTCGTGGATCTCGCAGATCAGCGCCATGTCCGAGAAGATGTCGGTGTCGCCCATGTGCCAGAGCGTCGGCTCGCCCGGCGCCTTGACGATCAGGCCGGAGGGGTTGCCGAGATATTCCGCCGGGGTGGCGTTGCCGCCCGAGGAATGGTCCGCGCGCACCATGGTGACGGTGAAGCCGCCCATGTCCACGGTGCCGCCGGTGTTCATGAAGGCGGTGGAGCCGACGCCCTGGCCGGCGAGGTAGGTGCAGATCTCGGGATTGGCCACCACCGGGATCTCGCGCGCCGCGTCGGCCGCCTCCTCGACGATGGCGACGGTGTCGCCCACATGGTCGCCGTGGCCGTGGGTCAAAAGGATGTGGGTGACGCCCCGCGCCGCCTCCTGCCGCGTGCCCTTGAACACCGGATTGCCGGTGAAGAACGGATCGATGAGCACCGCCTTGCCCGAGAAGTCCAGACGGAAGGCGGCATGACCGAGCCAGGTGATCTTCATGGATTTCAACCCCGTGGAGCCGGAGAAAGGGAGGGGAAGGCGGCCGGAGTATCGAAGAAGCCGCCCGCCGGTGCAATGCGCGATGCGCGCTCAGACGGGGATGAAAGCCCTGCCCGACGCCGCTTGGCGCGCCGCGCGCCAGAGCCCGAACGGCCGCCGCAGCGGCGAGAGGCCGGCCATCTCCCGGAACGGATCGCGCACCTTCGCCAGCGCCTTGAGATCGCCCGCCACCAGGGCCAGCGGCAGGAAAGGGGCGGCGATGCCGGCGCGGCCGGCGATCGTGTCGAACGCCGCGCCGGCGGCGGACAGGTGCCGCAGCGCCTCCGCGCGCAGGTCCGCGAGCGCGGCGAGAAGCGCGGGCGTCGGCGTGCCCGAGACCGCCGCGTCCCGGCCGATGCCGTGGCGCGCGAGCAGATCCAGCGGCAGGAAGCACTGGCCGCGCGCCGCATGGATCGGGAACGCGCGCATCAGCCCGGTGAGCGCCAAGGCGACGCCGCCATGGCCGGACGCGTCCCCCGCCTGCGCGGCGGCGGCGGGGGAAATCGCCAAAGCGGCGAGCTGAAGCAGCGCCGACGCGGTCTCGCCCGCATAGCCTTCGAGATCGCTCAGGCTCGGCATGGGATCGTCGTAGAGGTCGAAGATGCGGGCATCGGTCAGCGCGGCGAGGCTCGCGCGCGGCAGCGAACAGCGGGCGATGGTGTCGAGCAGGGCCGCGGCAACGGGATGGCCCTCCACCTCGCCCCAGCCCTCGCCCTCGATCACCTCGCGCCACCAGGCGAGGCGCACCTCGCCGGGCAGCGCCTCGCGCGCCACCTCGCGCACCCGCGCCACCTCCACGTTGAAGGCGGCGAGCGCGTTGAGGTGCGGCCGCGCGGCGGCGGGCGCGAACAGCGCCGCGAGGAAGCGGTCGCGGTCCTGGGCGCGCACCAGATCGGCGCAATATGCGTAGGCGGCCTCGAGCGACATGGCGGGGTGCCGGAGCCTAGACTGGCTTGGTGCGGAGCGGCGGCCGATCCGCGTGAGGAAAGCGTGTCATTGCAGGGACATGGAGCATTTCTCGGGAGTGCTGACGCAGGGCCCTGCTGTCCGCGGTCATGCAGCAAACGCCCGAGCGGGCGAAAGTGCCAGCCTCGGGGCGGAAAAATCGCCGCGCACCGCCCTCAGAGCGCCACCAACGCCGCGCCCACCGGGCGGCCTTCGGCGAGCAGCACGTTGTAGGTGGAGGCCGCCGCCGGCGTCGGCATCAGCTCGAACCGCAGGCCCGCCGCCCGCAGCAGCGCCTTCAGATCCTCCTTGAGGTGCGCCGGGTCGCGCCCGGTGCCGAGGAACAGCAGCTCGAAGGCGCGCGCCTCGGCGATGACGGGCGCCAGCGCCGCGCCGTCGAGGTCGCGGAACGAGCCCACCGGCCAGGGGCGCACGCCCGAGGGCAGCGCCAGGATCGAGCCCGCATAAGACATGCCGGAGAAATGGAAGAAGCGCTCGCCATAGCCGTCGATCGGCACCTGCCGGGGCAGGAAGGGCGCCGCCGCAGACGCCGGGACGGATTGCAGCTCAGGCGGCGCATCGGGCCGCGGATCGGGCCGTTCTTGCCGGCCGGCCATGCTCAGCCCTTCTCGGCGTCGCCCGGCGGGCGTGCCGCCGCGCCCTCGCCCGGCTTCGACCCATCGGCCGCCGGACCGGCCGTGGGCGCGGCTGCCGGCGCCTCGGCCGTGCCCTCCGGGACGGATCCCGCCGCCGGGTCCTTGGCGGGCCCCTTCGCCGGCGCCGTAGCGGGCGTCTCGGCCGGAGCCTTGGCCGGAGCCTTCGCGGGGGCCTTGGCCGCCCCCTTGGCGGGCGCCTTGGCCGCGCGGGCCTGGCCCTTGGCCGGCGCCTTGGCGGCAGGGGCCGCCGGCGCCTTGGCCGCGGCCGCGCCGGCCGGTGCCGGGCCGGAGATCGCCGCCGGCGCCTCGGCCTCAGCCTGCGCCTTCATCAAGGCGGCGACCTCGTCCACCTCGAGCAGGTCCTCGCCCGCCGGCCGTTCCGCCTTGGCGACGTCCGGCTTGGCGACGGTGGAGGCGCGCAGGCCGAGATGGATCAGGATCGGCGCCGCCACGAAGATGGTGGAATAGGTGCCGATCACCACGCCCACGGTCATGGCGAGCGAGAAGCCGCGCAGCACCTCGCCGCCGAAGAAATAGAGCGCGAGCGTCGCGAAGAAGGTGGTGGTGGAAACGATGATGGTGCGCGAGAAGGTGGCGTTCACCGCCGTGTCGAGCAGCTCCGGCAGCGGCATCTTCTTGTAGCGCCGCAGCATCTCGCGGATGCGGTCGTACACCACCACCGTGTCGTTGAGCGAGTAGCCCATGATGGTCAGGATGGCGGCGATCGACGTCAGGTCGAAGTCGATCCCGAACGCGGAATAGACCATCAGGGTGACGAAGATGTCGTGCATGGTCGTGACGAGGGCGCCGACCGCGAACTGCCACTCGAAGCGGAACCACAGATAAGCGAGCACGGCGAAGGCGCCGAGCACCATGGCGAGGATCGACTGGCGCACCAGTTCCTCGGACACCGAGGGGCCGACCGTCTCCACGCGGCGCACCGAATAGTCCGCCCCGAGCGAGCCGCGCACCTTGGCGATGGTCGCCTGCTGCGCCTCCTCCGAGCCCGACTGGCCGATGCGGATCAGCACGTCGCGCGGCGAGCCGAACTCCTGGATCTGCACGTCGCCGATGTCGAGGTCGGTCAGGTGCTCGCGCAGCGCGCCGATGTCGGCCTGCGGCTGGGCCGACTGCGCCTCGATCAGCGTGCCGCCGCGGAAGTCGATGCCGAGGTTGAAGCCCACCGTGGCGAACAGCAGCACCGCCACCACGGACATCGCCGCCGACAGCGGGAACGTCCAGTGGCGCAGGCGCATGAAGCGGATGTTGGTCTGCGCCGGAATGTAGTCGATCAAGGGCATGTTCGGCGCCTTCAGATGGGCAGCTTGGCCGGCCGCCGCCACTTCACCCAATAGGCGATCATGAGCCGCGTCAGGGTGTAGGCGGTGAACATGGTGGTCAGAAGGCCGAGAATGTAGGTGACGGCGAAGCCGCGCACCGGGCCCGAGCCGCCCATCAGGAACAGGATGACGGCGGTGGCGAGCGAGGTGACGTTGGCGTCGACGATGGTGCCGAGTGCGTTCACGAAGCCCTTGTCGATGGCCGAGATGGCCGAGCGACCCTCGCGCGCCTCGTCACGGATGCGCTCGAAGATCACCACGTTGGAATCCACCGCCATGCCGATGGTCAGGATCACGCCGGCGATGCCGGGCAGCGTCAGCGTCGCCCCGAGCATGGACTGGAGCGAGAACATGAGCGTGATGTGGATCACCAGCGCGATCAGCGCGAACACGCCGAACAGGCCGTAGACCGCGATCATGAACACGGCGACGAGGCCCGAGGCCACATAGGCCGCGACCTTGCCGCTCTCGATGGAATCGGCGCCGAGGCTCGGGCCCACGGTGCGCTCCTCCACCACCTTGAGCGGGGCCGGCAGCGCGCCGGCGCGCAGCAGGATGGCGAGGTCGTTGGCCTGCTGCACGGTGAAGCCGCCGGAGATCTGGCCCGAGCCGCTGAGGATCGGCTCGCGGATCACCGGGGCGGAGATCACGTGGTTGTCGAGGACGATGGCGAAGGGCCGCCCCACCGCCTCCTGGGACACCGCGGCGAAGCGCCGCGCGCCGTTGGAATTGAAGCGGAAGGAGACGATCGGCTCGCGATTCTGCTGGTCGAAGCCCGGCTGGGCGTCCACCAGGTCCTCGCCGGAGACGCGCACCTGCTTCTCCACCAGATAGGGCTCGCCGTTCGGCCCCTCCAGCACCTCCGAATCCACCGGCGGGCGGCCTTCCAGCGCCTGCTGCGGCGACATGGACATGTCGACCATGCGGAACGAGAGCTTGGCGGTCTGCCCGAGCAGCGACTTCAGACGCTGCGGATCCTGCAGGCCCGGCACCTGGACCAGGATGCGGTCCGCGCCCTGGCGCTGGATGTTGGGCTCCACCGTGCCGAGCTGGTCGATGCGGCGGCGGATGATCTCGATCGACTGGTCCACCGCCGAGCGGATGCGGGCGTTGAGGCCGGCCTGGGTCAGGGTCACGCTCACCGCGCCGTCGGCGCCGGAGGCGATCGTGAGGTCCATCTCGCCGGTGGAACTGCCGAACAGGGAGTCGGTGACCGGCACGGCGAGCTTGCGCAGCTCGGTCACCGCCTTCTGGGTGTCGGCGGGATCGCGCACCCGCACGTTCACGGTGGTGTCGCGCACCGCGAGGTTGGAATAGCCGATCTTCTGGTCGCGCAGCACGCGCCGCACCTCGTCGCGCACCTGCTCGGCGCGCTCCTTCACCAGCGCCGGCCCGTCCACCTCCAGCAGGATGTGCGAGCCACCCTGCAGGTCGAGGCCGAGCGTGACGTGGCTCGCGGCGAGCCAGGACGGCAATTGGGCGAGCACGTTCGGCGGCAGCACGTTGGGCAGGGCAAACAGGATGCCGAGCGCCGTGATGACGAGGATGGCCGCGGTCTTGAAGCGGGAGAAGTGCAGCATCGGGCGTGCAGTCTATGGCAGGTTCACGCGTCGCCGGATCACACGTTCGGAGGCGGGATGACCTCGTCCTTGGCCGGCTCGCCCTTGGCGCGCACCGAGGCGATGTGGGCGCGCAGCTGGCGCACCTTCACATTGTCGGCGATCTGGAGCTCCACCTCGTTCTCGTCGATCACCCGGCTGACCTTGCCGACCAGTCCGCCGGCGGTCACCACCACGTCGCCGCGGCGCAGCGCGTTGACCATTTCCTGATGGGCCTTGGCGCGCTTCTGCTGGGGACGCAGGATGAGGAAGTACATCACCACGAAGATCAGCAGGAACGGGGCGAGCTGAATGAGCATGTCGGCACCGCCGCCGGCGGCCGGTGCGCCCTGGGCGAAAGCGGGCGAGATGAACATGAGCATCCTCGTTCTGGTTCGTGGGGGTCAACAAAGCCGCGCCCCCGGCGGGGTCCGGCGAAGCGGCCGGACTATACCGGGCGGCCCGTCGAATGCAAACGCACGTCCGCGCGCGGCTTCGCGGGCATATTCCGTTAGGGAACTTTGCGGCCCCGGCGGCCGCCCGCGCACTTGACCGGAGCGGCGAATAAGGCTCCCAAAGGAGGGCCGGCGGCGCGCCGGCGCCTCCATTTGCGGACGCGGAACGCCCGATGCAGCCCAACCGGATCGCCGAAGACCTCCTGGCCGCCCTGCGCTTCTATTCGCGCCTGCCGGTCGCGCCCAAGGCGCAGGGCGCCGGCGCCTACGGCCCGCCGGACCTCGACCGCATCGCCTACGCCATCCCGCTGGCCGGCGCCGTGATCGGCCTGATCGGCGCGGCGATGCTGCTGATCGGCGACGCGGCCGGCTTCGGCGGCGATCTGGCGGCGGTGCTGGCGGTGGCCGCCATGGTGCTCGCCACCGGCGCGGTGCACGAGGACGGCCTCGCCGACACCGCGGACGGCTTCGGCGGCGGACGGGACACGGCGCAACGGCTCGCCATCATGCGCGACAGCCGCATCGGCGCCTATGGCGCCACCGCGCTCGGCCTCGCGCTGCTGCTGCGCGTCGCCGGCCTGTCGCAATTGCTGTGGGCCGCCGGGCCGCTGCGCGCGGCGCTCACCCTCGCCGCCGCCGCTGCCGCCTCGCGCGCCGCCGGCATCCTGCTGCTGCGCGCTCTGCCGCCGGCCCGCGCCGACGGCGCCTCGGCCGGCGTCGGCCAGCCATCGCCCGCGGCGGCGGCCGCCTGCGCGCTGGTGGCGGCGCTGGTGGTGATCGTGGTGCTGGTGCCGAGCTACGGCGTCGGCGCCGCCTTCGCCGGCCTGATCGCGCCTTTGCTCGCGCTTTTCGTCATGGTGCGGCTGTCGCAGCGGATGATCGGCGGCCAGACCGGGGACGTGGCGGGCGCCACCCAGCAGGTGGCCGAGATTGCGTTTCTGCTTGGCGTTCTTATGTTCGCCCGAAACGCCTGAGCGCCAGCCGGCGCGTCCTTGCGAGCCCGCGCCGCCACATACCCGGTCGCCGAACAGATGCCCGACGCCGAAGCCGCCCCCATCCTCACGCCCTGCGTGCGCATCTGCGCGCTCGATCCCATGAGCGGGCTGTGCCTGGGCTGCGGGCGCAGCACGCGCGAGATCGGCGCCTGGCCCTCGCTCTCGCCGCAGGTGCGCGCCACCATCATGGCGGCCCTGCCGGCCCGCCTCGAGCGGCTCAAGGCGGAGCGGCCGGGCCTGTTCTCCGACGGCCCGCCGGACGACGACGATGCGCGGTGACCGGCTGCTCTGGCTGCTGCTGCTGGGCCTGTTCGGCGGCGTGGCGGTGCTCGCGGTGCACCACGAGCAGGGCTCGGTCGCCGGGCTCGACCTCGACCAGTTCGCGAGCCTGGTGGCCAAGCTCTCGATCGCCATCTTCATCGGCGCGTTCGCCTGGTCCATGTTCCGCGGCCGGGTCGGCGAATCGCTGCTGGCGGCGGCGTTCTGGGTGGTGCTCGCGGCGTTCCTCGCGCTCGCTTACACCTATCGCGCGCCGCTGCGCGCGGTGGCCGAGCGGGTCGTCAGCCAATTGGTGCCGGGCTACGTGGTGCCGCGCCTCGAGGGCGCCCGGGTCACCGTGGAGGTGACGCGCGGGGCGGCCGGCGACTTCGCCGTGCGCGCGGCGGTGAACGGGGCGAGCGTCCCCATGCTGGTGGACACCGGCGCCACCTCGGTGGTGCTCACCCACGCCGCCGCCAAGGCGGCCGGCCTGCCGGTGGAGTTCCTCACCTACGACGTGGCGGTGGAGACCGCCAACGGGCGCACCAAGGCCGCCGCCGTCACCCTCGACAACATCATCGTCGGCGGCATCGTCGAGCGGCATGTGCCGGCTCTGGTCTCGCCGCCGGGCGTGCTGCGCACCAGCCTGCTCGGCATGACCTTCCTCACCCGGCTCGACGGCTTCGAGTTCCGCGGCGACCAGCTGATGCTGCGCGGCGCCGCGCCCTGAGAAGCGGCGGTCGGCATCCGCCCATCGGACCGCTTCAATCCTGTGGCATCCGACCTTAGATTCGCCCCAGGCAGGGGGGACGAAGGGCACAGCGATGCGAGAGCCGAGCGAGAGCGACCGCCTGAAGGAGCACGCGATCCTGTTCGCCCTGCTGCTCGACGTGAGCGTGTTCCTGCCCTACGCCGTCACGGTCTGGCGCATCGGCTCCCTCGCCATGCTGGCGGAGCTGCTGCGGGGCGGCCTGCTGCTGATCGTGGAAGCCGCCGCGCTCGCGACCCTGCGGGCGGTGCATCGCGGGCGGACCTATTTCTACGAGTTCGGCGTCGGCAAGCTGGAGCGCATGCTCTCGGCCGGCATCGGCGTGCTGCTGATCGCGGCGGCGGGCGTCATCGTCGCCAAGGTGGTGGTCGCGCATGAGCAGCCGGAGCTGCCCCCCGCCTGGGCCGCCGCCGCGATCGCGCTGGTGGTCTACAACCTCGTGACCAACGTGCTGCCGCTCGCGCCGCTGTGGCGGGCGACGCGCGCGGGCACCTCGATCATCGTGGCGTCCCAGTTCCGGGGGCGGGTCGCCAAGGCGGCGGCCTCGGTGACGGTGGTGGCGTGCGTGGCCGTCGACGCCCTTTCCGGCGACCGGGAGCTGGCGCGGGTCGCGGACGATGTCGGCGGCCTGGTGGGCGCGACCTTCATGGTCGTGGTGGGCGCGCACATGATCTACGAGGCGCTGCCGGACCTCCTGGACCGCGCGCTCGCCGAGCCGCTCCAGGTCAAGGTGAACGCGGCGCTCGCCGCCTCCTTCGAGAGCTACGAGCAATTGATCGGCGTGCGCACCCGCCGCTCCGGCTCGGTGTCGCACGTGGAGATCACGGTGGCGTTCGATCCCGCCCGCACCATCGCCGACGTGGGCGCCGCCACGGAGGGGATGCGCAACGCCCTGCGCCACGCCATCCCCGAGGTCGACGTGGTGGTGATCGCCGTGCCCGTGGCCGGGACACCACCGGCCGGCAGCGCCTGAGCCCGCTCAGAGCATTTCGAGCGCGCCTTTGCGCCGCGGCGGCGGGAAGTCGGCGTCGATGGCGGCGAGGTCGTCGGCATCGAGCGCGAGGTCGCGCGCCGCCGCATTGGCCTCCACATGGGCGATGCGGCTCGCTTTGGGGATGGCGATCACGTCCGGGCGCCGCATCACCCAGGCGAGCGCCACCTGGAACGGATCGACGCCGTGCTTCTTCGCCACCGCCCCCAGCGCCCCGCCGCGCGGCAGGCGCGCCTGCTCGATGGGGCTGTAGGCCATGATGGGGATGCCGTGGCGCCCCAGCAGCGGGAACAGGTCGAACTCCGGCCCGCGCCGGGCCGGGTTGTAGAGCACCTGGTCGGCGGCGCAGGCGCCGCCGCCGGCGGCGAACAGCGCCGCCATGTCGTCGGCGTCGAAATTGCTGACGCCGTAGTGGCGGATCTTGCCCGCCGCCTGCAGCGCCTCGAAGCCGGCCACGGTCTCGGCGAGCGGATGGCTGCCGGGCCAGTGCAGCAGATAGAGGTCGATGCGGTCGGTAGCGAGCCGCTTCAGCGAGCGCTCGCAGGCGGCGACGACGCCGGCGCGGCTGGCATTGTGCGGATAGACCTTGCTGACCAGGAAGACGGCGTCGCGCCGGCCCTTCACCGCTTCGCCCACCACCATCTCCGCCCCGCCGTCGCCATACATCTCGGCGGTGTCGATGAGGGTGAGGCCGAGGTCGATGCCGGCCCGAAGCGCCGCCACCTCGTCCGCCTTGCGGCGCGCCTGCTCGCCCATGAACCAGGTGCCCTGGCCGAGCGCGGGCACGCGCTCGCCCCCCGGCAACGTCACGCTTTTTGCCATGCGACATCGATCCTTGCTGGGGCTGCGACCATAGCCGAGCGGGCGCGCCGGACCAAGATGGGGTCTTCCGCCGGCGCCCTCGCGCCTTGCACTATCCGCTTGCGATGGGAATAAAAATCGCGTCAGGTCGGCGGATAATACTGGTTGGAGGAAGAAGTGGCAGTGCCCTACCCGCATCGGCGGTCCCTCATCCACGCCGGAAACTTGGCCCGTGTGCTCACGGCCTCGGTGTTTGCCTGGTCCACCATCGCCTACCCCGCGCTGGCGCAGGCGCCGCAGCAGCCGCCCGCCGAGCCGCAGGCTCAGCCGGCGCAACAGCCGCAGGCCCCGGCGCCGCAGGCGCAACCGGCCCAGGCCGCACCGCCGGTGGGCGCGCCGCCGCAGGCGCCGGCCGATGCCGCCGCGCCGATCCCGGCGGACGCGCCGTCTTACTCGGTGAGCGACCTCGAATACATCTTCGGTCCGATCGCGCTCTATCCCGACCCGCTGCTGGCGATCCTGATGCCCGCCACCGCCTTCCCCGAGCAGCTGGTGGCTGCCAGCAAGTGGATCGCCGACAACCCGGCCGCGGTGAAGGCCCGGGACTTCTCCGCCGTGGACAAGATGGGATGGGACGCCTCGGTGCAGGCGTTGGTGCGCTTCCCGGACGTGGTCACCCTGCTGGCGAGCCACATGGAATGGACCGAATCCATCGGCTATGCCTTCGTGCGCCAGCCGCAGGACGTCTCGACCGTGGTCCAGATGCTGCGCGCCAAGGCGCAGGAGCTCGGCAACCTGAAGACCACGCCGCAGCAGGTGGTGTCCACCCGCCAGGAGAACGGCAAGCAGGTGATCTACATCACCCCGTCCAATCCCGAGACCATCTACGTTCCGACCTACGATACCTCCACCATCTTCACCACCGCGGCGGTGGGCGCCCTGGTGTTCGGCACCGGCGTGCTGGTGGGCTCCGCCTGGAACAACCGCTGGGGCTGGAACAACCGCTACTGGAACAATGTCTGGGTGGTGCCGCCGGCGTGGCGCCGCCCGCCCCATTGGGGCTGGGGCGGTCCCGGGCCGCGTCCGCCGGCCTGGGGGCCGGGTCCGTGGCGGCCGGGGCGCCCCGGCGCGCCGCCTCCGGGCCGTCCGGGTGGTCCGGGCGGACCCATCGGCGGACCGGGTCGTCCCGGCTTCCCGGGTGGTCCGGGCGGACCGGGCGGTCCAGGCCTTCCGGGAGGCCCCGGCGGCCCCGGTCGCCCCGGCCTTCCGGGTGGACCGGGCGGTCCCGGCGGACCTGGCCGGCCCGGCGTTGCGCCCCCGGCGCGTCCCGACCGTCCTGCCACCGTCCCGCCCGCGCGCCCCGGTCAGGGCGCCGGCCAGAACCGGCCGAGCGCCGGGCAGAATCGGCCCAGCACCCAGCGTCCCAGCCAGGGGGCGCGGCCCCGGCCCCAGCAGGCGCGCCCGCAGAATGCCCGGCCGCGGCCCCAGAAGGCGCGCCCGCAGCAGCGCGCCCGTCCGCAGGGCGGCGCCCGGCCGTCCGGCGGCGCGAGGCCGCATCGCGGCCGCTGAGCGCGACACGCCCGCGGGGGCACGGACCCCGCGGGCACCGCACCGAGCCGGCATCCCGGCATGCCCGCGCGCGAACCCGAACGGCCGGCGCGCGTCGACCGGGTCCGCCGGGGCACATCGCGGTCGCATCTTGGGAGCACGCCATGGCCCTCGGCACCGATTTCCTGCTCGACGCCGTGGTGGCGGAAGGCCTCGACCATCTCTTCATGGTGCCCGGCGGGCTGGTCGATCCCTTCATGCCCGCTTTGGCGCGTCAGCCCAGGCTCACCCCCATCGTCGCCGCCCATGAGGGCGGCGCCGCCTACATGGCGGACGGCTATGCCCGCGCGAGCGGGCGGTTCGGCGCGGTGCTCGGCATCGGCGGACCGGGGCTTGCCAACATGGCCACCGCGGCCGCGGCGGCAAAGACCGATTCCTCGCCGCTTCTGCTGCTCTCGGGCGAGATCCCGGTCGCCATGGAGGGGCTCGGCGAATTCCAGGACGCGAGCCAGTTCACCCTCGACGACACCGCGCTGATGCGCCCGGTGACCCGCCTCTCGCTGACGGTCGCGAGCGCAAAAAATCTCGGCCATGCGCTCCGCCACGGGCTCGCCGAGGCGCTCTCGCAGCCGCGCGGGCCGGTGCACCTTTCGCTCGCCCGCGACGTGCTCGAAGGCGACTGCGATGCCGATTATGCGCCGGTCTTGCCCGCTTTCGCCGCGGCGCCGCTCGACCGGGCGGCGGCCGAGCGCGCGGTGCCGCTCCTGGCCGCCGCGCCGCGCCTTGCGGTGCTCGCCGGCGCCGGCGTCGCGGACGGGGCGGCGGCCGCGGCGCTCCAGGCGTTCGCCGAGCGCTTCGCGATCCCGGTGGCGACGACGCTGCGCGCCAAGGGCGTGTTTCCCGAGGACCACAAGCTCTCGCTCGGCGTGTTCGGCTATGCCGGGACGCGCCATGCCACGGCGGCGCTCTTGTCCGACGAGATCGACGTCCTGCTGGTGCTCGGTTCCGGCCTGAACGAGCGCGACACCATGCACTGGACCCTGCGCCAGCGCTCCAAGGCTTTGTTCGTGCACGTCAACACCGCGCAGGCGGAGCTCGCGACCGTGGCCGGGGCGGACCATGTGGTGGCCGGCCATGCGAGCGCCTTCCTCGAGCGCCTGTCGCGGCTGAGCGAGATGGAGGCGGCCGCCTTCGCCCGGTCCCAGGCGGACCGGGAGGCGTGGATCGCCGGCATCATGGCCGGCCCGCGCCTCTACGACACCGAGAACTGCCACCGCCCGGGCAAGCCCATCCACCCCGCGAGCGCCATCGTCGCCCTGCGCGCGGCGCTGCCGCGCGACGCCATCGTGCTGGTGGATTCGGGCGCCCACCGCGCCTTCGCCGGCCATTACTGGACCGCCTACGGACCGGGCACCTACATCTCGGCCACCAATCTCGGCCCCATGGGCTGGGCCATCCCGGCGGCGATCGGCGTGCAGTGCGCCCGGCCGGACCGGCGGGTGGCCGTCATCACCGGCGACGGCTGCATGCAGATGCACGGCATGGAGGTGCAGACCGCCGCCCGCTATGGCCGGCCGGTGATCTATCTGGTGCTGAACAACGGCGCGCTGGGCAATGTCTGGCTCCGGGCGCGCCAGTACGGCGCCCTGCCCGCCGAGCTCACCAGCGTGGTGGACCACGACTGGGCCGGCTTTGCCCGCGCGCTCGGCGCCCACGGCATCACCGTCACCGACCCCGCCGACCTGCCCAAGGCGATGGAGGAGGCGGTCGCGGCCGGCACCACGGTGGTGATCGACGTGAAGGCGGACAAGGACTGCCCGACCCCGGTCTACGATTTCGCCGCCGGTGCCCACGCCTGGTCCTACCACGAGTGAGCGGGAGCAGAGCTCATGGCCGCCTTGCCCGATCCCACCGCGACCCTCACCGGCACCGGCCGCGCCATCTATGAGGACATCCTCGCCCGGCGCGCCGCCAAGGGGGTGCACTATCTCGGCCCCTACATCCCGCTTCTGAACCACCCCGAGCTGGCCAAGCTGATCGAGCAGCTGGGCTGGTTCTACAAATATGAGAGCCGGCTGCCGCGCGACGTCTACCAGTTCGTGGTGCTGATCCTCGCCAAGCGGTCCAAGGTCGCGTTCGTGTGGGACGACCACCTCGCCGCCGCGCGCGCCGCCGGCCTTCCCGAAGCGATAACGCGGAAAGTGGCCGAGAACGAACGCAACTTCCCGCGCCCGTTCGACACCGTGGACCAGGTGACCGACTGCGCCTTCGCCTTCCAGTCGATCCCGCAGGCGCTCCAGGACGAGGCCATCGCCGCCTTTGGCGTCGCGGGTCTGCTGGAGATCGTCACGCTGTGCGGCTTCTATTCCATGATGGCCATGGTGAACGGCTGCTTCGACGTTCCCTTGCCCAATCCCGACACGCGCTGAGGGATTTATCGAATGGTAATTTTATACGTCCTGGTCGTCGGCGTGGTCGCGACCGCCGCGCTCGATGCGTGGCAGCAGGTCTGCCGCCGCGCCTTCGGCCTGCCGATCACCGACTGGGGCCTGATCGGCCGCTGGGTCGGCCACTTCAAGGACGGCGAATTTTCCCACCCCGACATCGCCCGCGCTCCGCCGATCCCGAACGAGCGCCCGATCGGCTGGCTGGTCCACTACGCGGTCGGCATCGGCTACGCCTTCGCCTACCTCGCTTTCATGTGGCAGGTGGTGGGCGCCCCGCCCGCGCTGGGCTCGGCCCTGGTGTTCGCCGCTTTGTCGGTCTCGGTCACCTGGTTCTTCATGGAGCCGGTATTGGGCGCGGGCGTGATGGCGCGCAAGGTGCCCCATCGGACGACGGTGCTGGCGCACGATTTCTCCAGCCACCTCGCGCTCGGCGTTGGGCTCTGGGCCGGCGACCTGCTCGCTCGGCCTTTGATCGGCGGATAACGCAGGCCCGCAGCCGCGGCGCCGCGGCCGGGACCCGCGGGTTCAGCCTGCCGACATCCGGAGCGCGGTGCTCCGCCGCGCTCCCGGCGGACGGGCCGGATCAGTCCCGGCCGGCCCGCTGAGCCTTCAGCTCCAGCCGGCGCTGGTGCAGCAGCGGCTCGGTGTAGCCGCTCGGCTGCTCGCGGCCCTTGAAGACCAGGTCGCACGCCGCCTTAAAAGCGATGGAGGCGTCGAAGTCCGGCGCCATGGGGCGATAGAGCGGGTCGCCCGCATTCTGCCGGTCCACCACCGCCGCCATGCGCTTCATGGTCTCCATCACCTGCGCCGCGCTGCACACGCCGTGACGCAACCAGTTGGCGATGTGCTGGGAGGAGATGCGCAGCGTCGCGCGGTCCTCCATCAGGCCGACGTCGTGGATGTCCGGCACCTTGGAGCAGCCGACGCCCTGGTCGATCCAGCGCACCACATAGCCGAGGATGCCCTGGGCATTGTTGTCCAGTTCCTGCTGGATCGCCTCCGGCGTCCAGTTCGGGCGCACGGCGACGGGGATGGTCAGCAGGTCGTCCAGCTTGGCCTTCGCCCGGTTGCGGAGCGCGGCCTGCACCGCGTGCACGTCCACCTTGTGGTAGTGCGTGGCATGCAGGGTGGCGGCGGTGGGCGACGGCACCCAGGCGGTGTTGGCGCCGGCCTTGGGGTGGGCGATCTTCTGCTCCAGCATGGCCGCCATCAGGTCCGGCATGGCCCACATGCCCTTGCCGATCTGGGCATGGCCGGCGAGGCCGCATTCGAGGCCCGTGTCCACGTTCCAATTCTCGTAGGCACCGATCCAGGTGGCCTGCTTCATGTCGCCCTTGCGCACCATGGGGCCGGCTTCCATGGAGGTGTGGATCTCGTCGCCGGTGCGGTCGAGGAAGCCGGTATTGATGAAGGCGACGCGGCTCGCGGCAGCGCGGATGCATTCCTTGAGGTTGACCGTGGTGCGGCGCTCCTCGTCCATGATGCCGACCTTGATGGTGTCGCGGGGAAGGCCGAGCAGGTCCTCCACACGCGCGAAGATCTCGACCGCGAAGGCCACCTCCTCCGGCCCGTGCATCTTGGGCTTCACCACATACATGGAGCCGGCGCGGCTGTTGGCGCGGCGCCCGTTGGGACCGATGTCGGCGAGGGCGACGAGCGCGGTGATCGCCGCGTCCATGATGCCCTCGGGGATCTCCGAGCCGTCCTTGAGCAGGATGGCGGGATTGGTCATCAGGTGCCCGACGTTGCGCACCAGCATGAGCGAGCGGCCGGGCAGAACCAGCCTGCCGCCGTCCGGGCCGGTATATTCCCGGTCGGGGTTCAGGCTGCGGGTGAAGGTGCGCCCGCCCTTGGCGATCTCCTCCTTGAGATCGCCCTTCATCAGGCCCAGCCAGTTGCGATAGGCGACGACCTTGTCCTCCGCGTCCACGGCCGCGACGGAATCTTCGCAGTCCTGGATGGTGGTGAGGGCGGCCTCAAGAACGATGTCGGAAATGCCGGCGGCGTCGTCCTTGCCGATGACGCTGGCCCGGTCCACCACGATCTCCACATGGAGGCCGTTCCTCTTCAGCAGCACGGCGGAGGGCGCGGACGCTGCGCCGCGATAGCCGGCGAACTGGGACGGGTCGGCAAGCCCAGTGGCGCCGACCACGAGCGCGCCGTCCTTTACGGAAAGCGGGCCGGCATCGGTCCAGGACCCCTTCTCGAGCGGCGCGCTCTGATCGAGGAAATCGCGGCCCCAGGCAATGACCTTTGCGCCGCGGCCCGGATTGTAGCTCCTGCCCTTCTCCGCCCCCTCGCTTTCGGGAATGGCATCGGTGCCGTAGAGCGCGTCGTAAAGCGATCCCCAGCGGGCATTGGCGGCATTCAGCGCGTAGCGCGCGTTCATCACGGGCACCACCAGCTGCGGCCCGGCGACCTGGGCGATCTCGGGATCGACGCCGGTCGTGGTCACGCGGAAGGCTGGCCCTTCGGGCACCAGATAGCCGATCTTCGCAAGGAAGGCCTTGTAGGCCTCGAGGTCGATCGGCGCGCCGTTGTCGCGATACCACTGGTCGAGCGTCTTCTGCAGGTCTTCGCGCCGCGCGAGCAGCGCGCGGTTGCGCGGCGCCAGATCGTGGGCGATGCCGGACAGGCCGGCCCAGAACGCCTCCCCGTCGATGCCGCTGCCGGGCAGAACCTCCGTCTCGATGAAATCGTGCAGAACACACGCGATCTGCAGCCCGGCGCGTTCCACCCGGGCTCCCGTCCCATTTGCCATCGTCACCGTCAGTCACCCTTTCCCAAGGCGAGACCGCATCCTGAGGAAATGCCGGCCGCGATCGCGGCGGCGGCGGGCTCGCCTTCACCAGTCGTTATTGTTTTACCAGAAACTTCCGTCGCCTCAGCCAAGCCTTATAGGCCAAGCCGGCCGGGTCGTTCTACTCGTAAAGATAACCCACCGGGCTTCCCGCCAGCCGGTCGCTGCGCAGGTGCGACCGGGTGATGATCTGACCCGCCAGAGGGTCGATCTCAGCGCGCCGGATCGGGGTCCACATCTGGAGGTCCTCCATCCCCTCGAGGGGAGGCCGAGCTGCAGGATCTGCGTGTCCTCGCCGACATCCGCGAGGGTTAGGGCGCCCTTGCCGGCGGTGACGGCGTCGCCAGCCGCCGCGCGGATCGGTGGCGATGATGGGTCCGTCACCGGATCGCCGCTCGGCGCCTCGATGCCAAGATCTAAGCCAGTGCCATCTTGTCGCGACGCAAGCGGACCATCAGCATCAACAGGCCCGCCACCAGGAACGACGCGGCGAGCGCTATGGCTGTGGTGAGGAACTGGCCTCCGCTCCTATCCAGCAGGATGCCGCCAAGACGAGGTCCCAGAAAGCCCCCGAGGTTGCCCACCGCATTTATGAGGCCGGCCGCGGCGCCCGCCGCCGCCACGGGCACCGCCCGCGACGCCGCCGCCCAGAACGGCCCCTCATAGGACAGCGCACCGCCTATTGCGAGGCAGATGAAGAATATCCAAGCCACGACGAAAGACTGGCCGATCATTACCGAGGCAACGAGGCTGACCGCGGCCAGAACAAGCGACATCAGTACATGACGCTGGTAGCGCCGATTGCGGTCAACCCACCAACCGTTTGCCCCCATGAACACGATCGCCGTGACGTACGGCAGCGCCGCAATCAGCCCCACCGCGCCGAAACCCGCATCCGCGAGCGCCCTCAGCAAGGTCGGCAGCCACATGTTCAAGCCGTAAAATCCGACCTGGATGAAAAACGACACCGCCACGAGCAGCCACACGGCAGGCTCGACGAAGATGCGGCGGAATGAACCGCCCCGGCTTCACCGGAGGCCATTTGGTTTAAGTCATGCCGCCATGGCTGTCTCACCGAGCATGGCGTAGTAGCGTTTCTCGGCTTCGGCCGGCGGGATGTTTCCCATAGGCTCCAGCAGCCGGCGATGGTTGGCCGCGCATCTGAGAGCCCTGATGGCGAGGGTTCTCGTCCCGCGCCGTGATGATGCGGTCAAGTTGATCCTGCGTCGGCCGGCGATCCCGCTCCTTGCCTTTCCCGAGGCCGAGCCGCTTCAGGGTGATGGGCGCGTGACGGCGGGCTTCTGTCGACCGGCGCGGCGCGCCATGCCGAGCGCCCATTCCCCGGCATCCCTGCGGCGCAGGGATGCCGCGCTGACGGACTACCACTTCCGACGGATCAGGGCTCTCCAGGAGCCGGATTTTAGTTTAGTGAAGGTGGCCAATCGGTGTGCGCTCCGTGTGCGCTCACGCGTCGAAAAACCGGAAATTGGGGCGCGCCGTGGCGAAGAATCGCGCGCATGACCCGGCCCAACTCCTTGAAGCCACAACAATAATGTCGAACGATCAGTTATTTGGATTTTCCGTGGCGCCCATGATGGATTGGACCGACCGGCACTGCCGGGCGTTCCACCGCACGCTCTCGCGCCGGGCGCGGCTCTATACCGAGATGGTCACGGCACCGGCGGTGATCCATGGCGACCGCGCGCGCCTGCTCGGCTTCTCCCCGGCTGAGCACCCGGTGGCGGTGCAGCTCGGCGGCAGCGATCCCGCCGCGCTCGCCGAGGCGGCGCGCATCTGCGCCGGCTTCGGCTATGACGAGATCAACCTCAATGTGGGCTGCCCGTCGGACCGGGTGCAGGGCGGCAATTTCGGCGCCTGCCTGATGCGCGAGCCGGACCTGGTGGCGGACTGCGTGGCCGCCATGAAGGCTGCCGTCGCCGTCCCGGTCACGGTCAAGTGCCGCATCGGCGTCGACGAGCAGGACCCGGAAGAGGCGCTCGACGCGCTCGCCGACAAGGTGGTGGCGGCCGGGGTCGACGGGCTGATCGTGCACGCCCGCAAGGCGTGGCTGAAGGGCCTCTCACCGCGCGAGAATCGCGACGTGCCGCCGCTCGATTACGACCGCGCGCGGCGCCTCAAGGGGCGCCTGCCGGGCCTGCCGATCGTGCTCAACGGCGGCATCGCCGGCATCGCGGCGGGGCAAGCCGAGCTCGGCCCGCTCGACGGCATGATGCTCGGCCGCGCCGCCTACCAGGACCCCGAGCTCCTGCTCGGCGTCGATCGCGCGCTGTTCGGCGAGGAGCCGCCCCACGCCGACGCGTTCGCCGCCGTCGCGGCGTTCGAGCCTTACATCGCCGCGCATCTCGAAGCGGGCGGGCGGCTGCCCGACGTCACCCGCCACATGCTGGGCCTGTTCACCGGCCGGCGCGGCGCGCGGCTCTATCGCCGCCGGCTCGCCACCGAGGCGATCCGCCCCGGCGCCGGCCTCGCGGTGCTGCGCGCGGCGGTCGACGAGGTGCGCCGCCGCGCCGAGCCGGCGGCCGCTTGAGGCCTCAAGCCCCGCGCTTTCGCGCAGCTGGGTTGCGGCAATTGCGCTGGACAGGCTGCCGGTTTGGGCGCACAGGGCGACCTTCCCTCCCTTCGCCCGAGACCCCATGCCCTGGAACGAGATCGTCTTCCTCGCCCTGGCTCTCTTGGCCGGGGGCGTCGTCACCGGCGTGCTGGCCGGCATGTTCGGCGTCGGGGGCGGTGGCGTGATGGTGCCCGTGCTCTACGAGGTGTTCCGCGCCGTGGGGGTGGACGAGAGCCTGCGCATGCAATTGTGCATCGGCACCTCGCTCGCGGTCATCATCCCCACCTCCTACATGTCCTACCGCGCCCATGCGGCGCGCGGCGCGGTGCTGCCCGGCGTGCTCGCGAGCTGGCGCCTGCCGGCGATCGGCGGGATGCTGACCGGAACCGCGATCGCCGCGGTGGTGGACGGCTGGGTGCTGCAGGCGATCTTCGTCGGCATCATCGGCGTGCTCGGCGTCAAGAGCGTGGTCGGCCGCAACGACATCCGCATCGCCGGCCAGCTTCCCGGCAAGATGGGCCTCGGGGTGATCGGCTACTTCCTCGGCCTCGCCGCGTCATTGGTGGGGATTTCCGGCGGCGGAGTGGCCACCAACATCCTGCTGCTCTACGGCGTGCCGATCCATGCGGCGGTGGCGACCTCGGCCGGCATCGGCATGATCATCCCCATCCCCGGCGTCATCGGCTACGCGGTGGCCGGCTGGCCCCATATGTCGGAGCTGCCGCCGCTGTCGCTGGGCTACGTCTCGGTGATCGGCTTCCTGTGCATGGCGCCGCTGAGCATGGTGTTCGCGCCCTATGGCGCCCGGCTCGCCCACCGGCTGCCGCACCGCGCCCTGGAGGTGGGGATCGGCCTGTTCTTCCTGCTGATCGCCGCGCGGTTCTTTCTCGCTCTGGTGTGGGCCTGAGCGGTCACCAGCGGTGCTTGAAGCCGGCGGTGACGCTCTTGGCGATCTCCGAGCCCGTATCCGAGACGCTCGTCGTCACGTTGAAGCCCTTGGCGAGCTCCTGCTGCGCGCTCACCGAGGGCAGCCAGCCGGCCTGGTCCTGGGTGGTCTTGGCGCCGACCGAGACGGTGGTGCGGGTGTCCTCGTGCTTGACGCTCAGCGACTTGTCGGTCTCCCAGGACTCGCTCGCGGCGCCGCGCGCGAACGAATAGCTGTCCTTCAGCGTCGCCGTCAGCCCGCCGCCGATGCCCACCGAGCGGGTGAGGCTGGTGGCGACCTTGCTGGTCTCGTCCGCAGGATTGACCGCGACGTCCACCGCGCCGTTTTGCCAGAACAGCCAGTCCGGCAGCGCCTTCACCGCGACCTTGGCATAAGCGGAGCCGGAGAGCGTCGCCTGACCGGCGGCCGGATCGGCCATCGGATCGACCGAAGGCTCGCTCACCGACAGGCCGACCTTGGTGCCGAGATCTGCCACCTCGTTGGAGAAATCGAGGGAGGCGGAGCCGTCCTTGTTTTCCGTGCGCTTCGATTCGCTCTTGGTCTGGGCGAGAGCCGGGGCGGCGGCGACGGTGGCGAGCACGGCGAGCAGGATCACGGCGCGGCCGCCGCGGCGGCACGAAGGCAAAGGCATGGGGCGTCTCCGGAAGGCCACCGTTCGGCGCGCTGCGTGAGTGCCGGACGAGGGACCCGCGCGCGCCTTGCGGCACTGCCCGGCCCCCCGGCCGCTTCGTTCCAGCACAGCACTCCCAGATCCATGGGGAGAAGTTGTGGCAGAAGTTCCCCGCGCACGGCAATTTTCGCCATGCGCTTTGCGCATGGCTCGGGCCGCGCCTTTCCCGCCGCCCCGCTTGCAGCCGCGCGGCGCGCGCCCTATCCCCGGCCGGGGAGGACCAGATGACGAGCCCGAAAGACTTTTCCGCCGACGAGACCCTGAGCCTGATGGCCCGCATCGCCGACGCGCTGGAGCGCATCGCTCCGGCGCGGCCGCAGGCGCCCGACTTCGACGCCGCCGACGCCTTCGTCTGGCAGACCGCGCCCGGGCGCTTCGAGCCGGTGCCGCGCGTCAACCGCGTCGAGATGGACCTGCTTCAGGGCATCGACCGGGTGCGCGACCAGCTGATGGAGAACACGCTGCGTTTCGCGCGCGGCCTGCCCGCCAACAACGCTTTGCTGTGGGGCGCGCGCGGCATGGGCAAGAGCTCGCTCGTGAAAGCCGCACACGCCACCACCAACACGCTGGTGCAGGATGCCTCGGGCGCGCGGCTCAAGCTGGTGGAGATCCACCGGGAGGACATCGAGACCCTGCCCGCTCTGATGGCGCTGGCGCGCGCCTCCAAGCACCGTTTCATCGTGTTCTGCGACGACCTTTCGTTCGACGCCGACGACACCTCCTACAAGTCGCTGAAGGCGGTGCTGGAGGGCGGCATCGAGGGGCGGCCGGACAACGTCATCTTCTACGCCACCTCCAACCGGCGCCATCTGCTGCCGCGCGACATGATGGAGAACGAGCGCTCCACCGCCATCAATCCCGGCGAGGCGGTGGAAGAGAAGGTCTCGCTCTCCGACCGGTTCGGCCTGTGGCTCGGCTTCCACAAGTGCAGCCAGGACGAGTACCTCGCCATGGTCGCGGCCTATGTGGCGCATCACGGCCTGCCGGTGGGCGAAGAGCAATGGCGCCGCGAGGCGCTGGAATGGGCCACCACCCGCGGCTCCCGCTCCGGCCGCACCGCGTTCCAGTTCGTGCAGGACCTCGCCGGCCGCACCGGCACGCGGCTCAAGAGCGCCTGAGGAAGCCGAGGCGTCACCCTGGCGATGCAAAAGGGGCGCCCGATCGGGCGCCCCTGTGTGGTCGGGCGGCCCCGTAACCGCGATACCATGCGCGGAGGCCGCGCGCGGCCTCAGTTCTTGTTGACGATGCAGTCGCCGCCCTGCCCGCGCAGCGCCTGGCACAGATCGTTGGCCTGGTCGCGGGAGGCGAACGGGCCGACCTGAGCGCGGTAGAACACGCCGCGCTCGCCGAGATCCGCCTTCCGCACCTGCGCCGTGTAGCTGCCGAGCAGGCTCGGATACTTGGCCTGGAGCGCCTTCCAGGAGCCTTGCGCATCCGCCTCGGAGCGCTGGGAGGCCACCTGCACCACATAGCTGCCGCTCGCCGCCACGGGCGGCGCGACCGCGCCGGTCTGGGCCGGCGCCGCGCCGGGCGCGGCGGATCCGGGGCTCTGGACCGGTGCGAAGGCGGTCAGCGAGGACCCCGCCGGGGCGGCCGTTCCGCCAGCGGGCGCGGCCATGGTGCCGTCGGGGCGCACCGCATAGGTCTTCACCCGCTTGGGCTCGCCCTGCCCGGTGGCGCCCGCGCCGGCGCGCGTGGCGGCGGTCACTTCAACCGGGCTCTCCTCGCGGGTCACCAGGCGCTCGTTGGGACTGCCGCCGGCGCCGAGACGCTCGGTGATCAGCTTGCCCTGGCTGTCGGC
This sequence comes from Xanthobacter luteus, assembly GCF_040049235.1. Lineage (NCBI taxonomy): Bacteria > Pseudomonadati > Pseudomonadota > Alphaproteobacteria > Hyphomicrobiales > Xanthobacteraceae > Xanthobacter > Xanthobacter luteus. The sequence continues at coordinate 382,692 of NZ_JBDZDO010000001.1, forward strand.
GGTGGGCGGAGTCACGGTCTTCACCGGCGCGCTGTCGGCGCGGATCACCTCGGGCGTGGCGGAGCCGAACGTGGTCTCGCCCACCGCCATGCGATAGGCGAAGAAGGTCGCCGCGCCGGCGACCGCGAGGCCGAGCACGCTCGCCACCATGAGCAGGGCCATGCGGCCCTTCCTGCGGCGCGGCTCGCTCTCGTAGATGTCCTCGCCGTGGGGCGGCATGTAGCCGTCGTCGGCGAACTGCGGATCGTAGGCGTCGTCGTAATCGTCGTAGCTGTTGTCGTCGCGGCGATCGGTGGAATAGGCGTAGGCCGCCTCGCCGGCCCGGTCATGGCTCGCACGCCCCCGGGCGGCATCGGCCCCGCGGGCATAGGCCCTCGGATCCTGGGGCTTGGCGCCGTGGCCGTCGTCATAGGCCTCGTCGTCATAGTCGTCGTCGTAATCGTCCGTGTCGTAGGCCGGCGCCGGCGGCACGTGGCGCTCGGCGCCGCGCGCCGGCGCCTGGAGCGCGACCGCCTGTCCCTTCGCCCCTTGCCCCCTGCTGGCCTGCCCCGGGGTGGCATAGGCGTGGGCGGCGTGGGCGGCATAGGCCTGGCCATCGGGGGCGCGCCGCGCCTCGCCGCGTGCGGCCGCGGCGGGAATCGGAAGCGCCGCACGCGGGCTGGCGCCGCTCTGGGGCGCGCGGGAAGCCACGGACCGGCTGTCGTAGGCCCGCGCGTCCGCGGCGCGCGGATCGGCAGCGCGCGGAGCCGGAGCGCGCGCGTCGGCGCGCGGCGCCACGGCCGGCGGCGCATAATCGTCGTCGTCCTCGGCGTCATAGCCGCGGGCGCGGTCGTCGTCCTCGTAATCGTCGTCATCGCCGTCGTCATAGGACGCGGCGGCCGGCCGGGAGGCATAGCCATTGGCCTGCGCCGGGCTTGGCAGCGACGGCGGGCGGGCGAGCGAGCCGTATCCGGAGCGCACGGCCGGCGAGGCTGGTGCCGCGGCGGCGCGCAGCGGCGCTGCAGCCGCAGAATAGGCCGCGCCGGCACGGGGCGCGGGAAGCTGGGCCGGTCGCGACGGGGCGGCGTAGACGTCATCGTCCTCGTCGTCATAGCGGCCGGCGCCGGAGGGCGCCGCGCCACGGCCATCGGCCGCGCGGCCATAGGCCGACGATGCGGGGGCGGCGGACCGGCCGCTCAAAGAAGCAGGATCGCCATAGCCGCCGGCGCGCCCATAGGCGTCGCCGCGCGAGGCGGGAAGCGGCGCCGGCTGGCGCGCGGGGGCCACGGCGGCGCTCCAGCGATCGCCCTCGTCGTCCTCCTCGTCCTCCTCGTCCTCCGCGTCCCGCCCATGGTCGTCATCGGCACGGTCGGCGTCGAGGTCCTCGTCGGTGTCGTAATCGTCGTAGTCGTCGTCCTCGGCAGAGGACGCATTCGCGCCCTTGCGTTCGAGGTCGGAGAATTCCGCGAAGGGGTCCTGGTCGCCGATGAGGCGGGCGAGCTCGGCGAGCGAATCCTTGTTCTCGGCGGGGTTCTCGCCGGGACGGCCGGCGCCGCGCGGCGGCTCGGGCGCGCGGGAATATCTCTGCCCGTGGACGGCTTGCGTCTCGGCACGGCCGGGATCGGCCCGTCCGGATTCCCCTCGCCCGGCGTCGCGGGTCGCGCCGCCCGCATAAGCGGCGCCCGAATTCACGCCGCGGGACGCCATGTCCCCGCGATCGAGGCTGCGAACCTCCGGCATCGGCGCGCGCTGCGGCGCTGTCCGCGCATAGCGCGTGTCCGTGGCGGATCCTCCGCCGGCCATGCCGTCGTCACGCCGGTAGCGGAACCTGCTTTCCTCGACCATGTCGCCTCGATGTTCTGTTGTCCGCCCCGCCCGGCGGCTCGGTTTGCCGGCGTTACCGGCGATCCGGGCCAAAGGACGAGAGGTCACTTCATCTCGTCGACGGCCTCCACCCCCAGAACCCTGAGACCTGAGGCGAGCACCGTGGCCACGCCGTGGACCAAGGCCAAGCGAGCCAAGGTCAACTGTCGATCATTCTCCATAATGAAGCGTAAATATGGCAAGTCTTTTCCCCGGTTCCACTGGCCGTGGAAATCGCTCGCCAGGTCGTGCAAATAGAAGGCGACGCGGTGCGGCTCGCGCGCCGCGGCAGCCTGCTCCACCAAACGCGGCCAGGCCGCGAGGCGCTTGAGAAGCGTGACCTCGCCTTCGTCGTCCAGCAGGTTTAGCGGCCCGGCCCCGAACGCGGCCGGCTCCTGCGGCAAATCCGAGAACTGCTCCAGCGCGTTACGCAGGATCGACTTGGCTCGAGCGTGGGCATACTGGACGTAGAACACAGGATTCTCGCGCGACTGCTCGATCACCTTGGCGAGGTCAAAGTCGAGCGTCGCGTCGTTCTTGCGAAACAGCATCATGAACCGCACCGCGTCCCGGCCAACCTCGTCCACCACGTCGCGCAGGGTGACGAAGGAGCCCGCCCGCTTCGACATGCGCACCGGCTCGCCGTTGCGCAGCAGCCGCACCAGCTGGATCAGCTCCACGTCCAGGCTCGCCCGCCCGCCGGAGACCGCCTTCACCGCCGCCTGCATGCGCTTGACGTAGCCGCCGTGGTCGGCGCCCCAGACGTCGATCATCTTGAGGAAGCCGCGCTCGATCTTGTCCTTGTGGTAAGCGATGTCGCCGGCGAAATAGGTGTAGCCGCCGTCGGACTTCTTCAGCGGACGATCCACGTCGTCGCCGAAATCGGTGGCGCGGAACAGGGTCTGCTCGCGGTCCTCCCAGTCCTCGATCGGCGCCCCCTTGGGCGGCGGCAAGCGGCCCTCATAGACCTCGCCGGAGGCCCGGAGCGCCTCGATGGTGGCGCCGACCTTGTCCACCGGCCCCTGCGAAAGCGCGCGCTCGGAGGAGAACACGTCGAACTCGATGCCGAGCGCGGTGAGGTCGGCGCGGATCATCTCCATCATCTGGCCGATGGCAAACGAGCGGAAGATCGGCAGCCATTCGCTCTCTGGCGCCGCCATGAAGGCGGGGCCGTGCATCTCGGCGAGCAGCCGGCCCACCGGGACCAGATAGTCACCGGGATAGAGCCCGTCCGGGATGTCCGCCGCCTCCCCCGTCACCGCCTCGCGGTAGCGCAGATAGGCCGAGCGGCCGAGCACGTCCACCTGGGCACCGGCGTCGTTGATGTAGTATTCCTTGGTCACCGCGAAGCCGCCGAAGGCCAAAAGCCGCGCCATGGCGTCGCCGAACACCGCGCCCCGGCAATGGCCCACATGCATCGGGCCGGTGGGGTTGGCGGAGACGTATTCCACGTTCACCTTCTCGCCGCCGCCCAGCGACGAGCGGCCGAAGTCGAGGCCCTCGCCAAGCACCGCCAGCAGCACCTTGGGCCAGAAGCCTTCCGCGAGCGCCAGATTGATGAAGCCCGGTCCCGCCACCTCCACCTTGGCGACGAACGGCACCGCCCTCAGCCGGCCGGCGATGCGCTCGGCGAGCTCGCGCGGCTTCGCGCCCGCCTCCTTCGCCAGCACCATCGCGGCGTTGGTGGCGAGGTCGCCGTGGCTCGGATCGCGCGGCGGCTCCACCACCACGCGCGCGAGGTCGGGACGGCCTGAGATCTCGCCTGCGGCGACGAGGGTGGCGACGGCTTCGCGCACGTGATCGGCGAAGATCGCGTAGACGTTCATGGATATGGTCCGATCGGTTTGGTCGCCGGCGCGCCTATCGCAAGTCCGGCGTCAAGTCAAAGAAGCGGGCGTGCTGGTCGAGCGCGTAGCGGTCGGTCATGCCGCCGATATAGTCGGCGACACGCCGGGCAAGGCGCGGCGCGTCGGAGAAGTCGAGGTCCTCCTGCCAGGAGGGCGGCATGTCCCAGGGCTGGGCCGTGAAGCGGGCGAACAGGTCGCGGAGCACGCCTTGGGCCTCCTCCATGATGCGGACCACCCGGGGGTGCCGGTACATGTGCGGGAACAAGAAGCCCTTGATGGCCGCCTCCTGCGCCCGCACGCGGTCGGAGAAGCCCACCAGCGGCCGGCCCAGCGCTCGCACCGCGCCGGCCGAGGCGACGCCCGACTCGGCGGCCCGACGCGCGGTCTCCGCCACCACGTCCTCGATCAGGCGGGTGATGAGCCGGCGCATCACCTCGTTCACGGTGCGCGGCACATCGAGCCCGCGATAGCGCGCGCGCACCTCGGCGAGCGCCGCGCCCACCAAAGGCAGGTCCTTCAGATCGTCGACGGCGAACAGGCGGGCGCGCAGGCCGTCGTCGAGGTCGTGCACGTCATAGGCGATGTCGTCGGCGATCGCCGCCACCTGCGCCTCGGGACCCGCATGGGTCCACAATTCCAGGTCCTGGAGGCCAGAATGCGCCTTGATGGCGTGGGGCAGACCGGCGGCATAGCGGCCGATCCCATGGCCCTGCCGGTCGGTGAGCGGGCCGTTGTGCTTGGCGATGCCCTCCAGGGTCTCCCAGGTGAGGTTCAGGCCGTCGAACTCGGCATAGCGCCGCTCGATGCGGGTGACCACGCGCAGCGACTGGGCGTTGTGGTCGAAGCCGCCATAATCCTTGAGGCAGGCGTCCAGCGCCCGCTCGCCCGCATGGGCGAAGGGCGGATGGCCGAGGTCGTGGGCGAGCGCCAGCGCTTCGGCGAGGTCCTCGTCGAGCCCGAGCGCGCGGGCGATGGAGCGCGCCACCTGCACCACTTCCAGCGTATGGGTGAGGCGGGTGCGGAAATGGTCGCCTTCGTTGAAGACGAACACCTGCGTCTTGTGCTTCAGCCGGCGGAAGGCGGTGGAATGGATGATGCGGTCGCAGTCGCGCCGGAAGGCGCTGCGCGGCGGCATGTCCGCCTCCGGGAACAGGCGCCCGCGGGTTTGGGTGGCGTCGCTCGCGAACGCCGCCATGGGCCGCGCGCCGGAAACCGCCATGGACATCCCCCTTTGAATTCGGCGCCCTGCGCTCTTACCTATGGCGCAATGCCAGCTTCAACCCGTAAAGTCGATGCCATGGACACCGAGACGGACACCGAGACCCTTCCCTTTGCCGTCACCGAAAGCGCGGCCCGGCGCATCGCGGAGATTCTCGCGACCGAAGCGCCGGGCAGCGTGCTGCGCGTCAGCGTGGAAGGCGGCGGCTGCTCCGGCTTCCAGTACCGCTTCGACGTGACGCGGGAACAGACGCCCGAAGATCTGGTGATCGAGAAGGACGGCGCCACCGTGCTGGTGGACAAGGTCTCGCTCGATTATCTCGCCGGCTCGCGGCTCGACTTCGTCGACGACCTCATCGGCGCCTCGTTCCGGGTGGAGAACCCGCAGGCGGCCTCCTCCTGCGGCTGCGGCACCAGCTTCTCGCTCTGAGCCTCACGCCCCGACGATCTCGTCGCGGTGGTAGCCCTGCATGAACAAGAGCGCGGTCAGATCGCCGTGGTTCACCCGCGCCCGCGCCGCCGCCGCCACCGCCGGCTTGGCGTGGAAGGCGACGCCGAGGCCGGCCTCGGCGAGCATGGCGAGGTCGTTCGCCCCGTCGCCCACCGCCAGGGTCTCGGAGGGGGCGAGGTGCAAATGATCGCGCAGCTCCACCAAGGTTGCGAGCTTGGCCTCGCGGCCGAGGATGGGCTCCGCCACCGCGCCGACGAGGCGTCCCCCCTCCAGCAGCAGTTCGTTCGCCCGGTGCTCGTCAAAGCCGATGCGGGCGGCGATCTCGGAGGTGAACAGCGTGAAGCCGCCGGAGACAAGGGCGGCATAGGCGCCGTTGGCCTTCATGGTAGCCACCAGCTGCGGCCCGCCGGGCGTGAGGCGGATACGCTCGGCCAGCACCTCGTCCACCACCCTCGCCTCCAGCCCGCGCAGCAGCGCGACGCGCTCGCGCAGCGCCGGCTCAAACGCGATCTCGCCGCGCATGGCGCGCTCGGTGATCGCCGCCACATGCGCCTTGAGGCCGACGAAATCCGCCAGTTCGTCGATGCATTCCTGGCCGATCATGGTGGAATCCATGTCGGCGAGGAACAGCCGCTTGCGCCGGCCGGTGCGGCCCTGCACCACCACGTCCAGGGCATGGTCCGAAAGCGCGGCGCGCAGCCTGTCCTCGAACGGGCCGGGATCGGCGCCGAGCGGCGGCAGGAACGGAATGTCGGCCGCAACCTCGGGCCAGAGGGTGACGGCGTCCTCCGCCTGCGGCAGAACGGAGCGGGCGATCTGCTCCGCCTCATAGGTGAGCGCCGGGGCGGCGGGATTGGAGATGAGCGTCGCGACGAGAGCCATGGACAACCGGAGCATCAAAAGGTGAGGCGGCAGAAGGCGCCGAAGGTGGTGCTCATCGCAGGTCCGACGGCCAGCGGCAAGTCGGCGCTTGCGCTGGCGCTCGCCGAGCGCCTCGGCGCGGACGGCCGGGGCGTGGTGCTGAATGCCGATTCCATGCAGGTCTATGGTGATCTCTCGATCATCACGGCGCGTCCTTCGGTCGCCGACCTCGGCCGCGCGCCACACCGGCTCTACGGCCATGTGGACGCCGACACCGACTATTCGGTGGGCCGCTGGAGCGATGACGCCAAGGCCGCCATCACCGCTTTGCGCGGCGCGGGGCGCACGCCGATCCTGGTGGGCGGCACCGGTCTCTATTTCCGCGCCCTCACGCAGGGCCTCGCCGCGGTGCCGCCGATCCCGGCGGCGGTGCGCGAGCGGGTGCGCGCCTGGGCCGAGAGCTTGGCCAATGCCGCGGTCCATGCGCGCCTTCTGGCCCGCGACCCGGAAACCGCCGCACGGCTCAATGTGAACGACCGCCAGCGGGTGCTCAGGGCGCTGGAGGTGCTGGAGGCCACCGGCCGCCCCCTCGCGCGCTGGCAGGCGGACGCCCAGCCGCCGTTCCTGGCGCCGGAGGACTGCGTGCGCCTCGTGCTGGTGGCGCAGCGCGACGAGCTGCGGCGGCGCATCGACGCGCGCTTCCACCAGATGCTGGACCAGGGCGCGCTCGCCGAGGTGGCGGCGCTCGCCGCCCGCCGGCTCGATGCGGCGCGGCCGGTGCTAAAAGCCCACGGCGTGCCGGCGCTGATGCGGCACCTTTCCGGCGAGCTCGGCCTCGACGCGGCGGCGGCCGAAGGCCAGGCGGACACGCGCCGCTACGCCAAGCGGCAGGACACCTTCTTCCGCCACCAGATGGCCGACTGGCGGCGCGCCACGCCGGAGGCCGCGCTCGGCGCGCTGCTCGAGGAACTTGGAGCCTGAGAGAGCGAGCCCGCGCCTTACGGGCCGAGCAGCCAGATCCACAGCGCCATCACCGGATGGGCGCAATGGGCGAGGAAGGCGAGCATGGTAAGCGCGCCGATGGTGCCCCATGCCGCGGCGAACTTGCCGGCGGACGACTGATGGTGCGAGGTCCAGGCCACCGGCTGCCGGTGCCCCGCCGGCAGCACCGCCAGGGGCCGCGCGAGGATCGGCACCCGCAGGTCGCCGGGGGCGAACGTCAGCGGGCGCGAGCGCGCACGATGGACGGGCGGCTTCACCGGGGCAAGCTCCAAGCGAATCAATGCGTTGACGACTTCGTAAGGATGTCGCGCGAACGCCCGCCGTCAAGCTTCCGGTGCCCGCGGCGGGGCGTTCTCGCCGCGCCTCATCCGTTTGGGGGATGACACCCGCGGATGCCCCGCCGATCCTCGCATCGGGTGTCGTGAACCTCGCCTCCCGCAGCCGGCCGCCGCCAGCGGCGGCCGGCTGCGTTTTTCTGCCCCGGACGCGCCGGCGCAGCGACGCCAGGCATGCGTCGGGGGCGACCGGCCTTCAGGTCCAGAGCAGGGTGGCGCGGACGCCGGTGCGGTCGTCCCGGTTGCCGACCACGAGCCGCGCGCCGAGCCGCTCCGCGGCCATGGCGGCGATGGTGAGGCCGAGCCCGGTGCCCGCCGCGTTCTTGTGGCGCCCGCGGAAGAAGCGCTCCGCCACCCGCGGCAGTTCGTCCTGCGGGATGCCCGGCCCCTCGTCTTCGACGCACAAGCCCCCCGCGCAGCGCCGCCATGCCACGCGCCCACCCGCCGGCATGTGCTCCACCGCATTCTCGTGCAGATTGCGCAGCACGAGATGCAGCGCCTCCGGCTCGCCGGTCACCTTCAGGCCGGCGAGATCGTCGGCGATCTCGACCGCGACGCCCGGCGGCGTCGGTCCGTGCGCGGCGACCTCCCGCAGCACGGCGGCGGCGTCGAGCTCGGCTGGCGCGGCGGGGCGGGGCGCCGCCTCCAGCTTCGCCAAAGCGAGCAATTGGCGCACCAGGCGCGCGGTGCGGTCGACGCTCACCAGGATCTGCTTGAGCGCGCCCTCCCGGATCGCCTCGTCCGGGCTTGCCAGCGCGATCTGGGCCTGCGCCTTGAGGCCGGCGAGCGGCGTCTTCAGCTCGTGGGCGGCGAAGGCGGTGACGTCGCGCTCGTGGCGGCGCGCCGCCTCCACCTTGCCGAACAGGCCGTTGAGGGCGCCGATGAGCGGGCGCACCTCGGACGGCGCCTCGGCCGGCGCGACCGGGCGCATGTCCTCCCCGTCCCGGGCCGCGATCTCGCGCGCCAGCGCATTAAGCGGGGCGAGCCCGCGCCCGAGGCTGATCCAGATCAGCAGGCCGAGCAGCGGCACCATCAGCAAAGCGGGCGCCAGAAGCCCCGCCACCAGGTCGCGCACCAGCCGGTCGCGCAGGCCGACGCGGTCGCCCACCATCACCCGCACGCCCTTCTCGCCGTCGACGATGGTGAAGACCCGCCACCTCTCCCCGTCCACCGTGCGCTCGGAGAAGCCTTCCGACGGTCCGGCCAGCGCCGCGTCCGGGGCGCCGCCCGAGCGCGCCACCAGCTCCCCGTCCAGCGACCAGATCTGGCAGGAGAGCTGGCGCTCATAGCCGGACTGCATCTGCGGCAGCGGGCCGGCCGCTGCGGCGATATTGCCGCCCCGCACCATGGAATGCACCATGCGCGCGGCCTCCTGCAGGCGCGCGTCGAGCACGTGTTCGAGCTCGCTGCGGCTGCCGAGGGTGATCCACGCCACCGCGCACAGCCAGATGGCGCCGGTGGCGGCGAGCAGGATCACGAACAGGCGCCGGCGCAGCGAGGTCATGGCGCGCTCCGCACCCGGTAGCCGAGGCCGCGCACGGTCTCGATGGCCTCGCGCCCCACCTTGGCGCGCAGGTTGTGGACATGGACCTCCACCGTGTTGCTCTCCACCTCCTCCTGCCAGCCATAGAGCCGTTCCTCGATCTCGCTTTTGGAGCGGATGACGCCCGGCCGCTCCATCAGCGCCGAGAGCACCGCGAACTCCCGCCGGGAGAGCGCCACCGCGCGGCCGTCCACGGTGGCGCTGAGGGTCGCGGGATCGAGCACCAGGCCCGCCGCCGCCAGCATCGGCGCCGCCCGGCCCTGCCCGCGCCGGGCGATGGCGCGCACCCGGGCGGCGAGCTCATCGAGGTCGAACGGTTTGCCGAGATAGTCGTCCGCCCCGGCATCGAGACCGCGCACCTTGTCCGTGGTCTCGTCGAGGGCGGTGAGCAGCAGCACCGGCGTCGGGTCCCTGGCGGCGCGCAGGTCGCGGAGGATTTCGAGGCCGGAGCCGTCCGGCAGCATGAGGTCGAGCACCACCGCGTCGAAGCGGTTGGCGGCGAGGGCGGCGCGGGCATCGGCGCACAGGCCCACGCGCTCGACGGTCGCGCCGGAAAGCTCCAGCCCCACCTTCAGGCCGTCCGACAGCACGGGGTCGTCCTCCACCACCAGGATGCGCATTCTTCTCCTCCTCGGCGCTGCCTCCTACGGCCAGCTTAAGGCTGGCTTAAGGTGGGCATCGGAGGGAGCGCCCCGGACATCGCGCGGAGGCGCCCCTTGGTCATGACATATCTGGCGCGGACGGTCCTGCCCGCGCTCGCCGCACTCCTCCTGCTGGCGCCGGGCCCGGCCGCCGCCCAGGCCGAGCTGCGGGCCGAGCAGGCCTTCCGCCTCGCCGCCCTGCGGGAGGCCGACGGGGCGCTCCTGCTGCGCTGGAGCATCGCGCCGCGCACCTACCTCTACCGCGAGAGCCTGGAGGCGCGCAGCGCCGGCGCGGCGGTGCCGCTCGCCACCCCGCCCGGCGAGGCCAAGGACGACCCGAACTTTGGCGCGGTGGAAATCTATCACGGCACGGTGGAGGCGCGGGCGCGCGGCCTGCCGGCCCGCGGAACGCTGGAGGTCGCGTTCCAGGGCTGCGCCGAGGACGGGGTGTGCTACCCGCCGGCGCGGCTGAATGTGGACCTCGCCAGCCTCGCCGTCGCCGAGGCCGCGCGCGCCCCCTTTCCCGAGCCGAGGGGGATGGGCGCCGAGGCGATCGGCGGGTCGGCCGCCGCGCCCAGCGCGGCCGCTTCGCCCGCCGCGACCGCCGGCGCGACGGACCCGGACGCGCCGCCGCTCGCCGGCCCCCTGCTTGGCGTGCTGCTGGGCTTCCTCGGCCTCGGGCTGCTGCTCGCCTTCACGCCGTGCGTGTTCCCCATGATCCCGATCCTGTCCGGCATCCTGGCCGGTGGCGGGCAGAACCCCTCCCGCTGGCGCGGGCTGGGTCTGTCCTCCGCCTATGTTGCGGCCATGGCCGCCGCCTACGGCGTGGTCGGCCTCGCGGCCGGCTGGTCCGGGGCGAACCTCCAGGCGGCGCTGCAGACGCCGCTCGCCCTCGGCGTCATGGCGGCGGTGCTGGCGGCGCTGGCGCTCTCCATGTTCGGCCTGTTCGAGCTCGCGCTGCCGTCCGGCCTCGCCGGCCGCCTGTCCGTCGGCGCGCGCGGCGGCTCGGTGGCCGGCGCCGCGCTTCTGGGCTTCGGCTCGGCGCTGGTGGTGGGGCCGTGCGTGACGCCGCCGCTGGCCGCCGCATTGCTCTATGCCGCCCAGACCGGAGACGGCGCGCGCGGCGGCGCGGCGCTGTTCATGCTCGGCCTCGGCATGGGCCTGCCGCTGGTGGCCGCCGGCACCTTCGGCGCCCGCATCCTGCCGCACGCGGGGCCGTGGCTCGCGCGGGTGAAGGCCGCCTGCGGCGTGCTGTTCCTGGCAATCGCCGTCGGGCTGCTCGCTCGCCTGCTGCCGGACCCCGCGGGCCTCGCGCTCTGGGGCGTGCTGGCGGTGGGGGTCGGCGTGTTCGCCGGAGGCCTCGACCGGGCGGACGGCGCCAGGGGCGCGCTGCAGCGGCTCGGCCAGGCGGCCGGCCTCGTGGCGCTGCTCTGCGGCGCCCTGCTGATCGTCGGCGCCGCGGGCGGGGCGGGCGATCCCCTGCGCCCGCTCGGCTTCCTCGCCGCGACGGCCCGCGAGGAGGCCCAGGGCCCGCTGGAGACGCGCGTCTCCTCCCCCGCAGCACTCGATGCGGCGCTCGCGGCGAAGGCGGCCGACGGGCCGGTGCTCGTCACCTTCACCGCCGGCTGGTGCACGGTCTGCAAGTCCAACGCGGCGGTGATGGCCGAGCCCAAGGTGCGCGCGCGCATCGCCCGCCTGCCGCTGATCGCCGCCGACGTGACGCGCTACGGCGCCGAAGCGCGGGCGCTGATGCAGCGCCACGACGTGGTCGGCCCGCCCACCCTCTTCCTGATGGACGCCGAAGGGCGCGAATTGCCCGGCACGCGGCATATCGGCGCCATCACCCCCGACGACATCGCCGCGCTGGCGGCCAAAGCCGGCCTCTGAGCCGGCCGCCGCGCCCACCCCCCTCGCTTCGTTCCCCCATCCTCCGGAGACCATCCATGCGCCGCAGGGACCTCATTCGCCTCGCCGCCCTTCCCGCCATCCTCGCGCTGGGGATCGCCCCGGCGCGGGCGCAGGCGCTGGACGTGGAGGCGATCCTCAACGATCCCCAGGCCCCCGCCTCGGGCAATCCGAAAGGCGACGTCACCATCGTCGCCTTCCTCGACTACAACTGCCCCTACTGCAAGAAATCCGCCCCCGATCTCGCCCGCGTGGTGAAGGAGGATGGCCGCATCCGCGTGGTCTACAAGGACTGGCCGGTGATCACCGAGGCCTCGGTCTATGGCGCGCAGCTGGCGCTCGCCGCCGGCTTCCAGGGCAAGTATGGGGCGGCGCACGATGCACTCATGGGCATCCCCGGCCGGCGCATCGGCGAGGCGCAGATGCTGCAGGCGGTGGCCGCCGTGCCCGGCCTCGACATGACGCGCCTCCAGGCGGACCTCGATGCCCATGGGCCGGAGATCATCGCCCTGCTCAGGCGCAACGCCGCCCAGGCGGATCAGCTGGGGCTGCGCGGCACGCCCACTTACCTGGTCGGTCCGCTGCTCGCCTCGACCCTCGATTATGCGAGCTTCAAGCGCGCCATCGCCGAGGCGCGCCGGCGCCAGGCCGGCGAGTGAGCGCCCGCATGTCCGTTCCCGATCTGCACCGCCGCGCCGTCCTCGCCGCCGCCATGCGCCTAACCGTCGCCGCCGCGCCCCTGGCGCTCGCCGCCTGCGTCACCGATTCCGCAGCGACGCCACCGGTCGCCGCCAAGCCGCGCCTCTCGCCCACGGACGCGGCGCGCTACGGGGCGCTGGAGGACGGTGGCTTCCGCATCCCGGGCGTCGCGCCGGACGACCTCGCGCCGCGCAACGTGCGCCAGCTGGTGCGGGACCCCACCGGCCAGCAGCCCGGCACGCTCGTGGTGGACCCGAAGAACCGCTACCTCTATCTGGTGCAGGAGAACGGCAAGGCGCTGCGCTACGGCGTGGGGGTCGGCAAAGCGGGCCTGGAATTCTCCGGCACCGCCGCCGTGGGCTACAAGCGCGAATGGCCGAGCTGGCGGCCCACCGACACCATGATCGCGCGCGAGCCCGCGCGCTACCGTCCCTGGTCGGGCGGCATGGCCGGCGGCGCGCAGAATCCGCTCGGCGCGCGCGCCCTCTACCTGTTCAAGGACGGCAAGGACACGCTCTACCGCATCCACGGCACCAACGAGCCCTGGACCATCGGCGAGGCGGTCTCCTCGGGCTGCATCCGCATGATGAACCAGGACGTCATCGACCTCTATCGCCGGGTTCCCGACGGCGCCAAGGTGGTGGTGATGCCGGCCTGAGCCGGCGGCGCGCCGCCCGGCTCAGCCGCCGGCGAAGTCGAGCGGGATTTCGGTGGTGGACTTCAGCTCCTCCATGGCGAACATGGAGGTGACGTCCGACAGCTCGATCTTGGAGATCAGCTTCTTGTAGAGCGCGTCATAGGCCGCGATGTCGGGCACCAGCGCCTTGAGCAGATAGTCGATCTCGCCGCTCATGCGGTAGAAGTCGACGATCTCGGGGATGTCGCGCACCGCGTCGGCGAACTGGTCCAGCCACTCGGCCGAGTGCCTGGCGGTGCGCACGGCGATGAACACGGTCACCCCCGCATTCAGCAGCTTGCGGTCGAGCAGCGCCACGCGCCGGCGGATGACGCCGGCCTTCTCCAGCTTCTGGATGCGGCGCCAGCAGGGCGTGGGCGACAGGCCCACCTTCTCGGCGAGGTCGGCCAGCGGCAGCTCCGCATCGCCCTGGAGAAGCTTCAGCAGCCTCAGGTCGATGACGTCGAGGTTGAGGTGCGGGGTGCGCGCCAAGGCTTCCTCCACTGCGCCGATGGCGGGGAACACAATTCCCCGATCGACTGGAAACGATAGAATTTCATTTCTTATCTAGCGCCATATTCTGCCAAATTCGCAACCCCATTTCGCACTGCACGCGCTAGCCTTGCGCATCGCCGCGCGATTGGGTGAGACATGAACGCTCTGAACGACCAGCACGACACCGCCTTGCTCTCCCGCCTCGGGCGCGCCAGCCGCACCACGGCGCAGGACTATCTTGAGGCGGCCCGCCGCACCCTCGAAGCCCTCGCCGGCCGCCCGCATCTGCTCGACGGCGTGCCGCTGGCGCGCAATCCCGGCGGCTATGCCCGCAACCTCGTCTATGGCGACGACGACATCAGCGTCTGGGCCATGGTGTGGTCCGTGGGGGCGCGCACCTCGATCCACGACCACCACTGCTCGTGCTGCTTCGCGGTGCTCAAGGGCACGGTGGGCGAGAGCCGCTTCGAGGCGATCGATCACAGACGGGCGGTGTTGAAGTCCACCGCCGCGCGCGGGCCGGGCTACGTGGCCTGCATGCTGCCGACCGGGCCGAACCTGCATCAGATGACAAATCTCGGTGCCGAGGAGGCGATCTCGCTGCACGTCTACGGCTTCGACCACCGCCAGCATGCGAATTCCATCGACCGGGAATACGCGCTCGCCGCGCTCTGACCCTCGCTTTCCAACAACAAAGCCTCCAGACCGGAACCCATGAGCAATTTCAACACCGAGACGGTGCTGTCCGTGCGCCACTGGACCGACACGCTGTTCAGCTTCGTCACCACCCGCGATCCCGCCTTCCGCTTCGCCAGCGGGCAATTCACCATGATCGGGCTGAAGCTGGAGGACCGCCCGCTGCTGCGCGCCTATTCCATCGCCAGCCCGGTCTATGACGACCGGCTGGAATTCTTCTCCATCAAGGTCCAGAACGGCCCCCTCACCTCGCGGCTCCAGCATCTCAAGGAAGGCGACGCCATCCTGGTGGGCCGCAAGCCCACCGGCACGCTGGTGCACGACGCGCTGCTGCCCGGCGCGCGGCTCTATCTGCTCGGCACCGGCACCGGGCTCGCCCCGTTCCTGAGCGTGATCCGCGATCCCGCGACCTATGAGCGGTTCGAGACCGTGGTGCTGGTCCACGGCTGCCGCTTCAAGGCCGAGCTCGCCTACCAGGACCTGATCGAGCGCCAGCTGCCCCAGGACGAGTTGCTGGGCGAGACGGTGGGCGCGCAGCTCCTCTACCACCCCATGGTGACGCGCGAGCCGTTCGCGAACCAGGGCCGCATCACCGACGCCTTCGCCTGCGGCCGCCTGCCGTTTGGGCTCGGCCTGCCGGCGATCGCGGCGGAAGGCGACCGCTTCATGCTGTGCGGCAGCCCGGCCATGCTCGCCGACATGACCTTGTGGCTGAAGGCGCAGGGCCTCGCCGAGGGCAGCAACGCCACGCCCGGCCACTATGTGATCGAGAAGGCGTTCGTGGAGCGCTGACTTTGGCACGGCGCCTGCATCGGTGTGTCTGACACTGAGAATTTACCGGTAAAAAGTTGGCAAGATGGGCGATAAATTTGCAGTCTGATCTTGCCATCCCGTGCCGCGCGATTTTAAGTTATTCAAACTAAACGGAAAATGCGCGGTGGCTCCGCAATTGGGCAGAAGGCGACGATTTTGACCGATTCAGAGGCGGAGCCGGATCGCGTGGCGGATGCGACGGGAGACCGGACCATGAGGGGATCGAGGCGCAGGCCGGCGGACGCCGCCATCTACGAGCCCATCGTCTCCTCGGCGCACCTCGCCGCCGGCGGGTCGCCGGCGCTGTCGGAGACCGAGTTCGGGCTCATCCTCGCGGTCCACGCCTTCGAGCGCTGGATCGTGCGCTGCATGGCCGCCGCGGGCGTGCCGAACCTGTCGCCGCTGGAGGTGCTGATCCTCCACATCGTGCGGCACCGGGACCGGCCGAAGTCGATCTCAGACGTGGCGCTGATCCTCGACATCGAGGAGACCCACGTCGCCACCTATGCGCTGCGCAAGCTCGAGGGCGCCGGCCTCGTGACGACGCGGCGCGTCGGCAAGGAGAAGGTGGTGGAGGCGACCGCGGCGGGGCTCGAGGCCTGCACCCGCTACGCCGCCATCCGCGAGCAATTGCTGGTCAAGCCGCTGCGCTCGTCGGGCCCGTCCGAGGAGATCCTCTCCGAGGTGGGCGAGGTGCTGCGCGCGGTCTCCGGATACTACAACCAGGCGGCCCGCTCGGCGGCCACGGTCTGACGGCACGGCCCGGCCGACCCAGTGAGAAAGGCGCGACAGTGGCAATGGACGTGGTTGAACTGAAAACCGACGTGCTGGTGATCGGCTCCGGCGCCGCCGGCATGATGGCGGCGCTGGAGGCGGCCAAGGACGGCGCCAGCGTCATCCTCGCCGACCGCAGCCTGATCAGCCGGTCGGGCGCCACCATCATGGCGCAGATGACGGTGGCGGTGGCGCTCGGCTCCCAGACCCCCGACCACTGGGAGCACCACCTCGCCGACACGCTGGCCGCGGGCCGCGACCTGTGCGACGTCTCGCTCTCGCGCCTCGTGTGCGAGGAAGGCCCGCGCGACATCCTCCAGCTCGACGAGTGGAAGGTGGGCTGGGCGCGCAACCCGGACGGCTCGATCCGCCAGGCCCACGCCCCCGGCCACGACCGGCCGCGCTGCGTCTATGTGGACTTCCTCTCGACCGGCCCGGCGGTGGCGAAAACCCTGCGCACCCGCGTCGTGCGGCAGAAGGAGGTGGTGCGCGTCGGCGACCTCTACGTCACCGACATCGTGGTGCGCGACGGCGTCGCCACCGGCGCCGTGGGCTTCTCGCTGGCGGACGGCCGGCCGGTGACGGTGGCGGCCAAGGCGGTGGTGATCGCCACCGGCGGCCTCACCCGGCTCTACCAGCGCAACAGCGCCTCGGCCAACATGGGCGGCGACGGCTATGCGCTGGCGCTGCGCGCCGGCGCGGCACTGACCGACATGGAATTCGTGCAGTTCTTCCCCATCGGCCACCTCGCCCCGCGCCTCGTGGGCATGGACCCGATCATGTGGGACCCGTTCCGCTACAAGCTCGGCGGCCGGCTGCTGAACGCCGAGATGCGCGAGTTCGTCAACGACTACGGCAACGAGGAGGCCGGTACCTACAACGTCACCCGCGACCGCGCCACCTTCGCCATCCTGTCCGAGGTGAAGGCCGGGCGCGGCTCGCCGGCGGGCGGCGCCTTCCTTTCGTTCCAGCATATCCCCGAGGACGAGCTGCGCGGCGCCTTCGGCCCGGTGATCGACAAGCTGGCCGCCAACGGCATCGACCTCACGCAGATGCCGGTCGAGGTGGCGCCGATCGCCCACTACCACATGGGCGGCGTGAAGGTGGACGCGGCCATGCGCTCCACCGTGCCGGGCCTGTTCTCCGCCGGCGAGGCGAATGGCGGCTCCAACGGGGCCAACCGCCTCTCGGGCAACGCCATCACGGAGGCGTTCGTGTTCGGCCGCACCGCCGGCTGCTCCGCCGCGGCGTTCGCGCGCGAGGCCGGCGCGGCGCCGGCCGAAGTGCCGCCCGCGGCCCTCGACCTGGTGCGCGCCGAAACCCCGAAGGCGGGCGAGAACCATGCCGGCCTGATCGCCGAACTCCAGGCTTTGATGGCCGCCGACGTGGGCCCGTTCCGCACCGAGGAGGGCCTCGCCCGCGCGCTCGCCGGCATCGCCGCGCTCAAGGCCCGCCTCGGCGACCTGCCGCCGGCCGCGCCCGGCCCCTACGACATGGCGCGGCTCGACTGGTTCGACCTCAGGACCATGCTGCTGGTGGCCGAGGTGGTGACGCGTTCGGCCATCGCCCGCAAGGAAAGCCGCGGCGCCCACCAGCGCGACGACTTCCCCGCCATGGATCCCGCCTTCGTGCTGCACCACACGGTGAGGCTGGAGGGCGACCGCCTCGTCCTCGGCCGCACGCCCGTCGAGGGCCGAACCATAAAAGAGGTCGCCTGATGCGAGAGACCGCCACCCTCATCGTCCGCCGCGGCCCCGGCGGCGCGGATGCCCCCACCTCGTCCTACGAGGTGCCCTACACGCCGGGCCAGTCGGTGCTGGACGGGCTGCGCTTCGTGCGCGCCCATCTCGACGCCACGCTGTCGGTGCGCCACTCCTGCGTCAACGCCAACACCTGCAAGGAATGCATGATCATCGTCGACGGCAAGGTGGACTATGCCTGCACCGCGCGCCTGGAGCCGCGCGAGATGGTGCTGGAGCCGCTCGGCAACAAGGCGCACCTCAAGGACCTCGTCACCGAAATCACGCCGCCGGACGAGCGCCTGGAGCATGCCGCGAAGTCCGGCGTCGGCAAGGTCGTGGCGGAAGGCTGAGCGCTGATGACCGCCGCGCAGCCGAAGGAGAGGTGGTTCGGACAGGCGGTGCGGCGCCTGGAGGACGACGCGCTGCTGCGCGGCAAGGGCCGCTTCGTCGACGACATCCACCTTCCCGGCCTGCGCCATGCGGCGTTCCTCAGGAGCCCGCACGCCCATGCCCGCCTCGGCGCCATCGACGTGGCGGACGCCGAGGCGCTGCCCGGCGTCATGCGGGTGCTCACCTACAAGGACCTGCGCCCGCTGCTCACCTGCGACCGGATCCCGCTCGCCATGCCGTCCGGCGCCATCCGCTTCGACGTGGACCCGTTCGTGCTGGCGCGCGACGAGGTGTGCCACGTGGGCGAGCCGATCGCGCTCGTGATCGCCGAAAGCCGGCATGTGGCGGAGGACGCGCTCGGCCTGATCGCGGTGGACTTCGCGCCTTTGCCCGCCATCGTCGACCCGCGCGACGGGCTGAAGGCCGGCGCGCCGCAGGCCCGCACCGACTGCCCGGACAACCTCGTGGCGAAGATGAGCGCCGCCTATGGCGACGTGGACGGCGCCTTCGCCTCGGCCGCCCATGTGGTGGCGCAGGACTTCCACCTCCATAAGGGCGGCGGCCATTCCATCGAGCCGCGCGGCCTCCTCGCCCGCTACGACGCCGGCGAGGATCTGCTCACCGTGTGGGATTCCACCCAGATGCCGCATCAGGCGAAGCGGGTTCTGGTGCGCGCGCTGGGCCTGTCCGAGCATCAGGTGCGGGTGGTGGCCCCCGACGTGGGCGGCGGCTTCGGGCCGAAATTCGTGTTCCATCCGGAGGAGCTGGCGGTCGCCGCGGCGGCGATGCTCACCGGCGCGCCGATCAAATGGATCGAGGACCGGTTCGAGAACTTCATGTCGACCGTGCAGGAGCGCGACCAGTATTGGTCCGTGGAAGCCGCCTGCGACGGCGAGGGGCGGCTCCTCGGCATCCGCGGCACGCTGGTGCACGACCACGGCGCCTACACGCCCTATGGCGTCGCCCTGCCCTACAATTCCGCCACCAACCTGATCGGCCCCTACGTGCTGCCGAGCTACCGGCTCGACATCGCCCTCGGCCTCACCAACCTCATTCCCACGACCCCCACGCGCGGCGCCGGACGGCCGCAGGGCACGTTCGTGATGGAGCGGCTGCTGGACCGCCTTGCGGCGAAGCTCGGCCTCGACCGCGCCGAGATCCGCCGCCGCAACCTCATCCAGCCGCAGCAGATGCCCTATGACAGCGGGCTGAAGACCCGCGATGGCGGCGCCATGGTCTATGACAGCGGCGACTATCCGCAATGCATGGCGCGCGCCCTCGCTTGTGCGGGCTGGGAGGATTTCCCGGCGCGCCGCGCCGCCGCCCGGGCGCAGGGGCGCTTCCTCGGCATCGGCCTCGCCAACTACGTGGAGGGCTCCGGCCGCGGGCCGTTCGAGAGCGCGTCGGTGCGCATCGGCCCCTCGGGCAAGGTGACGGTGACCACGGGCGCGGCGGCGCAGGGCCAGGGCACGGTGACCATGCTGGCCCAGCTCGTCGCCGATGCTCTGGGCGTGCGGCCGGACGAGATCACGGTGATCGCCGGCGACACCGCCGCGAGCCCGCTCGGCCTCGGCGCCTTCGCAAGCCGGCAGGCGGTGACCGCCGGCAATGCCGCCCATCAGGCGGCGGGCGAGGTGCGCGCGAAGATCCTCAAGGTCGCCTCGGGGTGGCTGGAGGCGGACCCGCAGGACCTGGAGCTCACCGCCGGACGGGTCCATGTGACCGGCGTTCCCGGGCGCGGGCGCACGCTCGGCGAAGTCGCCGCCGCGCTCGCCGGCCTGCCGGGCTTCGCGCTGCCGCCCGGCACCCCGCCGGGGCTTTCGGCGGCGGTGGACTACCAGCCCAAGGGCATGACCTATTGCAACGGCACCCATGTGGCCGAGGTGGAGGTCGATCCCGCCACCTTCACCGTCACCGTGACGCGCTATGTGGTGGTCCACGATTGCGGCCGTCTCATCAACCCCATGATGGTGGACGGCCAGGTCATCGGCGGCGTGGTGCATGGCCTTTCCAGCGCGCTCTACGAGCTGATGGCCTATGGCGCCGACGGCCAGCCGCTCACCTGCACCTATGCCGACTATCTCATCGCCACGGCGGACACCGCGCCGCGCATCGAGGTGCACCACATGGAATCGCCCTCCCCGCTCAACCCGCTCGGCGTGAAGGGCGCGGGCGAGAGCGGCACGATCGCGGCCCTCGCCGTGATCGCCTCGGCGGTGGAGGACGCGCTGAAGCCGTTCGACGTGACCATATGCGAACTGCCCGTCACGCCGGCGCGGCTGTTCGCTTTGATGCCGCGGGAGGGGCAAATATGAAGCCCGCGCCCTTCGCCTACCACGCCCCCGCCACCAAGGCCGAGGCGCTCGGCCTGCTGGCGCGCCTGGACGATGCGCGCGTGCTCGCCGGCGGCCAGTCGCTGCTGCCGATGATGAATCTGCGCCTCGCCGGCCCCACCAACCTCATCGACCTCAACGGCATCGCCGAACTGTCGGGCATCCGCCGCGCCGGCGACGCGCTGGTGATCGAGGCCATGACGCGCCAGCGCGCGGCCGAGCGCTCGGAACTGGTGCGCGAGCACTGCCCGCTGCTGGCGGAAGCCATGGCCCATGTGGGCTTCCAGCAGACCCGCAACCGCGGCACCGTGGGCGGCAGCATCGCCCATATGGACCCCACCGCCGAACTCCCCGTGGTGGCGTGCGCGCTCGATGCCGTGCTGACCGTGGAAAGCGCGGCCGGCGGCCGGCAATTCCCGATCGCGGAGCTGGCGCAGGGCTATCTGATGACCCAGATCGCGCCCGACGAGATGCTGGTGCGCATCGCACTGCCGCTCTGGCCGAAGGGCCACGGCTTCGCCTTCGAGGAGGTGACGCGGCGCGGCGAGACCTTTTCCGTGGTGTGCGTCGCCGCGCTGGCGCGCCTCGATGGCGCCGGCGCCTTCGCGCGGCTCGCCCTCGCGATCGGCGGCCTCGGCGCGGCGCCGGTGCGGCTTCAAGCAATGGAGGCGGCGCTGGTGGGGGCGCGGGCCGACGCCGAGGCCTTCGCCGCGGCGGGCGCCGCGGCCGGCGCGCTGGAGGCCGACGAAGCCCCCTTCGCCCCGCCGGACTTCAAGCGCCACCTCGCCGGCGTGCTCACGCAACGCGCCTTGGCGCGCGCCGCCGGCCGCGCCCGGAGGGCATCGTCATGAGCGCCGCCGTGCGCATCGCCCTCACCGTGAACGGCGCGCCGCGCGAGGCGGAGGCGGAGCCGCGCGTGCATCTGTGCGACTTCCTGCGCCATGGCCTCGGCCTCACCGGCACCCACATGGGCTGCGAGCACGGCGTGTGCGGCGCCTGCACGGTGCTGCTGGACGGGGAAAGCGTGCGCTCCTGCCTCACCTTGGCGGTGCAGGCCCGCGGGCGCAGCGTCACCACCATCGAGGGCGTCGCCCGGCCCGACGGCACGCTCCACCCGATCCAGGAGGCGCTCGCCGCTTCTCACGGCCTGCAATGCGGCTACTGCACGCCGGGCGTGGTGATGACGCTCATCGAGCTTGAGCGCGAGCTTGCCGGCCGCCCGGCGGACGAAGCCACGGTGCGTCGGGCGCTGGCCGGCAATCTGTGCCGCTGCACCGGCTACCAGGGCATCGTGGACGCCGCGCTCTCGGTGCTCAACGCCGCGGCCCAAGAGGCCGCCCAATGACAAAAAGCCCGGAGGACGCCCGATGAGACCCATGAAGCTCGCGATCCCGGACAAGGTCTCGAACTCCTATTTCCCGGCCATCGCCGCCATCGAGCTCGGCTGCTTCGCGCACGAGGGGCTCGACGTGGCGCTGGAGCTGATCTTCCCGCCCAACAAATCCTACGAGGCCATGCGCGACGGGGCGGTGGACATCGTCGCCGCCTCGGCCCATCCCGCGCTCGCCGCCTATCCCAATTTCGACGGGGTGAAGCTGGTGTGCGCGCAGGCGCAGGGCATGTACTGGTTCCTGGTGCTCAAGCGCGAGATCGGCGCCAAGCGGGGCGAAGTGGAGGCGGTGAAGGGCCGGTCCATCGGCGCCGCGCCCTGGGTGGATCTGGGCCTCAAGCGCCTGCTGAGGGCCGCCGGCCTCGACGCGGCGCGCGACGGCATCCGCATCGGCCCGGTGCCGAAATCCCCCGCCAAGGGGCCGAATTTCGGCCTGTCCGCCGTGCAGGCGCTGGCGGACGGGCTGGTGGACGGCTTCTGGGCCAACGGCATGGCAGCCGAGGTGGCGGTGCGCGAGGGGCTCGGCGACGTGGTGCTGGATGTCCGCCGCGGCGACGGGCCGGAGGGCTGCTTCGGCTACACCTTCGCCTCCGTGGCGCTGCCCGACCGGCTGATCGCCGCCGACCACGATCTGCCCGCCAAGGTCTCGCGCGCGGTGCGCCGGGCGCAGCTCGCCTTGATCGAGGACCCCGAGCGCGCCACCGCCATCGGCCGGCGCCTGTTCCCGCCCCCGGAGGCGGAGCTGATCGCCGACCTGATCCGGCGCGACCTGCCCTATTACGACACCGCCATCCGGCCCGCGACGGTGGCGAGCCTCATCGCCTTCGCCCGCGACATGGGCCTCATCGACCGCGACCTCGCCTATGGCCAGGTGGTCGCCACCTGAACCCCGCAACCTTTGTTCCGGCCCCGCCGGACCCCTTGGGACAAGACGCACGATGAACGGTTCTCGGTGGGATTTCTGGATCGATCGCGGTGGCACCTTCACCGACATCGTGGCGCGGCGGCCGGACGGCGGCCTTGTCGCCCACAAGGTGCTGTCCGAGAATCCGGAGGCCTATCGCGACGCCGCCATCCACGGCATCCGCGAGCTGATGGGGCTTGCCCCCGGCGCGCCGATCCCGGCCGACCAGATCGCCACCGTGAAGATGGGCACCACGGTCGCCACCAACGCGCTTCTGGAGCGCAAGGGCGCGCCCACCGTTCTGGTCACCACGCGCGGCTTCCGCGACGCGCTCCGGATCGGCTACCAGGACCGCCCGGACATCTTCGCCAAGCGCATCGTCAAGCCCGAGCAGCTCTATGGCGACGTCGTGGAGGTGGACGAACGGGTGCGCGCCGACGGCACCATCGAGCGGGCGCCCGACCTCGCGAAGGTGCGCGCCGACCTTCAGGCGGCGCGCGCGCGGGGCGCGGAAGCCTGCGCCATCGTCTTCATGCACGCCTATCGCTACCCCGCCCACGAGCAGGCGGTGGCGGCGATCGCCCGCGCGGTCGGCTTCCCGCAGGTGTCGGTCTCCCATGAGGTGTCCCCGCTGATGAAGCTGGTGGGACGCGGCGACACCACGGTGGTGGACGCCTATCTCTCCCCCATCCTGCGCCGCTACGTGGACCAGGTGGCGGGCGAGCTGAACAGCGCCGACGCGGCAACCCGCCTGATGTTCATGATGTCCTCCGGCGGGCTCACCGACGCCAATCTGTTCCAGGGCCGCGACGCCATCCTCTCCGGCCCGGCCGGCGGCGTGGTGGGCTGCGTCGAGACGGCGCAGATCGCCGGCTTCGGCAAGGTGATCGGCTTCGACATGGGCGGCACCTCCACCGACGTGTCGCACTTCGACGGCGAGTATGAGCGCGCGTTCGAGACCGAGGTGGCCGGCGTGCGCATGCGCGCGCCCATGATGGCGATCCACACAGTGGCGGCCGGCGGCGGCTCGATCCTGCATTTCGACGGCGCGCGCCTGACGGTCGGTCCGGATTCGGCCGGCGCCAATCCCGGCCCCGCCTGCTACCGGCGCGGCGGGCCGCTCGCCGTAACCGACGCGAACGTCATGGTGGGCAAGCTCGATCCCGCTTTCTTCCCGAAGATCTTCGGCCCCGGCCGCGACCAGCCGCTCGACACCGCCACCGTGCGCGCCGCCTTCGAAGCGCTCGCCGCCCGCATCGGCGAGGACCGCACGCCCGAGGCGGTGGCGGACGGCTTCATCCGCATCGCGGTCGAGAACATGGCCAATGCCATCAAGAAAATCTCGGTGCAGCGCGGCTATGACGTGACCGAATATGCGCTGCAATGCTTCGGCGGCGCGGGCGGGCAGCATGCGTGCCTGGTGGCGGACGTGCTCGGCATGCGCACGGTGCTGATCCATCCCTTCTCCGGTTTGCTCTCGGCCTACGGCATGGGGCTCGCCGACATCCGCGCGACCCGCCAGCGCACAATGGAGGCGCCGCTCGACGAGGACGGCGCCGAGATCGCCCGCGCCGCGCTCGACGGCGAGGCCGAGGTGGTGCGCGCCGAGCTGGAAGGCCAGGGCATCCCCGCCGACGACATCGCCGTGATGCGCCGCGCCCATGTGCGCTATGCCGGCACCGACACGTCCTTGCTGGTGCCGTTCGGCCCGGTCGCCGAGATGAAGGCCGCGTTCGCGGCCGCCCACCGCGCCCGCTTCGGCTTCATCGACGAAACCAAGGCGCTGGTGATCGAGGCGATCTCGGCCGAGGCCATCGGCGGCGGCTCGAAGATCGACGAGGCGGCAGAACCCGTCGCGGCGGGCGAGGCCGCCCCGGCGGCGCGGACGCGCTTCTTCTCCCAGGGGGAATGGCACGAGGCCGGCGTGTTCGTGCGCGATGAGGTGAAGCGCGGCGAGACCATCGCCGGCCCGGCGCTGCTCATCGAGCCGCACCAGACCATCGTCATCGAGCCCGGCTGGGCGGGCGAGATCACGGGGCGCAACCACCTCGTCCTCACCCGCCGCGTCGCCGCCCGCCACGCGGCGGCGCTGGGGACGCAGGCGGACCCGGTGCTGCTGGAGGTGTTCAACAACCTGTTCATGTCGGTGGCCGAGCAGATGGGCGTGACGCTCCAGAACACCGCCTATTCGGTGAACATCAAGGAGCGGCTCGACTTCTCCTGCGCGGTGTTCGATGCGCAGGGGCGGCTGGTGGCCAACGCGCCGCACATCCCGGTGCATCTCGGCTCCATGGACAAGTCGGTGGAGAGCGTGATCCGCGCCAATGGCGGGCGCATGAAGCCGGGCGACGTCTACGCCCTCAACGCGCCCTACAATGGCGGCACCCATCTGCCGGACATCACGGTCGTCACCCCGGTGTTCGACGATGCGGGGCAGAACATCCTCTTTTACGTCGCCGCCCGCGGCCACCATGCGGACGTGGGCGGGGTAGCGCCCGGCTCCATGTCGCCGCGCGCCACCAATATCGAGGAGGAAGGGGTCTATATTGACAACTTCAAGCTCGTGGAGGAAGGCCGCTTCCGCGAGACCGAGCTGGTGGAGCTGCTCACGTCGGCGCGCTACCCGGTGCGCAACGTGGTGCAGAACGTCAACGACCTCAAAGCCCAGATCGCCGCCTCCGAGCGCGGCGCTTCCGAGCTGCGCAAGATGATCGCCCATTTCGGGCTCGACGTGGTCTCCGCCTATATGGGCCACGTGCAGGACAACGCCGCGGAGAGCGTGCGCCGGGTGATCGACACGCTGGACGACTGCGCCTTCGCGGTGGAGCTGGACCAGGGCTCGGTGATCAAGGTCCAGATCACGGTGGACAAGCAAAAGCGCGAGGCCACCGTCGACTTCACCGGAACCTCGCCCCAGCGGCTGGACAATTTCAACGCCCCCGGCCCGGTCACCCAGGCCGCCGTGCTCTACGTGTTCCGGGTGATGGTGGACGGCAAGATCCCGCTCAATGCCGGCTGCCTCCGGCCGATCCGCATCGTCGTGCCCGAGGGCTCCATGCTGGCGCCGGTCTATCCCGCCGCCGTGGTGGCCGGGAACGTGGAGGTAAGCCAGCACGTCACCGACTGCCTGTTCGGCGCGCTCGGGGCGCTCGGCTCGGCGCAGGGCACCATGAACAATCTCACCTTCGGCAACGCCACCTACCAGTATTACGAGACCATCTGCTCCGGCGCGCCGGCCGGCCCCGGCTTCGACGGCGTCGGCGGGGTGCACACCCACATGACCAATTCCCGCCTCACCGACCCGGAAGTGCTGGAATTCCGCTATCCCGTGGTGCTGGAGGACTTCCATCTGCGCCCCGGCTCCGGCGGCAAGGGGCGCTGGAGCGCGGGCGACGGCACCCGCCGCACCATCCGCTTCCTGGAGCCGATGGAATGCGCGATCCTCTCCTCGCACCGCCGGGTGGCGCCGTTCGGGGCGGCCGGCGGCGCGCCCGGCGCGCTCGGGCGCAACAGCGTGCGCCGGGCCGGCGGACGCATCGAGGACCTCGGCGGCTGCGGCCAGGCCACGCTTTCCACCGGCGACGCGGTGATCATCGAGACCCCCACCGGCGGCGGCTACGGCCCGCCCGCCGCGCCGCAGGCGCATGCCGCGGACGGCGCGCGGGAGGCGGTCCCATGCCCCGTCGCCTGACCGCCCCGGCCCCGTCCCGCCCCCGAACCGCAAAGGCCGCACGATGAGCGCAGAGATCGACGCCGCGACCCGGCCGGCAAGGCCCCTCCTCACCGCCGCCAAGGCGCGCATCTGGGCCGACCGGCTGCTCGTCTTCGTCCTGTCCGTGGCGGCGTGGTACGCGCTCGCCAACACCATCGTCGACCCGTTCTGGATCTCGAGCCCGGACCTCGTCGCCGAGCGGCTGTGGCGCATCACGCTGAACGGCGATCTGTGGTGGCACGCCAGCGCCACCGTGTGGCAGGCGCTGCTGGGGCTGGCGCTCGGCCTCATGGTGGGCTTCGCGATCGGCCTGCTGCTGGCCCGCTATCCCCGGCTCGCGGAAGCGCTCGATCCCTACATCATGGGGCTCTACAGCCTGCCGCGGATCGCGCTCGCGCCGCTGTTCATCCTGTGGTTCGGCATCGGCCTCCTGTCCAAGGTGATGATGGCGTTCTCCTTCGTGGTCTTCATCTTCCTGCTCAACACCATGCAGGGCCTCAAAGAGGTGGACCGCGACCTGATCGACCTGATGCGCTCCATGCGCGCCTCCCCCGCCTTCATCGCCCGGCGGGTGCAGCTGCCCGCCATGCTGCCCTGGCTGTTCGCGGCGGCGCGCATCAGCGTCGGCCTCGCCCTCATCGGCTCGGTCCTGGGCGAGCTCTTGGGCGCCAATCGCGGCCTCGGCTGGTACGTGGAGCATGCCTCCGGCCGCCTCGACACCACCGGCGTGTTCGCCGGCCTCACGGCGCTGATGATCATCGCCGTGCTCATGAACCAGGCCGTCAACCTCATGGAGCGCTGGCTGACGCCCGCCAAATAGACCGACAAGCCCGTGACCCGAAACGTGGCACGCAAAGCCAAGAAAAGCCGAGGAAACCGCGCACGGAGTGACACCACGGTCCAACCTTCCAGGGGAGCCACCAGATGTCACCGACCTTCCGCCTCAAGTCCCTCGCCCTCGCGGCGGCGGCGCTCGCCGCCTTGAGCGCGCCGGCCGCGGCGCAGACCAAGATCACCGCCGGCACCGCCGCCTTCAACGAGGCGCTGCTGCCCATCTTCACCGCCCAGGAGAAGGGCTACTTCAAGGACGCCGGCATCGAGCTGGAGATGGTCGCCTTCAAGGGCGGCGGGCCGGCGGTGCAGGCGCTGGTGAGCGGCTCCATCGACATGTGCCTGTGCGCCGCCGACCACGTGGTGCGCCTGAAGGCGCGCCGCCAGCCGGCGCAGATCCTGGTGGCGCTCGACGAGTTCCACTCCTACGCGCTGCTCGCCAAAGCCGACTTCCCGGGCAAGACCTATGCCGACCTCAAGGGCAAGAAGGTGGGCATCACCTCCCCCGGCAGCCTCACCGACAACACCCTGCGCTACGCCATCACCAAGGCCGGCTTCAGCCCGGAGCGCGACTTCCAGATCGTCGGCACCGGCGGCGGCGCGCCGATGAAGGCGGCCATCGACAGCGGCCAGGTGGATGCCGGCCTGCTGATCACCACCGACGTCGCCGCGATGCTGGAGAAGGCGGGCGCCTACAAGGTGGTGATCGACTATCGCGAGATGCCCTACGCCTCGTTCGGCGCCATCGTGCTGAAGTCGTGGGTGGAGAAGAACCCGGCGGTGGCGAAGGCGTTCGCCCAGGCGGTGGTGAAGGCGATCGCCGACCTCAAGGCGGACGGCAAGCTCGCCGAGACCGTGCTCGCCAAGATGTATCCCAACTTCTCCCCGTCCCTGATCGCCGCGGTGGCCAAGACCGCGGTGGCGCGTACCCCGGCCGGCGGCGTGGTGAGCCCGGATTCGCTCAAGAACCTCAACGAGATCGTGCTGGTCTCGGACGACACGCTGAAGCCGGTGACGCTGGACGAGGCGTTCGACCCCAAGCTGGTCGGCAAATGAGAACGGAGGCCCTCATGGAGCGCGACATGCGCGCCGCCTCTGCACCACCGGGCGAAAGTCCGGCGGTTGCCGGGCCGCCGCCGCGCGTGCGCGTGGTCGGCGTCTCCAAGACCTACCCCACCCCGGACGGCGGGAGCGCCCGGGTGATCGAGAACGTCGACCTCACCCTCGCCGAGGGCGAGTTCCTCGCCATCGTCGGCCCGTCGGGCTGCGGCAAGTCGACCTTGCTGCGGCTCATCTCCGGCCTCGTGCCGGTCTCGGACGGGCGCATCGTCGTCGCCGGCGAGGAGGTGATCGCGCCGCCGCCGCGCGTCGGCTTCATGTTCCAGCGCGACACGCTTCTGCCCTGGGCGAGCGTGTCGGCCAACATCGCCGTCGCGCTGGAGCTCAACGGCACGCCGGCGGCCGAGCGCCCAGCGCGGATCGCCGCGCTCCTGAAGCTGCTCGGCCTCGAGCGCTATGCCGACTACCGCCCGAGCGCCCTGTCCGGCGGCATGCGCCAGCGCGCCGCGCTCGGCCGGCTGCTGGCCTACGGCCCCGAGCTCTATCTCATGGACGAGCCGTTCGGCGCGCTCGACGCCATGACCAAGATGATCCTCGGCCGCGAGCTGCTGCGCATCTGGAGCCAGGATGCGAAATCGGTGGTGTTCGTCACCCACGACATCGAGGAGGCGGTGGGCCTGTCCGACCGGGTGGTGGTGATGGAGGGCCCGCCCGGCCGCATCAAGAGCGAATACCGCATCGACCTGCCGCGCCCGCGCGACTTCCGGGAGGTGCGCCTCCTGCCCGAGTTCCGCGATGTGTGTGAGCGCATCTGGCGCGACATCGGCCGCCACGCCGAGGCGGAATAGGACCGCTCGAGCCCGGGGCGGCGCGCGCCCCGGCGCCGGCGCCGCGCGCGGCGCTCAGCCTACGCCCACGGCGCGGGTGGTGGGCTCCTCGTCGGCGACCGGCTGGGCGGCCTCGATGCCCACCGACATGGCCTTGAACGCGGCGTCGCCAAAGATGGTGGCGAAGGCCGCGTCCGAGGCATCCCGTCCGACCCCGATGCGCACCAGGCCCTGCAGCGCCGCCTGGCGGGTGGCGTCGAACAGATACCATTCGCCGCCCAGATAGGCCTCGAAGACGGCGTGGAAGTCCGGCGGGTCGAGCTTCCAGGCATAGCCGCTCGCGAACCGCGCCGGGATGTTGAGCGCGCGGCAGAAGGCGATGCCGAGATGGGCGAAATCCCGGCACACGCCGGCGCGCAGCACCATGGTGTCGTAGGCCGAGGTCTGGGAATTGCTCGAGCCGCGTTCGTAGTCCACGTGCTCGTAGATCCAGTTGCAGATCGCGGTGACGCGCGAATGCCCCGGCGCGGCGTCCTCGAACGCGCGGCGGGCGAACCGCCCGAGCAGATCGGACTGGCAGAACCGGCTCGGGTACAGATAGGGCAGGATGTCGAGGGGCAGCTCGCCGACCGGCACCTCGGCGATGTCCTCCGGCGCCCGGTCGAGCATGTTCACCGCCACCTCGCCCTCATAGGCGATGCGGAACGGCCCGGGCTGGGCGATGACCCGGAAGAACCGGCTGCCGCCCTCGTCCTCGGCGAAGCGGTCGATCGGATGCGCCGGCGCCAGTTGCAGCCGCTCGGCGACGATGCGCTGGCGCGGCAATGCCGCCGCTTCCAGGTTGAGGATGAAGACGCAGGGTGTCTTGACCTCGTATTCGAGGCTGGAATGCACTTGGAACCGCATCGCTCTCCCCGGTGGCGCCGACCTGGCGTTTGCGGGGGAAACGCCCAAGCCCGCGCTTTGTTTCCCCCTTGCAGCAGGCAATGCGCAGGCGCGGGGGCGTGGACGGCGAGGGCCGCGGCCGATGGGGATTGCCTTCGCTTTGCGTTCGTGCTTACTTTGCATTGTAAAGTAACGGGCGCGGACCGCAGATGCGTGACCTCGACAAGGCCCTGGCCGACATCCTCGCCATCCGCTCCCAGCTTGCCGCAGGGACCGCTTTCCAGGGCTATGGCCCCGGCGCCGTGGCCGCGACCGGCCTGCTGGCGCTTGCCGCCGCGGGGCTCCAGCAGGCGCGGCTGGAGGGGGCGGTTGAGCCTTTCTCCTTCTTCGCCTTCTGGATCGCGGTGGCGGTCGTCGCGGTGGCGATCATCGGCGCCGAGATGGTGGCGCGCACCCGGCGCCGGCACGCCGGCCTTGCCGACGATCTGCTGCGCCACGCGGCCGAGCAGATGGTGCCGGCGGGCGCCGTGGGGGCCCTGCTTCTCATCGTCCTGTGGCGCTTCGCACCGGATGCGCTGTGGCTCCTGCCGGGGCTGTGGCAGATCCTGATCGGGCTCGGCATCTTCGCGTCGCTGCGCATCCTGCCGCGCCCCATCGCCATCGCCGGCGCCTATTACGTGCTCGCGGGCCTCGTCGTGCTGGTGCTCGCGGCCCCTACCCGCAGCCTCTCGCCACTGACCATGGGCGTGCCCTTCGCCCTCGGGCAATTCCTCGTCGCAGCGATCCTGCATTTTGCTTCGGAGAGCGACCATGAGCCAGGCTGACGACAAGGCGCCCTTCGCCTATGAGGGCCTCGACCGCGTCATCCACGAGAAGGCGCGGCTTAGTGTCCTCACCTCGCTCGCCGGCCACCCCAAGGGCCTGTCCTTCGGCGATCTGAAGCAGCTCTGCGGGCTGACGGACGGCAATCTCAGCCGCCATCTGCAGGTGCTGCAGGAGGCCGGGCTGGTGGAGATCGAGAAGAAGTTCGAGGGAGCGCGGCCGCTTACCACCTGCCGCATGACGGCGGCGGGCCGCACGCGCTTCCTCGATTATCTCGCGGTGCTCGAGCAGGTGGTGCACGACGCCGCCGCCGCGGCCAGATCGCCCGGCCGCGCGGCACCGGCGACGCCCGCGCCCGGCAAGCCCGCCTTCAAGTTCTGACCCGCCTTGCGCCGAACCTTCGACCTTCGCATGATTGGAAACTTTACAATGCAAAGTTCTCTGCCAGACAAAATCCATGCCGCGCTCATCATGGACGGCAACGGCCGCTGGGCGGCACGGCGCGGACTGCCGCGAACCGCCGGGCACGAGGCCGGGACGCACGCCGCCCGCCGCATCGTCGCGGCGGCGCCCGCCGCCGGCATCGGCACGCTGACGCTCTACGCGTTCTCCTGCGACAACTGGGCCCGGCCCGCGGCGGAGGTGAGCGCGCTCATGGCCCTGCTCAGCCACTTCCTGCTCAAGGAAACCGAGGATCTCGCCAAGGCCGGCGTGCGCGCCTCGGTCATCGGGCGGCGCGACCGCCTGCCGGGCCATGTGCGCGATGCCATTGACTGGATGGAGCGGCGCACGTCGGAAGGTCGGGCGCTGCACCTGCGCATCGCGATCGACTATTCGGGCCGCCAGTCCATCCTCGCGGCGGCCCACGCCGCGGCCGGCGCCGCGCTCGACGCGGACGCCTTCGGCCGGCTGGTGGCCGGGGCCGACGTCCCGCCCGTCGACCTGCTGATCCGTGCCGGCGGCGAGAAGCGCCTCTCCGATTTCCTCCTGTGGGAATGCGCCTATGCCGAGCTCAGCTTCTGCGACGTGCTCTGGCCGGACTTCTGCGCCGCTCACCTTGAAGCAGCCGTCGCCGATTTCCGGGGCCGCGAGCGGCGCTTCGGCGCCCTTCCCTCGGCGGCGTGAGGCGGGGCCCATGCGCATCCTGCTCGTCAACGTGCCGCATCCGGCCATCGGCAGCCGCATTCCCGACGACCATCTGCCGCCGCTGGGGCTGCTCGCCATCGGCGGGCCGCTGATCGACGACGGGCACGAGGTCCACCTCGTCGACGGCGAATTCGGCCCCATGGCGCCCGCCGACCTGGTGGCGGCCGCCCTGGCCTTCCGGCCGGACGGGGTGCTTTTCGGGCACTCGGGCTCGACCTCCGGCCATCCGGTCATCGCCGCCGTCGCCGCCGCCATGGCCGAGGTGCTGCCGCTGGCCGCCATCATCTATGGCGGCGTATTTCCCACCTATCACTGGCGCGAGATCCTCGACGCCGAGCCCCATGTGACGGCCATCGTCCGGGGCGAGGGGGAGGAGACGGCGCGCCGCCTCATGGCCGCGCTGGAGGCCGGGGCCGACCTCGCGGGCATCCCCGGCATCGCCTTTCGCGATGCGGGCGGCGCGCGGGCCACCCCGCCCGCGCCGGTGCTTCAGGATCTCGACGCCTATCGCGTCGGCTGGGAGCTCATCGACCACGCGCGCTATTCCTATTGGGGCGGACTGCGGGCGGTGGTGGTGCAATTCTCGCGCGGCTGCCCCCACCCCTGCACCTATTGCGGCCAGCGCGGCTTCTGGACCCGCTGGCGTCACCGCGACCCGGTCCTCTTCGCCAAGGAACTGGCCCGTCTCCACCGCGACCACGGCGTGAAGGTGGTCAATTTCGCCGACGAGAACCCCACTTCGTCGCGCAAGGCGTGGCGAGCCTTCTTCGAGGCGCTGATCGCGGAGAACGTGGATCTGGTGCTCGTCGGCTCCACCCGCGCCGACGACATCGTGCGCGATGCGGACATCCTCCACCTCTACCGAAAGGCGGGCTGGGTTCGCTTCCTGCTCGGGCTCGAGAACACCGACGCGGCGACCCTGGCCCTCATCCGCAAAGGCGGGACGGTGGACACGGACCGCGAAGCGATCCGGCTCCTGCGCCGGCATGCGATCCTGTCCATGGCGACCTGGGTCGTCGGCTTCGAGGAGGAGACCGATGGCGACCATTGGCGCGGCCTCAAGCGGCTGCTCGCCTACGACCCGGACCAGATCCAGATGCTGTATGTGACGCCGCATCGCTGGACGCCCTATTACCGGCTGGCGGCCGACCGCAGGGTCATCGAGCCCGACCGCCGGCGCTGGGACTACAAGCACCAGGTGCTTGCCACCCGCCACATGCCGGCCTGGCGGACCCTTGCATGGGTCAAGCTCACCGAGGCGGTGCTGCAACTGCGGCCCAAGGCGCTCCTGCGCACCTTTTGCCGGCCGGAAGCCGACCTGCGCCACGCCATGCGCTGGTACGCCCAAATGGGCCGCAGAGTATGGCCGCACGAAATCCTCGGCTTCCTGCGCCGGCCGCCCCGGGACACGGGGGCGTCGGTCGCCGATTTCTGGGGCCGACCGCAGGAGCAGGAGGAATATGCCATGGCGCCCGCGCCCGCCGCGCCCAGGCGGGACGCCGTCAAGGGCCGAGGCCTTTGACGGCAAGCGCCTACCGAACGCCGACGGCGGGCGCCGGAGCGGCAAGGGGCGGCACGGGGGAAGCCCCGCCCGGCCCCTATTCCGCAGCGACCGGGGCGTGGGCGAGCGCGAGGACCGCGTCGATGTCCGCGGAGCGCGCGGCCCAGGACATGACGAAGCGGTGGTGGCGCGGCCGCGGCCGCCAGTCGCGGTGGAAGCGCACCCCGCCGGCCCAGAGGTGGTCCGCCAAAGCGTCGGGCATGGCGACGAACACCTCGTTGCCGTCGGTGGGGTGGAGGATCTCGACGCCCGGCAGCCGGGCGAGGCCGGCCGAGAGACGCGCGGCGGCGGCGTTGGCGGTCTCGGCGTTGGCGCGCCAGAGCGCGCCGGAAAGATAGGCCTCCACCTGCGCCGCGAGGAAGCGCGTCTTGGGCGCGAAATGGCCGCCGCGCTTCCGCATGTAGGAGATCGCCTCGGCGAGCTCGGGGCGGAAGGTGATCACCACCTCGGCGCCGAACGTGCCGCTCTTGGTGGTGCCGAGGGTGAGCACGTCCACGCCCGCCTGCCACGACATCTCGGCGAAGCCCGATCGGTGCGCCACCACCGCATTGGCAAAGCGCGCCCCGTCCATGTGGACCAGCAGACCGTGGCGCCGGGCGATGGCGGTGAGGGCGGCGATCTCGTCCGGCCGGTAGGCGGTGCCGGCCTCGGTGAGCTGCGTCAGGCTCAGCACCGCCGGCTGGATGGCGTGGACCACGCCGAAGCGCGCCTGTTCCAGAAAAGTGGCGAGCGCGGCGGGATCGATCTTGCCGTGGTCGCCGGCGATCGGGATCTGGCGCGCGCCGGCGGTGAACATCTCGGGCGCGCCGCACTCGTCGGTCTCGATATGGGCGTCGAAATGACAGAGCACGCCGCCCCAGCGCGGCGTGATGGCGCCGAGCGCCACCGCGTTCGCCGCCGTGCCGGTGGACACGGTGAAGGCGGCAAGATCGCAGCCGAACGCCTCCTTCAGCGCCGCCAGCGCCCGCGTGGTCCAGGCCTCGGACTCGAAGTTGGTGGCGTAGCCGTCATTGGCGCGCACCACGGCGTCGACGACGGCGGGGTGGACCGGCGCGGTGTTCTCGGAGAGGAAGTCCATGGTCTGCCTTTCGGATGCGCGCGGCGCCGCGGCGCCGCGCGCGGTAGGAATGGTCAGGCGATGCGGACCCTGGGGGCGCGCTCGGCGTCCTCGAGGACGAGATCGCAGATCTGACGCGCCGCCTCCTGCATCGCGGGCACATACTGGCGCAGGGTGGAGAACGCGACGTTGGCCGCGGGCGCCGAGAGGCCGAGGCCGGCGATCATGCGGCCCCGCGCGTCGACGATCGGCACCGCGCAGCCGACCACGCCCGGCGTGAACTCAGCATTGCTCGAGGCCCAGCCGCGCTTGCGCACCCGCTGGAGCTCGGCGAGCAGCGCCGCCGGCTCGCAGATGGTTGTGGCGGTGAAGCGCCGCAGGGGCATGGCGGCCAGCAGCTGGGCGAGGGCGTCCGGCTTGAGCTGCGCAAGGTGCAGCTTGCCGATGGAGGTGGCGTGGACCGGCGCCGAGCCGCCGGGCTCGAACTGGAGGCCCGGCCGCGTCATGCGCGCCGCGTCCACATAGACCACCTCGTCGTCCACCACGACGCCCACGTGGCAGTGCGCGTCCAGCCGGCGGGCGAGGCCCACCAGGATGTCGCGCGGCCGGTCGGCGGCGAAGGCCGCACCGACGATCTCCATGCCGAGGGCGACCAGCCGGCGGCCGGGCAGGAAGCTCTTCGCGCCGAGCGCGCGCTTCAGGTAGCCGCGGTCGGCAAGCTGCCGGGCGATGCGGTGCACGGTGGGCGCCGGCAGATCGAGCGCCTGCGCGATGTCGGTCACCGTCAGGGGCGCGCGCGCCCGCACGAGGCAATCGATCACCGCGAAGATGCGCTCGGACGGCGCGTCGAGTTCGCTCGTGGTCTTGGTCATGAAAGAACTCGCCGCACGAAATCTTTCCCCGGGCCGCCCCGCACACCGGAAGCGGCGGTCTCGAGCCACAAGTCTGGCGATCGGACCCGCACAAATCAATTCTGAAATTTTGCAGAAAAAATTTCGAAAAATGAAAAAAGCCATTTGCAAGGGGCGCGGAACGGTCTCACGCTGCAAGGCGCAAATGGTGAAAACACCGATAGATGCCGAGCCGCAGCGACCGCCCCGGCGATGCTGCGTCGAGAGCCGCCAGATGGGCCGTGCGTTCGCGCAGCCGCCAGGCATGGCCGCGAGCGACGGCCGCCAACCAGAAGGTCGGAACAGATGTCGCACATTCAGCAAAGCCGAAGAGTGAAAGCATCCGCGCTCGCGGTCGTCGGCGCGTTCGTCCTGAGCCTCGCCGCCGCAATTCCCGCGCTCGCCCAATCGCGCCTCGACGAGATCATCAAGCGCGACAAGCTGATCGTCGCCACCTTCAGCACCGCCCCGCCGCTGTGCTTCACCGACGAGAAGGGCGAACTGGTCGGCTTCGACATCGACATCGCGCGCCTGATCGCCAAAGGCCTCCTGGGCGATCCCAACAAGATCGAGTTCGTCACCGTGACGAGCGAGGGCCGCTGGCCGTCGGTGCTGTCCGGCCGCGCCGACATCGGCCTCGCCGCGACCACGGTCTATCCCGACCGGGCCGCCCGCGTCGCCTTCTCCTATCCCTATATGGACAGCGGCCTGTCGGTGCTGGTGCGCAAGGATGCGGGCGTGAAGTCGGTGGCGGACCTCAACAACGAGAAGTTCACGCTCGCCAACCTCTCCAACCCGCAGATGGCCGACCGCGCCAAGCGCTTCCTGCCCAAGATGAAGGTGCTCACCTTCGACACGCCGAGCGCCATGTTCCTCGCGGTCAAGAGCGGCCAGGCGCAGGCGATGCAGATGGACACGCCGGTGATCGACCACTACGCCGCCAACAATGCCGACCTCATGGCCCTGCCCGAGCTGCTCGGCAACGTGCAGAACAATGCCGTGTTCATGAAGCCCGGCGACTTCACCCTCTGGCTCTACATCTCGACCGTGGTGCAGGAGCTCAGGTCCGGCTCGCGCTACAGCGAGTATACGGAGGTGTTCCGCAAGTGGTTCGGCCGCAACCCGCCGCCGCAGCGCTTCTACACCGCGGCGGCGCCCAACTGAGCCCGACGCCAAGCGGGGCCGCCAGGCATGGCCGCCCCGCCTGCCCTTCCCGGCGGACCGGACGCCCCGCATGATCGATGTCAACCTGATCGAGCGTAACCTGCCTTTGTTCTTCGAGGGGCTGAAGGTGACGCTCCTTCTGTCGGCGCTCGCCTTCGCCTGCGCGCTGCTCGTGGGGCTGGTGCTGGTCCTGGCGCGGCTGGCGAAGGTGCGGCTGCTGCCGGCCGCCGCGGCGGCCTTCGTCGAGCTGATGCGCAACACGCCGGTGCTGGTGCAGATGTACTTCATCTTCTTCGGCTCGGCGGTGATGGGCTGGCCGCTCACCGGCTTCACCGCCGGCCTGATCGCCCTCGCGGCGCAGAACGGCGCCTATCTGTGCGAGATCTACCGCGCCGGCATCGGCTCGGTGAGCCGCCGGCAGGCGGAGGCGGGGCTCGCGCTCGGCATGCTCCAGCGCCAGGCGTTCTTCATCGTCGTGCTGCCCCAGGCGCTGAGGAAGGTGATCCCGCCGATCGCCAACCAGGGCGTGATGCTGATCAAGGACACCGCCCTCGTCTCCACGCTCTCGGTCATGGAGCTGATGTATCAGGCGCGCCTCATCGCCGACCGCACCGCCGCCGTCTACGAGGTCTTCTTCACCCTCGCTCTGTTCTACCTCGCCATCACCAGCGCGTTCACGCTCGCCATGCGGGTGCTCGAATGGCGCCTGCGGGTCGCCGAGTAGGAGGCCGCCATGGACGTGCTCATCAACAATGGCTGGCTGCTGCTGCGCGGCGCCTCGCTCACCTTGTGGATGTCGGCCGCCAGCATCGGCATCGCCGCCACGCTCGGCCTCGCCTTCGCGCTGGTCCAGGTGTTCGCGGCCTGGCCGCTGCGCGCGCTGGTGGAGGTCTACCTGTTCGTCATGCGCGGCGTGCCGCTGCTGGTGCTGCTGTTCGGCATGTATTACGCCCTGCCCTATGCCGGCATGGACATCGACCCCGCCACCGGCGGCATCCTCGTCATCTCGCTCTACTTCGCCGCCTTCATGAGCGAGGTGTTCCGCGGCGCCATCCTGGCCGTGCCGCGGGTGCAATGGGATGCCGGGCGCGCGCTCGGCATGCACGGCAGCGCGCTCATGACCAACGTGGTGCTGCCGCAGGCGGTGCGCACCGCCGGCCCGCCCTTCATCAACACCTGCATCATGATCGTGAAGGGCACCTCGCTGGTCTCCATCATCGGCCTGTGGGACCTGACCCAGATCGGCCGCCAGATCGTCGAGCGCACGCTCGCGCCGTTCTCCGTCTTCGGCGGCGTGGCGCTGATCTATTTCTTCATCTGCTTCGCCCTGTCGCTCGTCGGCCGGCATCTGGAGAGGCGCTTCGGCTATGTCCATTGACCCGCCCGCCGCCGGCGCGCGCCCGGCCATCGAGATCGACGGCCTGTCCAAATGGTTCGGCCAGCACGTGGTGCTCGACCGCGTCACCACCCGCATCGCCAGCGGCGAGGCGGTGGTGGTGATCGGCCCGAGCGGCTCGGGCAAGACCACGCTGCTGCGCTGCATCAACCTGCTGGAGGAGTTCCAGGAGGGCGAGATCCGCATCAACGGCGCGCCGATCGGCTACGCCGTGGGCCCCGACGGTCAGCGCCGGCGCAAGCCGGAGCGCGAGGTCGCCGCCATGCGCGCCCAGCTCGGCATGGTGTTCCAGAGCTTCAACCTGTTCCCGCACATGAGCGTGCTGCGCAACGTCTGCGTCGCGCCGATCAAGATCCAGGGCGCGCGCCGCGACGAGGCGGAAGCGCGGGCGGTGGAACTGCTCGACCGCGTCGGGCTCAAGGACAAGGTGGACGCTTTTCCCGCGCGCCTGTCGGGCGGCCAGCAGCAGCGCGTCGCCATCGCCCGCGCCCTCGCCATGCGCCCCAAGGCGATGCTGTTCGACGAGGCGACCTCGGCGCTTGATCCCGAGCTGGTGGGCGAGGTGCTCGCCGTGATGCACCAGCTCGCGCTCGACGGCATGACCATGGTGGTCGTCACCCACGAGATGCAGTTCGCCCGCGAGGTCGCCGACCGCGTGGTGTTCATGGCCGAAGGCCGGATCCTCGAGGAGGGTCCGCCCGAGGCGCTGTTCGAGGCCCCCAAGTCCGACCGGCTGCAGGCATTCCTCAAGCGCACCCGCGCGGGATACCTGCCGTGAACGCCCCCCGCGCCGGCACCGGCGCCCACCGCGCGCTGTGGGCGGAGATCGACCTCGACGCGGTGGCGCACAATTTCCGCGCCCTGCGGGGCGCCCTCGCCCCGGGCGTCGCTCTGCACGCCTGCCTCAAGGGCGACGCCTATGGCTGCGGCATCGCGGCGGTCGCGCCGCTGCTGGCGCGCGCGGGCGCGACCCATTTCGCCGTCGGCAACATCGCCGACGCGCGCGCCATTCGCGCCTGCGGCCTCGGGCAGCCGGTGCTGCTGCTCTATCCCAACGTGCTGCCCGGCGCGGCGGCGGAAGTGGCGGCCGAGGTGGCGGCCTTGGACCTCACCATCACGCTCCAGGGCGCCGACGAGGCGCGCGCCTGGGCCGCGGCCGCGCGCCGCCCCGTTCCGGCGTTCGTGAAGATCGACATGGGCGCGTTCCGCGGCGGCGTGATGCCGGAGGCGGCGGGCGAGCTGGCGGCGGCGATCGGCGCCGCGGGCTGCTTCGACATCGCCGGCGCCTACGGCCACCTGCATCTGCCCGAGCCGACCGGCATGGACGCCCAGGCGCGCTGGCAGCTCGGCCGCTTCCTGGCCGGCGTCGCGGCGCTCGAGGCCGCCGGCGTTCCGGTGCCCGTGCGCATGGTGTCCGGCACCGCGGCGGCGCTTCAGTTTCCCGAGATGGACCTCGATGCGGTGGATCCCGGCCGCTTCCTCGTCGGCCTCGGCGTTCCCGGCGCCACGCGCGCGCTCGGCCTCAGGCCCGCGCTCCATGCGCTGAAGGCCGCCTTGCTCGCGGTGAAGGCGGTGCGGCGCACAGATCGCGGCGGCTTCGAGGGGCCCTTCCCCATGACGCGGGACATGCGCATCGGCCTCATCCCCTTCGGCTGGTCGGACGGGTGCCCGCGCCCGCTGCCGCCCGGCATGACCGCGCTGGTGCGCGGCCGGCGCGTGCCGCTCCTCGGCCCGACCCATTTCGAGCATCTGCGCGTCGACCTCACCGAGGTTCCGGAGGCGACGTTCGGCGACGAGGTGGTGCTCATCGGCCGCCAAGGCGACGAGGAGATCCCGCTCGAGGAGGCCGCCCGCACGTGGGGCCTCGTTCCGCTCCAGCTCATGGGCGACCTGCGCACCCGCATCCCCCGCCTCTATCGCGGCGGCGCCTGAGCGCGCCGCCGCCCCACACGCCTTCGAACAAGAGCCCACGAGGAGAAGACATGTCCCACGAGAACCCGAGCCCACGCGCGGCACCGGCGGGCGGCCCGCTGGCGGGGCTGCGCGTGATCGACGCGGGCACCATGATCGCCGGCCCGCTGGGGGCGACGCTGCTCGCCGACTTCGGCGCCGACGTGATCAAGATCGAGCAGCCGGGCGCCGGCGACCCGATGCGCGAATGGACCCCCATCAAGGACGGCAAGTCGCTGTGGTGGAAGGTGATCGGCCGCAACAAGCGGCTCATCACGCTCACCCTCTCGCGCCCCGAGGGGCAGGAGATCTTCAAGCGCCTGGTCGCCGAGGCGGACGTGGTGATCGAGAACTTCCGCCCCGGCACGTTCGAGAAATGGGGGCTCGGCTACCAGGCGCTCGCCGCCATCAACCCGCGCCTGGTGCTGGTGCGCGTCTCCGGCTTCGGCCAGACCGGGCCCTACAGCACCCGCGGCGGCTACGGCACCATCGCCGAATCCTTCTCGGGCATCCCCTCCTTCACCGGCTTCCCGGACAAGCCGCCGACCCTGCCCGGCTTCCCACTGGCCGATTCCACCGCCGCCACCTTCGCCGCCATGGCCGCCATGTTCGCCATCTACCGGCGCGACCACGGCGACGGCACCGGCCAGGAGGTGGACGTGAGCCTGTTCGAGCCGCTGTTCCGCCTCGCCGAGGCGCAGGTGATCGGCTTCGACCAGTTGGGCATCGTCAAGCCGCGCCAGGGCAACCGGCTGGCGGAGGATTCCCCGCGCAACACCTATGCCACAAAGGACGGACGCTGGATCGGCATCTCCGCCAGCTCGCAGAAGACCTTCGAGCGCCTCGCCCGCGCCATCGGCCAGCCGGAGATGATCACCGACCCGCGCTTCGCCAGCAACGCCAAAAGGTGCGAGCACGCGGACTATCTCGACGACCTGATCACCCGGTGGTTCATCGCGCGCGACGCCGCCGAGATCATGGCGATCTTCGAGCGGGCGGACGTGGTGGCGGGGCTCGTCTACGACATCCGCGACATCGTCGCCGACCCGCATTATGCGGCGCGCGAGGCGATCGTCGACGTGCCCGACGCCGATTTCGGCACCGTGCGCATGCAGGGGGCGATCCCGAAGTTCCGCGGCACGCCGGGCGCGGTGCGCTTCACCGGCGGCCCGGTGGGCGCCGACACCGCGGCGGTGCTCGAGGGCGAGCTCGGCCTCTCGGCGGACGCCTGCGCGCGCCTGCGCGCCGACGGCATCATCTAGAGCGGGAGAGGCCCATGCCAGATCATTCCTGCGCCAGCGCGCGCATCGTCGGCGTCGGCCAGACGCCCTACGAGAAGCGCTCGGACAAGGCGATCCAGCGCCTGATCTTCGAGGCGGCGGACGCGGCCTTGACGTCCGCCGGCCTCGCCATGCGGCAGGTGGACGGCATCGCCCTCACCTGCTTCATCCTGCCGCCCGACAACGTGACCACGGTGGCGGAGCATTTCGGCATCGAGGCGCGCTTCCTGTTCCAGGGGGTCTATGGCGGCGCCTCCAGCATCATCGGCATGATGCACGCCGCCCGCGCGATCCGCGACGGCGACGCCGAGGTGGTGCTGTGCGTGGCGGCGGATTCCTTCGACGTCGCCTCCCACAACCAGACGCTGGACAATTTCAACGGCTCGGTGCGGGACTACATGTCGCCGTTCGGATTCGGCGGGGCCAACGGCATGTTCGCCCTCCACACCCGGCTCTACATGGAGCGCAACGGCGCGCGGCGCGAGGACTTCGGCAAGCTCGCCATCTCCCAGCGCGAGAACGCGCTGCAGAACCCCAACGCCCTGTTCAAGGTGCCGCTCACCCTGGACGACTATCTCAACGCGCGGCAGATCGCCGACCCGCTGCGCCTCTACGACTGCGTCCTGCCCTGCGTCGGCGCGGACTGCGTGGTGATGGTCTCCGAGAAGCTCGCGCGCACGCTGCCCGGTCCCAAGGTGCGGATCGCCGCCGGCGGCGAGTATCACAATTTTCCCGCCGAGGACGTCTATTCGCTGAGCGCCGGCTGGGAGGGCTTGTCCGGCCGCATGTACGAGCGCGCCGGCCTGGGTCCGAAGGACATGCACTTCGCCCAGCTCTATGACGACTATCCGGTGATGGAGTTCATCCAGCTCGAGGGGCTGCAGATCAGCCCCAAGGGCCGCACCCACGAATGGATCCGCGCCCACGACGTGACCTATCGCGGCGATTTCCCCATCAATACCGGCGGCGGCCAGCTCTCCGCCGGGCAGGCGGGGGCCGCGGGCGGCATGATCGGCGTCGTCGAGGCCGTCACCCAGCTGCGCGGCGAGGCCGGCGCGCGCCAGGTGGACTGCCGGCGCGGCCTGGTCTCCGGCTACGGCATGGTGGCCTATGGCCGCGGGCTCTCCACCAGCGCCGCCATCCTCGAACGGGTCGATTGAGGGCATCGTCATGAGCAGCACGCAAGCGGTCGCGCAGCCGGCCGGACAGCCGGCAGGCAACCCGGCAAAGCCGGCACCGCGCCTCTCCGCCATCAACCGCCCCTTCTGGCAGGCCTGCAACGACGAGCGCCTGATGCTCCAGCGCTGCGCCGCTCCCCAATGCCGCCGGTTCGTGTTCTATCCGCGCGCCTGCTGCCCCCATTGCGGCGGCGGCGCGCTGACCTGGGAGCAGGCTTCGGGAGCGGGCACGGTGACCACCTTCACCGTGGTGCACCGGCCCCATCACGAGAGCTTCTATGCCGAGGCGCCGTTCGTGTTCGCGGCGGTGACGCTCGACGAGGGGGTGCTCATCTACACCCGGATCGAATGCGATCCCGAGGCGGTGGACGATCTGATCGGGACGCCGGTGGAGGTGGTGTTCCGCGCTTTGTCGCCGACCCAGAAGGCGCCCTACTTCCGGCCCGCGGCGCGCTAGAGCCGCGCCATCGGCTGGCATCGCAAACCGATCGGAAAACGCGCGCTCCTTCTTGAAGCCGGCGCGCGGTTCACCGCGCCGCGGGATTGAGTTCGCGCGGATCCCGCTCTTGCGGTCGAAGGGGCTTCACCGCCGCCATCTACCCGCTTGACTGGAGCATCCGAAGCCGGGCAGCGTCCACGGGACCTCCGGCCGCGCCGGAGATCGACGACCCACGGGATGCAGCGCCGGCAAAGGGGATCGGGGGCATGCAGGCCAAGCGCGTCACGTTTCGGGCCCCGGTCACGCCCTATCTGCTGCTGGCGCCCCAGCTTGCGGTGACCGCGGTGTTCTTCCTGTGGCCGGCGGGGCAGGCGCTCTATTCCTCGCTGTTCTCAGAAGACCCGTTCGGGCTCTCGCGCACCTTCGTCGGGCTCGCCAATTTCACGGCGCTGTTTGCCGATCCCTCCTATCTCCAGACGATCCTGATCACGCTCGTCTTCTCGGCCAGCGTGACCGCGCTCGGCATGGCTGCCGGCCTGCTGCTCGCGGCGGCCGCCGACGCGCTCGGCGAGCATGGCGGCGCCTACGGCCCGCTGCTG
Source organism: Xanthobacter luteus (assembly GCF_040049235.1). Classification (NCBI taxonomy): domain Bacteria; kingdom Pseudomonadati; phylum Pseudomonadota; class Alphaproteobacteria; order Hyphomicrobiales; family Xanthobacteraceae; genus Xanthobacter; species Xanthobacter luteus. Next base: position 426,045 of record NZ_JBDZDO010000001.1, read on the forward strand.
GTGTGGCCCTATGCGGTGGCGCCGGCGGTGGCCGGCATCCTGTGGCTGTTCATGTTCGACCCCTCGGTCGGGACGCTCGCCCGCGCGCTGAAGGCGGCGGGGGTCTCCTGGAACCACTTCCTCGACGGCGAGCAGGCGCTGCTGATGGTGATCCTGGCCGCCAGCTGGAAACAGGTGAGCTACAATTTCCTGTTCTTCTATGCCGGGCTGAAGGCGATCCCGGCGGGCGTCATGGAGGCCGCGGCGCTCGACGGGGCGGGGCGGCGCGCCCGCTTCCGCTTCGTGGTGCTGCCGCTCCTCGCCCCCACCAGCTTCTTCCTGCTGGTGGTGAACCTGACCTACGCCTTCTTCGAAACCTTCGGCGTCATCCACGCCACCACCGGCGGCGGGCCGGGCCAGGCCACCACCATCCTGGTCTACAAGGTGTTCCGCGACGGCTTCGACGCGCTGGCGCTCGGCTCCTCCGCCGCCCAGTCGGTGGTGCTGCTCGCCATCGTGGTGGCGCTCACCGCGCTCCAGTTCCGCCACATCGAGCGCAAGGTCGCCTATTGATGGCCGGCCGCGACCTGATCCCCCGCCTGCTCGCCCACGTCGCCCTGATCTGCGGCATCGCGATCATGGTGCTGCCGGTCTACCTCGCCTTCGTCGCCTCGACCCATGCGGGCGCCGACTTCCTGTCCGGCCGGGTCGGCCTCCTGCCCGGCCCGCTGCTGGTGGAGAACTACCGCACCATCCTGCTGACCGGCGCCAGCACCTCCGGCATCCCCCCGGTCGCGCCCATGCTGCTGAACAGCTTCGTGATGGCGACGATGATCGCGGTGGGCAAGATCGCCATCTCGCTGCTCTCGGCGTTCGCCGTCACCTATTTCCGCTTCCCGTTCCGGGTCGCCGCGTTCTGGATCATCTTCGTGACGCTGATGCTGCCGGTGGAGGTGCGCATCCTGCCCACGTTCCAGGTGATCTCCGATTTGTCGATGCTGAACTCCTACTGGGGCCTCACCGTGCCGCTGATCGCCAGCGCCACCGCCACCTTCCTGTTCCGCCAGGTGTTCATGACGGTGCCGGACGAGCTGACGGAGGCGGCGCTGATCGACGGCGCCACCCCCATGCGCTTCTTCTGGTGGGTGCTGCTGCCGCTGTCGCGCACCAACATCGCGGCGCTGTTCGTGATCCTGTTCCTCTATGGCTGGAACCAGTATCTGTGGCCGCTCCTGGTCACCACCGACACCGACTACTACACCATCGTCATGGGCATCCAGCGGCTCGCCCGGGCCGCCGTGGATGCCGATCCGGTGTGGCACCTGGTGATGGCCACCGCCGTCCTGGCCATGCTGCCGCCGGTGCTGGTGATCGTGGCGATGCAGCGTTTGTTCGTGCGCGGCCTCACCGAGACCGAGAAATAGCGCCCACCCGCCCTTGCGCCTTCAGGCCGTCTGCGGCTGGTTCTCGCCGACGCCGGGCTGGGCGACGGGCGCGGCCGGCGCCTCCGCGCCAGGCGGGTCGAGCGCCGCGCGGCCGTGCACCAGGTCGTTGACGAAGCCGAGCTTGGTGACCACCGCCGGGGTCAGCACGAAGGGATAGGCGTCCGCCATGCCGAGGCAGCGGTTGAGGCTGTTGAGCGCCACCGTGAGCGGCAGCCAGTCGTCGATCAGCTGCTCGATGGCGCAGGCGTTGTAGGGATTGATCTCCACCGAGGTCTGGAGGGCGCCGGTCTTGTCCAGGCGGGGGCGCACCTTCATGCCGAAGGCGCGGGCCATCTCCAGCGTGTCGACGATGTGGACATAGTGCTTGAAGGTCTCGGCGAAGTCCTCCCAGGGGTGTGAGGTGGCATAGGCCGAGACGAAGTGGGCCTGCCAGTCGGGCGCCGCGCCGTTGGCATAATGGGCGTTGAGCGCGGCGCCGTAGTCGGCGCGCTCGTCCCCGAACACGGCGCGGAACGCCTCCAGATGGTTCTGGTCGCGCACCAGCCGGTTCCAGTAATAGTGCCCCACCTCGTGGCGGAAGTGGCCGAGCAGAGTGCGGTAGGGCTCGCCGAGGTCGGTGCGCCGCCGCTCGCGCTCCACGTCGTCGGCCTCGGCGAGGGCGATGGTGATCACCCCCTCGTCGTGCCCGGTCATCACCCGCGGGGTCTCCGGCGCGTCCGGGCGGTCGGCGAGGAAGTCGAAGCACAGGCCGCCCCGGCGGTCCTCGGGGTTCTCCAGCGGCAAACCGAGGCGCAGCAGCGAATAGATCAGGCGGTGCTTGGCGCGCTCGATCCGGAGCCACTTCTCGACGTTCACCGGCACCGTGAGGTCCGGCACCATGCGGTTGTGGCGGCAGGCGCGGCAGAATTCCCCCTCCTGCTCCTCCGGCAGCAGCCAGTTGCAGGCGTCGAGCGCGACGTTGGCGCAGAAGCGGTAGCGCCGGCCGTCGCTCAGCGAGCGCACGATGCCCTCCTCGGGCTCCGGCTCGACCGCGCTCAGATCGTTCACCTCGGGCAGATAGCCAAGCAGGTGCCCACACCGCGTGCAGGTGCGGTTCTCGAAGTGGATGAGCTGCCCGCAGGCCTCGCATTGAAACAGGCGCATGGTCGGTTCTGACTCCAGCTTGCGTCCGCACAAAGCCCGAACCGTCCGGCCGGTTCCATCTTCGGCGTCGCCCCTGGCCGATCCGGAGTCCGCTGCGCGCAGACGTGAACGGCGGCGGCTCCCCATCGGCAGAAAATTCGCTCGCATTCGACCAAAGTCTATTGCCTAGGTCGACCCTCGTGTCGTCTTCTGCATACCGTAGACGGGGGCGCCGTGCGCCAACACCGCGGATTAATTCCCGCCGCCCCCGCGCAGGGAGGAAACCGTGACCCAGGATACGAGCACGAACCATCGTGCGCGCCCGACCCGGCGTGCAATTCTCGCGGGTGCCGCCGCGGCCGGTGCGGCCACTGTCGCCGCGCCCGCCGTCCATGCCCAGGCATCCATCAAGCTGAAGTTTCAGTCCACCTGGCCGAACAAGGACATCTTCCACGAATATGCGGCGGATTTCGTCCGCTACGTCAACACCATGGCAGGCGGGCGCGTGGAGCTGGAGCTGCTCGCCGCCGGCGCGGTGGTCCCCGCCTTCCAGGTGGCGGACGCGGTGTCCACCGGGATCATCGACGGCGGCCACGGCGTCTCCGCCTACTGGTACGGCAAGAACAAGGCGTTCTCGCTGTTCGGCACCGCCCCCGCCTTCGGCTGGCAGGCGGACGAGCTTCTGGGCTGGATCCGCTATGGTGGCGGCCAGGCGCTCTATGACGAGCTGGTGCAGGGCGTCCTCAAGCTCAACGTCGTAGGCCTGCTCACCGGGCCGATGCCGTGCCAGCCGCTCGGCTGGTTCAAGAGCGAGATCACCAATGCCGATCAGCTCAAGGGCCTGAAATACCGCACCGTCGGCCTCGCCGCCGACCTCAGCAAAGAGATGGGCATCGCGGTGACCATCCTGCCCGGTGGCGAGATCGTCCCCGCCATGGACCGCGGCCTGATCGACGGCGCCGAGTTCAACAATCCGTCCTCGGACCTGGTGCTCGGCTTCCCCGACGTGTCCAAGGTCTACATGGTGCGCAGCTACCATCAGGCGCTGGAATGCTTCGAGGTGCTGTTCAACAAGACCAAGTTCGACGGCCTGCCGAAGGATGTCCAGGCGATCATCCGCGGCGCCGCGGACGCCGCCTCGTCCGACATGATGTGGAAGGCGCAGGACCGCTATTCCAAGGACCTCGAGGTTCTGAAGTCGCGCGGCGTGAAGGTGATGCCCACGCCGACGCCGGTGCTCCAGGCCCAGCTCAACGCCTGGGACAAGGTGATCGCCACCCTCTCCGCGGATCCCTTCTTCAAGAAGGTGATCGACAGCCAGATGGCCTGGGCGAAGCGAGTCGTCGGCTACCGCCTCGAAATCGAGCCGGACAGCGTCATGGCCTACAACCACTTCTTCAAGAAGGCCTGAGGCCGGAGGCCGGCGCCTGCCGGCCCCCGCGGCCGGATCGAAACGTTTCGACCCGCCCGCGCGGCGCCCTCCGGGGGCCGCGCGGGGCAGCCGGAGGGCTCGGTGGCGGACCGATGCCGGGCGCTCCCCGTCTCCGACCACCGCCCGAAGGCCGCCCGCAATGGCGGCCTTGCGCCGTCATAATGATCCTTCACCAAAACAGAACAAGACCTTCCCGAGGGAATCCCGCGTATGCAACGCTTCCTTCTCGCCGTTGACACGCTGAACACATTTATCGGCAAGCTGTTCGCCTGGACGATCGTGATCCTCACGCTGGCGATCTGCTACGAGGTGTTCTGCCGCTACGTCCTGCGTGCGCCCACCACCTGGGCCTACGATGCCTCCTACATGCTGTACGGCACGCTGTTCATGATGGCCGGCGCCTATACCCTGGCGCGCAACGGGCACGTGCGCGGCGACTTCCTCTATCGCGCCTGGTCGGTGAAACGGCAGGCGCTGGTGGATCTGGTCTTATATTTTCTATTCTTCTTTCCGGGCATCATCGCCCTCATCTATTCAGGCTGGCAGTATTTCTATCTCTCCTTTTTGCTCAACGAGCATTCGTCCTTCTCGCCCGACGGGCCGATGATCTGGCCGTTCAAGGGCCTCATCCCGCTCACCGGGGTGCTCATGTTCCTCCAAGGGGTGGTCGAGGTGATCCGCTGCACCATCGCGCTCAGGACCGGCCAATGGCCGGAGCGCCTCCACGACGTGGAGGAGATGGAGAAGATGATCCTCGAGGAAGCCGCCAACAAGTCTGACGCCGAGGCCATCGGCCGGGGGAGCCTGTGATGTTTCTGTCGGATCCCGCCCTCGGCATCCTGATGCTGGTGCTGTTCATCGTCTTCCTGATGCTCGGATTTCCCATCGCCTTCACGCTCATGGCGCTGGGGGTGGGCTTCGGCTATGTGACGCGCGGCGACACCGTGTTCCAGCTCTTCGTCCAGCGCACCTATTCGGTGATGGCCAACGACGTGCTGATCTCCATCCCGCTGTTCCTGTTCATGGGATACGTGGTCGAGCGCGCCAACATCCTCGACCGGCTGTTCCGCTCGATCCAGCTCGCCGCGGGCTGGGTGCCGGGCTCGCTGGCGGTCGCCACGCTGGTCACCTGCGCCATGTTCGCCACCGCCACCGGCATCGTCGGCGCGGTGGTGACGCTGATGGGCCTGCTCGCCTTCCCGGCGATGCTGCGCGCCGGCTACGACACCCGCCTCGCGGCGGGCGTGGTGTGCGCCGGCGGCTGCCTCGGCATCCTCATCCCGCCGAGCGTGATGCTCATCCTCTATGGCGCCACCGCGGGCGTGTCGGTGGTCAAGCTCTATGCCGCCGCCTTCATCCCCGGTCTGATGCTGGCCGGCCTCTACACGGCCTATGTGATCGCCATCGCCATGATCTATCCGAGCCGGGCGCCGAAGCTGCCGCCGCAGGAGCGGGCCGGCTCGGTGTTCGAGGTCGTGTGGGCGCTCGCCACGTCCTTCTTCCCTTTGGCGGTGCTGATCTCGGCGGTGCTCGGGGCGATCGTGTTCGGCCTCGCCACCCCCTCCGAGGCGGCGGCGGTGGGCGCGCTCGGCTCGGTGATCCTGGCGGTGGCCTATCGCAGCTTCTCGCTGGACAAATTGAAGGAGAGCGTGTTCCTCACCGCCCGCGCCTCGGCCATGGTGTGCTGGCTGTTCGTGGGCTCGGCGGTGTTCTCGGCCGTGTTCGCTTTGCTGGGCGGCCAGCAGGTGGTGGAGAACTTCGTCCTCTCGCTCAACCTCGGACCGGTCGGCTTCCTGCTGCTCACCCAGGCCATCATCTTCGTCCTCGGCTGGCCGCTGGAATGGACCGAGATCATCGTCATCTTCCTGCCCATCTTCCTGCCGCTGCTGGATAATTTCGGCATCGACCCGATCTTCTTCGGGGTCCTGGTGGGCCTGAACCTGCAGACCTCCTTCCTCTCGCCGCCGGTGGCGATGGCGCCCTTCTATCTGAAGGGCGTCGCCCCCAAGCACGTCTCCATCGACGAGATCTTCTCCGGCGTGATGCCGTTCCTCGCCATCGTCATCCTCTCCATGGCGCTGCTCTACCTCTTCCCGGACATCGCGCTGTGGCTGCCGAAGGCGCTGTACGGATAAGGCCGCGACCGGCGTGACGATGCTCCGGGGGTGGCGTCGGCCGGGGGGCGCGGGCAATATGGCGGCATGAGCGCCTTCCCCGTTTTCACCATCGGCTATGAGGGCACGACGCCGTCGGCCTTCGCCGCGGCGCTCGCGGGGGCGCAGGTCGACCTCCTGATCGACGTGCGGGCGGTGGCGGCCTCGCGCCGCCCCGGCTTCTCCAAGGGCGCGCTGTCCGCGAGCGTGAACGGCGCGGGCATCGGCTACGTGCATCTGCGCGCGCTCGGCACCCCCAAGGAGGGGCGCCTGGCGGCACGCTCCGGCGACAGAGCGGGCCTCACGCGCATCTATGGCGCGCACCTTCAGACCGACCCCGCCCAGGCGGCGCTCGCGGAGCTCGCGGACCTCGCCCGCGGCCGCCGCGTCTGCCTGCTGTGCTTCGAGCGCCATGTGGAGGGCTGCCACCGCCTGATGCTGGCCGACTGGCTGTGCGTCCGGATCGAGACCGAGGCCGAGCACCTGATGCCGGCGCCGTTCTAGGGCGCGCGCCGGTTCAGCGCGCCGGCGCGGGCGCGGTCCTGCGGGCCGCCGCGCGCGCGGCGGCGAGCAGCTCGGGCGTGTCCACGTCGAGGAAGGCGGCCGGGCCCTCGGCCTCGACCTCCGCCACCGCGGCGGCGTTGGCGGCGAGCACCTGGCGCGCGCCCGTGTCGCCTTCGATGGCGCAGAGCTCGGGAAAATAGCGCCGCGACCACAGCACCGGATGGCCGCGCGCCCCGTCCGCCACCGGCACCACGATCAGCCGGCCCGCGACGCCGGAATGGGCGGCGATCAGCCGGTCGATGAGGCGCGGCGCCACCAGCGGCATGTCGCCGAGCACCACCAGCGCCCCCGCCGCCGTCGGCGGCACCGCGGCGATGCCGACGCGCAGCGAGGCGGCCATGCCGCTGGCGAAGTCATCATTGTGGGCGAAGGCGACGGGAAGGCCGGAGAGCGCGCGCTCCACCCGCTCGCGCTCGAAGCCGGTGACGACGACCACCGGCCGGGCGCGCGAGCCGAGCGCCGCCTCCACCACCCGGCGGATCACCGGCACGCCGTCCACCTCCTCCAGCAGCTTGTTGGCGCCGCCCATGCGGGTGCTGCGGCCCGCCGCCAGCACCACCGCGGCGAAGCCCTCGCCCGCCTCCATGGGCTCGGCGCGCGGCTGGGGCCGCGACACGATCTCCTTCAGCAGCCCGCCCGCGCCCATGCGGGCGATGTCGGCGCTCTCCACCGGCAGGCCGGCGAGCAGGCGCATGAGCACGAAGTCGAAGCCGTTCTCCTTGGGGCTGCGGGCGCAGCCGGGGGCGCCCAGCACCGGCACCGCGCCAAGGCGCCCCAGCAAGAGCAGGTTGCCCGGGTCCACCGGCATGCCGAGGCGCAGCACGGCGCCGCCCGCCGCCGCGATGGCGGCCGGGATCACGTCGCGCCGGTCGGCGATGGCGGAGGCGCCGAACACCACGATCAGCTCCGCCCCCGCGCCCGCCGCCGCCGCGACCGCATCGGCGAGCGCCGCGCTTTCGTGCGGCACGCGCACGTCCGCCGTCACCTCGGCGCCCGCCGGCGCGAGCCGCGCGCGGGTGATGGCGAGGGTCTTGTCGATCACCTTCTCCTGCAGGCCCGGCAGGCGGGTGGAGATCACCGCCACCCGGCGCCGCACGAACGGCGCCACCTTGACCCGCGCGCCCGCGGCGGCGGCGGCCGCGACCTGCGCCGCCTGCACGGCGAAGGGGATGATCTTCACCGTCGCCACCATCTCGCCCTCGGCCACCGGCTGAAGGGCGGGGAGCGTCGCCAGCGTGACCGCCTCGTCCACCGCGTTGAAGGCGTCGATGCCGGCGGCGTCCACCTGGAGCACGCCGGCCTGAAGCGCATGCAAATTGGCGCGGCCGGTGAAGGGCCCGTCGACGCGAACCCCCGTGCCCGCCACCGCGGCGGCAAGGCGCGCGGCGGCCTCGTCCTCGGTGAGCTCGTCCGCCTCGGGCTGCGCGGCGACCACAGTGGCGATCCCGGCGGCGCCGAGCGCCGCGATCTCGGCTGGGCCGATGCGCGTGCCCTTGCGGATCACGGTGCCGGCGATGCGCACCGAATGGGCGGCGATGGCGCCCTCGGCCTCGGCGAGCGGGATCGGGCCGAACCTCACGGCCGCGCTCCCGGCGCCGAGGGCCGGCGCCAGGCGGCGATCACCTGGGCGAGGATCGCGACGGCGATCTCCTCGGGGCTCGCGGCGCCGATGTCGAGGCCGATGGGGGCGGCGATGGTGCCGATCAGGTCCGCGCCGAAGCCCTGCGCGGCGAGCCGCTCGACGCGCTTGGCGTGGGTGCGCCTGGAGCCGAGGGCGCCGACATAGAAGCAGCCGGCGGCGAGCGCCGCGGCGATCGCCGGGTCGTCGAGCTTGGGGTCGTGGGTGAGCGCGACCAGCGCCGTGAACGGATCGAGCCGGTAGGCGGGCAGCGCCACGTCCGGCCAGTCGGCGAGGATCGGCACGCCGGGAAAGCGCGCCGCGTTCGCGAACGCGGTGCGCGGGTCCAGGATGGTGACGTCGTAGCCCACCATGCGCGCCATGGGCGCCAGCGCCTGGGAGATGTGCACCGCCCCCGCCACCAGCAGGCGCGGCGGCGGCACATGGACGGTGAGGAAGGCGCGGCTCTCCCCCTCCCCCACCATGACGCTGCGGCCCGCGGCGAGCGCGGTGGCAAGCGCGGCCGCGCGCGGGTCGGCGGCGACGTGCTCGGCGGTGACGAGCCGCGCCGCGCCGCTCTCGAGTTCGGTGACGAGGACGCAGGCGCGGCGCGCCGCGCGCTCGGCATTGAGCGCCGCAAGAAGATCGAGCCGCATGTTGCGTGCCTTTCCGCGGGCCGCCTAGGCGACCGGCTCCACATAGACGCAGATGCGTCCGCCGCAGGACAGGCCGACCCGCCAGGCGGTCTCGTCGGCGACGCCGAACTCCAGCATCTTGGGCTTGCCGGTGGCGATCACCGCGCCGGCCTCGGTCACCACCGCCCCCTCGACGCAGCCGCCCGAGACCGAGCCGAGGAAGTTGCCGTCCGCGTCGATCACCAGATGGCTGCCCACCGGGCGCGGCGCCGAGCCCCAGGTCTCCATCACGGTGGCGAGCGCCACCTTGCGGCCGTTCCGGCGCCAGGCCTCGGCGGCGGCGAGCACGTCATTGTCCTGCGCCTCGATGGTTCCGGGCGGCGCGGCTCCGGGCTGCAGTTGATGCGTCGTCATGTGTCCCTCCCGCGCCGCGGCCGAGCCCGTCGCGCATTGGCCATGATATCCTCGATCCTATATAGGTGCGCCCGCCGACCTTCTCCTGCAAGCCAACCTTTTTCGCGAGGGGACCTGCGTTTTCGTCATGGCCGTCCACCCATTGCCCCGCTTTGCCGACGACGCCCGCCGCACCTTGCGCACCGCGGCGGACCTGGTCGCCGCAGGCCTTGCCGCGCCGCAGGCCGAGGCGGCGCTCGCAACCGTGGCGGCGCGCTATGCGGTGGCGGTCCCGCCGGCGCTGCAGGACCTGATCGGCGGCGGCGCGGACGATCCCGTCGCGCGCCAGTTCGTGCCCGACCCGGCGGAGCTGGAAAGCCTCCCGCAGGAGCGCGCCGACCCCATCGGCGACCACGCTTATTCCCCGGTGCCCGGCCTCGTGCACCGCTACCCGGACCGGGTGCTGCTGAAGGCGGTGAGCGTGTGCGCGGTCTATTGCCGCTTCTGCTTCCGCCGCGAGATGGTGGGGCCCAATGCCGCCGAGGCGCTCGGCCCGGAGGGGCTGGAGCAGGCGCTCGCTTACATCGCCGGCCATCCCGAGATCTGGGAGGTGATCCTCACCGGGGGCGATCCCTTCATGCTGGCGCCGCGCCGCATGGCCGAGCTTTCCGGCCGCATCGCCGCCGTCGACCATGTGAAGGTGCTGCGCTTCCACACCCGGGTGCCGATCGCCGCGCCGGAGCGGGTGACGCCGGCGCTCGTTTCCGCGCTGAAGGCCAAGGGCGCGACCGCCTATGTGGCGATCCACGTCAACCACGCGCGCGAGCTCGCCGCGCCGGCGCGGGCGGCGATCGCGCTGCTGGCGGATGCCGGCATCCCGCTCCTGTCGCAGACCGTCCTGCTCAAGGGTGTGAACGACGATGCCGGCACGCTCGCGGACCTGTTCCGCGCGCTCGTGGAATGCCGGGTGAAGCCCTATTACCTGCACCATCCGGACCTCGCGCCGGGCACCGCCCATTTCCGCCTCGGCGTGGCCGAGGGCCAGGCGATCATGCGCGCGCTGCGCGGCCGGCTCTCCGGCATCGCACTGCCGACCTACGTGCTCGACATTCCCGGCGGCGCCGGCAAGGTGCCGCTCACGCCCTCTTATGTGGAAGCGGACGGCGAGCGGTTCGCGGTGCGCGACCATTGCGGCGGGCTCCACGCCTATCCGCCGGAGGGGTGAGGCGCGTTCCGCCCCGGCCGGCGGCGTGATATGGCCGGTCGAACCACGAGACGCGCGAGGAGCCTGCCGATGGACCCGACGCCGGGAGCCCTTCCCCGCCTGAAGCAGCCGGGACCCGAGGCCGCAGAGCGCATCGAGTGCGCAGTCGGCGCGGCGCGGCACCTCGACTTCACCCTCGCGCCCGGGCTCACCCTCAATGCCGCCATCGCCGGGCCGCTGCTGGAGGCGGGCTTCTCGGCGGCGCAGGTGGAGCTGTCCGGCGGCGCTTTTGGCCCCTTCACCTATGTGATGCCGGCCGGCGCCCAGGATGCCGAGCACGCGGCCTGGTACAGCGCGCCCTTCACGCCGCAGGGCACGACGCGGCTCGAGGCCGGCAACCTCACCTTCGGGCGCAAGGACGGCGCGCCCTTCATCCATTGCCACGCCTTCTGGACGGAGCCCGACGGCGCGCGCCGGGGCGGCCATGTGATGCCCCACGAGGCGGTGGTGGCGGCGCCCATCGCCGCGCGCGCCTTCGGCACCGCAGACGTCGCGCTGACGGCGGATTTCGACGCCGAGACCAACTTCACCCTGTTCACGCCGCACCAGGCGAAGGCGGCGGCGCCGGGACGGCGCATCGCGTTCGCACGGGTGCGGCCCAACACCGACATCTGTGGCGCGCTGGAGGATGTGTGCCGCCGGCACGGCTTTGCGGCGGGCCGGGTGCGCGGCAGCGTCGGCAGCCTGATCGGCGCGCGCTTCTCAGATCGCGGGCCGGTGGCGGACTATGCGACCGAGGTGTTCGCGCGCCATGGCGTCGTCGTCCCGGACGGCGCGGGCCTTGCGGCGCGGCTCGACATCGCCCTCGTGGGCATGAGCGGCGTGCTGGCGGAGGGCCGGCTTTTGTCCGGCGCGAACCCGGTGTGCATCACCTTCGAGGTGGCGATCGAGGAGGCCGCGCCCGGCGAGGTGTGAGGCGCGCGAACGCCCGTCCCTCGCCTGCTCCCCCCGCACGCGGGAGAGGCCGCGCCCGGCGCCGCCCGTCAGTGCAGGATCTGGCTCAGGAACAGCCGGGTGCGCTCGTGCTGGGGGTTCGAGAAGAAGGCCTCGGGCTCGTTCATCTCGATGATCTGCCCCTCGTCCATGAAGATCACCCGGTTCGCCACCTGCCGGGCGAAGCCCATCTCGTGGGTCACGCACAGCATGGTCATGCCGTCCTCGGCGAGGGCGACCATGGTGTCGAGCACCTCCTTCACCATCTCGGGATCGAGGGCGGAGGTGGGCTCGTCGAACAGCATGATGCGCGGGCGCATGCACAAAGCGCGGGCGATGGCGACGCGCTGCTGCTGGCCACCCGAGAGCTGGCCGGGATACTTGGCCGCCTGCTGCGGGATCTTCACCTTGGCGAGGAAGTGCATGGCCAGCTCCTCGGCCTCCCTCTTCGGCATCTTGCGCACCCACATGGGGGCGAGCGTGCAATTCTCCAGGATGGTGAGGTGCGGGAACAGGTTGAAGTGCTGGAAGCACATCCCCACCTCGCGGCGCACCTCGTCGATGCGCTTCAAATCGTCGGTGAGCTCGATGCCGTCCACCACGATCCTGCCCTTCTGGTGTTCCTCCAGGCGGTTGATGCAGCGGATCAGGGTCGACTTGCCCGATCCCGACGGGCCGCAGACCACCACCCGCTCGCCCTTGTGGACCGTGAGGTTGATGTCGCGCAGGACGTGGAACTGGCCGTACCACTTGTTGACGCCCGCCATCTCGACGGCGATCTCGGGGGCGCTCTTCTCCACATCGGCGATCAGGCTGTCGGCGGTCACGGCGGTTTCCTCGCGTCAGTGGCGGTTGGCCCGGTCGAGGCGCTTCTCGAGCGCCATCGAATATCGGGACATGCCGAAGCAGAATACGAAATAGACGAGGCCGGCGAAGCCGAAGCCCGTGAACAGGGTGGTCGGCGTCGCCCAGCTCGGGTCGGTGAAGGCCGCGCGCATGGCGCCGAGCAGGTCGAAGATCGAGACGATCAGCACCAGCGTCGTGTCCTTGAACAGGCCGATGAAGTTGTTGACGATGCCGGGGATCACCAGCTTCAGCGCCTGCGGCAGCACGACGAGGCGCATCATCAGGCCGGAGCGCAGGCCGAGCGCCATGGCGCCCTCGTACTGGCCCTTGGGGATCGCCTGCAGGCCGCCGCGCACCACCTCGGCCATATAGGCGGAGGCGAACAGCGCGACGCCCACGAGGGCGCGCAGCAGCCCGTCGATGTTCATGCGGCCAGGCAGGAACAAAGGCAGCATGTAGGTGGCGAAGAACAGCACCGTGATGAGCGGAACGCCGCGCCAGAACTCGATGAAGGCGATCGAGACGATCTTCACCAGCGGCAGGTTCGAGCGCCGCCCGAGCGCCAGAAGGATGCCGAAGGGCAGCGACACGGTGATGCCGGTCACCGCGATCACCAAGGTGACGAGCAGGCCGCCCCACAGGCGCGTCTCCACCGGCATCAGGCCGAGGTCGAGGTCGGCCGCGAACAGGATCGCGGCGAGCACGGCCAGCACCCCGAGGGTGGAGCGCGCCGCCGGCCGGGCGGCCTGGGGGCCGGCGACCACGCGGCAGACGGCGGCGACGAGCGCCGTCAGCAGCGCCGCCGACAGCACGAAGTCGGCCCAGAAGCCGAACTGCACCCCGCCGAGCGCCCCGAAGCCGGAGAACAGCCCGCCGAGCCCCAGCCAGGAGAGCAGGAAGCCCTTCGGCTCCATGTTGCCGCCGGTCAAGAGGATGAAGGCGACCACCGGAAAGACGCCGAAGAAGGCGATGGCGTTGAGCCGCTTGTAGGGCAGGCGCTGGATCAGCAGCGGCAGCAGCAGCAGTGCGCTGAGCGCATAGACGAGGTTGACGCGCCAGCGCGCGCTCGCCGGGTAGAAGCCATAGACCAATTGGTCGAACTTGGCCCAGATGAAGGGCCAGCAGGCGCCCACCGGGCGGCCGACCTTCTCGGGCAGGCAGGCATCGCGGCTGGTGCCGGTCCATACCGCGTCGATCAGGAAGAACTGCACCAGCGGCGGCACCGTCACATAGAGCAGCCAGGCGCCGAACAAGGTGAGCAGGATCTGCGGCAGCGAGCCGAACAGGTGGCCGCGCAGGAACGCGAAGGTGCCGCGCTCGGAGATCGGCGGCGCCTCGGCGCCGAGCACCAGCGGGGCGACGAAGGGATCGAACGGGGCGCCTTGCGCCGGGCTCTTGGCCATCTCAGCGCTCCACCAGCGCGACGCGCTTGTTGTACCAGCCCATCAGCGCCGAGGTGACGATGGAGATGGTGAGATAGACTGCCATGGTCATGGCGATGATCTCGATCGCCTGCCCGGTCTGGTTCAGGGTCGAGCCGGCGAACACCGAGAACAGGTCCGGATAGCCCACCGCCACGCCCAGCGAGGAATTCTTGGTGAGGTTGAGATACTGGCTGGTGAGCGGCGGCACGATCACGCGCAGCGCCTGCGGGATCACCACGAGGCGCAGCGTCGGCCCGGTGCGCAGGCCGAGCGAGTGGGCGGCCTCGCTCTGGCCCTTGGAGACCGCGAGGATGCCGGCGCGCACGATCTCGGCGATGAAGCCGGCGGTGTAGATCACGAGCGCCAGCAGCAGCGCCACGAATTCGGGGATCACGGTCACGCCGCCGGAAAAGTTGAAGCCGCGCAGCTCCGGCCGCTCGATGCCCACCGGAAAGCCCATGGCCGCCGCCACCAGCAGCGGCAGGCCGACGATGATGGCAAGGCCGATCCAGAACACCGGGAAGATCTGGCCCGTGGCCTCGCGCCGCCGTTTGGCGAAGCGCGCGAACAGCAGGGCGATGACGATCCCGGCGGCGATGGCGATCAGCAGCGCGGTTCCGCCGCTCTCGAGGAAGAAGCGCGGCACCACGAGGCCGCGATTGTTGATGAACACCGACGGCGCGCCGAGCCCGGCGGCGAAGGCGCCGACCGGCGCGCCCAGCACCCCGAGGCCGACGGCATCAAGGCCGTTGGCAATGGCGGTGAAGAACGGCTGCAGGCCCATGCCCCAGCTCTGGCGCGGCCCCGGCAGCGCCGCCAGCACGGCGAGGTACCAGAACAGGATCTGGAACAGCGGCGGCAGGTTGCGGGTGATCTCCACATAGGCCGAGGCGAGGGCCTGGATCACCACGTTCTTGGACAGCCGCGCCACGCCCATCAGGAAGCCGAGGATGGTGGCGAGGATGATGCCGAGCACCGCCACCAGCAGGGTGTTGAGCAGCCCCACCAGGAAGGCGCGGCCGTAGCTCATGTCCTCATTGTAGGGGATCAGCGCCTGGCTGATGGCAAAGCCGGCGCGGTTGTCGAGGAAGCCGAAGCCGGAGGCGATGCCCTGGCGCGACAGGTTCGCCACCGCGTTGTGGTAGAAGGCCCAGAGCAGGAATACCAGCAGCAGCCCGAGGGCGATCTGTATGACGGCCGACCGGAGCTTGGGGTCGGTCCATGACCATCGCCGGCCGGCGCCTCGCGCAGGCGCGGAATCTGTCGCGTCGCTCATGTGCCCCTCGAGAAGATGGGGGAATTTTTCCCCTTATGCTTGAGGGCGGGGCGCCGGCGCCCCGCCCCGTGTCGTTGCTCCAAGACCGCTGCCGCGGCGGCGCCCGCGGGCGGGAGCCGCGCCTCAGCGCACCGGCATGCCGTACTGCAGGCCGCCATTGACCCACAGCTTGTTGATGCCGCGCTCGATGCCGAGCGGGGTGGCGGGCCCCACGTTGCGCTCGTAGATCTCGCCGTAATTGCCCACCGCCTTGACGATGCGCACCACCCAGTCGGCGGACAGGCCGATGCCCTCGCCATACTTGCCGTCGGTGCCGAGCAGGCGCTTCACCTCGGGATTGGTGGAGGTGAGCATCTCGTCCACGTTCTTGGACGTCACGCCCAGCTCCTCGGCGTTGAGCAGCGCGAAATAGGTCCACTTCACGAGGTCGAACCACTGGTCGTCGCCGTGGCGCACCAGCGGGCCGAGCGGCTCCTTGGAGATGGTCTCCGGCAGCACCGCGTGGTCCGCCGGGTTGGTGAGCTTCAGGCGCACCGCGGCGAGCTGGGAACGGTCCGAGGTGAACACGTCGCAGCGGCCGGATTCGTAGGCCTTGATCGCCTCGTCGAGGGTGGCGAAGGCGATCACCTCCTTGTACTTCATGTTCTTGGAGCGGAAGTAGTCGCCCACGTTCAGCTCGTTCGAGGTGCCGGTCTGCACGCAGATCGAGGCCCCGTCGAGTTCGGTCGTAGACTTGAGGCCCACCGACTTGCGGATCAGGAAGCCCTGGCCGTCATAATACATCACGCCGGCGAAGTTGAAGCCGTTGGTGGTGTCGCGCGACATGGTCCAGGTGGTGTTGCGCGACAAGACGTCGATGGCGCCCGAGGTGAGCGCGGTGAAGCGGTCCTTCGCCGAGAGCGGCGAATACCTCACTTTCGAAGGATCGTTGAAGATGGCGGCGGCGATGGCGCGGCAGAAATCCACGTCGAGGCCGGACCATTCGTTCTTGTCGTTGGGGGTCGAGAAGCCCGGCAGGCCCTGGGACACGCCGCAGTTGAGCGCACCGCGTGCCTTGACGTCGTCGAGGGTCGCCGCCTGGGCCGCGCCTGCCATGGCGAGGAGGCCGGCAGTTGCTGCGATGAGGAATTGCTTCACGGAAACGTCCCCTTCTGTGGTGATCCCGGGCTGGCCACCGCCGGCTCTTGTGTGGCGCCGGCTCGACGACGGCCCCAAGGCATCGTATCTGCGCATCTCATCGCCTTGCGCGGGTCGGGTCAATAGAGCCATACGCAGCCCACGCGGAATTCCGGGACGGAGTAGGAACATGAGTCACGATGGGGATGACGGGCGCACCTTCGCGCCGCAGACCGAGGTGGTGCGGCTCGGGCGCGACCCGTTCCGGTTCGACGGCTTCGTGAACACGCCGGTGGTGCGCGGCTCCACCGTTCTCTCGCCCACCTATGACGATCTCGTGCACCACCGCGGCCGCTACAGCTACGGCCGGCGCGGCAATCCCACCACCGAGGCGCTGGAAGGGGCGCTCCAGGCGCTGGAGGGCAGCGACGGGGTGGCGCTCACCCCGTCCGGGCTGTCCGCCTGCACCCTCGGCCTGCTCTCGGTTCTGGGCGCCGGCGACCATCTGCTGATGGTGGACACGGTCTACAAGCCCACCCGCCAGGTCTGCGACACGGTGCTGAAGCGGCTCGGGGTCGCGACCACCTATTACGATCCGTTGGTGGGCGCCGGCATCGCCGACCTCATCGGCCCCAACACCCGCGCCATCTTCCTGGAATCGCCCGGCTCCCAGAGCTTCGAGATGCAGGACGTGCCGGCCATCTGCGCGGTCGCCCGCGCGCGCGGCGTCACGACGCTCATCGACAACACCTGGGCGACGCCGCTCTACTTCAGGCCGCACGCCTTCGGGGTGGACGTCTCGATCCAGGCCGGCACCAAATATATCGGCGGCCATGCCGACCTCAATCTCGGCACGGTCTCGGCGGTGGGCGCGGCCTGGCGCAAGGTCCACGCCACCCACGGCACGCTCGGGCTGACGCTCAGCCCGGACGACGCGGCGCTCGCCGCGCGCGGCCTCCGGACCATGGCGCTGCGCCTGGAGCGCCACCACCGCTCGGGCCTGGAGATCGCCCGGTGGCTTCAGGGGCGGCCGGAGGTGTCGCGGGTGCTCCACCCGGCGCTGCCCACCGACCCCGGCTTTGCCATCTGGTCGCGCGACTTTTCCGGCGCGAGCGGCCTGTTCAGCTTCATCCTGAAGCCGGTGCCGGAACAGGCGGTGGCCGCCTTCTTCGACGCGCTCGCTTTGTTCGGCATGGGCTATTCGTGGGGCGGCTATGAGAGCCTCGCCATCCCCTTCGACTGCGCCGACTACCGCACCGCCACCACCTGGAAGGTGGAGGGCCCGGCCGTGCGCATCCATATCGGCCTCGAGGACGTGGGCGACCTCATCGCCGACCTCGACCAGGCGTTCGCGAAGATGGCGGCGGCGGGCTGACGCCGGCTGAGCCGGCAGGCCGCCGTTTCACGGCCGCGCGCCGCTTTCGCGCTCCGTCATGCCCCGGCTTCTCCGGGGCATCCACCGGGCCGCCCGCGCTGCGCTCGAAGAACGAGCGCCCGCCAAGCCGCAAAGTGGATCCCCCGGACAAGCCGGGGGATGACGGCAGTTCCGCGGCCGCCCTCAGGTCACCGCGCTGCTCGCCCGGCGCTCGCGCAAGGCGAACTGCAGATTGCGGATATAGATGAAGGTGGACAGGGCCTGCCCGGCGATGAACACCGGGTCGCGCCGGTAGAGCGCGTAGATCAGCAGCAGCGTGCCGCCGCCCAGCGAGAAGGTCCAGAAGGCGAACGGGATCACCGAGCGCTGCGCGCGCTCGGAGGCGATCCACTGCACCACGAAGCGCATGGTGAACATGAACTGGGCGACGAAGCCCAGCACCACCCACCAGTCCAATTGGGCGACGAAGACGTCGTGCAGATAGTCGCCGACGGCCTGGGCGAGTTCAACGAGCATCGATACTCTCATCCACGAGCTGCGGCACGCGGCGCCGCCTGATCAGCCAGAACACGCCGCCGAGGTCGGCGATGCCGACCCACAGGCGGTTCCAGAAGCCGTATTTGGACTGCCCGTGCCAGCGCGGACGGTCCACCACCTTGACGACACGCACCTCGTAGCCCTCGCGCTTGACGAGGGCCGGCATGAAGCGGTGCAGGCCGTCGAACACCGGCAGGCGCAGATGCACCTCGCGCCGCACCACCTTGAGGCCGCAGCCGGTGTCGATGGTGTCGTCGTTCAGCATCGAGCGCCGCACGCCATTGGCGAAGCGCGACTGGAAGCGCTTGAAGCGCGTGTCCTTGCGCCCCTGCCGCTCGCCTTGGACGATGCCGACCCGGGGGCCGCCTTCGTCCATGGCGCGCACCATCTCGGGCAGGTAAGCGGGGTTGTTCTGGCCGTCGCCGTCCAGCAGCAGCAGGATGTCGCCGCGCGCCGCCCGCGCGCCGGTGTCGACACCGGCCGATTTCCCGCACGAGGCGGCATGGGTGAGGATGCGCAGATGGGGCCGGCTCGCCGCCGCCTGCTTCAGCGCCTCGGCGGTGCCGTCGGTCGAGCCGTCGTCCACGAACACGATCTCGAACGCCTCGCCGGCCAGCGCCGCATCGATCTCGGCCACCAGCGGAGCGATGTTCTCCGCCTCGTCCTTGACCGCGATGACGACCGAGAGCCGGGGCGTCGCCGGAAAACCTTGGAAGGGAGCGTTCACGATCTCGCCTCTTCGAGGGAGGCGCCGCCGGAGGCGCCGTTGGATGCGCCGGGCGCCCTGGGAAACAGCACCTTGCCGAGCCGCCGCGCCGACGGCCCCGCCATCGGCGCGATGCGTCCGTCGGCGGCGACGGCGAACACCACCCGGCGGGCGGCGAACACCTTCACCATGACGAGCACGAAGGCGGTGCCGAGCGCCGCCCCAGCGATCACGTCGCTCGGATAATGGGAGCCGAGCACCACGCGGGTGGAGGCCACCACCGCCGCCAGCGCGATCAGCCAGCCCCGCGCGCGGGGATAGAGCGCGGCGAAGGCGATCGCGGTGGCGAACACCGTGGTGGAATGGCCCGAGGGGAAGGAGGCGAAGTTGGACTTCCAGGCCAGCCAGTCGAAGGTGAGCTGGGCGTGCGGCCCCGGCAGGAAGAACGCCGCCTGCGGCCGCGCCCGGCCGAGCAAATGCTTGGCGATCGCCACCGACAGGCCCACCGTGGCGATGGACAGGAACAGGAAGCCGAGCCGCGCGACGAGGCTCGCGGCGACGCGCCGGCCGAAGGCGTCGAGCCGCGGCTGCAGCGCCAGCACATAAAGGAGCGCGAGGCCGAGCGGCCACAGGATGACGGTGCCGAGCCCGAGGTCGGTGAGGCGGTCGGCGAGCTCCACCAGCCCGCGCGGCAGCCTGAGGCGCAGGCCGGGAATGGCCGGGTCGACCAGGATCATGGCCGCCGCCACCAGCCCCACCACCAGGAGCGCGAGGGCGATCGCCTCCCAGGCGCCGGCAAGGCCGAGGCGCGGGGCGGGGCGCCTGCGCGGCCGCGCCCTCAGATAAGCGAGCGTGCCGACGAGCGCGGCGAGGAGGGCGGCAAGGCCCTGCCCCGCTTCGCGCAGGAACCGGACGGCCGGAGGCCCGTGCGCCGGGCTCACGGGCCCGGCTCCTCGGAGCGCAGCACCGTTACCGCCACCGGACGCCCGCCATTATAGGCGAAGCCCTCCACCGTGGTGACGGCGCGGTATTTCAGGCCGATGGCGGCGGCGCGGATCTGGAACGGCCCCATGACCCGGTTCTCGATGAAAGCGAGGGCGCAGCCGCCCTGCTTCAGATGGTCGGCGGCGAGCGCCGCGGGCATGAATTTGATGTCGGTGCCCACCAGGAAGACGAGGCTCGGCTCCTGGTAGGGCGCGCTGGCGATCCGCGATGCCGGGCAGCCCTCGGCCTTGGCGACCGCGGCGAGACGCTCGGAGACCCACAGCCCCCGCATGTTCGGCAGCAGCAGCTGGTAGGCGGCGAAATAGAGCGCGAGCGCGCCCACCGCCGCGGTGAGGAAGGCGCCGGGCGCGCCGACGCGCCGGAAGACCAGCGCCGCCCACCAGGTGAGCACCGCCGCCGCGGCGATCAGCGGCCAAGCCGCGACCCCGAGGCCGGAGCCGAGCCAGACGTTGAGGCCGATCAGCGCCGCGCCGATGGCGATGGCGAGGATCGGCCACAGCCGCACCAGCTCGCCGAGGCGCGTTCCCGCCTTGGCGAGCGCGTCGCGCTCGATGGCGAGCGCGGCCAGGATGGCGAGCGCCGGATAGAGCGGCAGCACATAATGCGGCAGCTTGGTGGCGGCGAGCTCGAAGGCGATCCAGGTGGGCAGCACGAAGGCGAGCAGGAAGCGCACCTTCGGCTCGCGCCGGGCGCGCCAGGCGAACGGCGCCGCCAGGGCGACCAGGACGATCGCCGGCCAGAAGGTGCCCCACACCGCCAGAAGATAGGTGCCGGGCGGGCCCCAATGGCCTTCCTGGCCTTCCGTCACCTTGCCCAGCATGTCGACGCCCACCGCGTGCTCGTAGAAGGCGCCGGCGGTGACGTAATAGATGGCGACGAACCACGGCAAGGCCAGCAGCAGGCACCAGGCGAGGCCGATCAGCGGCTTCAGCGGCCGCAGGAAGGCGCCGGAGCGCTCGATGATGGCGAGCACCAGGATCGGCAGCGCCACGAACAGCGGCGCCATGGGCCCCTTGATGAGGATGCCGGCGGCGAGCGCGGTCCAGAAGATGGCGGCAAGGCCGAGGTCGCCCGCCGGCGCCCCCTCCCCCCGCGCGCGCGCCGCCACCGTGCCCAGATAAGCGCGCGCGAGCGCGCCGAAGGCGGCGACGATGGTGAACAGCAGCACCGCGTCGGTCTTGGCGAGGCGCGCCTCCACCCCGAGCAGCACCGAGGTCGCCATCATGAGCCCGGCGAGGAGCGCCCCGCGCCGGCCGACGAAGGCGAGCGCGCTCCAATAGGTCAGCAGCACCGCGCCGATGGCGCCGAGGAGCGAGGGGATGCGGTAGGCGCCGATGGCGCTGCGGGCCGAGGGGCCGACCACCGCCTCGCTCGCGCGCACCGCGCCCGCCTGGAGCCAGTGGATGCCGGCCGGCTTCTTGTGGCGCGCCTGGTCGTGGAAGCGGATGTCGACGTAATTGCCGCTCTCCAGCATCTGCTTCGTCGCCTGGGCGAAGCGCGCCTCGTCGCGGTCGATGGGCGACAGGGTGAGAAACCCGGGAAGGAACGCGAGAAGACACGCAACAAGCAGCGTGAGGCAGGCGCGGTGGTGGCGCGCGCAGGCGGCGTCGAGCGCCCGGTCGAGGCGCCGCGGGAGGTCGAACTCGAAGGCCCGTCCGTTGCCGGAGGCGGGCTCAGAAATGGCCATGCGCTCTATAGGATCCGCTCGAATTGGGCGCGGACAATAGCAGAAACGCCCTGCCCGGAAAGGGTGGGCGCGCCCGGTCCCGTCGCGCGGGCGGAGCTACTCGCAAAGGAAGGCGGCGAAGGAAAGGCGCAAATCGCCGCGCGCCCCCGGAGCTTTGATCTGGGGTAATATGATGCCGTCGGCCAAGCCACGGCCCGCGCGTGCCGAAGCCACCCGCATCGGCGGCCGCCGCGACGCTCCGGCGCCGCGCCTATTTGGTCAGGATCAGCTTGTTCTGGGCCGTCAGGCGCAGCTGATAGACCTGGTCCCCATGGGCAATGGTGATGACGCGCTCGGCCGCGAACAGGTCCCGGCTGTCGATCTGGGCGTTGATCATGGGAAGGGCGCGCGCCGCCCCGGCCGGCGCCATCGGGTCCGAAGCGCCGTCTTCGCCCCCCGAAAGGTCCCGCCAGAGACCGCGCACGTGCTCATGCCTGGACATCTGGAATTACTCCAAATTTAAACAGCGCCAGACCCCCTGGAATCACAAGAAGATCGCAGCAGCTTGGAAGCATTCGACAGTGAAATCTCAATGGCTGATTCATTGAATAATATAATCAGGGACGTGATTCAACACGCGCCGTGAAATGACGCGTGATTTCTTGACGGAAACCGCTGGCGCGGCCGCAAGGATTGGAATGGCTCAAGGAAAGACTATTCGGCGGGGGTCCGTTCCGGCGCCGCCGCGCGTCCCGATCCGGCCCCGCCGGCGAGCGCCCGGTTCACCACCCCGTCGAGCCGGTCGAGATAAAGATAGATCACCGGCGTGATGAAGAGCGTCAGCAACTGGGACACCAGCAGGCCGCCCACCACCGCGATGCCGAGGGGCTGGCGCAGCTCCGAGCCAGCCCCGGCGCCGAGCGCGATGGGCAGCACGCCGAAGATGGCGGCGAGCGTCGTCATCATGATGGGGCGGAAGCGCAGCAGCGCCGCCTCGCGGATGGCGTCGAGCGCGGCGTAGCCGTTGCGGCGCCGGTCCAGCGCCACGTCGATCATCATGATCGCGTTCTTCTTGACGATGCCCACCAGCATGATGATGCCGATGATGGCGATCACCGACAGCTCCATGCCGAACGCCATCAGCGTGATCAGCGCCCCGATGCCCGCCGAGGGCAGGCCCGAGAGGATGGTGATGGGGTGGATGAAGCTCTCATACAGGATGCCGAGCATGATGTAGATCACCACCACCGCCGCCAGCAGCAGGAACGGCTGGCTCGACAGCGCGTCCTGGAACACCTGCGCGGTGCCCTGGAAGCTGGTGGCGATGCTCGCCGGCAGGCCCGCGTCGCGCTCCGCCGCCCGGATCTCGTCCACCGCCTGCCCGAGCGACGTCCCCGGCGCGAGGTTGAAGGAGATGGTCACCGCCGGCTGCTGCTGCTGGTGCGCCACCTGCAGCGGACCCACGGTGCGGCGGATGTCCGCCACCGTCTCCAGCGGCACGACCGCGCCGGAGGCGGTCCGCAGATAGACCCGCGAGAGGTCGCCCGCATCCTGCTGGAAGCGGGGCTGCACCTCGGCGATGATGGCGTACTGGTTGGCGGGGGTGAACAGCGTCGCCACCTGGCGCGTGCCGAACTGGGTATAGAGCGCATCGCGCAGCTTCTGCTCGGTGATGCCGAGCGCGGCCGCCTTGTCCTTGTTGAGGTCGATGGTGAGCTGGGGATTGGAGATCTGCAGGTCCGAGGTCACGTCCCGCAGCCCCGGCAGGGCCGAAAGGCGCTCTTCCATCGCGTTGGCGTTGGCATAGAGCGCCTCGGTGTCCGAGCTCTGGAGCGTGTACTGGAACTGGCTCTTGGAGGCGACGCCGCCGACATTGATGTTCTGCACCGCCTGGAAGAACACCCTGACGCCCGGCACCTCGGCCACGCGCTTCCTGAGGTCCTGGATGACCTCGAAGGCGGAGAGCTTGCGCTCCGAGCGCGGCTTGAGGGCGATGAACATGCGCCCGCTGTTGGTGGTGCGGCTGATGCCGGTCGCCCCGGCGGTGGAGACCAGATAGGCGACGTTCGGGTCGGCCCTGACCGCCGCCGCCACCTTCTTCTGGCGTTCGACCATGGCGTCGAAGGAGCTGTCGGTCGCCGCCTCCACCGTGCCGGTGATGAAGCCGTTGTCCTCCTGCGGGAAAAAGCCTTTGGGGATGATGATGTAGAGATAGATCGAGGCGGCGATGGTGGCGAACGTCACCACCAGCATGAAGGGCCGGTGGCGCAGCACGAAGTCGAGGCTGACGCGATAGGCGGCGAGCCAGGACTCGAACATGCGCTCGGTCACGCGCATGAACAGGTTGGGCGTCTTGTGGTGGTCCGGCGCCTTCAGCACGCGCGCGCACAGCATGGGCGTCAGCGTCAGCGAGACGAAGCCGGAGACCAGGATCGCCACCGAGATGGTCACCGCGAACTCGCGGAACACCCGCCCCAGCACGCCGCTCATGAACAGCACCGGGATGAACACCGCCACCAGCGACAGCGTCATCGAGATGATGGTGAAGCCGATCTCGCGCGAGCCGAGCAGGGCGGCCTTGAAGGGCGGCTCCCCATTCTCGATGTGGCGATAGATGTTCTCCAGCACGACGATGGCGTCGTCCACCACGAAGCCGACGCACAAAGTCAGCGCCAGCAGCGTCATGTTGTTGATGGAATAGTCCAGCACCCACATGGCGGCGAAGGTGGCGACGATGGACAGCGGCAGCGCCAGCGAGGGGATCAGGGTCGCCCGGACGTTGCGCAGGAACAGGAAGATCACCATCACCACCAGGAAGATCGCTTCCATCAGCGTCTTCTGCACGTCGGCCACGGCCTCGCGGATCGAGACCGAGCGGTCGTTCAGCACCGAGATGTTGATCGAGCCGGGTACCTGGGCGCGGAACTGCGGCAAACGCTGGCGCACCTCGTCCACCACCGCCACGGTGTTGGCGTCCGGCTGGCGGTAGATCGCGAGGATCACCGCGCGCTCGTCGTTGAACCAGCTCGCCACGCGCTCATTCTCGACGCCGTTGGTGACGCTGCCGATCTCGTCGAGCCGCACCGGCGCACCGTTGCGCCAGGCCACCACCAGGCGCCGGAACAGCTCGGCGTCCGCCTTGGGGGTGCCGAGATCGATGGTGAAGGTCTGCTTGGTGCCGGACAGGACGCCCAGCGGCGTGTTGGACGCCGCCGCCTCCACCGCCCCCTGGATGTCCGCCGCCGAGATGTTGCGCGCCGCCGCCGCCGCCGGGTCGACGCGGATGCGCACGGCATATTTCTGGCTGCCGAAGATCTGCACCTGCGCGACCCCCGACAGCTGCGAGATCTGCTGACCGATCAAAGTGTCGGCATATTCGTTGACCGAGGAGAGCGGCAGCGTCTCGGACGAAATCGCCAGCAGCAGCACCGGCGCATCGGCCGGATTGACCTTTCGGAAGCTCGGCGGGGTGGTCATCTCGTCGGGCAGCTGGCGCTGCGCCACCGAGAGCGCCGACTGCACGTCGAGCGCGGCATCGTCGATGTTGCGGCTGAGGTCGAACTGCACCGTGATGGAGCTCGACCCCTGCGTGCTCGATGAGGTGAGCGAGCTGATGCCGGCCACCGTCGACAATTGCCGCTCGATGGGCGTCGCCACCGCGGTCGCCATGGTCTCGGGGCTCGCGCCCGGCAGCGTCGCGGAAATGGTGATGGTGGGGAAGTCCACGCGCGGGAGCGCCGCGACGGGAAGCTGGCGATAGGCGAACAGGCCCGCCACCACGAGCGACAGCATCATGAGCGTCGTCATGACCGGTCGGCGGATGCACAGTTCCGGGAACATGGCCGTTCAGCTCCCGGCCGCCGGGCGGGGCTGGTTCTTGACGCTCACGCGCGCGCCGTTGCGCAGCGAGAGCTGGCCGTCGGTCACGACGGTCTCCCCGCCCTCAAGGCCCTTCGTCACCACCGCCTCGCCGTCCACCGTGCGGGCCACGGAAACCGGACGCACCTTGGCGACGTCGCCGTCGAGCACGAACACGAAGGTGCCGTTCTGGCCGTTCTGGATCGCTTCCGCCGGCACCGCCACCACGCCGCTCTGCTGGCCCAGCGTCACCGTGACCGCCCCCAGGGTGCCCGGCCACAGGCGCTCGTCCTCGTTGGCAAACAGCGCGCGGGCCGTGAGCGTGCCGGTCTGCGGATCCACCGTGTTGTCGAGCACCGCCACCCGACCGCCGTCCACGGTCTCGCCGCTGCCCTGGAGGGAGATCGAGACCCTGGCGTCCTTGGAGGCCCTGAGGTCGCCGATATAGCGCTCGGGCACCCCGAAGGCGACATAGATGGGGCTGGTCTGCCGCACCGTGGCGAGGACGTCCTCGACGCGGATGACGGTGCCGGGCCGCGCCGTGGCGACGCCCATGCGCCCGGTCGCCGGCGCACGGATGGTGTAATAGCCGCGCTGCACCTTCAGCGACTGAAGGTTCGCCTCGTCCTGCTGGACCGTTGCGTCCTGCACGTCGACCGCGGTGCGCGCATCCTCGACCTGCACCTGGGAGACGGCGCTACGCGCGGCAAGGCCGGTATAGCGCTCCACGTCGCGCCGCACCTTGTCGAGCTGGGCCTTGTCTCTGGCGAGGGTGGCCTCGGCCTGGCGAATCTGCGCATCCACCACCCGGGCGTCGAGCTCGAACAGCACGTCGCCCTCCTTGACCGAGGCGCCGTCGGCGAAGCGCACGGCGTCGACGCTGGCGGCGACGCGCGAGCGGATGGGAACGGTGACGATCGCCTCCACGGTGCCGAGCGCCTGCAGACGGATCGGCATGGGCTTGCGGACCGCGACGGCGGTGAGCACGGCCACCCGGCGCGGCGGTTGAGCCACCTGGGCGTTGGCCGCGGGGCCGGTCGAGAACCAGCCGTGCGACCAGCCATAATAGCCGCCGCCCGCCGCGGCGATCACCAACAGCGCCAGGACCAACCTTCCGCGGCGCGACCGGTCGCTGGTGGCCCTTTCCGCCGGCACCGTGACCTGCGCTTCCCCGTCCGGCCTGTTGGTGTGCTGCAACATCTAACCCTCGAACGGCGCTGAGCGCCGGTAAACACACAACCGCAGGGCACTATAGCCCCAGCCTGCGATGGCGCGCGTGGCAACTTATCGGCCGCGCTGCGGCATGGCGGCAACGGGCAACCGTCTGACAACCCCGTGATCGGACACGCCTCATGCCTCCGCAAGGGGGCGCAACGCCGTCCGCAAGTCTTCTTCGGTAACCTGCGCCATGGGGCACTTGACCTTGGCGGCCTCGGTGCGCCGCCCGGGCCGCATCACCAGCACCACCGTCTCGGCGCCGCCGCAGGCCGGGTCGCCGCAGGCGATCTCGGATATGGAGACGGTGGCCTCCTCGTCCAGCGCCAGCACGCGCCGGGCGAGATCCGCCAGGGCGCGGGCCGCGTCGCGGCCGCCCTCCCCCTCCTCGCCGCGCCGCCTCATGAAAAGTCGCATGAACCCACCCGCCGGCGCCGCGCGCCGTCATGCACCCTTGGCCGGCGTCGCGCGCCGCCATGTATCTTAGCTTGGCGATCCTTTCGTGCGGACAAGGCAGGAGCGTGGCACGCCATCAGTCGTCGTCCACCACCGGACGACCGAACAGCCGGCGCACCGTCGCGAGGCCCCGCCGGAAGCCCTTGGGCTCGAGCCGCAGGACCGCGGTCTTCACCCCGTGCTCGTCCACCTCGCGCACCTCGATCACCGCGCCGTCGCCGACGCCGATGCGCATGCCCGCAAAGGGATGGCCGTCGGAGCGGTCGGCGAACGCCTCGGCGATGGTGAGGCCGCGCTCGCTTTCCGGCACCGGCAGGCCATAGAGGTCGGCGAGGTCGGCGAGGCGCACCGATCCGACGAAGGGAAAGGCCGCCACGTCGAGAAACACCGTCACCTCCCGCGGCCGGAACATGCGGTCGAGGTCGAGCACCCGCTTCGGAGGGACGAGCAGGTAGCCGTAGTCTCCCGCCCGCAGCGGCCCGGCGGCCTCGGGGGTGAGGATGTGACCGCCCCGCATGACGAGGACCAGCCGTGCCCAGTCGGGCAGAGCCATGGCGCCGGCGGCCGGCGTCCCCTCGGTCACCGGATAGGCGACCAGTTCCTGGTCGATCTGGCCGGGCAGATCGATCTCGAAGCGCCGCACCGGCGGGGTCGGATCGGTGAGCGCGACGTCGAGGCGCCGCGCCGCTGCCACCAGGGTCCAGCCGTGGAGCACCAGGGAGATGAACACCACCGCGAAGGCGACGTTGAAATAGACTTCCGCCCCCGGAAGATGGGCCAGCATCGGGATGGTGGCGAGGAAGATCGACACCGCCCCGCGCAGGCCGGCCCAGGAGATGAAGGTCTTTTCCTTCAGCGAGAAGCCGAACGGCGCGAGGCAGGCGAACACCGCCGCCGGCCGGCCCACCAGGATCAGGAAGGCCGCCACCGCGAGGGCCGGCAGCGCATAGGCGGCGAGCTTCTCCGGCGAGACCAGCATCCCCAGCATCACGAACATGACGATCTGGCACAGCCAGGTGACGGTATCGAGAAAGCCGGTGATGGGCGCGAGCGCGCGCACCGGCCGGTTGCCGATGACGAGGCCGGCGAGGAACACGGCGAGGAAACCCGAGCCGTGCAGCAGCGAGGCGACCGCGAAGATCAGCACCGCGAACGCCACCACGAGCACGGGATGGAGCCCGCCCGGCAGATCCACGCGGTTGATGAGCCAGGCGAGCGCGAAGCCGCCGCTGACCCCGATCGCCGCGCCCACCGCCAGCTCGCGCATCACGCCGAGCAGGACCACCAGCCCCAGATCGCCGAGATTGGAGGTCAGCAGTTCCACCAGGAGGACGGTGAGGAACACCGCCGCCGGGTCGTTGGTGGCCGATTCGATCTCGATCACCGCGCCCACCCGCCGGCCGAGATGGAGGCCTTGGGCCCGCACCAGGAAGAACACCGCAGCGGCATCGGTGGAGGCGACGATGGCGCCCACCAGGAAAGCCTCCATGGCCGACAGCGAGAGCAGCGGCGCCGCCACCAGCGCCACCAGGGCCGCGGTCAGCACCACCCCCACCGTGGAAAGGGCCAAAGCGGGAGCAAGCGCGCCGCGCATGCTGGCGATGCGCATGCGCAGCCCGCCATCGAACAGGATCACCGCCAAGGCCGCGGAGCCGACCATATAGGTGGCCCAGTAGTCGTCGAAATGAATGCCGCCCGGCCCCGCCTCCCCGGCGAGCACCCCGATGAGCAGGAAGACGAGCAGGATGGGCGCGCCGAATCGCGCCGCGAGCAAGCTCGACAGCGTGCCCGCCACGACCAGCGCCGCCACCACCAGCAACACCAGATTGGAGACGACAACCGATCCCATCCGCCTTTCCGATTCGTCCCGGCCCCTTGTCCGCCGGCAGGGCGACCGATAATACGGCCAACAATAAGATAGCCTTCACATTCCCAGGCGCGTTATCCTTGAACCGGTCCGGGATTCGGCCTGCGCACGAGGGATCATCCATCATGCCACGTGCTGGCTGCGCGGCAGCATATCTCATCACGACATTCGTCATGTCGCCACGCGGCGAGGTGCGGTTGGAGGGTGAGACCGTGTGCTTCGACCTGTGTTGCGCCCTGGACATGGCGCGATCCGACTGCGAATGGGCGGCGGGAGCCTGCGTCTATGCCCTGGACCTCGCCAGCGAGCGGGGCAATCCGCGCCTCGTGGCGGGATTCGGCCTCCTCGCGTCCTCCGGCAAAGGCCGGCATGCCGTGTCCCCGGTGGAAATCCGGCACATCGCCTGAAGGCGGACGCTGGCGACCCCGGCAGGGCTCGAACCTGCGACCTAGTGCTTAGAAGGCACTCGCTCTATCCAGCTGAGCTACGGGGCCAGCTCCTGTGCTTTTAGTCGGCCGGGCCCGCCGATGGAAGCGCCGCGCAGCGGGGCGGGCGCGCGGCCCCTGCTCGGTGGTTGCCGTCCGCAGCGTTCAAGCCGCGCGGCGCCGCGCCTCCGGCCGGCCGGCCGGTCAGTGGGTCCACTGCCCCATGCGCCGGAAGGCGAAATTGTCGGAATAGGAGATCTTCTTGCGCTCGGCCTCGTGGGGCTCGAACACCCGGAACGGGATGCCGCGCTTCTCGGCGTAGGCCACCGCCTCCTCCTTGCTCGCGAAGGTGAGGCGGATCTGGCTGCGCATGTCGGCCGAGGACGTGTAGCCCATCAGCGGCTCCACCAGGCGCGCATGCTCGGGCTCGTAGTCGAGCACCCAGCTCTTGGTCTTCGCCACGCCCGATTGCATCGCGTTGCGCGACGGCTTGTAGATGCGTGCCACCATGATGTGCCCGTGCCCGCTTGCCGTGCGGGCCCCGGCCCGCTCTTTCAAATGGTTCTATAGCGAGACGGCGCGCGCCCGACAACCGTCCGGCGCGCCCCCGGTCAGCGCAGCACCAGGCAGTCGGCGGCCGCCATCGCCGCGACGTTGGCGGTGAGGTGGCTGACCTTGCCCGAGAGCACCAGCTTGCGGGTCTGCTCGGTGACCACGGCGCGCCCGTCGGCGCCCTTCCCCAGGAGCGGGGCGCTCGCGTTGTAGATGGCCCGCGCCTCGCCGGAGAGCTTGGCGGCGCAGCGGCCCGCTTCCGCCGTGTCCGCGCGCGCCGGGCTCGCCAGCGCCGCCAGTGCCGCGAGGGTGACCACAACACGTTTCATGAGCAGCTCCTTGGATGAACCGAGATCGATCATCGGGGTTTCCGGTGCCCCGGGTCCGGGCGCCCATGAGCCGCAGGCGGGCGCCGAATGCAAGTGCCGGGACCGTGTGCGCGCGACGGCCGGGGGATTGTGTTGCCCGTTCGCACGGCGGAATGCGCGGCTGCGACGCCGGGGACAGGCCCCCCTCAACCGTCGGGAGACCGCGTGGGCGGCGCCGGACGGGGACGATCACGGCGCGCCGGGACAGGCCGGCGCGCCACCGCTACGGCGCCTGTTCCCGTTGGCGCGATGGGAGATGCCGCCGGTCCGGCACGCTTCGCCGGGCGGTTCGCGGGCGCCAGGGCGGAGCCCCGCGCCAGCACCTGCCCCTGTCTTGCCGACGCCGCTCTCAGGCGCGCCCGCGCCGCGCCGACGCGGGCCGATCAGGCGCCCACGCGCACTGCGGTGATGGCGACGCAGCCCGTGCCGACCGGAAGGAGCAACGTGTGCTCGCCCTTGGGCAGGGCGAAGAAGGCAAGGCCCGACAATGGCGGCATCGCCTTGCTGCCGGCCGGCAGCAGCGCCACCGAGGCCTCGCAACTCTGCTTGAGCGCGACCACGTGCACCGAATTGCCCTCACAGTTCGCCCCATTCGGCGCGGCGAGCACCACGCCCGCCCCCTGCCCCGTGAAGCCCGCATTGGGCTCAAAGCGCATGCCGATAGTGCCTTGAAGGACATGACGGTCGGGATCGGTCGCCGAGGTCTGGGTCTGGAACACGAACTGGGCGCCGGCGATGAGCGCGCTGCCGAGCTTCGCATAGGTCTGCGCGCAGGTCTTCACGCCCGCCGCGGCGGCAAAAGCGGAGAACGGGTCGGACGCGCCCGCGGGCGTCCCGCGCGTCGCCACCTGCGCCTTGCCGTTGACGGCCGAGGCCGGGTCGAACCCGAGCCCGCGCGCGAAGAGCAGGCCCCCTATACCGCCGACGGCGAGCAGCGCGACGGCAAGTCCCGCGAGAAGGAGGCCGCGGGGAAGCGACCGCCGCGCGGACGCGGGCGCGCCGTCGTCGCCGGCCCAATGGGGACGGCCGCCCATGATCCGATCATGGATGCTCTTCTTCCCTGGCATGGCTCTGTCGCTGTGCTGAGGGGGCGGGAAGCTCGACTTGGGCATGGGCGTCAGATGGCCGCGAGGGCGCGCGTGAGCCCCGCGAACGGCACGCGAAAGGACAGCGCCTGCACCGTGCCGGCGCTGAGGGCGACGTAGGAGATCTTCACCGTCGCGCCTTTCTCCATGGCGGCGCGCAGGCGCTTCTCCAGCGGCAGATAGGCGATGCACAGCTGCGCGTCGCACCCCTTCGCCGGAACCGACAATGCGGGCGATCCGTCGGCGAGGTCGACGTCGATGGCGCCGGTGGAGCCGAGCCCCGGCGGCGTCCGCAGAATCATGAACGGCAGGCCGTCCTGCGTCGCCGCCAGCGACCAGCTGAACACCGTCGCCCCGGCGGGGCCGGAGATGACCTGCGAGATGTTGCAGACTCGCTGCTTCTTCGAGAGGTTTTCGTCGCAGATCAGCGTCCAGTTGGGAAACGGCTGGATCGTGCGCCGGTATTGCCCAAGGGGCACGCCCTCGGGGGGCACCACCTCGGAGGGCTTCACCGCATAGCCGGGCGTCAGGCTCTCGGCCGGGGTCTGCGGCGCCGCGGGCTCGGCCTTCTTGGCCTTGCCGGCGGCGAGCGCCGTGCCGCCGGTGAACATCAGGGCCGCGAGCAGAGTGGCCGCGGCGGGGAGGAGGCGGAGGGAGAGGGGCATGGCCGCTGCGCTCAGTTGAGGGTGAAGCTCACGCCGCCGCCGAAACCCCAATTGCCGCCGGCATTGGTGCCCGAGATGTTGGCGCGCACCCGCTGATCGTCGCTGGTGTAGCCGAGGCCGGC
This sequence comes from Xanthobacter luteus, assembly GCF_040049235.1. NCBI lineage: Bacteria > Pseudomonadati > Pseudomonadota > Alphaproteobacteria > Hyphomicrobiales > Xanthobacteraceae > Xanthobacter > Xanthobacter luteus. Next base: position 458,147 of record NZ_JBDZDO010000001.1, read on the forward strand.
CGCCGCCGCCCCCTGGCCGCCCCAGGCGCCGCCGCCGATGGCGGCGCTGATCTTGCCGGGCCGGTCGTCATAGCGCAGCGAGCCCGCCGCAAGGCCGATGGCCGCCGCCTGGCGCGCCTCGGAGCGCACGTCGCCGATGGACTCGTTGAGCATGGCGAACTTGCGGTCGGTATAGCTGTTGGCCTGCTGGAGCGTCTGCGACGCCTTCTGATCGGTATAGGTGTTGGCGGTCTGGATGGCATAAGCGGAGCGCTCGTCGGCGTAGCTGGTGGCGGATTTCAGCGTGTCGCCGAGCCCGGTCTTCAGCTGCGCCACGTTGACCGCATCGGTGCCGCCCACTCCGGCGGCGACGTTCGAGATCACCACCGGGGCGTTGGGATCGCCGCCCTGCAGCGTGACGGAGTTCCGCTTGTTGCCGCCGAGATCGGTGTCGTACTGCAGGGCGTTCTTGCCGAGCGCGCCGATGCTGGAGGCCGTCGCCTCGAGAGCCTTGTTGGTGGCGTAGAGCTGGGACCCGTTCACGGCGTCCGTGGAGGTGGCCTCGACCCGCCCCGCGGCGACGTTGGTGATGGTGCGCTCGGCGCCCGCCGAACCGACGGAGACGGTGCTCGCGGCGGTGCCTGCCACCGCATAGGTCTGCCCGTTCACGGTCATGGTGGAGGTCTGCACCGCCGCCAGGGTCATGGAGCCGGCGCCGAGCGCCACGTCGCCCGCATTGCCCGCGACCGCGCCCCGGCCGAGGGCGGTGGCCCCTTCGGCGGTTGCCTGGGCGTCTGCGCCGCCAGCCAGGGCCCCGGTGCCGGACGCGAGCGCGCCGCCGCCCATGGCGAGGCTCTCCGCACCGGTGGCCTGGCTGTCCCCGCCCGCCGAACTGGTGTGGAAATACTTGATGCCGCCGCCGTTGGTGATCGACGTGATCTGCGTGCTGATGGACGAGATCTGGGTGTTCACGGACGCGACCTGGGTGGTGAGGGACGAGAGGCCGCCATTCACCGCGCCCAAGGCGTCCCCCACATTGGAATAGCTGCTGCCGCCGATGGTGTAGCTCGGCGCGGTCACCTTGCCGTTGGCGTCGACGCCGGCGCCGCCGCCGAGGGCGCCCGCCACGCTCTGGGAGGCGCCGTAGAGCTGCGCGCCGTTGATCGCCTCCATGGATCCGGCGGAGACCGCGCCCGCTTTCAGGTTGGCAAGGGTGGTGCCGCTCGTTCCCGCGAGCGTGATCTTGTCCTTCGCCGACCCCAGGGCGCCGTCATAGGTGACGGCGCGGTCGGCGAGGTTGCTGACGTCGGCCGAGACCGACTTCAGCTGCGCCACATTGACCGCGTCGCTGTCGGCGGTGCCCGCCGCGACCCCGGTGACCTGCCGGTACAGGCCCTTGGACGGATCGCCCACGGCGACCGCGCCCCGGGTGCTGGTGGTGGCGTCGACCGCGCTCTGGGCGCCGGCCGGCGTGCCGATGGGCGTATAGCCCTTGGCGCCCGCCGCGGTATTCGCCACCGAGCCCTCGCCGATGGCGACGCCGCCGGCCGCCGTCGCGCTGCTGTTGGCGCCCAGCGCCACCGCGCCGGCGCCAAGCGCCTGCGCTCCGGCGCCGAACGCGGCTGCGCCGTCCGTCTCCGCGCGTGCGTTCGCGCCGATGGCGACCGCGTTGGCGGTGCCGTAGGTCGTCCCCCCGTCGACCACGCCGGCGATCGCGCCCGTGCCGAGGGCGATCGAGGAGCTGCCGAGGCCGGCATTGCCGGACCGGGTCGCCGTGCCGAGCAGCACCTGCGCGCCCGAGCCGATGGCGGTGCTGTCCGGCGTCTGCGCCGAGGTGGTCGGCGTGCCGATGGCGAGCGCGTTCGCCCCCGGCGCGTTGCCGGCGAGATTGGCGGCCTGGACCGTGGAGGCGTTGCCGACGACGCCGTTGACCCAGGCGATGCCGCCCGAGGGCGTGCGTGTCTGGCAACTCCACACCGCGGCGGACGAGGCGGGGTCGTCCGACGTCAGGCAGAAATTGGTCTGGCCGGCATTGGCCGCGCTGGTGCTGCCGATCACGTAGCCGCCCGCAGAGGCGGCCTGCATCGCGAGCGGCAACGACGCCATTGCGCCGAGGCCGAGCCCCAATCCGAGCCGGCCGTGCCGAATGACGAGGACCTTCGAAAGAAAAAGGGCCGCGCCCTTCTTTGTCCGCCGGCGGCGCTCAGCACGCGCCGGCGCGGCTTTCATGGTCTGCGATCCTGTACCCACAGCCGCTCTCCCGCGGTTTGGCATTGGATGATGAGATGGGTTCGAGTTCGATTTGCCCGGCGTGCCCGCGCGCGATGCGGCCGCCGTCGTGGCGGCCCGCCTCTTCCGCCGCCGCCACGACGCGCGCGATGGCGGAGCCGTTGGCCGGCGGCGCGAGATGGACGACACGCGCGATGGCCGCGCGCGGCAGCACCAGAGCGGCGAGGCGCCGGAACAGCGCCATCTGGGCGCCGGACGGGGCGCGGCCCCGGACCGCGAAGACCAGGCCGAGCAAGTAATGCGCGAAGATCAGCTCCATGTCCCGGTCGGTCCAGTCGGGCGCGCGGCCGCATTGCATGGCGCGCTCGAAGGCGACGACCCGCTGCTCCAGGCGCGCCAGGGTCTCCCGGGACAGACGCGGGGCGGAGAGCCGATTCAGCAAGGCGTGCATGCGGACGCACCCTCCGACGGGAGGCGGGCGCGGCCCGAATGCAAGGATGATTTGGCCGGGGTCGCCTTGGGCTGCCCGGCTTCGCGGCCGGCCCCCGACCGCCTGCGGACGAGCGGCCGCTGGGACCAAGGACAGGCGCGCCAGCGCGTGCGCATCGCGCTGACCCCTTCCAGGACATTGAATGACATGACAGCCCCCGACGTCGGCCCCGCCGCCCGCGCCCATGGCGCGGGAGCTGAACGCACGACATTCGCAACGCGATGGGTTGGACTGTGGAACGATACGCATTCCACTACGCACGGACAAATCAAGCCTTTAGAACGCCGCACGCCGGCGCGATGCAATTTAAATTCAACTACATTTTATCATAAATATACTATCGCACTTGAGAGCATCTCGGAACGCAGAAGGACCATAGCCTTCCGGTGTTCGCCTCCGAACATTCACACCAATGTAAAGCACACGCATCATTTGCTTCAGGATGTTGACTTCGCCGGCGGCGTTCTTCGGTGCAATTTATGGCTGTGGTGTTTAAAAAAAGTGAACGGCGCGATCCTGGCACGATAAGAAAATATTCAGGTATTCGAGTAAGATTGACTGGCCTGCTGAATGTATTGGTAGAAATTTACCTCTATATACTTTCAGCACGCCATTAAGTGGAAAGAGTATCCGCGTTCCCGATTTGGCCACGACCGCCGGCGGCACGAGCCCGCGCAGCCCCCGCGCGCAAGGTTCCCGCACCAGGCCATCGACGCGCGCTTGCCCGCCCTTCCGCCCCGCGCGATGACGGATCCGCGCGCGGGCTCGACCGCCGGATGCGGCGGAAGCGCAGGCGCGGGCTCCGGGACCTGACGGCCTTCGTCATCGGCGATCTCAGGAACTGCCGCGCACCAGCAGCTCGAACCCCACGTCCACCATCTTCGCCTCCACCTCCTCGCCCTGCATGCGCCGCAGCAGCAGGCGGGCCGCCTCCATTCCGATCTTGCGGCTGGCGATGGCGATGGTGGTGAGGCCGGGCACGAGATGGGCGGCGATGTCGTAATCGCCGAACCCGGTGATGGCGAGATCCTGCGGCACGCGCATGCCGAGCGCCGTGCACTTCAGCAGCGCCCCCGACGCCAGCACGTCGCTGGCGAACACCACGGCATCGGTCTCGGGGTGCGCCTGGCGCACGCGCTCCAGCAGCGCGACGCCGGCATCCATCACCATGGGACCGCCGGTCGCCGTGACCACACGTGGCTGTTGCCCGGGAAAATGCCGGCCGTGGGCATCCAGGAACCCCTTAAGACGCGCCTTGGCCCGGTGGTCCCCCGGCTTGATCATGCCGGCGAAGGTCAGCCTGCGGTAGCCGCGCCCCACCAGATGGTCGACCACCGCCATCATCGCCGCGGGGTTCGAGAAGCCGACCAGCAGGTCGATGGGCCGCTGCGTCCAGCTCCAGCTCTCCACCACCGGCACGCCGGAGCGCTTCAGGATGTCGGTCGCCTCCTGGGTGTGGCGCGTGCCGATGATGAAGAAGCCGTCCGGGCGGCGTCCGGCGAGCGAACGCACCAGGGCCTCCTCGCGGGCGGAGGTGTAGTCGGTATGACCGAGAAAGACCTGGTAGCCCTCCGGCAGCAGGACGTCGGTCAGGCCCTGAATGGTCTCGGCGAAGATCGAGGTGGAGATGGTGGGAATGATCGCCGCCACCGTCATGGAGCGGTTGGAGGCAAGGTGGCTCGCGGCGTAGTTCTGCACGTAGCGCGTCTCGCGCACCGCCTTCTCGATGCGCGCCAGGGTCTCCGGACCGACGCTGCGCGGATCGCGCAAAGCGCGCGAGACCGTCTGGGTGGACACCTCCGCCGCGCGCGCCACGTCCGCCATGGTGACCGCGCGGGTGGCGGACCTGCGCCGGGAAGCGGGATTCAGCGCCGGCCCTCGCCCGTTTTCTGACACGTCCACTAACCCCTTCGCCAGCCACGAAATCCCTGGACCGCGCCAGGGTCTGCCCGGGCGGCCCGCAGGCTGTGGCCGACGCCCCACGACCCGCGCGGCGCAACCGGCAGCGGTCCCGATGTTAGCGATCGCGTTATCGCTAATCCAGTGGTGTCCGCCGGCGGGCGGACGGCCGCCGCCCGCAAGCGCAGGAGGCTCCGCCCCGGCCCCGGCCGCCCGGATTGGAACGGGTCCACCCCGCGCCGGGCCTCTTGCGCGCCGCTGGACCTGCATGTTATCGCTAACGTTAGCGGTCACTTTGCACCAATGCAGACGCCCGGCAGCACCGGGAAGAGAGCCGCGATCAGCGCGCGGGTGAACGGCCCGCCGTGCATGGGAGAGGACGATGCGGCCATGAGGGCCACGGGCCAGCTCGAGGGCAGGATCGCCTGGATCACCGGCGGCGGCAGCGGCATCGGCGAAGCGACCGCGCGGGCGCTCGCACAGGCCGGCGCGCATGTGGTCGTCTCCGGGCGCCGCGCGGGCGAGCTCGACCGGGTCGCCGCCAGCATCCGCGCCGGCGGCGGGCGCGCCGATGCCCTCCCCCTGGACGTCGCCGATGCCGATGCCGTGGCCCGCGCCGCCGACGCGATCGGCGCCGCCCACGGAACCATCGACATCCTCGTGGCGAGCGCCGGGCTCAACGTCCCGAACCGGGCCTTCGCCGACCTCGACATCGCCTCCTGGGACAAGATCGTCGCGGTCAATCTCAGCGGCGTGATGTATGCCGTTGCCGCCGTCCTGCCCGGCATGCGGGCGGCGGGCGGCGGGCTGGTCGTCATCGTGTCCTCCTGGGTCGGGCGCCATGCGGTGAAGCTCGGCGGGCCCGCTTACAACGCCACCAAGCACGCGCTCGTGGCGCTGGGCCATTCGCTCAACATGGAGGAATGCGGCGCCGGCATCCGCGCCTGCGTGGTGATGCCGGGAGAGGTGGCGACCGACATCCTGGCGAAGCGCCCCGCGCCGCCGCCGCCGGAGGAGCTGGCGCGCCTCCTCGACCCGTCGGACGTGGCGCGGATGATCCGCGCGGTATGCGAGATGCCGCCGCGCGCCTGCGTCAACGAAATCCTCATCAGCCCCACATGGAACCGCAACTTCATCGCCCCGGGGGAGACCGCGCCGCACCCTGCGCGCGCGGCCACCTGAGGCGTCCCCTTTACGAGAGCAGCTTCCGCCGACGGGCGGACCCAAGGATGACCAGGCATGGACAGCAAGCGTAACGTTCTTTCCGGGTACCGCGTGCTCGACTGCTCGATCGCCATGGCCGGCCCGTTCGCCGCCCAGCGGCTCGGCGACCTCGGCGCCGACGTGGTGAAGGTCGAGCCGGTGACCGGCGAATGGCAGCGCCACGTAGCGGCCGGCGGCGCGGGCGGCAACCGCATCAACGTCTCGTTTCTCTCGCTCAACCGCAACAAGCGCTCGCTGGCGGTGGACCTCAAGTCCCAGCAGGGCAAGGCGGTGCTGCTCGACCTCGTGAAGAGCGCCGACGTGTTCCTGCAGAACTACCGGCCCGGCGTCGCCAAGCGGCTCGGCGTCGACTACGAGACGCTCGCGGCGATCAATCCCAAGCTCGTCTACTGCTCCATCTCCGGCTATGGCGAGAGCGGGCCCTACACCCAGCGTCCGGGCCAGGATCTGCTGCTGCAGGGCATGTCGGGCGCCATGCTCTCGGCCGGGCGCGCGGGCGAGCCGCCGACCCCGGCGGGCCAGTATCTGGTGGATGCGGTCACCGCCTACACCGCCTTCGAGGGCGTGCTCGCCGCCTTGCTCCATCGCGAGCGCACCGGCGAGGGCCAGCTGGTGCAGGTGAACATGCTCGACGCCATCACCACGCTGCAGATGCAGGAGCTCTCGGTGTTCACCGTGGCCGGCAAGCCGCAGGTGCGCTCGGCCGAGCCGCACGCCCACGTCTATATCCGCGCGCCCTACGGCGTGTTCGCGACCGCCGACGGCTTCCTCGTGCTCGCCTTCCCCTCGCTCAAGCTGCTCGGCGAGCTGATCGACGAGCCCTCCTTCCTCGCCATGAACGACGAGGTGGACAGCTGGACGAAGCGCGACGACATCTTCGCCAAGACCCGCGCCAAGCTCACCGGCAAGACCACCGCCGCGTGGCTGGAGGCGTTCCGCGCCGCCGACGTGTGGGCCGGCCCGGTCTATGGCTACGAGGACCTCGTGAGCGACCCGCAGGTGGCGCACAACGGCACGTTCGTCACCTATGACCATCCCACCGAGGGCCGGGTGACGACGCCCGGCTTCCCCATCAAATTCTCCAAGACCCCGTCGCAGGTGGACCGCGGCGCGCCGCTCGCGGGCGAGCACTCGCGCCAGGTGCTGGCGGAAGCCGGCTATGACGATGCCGCCATCGCGCGCCTCCTCGCCTCCGGCGCGGTGGCGGAAAGCTGAGGCGGCAATGCACTATCACGGCCTCACCTGGGACCATCCGCGCGGCTACAATGCGCTCGCCGCCGCGGCGGCGCGGCTCGATCCCGCCGGCGGCCTCTCCCTCTCTTGGGAGAAGCAGCCGCTGGAGGGCTTCGAGGCGCATCCCATCGACGATCTGTGCGCGCGCTACGATCTGGTGGTGCTGGATCACCCCCATGTGGGCGAGGCGGTGGCCAAGGGCTGCCTGGTGCCGCTGGAGGACCTGTTCGCCGCCGACGAGATCGCGGCGCTGGACCGGGAGAGCATCGGCCCGAGCCTGTCGAGCTACCGCTTCGCCGGCGCCCACTGGGCGCTGCCGCTCGATGCGGCGACGCAGGTGATGGCGCGCCGGGCGGACCTCGTGGAGGGGCCGGCCCCGGCCACCTGGGACGAGGTGCTGACCCTTTCCGAGCGCGCGCCGGTGGCGCTCTCGCTGGCCGGCCCGCACGCCTGCCTCACCTTCCTCTCCATCGCCGCCGCGCTCGGCGAGCCGCCCGCCGTGGCGGACCCGGACGTTCTGGTCTCGGACACGGTGGGGCAAGCCGCGCTCGACGCCATGGCGCGCCTTGCCGCCCGTTCCCCCGCCTCGGTGCGGGAGAAGAACCCCATCGGCATCCTCGACCACATGGCCGCCCACGCCGACGTGGCGCTCTGCCCGCTCATCTATGGCTATGTGACCTATGCCGCCCCGCGCGATCCCGGCCTCGCGGCGATCGCCTTCTCCGATGCGCCGCGCGCGGCGGCGGGCGGGCGGCCGGGCTCGACGCTGGGCGGCACCGGCATCGGCGTCTCGCGCCGCTGCGTGGTCACCCCGGCTCTGCTCGACCATCTGCGCTGGCTGATGGGCGCCGCGGCGCAGGTCGCCTTCATCCCGGCCCATGACGGCCAGCCGAGCCGGCGCGACGCCTGGCGGGATGGCGGCGTCAACGCCCGCTGGGGCGGCTTCTACGCCGCCACCGCGCAGACCCTGGAGGCGGCCTATGTGCGCCCGCGCCACGGGGGCTACATCGCCTTCCAGGCCGACGCCGCGCGCCTCATCCGCGACGGGCTCGCCGACGGCCGTCCCCACCGCGACATCCTGGGCGACCTCGCTGCGCGCTATGCGCGCAGCCGCGTCCCCGGCACCGAACGATAGGCGGAGCACCATGAGCGAAGACGTCACCTTCTCCACCGACGGCCACGTCGCCACCCTGACCCTCAACCGGCCGCAGAAGCTGAATTCCGTGACGCCGGAAATGGCGAGCGCGCTGATTGATGCCGTCGCGCGTATCAATGACGACGACGCCATCCGCTGCGTGGTGCTCACCGGCGCCGGTGAGAAGGCGTTTTGCTGCGGTTCCGACATCCGCGAGCTCGACCGCTACGACACGGCGTGGAACTTCCGCAACCGCGCGGACTATTGCGACGCCATCCGCCGCCTGCGCAAGCCCGCCATCGCCGCGGTGAACGGCTACGCCTTCGGCGGCGGCCTCGAGACCGCCATGAGCTGCGACGTGCGCATCTGCTCGGTCAATGCGCAGTTCGCCGCGCCCGAGATCAAGCTTGGCTGGATCGGCGGCGGCGGCGTCGCCGCCTTCCTCTCCCATGCCATCGGCGCATCCAACGCGGCGCTCATGATCCTCACCGGCGATCCCATCGATGCGCACAAAGCGCTGGCCTGGGGCCTCGTCAGCGAGGTGACGCCCCAGGACCGGCTCCTGGAGCGCGCCCAGGCGCTGGCGGCGGTCATCGCCAGCCGCGCCCCGATCGCGGCGGAGACCGCCAAGCTCAACCTCGCCGCGGCCCATACGCTGCCGGTCGAGCAGGCCATCGCCTACGAGCGGGACCTGCAGACCATCTGCTTTGCCACGCAGGACGCCGCGGAAGGCCGCGCCGCCTTCAAGGAGAAGCGCCCGCCGGTGTTCCGGCGCAAATGACAACAAGAACGACTGGAGGAGGAAACGCCCAGCCATGACCGACCCTGCCCTCACCCTCGACCCCGCTGCAGCGCTCCCTGCGGGCGGTCTCCTGGTGGGCCGCGCCTTCCGCCCCCGCATCGGCCCCAGCGTCGTCACCGTGCGCGGCGGCGAGGTGATCGACATCACCTGCGCCGAGGCGCCCACCGTGCGGGACCTGTGCGAGAGCGCCGATCCCGCGGCGCTCGCCCGCGATCTGCCGGGCGTGCCCATCGGCGCCGCGGCGGACTTGCTCGCCAATTCCGACGAGGCGCGGCGCGCCACGCCGGCGCCGCGCCTCCTCTCGCCCATCGACCTGCAGGCCGTGAAGGCCTCCGGCGTCACCTTCGTCATCAGCCTGCTGGAGCGGGTGATCGAGGAGCAGGCGCGTGGCGCGCCGGAAAAGGCGCATGCCATCCGCGCCGACATCGACCGCCTGATCGGCGCCGATCTCTCCAAGCTCAAGCCCGGCTCGCCCGCCGCCATGGAGGTGAAGGCCGCCTTGGTCGCGCGGGGTCTGTGGTCCCAGTATTTGGAAGTGGGCATCGGCCCGGATGCGGAGATCTTCACCAAGGGCCAGCCGCTCTCCACGGTGGGCACCGGCGCCCATGTGGGCATCCTGCCCTCCTCGGTGTGGAACAATCCCGAGCCGGAGGTCGCGATCGTCGTCACCAGCCGCGGCGCCATCGTCGGCGCGACGCTCGCCAACGACGTGAACCTGCGCGACGTGGAAGGCCGCTCGGCCCTGCTGCTCGGCCGCGCCAAGGACAACAATGCGAGCTGTTCCATCGGCCCGTTCGTGCGGCTCTTCGACACCCGCTTCACCCTGGACGACGTGCGCGCCGCCGAATTGAGCCTGACCGTGGACGGCCCGGACGGCTTCCGCCTCACGGGTGCAAGCTCCATGCGCCAGATCAGCCGCGACCCAGCCGAGCTTGCCGCCGCCACCATCGGCGCCAACCACCTTTACCCGGACGGCTTCGTGCTGCTGCTCGGCACCATGTTCGCCCCGGTGGAGGACCGCGACCGCCCGGGCGAGGGCTTCACCCACAAGGTGGGCGACGCCGTGACCATCGCCACGCCGTCGCTCGGCGCCCTGTCCAACCGGGTGCGCCATTGCTCGGACTGTGCGCCCTGGGCATTCGGCGCCGCCGACCTCATGCGAAATCTCGCGGGACGCGGGCTCCTGTGAGCCCCCTCGCCACCGGATGGAGGTTGCCATGACCGCCGAAGTGACCGGGCTGATGCTGATCGGCGCCGCCGCCGTGCGCGGCAGTCGCGGCGCGATCTGCGCCGTCGACCCGAGCTCAGGCGAAGAGCTGCAGCCCGCCTTCCCCGGCGGCTCGGCCGACGACGTGGCGCGCGCCTGCGCCCTCGCCTGGGCGGCCTTCGACACCTATCGCGAGACCGCGCCCGAGGCGCGCGCCCGGTTCCTGGAAGCCGTGGCCGAGGCCCTCCTCGGCCTCGGCGACGGCCTCATCGGGCGCGCCATGGCGGAGAGCGGCCTGCCGCGCGGGCGGCTCGAAGGCGAGCGCGGCCGCACGGTGGGCCAGTTGCACCTGTTCGCGAGGCTGCTGCGCGAGGGCGCATTCATCGAGGCGCGCATCGATCCGGCGCTGCCGGAGCGCCAGCCGCTGCCGCGCGCGGACCTGCGCCAGCGCCACATCGCGCTCGGCCCGGTGGCCGTGTTCGGCGCCAGCAATTTCCCCCTCGCCTTCTCGGTGGCGGGCGGCGACACCGCATCCGCGCTCGCCGCCGGCTGCCCGGTGGTGGTGAAGGGCCATTCCGCCCATCCCGGCACGTCCGAGCTGGTCGGGCGCGCGGTGCAGCAGGCGGTGGCGGCCTGCGGCCTGCCGGAAGGCGTGTTCTCTTTGCTGTTCGGCTCGGGCAGCGAGGTGGGCATCGCCCTCGTCACCGATCCGCGCATCAAGGCGGTGGGCTTCACCGGCTCGCGCCGCGGCGGGCTGGCGCTGGTGGCCGCCGCGCAGGCGCGGCCGGAGCCGATCCCGGTCTATGCGGAGATGGCCTCCATCAATCCGGTGGTGCTCCTGCCGGCCGCGCTCGCCGCCCGCGCCGAGGCGCTGGGCCGGGATTTCGTCGGCTCGCTCACCCTCGGCGCGGGGCAGTTCTGCACCAATCCGGGCCTCGTCTTCGCGCTCGCGGGTTCCGACCTCGACCGCTTCGTGGCGGCCGCGGCGGCGGTGCTGCAATCCAGCGCCGCCGCCACCATGCTCACCCCCGGCATCCATGCCGCCTACGAGGCGGGCGTCGCCCATCTCGAAGGCAATGCCCATGCGCGCACCCTTGCCCGTGGCGGCAAGGGCGCGGGCCCGCACCAGGGCTGCGCGGCTTTGTTCATGACCGACGCGGCCGCGCTCGCCGCCGATCCCGCGCTCACCGAGGAGGTGTTCGGCGCCGCATCCCTGGTGGTGCGCTGCCGCGACCTCGACGAGGTGCGCGCCGCGATCGAGCAACTCGAAGGCCAGCTCACCGCCACCCTCCATGCCGACGATGCGGACCAGGGCGCCGCCCGCGCGCTGCTGCCGACGCTGGAGCGCAAGGCCGGGCGCATCCTGTTCAACGGCTGGCCCACCGGCGTCGAGGTCTGCGACGCCATGGTCCATGGCGGTCCGTTCCCGGCCACCTCGGACAGCCGCACCACCTCGGTCGGCACCCTGGCCATCCGCCGGTTCCTGCGGCCGGTCTGCTACCAGGACGTGCCCGACGCCCTCCTGCCCGACGCCCTGAAGCGCGCCAACCCGCTCGGCGTGCCGCGCCGCATGGACGGCGCGTTCCAAGGCGCCGCCCCGGGCTGATTTTTCCCCGCAAGGGGCCCCACCGCAAACAAGAAAACTGGAGGAAGCCAATGACCCTGAACCGATTTCTGACCCCCCTCGCCGCCGCCGGAGCGCTGCTGCTCGCAGCCGGAGCGGCGTCCGCCCAGACCAAGAGCGTGGTCACCTTCGCCGCCTCGCATTTCGCCGAGGTCGGCCGCGGCGACCGACTGCGGGCCTGGGTGGAGAAGTTCAACAAGGCGAATCCGAACGTGGAGGTGAAGCCGATCACCATCCCGTTCTCCTCCTTCGCCACCACCATCTTCACCCAGATGGGCGGCGGCGGCGGGCCGGACATCATCCGCTTCGACCTGCCGGAATTCTATGCGGCGGTGGCGGCGAAATCGGTGCTGCCGTGGGACGGCTTCATCACCGATGCCGACTACAAGTTCACCAGCGCCGACAAGTTCATGTTCGTGGGCGGCAAGCGCTACGGCGTCGCCTTCGACACCGCCAACTACGCCATGGTCTTCAACGCGGCGCTGGTGCCCGGCGGCAAGCCGCCGGCGAGCTTCGACGATTTCCTGGCCGCCGCGAAGGCCGCGACCAAAGACGGCCATTACGGCTTCGCCTTCCGCGCCACCATGGCCGAGCGCGGCGGCATGTGGTATGATTTGACCAATTTCGTCTATGGCTTCGGCGGCCGCTGGTCCAAGCCCGACGGCACGCCCACCTTCAACAGCCCCGAGGTGATCGCCGGCATCACCGCCTACAAGCAGGTCTACGACGCCGGCGTGACGCCCAAGGGCACCGACGCCGCCACCTACCGGCGCATGTTCTGGGAGGGCAAGATCGCCATGGAGATCGACAATGGCGGCGTCGCCACCATTCTGACCTCCGAGGGCAAGACCCATCCCATCGGCGCGGCGCACTCGCCGTTCCCGCACCGCGAGCAGGGCATGATCCTCGCCCCCGCCACCATCAACGCCAACACCAAGGTGAAGGACGCGGCGGTGAAGTTCCTGCGCTGGGCGCTCGAGCCCCAGCAGCAGCAGGAATTGCAGACCCTGCTCGGCGCCGCCAACGTCGCCACCGTGGTGCCGCGCACCCCGGCGGAGCTGGAGGCCATGCCGTGGCTGAAGGTCTACGACGCACAGACCCCCTACAGCGTGCCGGCTCTGCCCCAGGGCCTGGAGACCAAGGCGCCGGAGATCCAGCAGATCGTGGTGGCGCAGGTGCTCAAGGTGCTCCAGGGCGGCATGGCGCCGAAGGCGGCCATGGACGAGACCCAGCGCCTCGTCACCACCCGCGTGCTCGGCCAGTGACCTGCACCTGACCCTGCCGGGGGCGGCGCGCGCCGCCCCCGCCTCTCCGCGACGGACCCATGATGATGACGCGCCCCGCCCCGAGCCGGCCTCAGGCCACCGACACCGCCGCAGCGCCGGACCGCAGCCGATGGACCGCGGCGGTCTTCGTCGCGCCGGTCGTGCTCTATCTCCTCGCCCTCCAATTCTACCCGCTGGCGCAGCAATTCTATCTCAGCGTGACCGCCACCTCGCTGCTGGACCCCTCGCGCCAGACCTTCGTGGGGCTTGAGAACTATCGCGACATCCTGAGCGATCCCGAGTTCCACCAGGCGCTCCGGGTGACGGTGGTCTACACTCTGGTCTGCGTCGCCGGCTCGATCCTGCTCGGCCTCGGGGCGGCGCTGCTGCTCGACCGGCCGTTCCGCGGGCGCGGCATCGCGCGCGCCCTCGTCACCATCCCCTGGGCGGCGCCGCCGGTGGCTGCCGCGCTCATCTTCGTGTGGCTCTTCAATGCCCAATACGGCCTGGTGAGCCGCGCCTCGCAGGCGCTCGGCCTATCGACCGGCGGCTTCAACTGGCTCGACGAGCCCTCCTTCGCGCTGCCGGCGATCCTCATCACCACGCTGTGGCAGATCTTCCCATTCTCGGCGGTGGTCATCCTCGCCGCGCTCCAAAGCGTGCCCTCCGAGCTGCGCGAGGCGGCGGTGATCGACGGGGCGGACCGCCTCAGCGTGTTCAAGGCGGTGGTGTGGCCCACCATCCGGCCGACCGTGGCGCTGCTCGCGCTATTGATTACCGTGTGGTCGCTGCGCCGCTTCGATGTGATCTGGATCATGACCCAGGGCGGCCCGCTCGGGGAGACCAACACGCTGGTGATCGACCTTTATCGGCGCGCCTTCGTCTATCTGGACCTCGGCCGCGCCGCCGCCGTTGGCATCGTCGGCCTGGTGGTCGCGGTGCTGGTCACCCTCATCTATTTCTGGGCTTCCCGGCGCGCGGAAGCGGCGAGCGGAAAGCGGTGAGCGCCATGGCCCGGTTCCGTCCCTTCCATGCCGCGGCGGTGCTCGCCCTGCTCGGGGTCGCCGCCTTCCCGCTCTACTGGATGTTCGTCACCTCGCTGACGCCGTCGGCGCGGCTGTTCGGCGCCGCGCCGCAGGTGCTGCCGGACCTCTCCCAGCTGCCGGTCTACCTCGATGCGCTGACCTCGACCTCGCTGCGGCACTGGCTGTTCAATTCCATGGTGGTCGCGGTGGGCACCACGGTGCTGTCGATCCTGCTCGCGGTGCTGCCGGCCTACGCGCTCTCGCGCCTCAAATTTCCCGGCATGCTGCTGCTCGGCTTCACGCTGTTCCTCACCCAGATGCTGCCCGAAGCCATGCTGGTGGTGCCGCTCTACGACATCTTCGCGCGGCTGGGGCTGCTCAACACGCTGCTCGGCCTGATCCTCGCCAACACCGCCTTCACGGTGCCGGTGGTGACCTGGATCCTGAAGGGCGCCATCGACGCCGTGCCGAGCGAGATCGAGGAGGCGGCGCACATCGACGGCTGCTCGCGCCTCGGCATCGTGCTCACGGTGGTGGTGCCGCTCATCGCGCCGACGCTGGCGGCGGCGGCGGTGATCGCCTTCTTCCATGGCTGGAACGAATATGTGTTCGCCCAGACCTTCATCAGCGACGACCAGTTGCGCACCGCCTCGGTGGGCCTGGCAAGCTTCGTGGGCGAGCTGTCGACGCCGATCCACACGGTGATGGCGGTGGGCTTCATCTACACGCTGCCCGCGGTGGTCTTCTATCTCTTCGTCCAACGCTACGTGGTCGCCGGCATGACGTCCGGCGGCGTCAAGGGCTGACGCGCGCGCGTCGCCGTCCCCATCTTCGAGGAACACGCCCCATGGCGCTCAAGCTCGCGAACGTCACCAAGTCCTTCGAGGCCCACAAGGTGATCGACAACATCGACATCGAGGTGGGCGACGACGAGTTCCTGGTCCTGCTCGGCCCTTCGGGCTGCGGCAAGTCCACCATCCTGCGCATGATCGCCGGCCTCGAGAGCGTCACCAGCGGCGAAATCCACCTCGCCGGCCACCGGGTGGACCAATTGCCGCCGAGCGAGCGCGACATGGCGTTCGTGTTCCAGTCCTATGCGCTCTATCCGCACATGACGGTGCGGCGGAACATCGCCTTCCCGCTCATCATGCGCCGGCACCGCTGGTGGTTCCACCTGCCGGTGATCGGCGGCCTCGCCAAGCGGCGCATCGAGCGCAGCCCCGAGGTGCGCGAGAAGGTGGAGCGCACGGCGGAGATGCTGGCGCTCACCAAGATGCTCGACCGCTATCCGCGCACCCTCTCCGGCGGCCAGCGCCAGCGCGTGGCGCTCGGCCGCGCCATGGTGCGCCAGCCCTCCGCCTTCCTCATGGACGAGCCGCTCTCGAACCTCGACGCCAAGCTGCGCACCGCCATGCGCGCCGAGATCACCCAATTGCACCAGCGCGTGGGCGGCACCTTCGTCTATGTCACCCACGACCAGATCGAGGCGATGACCATGGGCAGCCGCATCGCGCTGCTGCGCGACGGCACGCTGCAGCAGTTCGGCACCCCGCGCGAGATCTACGAGACGCCCGCCAACACCTACGTCGCGCGCTTCATCGGCACGCCGCCCATGAACCTGATCGCGGCCGAAGTGACGCAAGGCACGCTCACGGTCGGCGCCCTGCGGCTGCCGCTGCCCGACGGCACGGCGGACGGAAACTGC
This sequence comes from Xanthobacter luteus, assembly GCF_040049235.1. NCBI lineage: Bacteria > Pseudomonadati > Pseudomonadota > Alphaproteobacteria > Hyphomicrobiales > Xanthobacteraceae > Xanthobacter > Xanthobacter luteus. Next base: position 473,964 of record NZ_JBDZDO010000001.1, read on the forward strand.
GGTGCGGTCTGGCTCGGCCTGCGGCCCGGCGCGCTGCGGCTGACCGCGCTGGGCGCGCCCGGCACGCTCCCGGGCACGGTCTGCCTGGTCGAGCATATCGGCGCGGAATCCGTCGTCGGCGTCACGCTCGACGGCCTCCACACCGCCCATGACGACGACGGCGCGCCGACCCGGGAGGTGATGGTGACGCTGCCCGGCTATGCCGCGCACAAGGCCGGAGAGAGGGTGGGCATCGCCTGCGATCTCACGGCGTTCTCGCTGTTCGACCGCAGCAGCGGCGCGCGCGTCGGGGGCGATGCCGCGCGGTCCTGACGGCGCTGTCCGGCCGCGCCAGACGCCCGGCCTGAGACCGGCCCGGCCCGAACTTGCCCTGCCTCACTTTGCCTGCCCGCGGCCGCATGCCCCCACCGGCGCCCGTCGGCTCAGCGCTCGCGCGCGCCCGCCCGCGCCGTGCTGCCGCGCAGCGCGATCTCGTAGCCGACCTCGCAGACCAGATGGGGCGCGCATTTGCCCTCGATGCGGTCGAGCAGGATATCCGCCGCACGATGGCCGATCTCGTAGCGGGGAATGTCGACCGTCGTCAGCGCGGGATTGAGGTGGCGCGCGAAGTCGAAATCGCCGAACCCGGCCACGGCGATGTCCTCCGGCACCCGCAGGCCCGCCCGCTGGAAGGCGAGCAGCGCGCCCGCCGCCAGCACGTCGTTGAGGCAGGCGACCGCGTCCGGCCGCGGCGCAAGGGCGCGCAGGCGCTCGGCGGCCGCCGCGCCGCTGGCCATGCTGGTCAGGTCGTCGGCATAAAGCATGACGCGCTCATGCAGTCCGGCGGCCGACAGGCTCCCCGCATAGCCCTCGGCGCGCATCTGGGCGCGGCGGTCGCGGGTCACGGTGCCGACGAAGGCGATGCGCCGGAAGCCCTGGGCGACCAATGCGTCGGTCATCGCCTTCATGGCGTCGAAGTTGGATAGGCCCACCAGGCTGTCGATCGGGGTGGGCGTGCTGTCCCACGTCTCGACCACCGGCAAACCGGACTTCTCCAGCATGGTGCGCGTCGCCCGCGCGTGGGACACGCCGACGATGATGAAGCCGTCCGGACGGCGCCGCAGCAGGGATTCGATCGCCCTCTGCTCCTCGGCGGCGGAATAGCCCGTCTCGGCCATGATCATCTGCACGCCGCGGCGCCGGGCGACGTCGGCGACGCCCTTGACGCTGTCCGAGAAGATGGAGCTTGCGACCGTGGGCAGGATGAGCGCGATCGTGCCGCTGCGCTGCGAGGCGAGGCTGGAGGCCACGAGGTTGTAGATGTAGCCGGTCTCGCGGATCGCCGCTTCCACCTTCAGGCGCCTTGCCCTCCTCCGCCTTCAGGTCCAGCGCAATGAAACGCTTGTTGCGGTTGATGGCGAGGACGATCGGCCCCATTCCGCGGTTGAGGGTGACGCCGCGCGCACGGGCGAGGTCGCCCGCCAGGGCGGGCGGGACGCCAAGGCGCCGAACCGGCTCCCGCGGGCGATCAGTCGGCGCTTTTTTCCGGCCCCGGCTTGGCGGCCGGCTGCTGCGCCTTCTCGATCCGGCGCGCCTCCGTGCGCAGCAGCCGCGCCACCTGCTCGATGCGCTCCGGCGTCAGGCGGCTCTCGATGGCGGCGACGCTCAGCGAGCCGGCGAGCGTGCCGTCCGCGCCGCGCACCGCGACGCCGACCGCCACCACGCCCGGGGCGCGGCTCACATTCACCGCGTGGCCCCGCGCCCGTGCCTCCGCCACGAGGCGGCGCAGTGCCTGCGGCGGCAGGTCCGTGAAGCTGGCAAGGCGCGGCGCGTTCGCCGCCATGATGCTCTCCGCCTCCTCCTCCGGCAGCGCCGCCAGCATGGCGAGACCGCCGCAGCCGACGCCCAGCGGGATGCGGGCGCCCAGATCGATGGTGAAGGCCTTGATGGGGAAGCTGCCCGCCTTGCGCCGCACGCACAAGGCATCCCCGCCGGCCCGCACGGCGGCGAACACGGTGTCGCCGGTGCGCTCCGCCAGCAGGTCCACGGAGGCTTCCGCCATGCTGCTGAAAGCAAGGCGCGGCTCCGCCAGCAGCCCCAGTTCATAGACATAGGGCCCCAGATGATAGCGCCGGGTGCCGGCATCCTGGCTGGCCAGCCCCTCCGCCATCAGCCCCTGCACGATGCGGTGGGCGGTGGCGTGGATGAGGCCGGTCTCCCGCGCGATGTCCACCATCCGCGCCCCGGACTGGCTCCGCTGCGCCAGCGCGCGCAGCACGCTCGCCGCGCGGCGGATGCTTTGCACCCCGGCCATGTCCGCTCCCGCCATCGCCGCACCCTCCATAAATATCCATAATATGGACTATCTATCTTGCCGAATGCCGTCAAGGAATCTTTTAGTTGACAGGATTATCTCGGCTTATAGGTTTTCATCGGCTCAGCGAAGAGCATATAGTCCAAATTATGGACATTCGTGGGCCTGTCGAGGGAGGAACGTCAATGGACCGCAGAACCCTTTTGCTTGGCCCGCTCGCTTTGGCCGCCGCGCTCGCAACCGGACACCTGCCCGCAGCGGCGCAGGCCTATCCCGCAATGCCCATTCATCTGGTGGTCGGCTATGCGGCCGGCGGCGCGACGGATTCCGTCGCCCGGCTGCTCAGCCAGAAACTGTCCGAGGAGCTGGGCCAGCCGGTGGTGGTGGAAAACAAGCCCGGCGCCGGCGCGACCGTCGCGTCCAATTATGTCGCGAAGGCCGCGCCTGACGGCTACACGCTGTTCATGAGCACGATCGCCAACACGATCAACACCACGCTCTACAAGCGGCTCGCCTTCGATTTCGAGCGCGACTTCGCCCCGGTCTCGCTGGTCGCGACCGTCCCGAACGTCCTCGTGGTCAATCCCGAGGTTCCGGCAAAGACGGTGAAGGAGTTCATCGCGCTGGCGAAGAGCAAGCCGGGCGAGATCAATTTCGGCTCATCGGGCAGCGGCTCCTCCGTGCACCTGTCCGGCGAGCTGTTCAACATGGTGGCCGGCGTCAAGCTCACCCATGTGCCCTACAAGGGCAGCGCCCCGGCGGCGGTGGACCTGATGAGCGGCCAGATCCAGGCCATGTTCGACAATCTCTCCACCGCTCTGCCCTTCATCAAGTCCGGCCGGCTGCGGGCGCTCGCCGTCACCAGCGCGGAACGCTCCGCCGCCGCGCCCGACATTCCCACCATGGCGGAAGCCGGCCTGCCCGAGTGCGAGGTGCTGTCCTGGTTCGCGCTGGTGGCGCCCGCAAAGACCCCGAAGGACATCGTCGACCGGCTCAATGCGGCGACCGTGAAGGCGCTGGCCGACCCCGCCGTGAAGCAGCAGTTCGCAGCTTTGGGCGCCGACCCCGTCTCCAGCCCGCCGGGCGCGCTTGCCGCCTTCATCACCGCCGAGACCGCCAAGTGGGCCAAGGTGGTGAAGGCCTCCGGCGCGACCGTCGACTGATCCTGTTTTCCCGCACCAAGAGACCCGTTCCATGACCCAGCATGTCGAGCTTCCGGCCGCATCCGGCCCGGACGTCCTGTCCATCACCGGCGGCGAAGCCATCGCCCGCATGGTCATCGCCTTCGGCGGCGGCGTGTGCTTCGGCATGGGCGGCTTCCAGCTCCTGCCGTTCTACGACGCCGCACGCCGGCTCGGCCTCACGCACGTCCTGGTGAATGACGAGCGCGCCGGCATCTTCGCGGCGGACGCCTATGCCAAGGTGTCCGGCCGCGTGGGCCTCGCCGACGCCACCCTCGGGCCGGGCGCCACCAATCTCGTGACCGGCCTGATGGAGGCGCTCAATGCCGGAACGCCCCTGGTGATCCTCGCCGGCGACACCCACCGGGCCCATTCCTGGAAGAACATGACGCAGGAATGCCGGCAGGTGGACCTGCTGCGCCCGGTCTGCAAGGAGCTGATCCGGGTCGAGATGGTGAGCCGCATCCCCGAGCTGGTGCGCCGCGCCTTCACGGTGGCGACCTCGGGCCGCCCCGGCCCGGTGGTCATCGACATTCCGGAGGACATCTCCCACGCGCTCTACCCGTTCCCGGTGGGCGAGTTCGCGGTGGACCCCATCTTCCAGAGCGTGCCCGCTCTGCGCACGCGCCCCGACGGGGAGAGCGTCGCCAGGGCGGCGGACCTGATCGCGGCGGCGCAGGCGCCCGTGATCCTCGCCGGCGGCGGGGTGCACATTTCGGGCGCGGCGGAGACGCTGACCGCCTTTGCCCGCGCCCTCAACATCCCGGTTGCCCACACGCTGAGCGGCAAGGGCGCCATCCCCTGCGCCGATGCGCTCAATGCCGGCCTGTTCGGCCGCTATGACCGCATCGCCAATCCGCTGATCGAGGAATCCGACCTGCTGATCGTGGTGGGCTGCAAGCTGGGCGAGATCGCCACCAAACGCTACACCATCCCCTCCCCCGGCAAGACGCTGATCCATCTCGACTGCGTGGCGGAGGAATTCGACCGCACCGTGCCCGCCGCCGTGAAGCTGTGGGGCGATGCCAAGCTCGGCCTCGCCGATCTGGGCGCGGCGCTGGCGCCGCTTGCGGGGGACCTCGCCGCCCGCTGGGCGGACCGCCCGGCCGACATTGCCGCGCGCATGGCCGCGTGGCGGCAGAAGGTGGGCGAGCGGCTCAACTCCACCGAGACGCCGGTGGACATTGCGCGCCTGCTCACGGAGATCAACGCGGCGCTGCCGAAAGACGGCTATCTCATCGCCGATGGCGGCTTCGCGGCCCATTGGGGCGGGCTCTTGTTCGACTCCCCCCGCGCCGGCCGCGCCTTCGTGCCCGATCGTGGCTCCGCCTCCATCGGCTACGGCCTGCCCGGCGCCATGGGCGCGGCGCTGGCCAAGCCCGATGCGCCGGTCTTCGCCCTGACCGGCGATGGCGGCTTCAACATGATGCTGGGCGAGCTTGAGACGGCGCGGCGGCTGAAGCTGGACGTCGCCATCATCGTCATCAACAACGCCGCCTCCGGCTATGTGAAGGCGCTCCAGCACCTCATGTACGGCCAGGGCGCCTACCAGTCGTCCGATCTCAGCGAGATCGACTATGCGGCGGTGGCGAACGCCATGGGCTGCCGGGGCATCCGCGTGGAGCGGCCGGAAGACCTCGCGGGCGCCCTGCGGGCCGCGCTGGAGCGCCGCGGCGGGCCGACCGTGCTCGACGTGGTGGTGACGCGCGATCCCGCCAAGATGCTGCCGGGCGTGGACAGCCGCACCGTCCAGATCAAGCCCGGCGACCGCATCGCGTGATGCCGGCCACCGGGCGGCCGAGGCCGTCCGGTGGCCCACCGAGCATTGATCGACGTCTCAGCCGCCTGGCCGCGGAGACGCCGGTCCGTTTGCCGGCCGCCACCTCGGCCTTCGTCCCGTTCCGCGAGTGCGCGGGGCAGCCGATCTTCGCCGGGCCCGGCACAATCGCCTGCCGGCGGGAGATACTCACGCGCGCAGCGGCAGCGATCCGTCCGACCCCCCCGCCACTGAGCTGCGGCCGCGCCGGGCATGGGGCCGCCGATGTGGCAACCCTGCGCCATTTCGCAGCCGTGAGCACAAAGCCGATCGCATCGAGCGCAAGGGTGACGACCAGCGCATCACGAAAATTGCCGAAGAACAGCGTGCGCGTTGCCATGCCGAGCACGGAAATGAACGCCCAGACCACGAGATTGGCCCGCCAGAACGGCATCGGCCGCGCCGCCCCGGTGGGGGCGGAGCCGTCTCCTTGGGCCGTGCCCAGGGGATGATCATCCGATCGGGCGATCCAATGGTTCATGCCGGCGCACCCCTCCAGAGCGCCATTTAGCGATCTGGAGGAATTTTGGCGATTCTGCCCCCCGAGACATCCGGCACGATCAATCGGGAAGAGGCGCAATCTTCGATGACCCGGAACGAGGGGGCGGCGAGCACCGTCAGTACATGGACATGCCGCCGTCGACCACGACCGTGGAGCCGGTGAGGAACGCGGCCTCGGGGCTGAACATCCAGGTGATCGCGCTCGCCACCTCAGCGGCGCGGCCCGGGCGGCCGAGTGGAATCATGCCTTCCACCCGCCGGCGCTGCGCCTCGTCGCCCCAGAACGCGTCCAGCATAGGTGTTTGCACGGGGCCCGGGACAAGGCAGTTCACCGTGATCTGGCGCGGCGCGAGGGTGCGGGCGGCGGTCTTGGTGAGGGCGATGATCGCGCCTTTGCTGGCGGCGTAGGCGGCGGTGCCGAACACCCCTCCCCCGCGCAGGCCCGCAACGCTGGAGACGGTGCAGATGCGGCCGCCATCGGGCATCAGCTTCACCGCCTCGCGCATGGCCAGGAACGTTCCCGTGGCGTTGATGGCGAACATCCGCGCGAACGTATCGGCGTCGAGGTCGAGGAACGGCGTGCTGTCGGAAACGCCGGCGCAAGCCGCAAGGCCGTCCACTCTGCCGAATGTCCTGGCTATGGCTGCGAAGGCCTCGATCACCTCCGCCTCTCGCGAGATGTCCGCGCGGAAGGCGGCATGGCGGTCTCCGGCCGCATCCACCACCGCCCGGGCCGCATCGAGATTCTGGTCGATGGCGGCGATGCTCCACCCATTGGCAGCGAGCGCGACGACCGCCGCCGCGCCGATGCCGCTACCCGCGCCGACCACCACCGCGACCTTCCCGGTCGGCCCGGAAGAGTCTTGCAATGTCATCATGTCCTCCCGGAAACGGATGCGCGGTGCGGATGGCCTCAGAGCAGTGCGGTGGAAAACCACGGCACCGCGGCGATGATAAGAAGCGCCACCGCGAGCGCACCGAGATAGGGCCAGATGCGCAGCATGGCCTCGTCCGGCGGCACGCGGGCGATGCCACAGGCGGCATAATAGCCAATGCCGAGTGGCGGGGCGAACAGGCCAAGACCCATGGAGACGATGATGACCATGGCGTAGTGCACGTCGTGAATCCCCAAGGCGCGGGACGCCGGGAACAGCAGCGGCGCGAATACCAAGATCGCCGGCAGGCCCTCCAGCACGCTGCCGAGCACGATGAAGCCCAGGATGGAGGCGATGAGGAAGCCCCACGCGCCTCCGGGAATGGACGACATGGCGACCACCAGTTGCTTGGCGAAGCCCGACTGGGTAAGCGCCCAGGCCATGGAGATGGCGACGCCGAGGATGAGCAGCACGGCGCCCGTGAGCGCCACGGTGCTCCTCAGGATCGCCGCCATCTGGGAGAACGAGAAGGCGCGATAGATCAGGGCGCCGACCACCAGTGAGTAAATGACGCCGATGGTGGACACCTCCGTGGCGGTGGCGACCCCTTCAACCACCGCCGAGCGGATGATGAAGGGCAGAGCCAGCGCCGGAAGGGCGATGAGGAACGTGCGCCGAATCTCGGCGCCCGAGGCGCGTGCGACGCTCACCGATTCCGGCTGGGACCGCATGCGGAAATAGACGGCGATGACCAGCGCGATGGTGCACACCACCGCCGGCAGGAGGCCGCCAGCAAACAGCGCACCGATCGAGATGCCGGTCGACGACCCCAGCATGATCAGGACCAGGCTGGGCGGGATGGTCTCGGTCATCACCGCCGAGGCGGAAAGCTGGGCTGCAAGCTCGCCCTGATGGGCGCCGCGCCGCTTCATCTCCGGGATCAGGCCCGGCGCGACGGCCGCCATGTCGGCGGCCTTCGATCCGGCGATGCCGGAGACCAGAAACATCGCGCCGAGAAGCACGTAGGACAGCCCGCCGCGCACATGGCCGAGCAGCGCAGCCATGAAGTTCACCAGCGCCCGGGCGAGGCCCAGGGCCTCGATGAGCAGGCCGAGCACGATGAACAGGGGGATCGCCAGCAGCACCATGCTCGACATGCCCTCGCCCATACGGGTGACGACGATGATCAGCGGTATCTTCGGGATGAACATCAAGTAAGAGCTGGTGCAGATGATAAAGGTGAAGGCGATGGGCAGGCCGACGGCGATCAGCACACCCAGCAGCAGCACAAAGAAGATCAGCAGGTTGAAGTTGCCGATGGACAGAAGCCACGGCTGGAGCAGATAGAGACTGAGCCCGACCGCCCCCACCACGGCGCCGGCGAAGGCAACGTCCCGCCACCGGCAATGTCCGAGCCGCAGCAGGGCGATGGTCGCGAGCATCACGAACCCCACCAGGAACGCCGCGGCGCGGAAGCCCTCGGAGATGCCGAGGGTCACCATCTGGATGAAGCTCTCGCTCTCCAGGTGTTCCCAGGCCGGCGGAATGAGGAGCAGCGAGGCGCCCGCGATCAGCACCGCATTCACGGCGTTAAGCCGGTCGCGCCAGCGCCCGGAGCAGGAATCGAGGAAAAGCGTAAGGCGCATGTGCTCGCCGCGCTGGAGCGCCACCACGGCGCCCAGCATGGAGATCCACACGAACATGACGGCGGCGGCCTCGTCCACCCAAAACAGCGGAGAATGAAACACATAGCGGGCGACGACGCCCGAGGCGATGACGACGACCTCCGCCACCAGAAGGATGGCTCCGGGGACCTCGCTCGCCCAGCGGATGGCGTTTTCGATCGCCTCCACCCAGCGCGCCGCTGCGACCCCACCGGCAGCCAGTCTTGCTTCGTTTGCTTCGCCGACGGACATGTCTCGCGCCTGCCTTGGATCTGAAGAAGGGAAGAGAGTGCGGTGCTCGGCCACGCTCGCAGCACCCTATGGGCGCCGGCCCCTGAAAAGAGCCGCGGCGGAAAGGGCCGGGATCGCCTGACATCCGATCGCCGGGTCGCCCTCCCGCCTGCGGGGACATAAGGAACCACCCTCCAATAGCGAAACGCATGCGATTCGCCATCGGCGCTGCCGGCCCCAGAGCACGGGCCGATCCGCCTGCGGTGCAGGCCGATGGCAAAATGCGCGTTCCATCTTGTGTTTAGAGAGAAATTCACCGGGCAGATCGAGGCAATTTGCCCAGGCCGCGCTCTAGGTCAGGTTGCCGACGGCGCTCTCGAGCGCCTTCCAAGCCACATCCCCGTAGACCTTCTGCCACTCGGCATAATAGCCGGCCTTCTTCAGAGCCTCGCGGAAGGGCGCGCGGTCCGGCGAGTTGAAGATCATGCCCTTGCCTTCCAGCGACGCGCGCAGGGTGAGGTCAAGTTTCTGGATGTCTTCGCGCTGCAGCAGGGCGGCAGCATTCATGTTGCGGGAGATGATTTCCTGGAGGTCCGCAGGCAGCTTCTTCCAGACATTCATGTTCATGACCTGGATCCAGGTGTCCCAGGAGTGATTTGTCAGAGCGCAGTAGCGCTGAACCTCGTTGAAGTTCCGCGTGGCGATGACGCTCAGCGGGTTCTCCTGGCCATCCACGATATGGGTCTGGAGCGCGCTGTAGAGTTCGCTGACGTTCATGCTGGTCGGCGCCGCGCCGAGCGACTTGAACAACGACAGCAGCATGGGGCTGATGGGCACACGGATCTTGAAGCCTTTGAGGTCGTCCGGCGCATTGATTGGCTTGGTGGCCGAAGTGATCTGCCTAAACCCATTCTCCCACATGCGGTCAAACACGTGGAGGTTGATGCGGCCGAATCCCTGGCGGATCAGCGCACCGAGATCGCCATCCATGGCTTGCCAACCCTGGCGCGAATCCTTGAAGGCGAAGGCGGTGTTGACGATGCCCACCACCGGCACCAGCGGCGCGAACGAGGTGGCGGCGGGAGTGTACATCTCCAGCACGCCGCTGCGCACCTGGGACGCCATGTCGGTGTCGCCACCGAGCTGGCTATCGGGGAATACCTTGATGTCCACCCGGCCGCCGCTTTCCTGGCGAATCTTGTCCGCAGCCTCCATCCCGCGGATTGTCAGCGGGTGGGAGAGCTGCATGGAGTGGCCCCACTTCAGCGTGTATTCTGCAGGCTTGGCCTGCTGGCCGAAGGCCCGGGTTGCCGACGCACCGGCGATGCCGCATGCGGCGGCAGCCGTGGAGCCTAGAAATCTACGGCGGGTAAGCATGATGCCTCCATTTCCCCCATTTTATCTTATAACTTCTTGAGTTCAGCCGCGATGCCCGGCATAAGACTTCAGATCTCGGCGGCGACAAACCCCTTGATTTTGCATCCTATAGGGCAGGTCGAGAGGGAGAAAGGCGGGCACGGGCTATATCTGTTATAGGCGACCGAGGGTGTCCAATCCGCTGGTCCTGCCGGTCGGATCGTGGATGATGAAAGCAACAATAGCTCAATGCACTTGGGGAGAGACATGAAGGATACGTCCGCCGCCACCGCCCGCATCGAGGCGCCCACAGACTGGCCCGAGGATCTGCGCCAAGAGTTCGAGCGCGGGCAGTTCAATGGCTGTGTGGGAACGGCGCTCCTTTCGGAAACCGACCGCGCCCGTGTCTGGGAAGTGCGGCTCAAGCCTGGCGAGCGTCTGCCGTTCCATCGCCACCTGCTGAGCTATTTCTGGACCGCCACCACCGATTGCAAAGGCCTCAGCCACTTCTCCGACGGCCGCATTCTGGAGCCGGAATACAAGGCGGGCGACACCCGGCACATGGAATTCGGCGCCGGAGAGTTCATGGTGCACGACATCCGGAATATCGGCGACACGGATTTCGTATTCACGACGGTGGAGTTTCTCGACAGCGCCAACGCGCCGCTGCCGATTCCCGATCACATCCGCCGGAAGAGCGCGGCTTAGTATATTTGAACCGCTCTTTTCTTCAGACCGCTCGGGAATTCGACATCTATGACTTTGAACATCGGTCTCCACACCTTCATGCGTGGCGCGATGGCGAGCCGCGAGGGCACGCTCGCCGTCGCACAGAAGGCCGACGCGTGGGGCTTCAGCCATATCGGCATCAACGATCACGTGGTCGTCCCCACGGACATCAACTCCCGCTATCCGTACACCGAGCAGGGCCAGTGGCCCGGCAAGGCCTTCGGCGAGGCGCTGGAGATGCTCACCACCATGTCCTTCATCGCCGGTGCGACGGAGCGCATCCGCATCCTGTCGTCGGTGATGATCCTGCCGTATCGTCCGGCAGTGCTCACCGCCAAGATGCTTGCCACCGCCGACGTGCTCTCCGCGGGGCGCATGGTGCTCGGCTGCGGCGTCGGCTGGATGCCGGAGGAATTCGCGGCTCTGGGCTCCCCGCCCTTCGCCGAGCGCGGAGCGGTCACCGACGAGTATCTCGACGCCTTCCGTACGCTGTGGCGCGACGAGCATCCGGAGGCGCACGGCAAGCACGTGGCTTTCGAGAACATCACCTTCATGCCCAAGCCCTATCGGGCCACCGGCCTGCCCATATGGATCGGCGGCGAGAGCACGGTCGCGCTCAGGCGCACCGCTCGGGTGGGCGACGGCTGGTACCCGGCGTCCAACAATCCCCAGGCGCCGCTCGATACGGTGGAGCGTATCGCCGCGGCGATCGGTGAACTGGACAAGGTGATCACCGCGGCCGGCCGTGACCCGGCCACGGTGGAACGCGGCCTCGTTCTGCTCCATTCGGTGGACTGGGATGCGCAGACGAAGGATGGCAAGCGCCGGCTGTTCACCGGCAGCTCGGCCGACATGGCAGCCGACGCCGCCGACCTCGCGGAGATCGGCCTTGACCATGTGTCGCTGATCTTCCAGACGGCCACCGCCGGGGAGACCCTGGACCGGATGCAGCGGTTTGCGGAAGACGTCCTTCCGAAGCTTTGATCGAGCCGCGCGGGCGGCGCGCTAGGTCCGCCTCCGTGGCCGCGCCTGCCGTTTGGAGAACATGATGAACACGCCTACGTCCATTGCCATCATCGGCGGCAGCGGCGACCTCGGATCGGGCCTCGCCAAGCGCTGGGCCGCGGCCGGCCACCGGGTGATCGTGGGGTCGCGGTCGGCGGAGAAGGCGATGCGGGCCGCCGCCGAGCTGGGCGCCTCCGTCGGCTGCGCCATCGAAGGTATGAACAACCATTCGGCGGCCGCGGCCGCCGACGTGGTGGTGCTGACTGTGCCTTTCTCGAGCCATGCCGACACGCTCGCCGAGATCCGCGATGCGGTGACCGGCAAGATCGTGGTGGATGCCGTGGTTCCGCTGAAGCCGCCTAAGGTGGCCACCGTGCAGTTGCCGCCCGAGGGCTCGGCCGCCGAGATCGCCCGGGCCATGCTGGCAGAAAGCGTGCGGGTGGTGTCCGCCTTCCACAATGTGGGGGCATCCAAGCTGCATGCCGGCGAGCCCGTGGGCTGCGACGTGCTGGTGTTCGGCGACGACAAGGACGCGCGCGACGCGGTGATTGCCCTGGTGGCCGATATCGGCGCGCGCGGGGTGGATGGCGGAGCGCTCGCCAATTCCGCCGCGGCCGAGGCCCTGACCTCGGTGCTCATCGGCATCAACCGGCGCTACAAGGTCCAGGGTGCCGGCATCCGGATCACCGGCCTGCCAGAGCTGGGCTCCGCGGAGGGCGGCATTGCCTAGCCTCACGCTCCACGCGCTAGAAGACATGCCGATGATCGAGCCGGGGGACGACCTCGGCTCGATCATCGCCGGTTGCGTGCGCACCGCCGGCATCGGCCTTGAGCGCGGCGATGTGGTGGTGATCGCCCAGAAGATCGTCTCCAAGGCCGAGGGACGCTATGCCGACCTCGACGCCGTGGAGCCCTCGGCCCGGGCGCTGGAGCTGGCTGCGGCCACCGGCAAGGATCCCCACCACGTGGAATGGGTGCTGCGTGAATCGCGCGAGGTCGTGCGTCATGCTCCAGGCGTGCTGGTGGTGGAGCATCTCCTGGGGTTCGTCATGGCCAATGCCGGGATCGACGAGTCCAATATCCCCCAAGAGGCCGGCCGTCGCCGGGTGCTGCTTTTGCCGCGCGATCCGGATCGAAGCTGCGCGCGCCTGAAGAGCGAGCTGGAGGCCGCTTTTTCCACCGAGGTGGGCGTGGTGATGAACGACAGCTTTGGTCGTCCCTGGCGCCAAGGAGTGGTGGGCGTCGCGCTGGGCGCGGCAGGCCTTCCGGCATTGAGGGACATGGCTGGCAAGCCGGATCTTTTCGGCCGTCCTCTGCGGATCACCGAAATCGCGGTGGCCGATGAATTGGCCGCCGCGGCTTCCCTGCTCATGGGGCAGGCCGACGAAGGCCGCCCCGTGGTGGTGGTGCGCGGCCTGCCATTCTCTGGCGAGGCGCGGCCCGCCGCCGCATTGGTCCGCGCCAAGGGTCGGGACCTGTTTCGATGACAGCGTCGGCTGAAACCGGACCGGGCGCCGGACCACGCCGCGTGCTGGCCGTGTGCGGCGGCGTCGGCGGGGCGAAGCTCGCCTTCGGGCTGCAGGAGGAGGTCGGCGCGGCATTGACCGTCATGGTCAATACGGGCGACGACTTCACGCATCTCGGCCTTGCCATCAGTCCCGACATCGACACGGTGCTCTACACGCTCGGCGGCCTCGCCGATCCGGTGCGCGGCTGGGGCCGGGCGGGAGAGACCTGGCAGTTCATGACTGCGTTGCGCCAGCTGGGCGGCGAGGACTGGTTCCAGCTCGGCGACCTCGACCTTGCCATGCATGTGGAACGAACCCGCCGGCTCGCGGGCGGCGAACGCCTCTCTGCGGTGACGGCGGACACGGCCCGCAGGCTCGCCCTCGCCGCCCGCGTCCTGCCCATGAGCGACGAGCCGGTCCGCACGACGGTTGAAACCTCCCAAGGCCGGCTCGCCTTCCAGCACTATTTCGTGCGCGAGCGCTGCATGCCGTCCGTGCTCGGCCTGCGCTTCGAGGGCGCCGAACGGGCCCGGATCCTGCCCGAGCTGGCGGACCTGCTGGCCGACGACGCCCTGTGCGCGGTCATCATCTGCCCGTCCAATCCCTATCTCAGCATCGACCCGATCCTCGCCTTGCCCGGCATGCGGGAGGCCCTGGCCCGATGCGCCGCGCCGGTGGTGGCGGTATCGCCGCTCATCGGCGGCCAGGCGGTGAAGGGACCGACCGCCAAGATCATGGGCGAGCTGGGCCTCGCCGCCGGCAGCGCGGCCATCGCCAGGCACTATGCCGGGCTCGTGGATGGCCTCGTCGTCGATACGGCGGATGCCGCGGACGCGGACCGCGTCCTGGCGTTCGGCCTGTCCTGCATGGTGGCCCCCACCCTGATGAAGGGGCCGCAGGAGCGCGTGGCGCTGGCGCGCCAATGCCTCGCCTTCGCCCACGAGCTCGATGCCAAGAGGCGCGCCGAGCGCCCGGAGGAAACGCAACCCTGGAGCAGGTCATGGACCGAGCAGGACTCTGGGCCCTCGTGCCCGTGAAGCGCTTTGCCGCGGCAAAGCAACGCCTCAGCGGGCTGCTCGACGCGGACGGCCGCGCCGCGCTGGCACGCGCCATGCTGGACGACCTGCTCGCGCTGCTATGCGGCGACGCAGGCCTGGCCGGCACGCTCGTGGTGGGCGAGGAGCCCGAGGCCCGCGTCTTGTGCCGGCGGCATGGCGCAGCGTTCCTATCAGTGCCGGACCAGGTGGGGCTCAATGGCGCCATCGCACGCGGCGAGCAGGATCTGGCCGCCCGCGGCGCTTCGGCCATGCTGGTGGTTCCGTCCGACCTGCCCGGCCTCACTCGTGCCGACCTTGATGCCCTGCGCCGCGCCCTGGCCACCTGCGACGTCGCCTTGGTGGCGGCCGAGCGGGACGGCGGCACCAATCTTCTGGCGAGCCCCCTGCCCCTCGCTTTCGCGCCCTCTTACGGCCCGGCAAGCTTTGCCCGGCATCGGGCGGCGGCCACGGCGGCGGGCCTCACCGTGGGAGAGCCGGACTGCCCGGGCGGCCGCACCGACCTTGACCGCCCTGAAGATCTCGCCGCGCTCGGCACATGCGGTTTGCGCACCCGTGCCGTCCTTCCTCATCTGAAGCGGGACATCAGGCCACGCGCAGCCCGGCCCGCATTGACCCCGATCGCCGCGGGATGATCTCCATGCCCTCCTCCGCCTTCTCCGACCGCTTTGATCTCGGCGACCTGCGTCCTTTCCTTGATCTCGATGATCCAGCGCCGCTCATGGTCCTGGCCGCCGAAAAGCGCGACCGCGCCCATGGCCACCGCATCTCCTATTCGCGCAAGGTGTTCATCCCGCTGACCCAGCTCTGCCGGGACGTCTGCCACTACTGCACCTTCGCGCATCCGCCGCGCGCCGGCGAGGCCGGCTTCCTGAAACGTGACGAGGTCTTGGCGATCGCCCGCGCCGGCGTGGCGGCGGGCTGCCGGGAGGCGCTGTTCACCCTCGGCGACAAGCCCGAGCTGCGCTACCCGGCGGCGCGCGAGGAGCTGGCCCGTCTCGGCCATGCGACCACCCTTTCTTATCTCGCCGAAATGGCGCGGCTCGTATTCGAGGAGACCGGGCTGCTGCCGCATCTCAATCCCGGGGTGATGGCGGCAGAGGACATGGCCGCGCTCCGCACGGTCTCGGCCTCCATGGGCCTTATGCTCGAGACCTCGGCCGAGCGGCTGAGCGCGCGGGGCGGCCCGCATTTTGGCTCGCCCGACAAGTTGCCCGCCGCCCGGCTCGCCACCTTGCGCGCCGCCGGCGAGGAGAAGGTGCCCTTCACCTCGGGCCTCCTCATCGGCATCGGCGAAACGCGCCGCGAGCGGGTGATGGCCCTGCTGGCCCTGAGGGACCTCAACGACGCCCATGGCCACATCCAGGAAGTCATCATCCAGAACTTCCAGCCGAAGCCCGGCACCCGCATGGCCCATGCGCAAGCCCCACGCCGCGCCGAGCTGCAATGGACCATCGCGGCGGCGCGCATGCTGTTCGAGCCTCAAATGAACATCCAGGCTCCGCCCAATCTCAGCGCGGGCGCGCTGGCTCCTCTGCTGGCCGCCGGCATCAACGACTGGGGCGGCGTGTCGCCGGTGACGCCGGACCATGTCAATCCCGAAGCGCCCTGGCCCCATCTGCGGGTACTGGAGGCGGCCACGCGTGCTGCGGGCAAGGAACTGGTCGAACGGCTCGCAATCTATCCCGCCTTCGTCCAGCACTGCGAAACATGGCTGCACGGCGCCTTGCGCACCGCCGTGCTGCGGCAGGTGGACGGCGAGGGATGGCCGCGCACGGATGGATGGAGCGTCGGCGTTGCGGCGGCCGCGCCCGCAGCGGTCGCGGATGGCGTGCGCTCCCCGGCCCTGGCCCGCAGCGCCTTAGCGCCCGTCCTGGCGCGCGCCGAGGCAGGGACGGCGCTGTCGGAAGGGGACATCGTGCGTCTTCTGGGCGCCCGCGACCACGATTTTCACGCGGTCTGCGCCAGCGCAGACGGGCTGCGGCGGGCGACGAACGGGGACGCGGTGAGCTACGTCGTCACGCGCAACATCAACTACACCAACATCTGCAGCTACAAGTGCCGGTTCTGCGCCTTCTCCAAGGGCAAGACCCACGAAGCCCTGCGGGGTCGGCCCTACGATCTATCTCTGGACGAGATCGCCGACCGCACGCGCGAGGCATGGGAACGCGGCGCCACCGAAGTGTGCATGCAGGGCGGCATCCACCCCGACTACACCGGCGCCAGGTATCTCGAAATCCTGGCTGCGGTACGGGCGGCGGTGCCGACGATGCACGCCCACGCATTTTCCCCGCTGGAGGTGCATCACGGTGCCACCACGCTCGGCATGACGGTGCCGGAATTCCTCGGGGTCCTGAAGTCCGCCGGGCTCGGCTCGCTGCCCGGGACCGCCGCGGAGATCCTGGACGACGAGGTGCGCGCCGTGCTGTGCCCGGACAAGCTGTCCACGGACGAATGGCTCGCGGTGATGCGCGCGGCCCACCGGGTCGGCCTAAAATCCACCGCCACCATCATGTTCGGCCATAGGGAACGCTATGCGCATGTCGCCCGGCACCTTCTGCGCATCCGCGCGCTCCAGGATGAGACGGGCGGCTTCACCGAATTCGTGCCGCTGCCCTTTGTCCACATGGAGGCGCCCCTCTATCTGAAGGGCGACGCCCGCAAGGGTCCAACAGCGCGGGAAGCGATCCTGATCCATGCGGTCTCGCGGCTGGTGCTCAATCCTCTCATCCGCAACATCCAGGCCTCCTGGGTGAAGCTCGGGCCCGACATGGTGAGCCTTGCCCTGCGTGCCGGCGTCAACGATCTCGGCGGCACGCTCATGGACGAGAGCATCTCCCGCGCCGCCGGCGCCAGGCATGGCCAGGAAATGACGCCGGAGCGCATGGAGGGGCTGATCCACAGCGCCGGCCGCATCCCGCGCCGCCGCACCACACTTTATGAAGATGCCGTGCCCCGACCCGGCGCATCGCCGTCCGCAGCACGGCCGGCCGCCTCTGGCGCGATGCGCTAAGCCCGCTCCTCTTCGCCGCCCGGCTCGACGCCGATCCTGATCGGACCGGTGAAGGCCGACTCGCGCCCGAAGACTTTCGGGCCGCTTATAGCGGCATTGAATAGCTGATAGAGGATTATGCGGAGATGTTCGCCCGGCTGCTAACAAGATATCTCCGCTCAAACGTTCGAAAGCGCCGTTTGCGGACTGACTTTTCCCGCGACACGCAGTGCATTGGAAAATTTGTCCATGCGTCGGTACACGTCCCCCCTGGCGGCTGCCACCCCGACTTATTTCGAGACCTTGCAAGCGCGCTACAGGGCCGCGCCCCAGTCTGTCGATGAAAGCTGGCAGGCCGTATTCCGCCTGCTCGACGAATTGGAAGCGAGCGCCACGCCGGCACCTGCCCCGCGGGCCGCGGACCGCCCCGGCACCGACGAGGGGCGTCTGATCGCCGAGGCCTTGCGTACCCATGGTCATCTCCTCGCCAACCTCGATCCGCTGGCCGCAGAAAGGCCCACCGCGCGCCTGTCCCCGGCGGAGCTCACGACCACGCTGACCGCCCACCTCGCCGGCGCCGAGACGGCCCCGCTGGGCCGCCTGGAGGCGCTTTATCTCGGCGCGCTCGCCGTCGAGACCGGCCATATCGATGACGCCGAGGTGCGGCGCTGGCTGGTGGCGCGCTTTGAGAACCGTCCTTTTCTGCCGGCCGTCGAGAGCCGCCTGGCGGCCTTGGACCTGCTGGTGCGGGCCGAGACCTTCGAGCGCTTCCTGGGGGTGAAGATGCCCACCAAGAAGAGGTTCGGGGCGGAGGGCGCGGAAGTGGTCGTGCCGCTGCTTGCCCGCATCCTCGAACGGGCGGCGCAGAACGGCGTGAGCGAGGTGGTGATCGGCACCATGCACCGCGGCAGGCTCAACCTCATGGCCAACGTGCTGGGCGAGCCGGCGGTGGAGCTGCTGCATAAATTCAAGGGCGGGCACCCCTTCCCCATCGACGGGCCCAGAGACGCCGATGTGCCCTATCATCTCGGTCTTACTGCCGCTCTCCCGTTGGCTGGGCGGGATGTGAACGTCACCTTGTGCGCCAACCCGTCCCATCTGGAGGCGGTAAACCCCGTGGCGCTCGGCCGCGCACGGGCACGGCAGGACCTCGCCGAACGGGCGGGGCGGGATCCCCGGGACACCCTGGCCATCATTCTCCATACGGATGCCAGCGTGATCGGACAGGGCGGCGTCTCGGAGATCATCCAGCTGGGGGGGCTGGAGGCCTTCACCACCCGCGGCACCATCCACGTGGTGATCAACAATCAGATCGGCTTCACCACCAATCCATCCGAGGCGCGCACCTCGCGTTACTGCACCGGCCTGTGGAAGGCGGTGGACAGCGCGATCCTGCACGTGAATGGCAACGAGCCGGATGCGGCCCTGGGCGCGGCCGACATCGCCGTCGATTTCCGCAGCGCCACCGGCCGCGACGCGGTGATCGACCTCGTTTGCTATCGCCGGAACGGCCACAATGAGATCGACGAGCCGCGCTTCACCCAGCCCGTCCTCTATCGCCGCATCGATGCCCTCCCATCGGTAGCATCGCTTTATGGCGAGCGGCTGGTGGCCGAGGGCGTGGCCGATGCCGAGCGCGCCCGGAGCTTGCGCGAGACATACTGGCAAGGCCTCCAGGACGCCTATGCCGCATCGGGCGATCACCGGATTAATCGCAGCGCCTTTCCCAAGGACCGCTGGGAGCCCTACCGCCCCGGGGGCGCCGTGGCCGTGCCTGCCACAGGCGTCACGGAAGCGGACCTGAAGGCGCTCTTGAAGCAGCTCAGCACCGTGCCCCCGAACTTTGCCGTCGATCCCAAGATGCAGCGCATCCTCAACCAGCGTTTCGAGGCAGCGGAGAAGGGCGCCAACTGGGCGGTGGCCGAATCCCTCGCCTTCGCGACGCTCCTCAAGGAGGGGACGGATGTGCGACTGGTGGGCCAGGACGTGGTGCGCGGCGCCTTCTCCCATCGCCACTTCACGGTGGCGGACGCAACGGACGGGCGCACCGTCAACGCCCTGCGCGATCTCGGCGGTCCGGTCGGCCGCTTCGACGTGGTGAACAGCCCGCTCGCCGAATTTGGCGTGCTGGGGTTTGAGTATGGCTACAGCCTTGAGCGGCCCGATGCGCTGGTGATCTGGGAGGCCCAGTTCGGCGACTTCGCCAACTGCGCCCAGGTGATCGTGGACCAGTTCATCACCAGCGGCGAGGAGAAATGGATGCAGCCCTCCGGCCTCGTGGTGCTCCTCCCCCACGGCTTGGAGGGGCAAGGACCCGAGCACTCATCCGCCCGCGTGGAACGCCTGCTGCAGATGTGCGCCAAGGACAATATCCGCGTCGCCAACCCCTCCACGCCGGCCAATTTCTTCCACCTCCTGCGCCGGCAGGTGCTCGACCGGCGGCGCAAGCCTCTATTCGTCACGAGCCCCAAGACCCTGCTGCGACTGCCGGAAGCCATTTCGCCCCTGTCGGCGTTCGCGCCCGGCGAAGCCTTCCGCCCGATAATCGCCTCCCGACCTGCCGGAACGGTGCGCCGGGCGCTGATCTGCACCGGCAAGCTCGCCTACGAGCTGGAGGCGGAGCGCGCCCGCCTCGGCGTTGACGACGTGGCGGTGCTGCGGCTGGAGCAGCTCTACCCGTTCCCCGCCGAGGAATTGCGCGAGCTGTTGGCCGGCTGGCACGGTTGCACCGTCCAATGGGTCCAGGAAGAGCCCGCCAACATGGGCGCCTGGACTCATGTGGACCAGGCCCTCGAACCGATACTTGCCGGGTGCGGGCTGGCGCGGGCCCGGCTTGTCGCGCGCCCGGCCTCGCCTTCGCCGGCGGGCAGCTTTCACGATTTCCATCAGCGCGATCAGCAAGCGTTGGTGAAACGCGCCTTCGAGCTCTGAGAGGGGCGGGCGTGTCGCCCGTTCGCCTCGGGCGGTGGCGTCCCGCTCCGGGCCGCTCCGGGGGACGAGGGACTGGGATGCGGCGTCCC
This sequence comes from Xanthobacter luteus, assembly GCF_040049235.1. NCBI lineage: Bacteria > Pseudomonadati > Pseudomonadota > Alphaproteobacteria > Hyphomicrobiales > Xanthobacteraceae > Xanthobacter > Xanthobacter luteus. The sequence continues at coordinate 494,190 of NZ_JBDZDO010000001.1, forward strand.
CCGGTCCCGGAAGGAACCTGACATGTACGGCATTCTCAATGGCATGCGCGTGGTGGAGGCGGCCTCGTTCGTGGCCGGCCCATCCTGCGGGCTGCATCTGCTCCAGCTGGGCGCCGAGGTGATCCGCATCGATCCGCTGGAAGGGGGCGCCGATGCCCGCCGTTGGCCTCTCGCCTCCAATGGGGCGAGCCTTTACTGGGAAGGCCTGAACAAGGGCAAGAAGTCCGTCGCCCTCAACCTGAAGACCCCCGAGGGGCGCGAGCTGGCGCAGGCGATCGTCGCGGCGCCGGGGGCGGACGGGGGCCTCTTCGTCACCAACCAGCCGGTGGAGGGCCTGTTCTCCCATGCGGCCCTCAGCCGGCGCAGGACGGACCTCATCACCGTGCGCGTGATGGGCTGGGCGGACGGGCGTGCCGCTGTGGACTACACGGTGAACTGCGCCGTCGGCGTGCCCGACCTGACCGGTCCAGTGGAAGGCGGGCCGGTCAATCACGTGCTGCCGGCCTGGGACCTCCTGACCGGAGCCTACGCCGCCTTCGCACTGGTCGCGGCCGAGCGGCAGAGGTCCCGCACAGGCGCGGGTCTAGAGATCCACGCGCCGCTGGGCGACATGGCCATGGCCACCCTGGGCCATCTCGGGCAGGTCGCGGAGGTGGCCCTCTCGGGGCGCGATCGGGAGCGGACGGGCAACGTGCTCTACGGCGCATTCGGGCGCGATTTCGAAACCGCCGACGGACATAGGGTGATGGTGGTGGCCCTGACCTCGCGCCAGTGGACCGCGTTGGTGGCGGCCCTCCACCTGGGCGAGCCGATGGCCGCCCTCGAGCAGGAAGTCGGCCTTTCATTCGCCGCGGACGAAGGCGCCCGCTACCGGTGGCACAGCCGGCTCAGCGCGCTGATGGAGCCAACGATCCGGGCCCTGACCCGCGCCGAGCTGTCCGCACGGTTCGAGGCGGCGGGCGTGCTGTTCGGTCCCTACCGCACCCTCGCGACGGCCTTGGCGGAGGATCCGGGATTCCTGCCCGCGGGCGGCCTGTTCGAGGAGGTGACCCATCCCGGCGGCGGACGCTACCCGACGCCCGGACCGGCGGTTCGCATCCCCGAGGCCAGGAGGGGCGCCGCGCCGCGCGCCCCGCGGCTCGGCGAGCACACCGCCGAGGTGCTGGCCGGGCTACTCGGCCTCAGTGGGCGCGAGATCGATCGACTGAATCGCCATGGCATCGCCGGTGCGGCCGCGTCGGCCCCCGGCGGGGTGCCGTCCCCCGCCTGATCAGTGAGGCCCCATGTCCATCGACATCCATGTGCCGAGCCTCGGGGAATCCGTCGCCGAGGCGACCGTCGCCAGATGGCTGCGTCGGCCGGGCGAGGCGGTGCACCGCGACGAAGTGATCGCCGAGCTGGAGACCGAAAAGATCACGGTGGAGGTTACCGCGCCCACCGACGGCGTGATCGCTGCGCTCCATGTCGCGCAAGGCGAAAGCGCGCTTCCCGGCTCACGCCTCGCCACGCTGCGCGCGCCGCTGGCGGACCACGCGCCGCCCGTCCTTATGCCATCGCCGACCGCCGCCCCGTCGGCGCGCGGCCGGACCTCCGGCTCCCCTGGCGGAGCCGCGGCCCGGCATGGGGAGCCGACGGAAAATCTTCTCGCCCCGCCGCCACAGGGACCGAAAGCGGCAACGGAGCGTGCGGCGCCGCCGCCGGCACTACCGGTCGGCCCGGCGGCCGCTCTGGAGCCGCCGGGCCGCGATCGGCGCGTTCCGCTGGGTGTCCTGCGCGCCGCCCGCGCGGCGCAGCTGAAGGAGGCGCAGACCGTCGCGGCGATGATCACCACGTTCAACGACGTGGACCTGTCGCAAGTGGATGCGCTCATCGCGGCTCACGGCCCGGCGTTCCGCGCGCGCCACGGCGCGGCGCTCGACCGCGCGGCGTTTATCATCCGCGGCTGCGTCCACGCGCTCTTTGCGGTGCCGCATGTCAACGGACGCATCGAGGGCGATGAAATCGTGCTCAATCTCGATCTCCACATCGCCGTCCCCATGGAGACGCCGGCGGGGCCGGTGGCCCCGGTGCTGCGCCATGCCGGCAAACTGGGACTTGGCGGAATTGCCGTGGCCCTGGCGGATCTCAGGGCGCGCGCCGAGGCCGGCAAGCTCTCGGTGGCGGATCTCCAGGGCGGAACCTTCTCCATTGCCGATGCCGGTGCGTTCGGCGGGCTCTTTTCGGTGCCGACCCTCGCCGCGCCGCAGTCGGGCGTGCTGGGGCTTCACCGGGTGGAAAGCCGCCCCGTCGCGATCGGGGGGACGGTTGCGGTGCGGCCCATGATGTACATGTCCTTGAGCTACGACCACCGCCTCATCGATGGCCGCGATTCCGTGACCTTTCTCGTCAAGATCAAGGAGTTCCTGCAGACCCCGGAGCCCTTCCTCCTCTGAGGGCGCGGGCGCTACCATGGCCGGTGAAATTCATGATAGAAGCTCGCCCCACAGGGCCGGACCGTCGTAAGGTTGCGCATCAGGACATGGATCTGCGGGAACTTCGGTACTTTGCTGCGGTTGCTGAAACCGGCAGCTTTTCCCGCGCGGCCATCAAATTGGGCATCGCCCAGCCCACCCTGAGCCGTCAGATCCAGAACCTCGAGCAGGAGCTGAAGAGCGCGCTCTTCTACCGCCACGGGCGCGGAATCGCGCTGACCGAAGTGGGAGCAAAGCTCCACACCGCGCTTAGCCCCATGCTGCAGCAGTTCGATCAGGTCCAGCAGGAGATCATCGATCAAGCGAACACCCCGAGCGGTCTGGTACGCTTCGGCATACCTCCGTCCATCGGCAGCACCATCGTGGCGCCCCTGGCGGAGACCTTCCGGGCCGAATGCCCGGCGGTGCATCTGCATGTGGTGGAGGCGTTCAGCGGGACGTTGTTCGAATGGATCGAGGCGGGCGCCATTGACCTCGGCATCCTGTACGACTCGCGCCGTTCCCCCAGCATGAATGTGATCCCCCTGCTGCAGGAGGAGTTGCACCTCATCGACACCCCGAGCGACCGCTGCCCGCGACCCGTCGCTAGCCTCGAGGAGGTCCATCTCGACCGCCTGGTGCTGCCGGGCACCGGCCATGGCCTGCGCCGGGTGGTCGACGCCATGTTCCAGAATGCCGGCATCAAGCTCGCACTGACGCTCGAGATCGATTCCGTTCCGGCCCTGAAGCAATTGGTGGAGATGGGCGCGGCGCAGACCATTCTCCCCTTCGGGGCGGTTCACCGGGAAGTAATCGAGGGTCGCCTGACGGCGCGCCCCTTCGCCGCGGGCGATCTGCGCGCGACGCTGGTGCTGGCGACGGCTTTGCATCGGCCGGTAACGAAAGCCACGCGGCAACTCATCCAGATCATCCAGGATCAGATTGCCCAGCACGTGGATCGCGGCATCCTGCGCGGGACGCCGAGCAAGTCGGCGCGCATCAAGCTGTAGCGCGCATGGGGGACGTTGCGCGCCAATCCGGCGACCGGGGCATCGTGATCTGAGCCCGGCACACAGATCTGTTCCCTGGCGATGGTGGCGTTGACCTTCTCGAGCTTGCGGGCGGTGGAAGGCTCCTGACCGTCCCGCAAGGGCTTTTTGGCCTCATCCCGCTTCGGGTGCCTCGGCGCGCGCCGGAGGAGCGGGGCCGCAGGCGATCGGCCCGGGTTTGCCGAGGAGCCGATCGGCGCGGCGCCGGTTCCTGCTGCCGTTGGGATCGACGGGAAGACGCAGGCCACCACCGCCAAACAGCTCGTATGGCTTGCCCTGCGGCTTCGCATTCCGCGGCGCCGTGTCGGTCCGCACCCCGTCCGTCAGCGCCCCGTCCGTCAGCGCCCCGTCCGTCAGCGCCCGATGGGCAGCCCCTTTGTAGGCTGACGCGACAAAACTTGCCCCCACGCCCACAGGAAAAACAGGCGGGCCACACGGAACCAAGCCGGATCTCGCGCGCACTTGCCGCCGCGAAACCGCAGCAAGATCAGCCGCTATTGGACGCTATCGGAGCGCGAAATGGTGCCCAGGGGCGAGACCCTAGATGCACCACATTCAAAGGAGTTAGCGCAAAGGTGGGACGGCAAAACCACCACTGAAGCGCAAAGCTTTTCCGACGGGGGCTTCCCACCCCCGGAGAAGCAAGATGATTGAGAGGACCACAAACGAAAGACCCGAGAAGCGTGGCAGCGCTCCTCGGGTCCAATTCGACAGCAGCTCTTCTGAAGCCGTCGTAATTGAATATCACGACGACCAACTGCCAACAAGCCGAATCACCTTGCTCGACAAGTGGCGGCTGCTTCAGGCCTGTCTGGTGGATGGCACGCTGTGCTCCACGGCGAAGAACGTGTTCAGTTTGCTGCTGGATCACCTGAACAGCCGGACCGGCCAATGCAATCCCTCGGTCGCTCGCATTGCCTCCCTGCTCTCACTCAGCCGACACGCAATCATGCGGTCGATCGCGGAGTTGGAGAACCGCGGTTGGGTCAAAGCCGATCGTAAGCAAGGCAAGCGTACTGACTATGAGCTTCGCTTTGATCGGTTGGAGGTCCGGCATCTGGTGTCGGAAGGGCCGGAAGCCGGTTGCGAAAACGCGACCGCCCCTGAATTGGCCGCCCTTGGCACTGGTCGCGAGAATGCGACCGGAGGCAGTTGCAGGAATGCGACCCGAATCCAGGAAGAGAAACCGGTAAGAGGGGAGCATCCCCCTACCCCCTGCCGAATGCCGGAGGAGCAGCGCCACCATCAGCTTCACGAACCTCTCCGATCCGCCACTCCAGGGGCCGCGGTCGAGAGCGACTTCCAGGAGTGGTTCGGGCAGTACCCCAAACGCGAGGGTGAGGATGGTGCTCGGCGCGAATACCGGGCCGCACGTCAGCGTGGCGCCACAGCTGCTGACCTTCTGACCGGCGCCATGCGGTATGGATCTGCCTGTCGAGGCCGGGAGCCGCGCTTCATCGCCAGGGCATCTTATTGGCTTCGTGATGGTCGATGGAAGGATGCTCCACCGCCAGCTCTCGTCTCCGATCAGCCTGAGACCTCGAGATTCGGTTCCTCTCGGAGGTCTGTTGTCCCTGACCACCTAGTGGTTCAGGCGATCTGCTCCAATGTCCTGGAGCGGCATCGCAATGATTTGGCCTCCCGCGGAGGGCAGCATGTGCCCATGGGAGCGTTCTGATGTCCGAGATCATCAACTCGGCTCCCCATCACTCCATCACGCCGGTGGCGGCCCTAAAGGCCCACCTCGCGCCCTGGCGCTGGTTCCGGAAGTTCGCCGGCATCTGCTCCGATGTGAGCGTCATGGGCTTCTTCCACACAGCGGAGCATTGGGCAGCTGGAGAGCTTGCGCGAAAAAGCCGAGAGCAGGCCTGGATGGTGCACCGGCGAGTTCCGCCCGCGCCGGTGATAGAGGAGGCCAGGCAGTCATTGCGCGCCGGCTTGGCCGAACATGCATCCCCTGAGCACATCGTGGGCCTGGTCGCTGTCCTTACGAGCGGTCGCGCCAACTTCGACCCTATACGACGGGCGGCCTTCGTGGACACGATGGCGGCGCTGCTGATCGAAGAAAGCGAGATGGCTCCGTTCAGCACGGCTGCCTTAGCCGCAGCGGTGTACAAAACCCTGACCGAGAACAAATTCGTCCCTGAAGTCCCGGAGCTGCTCGGGGCGATCCGCAGCGCCGGCGTCGCTATGGCGGGCTGCGCTGACAGGCTCGACCGCCTTCAGACCGCAGCGGCGATGGCACGGCAGTGCCTGTGCTCCCTGGGCGACCTGAGCGCCGAGGAGCACCGGAGCCTTACGCATCAGGCCGGATTGACCGCCTCGAACCTCTCACCATCGCGCTTCGCCTCCGCCGCTTCGGCGTCTTCCCTCGTCCCTACCGTTGCTGAGGTCGCAACCCATGGCTGACACGTCATTTTCCAGCATCTTCACCCCGGTCCAGAACGATTATGCGCTGATATCCCTGCGCCGGATCCTCGGCTGCACGGTGGACACCATCTGGAAGGGGGCAATCTGCTCGGACGCGAACATGATCGCGACCGCGGCGGCCTTCTTCAACATCGCCGTCGCCATCGTCGGGGCGGCGCTCATCACCTACACGCTCTATGTCGGCGCCGCCGACACCGCCCGCGAAGGCGAGGCGATGGGAGGCAACAGCGTCAAATACACCGTGGCCCGCGTGGGTCTCGGGGCGGTGATGATCCTGCCGGTGAGCTCCGGGTTCACCCTGGCGCAGCTGCTGGTGATCCAAATCCTGGTGTGGGGTTCCGGCGCAGCCGACAACCTCTGGGCCAAGATCTCCCCCATGATCGCCTCCGGCGGCGACAGCCAGGTCGCGACGGTCCCGGAGGATGACTACAAGCTGCGCGGCATGATCGCCAGCGCGATCCGGGCCCGGGCGGTGGGCTATGTCTGCGCCTACAGGCTCAACGAGATCTCCGAGACGTTCGGACACGGAAGCGCATCGGGAGGCTCGCCGATCGTCGCCAGGACCCTGCCCGTGACGGGGTGGTTCGGCCAGAAGACGAACTCGGTCACGCAAGCCTTCGTCGATTCCGGCAGCTGGTACAACGGCTCCAACTCGCTCTGCGGTTCCGTGAAGTACCAGCTGCCGAAGGAGTCCTCCCTCGGCGTGACGGCGCAAGGCATCACCGGCGCAACGGACCTCGCCACCTGGGCGAGGATGAACGAGATCGCTATCAGCGCCGCGGCCAGCGGGCTGAATGCGGCCTGGAACCAGATCGGCAGCACGGCGAAGACCATCGCGAACCAGGTCTATCTCCAGGCACGCAACGACCAGGAGATCAAGACGCTGATCGGGACCGGCGTTGCCTCCGCGCAGTCGGCGCTGCGCAGCGCGGTCAACAACACCCTCTCTGGCAACGACGCCAGCATCAAACAGCTGGCCCAGTCCTATCTCGACGAGACCACCTCCGCAGGCTGGGTCTTCGCCATTTCGTGGCAGCGGGCCAACATCAACATCGCCCAATATTTCCAGAGCGTCGTCAATGCCACGAACATCGAGGGCGTGGCGCCCGATAGCCTTAGCTCCATCCTGCAGCCCATGTCGCAGGGCGGCTGGTTCGGCGCCGCGCCCCAATTGACCGGCAGCACCTGGCGCGTCCTCGCGGATAGCTATGAACGTGATGTCGGCTACATGCGCTCGTTCGACCCCTATTTCGCGGACTTCAGCAAGGCGAGCCCGACCGAGGTGGCCGGGCAGGTGGGCGTTCCCGATACCAACGCCGCCGGCGTCTCCTCGGCTTTCCGGTGGGTGCTTTCCAAGCTCAAGGTTGAGGGGGACAACGGTACCTCGCAGTGGAGCGATCCGCTCCTCATCCTGACGCAGATCGGCGTTGGCTTGGTAGATGCGGGCCTCTGGGCTCTTGGCGGCGCGGCCGTGTCGGACGTGGCTTCGGGTTTCATCCCCTATGTGGGTGGCCTGGTAAAGACGGCCGCCGCGGGCGCGTGGTTCGTGGGTGGCATTCTGGTTGTCGGGGGCTTCTGGATCGGCGGCGTCCTGCCGCTCATGCCGTTGATCTACTTCTTCGGCGCCGTCATCAGCTGGCTGGTGATCGGCCTCGAGGCGCTGATCGCGGTGCCCATCTGGGTCCTGACGCATTTCTTCCCGGCCCGGGAGCCGTCGCTGATCGGCGCGAGCCGGCAGGGCTATCTGCTGCTCTTCGGCCTCCTGGCCCGGCCAATCCTCATCATCATGGGGCTGATCGTCTCGCTGCTGCTCATGTCCGCGGCGTTCGCCGTTCTCAACAGCATGTTCTTCAGCGTGTTCGCATTGATGATCCCGCTCGATTCCGGTCCGGTCACGTCGGCCATCACGTCGGTGGCCGCCATCGCCATCTACGGGTCGGCCGCCACCATCGTGGTATGGAACAGCTGCGCGCTCATCTCCGAGCTTGGCGACGCGGCGCTGCGCTGGGTCGAGGTGGGTGTGCAGAGCCTCTGGGGCTCGAAGATGGGCACCGACCTGGTTGGGCAGCTCAATCCGGCCGCCGGCATCACGAACATGGGCCGAAGCCTCGGCGCCGGCGCGCTTCAGGGCGGAAAGCGCGCATCGCGGGGTCTCGCGGGCATCGGCGGGCGTCTGAAAAGCAAAAAGCCAGACTCGGACTGAATAAATTACGTATCAAATCGCAGTGCATCAGCTTTTATCTCGACTCTTAGGTTGTATTTGTTAGTATAAATGCACGGATATCGACATGACACATCATATGAATGACCTGTTACGCCAGCAGGATACGGAAGTGCTTGCTCGCGATGGCGATCCGGCCATCTATCGTCGGCTCTGTGGGGACTTTTTGTCCGCCTATGACCTGATGCGCAGCGAGGGGGCGACCGCATCTCCAGCGAAGATGACTGCGATGCTGGACCGCTTCACCCTTACGCGACGGGCCCAGCTCTTGCCGCCGGCGCCATTTTGCCAGCTGGCCTGGGCCGCCTTTCGGAAAGACCTCACGCCGGAGGCGCTGACCCTGCTGGCGAGGCATGTGCGCGCCGACATGGAGCGCCTCTATCGGGACGAGGAGCGCACGGTGGAAAACCTCCGCGACCTCGTCACGCGGTCCATCCTGCTCATGGCCCACATCCGGGCGGAAAAGGGCTTCCTCGGCTTCCGCTTCGATACCGATTGGCGTCTTGCGCGGCGCCGGCGGGCGTTTGCCTCCGCACGGATTGAGGCGATCTGGGAGGCGGAGCACCCCACGCCGCAGGTGGTGCGGGAGGCGCACACGCCCATCGTTCATCAGCACGTCCACGTCGCGCCGACGCCCAGCGGGCGGTTCTGATCGAAAGTTTCTCTGGGCAAAAGAGAAGGAGTGGAAACGATGTCGGAACGTTGCTCGCCTATCGGCGATGAGGACGCAGCGCTGGAGGACCTGAAGGCCATCGAAGGGTTCTTCGAAGGCTGGGAGCCGAAGCTCTATGGCCATCAGGGGATTGAAAAAGAGATCGAGCAGGACGGTCGGATTTTCTGCTGCGCCGTCGCGGCCCACACGACGATTCCCGGGCGCTGGACGTGGCAGCTTCTGGAGAACGCTGGCGGCCGCTGGAGAGAATGCCTTTTGGCGGAGGGGTCCGCAGGCAGCGAGGAAAGCGCAGTGCAGCACTGCCTCCTGGCGCTCGTAGTGATGCTCTCGGATGACTGCCCCAATCCGCTCACAGTCGGGCGTGCTAAGTGTGATCTCTATGCCGATTGAAAAGCCGGCGCTCCGCCGCATTGGCGAGGCTGCGACTGCCCTCTGGGTAGCCGGCACCCTGCTCCCCATCATGCTGCTCGGCTTCACGGACGATGGGCTGCTCGCGTCCGCGGCCGTGGCGATGGCCTTGCCATCGGCAGCTTTCTGCCTGTTCCTCCTAGGAGATGCGCTCGCGCGTGCTTTCGGACCACCGGTCGGCGCGGTGGTCGGCCTAGCCATCGTCTCCAGCCGGCAGATGGCGGCACTCACATTGGCCGCGGGACGGATCCTGTTCATCACCATCATCGGGAGGCGTTGATGCTGTCCTACCTCCGGGAAGAACCGATCGATCTGCCGTTTTCCGTCTTGGTCTACCGGACCCGCGGGATCCGGATCCGCAACGCACGCTGGCGACTGAAGCTCACGCAGCAGCAGCTCGGCCAGATCATCGGCGTCTCACGGCAGACGGTCTGCGTCGTCGAGACGACCGGACACATGCGCATGCAGACTCGCCGACGCCTCGAGAAGTTCCTGCGGCTCGACCTCACGCTGTTGCCGGAGCCTCCTGTCGAGGTGGAAGTCAGCGAGGAAGGGGGTCCAGGGGCTACCCCGGCACGCCTTTTTCCAAGCGCAGCGCCGGAAAAAGTATAGCGTGTTATCCTTTTCTTCAAAAAGGATAACCGCCTTGTTCTGAGGGAGGTTGTCGCGTGGTCGCTGGCAGTTCCGTCAAAGGTGTCTCCGGGGCCGTCAGGGTTCATCGCCGGGGGGGTGTAGCATTGGCGGCGGCCGAGTCACACGCGCTCCGCAAGGACCACAACGGACAGTCTCGTGGAGACGCGCGCGTGCCCCCGATGACGACCACGGGCCTGATGATCACCAAGCTCTATGAGAAGCACGTCGCGGGCTGCCTTGTTCAAAAAGGTCACACGAAGGCTTTGCACGTGGTTGTCCAGTTCCCCACCGAGCTGATTGACGGGAGGGATGCCACGTACATGCTCCAGCATGCGCGGGCCTTCGCGGAGGCTGTGTTCGGGACGGAGGCGATTTTCCACGATCGCGTCGACCGGGACGAAAAGAGCATGCACGTGGTCGATCTGATGGTCGCCCCCCGCTACCTCAAGGTAACGAAGCGAAAATCTCAGCTGGCCATCAGCACCAGCCGGCACCTCAAGCAACTCGCGATCAGCCGAAACCGGTCCGAGAATCTGCGCGGCCAAGGCCGCGCCTTGCAGGACGCCTGGTTCGCGTACATGCGGGACGTCATGATGCTCGAAGGCGTCAAGCGCGGCGAGAAAAAGAAGCGGCCGGGCGACGACTGGAAGACCCCCGAGGAACTCGCGGCCGAAGCGGACCGCAAAGCGGCCGAGCAGGAGCTTAAGGCCGCGCGCCTCAAGCATGAGGAGGTGCAGCGGATCCTCGATGCGCCGCCGACGGCAATCCCGACGATTGTGCCGCCCAGCTTTTCGGAGCGGCTGGCGCCCGACCGCCGGCTAGCCGAACAAAATTCCCGGCTAGCCGAAGCGGCCGAACAGGCCGCCGTCCGCATTGCGGCCGGCGACCACGAACGCCGCCGGCTCGCCGCCGAACTGGAGCAGGCGCGGGCACTCTCGACCGCGGCGGAGAAGATTTCGCGCGAGCGCGATCTTGCACGGATGAAGGCCGACAGGATGGCGGACGATCTCAAGGCCGAAAAGGCCGCCTCTGCCCGGCTGAAGTCGGAGCGCGCGGACGCGCTCCGCAAGGCGGAGGCGCTCGCCGCCGAAGTCCGTGAAATCCTTGAGACCCCCGCCCTCGACCTGGTGGAGGAGGTGGCGCCGGAGCTCGGCCTTTCTTCGGCGAGCCCGTTCCATCTTGCCGAAGACGGCCGGCGGTTCGTGCTGGATGCGGAGAGCTGGGAGGAGCCAGCTGACGACGCTCAGGGGCTCGGTGCGATTTCCCTGGTGATGCAGGTCCTGCGCGTGCGGTTCGAGCTGGCGATCCGCTGGCTCACGGAGCGCTTCGGCCTTGCCCGCGTCCAGGCGGAGATTGCCTCCGTCGTGGAGCTGGACGCTCTTGCGCCGGCTGGCGACGCCCCGCGCCGGCCTGGATTGTGAAAGGCGGGCCATGCCGCTCACCTTCGCCATCGGCGACCTGCACGGCCGGTTCGACCTCCTCGAGGCCGCGCTCGCCGCCATCGAGGCCCGCGCTCCAGGCGGCACGATCGTCTTCCTGGGGGACTATGTGGATCGCGGACCGCAGAGTCGGGAAGTCATCGAGTGCCTCATGGCCGGGCCATCGGCCGGCTGGCAGTGGATCTGCCTGATGGGCAACCACGAGGCCATGCTGGTGGAGCTGATGAAGTTCCCCGAGAACCGGATGTCCCGTTTCCTCGCCAACGGCGGCCGCGCCACGCTCGCCTCCTACGGCGCGGCGGCGTGGGACCCCGATGCGCCGCTCCCGATTCCCGCAGCCCATATCGCGTGGCTCTCCGCCCTCCCGCTCATGCACGTGGACCTGCACCGCGTCTACGTGCATGCCGCCGTCGACCGCTGGCGTCCCCTCCACCGGCAGCGCGAGCAGACGCTGCTCTGGGACCTCTACCCCGACGACGACGAAGGCGGGCATGGCGACTTCCATGTGGTCCACGGCCATCAGCAGGTCCCGGTGGGGCCGGTGCTGAAGAAGTACAGGACCAACCTCGACACGTTCGCCTGGCAGAGCGGACGGCTGGTGGTGGGGGTGTTCAACGACCAGCGGCCGGGCTGGCCGGTGGAGTTCATTGAAGTGGGCCAGGATCCGCGATCGAGATTCTGTTGCGTCCTTGGCGCCTTGATTGTGGTAAGGATATTCCTTACATAAATTCCCATTTCCATGGAGGCGCCGGCATGATCGTCAGCAAGCTCACGTCCAAGGCCCAGACGACAATTCCTCAGGCGGTGCGCACGGCCCTGCACCTGAAAGAAGGTGACGAGATCGCCTACAGCATCGAGGACGGCCGCGTGGTGCTCACCAAGGCCGCTACGAAGGCAGGCGATGACCCCTTCGCCACCTTCGGCGAGTGGGACAGCGACGCGGATCGCAAGGCCTATGTCGATCTTTGAGAAGGGCGCAGTGGTCCGCGTCCCCTTCCCTTATACGGACCGTTCCACCCGGCAGCATCGCCCCGCGCTGGTCGTATCTCCTGGCGGTGTAGGCGAGGCGGCCGAACTTCTATGGGTCGTGATGATCACCAGCGCCGAGAACCGGCCCTGGCCGGGCGATGTGCCGCTCGGCCCCGGCTACCGCGAGAGTGGTCTTCCGGCTCCCTCCGTCATCCGCCCGTGCAAGATCACCACGATCGAGGCACGGCTGGCGGAGCCTATCGGGGCTGTGTCGCCGGCCGTGCTGCAGAAGGTGGATGCGGAGGTTCGTGTGCTGCTGGGGTTTGGATGAGCCGAGGACACAGGACTGAAGGGGCTCTGGGGTCGCCGGGACATCCCACGGAGCCGGCACCTCTCCCCGTAAAGGCTGGTGTTGACCCATTGCGGCCTTCCCGGCACGGCATTGCGAACGTCCGCTTCGCGCCCAAATCTCGGCCGTTCAGCGCCGAATTAAGTGATGTCAGAAGCCGCCATCCGTTCAGGTTCGGCTGGCGGGTCGTGCGCTTGGTCAAACTGAGCTTCAACCATCTGGCCGTTTTCCTGCCCAGTACGTGCCGCCGCCTATAGCCGTCGAACCTCTTCTCTGAGTATCAACGGGCTATTGCTTCGATCGTAGGCGTCGTATCAAGGTCTACATGTCCGGCATAGGCGAATGTGATGACCGTACCGCATTGGTGGCGCGGATGACCTGGGGAACCGCTGTGTCGAGCGAAGCCATTGAGCTACTGAACGAGGCCTTCCAAGAAGGACGGCCCGTAGTGCTGTTCGCAGGGCAGGGCTTCGACCTCCAGGGCACAGCGACCGACCCAGTGCTGTCGTCCCTGTCCAGGCGACTTGGCGTCGATGAGGGCCTCGCCAGTTGGTCCGCCGCACTCAGAATAGGCCTGTCGGCGGCGGACACAGATTGGCTTGCGGAACGATTCAGTCGATCGGTGCCCACGGAGGGGGCGCTCGCCGCCTACGAGCTACCCTGGGCGGCTGCATTCACGTTATCTATCGACCCGAATTTCCCGCGGCGATTGGAGACGCGCGGCAGACAGCCCGAGGCGGTTCTAGCAGCTGGCACCTTCGCACGCGTCCCGCGCAGCCGCTCCAGGCCGCCAGTTCACTTCATCCTCGGTAAGGCCGGCGAAACAGCTTCCGACGCTGCGCCCCCGATCGATGTGGCGAGCCTAAAGCGCCGCATGGCACGTCACGGGGTAGAGCTGCTCAACCGCATAGCCGAAACAGCGACCGCTCGTGGTGTGATCGTGATAGCGGGCTTCAACCCGGCGGGCGACTGGATCGACATCGACGACCTTCTCGCCCCGCTCTCCGACAGGGCCGGTAGCAAGATAGTCTGGTTCGGGGCGCTCGACACCACGGATTCCGCGTTCGCTGCCGACATGGTCAAGGCCGGCTCCCTGCTCATTGAGCCCTATAGCCTGGCGAACGCGATTGCGGGACCGGGAGCGAACTGGACGCGCTTTTCGGCCTCCGCGACACCGGACGAGCCAAGTATGGTGACGCTCGCGTCGGGCATCCTGGACATTACGCCGGCGGTGAGGCTGCGGGTCGAGGCCTCGGCGGCGGTGGTTGACGACGGCTGGACGAGCGGCGCCGATCCGATCCAGCCGCGTGCCGTCGAGAGCGCATTCCGGCGCTTCCACGGCGATCTCGCCGGATTCCGCGGCCGGGTCGAGGGTATCGCGCACGGTTTCGCCTTCCGCAGGGAATTCGAGCACCACCTCATCAAGGTCATCGAAGCGGCCCTTCGACGCCGGGGCGAGTCGGACGGGGTAGTTATCGTTCATGGCCAGTCCGGCACCGGCAAGAGCATCGCGCTAGCGCGACTTGCTCGGGAGTTGCGCCTGCGCCTGCGGCTGCCGGTCGTCGTCTCGACTACGCGCGTTCCCGCCCATGCGGATCTCGACGCGTTCTGCGCGGAGGCGGAGCGGGCAGACGCCGTCGCAACAGTCCTTCTCTGCGACACCAACGAACCCGTACAACGGTACCTGGAACTCGCTTCCGCCATGAGGAGCAGAGGCCGCCGATTGCTGATCGTCGGCACGAGCTATCGGGTGGAGCGGCATCTGCAAACCACTGCCGGGCAGCATGTCGAGGCGCCAGCTGCGATGTCTGACGGGGAGATATCGGACCTCCGCGCGTTGCTCGCGAGGTTTGCGCCTGACCTGCCGGAGCCGCGCCAGCACAGCGCAGAAGAAGGAAACACGCTCGCGATGCTCTACCGCTTGATCGCGCAGGGCCGGGAGCACATAAGGTCTCGAGTGAACGCCGAGGCTCGGTTTGCCGAGCGGGGCATCCGTCAGAGGGCGCTGCGTGCACCCAGGCCGCCTGCTCGCTCCCAGCTCGCTGAAAGCCTGATCGCGGCCGGGATCGTCCCGAGCACGTCTAGCCTGTTCGTGGAGGACGAGTCGGCCGCCGCCCTCGGACTGGATGCGGCCGGGCGCCTCATCGACTATGTCATGGCACCCGGACGCCTAAACTGCCCTGTTCCGCTGAACCTGCTCATGCGCATGCTGACGCGCCACTCAGGCGCGCTGGAGCTGGAGCAGATCCTCCATGTCTTCGCCGACCTGGACATCTTTCGCTGGCACAGCTCGAACAATGAGGGGACCGAGCTCCTGATCTCCCCCCGGCTTCAACTCGAGGCGGAACTGATTTGCCGTAGCCGTCTCGGCGACGTGCGCACCGAAATCCAGCGATTGGTCGAGCTGATCGGAAGCATCGAGGCTTCGGGCGTTGATCGCGAGACCGAACGATCCTTCCTCATGGACCTCCTTCAGAAGCTGGACCGGCATGGACCCAGGAATGACGCCTATCGCGAGGGCTATCTCGACTTCGCCAAGGCGCTGACCAAGCTTAGGACCGAACGGGGCGTCGTCGAAGGTCCACTGATAGTCCGCGAGTGCACCTTCCGGCGCCAGGCGATCTGGGCGCAGGATGGAAGGTATCAGACGAATTCCATGGACGAGGGCCACCGCCTCAAGATCTTGGACGAGGCCAGATCAATCGTGGAGGAGGCGTTCCGGCTGATTGGTTCGGGTGCCCTCCAGGCCAGCAAGCGTACACGCCAGAACCTCGCCTCTGAGCGCGCGTCGATCTACGGATACCTCGCCGTTCAGCGGTCCCGGCTCAACGACGTTGAGGGCGCTTGGGCGGACTACCTCGCAGCAAAGACTGCCAGCACTCGGGCCATTGCGTTATCGGGGGACTACCACCCAGTGGATATCGCGCTCTGGACGTCGTCAGACCTCTTGGAGGAGCTCGATATGCTCCCGGAGCGGCGGGCCGAGGTGATTGCGGATATCTATGCTGGCCTCGACCTCGTCGATGTGGAGACGCTCGGCGGCGACCAGCGGGCGCGCTATTTTGAGCGCAAGACCAAGGCTGGTGACCTAGTGGGGAACGCCGAGCTGTCCTTCGAAGCCATCGCGGGCCTAGAGGGGGTCGCACCGGCTGCTGCGTCCTTCCTGATAGCCCGCAGGATAGCGGAGCCGCTCGAGAGCGCGGACAAGCCTTACACCGCCGGCGAGCGCGCCCTCGCGCGGGAAGCTGCCGACTTCATTTCGGGGCGGCGAGACCAAGAGACGGCCGACGACCCGCGCTGCGCGCGCCTACTGCTGCGCCTCCGATGGGCTGAGGCGACTGGTCAGCGGCTGCTATCAAGCCAGCGCGGTCTCACTCCTGGAGAGCCGGGGCAGGTGGCCAACCTGCTAACGATCATCACTGGCATAAACGAACGCGCCGGGTTGGATCAGCGGAATTCGGAAAGGTACCTGGAGGCGGTGCTCGCCTGGATGTCCCGAGACTTTCACCGATCCTCCGAGATTTGGCGCTCGCTGTCACGCGACAGCGAATTCGAGGATCGGGCCAGAGTCGTGCGCCGCCTCATAGCTTCTGGGGCAGACGGTGTGCCGCTCCGCTTCCGGGGACGAGTCGAGGGCGTGAAGGGAGACGCGGACTGGAAGGTCCGCATCGAGGGATTCAATACAACGGTCAACCTCCTCGTCCGCGAATTCGCCGATCAGGACCTGGCCCATGGCCGCGAGCTCCGGGACTTCGGCGTCGCCTTCAACTACGTCGGGCCAATCGCGGACCCGCTCACGCGTTCGGGCATACGGCGATGACCCCCGCCGAGCTTGCGAACCGCTATCTCCAGCTCCGGCAGCGGACCGACATGCACCTGCGGGGCGCCTGCCGTGACGTGTCGGTCCCGCTGCCCGCCGATTTCGGCGACGAACTCGCCTTCTACCGCTTGGTGAACTGGGCCTACGTCGTACTCACCGAGGCAGGCAAGCTCCCCATCGCCTTCCTCATCTCCCTTCCGCCGCTCAGCACGAACTCGAAGCTGCGCACCGAGGTTGGAAGCATGCGGACGTTCGTGGCGCACAACCTGGATGTTATGAGTCCAAGCGACTACAAGACTCGTAGCTTCGCTCACCAGTGGTTTAGGACTGCCTGCGGCGTGGGCACCCCGATGGCCGCCTCTGACTTCGCCAAATGCTGCGATTACCTTGCGACTAGGCTCGATCGCGTTCTGAAGGGGGCGATTGAGGCCTGCGACTCGCTCGACGATCCCGATGAAGGTCCGTCGCTGGTGACGGACCTTCGGAATCGGATCGAGCTCCAATGGGACGCGCATCGCTTCGATCCCATCGTCGCCGAAGCGGCGGAGGCGATCGGTAATCCTGGCCTTGATCTGCTTGCGATCAGGCGCCGGCACCTCGAGTCGTGGCGCAAAACCCTCGCGAACGCGGACGAGGGGCAGCGCGAGACCGCATTGCGGCTCAAAATTGAAGCCACCCTGATTGCCGAGTTCGCCGATACGCTACCTTCCCCGGTCTCGGAAATCTCCGCACGCCTTGCCATCGCTGGCCCGCCGGTGATCGTCGCTGCGCTTATTCTCCTGCGTGACGTCCGGCGCTTCGCGCCGTTCACGGTCCCCGAGATCCTAGCCGAGGTCAGCAAAGAAGTCCGAAGCGACTAGGTCAGTTGGGTGTGGAATGCCTTGGTCCGGAATGATCGTGCTCGCCACGAGCGGCGAGTAGCCGTACTTCTCCTCTTTCGAGATGTCGCCGTCCACCACGAGGAGCCGCGTCAGTTCTCCTGCATCGGCCTCTGCGCCTGCGTAGGCGTTCTCGACGTCTGGCCGCTCACTTCGGGGCGCGGACATGAAAGACGAGTTGGAAACCTCAACGAGCGCCGGTTCAGAACGATCCAGCTGCGTGCTGCCCTTCCGTGTCCGCTTTCAAATGGCCCGCGCCGTATGCAGACAGGCAGCTTTCGGCCCCGGAGCCGCCTGTCAGCAAAGCGCCCCCATCTCGGCCATCGATCTGTTAACCTCCGCGGCCCAAAAGCGGACATTGCCAGTCGAGGCACGTCGGCACCTTTGCGCCATGAGCGGACTCGGGCTCATCGCCAAGAAGCGGACCTCTGCACCGATGCGTTGCGGAGCATCTGGACGGGTGGATCGAGCCTAGCCGTGGCTCCAGATTCTATTCCGTCACCGCCAACCTCCAGCGTTCGATCCCAAACCCCGGGCGGCCATTCCAGACATTTTCTGTCCCTACCGATTACGATATCAACGCAGGCTCCAGTGACAGCATCAGAAACTGGCACATAGTCTGGGGGAAAATGGTGGACAAAGCCACATTGGTCGAAGCGATCATTTCCGACTTGATCGCCGCGCAAACCCGGACATTGGAGGATCTGACGAAGAATGACCCGTTCGGCTTGCCAAGGCTGCTGCCGGCGGGAAACGGGGAGACGATTCAGATAGACAAGGCCATCGACGACAACATCACGAAGCTCGCGAGCATTCTCAAGGCCGAGAAGCCGGAGCTCGTAAAGAATGTCCGCGAAGAGGAATGGCGTAGTTGGTTGCGCTCCGCGATCGGACTATTGCTAATGAATGTCAAGACTTCGGATCCCGTGAGCACGTCCGCGGCTAGCGTCCTGGCGGGGCTGAATGTCGAGATCACCTCGTTGATCGCTGGCCTCGGTCAGTCGGAGTTCGCTTTCGGCACCACGTTCCTGGACGTACGCGATCTCCCCACTTTCAACATCGGCCCCGTCACGTTCGAGACTAGGGAAAAGTGGCTCGATCGAAAGCTCACGGACGGCGGCATCAGCGAGACGATGCATCGCCGCATAGCGCGCGCCTGGGGCGGAGCCAAGTTGCGCCCGCGCAGGAAAAACGTCGACAACATTCGGGAGCGCGACATCCTGGATATCCTCGGGAATACCTGTTTCGTCTGCTCCGTCAAGCTCGACGGTCTGTCGGGGGAGGCCAGCCGCGAGTTCGCTCTGTCGGCGGCGCGTCTCGGGTTGACCTGCGTGGCGATGCTCTGGGAGCAGTCGGCGAAGGCACTGAGTGGCATGAACCTGCGAATCGACCAGGGTATGCGAAAAGAACGGATGCTCAGGTTCGTTCCCAGCAAGATCATTCTACAGGGGTCGCGCATGATCGGAAGGCCAAGCGGTCCTTCGATCAGCGCGTCTGATTTGAATAAGACGCTCGCCAGGGAAGCGAACTTCTTTTCCGCGGCGGGAGAGGTGCTGGCCTACTTCGTCAGCTCGGACGGTGGCGTCGCTCGTCCCGAGTTGATGAACGCGCTTATGCAGTCGCTGCTGTGGTTTCATGAAGGATGCAGAGAACGCAACGACCTATTGGCGGTAGTCGACTTCGCAGCGTCACTCGACGCGCTCGGCGGGGGCAAGAAGGCGCGGGCCATCCTGGAGGTAATCGAGGCCCGCCTCGGTGCAAAGGGGGCTGATTCAATCTACCCAGGCGGGCCAACCCTGAAGGTGGTCGTCGACACAATCTACAGCGACGGCCGCAGTCGCGCGATTCACGGAACCAGCGACAAGATTGGTCACGACTGGACCAGAATGAGAAGTCATGCCGAGGCGCTCGCGAGGCACAGCCTCTTTGCATCGCTTAGTTGGGCGGGTGCGACGCCGCAGGCGCGCGACCCAGAATTGCTCAAGAAATAGCCTTATCCGAACGTATTTACGCACAGACGGACAATAATAGCTAAATAATTTTTAGATCATGACCATTTTATTTGCGAGAAAATTATTGCATACTGAAATCAGTTCGATTTTACGCCGGTCTATCAAATTAGAAATTCCATCCTCGCAAGTGCGGAGCAATTGAGCATTTGAAGCCACATTTCGGAGGCGGTGAGGGCGCCCTTCCTCCATCCAGCCAAAAGGCAGTTTCCACCTCGGTACAAGTATACTATTTCAAACAAGTGCCAAAGAATTAAAAGTTGGCTTATTCCCAAATAAAACACGTTATACTTCGTACGTTATCTAAGAGCCCGTCCCGAAAGGGTTGAGCTGCTGGCGCGCTCGTGATTCCAGAGAGTTGTTCAGGCCATCTTGGAGCGAGCGATGTGGACCCCAGCCACTCGCCGGCAGCATAGTCGCGCGGGACTTCGATACGAAACGGATTTGACGGATGCTGGAGAGCGACGTGTGTGCCAGCAGGGTGAGGCCTTCCCGGGTCCGGTCATCCACCGCGGTGAGCATGCGGAAGCGGCGACCCCAGGTGAGCTGGTCCGATACGAAGTCGAGCGACCAGCGTTCGTTTGGCCGCATCGGGATGGTCACGGGCGCCGCCTCCCGATGGTTCACTTGCGGCCACACCGCGACGTCCCCATGTGTGCCAAGCTACGCCTGACAACGAGGAAGTGAGGGGGGGGCAGATTATGATTTGGCGACGCTGGTTCGGTCGAGGCGCCTCCCAAAACGCCGATCCGAAGGCCGCAAGTGCTGCGCCATCTATCAGCGCGAACGAAGGTCATCCTGTTACCATGTCACTGAGCGCCGACCACCCGATCGACAGGCCGAACCAAGACGCGTTCGGTTTCGATCCTTTCGCCCGTGCTATTGCTAAGAGCATCGCAGCACTAGTTTCGCCTGAGGGATTGGTAATTGGGGTACATGGCCCTTGGGGATCGGGCAAGAGTAGTGCCGTCAATCTCATCAAATACCACCTCGCGTCGGCAGACCTGAAGGGAGCGGGAGATCTTACCCTCCTCGAATTCAATCCGTGGTGGTTTAGTGGCGCAGATACCTTGGCTTTGGCCTTCTTCAGCGAACTCGGCTCGGCGATCAGCAAGTCGCTACCGGACAAGGCAAAGGAAGCGTTCCAGGCCCTTGGTCGCAAGCTGGGAAGCGCTAGCCCTCTGATCGAGGCAGCGATGAACTTTGCCACCGCCGGGGTGGCCGGTGGATTGTCGGGAGGAGCAACGAAATTCGTCAGTGACCTGCTCGGCGGAGGCCGTACTGTGCAGGAGGAGCATGCTGAGCTTGCCAAGGCGTTGCGAGAATCCAATAAGCGCTACCTCGTCATTATCGACGACCTTGACCGCTTGAGCGCCGACGACGCGCTTCTGATCTTCAAGCTGGTGAAGTCGGTCGGCCGGCTGCCCAACGTCATCTACCTGATGGTCTTTGACCGCGAGCTGACCGAGGCAGCTGTCGCGGAGCGCTTCCCGTCCGAGGGCGCCCACTTCCTGGAGAAGATCATCCAGGCGACATTCGAACTGCCGCCGCCGGAGGCGGACGACCTTCGCAATCTGCTGCTTGGCAATGTCAGCCGCATCATGGGCGATGTCGAAGAAGACCGGCTGACACGGTTCATGAACATCTTCTTTGACGTCGTCGCACCGAATATCGCGCGGCCGCGGGATGTGGTGCGCTTGACCAACGCGCTAGAGGTGACTTGGCCGGCCGTGGCGGGTGACGTGGACCAAGCGGACTTCCTGGCCGTCGAGACGTTCCGGCTGTTTTGGCCGCAGGTCCATCGTGCAATCTATAACAACAAGGCGTTGGTTTGCGGTCACCAGCTCGGCTTCGAACCGCATGCGCTGGCTAAGGACGAGTGCGACCGACGCCTGCTAGCTAGCGTTCCGGAGGCCAAACAGCCGGACCTCCGCAAAGCTCTCATGCGTCTTTTCCCTGCGCTGGAAAACGCTTGGAGCAACCGCTTTTACGGCGCCGATTTCGGGCAAGAGTGGCGCCTCCAGCGCCGCATCTGCGTGCAAGCCCACTTCGACCCCTATTTCCGTTTCGCCTTGTCAGACCAAGTCGCGCCGGCCACCGAAATCGAAGCTTTCATCGCCCATTCGGGCGACGGAAAATTCGTTCGGGAAGCCTTACGTCAAGCGCTGGCCACTCCGCGGCGCCGCAGGGGCACCCGAGCGGCAATTCTCCTGGACGAGCTGACGTTCCGTGCGTCACAGGTGCCCGAAGCGAATATCAGTCCGCTGGTAACCGCGATCTTCAGCATCGCCGACGAATTGGATGTCGAAGCCGATCAGGCCGGGGCCTTAGCTATCGGCGACAACCAAATCCGCATCCATTGGCTGCTCAACAGGTTGGTCGGGGAGCGCCTAGCGGTCGCGGAGCGCGATGCGGTCTTGGAAGAGGCGGCGAAGCATGCGTCCCTCCGCTGGCTTGTCAATTTTGCTCTTCGCTGCGTTGGGCAGCATGAGCCTAAGGAACGGGAACGTCAGCGCGATGAGCCTCTGACCAGTGCCGAGGCGGCGGAGCGGCTCCGGGCCTTGGCCCTCGCGCGGGTCGAAGTGGCTGCTGCCGAGGGCACTTTCGTTCAGCTTCCCGACTTTGTGTCGAAGCTGTTTCGTTGGCGGGACCTCATCGGAGACGGGGGCGTCGAGCGCGTGCGCGGGTGGCTGGCCGAGCAGCTTGTCGATGATGCCGTCGTGGTCGCTTTAGCGCGCTCGTTTGTGGCGACCGGATGGACCCATGCCGCCGGGGACGTCGTGGCCCGGCGCATCACGCACCTCAACCGCGGCACCGTCGAGGCGTTGGTCGATCCCAGCGCTTTTAGGGCCAGGATCGCTGAACTCCTAGCGAACGCGAATCTCGATGTGGACAGCCGTGGCGCCTTGGAGGCATTTGAGGGGGCGTGGACGCAATCAGATCGAGGCGATTTCGGCGATTGATCGTAGCACCTTGCAGGCGCCGCGAGCCGCGGCGCTACCATGCTCTATGGGTTGCCCCCCAAAAGCAGAGCTGACGAGCGCCCGCAACGGGTCAGTTTCCGCCACAGACATTTATCGGCGACATGTCCGCTTCTCGATTGAAGTAACCCAATAGCGGACAGTCCGCTCCCGGCCCCAAATCGGCCATTCGTCGTCGCCGCGGCGAACTTCCGGTTCTGGCGCAATGTGCGCTCTCCGATCGCTTGCATAATTCTTAATTTCCGCGACACCCGCGCCCCTCCCGATCCGCCTCAGCTTCAGCGTTGCAAAACTCGGTTGCAGAACGGATCATCTCTGCGACAAGTTTTGCGACAGGCCTTCTCATGCGCATCGGATACGCCCGCGTTTCCACCGACGACCAGGACCTCACCCGGCAACGCACGGCCCTACAGGCGGCCGAGTGCGAGCGGATCTTCGAGGAGAAAGTCAGCGGCGCGATCCGCGCGCGGCCCCAGCTCGAGGCGATGCTGGGCCATCTGAGGGCTAGGGTCCGGACTCAATTGAGCCAATAGGCGCATGTTGCGGCGATGAGGACTGCGGAGAGGTAGTTTCGGGCGAGCTTGTCGTATCTTGTGGCGATACGCCGGAAATCCTTGAGCCTGCACCACATGCGCTCGACGCGGTTGCGCTGCTTGTAGGCGTTGGTGTGGTAGGGGATCGGAGCCTTGCGGGAGGCGGTTGAGGGGATGACGGCCTCGGTGCCGCGCTCGGCGAGGCGTCTGCGCAGGTGGTCGACGTCATAGCCCTTGTCTGCAATCAGACGGCGGAAGGGGCCTGCCGCCTGGATCAGGGCCTCGGCCATGCTGATGTCGTTGATGTTGCCGGGACTGAGCAGCAGTACGCGCGGCCTGCCCCGTTCATCAACCAAACCGTGCACCTTGGTTGTGCGTCCGCCGCGCGAGCGGCCTATGGCTTGAGCGAAGGCCCCCCTTTTGCGCCCGCCGCCGAGCGGTGCGCCTTGACATGGGTGGCATCGATGGCCGCCCCATCGAAGATGCCGCTATGGCCGGTCAGGGCCTCGAACATCTTCAGCCACAAGCCCTGACGGCTCCAGCGGTTGAAGCGATTGTAGACCGTCGTGTACGGCCCGAATTCCGGCGGGCAATCCCGCCAGCGTGCTCCGCTCTTCAGCATATGGACGATGCCGGAGATCACCCGGCGGTCGTCCACGCGATGGGCGCCCTTGCGCCCTCGCGGCAGAAGCGGCTCGATCCGAGCCCACTCCTCATCGCTCAGCCACTGAACCCGTTTCGCCATCCCAAGGCTCCTTCCTGGAGCCTTGAATCAGCAATTCAATGTCCGCGCCACTGTTTATTGAGTACGGACCCTAGCGACGTGGTCACGGTTACGCGCCTCGACCGCCTAGCGCGGTCCACCCGCGATCTTCTCGACATCTCGGAGCGCCTGTCGGCCGCCGGCGCTGGTCTGCGGTCGCTTGCGGAGCCATGGGCTGACACCACCACACCGGCGGGCCGGATGGCCTTAACAATCTCTGCGGGCATTGCAGAGTTCGAACGATCCTTGATTGCCGAGCGGACCGGGGAAGGTCGCACGGCGGCAAGAGCGCGGGGCGTGCGGTTCGGTCGGCCGCCGGCCCTCGGTGGGGATCAGGTACGTCTTGTGAAGCGCCTCAGGGCCGAGGGGATGTCGGCCCGGGAAATTGCCGCCTCGTTGGGCGTCCATCGGTCCACGATCCATCGGCTGGAACAGGAGAAGTCGTGATCCATCGCATGCGCGTCACCGTCGCATCCCTTCTTCTCCTCCCTGTGCTTGCGGCGCCCTCTCTCGCCCAGCAACCCCCACTTGCCCGGGCACCGATGGAGCCGGGCAAGTGGGTGGTCTCCCAATCGAATGAAGAGCCCAAGACGGACGCTGAGCGCAAATCCATGTGCTCGAACCCGGTGGCATGGGTCGAGATCTCCGACAAGAGCTGGATCGAGGGCGATTCAGGTGGCCGCCGCGTCTGTGCCATGCCGAAGTGGACCGCGAAGGGAACGACCTATCGGGCTCCGCCCCTCAAGTGCAAGCCGGCCGCCGAGGCCGATGGTGACGGGAATGGATCGGTGAGCGTTCTCGTCAAGGGCCCGAATGCCGTCGAGATCAACAACGCCCTCTTCGTCCGCTGCAACTGAATGGGGCGGTAACCGCAGCCGGGCCCGTTCTTCGCCGCGGGCGCGTGAGCCCACGTGCCATGGTGCTCGCCCCGGGCAAAGGGGTGGCTCCTCGCCATGCTCGCCGGCACAGCCGGCTGCGCGTGGCTGCGGTGCCGGCCCGCGGCCGCCCTTGCCCGGTGCTGCGCTCCCTGGCGGGCCGGAAGGCGTCGGGACGCGGGGCGTCCCCCTTGATTTGTTCGCCGCCGCGGGCGCCGAACCCGGGGCAGCTGTTCTCGGGTTAAAAATGGGGTTCAGCCTGCCTGAACCCCTGCCACGTGGCGAACGCGGGGAAAGAGTGGGGAGCAAGCGGAATCGGTGCGGGTGGTGCGGGCGCACAAGCGCAGCGCGGAGCCTCGGCCGTGCCGATTGCGCTTGCTGGGGAGGGATGGGGCGGCGCCCCGTCCTCCCCCTTGCGGCCGGAGGGCACTCAATCCGGCCGCGTTGGCTGGGACACGTGGGCGCGCCGCCGTCGGGCATAGTTGTTCCAGAAATGGTGGCGCTGGGCGTAGGGGTTCGATAGCCGCGGTGCGCAAACGCGCGCGATCCTGTCTAGCAGCTCCGGCTGCCGCCGCGCCGCGTCTCGTAGCTCCAGCCAGTCCCGCATACGCCCGCGCTCGATCACGTTGTCGATGGCGGCGAGGGTGTAGCGCTGGTGGTTCAGGTGGCGGTGGAGCATGACGATTACGATCTTGCGCCAGCAGCTACAGGGCGGGCAGTTCTTTCAGCGGGTTGACGAACGGCACACCCAAGGGGGCGAAGTGCCGCTCGTTGGCGGTCAGAACGGTGAAGCCACGGACCGCCGCGGTTGCAGCGATGGCGATATCCTCGAATCCGGGATCGTGGGCGCGCGCACGATCAATCATCGTACCGGCCTCCCGCGCCTCCTCGGTGGCAAAGGGCAGGATGCGACCGGCGTAGAAATGCTCCACGACGTCCATCCAGCGGCGGAGCCGTTCGGCCTTGTCGGTCGCCCCGATGCGATGGGCCCGGGCGATCCCGGCCTCCACCTCCGCGACGGTCACTGCCGAGATATAGAGCTGTTCGCCGTGTGCGCGAACCCACTCGCCGAAGGCTTCGGTACCGACCTGGCGCTTGGCCGGAGCATCGGCCGACACGATGTTGGTGTCCAGCAGGAACACGATCAGCTTTCGCTTTCGCTGGCGGCGCGCGCGGGCTTCCGGCGGGGTTGAATGAGTTCGGCGGCATCGGCCGGGAACGACAGCAGCAAGTCTGCAAAGCTCGGTGCTTTCGACAGGCGCTCCCACTCGTCGAACGCCACCAGCACGGCGTCCTTCCGTCCGTGGCGAGTGATGATGGTTGGCTCGCCGGCGACGGCGCGCTCCACCACCGCCGACAGGGTCGCCTTCGCATCCTTCAGCTGGAGTTCCTTCATGGCACCGCTCCTAATATGACTACCAGTAGTCATATCATGGGGGCCCGTTGGAGCAAAGAGGGGCGGCAAAGCTCCTCGCTGCCTCTGTCCCATCAACGAGGGGCCACGGCCAGCTCCTGCAGCGGTCGCTCCTCGAGACCGAAGGCCTTGCAAGCCTCGGCCCAATCCGCCTCGTCTTCCCTAGTCACTTCGTCCCATTCAACGTCGTCGGGCCACAGGCCGCATTTCCCCCACCCCTCGCTCTGCAGCATGTCCGCCAACGCCCAGGCCGGCCGAAGAACCCGCACGGAAACGCGCTCGCGGTAGACGCCCTTCTCGATGGTGGCGAACCACTTGTCGGAACGCGGCACGATCTCATAGGACTCCACCTTGAAGACCGAGTAGCTGGCTTTGACTGCCGCGGTCGGGCGCGCCGGGATCTGTGTGGTCCAGCCGGCTTGCCGAAGCGATTCAACTCCGAAAATCACTGCCGAGGGCATCGCCTTGACGAGGGCCTGCTCCCAATCGGGGTACTGGCTCTTCACGAGGTTTGCGAACACATCACTGTGCCCGCCCAGCCCCTTTACCAGCCCGCGGCGCTTCCACAGGTAGAGATATTGGGACGCCGTCTTCGAGGTCCACTGGAACCGGACCGTCAGGTCGGCGCCGCGAAACACCGCCGGCAAGTGCTGCAGCCGCTCAAGCGCGGAGGTGTTTTGACGCCTCGCCATTGGCACACCGCATCTTTCTCTAAAGATTTTTAGAGAAGTTAAGCCGGTGAGCCCTCCTGTTCAATCCTCTGGCCCTGGATAAGAGCCGCCGGCCTCAGGGCCGAAAGCCCCCCGGCTCCGGGGTCGGGTCGAACCCCTCAAGGCGATCGAACAGCTCCCCCGCGAGATCGTCGCAGACAGCCTGGACGCCGGCCCAATCGTGCCAACGGGGATCGAGGTGCCTGTACTCGGTCAGATCGATCTCGCTCAGGTCGAACGACT
This sequence comes from Xanthobacter luteus, assembly GCF_040049235.1. Taxonomy (NCBI): domain Bacteria; kingdom Pseudomonadati; phylum Pseudomonadota; class Alphaproteobacteria; order Hyphomicrobiales; family Xanthobacteraceae; genus Xanthobacter; species Xanthobacter luteus. The sequence continues at coordinate 521,037 of NZ_JBDZDO010000001.1, forward strand.
GAGCGTTCGTGATCTGCGCCAGCAGCTGCTGCAGCGGCGCCCCCCTCGCCCGCCGCCGCCAAGATCGACGATTGCGACAAGCCGACCGCGGAGCCGGGTTCTGTGGTCCGTCACGCCACGATCGGAAGCGAGGGAAACTGTCACCCGCAGCATGTTTCTCACTCAACGCATATTTGGTCAGCATGACCGTTATTCTCTTCATCGGCGTGGCGCCGGCTGCGCATCCTCGTGGCTGGGCGTTGGCGCCTGCGCGCGGCCAAGCGCCTGTTGCACCTCGTCCCGATTCGCAAGCACGACGTGCTGTTCGCGCCCTGGTCGATTCTCTTCGTTGAAGTCGAGATTGAGCCGCTTCAGCAAATAATACAGGAGCGCAAGACGCACCTTCATGCCGAGTCGTGCGTCCGCCATCCCGTAGTCTTGCGCGATAACCCGCTGCTGATCCTCGGTGAGGCCAGGATGGGGCTTCAGCCAGATCGTCACGAGCTCGTTCCAGGCGGTATCCTGCTCGCGAAGCGCCCCGGAGGTGTCGCTCGCCCGCGTGCCCAAGATTCGCGGCAGCAGGAAATCCTTGAACGTATGGTCGATGTGGCAAAAGGCGCGGACATGCCAGCGGTGGCCGTCATGGGCGAATGCGTGGGGGGTGATCCACCGCCATATCGGCTTCGGCCGATTCGCGGAGAGCGATTGGTAGTGGATCTCGATCGACTGGCGGCGCCGCACTGCCTCGAGGACGAGGCGCAGGACCTTGGCGTCGCTATTCCTGCGGGGTAGTGGCAGGGCGTCGAATTCGGGGATCCGTGAGAGCCACGTTTCCTCCAGGCCCATCATCCCGTCCGCCATCGAGCGCAGATAGTTCAGGTAGCGGTCGGCGTCAGGCTTGAGGAAGACCGGCTTGAAGGAATCGCTCGCGAAATAGCGTTTCAGGCTTCGATCGTAGCGAATGTTCGCGCTGGCCAGCTCTTGGTAATGGCTGAGGTCCTTCGAGGCCTGCGGCACCGACACGCCAAAATAGCGTGTGATATCGGCCCGGTTGACGCCCCCCTCCCAGAACAGCCGGAACTCGATGAATTCCAGCCGCTGCTCCACCCCCCAGCGCAACTCTGCCGCTTGCCTTGCCATCATGCTCCCTGTGGATGCGTAGCTAAACTAGATTGACCGTAAAACATGATCCGTATAGTTTCGTAACCTAATCGGGCTCGCGCCGTCAATCTCTGAAACCTCATGGAGCCGATTCCCATGGCTGCGAAGGTGCATTTCTTCCCCCTCGGCAATGCCGACACTGTGCGCCTGGACCTCGCGGACGGGCGTAAGGTGCTGGTCGACTACGCTGACATGCATTGCCCCGATGACGAAGAGGACCTCCGCTGCGATCTCCCGGCGGAGCTGCGTCGCGATCTGGCGAAAGCGTGCCGCAACCATTTCGATGCCGTCTGCATCACCCATCTCGACAATGACCACTGCACGGGCTTCGGCGAGTTCTTCTGGCTCGAGCACGCTAAGGCCTATCAGGCGGACGACCGGATCCGCATGACCGAGCTCTGGGTTCCCGCCGCCGCCATCTGCGAAGACGGCCTCGACGGCGATGCCCGCCTCGTGCGGCAGGAGGCACGCCACCGCCTCAAGGAAGGCAAGGGCGTTCGGGTGTTCTCCCGTCCCGCGCGCCTCAAGGAATGGTTCGACAAGAACGGCATCGACTTCGAGAGCCGCAAGCACCTGATCGTGGACGCCGGCACCCTCGTCCCCGGCTACACCAAGGAAGGCGCGGCGCAGGCGGAGTTCTTCGTCCACAGCCCGTTCGGCTGGCGGCAGGATTCTCAGACCGTTATCGACCGCAACCAAGACTCCGTCGTGATGCAGGTGACCTTCCGCGAAGGTGGCAACGACACCTACGCGTTCCTCGGCTCCGACGTCGACTATGAGAGCCTCTCCGCCATCGTCCAGGTCACCCGGAAGAAGGGGAATGACCACCGGCTCCTGTGGGACCTTATGAAGCTGCCCCACCATTGCTCCTACCTCTCGCTCGGCCCGGACCGGGGAACCGACGAGACGAAGGCCGTCCCCGACGTGACGTGGCTGTTCGAGACACAGGGGCGCAGCGGCGGCATCATCGTCTCGCCGAGCTGGCCGATCCCGGCCAAGGGCTCGGAGGAGGATGACGACGTGCAGCCGCCCCACCGGCAGGCGGCCAACCACCACCGCCGGGTGACCAGGAACCTCGGTGGCCAGTTCACCGTGACGATGGAGAACCCCTCCAAGGCGCGGCCGGCGAGCTTCGGCTACGAGATCACCGCCTTCGGTCTCGCGGCCATCATCGCGGCGCCCATGGTCAGCACCTACGCCGCTGCCAGCACCCCGCGGGCCGGCTGATGACCGTGGCGTCCTGGCTCCACACGTTCACCGAGGCGGTCGACGGTGCCAGCTTTCGCCATGCGATGGCCGGAGCCGTCGTCGACTATCTCGGGCGTTATGCGGCGCAGGCAGGCTCCTTCGTCGAAGGCCGCCGGCGGGGCGAGCAGGAGCTCGTTATTCTCGACCTCATGACCGGCGCGCCGCAACGGCCCTTCTATGCGATCCACCGCAGCGAACTCGTCGGTCTTCTCTTCACCAAGGACGACGCACAGCCGCTGGTCATGATGCTACGCGAGGATTTCCCGGACACCGAGCACCAGCTGCTCGTCCCCGAGGGATGCCCGGCCGCCATCTGCATCGACGACCGGCCCTGGGCGGAGGCGCGGCTGACCTGGACGCCGGCCGAGCTCGTCGAGCGGATTCTGTCGTGGTTCCGCCGCGCCGGGCGAGGCGAACTTCACGACGCGCGGCAACCGATCGACCCGGTGCTGATGGGCTCCGTCCTCAGCTTCTTTATCCCGCGCTCGCTGCTCGACGCCGATCCGGTCCCCGATCTTATCGCGGAGATCGATTCCGCCGACGCATCGATCCTGCAAGTGAAGCGCGCCGAGCCCGGCAAGCTTCCCGCAACCGCCGAACCCTTCTCCATTGTGACCTATTGCATCGCACCCGAGCGCATGAAGCGGCTCCGATCAGCGCCCGACAATCTGGCGAGCCTCGCAGCCATCCTGGATGAACGCGGAATTGAGCTCCTCGACGACTTGCGCAAGCGGCTTGGGGGCTGGCTTGCCGAAGGGGAAGCTGCCGCGTGGCGGCTCAATGGACGCTTTGCCATCATCCTCGAAATGCCGATCGTCTCGCCGCGAGGCGAACAGCTGGAGGGCCTGGACCACCGCGCCTTCGTAACCGCCCACACTGCCGGCGATGTCGCCGTTGCGCTGGGCATTGCCGAGCAAGCCCCTGCCGGGGTGGGGAAGGTGGGTTATGCGTGCATCATCGGAGCAAGCCCGACGGCAACCGAGGCCGCGATTGCCGCCATCGAGGTGCAGTGCGCCGAAGTGCATCTCGCCTTCGAGCCGGATTTCGCCGCGCGCCTTGCCGGACGCAGCGCGCCGGACATGCGAAAGGCCGTTCTCGTCGGCGCCGGAGCCATCGGCGCGCACGTCGCCGACTGCCTTGCGCGTGAGGGCCGTTTCCGGTGGACCATTATCGATGATGACCGGCTGCTGCCGCACAATCTGGCCCGTCACGTTTTGCGCCGCGGCGAGGTCACCCAGCTGAAGGCGAAAGCGCTCGCCGATCACCTCAACGCCACGCTGGCCGGTCCGCCCTGCGCCACCGCCATCCCGGCTAATCTCTTTGCCGGCGGGGACAACGGCAAAGCCATTACCGCGGCCCTCGACGGGGCCGACCTCGTCATCGATGCGAGCGCATCGGTCCTGGCGGCGCGGCACCTCTCCGACCTTGAGGTGCCGGCGCGCCGCGCGAGCGTCTTTTTCAATCCGACGGGCGATGCCGCCGTGCTGCTCGCCGAGCCCGCCGACCGTGCGCTCACCCTGCGCGATCTCGAGGCGCAATATCTCGGGCTCGTGCTGCGCACCGAGCATCTCGGCGAGCACCTCGGAAAGGAACCCGAAACCATCGCCTACACCGGCGCGTGCCGCGCCATCACGAACCGCATTCCGCAATCGCGCGCCGCCGTGCTGAGCGGTCTTGTTGCCGGAGGTCTGACCGGTGCCCTCGATACCGACGCCGGCGCGATCACCATCTGGAGCCTCGCACCCGACGGGAGCGTGCGGGTTGACAGAGCGACGCCGGAGCCCGTCACGCGCTTCCGCGCCGGCGAGTGGGAGATCGCGTTCGACGCCGGCCTCATGCGGCGCATCCATCGCATGCGCGACGCACGGCTGCCCACCGAAACCGGGGGCATTCTGTTCGGCCTGGTCGATATCCCGGCCAAGCGCATCCACTTGGTCGATGCGTCGCCGGCGCCCCCCGACAGCGACGAGCAGCCCACGGGCTTCGTGCGCGGCGTTGCCGGCGTCGAGGAGCTGATGGACCGCGTACGCCAGAGGACGGGCGGTCAGGTCCGGTATGTCGGCGAGTGGCATTCCCACCCGCCCCGGAGTTCGGCGCGCCCGAGCACGACCGACGGTCGACAAATCGACTGGCTCGCTGCTTTGATGGGCATCGACTCCATGCCAGCCCTGATGGTGATCGCGGCCGAGCGTGAGGCCGCTGTCATCTTCGCCAACGAGCGGGCTGAAGCCATCCCGCACCGCCATGCGGCATAGACGGGGACGGCACAGATGACGGAGCCGAAGATCGGCCTTGCTCTTTCCGGTGGCGGGTCGCGCGCTATGGCCTTTCATCTCGGCTGCCTGCGCGCGCTGCACGACCTCGGGATCCTTGACCGGGTAAGGGTCCTGTCGACGGTGTCCGGCGGCAGCGTGATTGGCGCGCTCTACGCGGCGACCGACGCGCCGTTTCCGGAATTCGAAGCGCGTGTGCGTGCGGTGCTCGCACGCGGGCTCGCCGTTCCAACCGTTCGCGCCGCGTTCCTTACGGGCGAGGGGGTCAAGGCGCTCGCATGTTCGCTTCTCCTGGGGGGCGCCAACCTGGTCTTCCTTGCGTGCACTTGGCTCGTCTGGCTCGCTGCGTGTCTCATGCCGGCCAATGCGCGCCCGCGCTGGCGGACGGACAACTGGCACCTGCCTTTCCGCCGCTTCGCGAGCCGCACCACGATCTTCCGCAAGGCGGTCGATCGCGAGCTGTTCCAGGGCCAGAAGCTCTCCGATCTACGCGGGCGCGCACCGCTCCTGATCATCAATGCGGCTGAGCTCCGAACGGGATCCGCCTTCTATTTCTCCCCCAAAGAGTCGGGGTCCTGGCGCCTTGGCAAACTCGCTCAGCCCGACATTACGCTTGCACATGCGGTCACGGCTTCGGCGGCCTATCCCTTGCTTCTGCCGGCACTCGATGAAGATCTTCCCTTCGACAAGCGCGATGGCGCGCGCCGCATGGAGAGGATCACCCTCACCGATGGGGGCGTTTACGACAATCTGGGTTTGTCTCCGCTCTGGCCAGATCGCGAGTCCTCGATCAGTCTCAACGTGGAGCCGGTCGACACAATCATTTGCTGCCGGGCCGGGTACGGGTTGCGCCACGATCCGCCGAGCCAGTTCATGATCGCGCGGATGAAGAGCGCATTTGCCTGCATCCACGACCGTGCGCAGAACGCTGCCATGAAGCGGCTGTTCGAGCTGCGAGACGCGGGCAAGCTCCGCGCGGTCGTGGTGCCCTATCTGGGGCAGGACGACAGCAGGCTCAAATACCCGCCGGCCGATCTCGTGACGCGAGAAGAGGCCTATGCCTATCCGACCGATTTCTCGGGCATGAGCGATGAATGGATCGACCGCCTCGGCCGCCGCGGCGAGCAACTCACGCAAGCCCTCCTAGAGGAGCATGCGCCCGAACTTCTGCCGGGTTCCGCACCGATCCCCACGGCGGCCGGCTGATTGCCGGATCGCAAGGGCGCAGCTGTCTCGATGAACCGCCCCTAGATTCCTGGACGCCTTCTTTCCGAAGGAGGCTCCGACGGGCAAAGCGAACTTCACCGACTTCAAGCGCGACGCGGTCGTTCAGATCACCGAACGGGGCTAGTGCCGCCTCGGCCGTCTGCCACATCTCCACCTTGACCTTGACGGACCCGATCAGGTCCGGGCCGCCGATCGACACGATGAAGGCGTGAGGATTGCGCCCATCCTTCGCCTTGCCCACCTGCAGCTGCGCCCCGTCCGGCAGCCAGGGCAGGCCATCGAGGCCTGCGCGGACACTATCGGCGATCGGCCCCAGCTTGAGCGCGGAGCCGACGAGAAAATCCAGATCCTCACTGAGGCGCGGAGAGCCGTGAACCAGATGGAGGCTGGTCCCGCCTCTAAACACAAAATCCCCCGGCTCCCATCGACGGGACTCCATCAACGCATTGAAGATCACGACGTGCAAAGCTTGGCGAAGATTGAACATCTCAGTCGCCAGCTGCCGCTTCGCCATCGGGAGCACCGGATCGAATGTTTCTCTAAAGATTTTTAGATAAGTTGGGCCGACGCGGCACCCCGTTCAAGGCCCTGACATCAAAGATGGCCAGCAGCTTCCCGGTGTCCCTTACGGCTGAAAGCCGCCGGGCAACGGGGCCGGCTCATCCCCACCAGGCCGATCGAAGCTCAACCGCGAGATCGTCGCAGGCAGCCTAGATGGGGGTCAAAGCTGCGTGCTGCACAAACCACTCACCTCCCGCCATCGTCCTGCGCGATAATTAAGAGACCGGATTCGGCAAAAGCACGAATGGCCCGCGCATAGCGGAGATATGATTACCATCACAAATTTATAATAATCGATTCAGAGTGAAAAATATAATAGTACTACACGCGACGTTAACATCGAAATAAGCAATAGTGTATACAGCAATCCTGCGCGACTACAAAGAACAGACGACGCAAGATATCTTCTTTTTTCACTATCAACACAACTCTCCCGACTAACAGACTCGCGCCCCGTTGCGCGACCAACGAGGGCTGATCGCCAGACGTCACGAGCCGAACGGTATCCTAATGGGATCCACGATATCATCCGTTGTAATCCGATGATATCCGATGATATCCGATGATATCCGATGATATCGGGGAGGTCGATGAACCTCGATAAGAGACGATAAGAGCTGATCTGGTTCACATAGGGCATTCTGCTTAAGTCACGGATCCTATTTTCACTTCATAACTTCGACATATATTGACCGAAAAAATCCGCGCTGCACGCCTCCCGCGAATGCTCCGTTTAAAAACTTGACATGCGTCTGCCGACGCGGCTTTCATTCGTTAGCCGCTCAGTAATGACCGCAGTCGAGCACACCACCAATTCGTCCATGCGTCCACGCGCATGATGGAGGCATGGACGGGATGATGGTGTACTCTCCCTCGGGTTTGCATTTTTTGGGATGGACCGTTGACATGCGATCACCGGGTCGAGTCATCTATCGCGATTGCAAAATACTTCTGCGTAGCGCGAAAGAATTAGGATTCAAAAATCCCATATTGGAAGTGCTACCTGACGGAACATTCGTACTTATCGCTGAAAATATGGTAATCTCTTCTGAAGTACATCTGAAAAAATTCGACGAAGAACTAAATCCTTGGGACGATGTTTAGGTAGATGATAAATAATATGCCCCACCGCAACCCGCCTCATCTATCTCGCGATGTTGATCGGCATGGAAACACTTGCTGGTATGTACGAATGCCAGGAAAAAGGAAGATCCGGATCAGGGAGGAGTACGATAGCCCAGCGTTCTGGACGGCTTACCGCGATGCGTTGACGGGAACATATAAGCGAAAGCCCAAAGGGTCGCGGCCTGAGAAAGAGCCCGCGCATACCGGCTCCCTTCGGGAGCTTTGCGAGCGATATTTTGCGAGCGGCGACTTCCGTAAAAAATTGGGGGACTCAACCCGGCGCGTGCGGCGCTCGATTCTCGAGCGCCTCTGTCTTGAGACAACCACTGACGGCACCCTGATCGGCGACCTCCCGTTCAAGTCGATGCGTCCCCGACATGTCCGGATCTTGCGTGACAAAAAGGCCGAAACGCCCGGGGCGGCCGACTCTGTGGTCAAGGCACTCCGCCGCCTCTTTCAATTCGCAGTGGAGGAGGAACTGGTCGACACGAATCCCGCCACGCAGGTAAGCTATTTTGGTCCCGTTCGACCGGAAGGCATTCCCGCCTGGAGCAGGAAAGACGTCGAAAAGTTCGAAGCCGCACACCCGTCGGGCTCGATGGCCCGTTTGGCGCTCTTGCTTTTCATTGAGTTCGGTCAACGAATTTCGGACATCCACCGGCTGGGTCCGTCCATGGTTGAAAACGGAAAAATCACATTTACTCAGTGGAAAAATCGGAGACGTAAACCGGTCAAACTTACCCTGCCGATCAGCGATGGGTTGGCTGAGGTCCTGCGGAGGCTCCCACCGGAGCAAGAGACATTTCTGGTAAACGAATGGGGTCGCCCTTTCAGTTCGGCCGCCTCGTTTGGAAATCGGTTTCGCGACTGGTGCAAGATCGCTGGCCTGTCGGGCTTGTCCGCTCATGGGTTGCGGAAGTACTTTTCCTCCACTCTCGCGAATGCGGGGGCAAGCACCCGCGAGATCATGTCCTTCACCGGTCACCGAACCTCGAAAGAAGTAGATCGTTACACCCGATCTTCGGACCAGGAGCAGCTCGCGGAATCAGCGGAGCGAAAGCTGTCCGCGCTCAAACGTGTCCCACTTCGGTCGGCAACAGCCGAGGGTGGGACCAAAATCAACCCTAAGCCCTTGTCGGAAAAGGCTTCTGAAGAAGCGATGGTGCCCAGGGGCGGAATCGAACCACCGACACTGCGATTTTCAGTCGCATGCTCTACCAACTGAGCTACCTGGGCGTCCGGGGGCGGCCGCGGGGGCCGTTCGGAGCGGCGAGTGTATAATTTGCTTCGCCGGTGCTGTCCATAGGGGGCGGGTCATCGCGCCCGCGCCAAAGCGCGCCTGTGGAAAATTGGTTCGGCGCGCTGCCGAAGGCTCGCGCGGCCGGCCCTTCGCTCCCCGTCTTCGCTCCCCTTCGCCCTGACCCTGCTTCTGCTCCATCCCCGTTCCTGCGCCCGCGTCCGCGCCTTTGCCACCCCCTCGCCCCTCTCCTCGCCCCGCCCCTTCTCCTTCTCCACCCCCTCGCCTTTTCCTCTGGCCCTTCTCCGCCGCCACGGCCTTCGCCTTCCCGCCGCGCCCGCTCGCGCCCGCCCTCGCCCTTCGCCCCTGACCTTCCCGCTCCGCGCCGGCCCTCGACCCCTGCCTCTCCGCCCCTTCGCCCCTGCCCTTCCCTGAGGCCCCTGCGCGTCCGCCCGGGCGCGGCATGCAGTCCAACGGTGCCAAGCGGGCGGGCGGCGGCGGTCGCGAGCGGCACAGCCCCGCCCGCCGGCGCCGGCGGGCTTGGCCTCACCCCGAAAAGGGATGCCTTCGAGGACGCAAGCTGGCAATGTAGCCACAGCGCCGGCAGGCCGGCGCGCGACGAGGGCGAGGGAGCGCGACGGTGGCGGAACGCAAGGCGCGCGGGGCGGGCGAAGCCGCCGATGTCATCGACTACACCACCGGCTCGGGCGCCCCGGCCGCCACCTCCGCCACCCTCGAGCAGGCGCTCGGCGTCCAGGTGCGCACCATCCGCCGCCAGCTCGACCTCACGGTCTCGGACCTCGCCGGGGCCGCCGGCATCTCGGTGGGCATGCTGTCGAAGATCGAGAACGGGCAGATCTCCCCCTCGCTCGGCACGCTGCAGTCCATCTCCAAGGCGCTCAACGTGCCCATCACCACTTTGTTCTCCGCCTTCGAGGAGCGGCGCGACTGCTCGTTCGTGCGCGCGCGCCAGGGCGTGATCATCGAGCGGCGCGGCTCGAAGGTCGGCCACCAGTACGAATTGCTCGGCCACGGCCTCGGCGGCGACATCGTGGTGGAGCCCTATCTGATCTCGCTGGAGGCGGGCGCCGCGCCTTACACCCAGTTCCGCCACGCGGGGGTGGAGTTCATCTACATGCTCACCGGCGAGGTGCTCTACCGCCACGCCGACCGCACCTATCATCTGCGCCCGGGCGACGCGCTGATGTTCGATTCCGGCGCCGCGCACGGGCCCGAGAACCTGGTCGTCACCCCCATGACCTACCTGTCGATCATCGTCTACGGCCGCGACGGACGTTAGAGCCCGCGCCGATGAGCTTGCACCGCAAGCTGATCGGACAACGCGTTCTCTTCCATCGATTTAGGGCGCGATTCGCCGATCGAATTGAGTCCCTTTGATCGGCTCGCGCGCGAAGCCCGCGCCGCCTCGCAGCAAGTTTCTTGCGGCGAAACTTTTATTCTTTCGCATTGACGCCACCGACCGGCGGGCGTACCAGTGGAACCGAGGCCGCGGCAGCGGCCCGGCAGCGCGGCTCGAGGCGCCGCGGCCACGGATCGGAGCCAGTTCAGCGCCATGTGCGGCATCGTCGGAATTTTCCTCAAGGATCAGAGGCTCGAGGGCGAGCTCGGGGCGATGCTCGCCGCCATGCTCTGCACCATGACCGGGCGCGGACCGGACAGCGCGGGCTTTGCGGTCTATGGCGCGGGCACGCCCGGCAAGGTGAAGCTCTCCTTGCGCGCGGCGAAGGGGTATGACTTCCCCGCCCTCGCCCAGGGCTTGAGCGTGCCGGCGGACGGCGTGCCGGCGCTCGCCATCCGCGGCACCCATGCGGTGATCGAGGTGCCCGCCGCGCGCGAGGCCCTCGTGCGCGCCTTCCTGGCCGAGCGCCACCCGGAGGTGGCGCTGGTGGGCGCCGGCAGCCGCATGGAAATCTTCAAGGAGGTGGGCCTGCCCTCCGCGGTGGCGCAGGCCTTCGACCTGCCGTCCATGCGCGGCACCCACGGCATCGGCCACACCCGCATGGCCACCGAGAGCGCGGTGACCACCGCCGGCGCCCACCCCTTCTCCACCGGCGCCGACCAGTGCCTGGTGCACAACGGCTCGCTCTCCAACCACAACGGCCTGCGGCGCGCGCTCGCCCACGAGGGCATGACGTTCGAGACCGAGAACGACAGCGAGGTCGCCGCCGGCTATCTCACCTGGCGCATGAAGCAGGGGGCCTCGCTCGGCGCCGCTTTGGAGGCGGGGCTGAAGGACCTCGACGGCTTCTTCACCTTCGTGGTGGGCACCGAGAGCGGCTTCGGCGTGCTGCGCGATCCCATCGCCTGCAAGCCGGCGGTGATGGCCGAGACCGAGCAGTATGTGGCCTTCGGCTCCGAATACCGCGCGCTCGTCGACCTGCCCGGCATCGACAAGGCCCGCGTGTTCGAGCCCGAGCCGGCCACCGTCTATTTCTGGGAGCGCGCCCAATGAACGCCCTCACCCCCGACGTGACCTTCGACCTCGGCGCGACGCCGCTGCGCGAGCTCAACGCCGCGCTCCACCAGGCCACCGGCGAGAGCAACGCCCGCCGCTGGCGGGTGCTGAACCCCAACGGCCGCCACGCGGTCGCCGCGGGGATCGACGCCCCGCTCACGGTCGAGATCGAGGGCAATGTGGGCTATTACTGCGCCGGCATGAACGCGCAGGCGTCCATCATCATCCACGGCAATGCCGGCCAGGGCGTGGCCGAGAACATGATGAGCGGCTTCGTGCACGTGAAGGGCGACGCCAGCCAGTCGGCCGGCGCCACCGCCCATGGCGGGCTGCTGCTCATCGACGGCAACGCCTCGGCGCGCTGCGGCATCTCCATGAAGGGCGTCGACATCGTCGTGAAGGGCTCGGTGGGCCACATGAGCGCCTTCATGGGCCAGTCCGGCACGCTGATCGTGTTCGGCGATGCCGGCGAGGCGCTCGGCGACAGCCTCTACGAGGCCAAGCTGTTCGTGCGCGGCACGGTGAAGAGCCTGGGCGCCGACTGCATCGAGAAGGAGATGCGGGACAAGCACAAGAAGCTGCTGTTCGCCAAGCTCGAGGCGGCAGGCCTTGCCGGCAGCGTCGATGTCGGCGAGTTCAAGCGCTACGGCTCGGCCCGCAATCTCTACAACTTCCACGTGGACAACGTGGATGCTTACTGAGGCGCAGGGTCCCCCTCTCCCCTTGTGGGAGAGGGACGGGGTGAGGGGTGTCGCGCCGCTCGTCCAAGCGGAGCCAAGTCTCTGCTCCGCCGCCCCCTCACCCCCGACCCCTCTCCCGCGAGGGGAGAGGGGAGCAGGCGAGAGAAGGCTCTTCAGATCAGTCCAGTTTTTCGGGTGAGGACCCCATGACCGCCCATTCCAACGTGCCCCGCACCCCGCCGCGCTTTTCGGCCACCTTCGATCCGGCGACCCTGGCCGAGATCCGCCGCGCGGCGGCGACCGGCATCTACGACATCCGCGGCGGCGGCACCAAGCGCAAGGTGCCCCATTTCGACGACCTCCTGTTCCTCGGCGCCTCCATGTCGCGCTACCCGCTGGAGGGCTACCGCGAGAAGTGCTCCACCGAGGTGGTGCTCGGCACCCGCTTCGCCAAGAAGCCCATTCATCTGAAGACGCCGGTGACCATCGCCGGCATGAGCTTCGGCGCGCTCTCGGCACAGGCCAAGGAGGCGCTCGGGCGCGGCGCCTCGCTGGTGGGCACCTCCACCACCACCGGCGACGGCGGCATGACGGCCGAGGAGCGCAGCCAGTCGCGGACCCTGGTCTATCAGTATCTGCCCTCGCGCTACGGCATGAACCCGGTGGACCTCAGGAAGGCCGACGCCATCGAGATCGTCATCGGCCAGGGCGCCAAGCCCGGCGGCGGCGGCATGCTGCTGGGCCAGAAGATCTCCGACCGGGTGGCGCAGATGCGCAACCTGCCCAAGGGCATCGACCAGCGCTCGGCGTGCCGCCATCCCGACTGGACCGGGCCGGACGATCTGGAGATCAAGATCGAGGAATTGCGCGAGATCACCGACTGGGAAAAGCCGATCTACGTGAAGGTCGGCGCCTCGCGCCCCTATTACGACATCGCGCTCGCCGTGAAGTCGGGGGCGGACGTGGTGGTGCTCGACGGCATGCAGGGCGGCACCGCGGCGACCCAGGACGTGTTCATCGAGCAGGTCGGCCTGCCGATCCTGGCCGCCATCCGCCCGGCGGTGAAGGCGCTGCAGGACCTCGGCATGCACAGGAAGGTGCAGCTCGTCGTCTCCGGCGGCATCCGCTCCGGCGCCGACATGGCGAAGGCGCTGGCGCTCGGCGCCGACGCGGTGGCCATCGGCACCGCGGCGCTGGTGGCGCTGGGCGACAACGATCCCCAGTGGGAGGAGGAATACCAGAAGCTCGGCACCACCGCTGGGGCCTATGACGACTGGCACGAGGGCCTCGACCCGGCCGGCATCACCACCCAGGACCCTGAGCTTGCCGCCCGCCTCGACCCGGTCAAGGCCGGCCGCCGGCTCGCCAACTTCCTCTCGGTGATGACGCTGGAGGCGCAGACCATCGCCCGCGCCTGCGGCAAGAGCCACCTGCACAACCTTGAGCCCGAGGACCTCGTCGCCCTCACCATCGAGGCCGCCGCCATGGCTGGCGTGCCGCTTGCAGGGACGGGCTGGATTCCAGGCCAGACCGGCGGCCTCTGAGCCGCCGGCCGGCGCGCCCGCGGGCGCGCCTCGCTCTCCGCGCCCCGACGCCACGCCGGGGCGCCCACCAGCTTCAAAAAAACATCACCCACCTTCCGAGGATGAGACCCATGAAGCGCCAGTTCGAGATCGCGCGCGAGGCGGAGGGGCGCTCCTCCGGCGCCGCCAAGGCGACCACCGACCTTGAGAAGGCCGCGAAGGATCGCGGCATCAAGTATTTCCTCATCTCCTACGTGGACCTGTTCGGCGCCCTGCGCGCCAAGCTGGTGCCCGCCTCCGCCATCGGCGAGATGCAGAAGGCGGGCGCGGGCTTTGCCGGCTTCGCCACCTGGCTCGACATGTCTCCGGCCGATTCCGACATGTTCGCGATCCCCGATCCGGCGAGCCTGATCCAGCTGCCCTGGAAGAGCGAAGTGGGCTGGGTCGCCGCCGACCTCTACATGGACGGCGCCTTGGTCGCGCAGGCGCCGCGCGCGGTGCTCAAGAAGCAGCTCGCCGACGCGGCAAAGCTCGGCTACGAGATGAAGACCGGCGTCGAGTGCGAATACTTCCTCGTCTCCCCCGACGGCACGGCGATTTCGGATGCCGCCGACCGCGCCGAGAAGCCCTGCTACGACCAGTCCGCCTTGATGCGCCGCTACGACGTCATCAAGGAAATCTGCGACGCCATGCTCTCGCTCGGCTGGGGCGCCTACCAGAACGACCACGAGGACGCCAACGGCCAGTTCGAGATGAACTGGAACTACGACCATGCGCTCCTGACCGCCGACCGGCACGTCTTCTTCAAGTTCATGGTCAAGTCCATCGCCGAGAAGCACGGCCTGCGCGCCACCTTCATGCCGAAGCCGTTCCTGAACCTCACCGGCTCGGGCTGCCACGCCCACGTCTCGCTGTGGCAGAAGGGCAAGAACGCCTTCTCCGACCCCAAAGGCGAGCTCGGCGTCTCCAAGCTCGGCTACGCCTTCATCGGCGGGCTGATCCACAATGCCGACGCGCTGTGCGCGCTGACCAATCCGACGGTGAATTCCTACAAGCGCATCAACGCCCCGCGCACCCTGTCGGGCGCCACCTGGTCGCCCAACTCGGTGACCTATACCGGCAACAACCGCACCCACATGATCCGCATCCCGGACGCCGGGCGCTTCGAGTTCCGCCTCGCCGACGGCGCCGCCAACCCCTATCTGCTCCAGGCCGGCGTGCTGGCCGCCGGGCTCGACGGCATCGCCAATGGCCGCGATCCCGGCAAGCGGCTCGACATCAACATGTATACCGAGGGCCACAAGGTGAAGGCGGCCAAGAAGCTGCCGCTGAACCTGCTCGACGCGCTGCGCAACCTGGAAAAATCCAAGGTGCTGGCCGAGCGGCTCGGCGCTCCTTTCGTCGCCGGCTACCTCAAGTTGAAGACCGACGAGTGGAACGCCTATTCGCGTCATCTCACCCAATGGGAGCGGGACAACACGCTCGACATCTGAGGTCCGACACCTTCTTCATCTGCGACAGGTTCGGCAGGCCCCGGTGCGAACACCGGGGCCTGCCCTGTTTTCACCCCAGACAGAAGGTCAATTCCTTGACCTCTTGTTGAGCAGGCAGCGGAGAAAATCCTGAGCTTTGACAATGCTCAAACGAATACTCGCCGGTTTTCTGTGCAGCTCTGCCGACGCGCCTGCACCCAAAGGGTGCGGCGCGGCATTGATCGCGACGTCCGGCCGGGGCCGGCGGGCGGCCGGGACGGCCGCAGACCCGGTGCGGCGCCGGCCGGCGAACGAAAAAGTGTTCCGCAGCAAAAGCTTGCCTCTTCCCCAACGGAAAACGGGACATCGCCCTAGGTCTTCCGCACAGGCATCTGCCTCCCTGGCATAAAAGTTGCTCCACAGTGAAAACCTGGCCCGACCGGAGGGGATCCTGCGGCGGGCTCTGGCCAAAGGGGCAACAGCGTTCGGGGACCAGCATGACAGACCAATTGGCAGCCCTGACGACCATCTTCACGGAGTTCTACTACTTCCTGACGGTCGTCCTTATGTTCTTCATCCACGTCGGATTCTGCATGTACGAGGTGGGTGCCGCTCGGGTGAAGAACGTGCAGCACACGCTGCTCAAGAACACCATGGCGATCCCGCTCGTGGGCCTGGCCTTCTTCCTGTTCGGCATGTGGATTTACATCGCCTTCCAGGGCTGGCCCATCTCCACCTCGTCGCTCAGCTTCACCACCGGCTTCGAGCCCTGGTCCACCAAGATCGCGCCGAACCTGTCGGACCGCATCTCCGGCGTGTTCTGGGCGGCGTTCGCGCTGTTCGGCATGACGGCGGCCTCCATCGTCTCGGGCGCCCTCATCGAGCGCACCAAGACCTCGGGCTTCTTCATCATCGCCATCTATGTGGGCGCCATCGCCTGGGTGATCCCGGCGGCCTGGGGCTGGGCCGGCAACGGCTGGATGGCCCAGTATATGGGCTTCCACGACCAGTATTGCTCCGCGGTGCTGCACTCGGTGGCCGGCTTCGCGACCCTCGGCGTGCTGATCTTCCTCGGCCCGCGCATCGGCAAGTTCGCGCCGGACGGAACGCCGCGCGAGATCCCGGCCCACAATCCCTGGCTCATCACCATCGGCCTGTTCATGATCTATGTGGGCTTCTGGGGCTTTTATGCCGCCTGCCACATCCCGATCGTCGACGTGGGCACCCAGGGCGCGCCCTATTTCACCGCCACCAACATCTATGGCGTGCCGATCACCCTCTCGGGCGTCACCATGAACTTCCTGCTCGCTTTGTTCGGCGGCATGGTCACCGCCTACATGATCTCCAACGGCAACGCCTACTGGACCTATTCGGGCGGCCTGACGGGGCTGATCTCGGCCTCCGCCGGCAACGACTTCTACCACCCCATCATCGCGCTGGTGATCGCGGTGGCCGGCACCATCATGGCCTACAAGCTGCACTTCTGGGTGGAGCGGAAGTTCAAGATCGACGACGCCGTGGGCGCGGTGGCCGTGCACGGCTATTGCGGCCTGTTCGGCGGCATCATCGCGGGCTTCGCCCTGTGGGGCTATCCGGCGGTGCTGCCCTCCGCCGGCGCGCTCGTCACCCTCGGCGAGGGCGCGGGCTGGTTCGGCGTGAACACCGAGGGCCTGCCGGTCATCACCCCGGTCGGCAACATCCTCGGCTCGCTCATGTTCGCCATCGGCTTCGGGCTCATCCCGGGCCTCATCCTCGGCAAGCTGCTCGCCATGTTCGGCCTGCTGCGCGTGCCGGCGCACGTGGAGGTCATCGGCCTCGACGGCAAGCACGTGCACACCACCTACCCGCACCACTCGGGCACGGAAGCCGCGTTCGAGACCATTCAGCGCAAGGAAGCCAAGTTCTGACCGCCTGCGCGTCCGAACCATCCTTCAAGGGAGTATCAGCATGCACACCGGTGTCACGTCGCTCGCGAAGCTGACCGACATGGCGGAGGTCTATCCCTTCGCCGGATACGAGCCGCTCTTCTCGGTGATCGCGCTCGTGTTCTTCGTGGCGTTCATCGCCAAGCAGATCGCCATGGACAAGCAGGCCCACGAGGAGCAGCTCGACCACACCTCCGAGGCGGTCGCCACCCCGGCGGAGTAAAGGGATCGGGCGGCGGCGGCGCCTCCCTGTCCCGCCGCCGCAGCCCGAGACGTCGCGCGGCCCTTCGCGGGGCCGCGCGATTTCGCATGTTCGCAGGCGGGCGCGACGGGCGTCGGCCTCACGAGCCCGGCTGGACGCGGCCCACCGTGAAGATCTGCACACGGCGATTGACGGGATCGGTCGGCTTCTTCGGATCGAGCAGCACTTCCTCGCCGAGCCCCACCGCCTCGAGGCGCGTCGGGTTGACGTTGAACACCGAGACCAGCGCGCTCACCACCGCATCGGCGCGCGCCTGGCTGAGCTTGAGGTTCAGCTCGCGCGGGCCGGTGACATCGGTGTTGCCGGTCACGATGAACTTGTAGCCGTGCAGGATCGGGTTGTGCATGGCATCGGCGATGGCGCCGAGCGTGCCGTAGGAGGACGGCTCGATGATGGACGAGCCGAGCCGGAACTGGATCTGCACGTTGATCTGCGGCAGCCGGTCGAGGTTCAGCGCCAGCGACGGGCGGGTGAGCTGCTCGCCGGGGTTCTGCTCCATGTGGCGGCGGACCATGTCGCGCAGCTGCTGGGCGGTGATGCCCGGCGCCTTGTCGGTCAGTCCCTGGAGGCCGCTGAGGATCTGGCTGTCGGACAGGGCGGTCTGGGCCAGCGCGGGGCCGCTCGCGAGCGCGAGGGCGGCGATGAGCGCGAGGCGGGGCAAAGGCGACGTCATGGCGTTCGTCCTTGATCTGAGGGAAAGGGGCCGCACGATCACCGGTAGCCGGCGTCGGTGATCGCCTGGTTGCAGGCGGGGCTGACGACGCGCGTCGCCTGGAGCAGGCAGGAGAGCAGGTTGCCGTCCTGGGGCACCATGCCGGGGCACAGCCGCGCCGTGTCGGCGCTGCAGATGCGCGCGATCGAATCCTGCGCCGCATCGCGCTGGGCGATGGAGGCCTTGGCGACCGCATAATCGCGCCGGCACTGGGCGCTCACCTGGCCGATCTTCGAATCCATGCAGGCGTGCAGCGCGCCGTTGCCGAGATTGACGTTCGGACAGAGCCGGTTGATGTCCGGCCCGCAGCTCTTGGCGAGCAGCGCGCCCGCCTGGGCGTAGCTCATGGTCTGGGCCTGGGCTGTGCCGCCGGCGCCGGCCAACACCGCCGCAGCCAGGAGAAACTGTGTGATCTTCATGATTTGGCGCTCCGTCGCGAGGAGGTTCGAGGCCCTGAGCCAATTCCAGGAAACGGTATCTTCGCACAGCTTCGCCGCGCCCTCGCCCCGATCCCTTCCGTATGGTGAACGCGGTCGGCGGCGGGGCGGCCGGGGCGCGGGCATCCTCAGGGCCGGCCGGCGCCGGCCTCCCTCCCCGCCGCGCCGCCCGGCGGGTGCAGCCGCGCATCCCGATGGGCCTCCAGCTGGGCCCGGCAGAACGCCGCCACCTCCTTCGGCAGCCGGCCCCATTCCTGGCGCCGGGAGACCAGCGTGAGACTGCGCGCGAAGGCGGGGCCGGGCAGCGGCGCGACGGCGAAGGTCTCGGGATCGAGCCCCGCCTCGTGGATGCAGAGCGGCGTCGTGACGGCAAATCCCGCCCCCGCCGCCACCGTCGCCGCCACCCCGAGCGGGGTGTCGAACTCGAGCCGGCGCGGCAGATCGAGCTTCAGGCGCCGCAGATGGCGCTCCACCTCGATGCCGGTCTTGGACCGCGCGGAAAACCGCACCAAAGGCAGGTCCTGGGCGAGCCGCGCCATGTCCTCCACCCGCGCCGGCGCCGCCTGCCCCGCCGGCAGCATGAGCACATAGGGCTCGCCGACCAGGGCGTGGCGCTCCAGGCCCTCCATCTCCTCGAGCTCGTCCACGCCGGCGAGGAAATCGAGCTGCCGGGTCAAAAGCGCGCTGGCATGGGCAGCGGTGAGGCCGGAGCGGATCGAGACCTCCTCCGCGAGCTCCGCGAGGTGCGCCCCGAGCGGCGCCGCGAGCGCCCGCGTCAGCGAATCCACCAAGCCCACCCGCACCAGCGGATAGCGGCTCTTTTCGGTGTCGCGCAGCGCCGGGGCGATCTGGCGCGCCTCGGACAGGAGCGCGCTCGCCCGCTGGCGCAGCAGCCCGCCGGCCGGGGTCAGACCGAGCGGGCGCACCGAGCGGTCGAACAGCACCGCGCCGGTGCGCGATTCCAGCTCCGCCACCGCCTGGGAGACCGCCGGCTGGGTCAGGCCGAGCCGCCGCGCCGCCCCCGCCATGGCGCCCTCCTCGCACACGGCGAGGAAGATTTCGAGGCTCCTCAGGTCGAAGGGCAGGCTCTCGCCGCGCGCCGCCATGGGCCGGCTCTCCATAGGTCAAACATATAATTGAAAATTATACTAGCTGATGAAAGCGGGCCAGCTATGGTTTCAGGGACGGTCGGGCCGCCTGCGCCCGTGCCCGTTGCCCGACGCGATCACCAAGGCTTCGCAGCGACGCCATGCGCCAACGTTCCGCCCGTTCGGACCTCCCGTCATGCCGGTGAGCTGGTCCCCGCATTATTCGGCCTTCAGCCTGCTGGCGAACGCGCTGACCGGGCAGAAGGGCTGGCGCCCGGCCTGGCGCGACGCCGCCCCCAAGCCCTGTTACGACGTGATCGTGGTGGGTGGCGGCGGCCACGGCCTCGCCACCGCTTTCTACCTCGCCAAGGAGCACGGCATCCGCAACGTGGCGGTGCTGGAGAAGGGCCATATCGGCTCCGGCAATGCCGGGCGCAACACCACCATCATCCGCTCCAACTATCTGCTGCCCGGCAACGAGCCGTTCTACGAATGGTCCATGAAGCTGTGGGAGGGCCTGGAGGCGGAGCTCAACTTCAACGCCATGGTGTCCCAGCGCGGGGTGCTGAACCTGTTCCATTCCGACCCGCAGCGCGACGCCTATGCGCGGCGCGGCAACGCCATGCGCCTTGCCGGCGCGGACAGCGAATTGCTGGACACAGACGGCGTCAAGGTGCGCGCGCCCTTCCTCGACTTCGCCAATGCGCGCTTTCCCATCAAAGGCGGACTCTACCAGAAGCGCGGCGGCACGGCGCGGCACGATGCGGTGGTCTGGGGCTATGCCCGCGCCGCCGACCGGCTCGGCGTCGACATCGTCCAGAATTGCGAGGTCACCGGCTTCCTGCGCGAGAACGGCGCGGTTACGGGGGTGGAGACCACGCGCGGGCCGGTGCGCGCCGGCAAGGTGGCGCTCGCGGTGGCGGGGTCCACCTCGCGCCTCACCCGGCATCTGGACCTGCGCCTGCCGATCGAAAGCCATGCGCTCCAGGCGTTCGTGTCGGAGGGGCTGAAGCCGCTGGTGCCGGGCGTCATCACCTTCGGCATGGGGCACTTCTACATCAGCCAGTCGGACAAAGGCGGCCTGGTCTTCGGCGGCGACATCGAGGGCTATAATTCCTACGCCCAGCGCGGCAACCTGCCGGTGGTGGAGGACGTGTGCGAGGGCGGCATGGCGGTGATGCCGCTGATCGGCCGCCTGCGCCTGCTGCGCTCCTGGGGCGGGCTGCTGGACATGTCCATGGACGGCTCGCCGATCATCGATGTGGGCCCGCTGCCGGGCCTCTATCTCAACACCGGCTGGAACTACGGGGGCTTCAAGGCGACCCCGGCGTCGGGCTGGTGCTTCGCCCACACCATCGCGAACGACGCGCCCCACGCTTTGAACGCCGCCTTCCGCCTCGACCGCTTCAGGAGCGGCCACGTCATCGACGAAAAGGGGGTCGGCGCCCAGCCGAACCTGCACTGATGCGCCCTGCCTTCAATCGCTCCCCCTGCGCCCCCCTGCCGTCATCCTCCGGCTTGACCGGAGGATCCACGGGCCTCCATGCCGCGCGCCCGGCCACGGGATGGGCCCTCCGGTCAAGCCGGAGGGCGACGGCGGGAGAAACGGCGCCGATGCGAAAAACAGCGGCGGCGTGCGGGAGCGCGACACTGCGCTGGCCGGCGGCCGCACCCGGGAAGAGGGCCTGACCATGCGCATCCCCTGCCCCTATTGCGGCGCGCGCGACGCTCACGAATTTTCCTATCTCGGCGACGCAACGCTCGCCCGCCCCGATCCGGCGGCACCGGACGCGATCGATGCGTTCGCGGCCTATGTCTATGAGCGGTCGAACCCGGAAGGCCCGCACGACGAGTTCTGGTATCACGCCGCCGGCTGCCGCCGCTGGCTGAAGGTCACGCGCAACACGCGCACCCACGAGATCCTCGCGGTCGGCTTCGCCCGTGCCGAGGAGACGGCGCCATGAGCCGTCTGCTCCATGGCGGGCTGGTGGACCGCAGCCTCACCCTCTCCTTCGCCTTCGACGGCGCGACCTATCGCGGCCATCCCGGCGACACGCTGGCGTCGGCGCTGCTGGCGAACGGGGTGCGACTCGTCGGCCGCTCGTTCAAGTATCACCGCCCGCGCGGCATCGTCACCGCCGGCTCGGAGGAGCCGAGCGCCCTCGTCGAGCTGCGCATGGGCGCCCGGCGCGAGCCCAATACCCGCGCCACCACCGTCGAGCTCTATGGCGGCCTCGTCGCGGCCAGCCAGAACCGCTGGCCGAGCCTTTCCTTCGACCTGATGAGCGCCAACCAGTGGCTCGCGCCCATCCTGGGGGCGGGCTTCTACTACAAGACCTTCATGTGGCCATCGGCGCTGTGGGAGAAGCTCTACGAGCCGGTGATCCGGCGCGCCGCCGGCCTCGGCCGCGCCGCCGATCGCCCCGACCCGGACCCCTACGAGAAGGCCAACGCGTTCTGCGACCTGCTGGTGATCGGCTCGGGCGCGGCCGGCCTTTCCGCTGCGCTGGCGGCGGGCCGCGCTGGCGCCCGCGTGATCCTGGCGGAGGAGGATTTCCGTCTCGGCGGGCGGCTCCTGAGCGAATTTGCCGCCATCGGCGACGGCCCGGCGCGTGACTTCGCCGCCGCAGCGGAGGCCGAGCTTACCAGCCTGCCGAACGTGCGCCTCATGGCCCGCACCACCGTGTTCGGCGCCTATGACGGGGGCACCTACGGCGCGGTGGAGCGGGTGGGCGACCATCTGCCCGTCCCGGCGCCCTTCGCGCCGCGCCAGCGCCTGTGGCGCATCGTGGCGCAGCGCTGCGTGCTGGCGGCGGGCGCGTTCGACCGGCCCATCGTGTTCCCGGGCAACGACCGGCCGGGCGTGATGTCGGCGCTGGCGCTTTCCACCTATGCCACGCGCTACGGCGTGAGCGCGGGCAAGACCGCCGCCTTCTTCGTCAACAACGACTTCGCGTTCGCCGCCGCGCTCGATGCGGCGGAAGCGGGGGTGAAGGTCGAGGCCATCGTCGACGTCCGCCCCGATCCGGCGCTGGCATCGCGGGCGCAGGCGCTCGGCGTGCGGGTGATCCAGGGCGAGGTGGTGGGCGCCACAGGCAAGCAGCTTTCCGCCGTCACCGTGCGCACCCCCAAGGGCAGCGAGACGCTCAAGGTGGAGGCGCTCGGCGTCTCCGGCGGCGCGACGCCCAACCTCAACCTCGCCACCCATATGGGCGGCCGGCCCACTTATGACGAAACCCTCTGCGCCTTCGTGCCCGGCGCCCTGCCCCCCGGCATGGCGGTGGCGGGCGCGGCGGCGGGCGCCTTCCCGCTCCAGGATTGCCTTGCGGGCGGCGCGCAGGCGGGCGCGACGGCGGCCACCGATCTCGGCTTCGCCGTCCCGCCCGTGAGCGTGCCGCGCGCGGAAGGCGCGCCGTCCGGCATCTGCGCCTTCTGGCACGTGGCGGCGCCCGGCGGCTTCGCCTTCGTGGACCTGCAGAACGACGTCACGGCGAAGGACGTCAAGCTCGCCCACGCGGAGGGCTACCGCGCGGTGGAGCTCTTGAAGCGCTACACCACGCTCGGCATGGCCACCGACCAGGGCAAGACCTCCAACATGGCGGGCCTCGCCATCATGGCCCACCTCACCGGCCGGTCCATCGCCGAGACCGGGGTGACGGTGTTCCGCCCGCCTTACACGCCGGTGGCCATCGGCGCCCTCGCCGGCCACCACCGGGGCCGCGACTTCAAGCCCACCCGGCCGACGCCGACCCACCTGTGGGCGAAGGAGCAGGGGGCGGTGTTCGTCGAGGCGGGCTTCTGGCTCAGGGCGCAGTATTTCCCCAAGCCCGGCGAGACCGATTGGCTCACGACCGTCAACCGCGAGGTGACGGCGGTGCGCGAGCGCGTCGGCGTGGTGGACGCCTCCACCTTCGGCAAGATCGACCTCCAGGGCCCGGACGCAGGCCGCTTCCTCGACCGGGTCTATATCAACACATTCTCGACGCTCGCGGTCGGCAAGGCGCGCTACGGCGTGATGCTGCGCGAGGACGGCATCGTCATGGACGACGGCACCTCAGCGCGCCTCGCCGACGACCATTATGTGATGACCACCACCACGGCCAACGCCGCCAAGGTCTACCAGCATTTGGAATTCTGCCTCCAGGTGCTGTGGCGCGACCTCGACGTGCAGCTCGCCTCCATCACCGAGCAATATGCCCAGATCGCGCTCTCCGGCCCGCGCGCGCGCGACGTGCTGGCGAAGCTGGTGGACCGAGCGGACGTGTCCAACGCGGCCCTGCCCTTCATGGGCGTGCTTGAGACCTCGGTTGCCGGCGGCATCCCGGCGCGCATCTTCCGCCTCTCCTTTTCGGGGGAGCTGGGCTACGAGATCGCCGTGCCCTCGGGCCAGGGCGAGAAGCTCGTGCGCGCCATCATGGCGGCGGGCGCGGAATTCGGCATCACGCCCTACGGCACCGAGACGCTCGGCGTCCTGCGCATCGAGAAGGGTCACGTCTCGGGCAACGAATTGAACGGCCAGACCTCGGCGCGCGACCTCGGGCTCGGCAAGATGGCCTCCACCAAGAAGGACTATATCGGCCGCGTGATGGCCGCCCGCCCCGCCTTCCTGGAAGAGGACCGGCCGATCTTCGTCGGCTTCAGGCCCGTGGACCGCGCCGAGCGCCTGCGCGCGGGCGCGCATTTCCTCCCCGTGGGCGCCGAACCCACCCTGGCGAACGACGAGGGCTATATGAGTTCGGTCGCCTTCTCGCCGACGCTCGGCCATTCCATCGGCCTCGGCTTCCTGAAGAACGGGCTCGCGCGCATCGGCGAGACGGTGCGCGCCTACGATCCGGTGCGCGGCGGCGACATCGCGGTGGAGGTGTGCCATCCGGCCTTCGTCGATCCCGAGGGGGAGAAGCAGCGTGGCTGACATCCCTGCCGCCATCGAGCCCACCCGCCTCCTGCCGGAGGGCCATTACGGCGCGCCGGGGGACGGCGTCGCCGCGCGCCTGCGCGCCGGCTGCTCCGCCGCGACGCTGGCCGCCCGGCGCGGCGCCCTGCCGGCTCTGGCCGCGCGCTTCGCCGAGGCCGGCCTCCTTCTGCCCGATGGCCCGAAGGCCGCCACCGCCGGCGGCCTGACGCTGATCGGCACCGGCCCCGGCCGCTGGCTCGCCTTTGCCGAAGGGGCGCGCGTGCTGCCCGGCCGGCTCCTGCCGCTCGCCGAGGGCCTCGCCGCCGTCACCGACCAGAGCGACGCCAGCCTGCTGTTGGAGATCGCCGGCCCCAAGGTGCGCGCGGCGCTCGCCAAGGGGGTGATGGTCGACCTCGATCCTTCGGTCTTCCAAGCGGGGGATGCGGCGACCACCACCGTCGCCCATGTGAACCTCACCTTCTGGCGGGCGGGCGACAGGACCGGCGACAGGGCGGACGGGACGCCGTCCTACGTCTTCGCCGTGCCGCGCTCGTTCGCGCCGGCTTTCCTGCGCTGGCTGGCGTCGAGCGCCGCCGAATTCGGCTTCACCATGTCGGGTACCGGGCGAGGTTGACGGCGGCGCGCCGCGCGCTTCCCTTCCCGCTTCCCCGTTCTGCCCGAAGGCGCCGCACCGCGCGCCGGGGCGCCCCGGATTTCGAGACCCGACCATGAGCCAGCCCGAGCCGCAATTTATCCTGACCCTGTCCTGCCCGAACCGCCCCGGCATCGTCGCGGGGGTCTCCACCTTCCTCTTCCAGCACGGCTGCAACATCCTTGAGGCGCAGCAATTCGACGACACCGAGAGCGGGCGCTTCTTCATGCGCACGGTGTTCAACGTGGTCGAGGGCGCGGCGGAACTCGCCGGCCTGCG
Organism: Xanthobacter luteus; assembly: GCF_040049235.1. Taxonomy (NCBI): domain Bacteria; kingdom Pseudomonadati; phylum Pseudomonadota; class Alphaproteobacteria; order Hyphomicrobiales; family Xanthobacteraceae; genus Xanthobacter; species Xanthobacter luteus. The sequence goes on from NZ_JBDZDO010000001.1 coordinate 546,248, forward strand.
CGCCGGCTTCTCGGCGGTGGCCGAGCCGTTCAAGGCCGTCTTCAGCATCCGCCCCCGGGCCGAGAAGCGCCGGGTGCTGCTGCTGGCGTCGAAGTCCGACCACTGCCTCGCCGATCTGCTCTATCGCTGGCGCATCGGCGAGATCCCCATGGAGCTCGCGGGCATCGTCTCCAACCATTCGCGCGAGACCTACGCCCATCTCGATTTCGACGGCATCCCGTTCCACCATCTGCCGGTCACCAAGGCGACCAAGCTGGAGCAGGAGACGCAGGTCTGGGAGGTGTTCCGGGCCTCCGGCGCGGAACTGGCGGTGCTCGCGCGCTACATGCAGGTGCTCTCCGACGGGCTCGCCGCCAAGCTCGCGGGCCGGTGCATCAACATCCACCATTCCTTCCTGCCCGGCTTCAAGGGCGCCAAGCCCTACCACCAGGCGCACCAGCGCGGCGTGAAGCTGATCGGCGCCACCGCGCACTACGTCACCTCCGACCTCGACGAGGGGCCGATCATCGAGCAGGATGTGGAGCGCATCTCGCACCAGGATTCGCCCGAGGATCTGGTGCGCAAGGGCCGCGACATCGAGCGCCGGGTGCTCGCCCGCGCCCTCGCCTGGCACCTCCAGGACCGGGTGCTCCTCAACGGCTCGAAGACCGTGGTGTTCCGCGATTGAGGCACCGCTCCGGCGGGCGGCCGGAGCAAAGATCGAAACCTCCCGGCCGCAACGGCGTTCCCGAAAGGAGAGCATTCGGGAGCACACCATGCGAGGACGATACACCCTCATCGCCGGCGCCATCCTGCTGGTGGTGGCGCTGGCGGCGGCAAACCTGTTTTCCGGGCGGGGCTCGCCCGAGCCCACGGAAAGCGCTCCGGCCGCCTTGCCCGTGCCCGGACAGGAGCCGCCGCCGCCCACCGTCTCGCCCGCGACCCCGCCCGGCCGCACCGACCCGGAACCGGCGCGCTAGGCCATACGAATTGCATGCATGGCGCACAATATTGACTAAAAATTAGTCAAATAAGCTTTAGACCCCGAGCGGGACCCGTCCCCGCCCCCAAGGCCGGCCGTTGGTTGACCTTCCTCCAAGCCTTCTGCCGCAAAGGTTCCGCGTCGCCGGCGGAAGGCTTGGAGGGCGCGGGGCGGCTCTGGCGCGCTTCCTGCTAGCGCTTCCTTCTACGGGGCCCGTGCCCGGCCCGACCGGCCGCACCGCGCCCGGACCGATTTCCAAGAGAGCGTCTTTCCAAGAGAGCGTCATGCACACCCTTTCCGACCTCCTCGCCGCCCACCGCTCCGGCGCCCGATCGCTCGCGCAGACCGTGGCCGAAGTCTACCGGCGCATCGCCGCCCGCGACGACCCGGCGATCTTCATCACCCTGCGGCCGCAGGCCGAGGTCCAGGCGGAGGCCGCCGCGCTCGAGGCCCGCGGCGCGGGCGATCTGCCGCTCTACGGCATCCCGATCGCGGTGAAGGACAATATCGACGTGGCGGGCCTGCCCACCACCGCCGCCTGCCCGGCCTTCGCCTATCTGGCCGCGCGCGACGCGACCGCGGTTGAGCGGCTGAAGGCGGCGGGCGCGCTCATCATCGGCAAGACCAATCTCGACCAGTTCGCCACCGGCCTCGTGGGCGTGCGCTCGCCCTACGGCATCCCCAAGAACCCCTTCAAGGCGGAGCTGGTGCCGGGCGGCTCGTCCTCCGGCTCGGCGGTGGCGGTGGCGGCGGGGATCGTGCCGGTCGCCCTCGGCACCGACACGGCGGGCTCGGGCCGGGTGCCGGCGATGCTCAACAACATCGTCGGCGTGAAGCCGTCCTTGGGCCTCGTGCCCAATACCGGCCTGGTGCCGGCCTGCCGCTCGCTCGACTGCATCTCGGTCTTCGCCCTCACCGTGGACGACGCCATGGCGGTGCTCAAGGTGATGGCGGGGGACGATGCCGACGCCTATTCCCGCCCCCTCCCCCTCGTCCCGCTCGCGCCGCCGCCGCCCCAGCCGGTGCTGGGGGTGCTGGCGCCCGGCGATCGGGAATTCTTCGGCGACGCCGATGCCACCGCCGCCTATGAGGCCGCGCTCGCGCGCCTGCGGGGCCTCGGCGCAAGGCTCGTCGAGATCGATTTCGCGCCGTTCGCGGAGACCGCGCGGCTGCTCTATGAGGGGCCCTGGGTGGCGGAACGCTGGATCGTCGCCGGCGCGCTGATCGAGAAGGACCCCGAGGCGGTTCATCCGGTCACCCGCGCGATCACGGTGCCGGGCGGCAGCGCGAGCGCGGCGGACGCGTTCCGCGCCATGTATCGCCTCAAGGCGCTGCGCAAGGCGGTGGAGCCGACCCTCGCCGCCATCGACGCGCTGGTGCTGCCCACCGCCCCCACCGCCTATACGGTGGAGGAGGTGCTGGCCGCGCCGATCCTGCTCAATTCGCGCAACGGCACCTACACCAATTTCGTCAACCTGATGGACCTGTGCGGCACCGCCGTGCCCACCACGGTTGCCGCCTCTGGCGTGCCCTACGGCATCACTTTGCTGGCGCCGGCCGGACGCGACGGCGAGGTCGCCGCGCTCGCCCGCGCCTTCATGGCGGCCGGCAACCTGCCGCTGGGCGCCACCGGCGCGCCGCTGAGCGCGCCGCCGCTTCCCGTGCCGGCCGCCGAACCCGGCCGGCTGGAGGTGTGCGTGTTCGGCGCCCATCTGTCCGGCATGGCGCTCAACGCCGACCTCAAAGCCATGGGCGGGCGCTTCGTGGCGCAGGTGAGGACCGCGCCCTGCTACCGCATGAAGCTGCTGCCCGGCGCCCAGCCGCGGCCCGGCGTGGTGCGCGTCGGCGCGGGCGGCGGCGCGATCGCGGGCGAGGTCTGGTCGCTGCCGCTCGACGGGGTGGGCCGGCTTCTGGCCAGCATTCCCGCGCCGCTCGGCCTCGGCCGGGTGGAGCTCGAGGACGGGCGCCGCGTCGCCGGCTTCCTGGCCGAGGCGAACGAGGTGGCGGAGGCCGCCGACATCACCCGGTTCGGCGGCTTCCGCGCCTTCGCCGCGAGCCGGACCGCCGCCGCCGGATAGACGGCGCGGGTCAGCCCACCTTGCCCTTGCCCTCGCCCTCGGACAGGAAGTGCTCCAGCCAGTGGATGTCGTAGCGCCCCTCGGCGATGTCGCGGGTGCGCACCAGCGTGCGGAACAAGGGCAGCGTGGTGTCGATGCCGTCCACCACGAACTCGTCGAGCGCGCGCCGCAGCCGCCGCAGGCACTCGTCGCGGGTCTTGCCGTGGACGATCAGCTTGCCCACCAGGCTGTCATAGGTGGGCGGGATCACGTAGCCCTGATAGGCGTTGGAATCGACCCGGATGCCGAGCCCGCCGGGCACGTGATAGTGGGTGATCTTGCCGGGCGAGGGGCGGAAGGTGGCCGGGTGCTCGGCGTTCACGCGGCACTCGATGGCGTGGCCTTCCATGACGATGTCGCTCTGCTGGAGCGTCAGCGGCTCGCCGGCCGCCACCCGGATCTGCTCGTTGATGAGGTCGATGCCGGTCACCATCTCGGTCACCGGATGCTCCACCTGGATGCGGGTGTTCATCTCGATGAAGTAGAAGCGCGAATTCTCGTACAGGAACTCGATCGTCCCAACCCCGAGATATTTGAGGTCCCGCATCGCCTTGGCGCAGGTCTCGCCGATCTCGGCGCGCTGCTCGGGGGAGATCACCGGCGAGGGCGCCTCCTCCCACACCTTCTGGTGGCGGCGCTGCAGCGAGCAGTCGCGCTCGCCGAGATGGATCGCGTGGCCGCGCCCGTCGCCCAGCACCTGCACCTCGATGTGGCGCGGGGTGGCGAGGTATTTCTCCAGATAGACGGAATCGTCGCCGAACGCGGCCAAGGCCTCGGTGCGGGCCGCCGAGAGCGCGTGGGAGAGGTCCTCCCGGGTCAGCGCCACCTTCATGCCGCGCCCGCCGCCGCCGGCGGCGGCCTTCACCAGCACCGGAAAGCCGATCTCCGCGGCCACCCGGTAGGCCTCGTCGTCGGCGGTGATGCCGCCGTCCGAGCCGGGCACCACCGGGATGCCGAGCGCCTGGGCGGTCTTCTTGGCCTCGATCTTGTCCCCCATGATGCGGATGTGCTCCGCCTTGGGGCCGATGAAATGGATGTTGTGGTCGGCCAGGATCTCGGCGAAGCGGGCGTTCTCGGCCAAGAAGCCGTAGCCCGGATGCACCGCGTCCGCGCCCGTGATCTCGCAGGCGGCGAGCAGCGAGGGAATGTTGAGGTAGCTCTCGCGCGCCGACGGCGGGCCGATGCACACGCTCTCCTCGGCGAGGCGCACATGCATGGCGTCCGCGTCGGCCGTGGAATGGACCGCGACCGTGGCGATGCCCAGCTCCTTGCAGGCGCGCAGGATGCGCAGCGCGATCTCGCCCCGGTTGGCGATGAGGATCTTCTTGAACATCAGCTCTCCTCGCCTTCCGGCCCGCTCACTCGATGATGAGCAAGGGCTCGCCGTACTCGACCGGCTGAGCATTGCCCACAAGCACGCGCGTCACGATGCCGGAGCGCGGAGCCGGGATGGCGTTCATGGTCTTCATGGCCTCGATGATGAGGACCGTCTGGCCCTCCTTCACGCTCGCGCCCACATCCACGAACGCGGCGGCGCCGGGCTCGGGGGAGAGATAGGCGGTGCCCACCATGGGCGAGGTGAGGACGCCCGGATGCTTGGAGAAATCGGCCGCGCCCTCGGCCGCGAGCACCACCGGGGCCGCCACCGGCGCGGGCTGGGCGACGACCGACGGGCCCTGGGTGATGGTCACCGGGGCCGGCGCGCGGGCGACGCGGATGCGCAGATGGTCGTGCTGCACCTCGATCTCGGTGAGGTCGGTCTCCGAGAGCAGCTCGGCGAGCTCCTTGATCAGCGCGGTGTCGATGGGGGTCTTCGAGGGTTTCATCATGGTCCTGCTCTGGCCGGCCGCACGGGGCCGCACGAGGGCTGCTGGAGTGTCGCGCCACCCCTCAGGGGGAGGCGGGCATGGCGGCGAGCGCCGCGATGGCGAGCACGTAGCTCTGCGGGCCGAAGCCGCAGATCACGCCGCGCGCCACGGGCGACAGAAACGAGTGGTGGCGGAAGTCCTCGCGGGCGAACACGTTGGACAGGTGCACCTCGATCGTCGGCACCCCCGCCGCCGAGACCGCGTCCCGGAGCGCGACGGAGGTATGGGTATAGGCCGCCGCATTGAGCACCAGCCCCCGCGCGCCGCGGGCGGCCTGGATCAGGTCGACGAGCCCGCCTTCGGAATTGGTCTGGCGGAAGACGATGTCGAAGCCGTGGCGGCCGGCCTCCTTCAGGCACAGGGCCTCCACGTCGGCGAGCGTCGCCGCGCCATAGATGCCCGGCTCCCGCGTGCCGAGGAGGTTGAGATTGGGCCCGTTGAGGACGTGGACGGTGCTGGACATCCGCGCAAGGTTCTGGCGCCGGCCCCGATCGGCCGGCTGGCGCGTTATAGGGGCGCAGCCGTCCCATGGAAAGAGCGCCGGTTCGCGGCGGCGCCGGCCGGGTGTGGAGGACGGACCGCGCTGGCCCGCCTCACTGGGCGAGGAAGCCGCCGTCCACCGGCAAGGTGTGGCCGGTGATCATGCCCGCCATGGGGCTCGCCAGGAACAGGGTGGCCGCCGCCACGTCCTGCGGCTCCGCGAGGCGGCCCATGGGCATCAACGCCTCCAGCTTGAGCCGGGTCGCCTCGTCATCCAGCAGCGCGGCGATGAAGGGCGTGCGCACCCAGGTGGGCGCCACCGCATTGACGCGGATGCCGGCGGGCGCCAGCTCCACCGCCAGCCCGCGCGTGAGGTTCACCAGCGCCCCCTTGCTGGCCTGGTAGGCCGGGTTGGGATAGGGCCCGCCGCCGGACAGGCCCATGATGGAGGCGATGTTGACGATCGCCCCCGCCCCTGCGGCGCGCATGTGGGGCACCGCCGCGCGGGTGCACAGGAAGGCGCCGGTGACGTTCACCGCGAACACTGTGTCCCAGTCCTTCAGGCTCAGGTCCTCGATGCCCCTGCGGATGGAGAGGCCGGCATTGTTGATCAGGATGTGCGGCGCCGCGCCCTGCGCCGCGAGGGCGCTGAAGGCGGCATCGACCGCGCCCTCGTCGGTCACGTCGAGGGCGAGCGGGGCCGCCTGGCCGGCCGGAATGGCGCTCGCCTCCAGCGCCTGCGCCGCCGCCGCGGCGCTGAGATCGGCGAGGATCACGCGCGCGCCCTGCGCGGCGAAGGCGGCGGCGATGGCCATGCCGATGCCGCCCGCCGCGCCGGTGACGAGCACGCGCTTGCCGGAGAAATCGAGGTCGGCGGCGGGGGAAGAGGCCATGGGCTGCGATCCTGCGCGTGAAGCGCCTTCCATACGACCGCCGGCCGGGCCGTGAAAGGGGCAGGCGGCGGCGCCGCATGGGCCATGCGCCCGGCCGGGATATCCCCAAGGGGCGCCGCGGCACCTCTCCCCTTTGTGGGGAGGGGTGAGCCTTTATGGAGGGGGTGGCTCTTGGCAATCGCGCTCGAGTGCGCGGCCAGGACGTCCCAAGGCGCGCCGTGCCTCCCCTCCCCCCTTGCGGGGAGGGCTGAGGGGGTGGGGTCCGCACCGGCCTTTGGGGGCCGGGCCGGCCGCGTTGCGGAAGCGTTCCGGACACCCCCACCCCTGCCCCTCCCCGCAAGGGGGAGGGGTGAGCCTTTATGGAGGGGGTGGCTCTTGGCAAGCGCGTTCGAGTGCGCGGCCAGGACGTCCCAAGGCGCGCCGCGGCTCCCCTCCCCCTTGTGGGGAGGGGTGAGGGGGTGGGGGTGGCGCGCCGGAACTCCCGCTCCCCCGGCGACGCTGCCGTCCGGCGGTGCACCGGAGCTTGCCACACCCCCTCCCCTGCCCGCCCCCCAAGGGGGAGGGAAAGCTCCTCCGGCTAAAAGCGGGGACGCGATCCGGGGGTGGTCGCCGCACCCGCCCTCCCCGCCCTTGCGGCGGCGCCCGCGCGCGCTATCCTCGCCGGCCCGAGGAGCCCCCCGCATGCGCATCGCCACCTGGAACGTGAACTCCATCCGCCAGCGGCTCGACCATGCGCTGGCGTGGCTGAAGGAGACCGACCCGCAGGTGGTCTGCCTCCAGGAGATCAAGTGCCAGACCGAGGCGTTTCCGAAAGAGCCATTCGAGAGCCTCGGCTACAATGTGAGCGTGCACGGCCAGAAGGGCTTCAACGGCGTGGCCCTGCTCTCCAAGCTGCCGCTGGAGGACGTGACCCACGGCCTTGCCGGCGACGACGGCGACGAGCAGGCGCGCTTCATCGAGGCGGTGGTGTCGGCGAAGGGCGGCGTGGTGCGCGTCGCCTGCCTCTACCTTCCCAACGGCAACCCGCCGGACACCGAGAAATATCCCTACAAGCTCGGCTTCATGGCGCGCCTGAAGGCGTTCGCCGCCGACCGGCTGAAGCTCGAGGAGCCGCTGGTGCTGGCGGGCGACTTCAACGTCATCCCCACGCCGGAGGATGCCGCGGACCCGGCCCAATGGGCCGGCGACGCCCTGTTCCTGCCGCCCACCCGGCAGGCGTTCCGCGGCCTTCTCAATCTCGGGCTCACCGACGCCGTGCGCGCCGCCTCCGACGCGCCGCGCCTTTTCACCTTCTGGGACTACCAGGCGGGGGCCTGGCAGCGCGACAACGGCATCCGCATCGACCATCTGCTGCTCTCGCCCCAGGCGGCGGACAAGCTGATCGCGGTCGGCATCGACAAGCACGTGCGCGCCTGGGAGAAGCCGTCCGACCACGTGCCGGTGTGGGCCGATTTCGCCATCGCCACCTGAGGGACGCGGCGCAGATGAGAGATCGCGGAAGATGAGCGAGAACAGCCGCACATATCCGGGCGGATGCCTGTGCGGGGCGGTGCGCTACCGCCTGCGCCATCCGCGCGCGGCCTATTGGTGCCACTGCACCCTGTGCCGCCGCGCCTCGGGCTCCGCCGCCCTGCCCTGGGTCACGGTGGAGCGGGGAGATTTCGAGGTGGTTCAAGGGGTTCTGAAGCTCTACGCGTCGTCGCCGGGGGTGGTGCGCGGGTTCTGCGGCGCCTGCGGCAGCCCGATCCTGTTCGACATGGCCCGGGAGGACGCGGTCGACGTTTCGCTCGGGACCCTGGACGACCCCGACGCCCTCCCGCCGACCCACCACATCTGGACCTCCACCGCCCTTGAGATGGCGCAGGGCCTGGGCCCCGGTTTGCCCCGCCACGGTGCCGAGGCGCCCTAGGCCGCCGCGGCCCATTCGCCGAAGCGGGCCTGCCCGAGACGGCCCGGATCCCTGCCCCCAAGGGGCGCCCTCATGCCCCTTCCTTGGGCAGACGATCGCCCGCCGCTTCGGCATCCGGCCGTCGGCGGGGGCCTGAGCTGGCCGCGCCCCGGGCTTATTTATCAAATATTGTCAATAGTTTATAGATATATGGCAGCCATTCTGCCCCACCTGTGGATTGCCGGCAGACTTGTGAAATCCGCCTGAAATTTCAGCTTGAACGTGCCGCCGCGATAGCTTTGTATCATAGCCATCAGCCGTCCTGAGGCGGCCCGGTCACGGGCGGTCGGGGCGGGTCCCGGAGGCCCATTCCGCGTCATGCTTTCCCAGCAGATCGTCAACGGCGTGATGCTCGGCGCCATCTACATGTTGGTGGCGGTGGCCTTCACCCTCGCCATCGGCGTGCTCAATTTCCTCAACTTCTCCATCCCCGGCCTGTTCATGCTCGGCGGCATGCTCTCCTTCGGCCTGATGGCGAAGGGCTGGCCCGCTTTCCTCGCCTTTTCCGGCGCGCTGCTCGCCGCCGCCGTCGTCTCGCTGCTGGTGGAGCGCCTCGCCTTCCGCCCCATGCAGAGCGGCGATCCGGAGGTGCCGCTCGTGTCCTCGCTCGGCTTCCTCGTGCTGCTCGAAAACCTCATGCTCATCGCCTACGGCTCCGACCAGCAAGCGTTCCCGGCGCTGCTGCCCGACCTCAACATCCGCATTGGCGGGCTCGTCATCGGCATCGCCCAGCTGATCTCGCTCGGCCTCTCGCTGACGCTGGTCGCCCTCCTGTCCTACCTGCTCTCGGCCACCAATGCCGGCCGGCGCATCCGCACCGTGGCCGAGAACCGCGAGACCGCTTTGATCCTCGGCATCGACATCTCCCGCCTGGTGCCCCAGCTTTTCATCGCCTCGGCGCTGCTCGCCGCCGTCGCCGGCATCCTGTTCGCGGTGAACTACCAGCAGGTCTCGCCCTTCATGGGCGAGGGCGTCGGCTTCAAGGGCGTCGCCGCCATGATCGTCGGCGGCATGGGCTCGATCTGGGGCGCGGTGCTGGGTGGGCTTCTGATCGGCCTCGCCGAGGTGCTGTCCATCTCCTTCATCGGCGCCGACGTGGTGAACATCACGGTGTACGGCCTGCTGCTGCTGATCCTGATCGTGCGCCCGCAAGGCCTGCTCGGCCGCGCCCCGAGCCGGGAGAAGCTCTGATGAGCGGCTATCTCACCGGGGTCCTGGTCGTCCTCGCCTTCAACGTGATCGCCGCCTATGCGGTCTACCTGCCGCTGGCGGCGGGCCAATTGAACCTCGGCATCGCCGGCTTCATGGCCATCGGCGCCTACGGCGCGGCGTTCCTGACCAATGAATTTATGTGGCCCCTGTGGGCCGCGGTGCCGGTGGGCGCGGCGGCGGCGGGCCTCACCGGCATCCTCATCGGCATCCCGGTACTGCGCACCCACGGCATCTATCTCGCCATGGCCACCTTCGCGCTCGGCCAGGTGATCTCCGCGCTCTTCCTGAACCTCGAGGTGGTGGGCGGCGCCGCCGGCTATCCGGTGGCCGACTATGCCGGCCCCAACGCGGTGTTCGCGGCGGCGGCCGGCGTGGTGGCGCTGATGCTGCTGCTCTCGCGCACGCGCTTTCAGCTCTATCTCACGGCCGTGAAGAGCGACCCGACGGTCGCCGACCTCATGGGCATCTCGGTGCGCGGCATGCAGGTGGCGGCGTTCGCGCTCGGCGCGGCGGTGGCCGGCTTCGGCGGCGCCTTCTATGCGCATCACTACAATTTCGTCGAGGCCCAGCACTTCAGCGTGCTGCTCTCGGTCTACACCGTGCTCTACGTGCTGTTCGGCGGCACCCAGACGGTGTGGGGTCCGCTGGTGGGCGCCGCCTTCTTCACCCTGGTGCCGGAGTTGCTGCGCGCTTCGAACGAATGGCGCTACGCGCTGTTCGCGGTGTTCATCATCGTCTTCATGGCCGTGCGCCCGCAGGGCCTCGTGACGGCGGCGCTGCTGCGGATGTTCCGGCGCCGCACCGCGGAGGGCGAGGCATGAGCACGCCAATGCCCGCCGCCGCCCTCTCGGTCACCAATCTGGCGAAGTCGTTCGCCGGCGTGCGCGCCATCCGCGACCTGTCCTTCGAGGCGCCCAGGGGCCGCGCCACCGCGCTGATCGGCCCCAACGGCGCCGGCAAGACCACGGTCTTCAACCTCGTCAGCGGCGTCTACGCGCTGGATGCAGGCACCATCCACGTCAACGGCACCGACGTGACGCACATGCCCTCGCGCAAGCGCATCTCCACCGGCATCGCCCGCTCGTTCCAGAACGTGCGGCTCATGTCCCATCTCACGGTGCTGGAGAACCTCCTGGTGGGCCAGCACGTCCGCGCCGCGACGCTCAGGGACCTCCTCGCCCCCTTCCGCCTCGTGCCCGGCCACCGCTGGAAGAGGGAGGCCCGCGCGGCGCTGGAAGAGGCGGGCCTCGCCCGTTACGCCGAGGAGACCGTGAGCGCCCTGCCCTACGGCGTCAGGAAGCGCATCGACCTGGTGCGGGCGACGCTCGCGGGCGCCACCGTGCTGATGCTGGACGAGCCCGCCGCCGGGCTCAATCCCAGCGAGACGAACGCCCTGCGCGACCATCTCAAGGACCTGCTGGCGAGGGGCGTGACCCTGATCGTGGTCGAGCACGACATGCACTTCGTGGACAGCGTCTGCGCGAAGGTGGTGGTGCTGAACTTCGGCGAGAAGATCGCCGAGGGGCCGCTCTCCGCGGTGCGGCGCAATGCCAGGGTGCGCGAGGCCTATATCGGCTCCGACGGGGAGGCCGCGTGATGGCTCTGCTCGACGTCAGCGACCTCTCCGTCTCCTTCGGCCGCGTGGCGGCGCTGAGGGGCGTCTCGCTCCAGGTCCATGAGGGCGAGGTCGTCACCGTGCTGGGCGCCAATGGCGCGGGCAAGTCGACGCTGCTGCGCGCGATCCTGGGCGCGGTGCCGGCGAAGGGCGGCGGCATCACCTTCGCGGATGCGGACATCACCCGCGCCCCGGCCCACAAGCGCATCGAGAAGGGCATCGTCCTGGTGCCGGAGGGCCGACGCATCCTGATCTCGCTCACGGTGGAGGAGAACCTGCTCCTCGGCGCCCACATGCGCACCGACCAGGACGCCATCGCCCGCGAGAAGGACGCCATCTACGACCGCTTCGCCAACCTCGCCGAGCGGCGCCACATGGCCGCCTCGTGCCTGTCCGGCGGCGAGCAGCAGATGCTCGCCATCGGCCGAGCGATGATGGCAAAGCCCCGCCTGATGATGCTCGACGAGCCGTCGCTGGGTCTCTCGCCCCTGTTCGTCGCCAAGCTGTTCGAGCTGATCCGCGAACTCAATGCCGGCGGGCTGTCGGTGCTGCTGGTGGAGCAGAACACCGGCAAGGCGCTCGCCGCCGCCCACCGCGCCAGCGTGCTGGAGCTCGGCCGGGTGATCATGGCGGGCGATCCCGCCGCGCTCGCGCGCGATCCCCGGCTCCAGGAAGCCTATCTCGGCGAAGACGGGGCCCGCCCCGCGCCGAACCCATCCAGAGAGGAGTTGAGACCATGACCATGAGACTGGCAACCGGCGCGGCCGCGATCGCGGCGCTCCTCGTCGCGGGGCAGGCCCGGGCGGAGGGCGAGCTGGTGCTCGGCTACATGATGGCCAAGAGCGGCCCCTACGTGTCGCTCGCCAACACCAACGAGGTGGCGGTGGACCTGGCGGTGGAGCAGATCAACGCCAAGGGCGGCATCAACGGCAGGAAGATCAAGGTGGTCAAGTTCGACACCGCCGGCGATCCCAAGCAGGCCACCACCGCCGTGCGCTCGTTCGCGCAGGATGCCGGCGCGCTCGCCGTCATCGGCCCGTTCTCCTCCTCCGAGGTGCGCACCACCTTCCCGGTGGGCGAGCGCGAGGGCATCCCGCAGATGTCCATGGCCTCCTCGGCGCCGGGCCTCACCAAGGGCTTCACCTACGGCTTCCGCAACACCACCGACGAGGGCAAGGTCATCGACCAGGTGCTCGCCGCCCTCAAGGACAAGAAGCTGCCCATGGCCTCGGGCGCGGCGGCCTACGCCACCGACGATGTGGTGTCAAAGTCCATCGGCACCGGCGTGGTGCCCAAGATGTTCGAGAAATATTCCATCCCCTCCAAGGGCGCGGTGGACTTCCAGCTCGCGGCCTTCGATTTGTCGCCCCAGGTGGCGCAGCTGAAGCAGATGGCGCCCGACATCGTCGGCCTCGGCTCGCCGCCCGAGGGCGCGGTGAACATCGCCAAGGAGCTGAAGCGCCAGGGCGTGAAGACCCGCCTCGTCGGCGGCACCACCATCGCCGATCCCGAGCTGCCCAAGCGCATGGACGGCGCCGGCGAGACGCTGACCATCGGCACCACCTTCTTCCCCGAGGTGAACGCTGAGACCAAGGCGTTTGCCGCCGAGTTCGCCAAGCGCACCAAGGCGGCGGGCTACCCCCGCACCGACCCGAACCAGATGGACGCCTCGGTCTATGACATCGTCTATCTCTATGCCGAGGCGATGAAGCGCGCCGGCGTCACCGGCGACAAGACCAAGGTCGCCGCCGAACGCACCGCCATCCGCGACCAGCTCGCAAAGCTCAAGGACTTCCCGGCTCTTGAGGGCGCCATCTCCTTCACCGACGGCGACGCGGTGAAGCCCGTCTACATCCTCGAGGTGAAGGACGGGAAATGGACCCTTCTCGCCACGCGCACGCCCCATTGACCGGCGCGTGGCGTGGGGATCGGCGCCGCCGCCTCCACCCCCTGGGCGGCGGCGTCGATCCTTCCTCTGCAAGACCCAAGGTTCCCGCGTCTAAGTTCCAGCTTTTCCTGATCCTGGAGGAAACAAGATGTCCCCATCCGGACACGCCAAGGCCCTGACCTTCACCGTTCATGCCGACGGACGCAGCTTTGAGGAGACCTTCCTCATCGGCACTGCCGTGATCGCCGGCTGGACCGGGCGCGACAAGGTCGCGCTGGAGAAACACATCAAGGAGCTGGAGGAGCTGGGCGTGCCGCGCCCGGCCTCGACGCCGATCTATTACCGCGTCGCCGCCGCCCGCCTCACCACCGCGGACGCCATCGAATCCACCGGGCCGGATTCGTCCGGCGAGGTGGAGTTCATGATCCTGAAGGCCGGCGGCCGCCGCTTCCTCGGCATCGGCTCGGACCACACCGACCGCAAGGTGGAGACCTACAACATCACCGTCTCAAAGCAGATGTGCGACAAGCCGGTGGCCGCCGAGCTGTGGGCGCTCGACGAGGTGCTGCCCCACTGGGACAGACTGGTGCTGCGCGCCTTCGCGGTGATCGGCGGGGCGCGCACGCTCTACCAGGAGGGCTCGGTGGCGGCCATGCTGCCGCCCCTGGACATCCTCGCCGGCTATGACGGCCCGTTCGACGCTGGCGCCGCCATGTTCTGCGGCACGCTCGCCGCCCATGGCGGCATCCGCCCGGCGGACCGCTTCGAGTTCGAGATCGAAGACCCGGTGCTCGGCCGCGCCATCCGCCACGGCTACGACGTGACGGTGCTGCCGGTGCTTGGCTGAGGCATCGCGGATCGACCGCGTCCATCGAAAAAAACGGAAGGGAACCAAGCCATGAAGACCAGTTTCGGCCCACGCGCCCGCGGCGCCGCCCTCGCCGGCCTTCTGGCCGGCGCCCTGGCGCTCGCAGCGCCAGCCCTCGCGCAGGAGACGGTCTCCGGCGCGGGCGGCCTCGCCCCGCCCTCCAACGGCTCGTTCCTGGTGCCGATCATCCAGAAGCGCGGGCTCGACAAGAAATACGGGCTCGACTTCGACATCAAGCTCTACCCCAATCCCGGCATCCTCTATTCGGACTTCGCCGCCGGCCGCTCCACCCACGTCTTCGGGGCGCTGTTCTCGGGGGCGAACTTCTACACCCGCGGCATGCCGGTGCAGCTGCTGTTCACCATCTCCACCGCCAACCACGCTTTCGTCTCGAAAAGCCCGGACATCACCAAGCCAGCCGACCTCAAGGGCAAGACGGTGGCGGCCACCACCTCGTCCGGCTTCTACGGCATGGCCTCGTTCTTCCTGAAGCAGAACGACCTCGACCCGCGCAAGAACATCAATGTGGTCGATGCCGCGCCCTCGGCGGTGCAGACCATGCTGCTCGCCGACCGGGCGGATGCCGGCCTGCTGTTCGACCCGGCGCTGTCCTCGACGCTGATCAAGGGCTTCCACCTGGTGGGCGACATGAACGCCTCGATCCGGGACGCGCTCGGCATGGCCCCGACCGCGCCGGTCTGGTATCTCGGCGCCTTCGCCCACAAGGCCTGGATCGACGCCAACCCCGACAAGGTGCTCGCCACCTTGAAGATGTGGCAGGAGGCCGCCGACTTCTACAACAAGAATCCGGAAGAAGCCGACAAGATCATCTCCGAGTTCACCAAGGTGCCGGTGGAGGCGCTCCAGGAGAGCCGGAAGCTCAAGATCACCACCTTCGTCATCGAGCCGGCGATCGACCAGAAGGACAATCTCGACGCCCTGTTCAAGGGCTTCAAGGAAGCGGGCTTCCTCACCGCCATTCCCGACGCAGGCGTCTACTACGCCTGGCCCAAGAAGTAGCGGCGGGCCGGGTGGCCCGCAGCGGCGGGCCACCCTGATCCCGCGAAAGAATGGAGGATCGCCCCATGTCCGACATCGCAGTCGCGGCCCCCGCGCCGAGCCGCCTCCGGCGCGGCGCCGTGCGGGTCCTGAAGGCCGTCGCGCCGTTCGCGGTGCTCGCCCTCGCCTGGCAGACCGCCTCGCTGTTCTTCCCGCCGATCCTGTTCCCGAGCCTCGGCGACATCGCGAAGAACATCCTTGCCATCCTCACCACCTGGGACATGCTCTCCCAGGGGCTCATCACCTTCGCGCGCATGCTGTTCGCGGTGATGCTGTCGCTCGTCATCGGCGTGCCCATCGGCCTCGCCATGGGATTGTGGCGCGGGGCGGACGATTTCCTGCGGCCGATCATCAAGTTCATCATGGGCGTGCCGGCCCTGAACTGGGTCATCATCGTCGTGATCTGGTTCTCCAACGTGGAGCTGCGCATCGCCTTCGTGCTGGTGATGCTGTGCGTGCCGGTCACGGTGTTCTGCGTCTATGACGGGGTGCGCTCCATCGACCGCAAGCTCACCGACATGGTGCTCTCGTTCGGCGCCAGCCGCGCGCAATACATCCGCCTGCTTTTGTGGCCGTTCGTGAAGTCGTTCGCCTTCACCGCCACCAAGCTCAACATCGGCAATGCGGTGCGCACCGTGATCGTGGCCGAGCTCGTGGGTGCGCCGTTCGGCATCGGCCGCGAACTCGACCTCGCCAAGAACGTGTTCGACATGGCCATGGTGCTCGCCTGGACCCTCATCATGGTCGCGGTGGCGATCATGATGACCCACGGCGTCGAGGCCCTCGAACGCTTCGTGCTGCGCTGGCGCGGCGACCACCACGACCGCGCGTGAGGCACGCCATGACCGCTCAATCCCCCGTGAAGATCCGCATCGAGAAGGCCAAGAAGTCCTTCATCCAGAAGAGCGGCGGCGCCGTGGAGGCGATCCGCGAGCTGACCTTCGACGTGGCCGACAACGAATATGTCGCCATTGTCGGCCCCACCGGCGCCGGCAAGTCGGTGCTGTTCGACTGCCTGCTGGGCCTGAAGAGCCTGGACAGCGGGCGCATCACCATCGACGGCGAGCCGGTGGAGAAGTTCATCCGCAAGAAGGGGCGCATCGCCCGCATCTTCCAGGAGGACCGCCTGCTGCCCTGGCTCACCGCCACCGACAACGTGGCGCTCGGCCTGCAGATCCAGGGCGTGCCGGAGGCGGAGCGGCGCGAGCGGGCGCGCGAATGGCTGCGGGCGGTCGGCCTCGGCCCGTTCACCGAGGCGCTGCCGAGCGAGATGTCCGGCGGCATGCGCCAACGCACCAACATCGCCCGCGCCTTCGCCACCGGGCCGGAGATCATCCTGCTCGACGAGGCGTTCAGCGCCCTCGACGAGATCACCGCCATGCGCTTGCGTTCCGATTTCCGGGCGCTGGCCCGCCGGCAGAAGATGACGTTTCTTATCGTCACCCACGCCATCGACGAGGCGATCTATCTGGGCACGCGGATTCTCGTGTTCGGCGCGCCGGCGCGCCTCGTCCACGAGGTCGCGGTGCCCGAGGGCGCGAGCGAGAACCAGGCCGAGGTGGACCGCATCCGCGCCGAGATCCGCCACTGGATCTCGGTGTCCGGGCGCGACGCGTCGACGGCCGCCTGAAAGGAAGAGGTGAGATGGAAGAGCGGGTCTTCATCGCCGGCGCGGGGCCGGTGGGCATGGTGGCGGCGGCCGAGCTGCTGCGGCGGGGCGTGCCGGTGACGGTGTTCGAGGGCGAGAGCGCGCTGGCCACCGAGTCGCGCGCCTCCACCTTCCATCCTCCGACGCTCGACATGCTGGACGAGCTGGGCGCCGCCGGGGAGCTGATCGCCGAAGGCCTGATCGCGCCGCGCTTCCAATACCGGCGCACCGGCGGCGAAGTGATCGCCGACTTCGACTTCGCCGCCATCGCCGACGCCACGCGCCACCCCTACCGGCTGCAATCCGAGCAGTTCAAGCTCACCCGTATCCTGCTGGCGAAGCTCGAAGGCACGCCGGGCTTCGAGATCGCGTTCAACCGCCGCGTGGTGGGCCTCTCGCAGGATGCCGACGGCGTGACGGTGGAGATCGCCCGCGAGGGCGGCTCGGTGGAGACGCGGCGCGGGCGCTTCCTGATCGGCGCCGACGGCGCGCGCTCGCAGGTGCGCCATGCGCTCAACGTCGAGTTCGAGGGCTTCACCTGGCCCGAGCGCTTTCTGGTGCTCTCGACGCCGTTCGACTTCTATTCGGTGATGCCCAATCTCGACGCGGTGTCCTACGTCGCCGATCCGGAGCTGTGGCACTTCCTGCTGAAGGTGCCGGACCTGTGGCGGGTGATGTTCCCGGTCCACCCGGACATGAGTGACCAGGACGCGGTATCGGCCGCCTTCGGCCAGTCGCTGCTGAAGCGCGCCTGCCCGCAGGGACCGCTGACCTTCGAGATCGCCCACGCCACGCTCTACCGGGTGCACCAGCGCGTGGCGAAGAGCTATCGCGTGGGCCGCGCCTTCCTCGCCGGCGACGCCGCCCACATCAACAATCCGCTCGGCGGCATGGGCATGAACGGCGGCATCCACGACGCGGTCAGCCTCTCCCAGCGCCTCGCCAAGGTGTGGCACAAGGAGGCAAGCGAGGCCGAGCTCGACCGCTACGACCTCCAGCGCCGGCAGGTGACGGTGGAATATGTGCAGACGCAGACGATCCAGAACAAGCGCAACCTGGAGGCCGCAAGCCCCGAGGACCAGGCGCGCTTCACGCAGCAGATGCGCCGCGTCAAGGATGACCCGGCCGCCATGCGGGACTATCTGATGCGGGTGTCCATGTTCGCGAGCCTGAAGCGCGCGTCGGAGCTGGGATGATGCAAAGCGAGAGTGCGCGGGACCTGATGCCGCTCGACGCGGGCGAGGACCGCGAGGGCGCCGTCCCGCCGCGCTCGCTGCGCGACGAGGCCTATGAAACCATCAAGCGGCGCATCATCATGTGCGCCTTCCGCCCCGGCGAGGCGCTCAGCGAGGCGGCGGTCTCCGCCAGCCTCGGCCTGGGCCGCACGCCGGTGCGCCAGGCGTTCGACCGCCTGATGCGCGACGGCCTCGTGGAGGTGCTGCCGCGCAAGGGCATCATCGTGCGCCCCATCTCCCATGACGAGGTGCGCGACATGGTGGACGTGCGCCTCGTGAACGAAGGCTTCTGCGCCCGCCTCGCCGCCGAACGCGCCACCCCGCGGGTGATCGAGGCGCTGGTGGACAATGTGCGCCAGGGCAAGGCGGCGGCCGCGACGCGCGATGTCGACACGCTGATGGCGCTCGACCGGGATTTCCACGCCACCATCTCCGCCGCGGCGCGCAACCTGGTGCTGGGCGAAATCTTGCGCAACCTGCACGAGCATGCGCAGCGGGTCTGGTTCGTGTCGCTGCGCGCCCATGAGCACCACCGCCGCGTGGTGGACGAGCACGCGGCCATCGTCGACGCGTTGCGCGCCGGCGATCCGGACCAGGCGGAGGCGGCGACGCGGGCGCACATCCTGTCGTTCGCCGACAACCTGACACGCCAGCTCTAGCGACCGAACCGGGGCGCGCTTCCTGAGGGGTGGATCGTGCTCTGAAGGCCGCGCGGCGCAGGATGGTCGCGCCGCGCCCGTCCCGGTGGCGCTCGGTCCCGGCCGGGGCACGCCGGCGGCGCCGGCCGAGGCGGCCGGCCAGCGGTGCCGGGCAGCGGCGCGAAGCCGCGCGGGCAAGCCGGTGCCCCGGGCCTCACTGGCTGATCGGGTAGATGCCGTGCAGCACCTCGTCGAAATGGTTCTCGATGGCGATGGAGCATCCGCAGGCGGCCTGCTTCAGGCGCTTCTTGTTCTTCAGGACGATGACGCCGCGCCGCATCTCGACCAGCCCCTCCTCGCGCAAAGCGTGCAGCGTCCGGTTGACGAAGCTGCGGCCGACCCCGAGCAGCGCGGCAAAATCCTCCTGGGTCATCGCCAGTTCGTTGCTGCCGGTACGTTCCGACGCCGACAGCAGCCACTTGCAGGCGCGCTGGCGGATGGTGTGCCGGGCGTTGCAGGCGGCGGTCTGGAACAGCTGCGCGAACAGGCAGTCGGAATAGCGCGCGAACCAGTGGCGCAGATGGAGGGAATCGATCTTCGCCTGCTCGAGCGCCGAGGTGCGGATGCGCAGGAAGCGGCCGGCGCTGCGCACCTGGGCGGTGGCGAAGGCGGGAATGCGTCCGTTCGAGACGACGCCGCCCACCGCGCCCTCCCAGCCGATGATCGCGACCTCCATGAGGTCGCCAGGCTCGGACGACACGCAGAAGGACGCGAGCGCCGCGCCGCAGGGAAACCACGTGTGCACCACGTCTTCCCCTGCCGGCTGAAGAATCGCCCCGTTCTCGAAGTCGAAGGCGTGCAGATGGGGCAATAGGCGCGTGCGGTCGTTCTCGCTGAGCACTGCCAGCAGGCGGTTGCCGCGCACATCGTCCGGTGACGCAAGTAGCATGGGGGGTCTCCTGCCGTGCCATGTGCTCTGGAGCCGGAGCGCGTCAGGTTCAGGGCCCTGACGTTCCATTTCAGAACAGAGACTGCCCATCGTTTCAATGGCTTAAGGCGAAATCGGAGCAGATCGCGATGATCTGCCCGTTGAGCGGATCCTTCGCCTGCGTTCAGAAAACGCGCCCCCTCGGGGCGGACTTCCTCCTGCCGCCGCACGATCCGGACCCGATTCAAGCAGGTCGAAACAATTTGCTGCGTAAATTGCCCTCCAACCTCAGGAAAGAAAACACGTTATCCGATCAGCTCGGAATGCGGGCCGATCCCCGCGTGCTCTAGTGCACAGACGCCCGAGGGGCGCGTGTGTTACTCGAACACATATGTCCGTACAACTCCATACGTTTCCACCAGTTCCGACCGACGGCGAGAGGCGGCGCTCGCGTCTTCGCGCGGCGACGCGGTCGGCCCACGCTCAGGTCGACCGCACCATCCTTTCGCTGGTCGGGCGCGGGCGCGCCGGTTATGCCGACTATCTCGCCGCGTCCCTCGCCGCCCGTCAGCGCCTCGAGGCACCCGCTTTCGCTGCGGGCTCGCCCGTGGCCCGCTTTCTGGCCGCCGTGCGCCAGGATCTGGTGGCGGACCTCGCGGCATGCGCGGCGGCATCGGGCGCGGCGCCCCGGGCGCTCGCCCCAGCCGAGGCGCTGGAGCCGACGGACCATGCGGCCCTGTGGGGCATCGGCTATGTGCTGGCCGGCTCCTGCCTCGGCGCGGCGCATCTGATGCGGCACGCCGCGCCGCTCGGGGTCTCGGCCGATTTCGGCGCGCGCCATCTGGCGCGCCAGGCGGCGGCGGCCCGGCTCTGGCCGGCCTTCCTCGAGGCGCTCGCCGCGGCCCCCTTCACCCCCCGCGACGAGGCCCGCTGCATCGAGGCCGCGCTCGCGGCCTTCTCGGTCTACGACAGGGCGCTTGCCGCCGGACGAAGCGATTGACCGTGGCGGAGCACGTCAACCTCTCCAATTGCGACCGCGAGCCGATCCATATCCTCGGCGCGGTGCAGCGGTTCGGCTTCCTGGTGGCGCTCGACCCCGACTGGGTTGTGGCGCACGCCTCGGAAAACGTGGCGGAACATCTCGGGCGGCCCGCGGCCGACCTGCTCGGAACCGCGGCGGAGGACATCTTCGACCACGGCGCAATCCACACACTGCGCAACATGGCGGCGATGCTGTTCGGCCCGGACGCGGTGGAGCGCGGGCGTCTCGACCGGCTGACGCCGTCCGGCGGCGCGATGAACGTCGCCGTGCATGTCTCCGACGGGCTGTTCGTCATCGAGGGCGAACCCGCGCCCGGCGGGCGCGGCGACCCGACCTCGGTGGTGCGCGCCATGGTCTCGCGGGTGCGGGCGACGCCCTCGCTCGCGGGGTTTCTCGACGAGGCGACTCGCCAGGTGCGGGGGCTCACCGGCTTCGACCGCGTGATGGCCTACCGCTTCGATGCGGACGGCGCCGGCGAGGTGGTGGCCGAGGCGCGGCGCGGCGGCGTCGACAGCTTCCTCGGCCTCAATTATCCCGCCTCCGATATCCCCGCCCAGGCGCGCGCGCTCTACTTGCGCAACACCTTCCGGGTGATCGCGGACGTCGGCGAGACGCCGGCGCTGATCCTGCCGCGGTTTGACCCCGGCGGACGTCCCCTCGACCTGTCGCTCTCCTTCCTGCGCGCGGTGTCCCCCATCCACATCGAGTATCTGCGGAACATGGGGGTGGCGGCGTCGCTCTCCATCTCGATCCTGGTGGAGGGGCGGCTCTGGGGGCTGTTCGCGTGCCACCACTACACGCCGCGCCGCCCGACGGCGACGGAGCGCACCGCCGCCGAGCTGTTCGGCTCCATGTTCTCGCTGATGCTCGAGAGCCGGCTGCGGGCCGAAGAGGCGAATTACGAGGCGAGGGCCCGCGGCATCGCCGAGCGGCTGGTCTCCGCCATCGCGCGTGACCCGGGCACCATGGCTGACGCCGCGCGGTTCGGCAGCATCGTGGCCGAGGCCATTCCCAGCGAGGGGGTCGCCATCGCGGCGGACGGCCGGATCACCTTGTCGGGGCTGACGCCGGATGAGGGGCAGTTCCGCGGCATCGTCGCGTTCCTGCGCCGTTCGGCCGCGCGCCAGATCTTCACCACCGACCGCATCGCCGCCCACCTTCCGGAAGCGACCGCCTATGCCGCGAAGGCGGCGGGCATGCTCGCCATTCCCATCTCCCGGGCGCCGCAGGATTATCTCGTGCTCTTCCGCACCGAGCGGTTGCGCGCGGTGCGCTGGGCCGGCAATCCGGAAAAGCCGGTGGAGCTCGGGCCGAACGGCGAGCGGCTGACGCCGCGCCGGAGCTTTGCGGAAT
Organism: Xanthobacter luteus; assembly: GCF_040049235.1. Classification (NCBI taxonomy): domain Bacteria; kingdom Pseudomonadati; phylum Pseudomonadota; class Alphaproteobacteria; order Hyphomicrobiales; family Xanthobacteraceae; genus Xanthobacter; species Xanthobacter luteus. Next base: position 568,001 of record NZ_JBDZDO010000001.1, read on the forward strand.
GGTCGCAGCTGGTGAAGGGTGCGGCGCTGCCTTTCACCGCCGCCGAAACGCGCATCGCGCAGTCCTTGCGCGTCGCGCTGCTCGAGGTGGTGCTGCGGCTCTCCGACGCGACGGCGGAGGAGCAGCGCAAGGCGCGCGAGCGCCAGACCCTGCTGATCGCGGAGCTGAACCACCGGGTCCGCAACATCCTCGCACTCATTCGCGGCCTCGTGGTGCAGACGCGCCAGAACACGCCCGATCCGGTGGACATGATGGAGACGCTCGATTTGAGGGTCCAGGCGCTGGCGCGCGCGCACGACCAGATCACCGCCGATCCACTCGCCACGGCGAGACTGTCGAACCTCGTCGCGACCGAGGCCGGTGCCTTCCTCGGCGCGGCGCAGGACCGCGTGCGGCTGGAGGGCCCCGACGTCCGGCTCGCGCCCGACGCCTTCACCGTCGTCGCCCTGGTGGTGCACGAGCTCGTCACGAACGCCGCCAAATACGGCGCGCTGTCGTCGGGCGGCGCCGTTTCGGTGCGCTGGCGCGTGGAGGGGGACGGCAGCCTGCGCCTAAAATGGCGGGAGACCGGCGGGCCGCCGGTGGCGGCGCCGAAGCGGCGCGGCTTCGGCTCGACGATCATCGAGAGATCCATTCCCCACGAGCTCGGTGGGACCGCCGAGGTACGCTACCGCGTCTCGGGCCTCGAGGTGGATCTTCTGGTGCCGGCGACCTACGTCTCGGAGGCGGAGGTGCACCTCGCGGCGGCCACGCCCCGCGCGCCGGCGCGCCAGGAGAGCCCGTTCAAGGACCGGACCGTGCTGGTCGTGGAGGACAACCTGATCATCGCGCTCGGCTGCGAGGCGACGTTGCGCGAGCTCGGCGCCAAAGAGGTGCTGCTGGTCAGCTCGGTCGCCGACGCGCGGGCCCACATCGCCGGGCACCGGGTGGACCTCGCGCTGCTGGACTTCAATCTCGGCCGCGAGACCAGCCTGCCCCTGGCGCGCGAGCTGAAGGCGCGCGCCGTGCCCGTCATCTTCACCTCGGGCTACGGCGCGTCCCTGGACCTGCCGCAGGACCAGCGCAGCGCGCCGGTGGTGGTGAAGCCCTACACCGCCGACGATCTGGTCCGGGGCGCGCTGCAGGCCGGCGGCAAGTGATCGCCGGCCCGCAGGCCGATCAGAGGGAGGCCCGGGAGGCCCGGGCGAACCCTCTTCATGCGTTATTTTATAATGGCTTGGCGTGGTACAGGTGGGTGGGCTCGAACCACCGACCTCCGGTTCCACAGACCGGCGCTCTAACCAACTGAGCTACACCTGCAAAGCTCGCCACTGCGGGGGCGGCAAAGCGAGCGCGGAACCTACGCGGGGCAAGGACCCATTTCAAGGATTTTTCGGCGCTTGCGCCCGGGGAATTTCGCCCTAGCTTGCAGCCCCGATCCGGCACCGCGGCGGCCGGGACAGGGAAAGGGCGGGCCACATGAGCGATACGGAGCGGGCGCCAGTGCGGGCCATCGCCGCCAAGTCGGCGCCGGCGAGGGCCAAATCGTCCAGCTATCCCGAGCCCTTCTTCTCGCGCATGACCAAGCGGGAGAAGCGCCCGCTGGGCGACCTCTTCGGCTTGAGCAATTTCGGGGTGAATCTCACCACCCTCGCCCCGGGCGGCGAATCGGCGCTGCTCCATCGCCATTCCCGGCAGGACGAGTTCGTCTATATCCTCGAGGGGGAGCCGACGCTGGTGACCGATGATGGGGAGATGGTGCTCTCTGCCGGCATGTGCGCCGGCTTCCCCGCGCGGGGGACGGCGCATCAGCTGGTGAACCGCACGGACAAGGCTGTGGTCTATCTGGAGATCGGCGACCGCACTGCGGGCGATGAAGGCGAATATCCCGTCGACGATATCAAGGCGGTGCTCGGCCCCGACGGCAAATGGATGTTCACCCACAAGGATGGCCGCCCCTATTAGGGCACGGGCCGCAAAGCGTGCCCAGGGGCGGCCCCGGGCACGGGCGCGCGGCCCGTGCTCGGGGCTTCGCGCTCATTCCGCCGCGGGCGGCGGGGCGACCTCCGGCGCGGGGGCATAGATCTTCCCGCCGCCGTCGCGGAACTTCTGCGCCATCTGCGCCATGCCGGAGGCGGCGAGGTTGTCGGCCTCGGCGCGGGCGATGTCGCCGGCTTCCACCTTCAGCTCCTGCGAGATCTTCATGGAGCAGAATTTCGGCCCGCACATGGAGCAGAAGTGCGCCACCTTCGCGCCTTCGGCCGGCAGGGTCTCGTCGTGGAACCGCTCGGCCGTCTCCGGGTCCAGCGAGAGCGCGAACTGGTCGCGCCAGCGGAACGAGAAGCGCGCCCGCGAGAGCGCATCGTCGCGGATGCGCGCCGCCGGGTGGCCCTTGGCGAGGTCGGCGGCGTGGGCGGCGATCTTGTAGGAGATCACGCCGGTCTTCACGTCGTCCCGGTCCGGCAGGCCGAGATGCTCCTTCGGCGTCACGTAGCAGAGCATCGCCGTGCCGAACCAGCCGATCATCGCCGCGCCGATGGCCGAGGAGATGTGGTCGTAGCCGGGGGAGATGTCGGTCACCAGCGGGCCGAGGGTGTAGAACGGCGCCTCGTGGCAGACCTTGAGCTGCTTTTCCACGTTCTCGCGGATGAGGTGCAGCGGCACGTGGCCGGGGCCCTCGATCATCACCTGGCAATCATGCTTCCAGGCGATCTCGGTGAGCTCGCCCAAAGTCTCCAGCTCGGCGAACTGGGCGGCGTCGTTGGCGTCCGCGATGGAGCCGGGACGAAGACCGTCGCCGAGCGAGAAGGAGACGTCATACTGGGCGAGAATGGCGCAAAGCTCCTCGAAATTCTCGTAGAGGAAGCTCTCCTTGTGGTGCGCGAGGCACCATTTGGCCATGATCGACCCGCCGCGCGAGACGATGCCCGTCACCCGGTTCGCGGTGAGGGGAACATAAGGCAGCCGCACGCCGGCATGGACCGTCACATAGTCCACGCCCTGCTCGCACTGCTCGATCACGGTGTCGCGGAAGATCTCCCAGGTGAGTTCCTCGGCGACGCCGCCCACCTTCTCCAGCGCCTGGTAGATCGGCACCGTGCCGATGGGGACGGGCGAATTGCGCATGATCCATTCGCGGATGGTGTGGATGTTCTTGCCGGTGGAGAGGTCCATCACCGTGTCGGCGCCCCAGCGGATCGCCCAGACCAGCTTGTCCACTTCTTCGGCGACGCCGGACGTGACTGCGGAATTGCCGATATTGGCGTTGATCTTGACCAGGAAGTTCCGGCCGATCGCCATCGGCTCGGTCTCGGGATGGTTGATGTTGGCGGGGATGATGGCCCGCCCCCGCGCCACTTCCTGGCGCACGAATTCGGGGGTGATGTCCTCGGGGATCGCCGCCCCGAGGCCCATGGCCCGGTGGTTGGGATGGGCGCCGCCATTGGCGCGGGCGAGGTTCTCGCGCGCCGCCACATATTCCATCTCGGCGGTGATGATGCCGGCGCGCGCATAGGCCATCTGGGTGGGGCGCTTGCCCGGCTTGGCGCGCAAGGGCCTGCGGCCGGTGAGGTCGAACTGCGGCAGGGACGAGGACTGGCCGTCCTTGAGGCCATTGTCCTCGGGCTTCACCTGCCGGCCGGCCACCTCTTCCACGTCGCCGCGCTCGCGGATCCAGGCCGCGCGCAATTGGGGCAGGCCGCGGGTAAGGTCGATCACCGCACTGGGGTCGGTATAGGGGCCGGAGGTGTCGTAGACCTTCAGCGGCCTCTCGCTCGGGTCCGAGAGCGCGATCTCGCGCATCGCCACCCGCACGTCCGGGCGGGCCGCGCCGACGAAGACCTTGCGGGAGGCCGCGAGCGGGCCGGTGGTGACCTTCAGGGACGAGGTCGAGCTTTCGTCGAGCATGCGGATCTCCTTCAAGCTTGCGCTTCCAGCGAGATCCGGGATTCGAGCTTCAGGAGACGGCGCGCGGCGGAACGAGACGTCCGCAGCCACGGGGTTCCGATCCCTTCGCCGGTATGACCCGGATCAGGTTCGAAGGGTCAGCGCGGTGTCCCCCGGCCATGACGGCCGTCGGACGTTGCGAAATCTCAGCCCCTTCCGGGGCCCCCCTTGGAACGGATCGAGTGTGAGGTATACCAAAGGCCAATGTCAACGCTGCGGCGCACAAAGCCGGCTCACGGCTCGGGGAGCGCCGGATGAAATCGCGGGAATATCGCGCGCCGGCGAGCCGGCACGGATGGCCCCTTGCGCCGCCGGCGCCTAGACTTATCTCCCCGACAGCGATTCCCGGGCCAGACGCGTGCGCCAATACCATCAGCTTCTCCGGCACATCCTCGATGAGGGCGTGCGCAAGGACGACCGCACCGGAACCGGCACGCTCTCGGTGTTCGGCCACCAGTCGCGCTTCGACCTGTCCGAGGGCTTCCCCCTCGTGACCACCAAGAAGCTGCACCTGAAATCCATCGTCCACGAACTGCTGTGGTTCCTCGCCGGCGACACCAATGTCCGCTACCTGAAGGAGAACGGCGTCTCCATCTGGGACGAGTGGGCGGACGCGTCCGGCGCGCTCGGTCCGGTCTACGGGCACCAATGGCGCTCCTGGCCGGACGGCGCCGGCGGGGTGATCGACCAGATCGCGCAGGTGGTCGCCGACATCCGCCGCAACCCCGATTCCCGCCGCCTGGTGGTCACCGCCTGGAACCCGGCGGACGTGCCGAAAATGGCGCTGCCGCCCTGCCACTGCCTGTTCCAATTCGCGGTCCTGGACGGCAAGCTCTCGTGCCAGCTCTACCAGCGCTCGGCGGACGTGTTCCTGGGGGTGCCGTTCAACATCGCCTCCTATGCGCTGCTGACCCACATGGTGGCGCAGGTCACCGGGCTGAAGCCGGGCGACTTCATCCACACGCTGGGCGACGCGCACCTCTACCTCAACCATCTCGACCAGGCGCGCGAGCAGCTCGCGCGGGCGCCGCGCGCGCTGCCCCGGCTGCAGCTGAACCCGCAGGTGAACGACATCTTCGCCTTCCGCTTCGCCGACATCGCGTTCGAAGGCTACGACCCCCATCCCCACATCAAGGCCGCGGTGGCGGTGTAGCGCCGCGGGGCGGTGGACATTCGGCGCACGCGCGGAACGTGCTATGTGAGCCGGGACTTGCCGCCCGGGTGCCGCCGCATGGCTGTCATCGCGCCGTGCAAGCTTGCGAGGGTTTTCGCTGGACATATCAAGGGAGGGTGGCATGGCAACGGATGCGGGAAGCCTGTTGGGGCAGCTCTTGGGCGCCGCGCTCGGCGGCGGCAGCGTGCGCGGGGCGGGGGCGGGTCCGGCGGCCGGCGCGGGCGGCAGCCCGCTTGAACAGATCCTCCAGAGCGTGCTCGCCGGCGGGGGCCAGCAAGGCGGGCAAGCCGGCGGGGCCGGCGGCCTGCCGGGCGGGCTCGGCGACATTCTCGGCCAGGTGCTCGGCGGCGCGGCCGGTGGCCAGGGCCGGGCCGGACAGGCCGGCGGCCTGCCCGGCGGGCTCGGCGACATCCTCGGCCAGGTGCTCGGCGGTGGCGCCCAGGGCGGTGCCGGCGGCGCCAAGGGCGGCGCCGGCAGCCTCAACGACATTCTCGGCCAGATGCTCGGCGGCGCAGCCGCGGGCGGCGCGACCGGCCGTGCCGGCGGCAGCCTGGGCGACCTCGCGCAGGACGCCCTCGGCGGCCCGTCCACCTCTCCGGCGCCCGCGCCGATGCAGGTGCCGACGCCTGCGCCTGCGCCCACCGGCGCGCCGTCCGCCGGCGGCACCCAGGCGAGCGGCGGCGCCGACCTCGTAAAGTATGGCGGCCTCGCCGTCATCGGCATGCTGGCCTTCAACGCCTTCCGCAAATGGCAGGCGCAGTCCGCCGGCGGCGCGCGGCTGATGGCCGACGACGCCCAGGGCTTCAGCCCGGCGCAGGCGCCCGGCGGGCCGGAGGCGTTCTCCCAGGTGCTGGTGGCCGCCATGGCCGCCGCCGCCCAGGCGGACGGTTCGCTGGACCCGGACGAACTCAACCGCATCGCGCAGGGCGTCACCCGCATGGGCGGCCAGGCGCCGGACAAGGCGGTGCTGGTGGAGATCCTCTCGACGCCCGTCAATCCCCAGGATCTCGTCAATGCCGCCTCCTCCCCCGAGGCGGCGATGCAGATCTATGCCGCCTCCGTGATGGCGATCCGGCCCGACAGCGCCGCCGAGCAGCGTTATCTGGCGAACCTCGCCGAGGCGCTCGCCATCGACCCCGCGCTCAAGGCCCAGATGGACCGCGACTTGACGGTCTGACCCGCACCTTGCGGCGCGCTCACGCCATCGTGCGTAAGCGCGCCGTAACCCTGCCCCGGCGCGCGACGTAGAAGGCGCGATGCCTGCCGCACCCCTCTCCCCGCTCCCGCGCCCGCTGCGCCCGCTGGTTCTCGAACGCTCCGGCGTCGTGAGCGCCGAGAAGTCGCTCGCGCTGGCGCTCGCCTTCGCTCCCCTGCTCTATCTGGGCTTTATCGCCGCGTCGGACGGCCTCGGCGCGCGGCCGGTGTCGGCGGCGATCCACTTCACCGGCCTGTGGACCCTGCGCTTCCTCATCGCGAGCCTCGCGGTGACGCCGCTGCGCCGCACCTTCGCCTGGAACAAGCTGATCCTCGCCCGCCGCACCATCGGCCTCGCGGCCCTGGGCTACGGCCTCCTGCATATCGGCCTGTTCTTCGTCGACCAGGGGGCGGCGCGCGCGGCGCAGGAGATCGTGCTGCGGGTCTACCTCGTCATCGGCGCGGCGGCGCTGCTCATGCTTCTGGCCCTCGGCCTGACCTCGACCAACGCCGCGATCCGCCGCATGGGGGCGCAGAACTGGTCGCGCCTGCACCGGCTCGCTTATCTGGCGGCGGCGCTGGGCACGCTCCATTTCTTCTTCCAGTCCAAGCTCGACGTGACCGAGCCGACCGTCATGGCCGGAATTCTCGTCTACCTCCTGGGATACCGCGTTCTGCTCATGGGGCGCGGCGGGGCGACGACCGCCGGGCTGGTCGCGCTCGCCGGGGCGGCCGCCCTCGCCACCGCCGGCATCGAGGCCGCATGGTACGCGCTTGCGACCCGCGTCGATCCGCAGCTGGTGCTGGAGGCCAATCTCTCCTTGGACCTCGGCCCGCGCCCCATGTGGTGGATCCTGGCGGGCGGCCTGCTCGTCGCGGCGCTCGCCGCGGTGGAGGCGCGCCGGCGCCCGCAGGCCATCGGACGGCGGACTCGTTCTGCGGCCCGGGACCCGCGGTCGGACGCCGCCTGAGCCTTTCGCTCGCAGCCCGGCCCCGGTGCCCGCAGAGCCTCAGCGTCCCGCGCCGGACCGCCGCCGGGGACAAGGTGGAGCCGGCGCTTGCGCCGCCCTGGCGAACCCCTTAAGAACGCCTCTCCGTGAGGCCACGTGGCGGAGTGGTTACGCAGCGGACTGCAAATCCGTGCACCCCGGTTCGATTCCGGGCGTGGCCTCCAGCTTCTCCCGGAGCGACGCACCGCCGCCCGACGGCCGCGCGCCCTGGCGCCCCGCGCCCTTGCTGCACCGCACCCGCGCGCATCCGAACCAACCCGTTTATATTCCTGTATTTTTTCAAATCGGGCGGGTCGTGACCCAGCGCGGCGGCGGCGGGCGACATTGACTTGGCGCCGCCGGGGGTCTTCAACGACCACGAAGCGGCCCGCGTGCACGCGCCGCCGGAGATGGGAATGAACCCGAAACAGCCCGCTGGGCCCAAGCCCCAGCTCGACCGCGACGAGACCGTCGCGGTGCTGCGCCGCCTGCTCGGTCAGGACGGCCGCCGCCATTGGAAGGGCTATGCCCTGGCGTTCGTGATGATGGGCGCGATGGGCGCCTGCACCGCCACGCTCGCCTATCTCATGAACGATGCCGTGAACGCCATCTTCGTCACCCCGACCGCCGAGGCGGTGTGGGGCGTGGCGCTCGCCGTCATGGCGCTCTCCATCGTCAAGGGGGCCTCCGCCTACGGCCAGTCCATCACCATGGCGCGGGTCGGCAACCGAATCGTCGCCGACAACCAGAAGCGCGCGTTCGAGCAGCTCCTGCACCAGGACGTCTCCTATTACGCCCAGCGCCACACCGCCGAGACCAGCATGCGCTTCAACGCCGGCGCCAATGGCGCGCGCGGCAGCCTGGAGATGGTGATCTCCTCCATGGGCCGGGACCTGCTCTCGCTCGTGATGCTGGCGGCGGTGGCGATCTTCCAGGATCCGTTCCTCGCCGTGATCGCGCTCGTGGTGATGCCGGCCGCGGTGCTCGGCACCCGGGTGCTGATCCGCAAGTCGAAGCACATCTTCACCACCGGCTTCACCTCGGGCGTGAAGCTGTCCTCCATCGCCCTCGAGGTGTTCCAGGGCATCCGCACGGTGAAGGCCTACACGCTCGAAGACCAGATGCGCGAGCGCACCCATGCCTTCATCGACCAGGTGGAGCATGCCAGCAATCGCCTCGTGCGCACCCAGGCGAAGTCGAGCCCGCTCATGGAGACGCTCGGCGGCCTCGCGATCGGCGGCGTGATCCTCTATGCGGGCTACAACGTGATCTCGGCGGGCCGCTCGCCGGGGCAGTTCTTCTCGGTGCTGACCGCCTTGCTGCTCGCCTACGAGCCCGCCAAGCGCCTCGCCCGGCTGCATGTGGACATCGTCCCCCACATCATGGGCGCGCGCATGCTGTTCCAGCTGCTCGACACCCCTGCCCCCGACCGCGACGCGCCCGGCACGCCGGCCCTGCCGCGCCCGCGCGGCCGCGTGGAATTCAAGGACGTGGTCTTTTGCTACCGCAAGGACGAGCCGGTGCTGCGCAGCCTGTCCCTGGTCGCCGAGCCGGGCCAGACCACGGCCCTGGTCGGCCAGTCGGGCGGCGGCAAGAGCACCATCATCAATCTCATCGAGCGCTTCTACGACCCGCAGGACGGCATCATCCTGCTCGACGGCATCGACCTGCGCTCGGTGACGCGCACCTCCGTGCGCGCCGCCAGCGCGCTGGTGAGCCAGGACGTCTACCTGTTCTCCGGCACCATCCGCGAGAATATCGGCTTCGGCCGGCCGGGCGCGAGCGAGGACGAGATCATCGCCGCGGCCAAGGCCGCGCACGCGCACAATTTCATCATGTCGTTCGAGCACGGCTACGACACGCCGGTGGGCGAGCACGGCGCCCAGCTCTCGGGCGGCCAGCGCCAGCGAGTCGCCATCGCCCGCGCCTTCCTGAAGAACGCCCCCATTCTGCTGCTGGACGAGGCGACCGCGGCGCTCGACAGCGAATCGGAGGCGGAAGTGCAGAAGGCGTTGCAGGAGCTCCAGCACGAGCGCACCACCATCGTCATCGCCCACCGGCTCCAGACGGTCGTCAAGGCGGACCGGATCTGCGTGGTGGAAGCGGGGCGCGTGGTGGAGAGCGGCCGCCACGAGGAACTGCTGGCCAAGCGCGGGCGCTATTACGGGCTCTATTACGCCCAGTTCGCCCACGAGCGCGCCGCCGATGCCGACGGGGCGGCCGACCCGCTGGTCGTCCAGGCCCGCGCCAGCGCCTGAGGTCCCGCGCCAGCGCCTGAGGTCTTCCGTGCCGGCGCGCGCCCACGGCGCGGAGCGTTGGGGCGCAAGGCCTCGCGCACCGCGCACAAGGTCCGCTGGCGCGGACGGCGCGGCGCGGTGCCCAGGCGACCTGCCGTCGCGGGGCGGGAAAAGATCGTCATTTCGCTTCACAAGGCGGCGGCCCGTTGCTATATGGCCCCCCTCGGCCGCTACGGTCTGATCCCTGATAGCTCAGTTGGTAGAGCGTTCGACTGTTAATCGAATGGTCGCAGGTTCGAGTCCTGCTCAGGGAGCCACCTTTTCGCATAGCGCCTTGATTTCGCTAGGTATTTTGAGCGAATAGGCGCCCAAACATAAATCCGTTCATAACTAGCAAGAACGAAAAACCCGCCGCTGGTGGGCGGCGGGTTCAACTGCACCGACAAATTCCGCCGGTCGAATTTTCGACCGATTGAAATCAATGCCTTGAGCGGCGCGGATGGGCTACCTCTGCACGTACCTTTTCGCTGTGGACATGGCGAATCCGCTAACCTCCTGCAGGAAGCCGACATGGACGCCGCCCCATTCCTTCCCAGCCTTCGCGCACTCGATCATGTCGTGGACGATCAGGTTGAGGAGCGTCGCTGATCCATAGGTCGGATAGTTGCCGATGTATGTGAGGAACTCGGCGGCTAGGCGCCGCCCAGCCTTGCAATCCTCGTCATAGTCGCCGGTAGGCGATACCACCCAATGGTCGATGCCACCGCCTCGGGGCTTTCGCCTTTTCACAAACGAAAGAATATCGGCATGGTGAGGTACGGCGGGCGTTGATTTCGCTGTGTCCATGACAGTGACTGCGCGGCTCATTGCATCACCTCCCCGTCTTCGCGGAGGCCCGAAAGTTCGCCCATGATGTCTTCATGGAACTGCCGCAGAAGGAAGAGCGTGCGGAGCCGGGTTTCGGGATGGATCGGCAATGCGCCGATAAGGGCGCACGCCTCAAGGCGCGCTTGCGTCTCATCCAGGGGATTAGCCAGCGGCGCGCTTCCCGGAATGGAAAGCTCGACAATCTTCGGGACAATATAGGGTTTCATAGGATTTACCCTTGCTGCGGGGTTGTGATACAGTTTGCATCATTGCATCAGACGCAATTTGCATCAACCGAGAAATCATGACGATCTCAGCGGCTCAGATTCGCGCAGCCCGTGGACTTCTCAACTGGTCCCAGTCCGCCCTCGCGGATGCTGCCAGCCTGTCGCGCCCCACGATTGATCGGGCGGAGCGGGTTAGTGTGTCCCCGCAGGCCGTGGCCGCTATCCAATCGGCTCTAGAGGCCGCTGGCGTGCAGTTCATTCCGGAGAACGGTGGCGGGCCGGGCGTGCGGCTAAAGGCGCCATAGGCGCTCCCCTGCGCGCGCGGGCGCGAGCATCTTCTGCAAATGACAAATTGTCACTTGCAGGGCGCTCCCCGCGCGCGTGCAGGTGCGGAAACTTTCCGGTAGGTGTCCTCAAAACTGAGGAAACCCCCGTGGCGCTCCCCGCGCGCGCGGGCGCGCACCGGACATTAATTCGCCATTTCGGGAAAATGCGTCTCAGCTCGGCGAAATGCATCGCAATGATCTGGACCGCGCCCAGCGCGCCTTGCATGAGGCGGAGTGGATTAAGCTGCGGGAAGATGAAGAAGAAAAACTGGGTCAACTTGACCCAGTTTCGAAGCGAGGCAGATCTGAGGGGCGAGGCAATGAGGGCGGCATTCGTCTCGCCGCTCGCGAGTTGCCGGTCCCTGGCGGCACGGAGGAGGCGAAGCGCATGCGCCTCCGTCGCGACATGGAAATCGCCAGCGCAGGCGAAGAGGTTCTCGCCGAGGGCTCCGCCGTGTGTGTGGTGAACGCAAAATTTGCGCTCACCCCCTTCGAGTGGACAAATTGGCCACCTGATCGCTCTTGCGGTCTTCGCCGAGGGCCTCACCACGGGCGACGTCGCGCCGAATGGTGCGCTCGTCTCTGCCAGTTTTGGCTGCGGCATCTGTGGTGAACGTTGCGGACAATTTGTCCGCAACGTCTCTCCCCATGGCCGCATTAGCTGCCCGCGCTCGGATGGATCCAGGCCGAGCCTCGGGGTGCAGCGTCTCGTAAATCTCCTTCCGCCGCGCCGTCTGATAGGCGGCTTATTGGAGCCACTCCGGAGGCCGCCCAGGGCCTTCCTCGGGATCGGCGCTCGTCTCCCCCTCCTCAAAGCCGGAATAGCCTGCAAGGATCGTTTCCAGCCATTCCCGCGCGCCGTCAGCACCGCGCGTCTCGGCGACCAAGAGTGTTGCCGTCACCATGAGGTGCGTTGCGACTGTCTCGGCCTCGAAACCGGCTTTGATGGCATTGCCGGCGAAAGTGCCGATTGCTGCCTCTAGCGCGGCCTTGCGGCTGTCCTCGATCTTCTGGCGAAGGGTTTCAGTCATCCAAACATCCCCCTTCTATCGTTGAGTCCGAAGCGCCCTTTGACCGCCTTCGCAACCGGCCCCATGCGCTCCATGTCGGAAACCATGTCTTTGCGAACTTCTTTCAGCACGATCTGAAGAATTTGCCGCCCGTCAATGCCGGGCTGCATCTGCGCTTCGGCCGTAGCCGGCGCGCTTGTCTGGTTCACGATCTGCACGCTCACGCCGCCGCCGCTGCCTCCATAGGAGGGCCTACCCACCGGGCCGCCCGTGGCGAAAGCCGGCAGGCGGAAATTGCCGGAGTTGATCGCCTGAAGGAGCGGGCCGTATTTCTTCGCCATCGCCGCGTTGACGACGTACTCCCCATTCGACAGCATCGCCGGGATGCTATCCGACGTGCCGGAGCCGGGGCCTCGGATCGAGCCGCCCGTCGCGGCCTGGACTGTGCCGCCGGTCGAGAAGAGCGAGACACCCGTCCCGCCGCCAACGGCGGATGAGCCCAGCATTTTGATAAAGTCCATGATCGCTTTTTCGGCCATCATGTCGATGATGCGATTAAGCAGGTTCTGGACCGCATCGCCAAAAGACTTGGCGGCTGTCTCCCCTTGCCTCATGCCGTTCGCGAAATCGCTGTAGAAGCCTGTCGCGATCTGGCCGATCTCGTTTAGCTGCTGCTGCGTCTTCCTATGACTTTCCGCCAAACTCTCTTGAGCGTTCTTTGTCTTCTCAATTTCGCCCGTGATCTTCCCGTATTCGGTCGCGAGCGCCTGAAGCTCGGCCCGCTGCTGCGGCGAAAGTTCGATCCCCTGGCGCTGCGCCTGAAGCAGCGCCTCTTGCTCGAACCGATAGGCCGCCGCCTGCTGCGCCGTCATGCCCAAGGTCTGCTGCTCGATCTGAAGATCTGCAATGCGCTGGCGCGATGCGGCCGTTAGCTGCGCGTATTCGTCGATCTCCTGCCTTGCGCTCTTGCCCGTCGCCGGGCCGGATTGCACGGGATAGTCCGCCGCGCGGACGGTCTGCCCACCGGGGCCGGGATCGATGCCGCCGGAACCATTGACGCCCAAGGCGTCATAGAATTTGTTCAACTCGGATTGAGAGCCTGGCGTTCCGACGCCCGCGCGCAGGAGTCCGGAGCCGGAAAAGTCGGTGCCGAGGAATTCCGCAATCTGGCGCCAGAAGGGCGAATTCCCAACGCTGGCTAGCCATTTCTGAAGTTCGGCGAGTTTCCCGGTTGTGGCGTCAACATAGCTGGGAATCGCCTCGATCGCCTTGGCCACATAGCCGAGGTTCTCAGTTGCGTTCTTGCTGGCGCCGCTCGTCTTGTCGATCTCGCCCACGGCCTTAGTAATTGCGTTGCCGATGCGCGTCATACCCTGCGCAATGGTGTCCTCGGCCTGCGCGGCTTGCTCGCGAAGGCCCGCCGCGCCAGCCTGGAAACCCTTGAAAAACGCAACGTTGGAAAGCTGCCCGTCGTTAACCAACTGCTTCAGCCGGTTGACGCTGCCGCCGGCTTCCTCGATCCCGTTCGCAACCGTTTGAAGGATGGGGGCCGCGCCCTCCATCACTGAATTAAACTCCTCGGCCGAAACGCGCGAGGAGCCGAGCAACTGGCCAAGCTGAAGCAGGGCGCCGCTTGCCGCCTCCGGAGAGGTGCCGGCCACCTTGAGGGCGCGCGCCACGTCCTCCGAAAAGGCGACAAGGTCGTCTTTCGTCGCGCCCAATTCCTTCGATGCCCGCGCCGCTCTGCCATAGAGTTGCGCCAGTGCCTCGATGGGCACGCCCTGGCGTTGTGCCGCCGCGAATAGCTCATCCATGACGCCGGCCAGCTCGGAGCCGGAGAGGCCCGCGACGCGAAGGACGTTATTGGCCCGTGTCCATGTGTCCGCATATTGCGCCAGCTCGCGCACGCCGAGCGCCGCCGTGATGCCGGCGAGGCCCCCGGCAAGCGAGCCTTTGAAGGTGGAGCCGATCCGGGAGAACGTCGCATCTATCCGGGTCTGCATCTTGGCATAGGTGCTTTCGACGCGCCGGGCAGACGATGCGGTGCGCCCCTCCATCTTGGAAAGTGCCCGCTCGAACTTGGTGATTGAGGCGTCAACCTGGACTGTCAGCCGCTCAAGATCAGTCGCCATCTACTACACCTCAGTGCGTCGTCTTGTGGGTTGCGAGCCAGTCGGTGACGGCGCGGGCGATGCTCGCCACCTCATCGGGATTCAGGGGCCGGCCCAGGAAGGCCGCCGCCTTGTGGTAGCAGCGGCCGAAGATCGCGGCGAAGCACGGGCTCATCGGGCGTCCTTCCCGTTCTTGCCGGCCTTGACTGCCAAGGTCCAATCCCGCGTCTTCCCAGGCTCAACGCCCGCCGTGTCGGTGTTCGCGTGCCAGAGGCCCCCGCGGTGCGTCACGAATGCGCCGCGGGCGTAGGCGTCTTTGCGCTGCCACACGCCCGAATACTTGACGCTCTCTGAATTTCCGGCGCGCTCCAGCGCGGCGATGCGATCCGCAAGCCGCTTGTTGCTTTCGGTCACAAGCTCCATGGCCGCCGCGAAGTGCGGCCATGGCACGTTGTGCTTGGCAAGCTCAGGGACTTGCCGCTTAAACCGGTCAATGCGCTCCAGCATTTCCCGATCGGACTTGGGTTCCGTGCTCATGCCGCCCTCAATACTCAACCTTGTCGATATAGGAAACGGCGCCGGACTTGCGCCACTGCCAGTTCACGAACCGGGTTGCCTTAAAGGCCGTCAGGTTGTGTTGCCAGAGGTTCACCAGGACAGAGGAGCCGGTCGGCGGGCTGTCGGGCTCGCTGTCCATCAGCAAGTCGGCCTGCTCGGTGATGTCCACTTCAAGGCCCACGTCGCCCACCAGGAGTTCCGCCGCGTCAAAGGCAATGATGCGATTGTGCGGCGGGCTCTCGGCCCCCTGCGGAACCGACGCGGTCGTGAGCACAGGGACACCCCAAATGGTGCCGCCGTTCGGGCCGAGGAACCGGAAGGCGCCATTGTCCGCGTCCAAGCCCCCGTCCGCCGCCGCAAGGTGCAGCGCCGTCGTCCGGCGCATGACGATGTAGGGCGCGACCATATCCGTGGTGATGCTGCCGAGCATGCGCCGCAGATCGTCCTTAGCGGCAACGGCAGTGACGCCGCTGGCGTCCACATGGGGGGCGCCATAGGTGATGCTTGCCGGGCTCTCCCCCACGACGCCCGCATTGTTGGGATCGAGGAACGCTTCATCCAGAAAGCTGCCGATGCCGGCCGCCAGATCGGCCGAGATGATGGTTTCCGCGTCCGGCGCTGCCAGCTTGGCGAGTTCCTGCGTGGTCACGACGATGCCGCCCACCTTCAGCGGCTTGAAGCTCGCCGTGGTGAAGGACATAGACGAACACGGGACGATCCCGCCGGAGGGCACCCACCCGAAGGACGCGGCGCCGGTCTGCACAGGGAAGCGGATGTTGAAGGGGACATTGCGCATGCCGGTGATCCGGCCGAACACGCTTTTGGCGATCGTGATCTCGACGAAAGCGGACGCCAGATAGCGCTCGGGCGAAAGCTCATCGCCCCAAGACTCGCCGTTGATCTTGCCGGGCTCCACCGCCGCCCGCTGGATCACGTCGATATTCCGGCTCTCCGGCCATCGCTGCTTGAAATATTCCGTCGCGGCGCCGCCGCCGGCTGCCTTCGCGATCATCAGCCGGACGAAATCCCGCGCCTCGCCGTGCCGCTTGGCCTTTGCAGTCGAATCGAACATTTCCACCTCACACAAAAAGAAATCCCACCTTTTTCATAGCAAACCGCGCCGCGCCGTGACGTTACGCGTCACTTCCAAGCCAAAACCGCACCACGCCTGACAATGCAGCGGATATCTTCCCCCGGTCTTCCGCGTCCTGTTCGGCCAATAACCCCGCCTCGATCAGACGTTCGGTCAATGCCACTCCGTCCACCTGGACCGCGACCACTTCGACTCCAGCATTGCGCCGGGCGCGGTATCTGCGCTGCCGATCCGCCGACGTTTTTCGTGATGACCGAACCTTTTCTCTATGGGTTTTAGCGCGTGAGTTTTGGCTGCCGGTGCAGGGATTGTCGCTCATCGCTCCTGTTTCACCCCCCATCGCCAGAATAGGGCGCGAGAACATCAATCTGGCTTTGTGCGAAATTTCGACACCCGCCGGTGTACTGTCCTGGCGCATCGCGTCTTGTTTCACCCCCCCCACCGGGCAGATCGTCCGTCCGCTTATGGAGGTTTTCGGATAGGGCGAACAAAGCGAACAGAGCGAACAAATGTTCGCAGTGTTCGGGCGAACAAAGCGAACACACCCCTTTAGGGGTGTTCGCTTTGTTCGCCCCCCTGTTCGCTGCCGTCAGGTTAGCCATACGTGGCGCTCCCATTGGGCAACACGGGAGGAGAGCAAGAGAGCCTCTGCGGCACGCTTGAATGCCAATTGCCGAGCGCGGGGTTCCGGCGAATTGGTGATGCCGCGAGCGTAGGCGTAGGAACGCCATTCGCTTTCCGTCGTGACAAGAGCCGAGGGCGGAATGTGCGGATCGGATGGGGGCTTCTCGCCCTTCTCTCCGATCGCCTCTTGAAGCGCGCGCAATGCGATCTTGGCCGAGGCGGAAAGGCGATCGGATGCCTTGGGCGCCGAGGGCACAACATCGCACGAGACAACAACAGGGGCCGTCGTTTCCTCGCCGGTGTCGGGGTCTGTGTAGAGCGTCACGCTTTCCAGATTGAAGGCAAGCCGCACGTCCTCGCCCACGTCGTTCGCCTTGTCGAGATTGGCGACGCGCGCGCCTTCGGTCTTCTCAATGCCGATGGTGCAGTCAACGGCACCTAGGAGGGCGCCGTGTCCACGCATCCGCTGTGAGCCATCGGCCGGGACGTGGTGCACGAGAAGAACGTGAGAACCGGTCGCCTCTTGAATGAGCCCAATATTGGCGATCAAGGCGCCCATGTCCTTAGGGCTGTTCTCATCGCCACCGGCGAGGGCGCGCGACACCGTGTCGACGACGATAAGCCGAACGTCGCCCGCTTCCTCGCGCAGCACCATCGCATGCCCGACGATCTCCTGCGCTTGATGGTGGGAGCCTCGAAGATCCACGGCGCCGGACACGATGCCGAGCGGCATATCGTCAAGACCGTGATACAGGCCAAAGGCGGAAAGGCGCCGCTGCACCAACGCCGCGCGTTCCGCCGCCACATAGAGCACCGGCCCGGCCATCACTCGCCGGCCAAACCACGGCAGGCCACCGGCAACATGCGCGGCGAGGTCGCCCACAAGAGCAGACTTTCCGGAACCGGGCGGGCCGAAGAAGCAACTCAGCTCGCCCGTGCCCAGGAGCCCATGCACGAGCCAGTCCTTTCGCGGCGCGCGCGGGAAGTCCGCAAAACGTGTGAGCGTCAGTGAAGGGCGCGTGTTCAAGCTGCCGCCCTCCTCATGTACGCGGCCTTGCGCACCGCCACGGAAGGCGGGCCGGGAGGTGCGAGGGCCGCACGGACTTCGCGGGCGTGCTCGTGATCTTCAGCGGCGAGCGCAGGGCCGGGCCGGAGCCGCCGCCATGCCGACACCGTGTCGAGGATGACAAGTCCGTCCCCGGCCGCCGCAAGCCATCGCAGCGGCGTTCGCCAGCACGGCACCGGCTCCCCCAGGCGTGCGAGGCCAAGCGATTCCTCCCCCAGGAGGATGGCCCGGCCGGTGAGCCGTGCCCACTTGTCCGGCCTGGTGACGGGCCACGCGAGCGCGTCGATGATCTCGCCGAAAGCATCGCGCATCGGGAACACCAGCGACGCTAGACCACCCTCGCCGAAGTCCCACCTCCGGAGCGGGAAAAAGCGGGCGTCAGTCTCCCGAACTTCGATGATCAGTGCATCGGCCACGCCAGCGGCGCGAAGGGCCGCAAGCCCCTCCCGCGACGGGAAGTCGGAGCGGGCCAGAAGCTCGCATTCAAGCCAGCCGGGAGGTGCTGCTTGGATTTCGGAGGGAATGTTGGTATCTTCGGACTTGTCCCCGCCAAAGGACTGTTTCCGAAGCCCGTGCGACGCCTCCGCGTCCACGGGCTTTTCGTCGGCCGCCACCTTAGGCCGCCGCCGTCTCGTCGGAATGCCGCGAATGCTGTGAGACTGCGCGCTCCGCGATGCGGGCGAACACCCACGACTGAACCTCATCGCGGATGAAGGCAACACGCTTGCTGCCGAGGGGAACCGCCACCGGGAACCGGCCCGCCGCGCGAAGGCGGTTCACGCCCGTCCGGGAAAGACTCGTGAGGCGGCACACCTCATTCAGGGAAATCAGAGCCGGGGCCTGTAGGTCGGACATAGCCGCTCCTTCCATTGAGGGAGCGGCCAACCGGAGCCGCTCCAACCAGAACGGCTATCCATATGGACCACGAAGCGCCCGCACGTCTCGACAGTTAAAAATCGGTTTTGGCTGTCTTCGACTTCTTGACGCGCCGATAGCTGGCCATGATGGCGCGCGCAGATACGCGTTTGCCCTCCTTCTCAAGCTCATCGGCCGCAAGCTCATATGCGGCTTCAAGTGTCAGACTTTGGCGGTCGATCCTGCTACGAAGTAAAACCCATTGAACTATGTTGTACCTTCGCATGTCTTTATCCCTTTGAGCCTCCTTTTCGGCTGGTGAACCGCCGCGCCCTTGCTGACGTTTCCCATTTGATCGGGGAGAAGCCTTAATAAATAACAGATCAAAAGCATCGCCAATGATCGGCAAAACCCATGTGGGAACTGGCCGCCCATTATTGATACACAAAACAATACAGCTAAATACGGCTCTTAAATCTTCGCACTCTCTCCAGCTTTTTTCCGCCCGTTCGATCTCGGCCGCAAAAAACCAATCATCGCTAGCCATCGGATACCCTCCCCGACGCGCAAAAGTCAGCCCATGCCGCCATGAGCGCCCGTCGCTTCTCCAGCGCGTCACCTCGCCGATAGGCGCGCTCCACCGCGTCGCCCACGGCATGGGATAGCGCCGCCTCGGCCACCTCGCGCGGATAGGTCGTCTCCTCGCCTGCCCAATCGCGGAACGACGAACGGAAGCCGTGCACCGTGAAGCCGGCGCCGCCGGCCGTCTTGAGGGCCTTTGCGAGCGTCATGTCAGAGAGGGGCTTTCCGCCCTTCTGCCCAGGAAACACAAGCTCGTTGATGGCGACCTTCTGCATTTCCCGCAGGATTTCGACGGCCCGGCTTGGAAGTGGGACGCGGTGCGCCTTGCCCTCCTTCATCCGCGATGGCGGGATGGTCCACACCTGCGACGCCAAGTCGATCTCGGTCCACGCCGCGCCGCGTGCCTCGCCGGATCGGACTGCGGTCAAGATGCAGAACTCTAGCGCCCGCGCGCCCGCGCCGCTGGCAGATCGAACCTTCGCCAGAAGGGCGGGAACATCCTTGTACGGCACCGCCGCATGATGGCCGCGAGTAAGGGCCGATTGCGTCGGCAAGATCTGATCGAGATGGCCTTTCCACGTCGCCGGGTTGTCGCCGGTGCGCAGGCCCCGCGCCTTGGCGTGGTCTAGGACAAGCTTGATCCGCTCCCGTACCTTGCTGGCGGTTTCGGGCTTGGCGTGCCACAGGGGCCGAAGGGTGCGGACCACGTCGTCGGTCGATATTGCGTCGACGGGAAAAGAGCGCAGCCCCTTGACGTAGGCGTTGGCGAATCTTTCCCATGCGACGGCGGTTTTCGCACCGCGCCACTTCGGGCGCATGGTTTCGATGTACTCGTCTGCGATCTGCCCGAAGGTGACGACGCGCACCGCCGCCCGTCGCTCTGCCATGTCCGCCTTGGGATCGCCACCGGCGCCGACTATCTGCCGGGCCTCTTCCGCCTTCGTGCGGGCCAAGGCAAGTGAGACGTGCCCCGCGCCCGATCCGTAGGCCCCCAGGCCCATTTCCCGCCGCACGCCGAAGCGGCGCCAGATGAACACCCATGACCGGGAGCCGGACGGTTGCACCCGCAGATAGAGGCCGTCCCCGTCGCCGTAGATGCCGGCTTGGGTTAGGCTCCTGATCTTCGCATCAACCAGCTTATGGCGCGCCATTCATAACGCCTTTCATAACCGGCCGTGTTGCCAGTCGGGATAACCCTACTGGCCATAGTGGCTCCCGTGTTATGAAAATCAACGCCCGCGAGACAATAAAGATAGCAAAATCAACAGATTGAAGTCTGCTCAGGGAGCCACCCCCTCGCCATCGGCGCTCGCTCGGGGTGAGCCAGCCCCACACCCGCCCCGAACGCGTGGCACCGCCCCCATCCCTGCCGGTCGTCGACCAAGGCACCCTGCCCGCCGTCCTCCGGCGCCTAGATGTGCTGCTCCGCCGCCTGCGCCAGCTCGCCCACCGTCACCGGCTTCAGGGGCGGGCGGATGGTGAGGCAGCCGACGCTCTCCATGCTGCGGCCCTGGACCTCGGCGACCAGGCGCGCGAGCGTCGCCGCGCATTGGCGCCCCTGGCAGGGGCCCATGCCGGTGCGGGTGAACGCCTTGATCTGGTTCGGGCCGGCGCCAGGGAGCGCGGCCGCGCGGCGGACCGCGTCGGCGCTCACCTCCTCGCAGCGGCACACCAGCGTCTCGCCCGACGGCGCCAGGACGTCCCTGCGGGGCCGGTAGAGCGCGTCGAGGAAGGCGCGGAAGCCGGCCTCCGACGCGAGCCGCCGCCGGAGCGGGCCGGCCTCCTGGGCCGCCGCGGCCGGGCTCAGGTGCCCGCCGCGGGCAAGCACGCCGAGCGCGGCAAGGGTGCCGGACCACGCCGCTCCCCGGGCGCCGAGGATGCCGCCGCCGTCGCCCGCCACGAACAGTCCGTCGCGGCTGGTCATGCGGAAGGCGTCGAGGCGCGGCGCGAAGCACTCCTGGTCGGGGCACCAGTCATGGACGCAGTCCAGCGCCAGCGTGGCATGGATGTTGGGGACCACGCCCTCATGCACCAGCAGCAATTGCGCCGGACGCCGCTCTTCCCGCCCCGCCTGGGTCACGAAGCGCACCGCCGCGATGCGCCCCTCCCCCTCCGCCGCCACCGCGCGCACGGAGATCACCGGCACCCGCGCCAGCGCCAGCTTGAGGCGCCAGCCGAGCCCTTTCATGAGATCGCCGGCATGGCGCGAAAGCGCGCGCGGCCGGCGCAGGCCGGCCAAAGCCGCCGCCGCCCGGTTCCCGGCCGGCGCGGTGTCGAGCCAGCCGGCGATGGCGCCGCCGAGCGCCAGGATCTGCGCCGCATAAAGCAGCACCAGCGGCCCGCTGCCGGCGATCCAGACCGGCCCTGTTGGCACCTGTCCCGCCGCCTTCAGCAGCGTCTGCGCGCCGCCCACGGTGACGACCCCGGGCAGCGTCCATCCGGGAAACGGCACCGGGCGCTCCAGCGCCCCGGTGGCGAGCACCACGGCGCCGGCATCGATGCGGCCGAGCGCGCCGTCCTGCTTCACATGCGCCTGCCAGCCCGGATCGAGCCGCCAGAGCTCGATGCCCGGGCGGTAATCGGCGCCGCAGGCGCGGAAGCGTTCCGCCACGCCGATCCCGCGCGCATAGTCGGCGCCCAGCGTGCCGGCCCGAGCGGCGTTCGCCTCGGCGGCGCGCCAGATCTGGCCGCCGGGCGCCGGCGCGTCGTCGACCACGCGCACCGAGAGGCCGGCATGCCGCAGCCGCAGCGCCGCCGCCATGCCGGCGGGTCCGGCGCCGACGACGAGCGCGTCCACGCGCGGAGGGCGGCTCATGGCGCCGCCTCGCGCCGCCCGTGCTGGCGCTCCACCCGCAGGCCGGCGCGCACCGGCACCATGCAGGCGCGGCGCGAGGGCACGCCGTCCACCACCACCAGGCAGTCGAAGCAGGCGCCGATCAGGCAATAGGGGCCGCGCGGCGCGCCGGTCACGGGGGTCGTGCGGGCGGTGAAGGGCGCGGTGCGCAGCAGGACCGCGGCCAGCGGCTCGCCCTCG
Organism: Xanthobacter luteus; assembly: GCF_040049235.1. Taxonomy (NCBI): domain Bacteria; kingdom Pseudomonadati; phylum Pseudomonadota; class Alphaproteobacteria; order Hyphomicrobiales; family Xanthobacteraceae; genus Xanthobacter; species Xanthobacter luteus. The sequence goes on from NZ_JBDZDO010000001.1 coordinate 589,872, forward strand.
CGCGCGGCAACGTCAGCGCCGTCGATCAGGATGCGCACGGCCGCGCCGGGAAGGTCAGGCAGTGTTCGGAACATGGAACCGGTCCGGATGGAAGGGCGCGAGCGCCGCGGGCAGCGCCCCGCGCGCAATGGCGGGGGCGATCTCGAGCGCGTGGGCGGCCGCCAGCGTCACCCCGGAATGGCACAGGGTGACGAAGGCGCCGCCGTCGGGCGATTGCGCATAGATGGGATGGCCGTCCGGCGTCATCACCCGCAGGCCCGCCCAGTGGCGCACCACCGTCATATGCTCGAGCGCCGGCAGGATGCGGCAGGCGCGCGCCGCCATGTGCGCCGCCCCCTCCACCGTGGTGCCGGTGTCGCGCCCGACCTCCTCCTGGGTGGAGCCGATGAGTACGCCGCCTTCCGCCGTCTGGCGCAGGGGCACGGTCGGCAAAGGCAAAAGCGGGGCGAGACGCTCGGTTACCAGCAGCTGCCCGCGCTGCGGGCGCAGCGGCACGCCGAGCCCCGCCTGCGCGGCGAGCGGGCCGAGGCCGTTGCCGGCGGCAATCACGATCCGCCCCGCCCGCACCGGACCCTCGGGGGTCGAGAGCGTGTAGGCCCCCTCGCGCACCACGATGTGCGAGACCGGGCTGGCGCCGCGGATCTCGGCGCCGAGCCGCATGGCCGCCACCTGGAAGGCGTGGAGCGCGCGCAGCGGGTTGACCTCGCCGTCGCCGGCGCAGAAGGAGGCGCCCACCACCTCCTGGCCGAGCCGCGCGCCGGGCAGCAGCCGCTCCAAGGCGCCGCGCTCGACCATCTGCGTGTCGTAGCCGTCGGTCCCGAGTTCGCCCGCGAGGCGATCGAGGAGGGCGGCGCGGGCCGCATATTCGTCGGCGCCGAGGCAGAAGTGCAGACCTCCGGACCGCCGGAAATCGAGGCCGACGCCGCTCGCCTCGGCGAGCTCGCGGGCAAGCTCCGGCCACAGGCTGGCGCTTCGCCGGGTCAGGCACTGGTAGGCCGGCATGCCCGGCCCCTTGCCCTGCACCCAGATGATGCCGAAATTCGCCCGCGCCGCGCGCAGATCGCGGTCGTCGCCGTCGAGCAGCAGCGGCTTTGCCCCTGCCCGCGCCAGCCCGTAGGCGAGCGCCGCGCCGACGAGGCCGCCGCCAATGACGACGATGTCCGCCGCGCGAGCCGCGGGCGTCATGGGCGCGCGCTCCCCAAAGCGGGCCTCACGCCGCGAACCGGCTCGCCCGATAGGGGGCGATGTCGATGCTCTGCGGCGTGCGGCCGGCGGCCAGATCGGCGACGATCCGCCCGGTGGCGGGTGCCGCCGTGAGGCCAAAATGGGAATGGCCGAAGGCGAACACGACGTTGGGATGGCGGGCCGAGCGGTCGATGATGGGCAGCCCGTCCGGCAAGGTGGGCCGGCAGCCCATCCATTCGCTCACCCGCGCCGTCGACAGGCCGGGATACATGCGCCGGCCGTGCTCCAGCAGGATGCGCGCGCGGCGCCAGTTGGGCGGCGCGTCGAGGCCGGCATATTCGGCCGTCCCGGCAAGCCGCAGGCCCATCTCCATGGGCGCGGTGGCGAAGCTCGAATCCCGGTTGGTCACGGGGATGCGCGGCATCGGGCCGGGGTCGGCGATGGTGACGTGATAGCCGCGCTCCGCCTCCAGCCGCACGTCGAGGCCGAGCTGGCGCGACAAAGCGTTGGACCAGGCGCCGGCGGCGAGCACCAGCCTGTCGAAGGCGATCTCCCCGTCCTCGGTGAGCGCCGCGACCGGAACCCCGGCCTCCATGCGGAAGCCGCGCACCGCGCCGCGCCGGATCGCGCCGCCGTCGCGCGCCACCTGCTCGGCGAGCACGGTGACCACGCGGTGCGGGTTGAGGCAGGTGCCGTTGTCGGGCAGCAGCAGGCCGCTCTGGAAATGCGGCGCCAAAGTGGGCTCCACCTCGCGCACCTGCGGGCCGCTGATGTCCTCGGCGCGGATGCCGGCGGCCTGGCGCAGCTCGCGGGCAAGCGGGCTGTCGAGCGGACCGGGCTTGGAGGAGACGTAGAGCTGGCCGGTCATGACGATCAGGTCCGATCCGCCCGCCGCCGCCAGCAGCGGCGCATAGGCCTCGAACACCGGCTGGTGCAAGGCGTGCATGGCCTTGGAGATGCGGCGCACCTGGGACGGCCGGCTCGCCGCCATCCAGCCCAGCAGCCAGGGCAAAAGCTTCGGCAGGTGCGCCGGAGGCAAGGACAGCGGCCCGAGCGGGTCGAACAGCCAGCGGGGCACGTTCAGCAGCGTGCCGGGCATGGAATAGGGCACCACCGCGCCGGGACTGACATTGCCGGCATTGCCGAACGAACAGCCCTCGCCCGGCGCCAGGCGGTCCACCACGGTCACCTGGAAGCCCGCGCGCTGGAGGTAGGCGGCCGAGCAGATGCCGACGATGCCCGCGCCCACCACGAGGACCCGGCGCCCAGCCGTGCCGGCGGGCGCCGGCGCGCGCGTCTGGCCGCCGCTCATTTGGCGGCGGCGCGCTTGCGCGCCGAGATCAGGGTGCCACCCACCGCCCAGTTCTCGGCCTTGACGTCCTCGAACACGACGAAGACGCTCTCGGCGCTGACGCCGGCGCATTCCACCATGGTCTCGGTGATGCGCTTGGCCAGCTCCGCCTTCTTTTCCTCGCTGCGGCCCTCGATCATCTCAACGCGCACGTACGGCATTTCCAGTCGCTCCCAATACCTGTTTGTCTCACCCGAAATACTTCTTGCGGTACTTTGCCTCCAAGGCGTTGGCGGCGAACGTCAACGGCAGGATGATGACGAGGAAGATCAGCGCCACGATGGTCAGCACCTCCAGCGGCCGGAAGGTGCGGATGCTGATCTGCTGGCCCTGGTAGAGGATTTCCGCCACCGCGATGTAGCCGGCGAGCGAGGTGTTCTTCACCACCAGCACGCACTGGCTCACGAGCGGCGGAAACACCCGCTGGAAGGCGAGCGGCCCGGTGATGCGGCGCAGGATCTGGCTGCGCGTCATGCCCACCGAGAGCGCCGCCTCCACCTGCCCCTTCTCGATGGACTGGAAGCCGGCGCGGAAGATTTCCGAATAGAAGGCCGAGCTGTAGAGCGAGAGCGCCAGCACCGCGGTCTGGAAGCCGCTGAGCGACAGCCCGGTGAGGATCGGCAGACAGTAATAGATCCACACCAGCAGCACCAGCGGCGGCACCGCGCGCAGCACCTCGACGATGCCGGTGACGGCGATGGTCACCACGCGCCAGGAATGGGCGCGCACCAGATAGAGCGCGAGCCCGAGCGCCATGCCGCAGACGATGACGGTCAGCGCCAGGGTCAGCGTCATGCCGATCGCCCGCAGGAACACCTCGCGATATTCGAGGACGATCGAGAAATCCCATTCGTAGGCGGGCTGCATGTCGGGCCGCCTCAGTTGCGGTGGTCGAGGTAGCGGCCGAGGAATTCCAGCGTGCGCCGGTTGCCGGTGCCGCCGAAGATGTGCTCCGCCGTGCCCATGTCGGCGATCACGCCCTGGTCGAGGAACACCACCTGGTCGCAGACCTGGTGGGCGAACCGCATCTCGTGGGTGACGACGACCATGGTCATGCCCTCTTTGGCGAGATCGGCGATGACTTTCAGCACCTCGCCCACCAGCTCCGGATCGAGCGCCGAGGTCGGCTCGTCGAACAGCATCACCTTGGGCTGCAAGGCGAGCGCGCGTGCGATCGCCACGCGCTGCTGCTGGCCGCCGGAGAGCCGGCTCGGATAAGCGTGCATGCGTTCGGCGAGGCCGACCTTGGTGAGGAGGGCGACGGCGCGGGCCTCGGCCTCGGCCTTCGGCACCTTCTGCACCACCACCGGGCCTTCCATCACGTTCTCCAGCGCCGTCTTGTGGGGCCACAGGTTGAACTGCTGGAACACCATGGCCATCTGGCGCCGCTGCCGGCTGAGCTCGCCGGCGCCGAGGCGCGCGCGCCGGCCGCCCTTCTCCGAAAGGCCGATCAGCTCGCCCTCCAGGCGCACCTCCCCGGCGGTGGGCTCCTCCAGGAAGTTGAGGCACCGCAGGAGCGTGGACTTGCCCGAGCCGCTGGCGCCGATGAAGCCCACCACCTGCCGGCGGGCGATGTCGAGGTCGATGCCCTTGAGCACCTCGATCGGGCCGAAGCTCTTGCGCAGGCCGCGGATGGTGAGCAGCGGCGCCGCGCCGGAAGTGTCCTGCATGTGGGCGGCTCAGCGCGTGCCGAGATACTTGGTCCAGATCTCGTTCACGGCGCCGGAGATCTTGTAGTATTCGAGCGTGATGTCCATCCACTCCTTGAGGTCCTTCGCCTCCTTGCGCAGGCCGAAATTGATCGGCTGGGCCCGCACCGGGGTCGGGATCACGAGGGTGCCCTTCTTCTTCGCCTGCAGAAACAAGGCGAGGGTCGGCTCGTTGGAGAGGATGACGTCGGCGCGGCCGGTCTCCAGCTCCAGGATCATGGCGTCGGTGGACTTCACCAGCGTCCAGGTGGCCTTGGGCAGGAATTCCTGGGCGGCGCGGGTGGTGGAGGCGCCGTCCACGGCGGCGATGCGCACCTCGGGGCGGTTCACCTCGTCCCAGGTGGAAAGGGCCTTGACCTTGTCGGCGGCGCCGACGATGCCGATCTTGCTCTCGGCGACGATGTCCGAGAAGCCGACCGCGAGCGCGCGCTGCGGCGTGGCGTTGAAGCCGCCGACGATGTCGAACTTGCCGGCCTGGAGGCCGGCGGCGGCGGTGCCCCACTCGGTGGGCACGAACTCCACCTTGACGCCGATCGAGCCGAACATCAGCCGCGCGAGGTCGGGGATGATGCCGGTCCAGGTGTCGGTGGCGAGATCCTTGCGATAGTAGGGATAGGCCTCGATGGCTCCCACGCGCACCACCTTCGAGGAGACGATGCGGTCGAGCTCGCCCTTGTCCTGGGCACTCGCCGGAGTGGCGGCGGCAAGCCCGATCACGGCCACCGCGGCCAGCAGGGTTCTCCAAGGCGTCGCATGCGCGTGGTTCATGTGTCGATCCCCTCTTTTCGCCGGATTTTGACCTCGCGAGGTCGCTGTAGGGTGCGGGCCGCGGCCGCGGCGACTCTGGCAGGTGCGCAAGGCTAGGGGCTCACCTGCGCGCTGAGAAATTGAATCTCCGCATGCGCCATGCAAAACTTGCATAGGGCGCGGATTTGGGCACCGCCCTGCCCGCTTGTCCGCCAAGGGGCGCCCGAGGGGGCGTCAGGGCGGCGGAGGGAGCCGAAGGGGATCGCGCATTCCATGGAGATCGCCTGGCTGGAGGACTTCCTTGCCCTCAGCACCACCCTCAATTTCTCGCGCGCGGCGGAGATGCGCAACGTCACCCAGCCGACCTTCAGCCGGCGGATCCAGAATCTGGAAGCCTGGCTGGGCGCGCCGCTGGTGGACCGCAGCACCTTCCCGGTCTCCTTGACCGACGAGGGCAAGGTGTTCCGCAAGACCGCCGAGGACATGGTGCAGATGCTGTACCGCGAGCGCGACCAGCATCGCGTCACCTCGGCGAGCCGTCGGCCGCTTCTCACCTTCGCGACGCTGCACACCATCGCGCTGAGCTTCTATCCGGACTGGATCGAGGACGTGGAGCGAGCCCTCGGCCCGGTGCGGGCGCGCATGATCTGTTCGTCGCTGCACGATTGCGTCGCCCAGCTCGCCTCGGGCGGCTGCGACTTCATGCTGTGCTATTTCCACCCCTCCGGGCCGCTGCTGCTCAACGGCGCCGATTTCCCGTCCTTGCGCATCGCCCGCGACCGGCTGGTGCCGGTGTGCGCGCCCGACGCCGCCGGCCGCCCGCTCCACGGCCTCGATGGGCCGGGCGGCCACAAGGTGGCGTATCTGGCCTACGCGCCGCACACCTTCATCATCAAGCTGATCGACAGCGTGATGGCGGGCCACGCCCGTCCGCCGGTGCTCGACCCGGTGTTCGAGAGCGCGCTCGCGGTGGCGCTCAAGGCCATGGCGCTCAAGGGCCGCGGCGTGACCTGGCTGCCGGAGAGCGCGGTGGCGGGGGATATCGCCGGCGGCCAATTGGTCTATGCCGGCGGGCCGGAATGGATGACCACCATGGACGTGCGCATCTACCGCTCCGCCAAGCCCGGCAAGGCGGAGGCCGAGCGCCTGTGGAAGCGGCTCGCGGGACAGGATCGGATCAGCCCGATCTAGCGCCGGAACACGCGCCTGGCGCGCCCGGGTCGGGTGGCCCCGCTCAGCCGCCGGAAATGAGCAGCATCGCGCCGCGACCCGCCGCCATCAGCCCCACCAGGGCCAAGGCCAAAAGCGCGACGGCGCGGTGGCCGCCCGGCGCGCGGCGGAAGATCCAGCCACCGGCCAGCGTGCCCAGCACCAGCGCCGGCAGCAGCGCGGCGGCGAGCGCGACGTCGTGGCCCGCGATCTGGCCGGCGGCGGCGCTGAACGCCAGCGGCGCCGCGCAGAACACGGTGAACACCATGGTCATGGAGGCGCGCGCCGCCGCCGGAGCGAACCAGCCTCGCAGATAGAAGGCGGTGAGCGGCGGCCCGCCCATGGCGACCAGCCCCTGGAGGAAGCCGGACGACGCCCCCGTCGCCAGCGTGAGGAGCCGGCCCGGCCGCGGCGAGCGCACGGGCGGCGCCAGCGCCAGCGCCACCGAGGCGCCGACGGTGATCAATCCCACGGCGACCCGGACCAGGCTCTGCGGCGCGAGATGGAGCATCGCCGCCCCCAGCACCACGAACGGCAGCCCGGCCGCCGAGATGAACGTGCTGCTGCGACGGTCGATGGTGCCGAGATCGCTGCGCAGCGTCACCGCTCCGGAGGCGAGCTGGAGCGCCAGCACGACCGGCACCGCGCGCACCGGTTCCATGAACAACGTGGCGAACGGCACCGCGAACAGGCCGAAGCCGAAGCCGGTGAAGCCGCGCAGCACCGCCGCGGCGGCGACCACCACCGACAGGACGAGCGCCGTCGTGACGAAATGGGCGTCGAAGGACATGAAGGGAACGGTCAGCCGGCCGGCGGCAGCGCCCGCGCCGGAAAATAGGGGAGCAGTCCGGTGGCGGGATCGCAATTGACGTACTCGAACTCGGGCGCGCCGGGCTCCAGCACATAGATCTCGTTGTAGGTGCGCAGCTCCAGCGCCGCCTGGTACTTCTTACGCTCCGCCATCGCCCGGTGATAGATGGCAAGGTGCGTCGGGTGATGCTTCGCCCACGCCTCGAGGTGGCCGAGCGAGAGGAAATGGCCGAGCGAATAGGCCTCCTCCAAAAGCCTGCCGTCGCCATCGGCCAGCACCACCTGACGCAGCGAGGGGCAGCCGGCATCGAGCGGGCTGCGGCGCAGATAGTCCATGCCCGCGTCGAGCTTGGGCTTGACGTTGCGCGCATAGCTTTCGCGCTGTTCGGCGCCGCAGGCGGCCCAGGAGACCCCCGACCGGATCACCGCCAGCCCCGCCGGCGGACGGACCGCGAGACGGGCGCCGCGCGCGCGCGGCGGCGCGTCCAAAGGGGCAAGGCGTGGCACCTCCGCTTCCAGCGGGTCGAACGCCGCGGCGGGGATGCGGTCGCGCGCGGCGCCCCAATAGCCGGTTTCCTCCATCGGCTCCAGGCGCGAGAACGGACAGGCCGACAGACCCCGCCGATACTCCGCGAACGCGATGGTCTCGGCGCGCTGCGGGGCGACGCTCACCGGCTCCCACCATTGGGCGAGGTCCTCGGCGAGCGCCCGCGTGCCCCGTCGCCATTCACCAATGAGGGGCGTCGCGGCCCAGCGGTCGAAAGCATCCCGATCGGGCCAATAGAGCGCCGCCATGTGGTTCGCCCGCCCCTCGGCGTCGGTGAACCGGGCGCGGTCGAAGTGGCATGGCGCATCGGGCGCAGCCCCGGCGGCAGCGAGGAAATCGGCAAGCGCGCGCCCCGCGCGGTTCCCGTCCGGCGCCGACAGGCCCATAAACAGCACCGCGAGGCGCTCGGGGGCATGGTCGAAGCGGGACGAGTAGCGCACGATCGGCGGGACATGCCCCGCCGGCCGACTGCTGGGAAAAAGGCGCGGGCGACCGTCGCTCATGGGCTGGCTCAGCTCTGGTCCATGGCGAAGGCCCGCAGCTTCGGATCGTCGGCGATCATCTTCAGGAACTTGTCGGTGATGTAGTCCTTCGCCTCCGGGGTCTTCTGGAGCGTGCCGGTGGACTTGAGATACTCGGCGAGGTCGGTGTGCCAGGTGTCCATCACGGACGCGCCCTTCGAGCGATCGAACAGCTTGAGCTGCTCCTCCAGGGTGTAGATCGGCCGCTTGTCATAGTCGACCGCAATGAAGTGGTCCGAGAGCGTGGTGCCGCCTTCGGGATAGAAGGTCTTCATGTAGGCCATGGTCTCCGCCCGGTGCTTCTTCTGCCAGGCGATGGAGCGCAGATAGACCGCCAGAACCTTCGCCACCATCTCCGGGTGCTCGGCGGCATAGTCGGCGCGCACCACCACCGCGGCGGTCACCGCGGCGCCGCCATCGCGGCCGGTGCAGAGTGTCTTGGTGTCGGCCTTCTCCTGGAGCGTGTAGGAGAATGGCGGCCAAGCGGCGGCGAGCGCGCCGTTGCCGGAGGCATAGGCGGCGATGGTCTGCGCCGGGCCGAGATTGACCACCCGGACGTCGTTTGGGCCGAGGCCGAGCTTCTTCAGGCACGCCACGGCCGTGTAGTGGCCGGTGGAATTGGTGGTGAGCAGAATCTCCTTGCCCTTGAGGGTGGACGGATCCTTCAGGATCGCGTCGGCGTCCTTCGCGCGGGCGGCGACCCAGGCGGTGTCGGACTGGTCGTCGGCGAGGGCGATGGTGACGAGGTTGAAGCGCACCGCGCCGAGCACCGCGGGGGGCGAGCCGGTGCCGCCGATGTCCCAGGATTTCGAGGGCGCGGCCGCGATCTGCTGCGGGCCGGCGGGGAAGGTGGAGAAGCTCGGCTCGATCCCCATCTCCTTCCACCATCCCCGCTCGGTGGCGATGTAGAACGGCAGCGACCAGTAGAGCGCCGGCTGGTAGGAGATCTTCACCGGCTCGGCGCCGGCCGGGGCGGCGCGCATCGGCGCGGCGAGGGCCAAGCCGGCGGCAAGAAACGTGCGTGCGCAAAGCGCTCTGCGAGTGACCATGGTCTGTACTCCGGTTCCCGGTTTCTTTGGAAGGTCTTGTCTTCTTATGGTTGTTCCGCCCCTCTCAGGAGGCGATGGACAGGCGGCGCGCCGCCCCCTCCTCCCGGTGCGCGCCCGCCGAGCGCAGCAGGCGCCAGAGGCGGGTGCGGATGCGGATGAAGGATTCGAGCTCCATCACCTCTTCCACCGTGCGCTCGGCCCAGCGCTCCGACGTGCGCAGGGAGGCGACGTCGACGATCTCGCGGATGGAGCCGGGCCGGCCGGCCATCACCACCACGCGGTCGGCGAGGTAGGTCGCCTCCTCCACGGAGTGGGTGATGAACAGCACGGTGCGGCGCTGGCCGGCGGTGAGGCGGATCAGCTCCTCCTGCATCTCGATGCGGGTCTGGGCGTCGAGGGCGCCGAACGGCTCGTCCATGAGCAGCACCTCGGGCTCCAGGATGAAGGAGCGGGCGATCGCGACGCGCTGCTGCATGCCGCCGGAGAGCTGGTGCGGATAGCTGTCGCCATGGCCTTCCAGGCGCATGGTGGCCAAATAGCGATCCACCAGCGGGCGCGCCTCGGCATCGCCCATGCCACGGCATTTCAGGCCGAAGCCGATGTTCTGGCGCACCGTCTTCCAGGGCAGCAGGGCGAACTGCTGGAACACCACCGCCCGGTCCGGCCCCGGCCCGGTCACGGTCCGCCCGCCCACCGTGACGGTGCCGGTGGTGGGATGGTCGAGCCCGGCGGCGAGGCGCAGCAGCGTGGTCTTGCCGCAGCCGGAGGGGCCGACGATGGCGACGAACTCGCCGTCGGGCACGCTCAGCGTGACGGGCTCCAGCGCCTGGAAGGCGCCGCCCTTGCGCTCGAAGGCACGGGTGACGTCGGTGAATGCGATGCCGCTCATGCGTCCACCCTCCAGTTGCGGCCGATATGGGCGTCGATGCGCCTCAGGCCGAGGTCGATGACGAGGCCGACGAAGCCGATGGTGGCCATGCCGGCCATGACGATGGGGGTCTCCACCGAGCCCTGGCCCTGCACGATCAGGTAGCCCACCCCCGACGAGGCGACGATCAGCTCGGCGCCGATCAGCGACTGCCAGCCCAGCGCCGCCGCCACCCGGATGCCCGTCATGATGGAGGGCAGCGCCGAGGGCAGGAGCACGTCGACGATCAGGCGCCAGTTTCCCGCCCCCATGGTGCGGCAGGCCTCGATGAGCCGGGCATCGGTCATCTGCGCGCCGCGGAAGGTGTTGATGACGCAGGCGGCGAAGGCGCCGGAGAAGACGATCAGGATCGGTCCGCCGATGCCGGTGCCGAACCACAGGGCCGCGAACGGCACCCAGGCGAGCGGGGCGATGAAGCGGAAGGTCTCGAAGAAGGGCGCGATGGCGTAGCGGAACGGCGCGAACCAGCCCATGGCGAGCCCCACCGGCACCCCCAGCGCCACCGCCAGAGCAAAGCCCGAGAAGAAGCGCCCGAGGCTCGCCAGCAAATGCTGCTGCAGCGTCGCCCCGGCGAACGGGACGCCGATATTCTTCACCAGCGCCTGCGCCACGTCCCAGGGCGATGGCAGGAGCATCTTGGGCAGCAGGCCGGACCAGGCGAGGCCGAACCACAGGCCGAGCGCCACCGCGATGCTGGCGGCCGACAGCAGGGTGAGCCGCGTGCCCGGCCGCAGGCCAAGGCGCGGGGGCTGCCGCCGCGCCGGTCGCAGACCGGACCTGGCGAGGATGTCCATGGTCATGGCGTCACCCTCAGCCAGGGCAGGCAGCGGCGCTCAACGACGCCGAGCAGCCAGGTCATGGTGGCGCCGCACGCCGCCACCGCCGCCATGGCGACGACGATCATGCCGGGGAAGATGTCCTGGGCCGCCGTCATCAGCACCCGGCCGAGGCCGAAGAAGGCGCCGATCAGCTCCGCCGCTACCAGCGCCATCCAGGAGGCCTGGAGCGACACCTTGAGCCCCGTGAAGATCAGCGGCGCGGCGCCCGGCAGGATCACGTCGAGCAGCATGCGACGCGGGCCGGCGCCGTGCACCCGGACGGCGGCGACGATGGTGGGATCGACGTTGCGCACGCCGGTGAAGGTGTTGATGAGGGTGGGCACGAAGGCGGTGAACCAGATGACGAAGATCTTCGCCCCGTCCCCCAGCCCGAACCAGATGATGGCGAGCGGGATCCAGGCCAGAGGCGGGATCGGCCGGATGAAGGCGACGATGGGACCGAACACCGCTTCCGCGCTGCGGCTCATGCCCATGGCGAGGCCGATCGGCAGCGCCGTGCCGGCGGCCACCGCGAAGCCCATGAAAGCGAGCGTGATCGACTGGAGCGTGTGCTCGATCAGCGTGCCGCCCGCATAGCCGGTGGTGGCGAGCTGCACCGCCGCATCCCATACGTCGCCCGGCTGCGGGATGCGCATGGGGTCGAACGTGTTCGCCGAGACCCACCAGGCGGCGAGGAAGGCGAGCACGGCGGCGCCGCCGATGGCGGGCGCGCTCAGGAGGGAGCGGCGCAGGGGCGTGGCGACAGCCATGGCGCCCCCCTATTCCGCCGCCGCGCCGAACGGCGCCGGCTGCTCCATCTCGCCGTCGAAGCCGGAGGGATCGATGCTCAGGCTCTCCAGCAGGCGCGGGCGCTCCCGCCGCACCCTGAGGGAGAACAGCTCGTGGCGGTTATAATAGCCCGCCATGTCGTGGTGCTGCTTCAGCTCCACCAGCAGGGAAAGGTCGATCTCGGCCACCACGAGGCCTTCCGCGTCGGGCGGACGGTCGGCGAGGAGCTCGCCGGTCGGACCGACGATCATGGAGGAGGCCCGCGGGCAAGCGCGCATCATGCGCTCCACCTCGTCGTCGCCTTCGCTCATGGCGGCGATGGTCGCCTCGTCGAGCACCCCGGCCGCGACCACGCAATAGACCTTGGCCTCGAAGGCGTGGGCGGCGGTGCGGAAGCGGATCGAGTCCTTCAGGTCATAGGGCGTCCCGCCCAGCGGATTGCGGAACGGCCAGATGGCCGGATAGCAGGAGCAGTGGATCTCCTCGCCCTCGCTCATGAGCACGTAGCGGGCGAGCGGATTGTTGTTCTCGCCGCAGATCAGGCCGCCGATGCGGGCGAGCGAGGTCTCGACCACGCGCAGGCCGGCGGCGTCGCCGCGGTTCCAGGACAGCTGCTCGTAGAAGGTGGGCACCAGCTTGCGGTGCAGGTTCACGATCTCGCCCGCCTCCGAGATCAGCGCCTGGGAGTTCCACATGCAGCCGGGGCTGGTGGGCGAGACCTCGCAGAAGCCGAGGCTGACGAAGATGCGGTGGCGCGCGGCGGCGGCGGCGATCTCGCCGATAGGGCCGCGGTCCGAGAGCAGCGCGTGCTCGGCAAAGCGGCGGAAGAAGCGATGGGCGTCGATGGGCCGGTAGAGCCCGGCCCAGATGGGGAAGCCGGGAATGAAGGATTCCGGAAAGACGACCAGCCGCGCGCCCGCCTGCGCCGCCTCGGCGATCACCTTCACCGCCTTCGCCACGCCCCCGCGCAGGTCGAAGGGCGGCGCCGCCACGTGCGCTGCAGCAACCACCACCCTGCGGCTTGCGCCCGACCCCGAAATACCTTCCATGCCAAGAGCTTCCCTTAAAATGCGCTGGGTGCGGCGGAGCCGCGTTCGGCCCCTCTTGCAAGCATCGTATCGCGGGAGCAGCATTCGAAAAGACGTAAGAAACAGAATTTGAGGTTCGGAAAAAATGAACCACTTTTCCCTGCGCGCCTTGCGCACCTTCGTCACGGTGGCGGAGTGTGGAACCATCGCCGCGGCGGCGGTCCGGCTCGGCCGCAGCCAAGGCTCGGTGTCGACCACCGTGAGCGAATTCGAGGCGCACGTTGGGCTCCAGCTGTTCGTGCGAAAGCCGGCCAAAGGGCTCGCGCTGACGCCATCCGGACAGCTCGTGGCGCTGGAGGCCCGCGGGCTGCTCGCCCATGCGGACGAGTTCGAGAGCATTGCCGGGGCGCTGGGCAACGCCGTGGAGGGCGAACTCACCGTGGGTTGCTTCACCAACCTCGCGCCGGTGGTGTTCGCCAACATCATGGGCTCGTTCTCGGCGCGCTATCCGAGCATCCGCCTCCAGATCGAGATCGGCGACCAGGAAGAGATCCTCCAGGGCCTCAAGAGCGGGCGCATCGAGACCGCCCTCACCTTCGACCTCGGCCTCTCCGCCCAGTTCCAAGCGGTGCCCATGGCCGAGCTTCCGGCCTTTGTCGTACTGCCCGAGAGCCACCGGCTGGCGGAGCGACGCAGCGTGCGGCTCGGCGAACTCGCCCCCGAGCCGCTGATCCTCATGGACCTGCCGCACACGCGCGAATACTTCCTGTCGCTGTTCTACGCGCTCGGGCTCGAGCCCGACATCCGCTATCGCTCGTCCTCCTTCGAGGCGGTGCGGACGCTGGTGGGCAACGGGCTCGGCTATTCCATCTTGAACCTCAAGCCGGCGCTCTCCACCACCTATGACGGCACGCGCATCGTCAACGTGCCGCTGGAGGACGGCGTGCGCCCGCTCAAGGTGGTGCTGGTGACCCTGAAGCGCGTCGCCAAGCGCCGCCTCACCATGACCTTCCAAGACTTCGTGCGCGGCTTCCTGGTGACCTGGGGCAAGGGCCAGACCGACGCGGCGGCCTGAGGCCGGCCCGCCGGGCGCGCGCGTCGAGGCGCAGCGTCACCGATCTTACGGGCGAGGCCCGTCGTCCCGCGTCTGGCCCAGCGCGCTCCGATACCACCGCAATTCCTTGATCGGCAGGGAAATATGTGCGAACCGAGCGCGTTGGGGCAAAGGGTTGGGCAGGGGAGCCGGGGGGCCAAATGATCGAAGGAAAGCGCAGCGGAGGGCATGCGCGCCCTCGCGCCCTGATGCATGCGGCCGGCGCGGCGCTGCTCCTGCTCTGGTGCCTCCTCGCCGCGCCCGCTGCGGCGCAGGCGCCCGCCGCCGATCCGGCCCCGCCCGCCGCCCGCGCCGAGAATGGCGAGGTCAGCGTCGCGACCCGCATCGTCGCGCCCTTCGTGGTGCGCAACGCCGACGGAACCCTGAGCGGCTTCTCGGTGGACCTGTGGCGCGCCATCGCCGCCGAGGCCGGGATCCGTAGCGAGTTCAAGGTCCACGGGCCGCTGCCGGAGCTGCTGAACGCGGTGCGCGACGACCAGGACCAGGTCGGCATCGCCGCCATTTCCATCACCTCCGAACGCGAGCAGTATCTCGACTTCTCCCAGCCCATGTTCCGCTCCGGCCTCGCCATCCTGGTGCCGGAGGAGCAGGGCGGCACCCTGGGCGCCCTGCTCGGCCTGCTCTCGGAGGAGGCCCTGAAGGTGTTCGGGCTGTTCTTGGTGGTGCTGCTCATTCCCGCCCACCTCATCTGGTTCACCCACCGCGGACGCGTGGACGACGCGCTCCACATCTCGCGGCGCTATTTTCCCGGTCTCTTCCAGGGCATGCTGTGGGCGGCGGAGGGCATGGTGGGCCAGGCCCAGAACGTGCCGACGCGCCTGGTCGGACGCCTGGTCTGGCTGATCTGGGTCTATGCCGGCGTGATCCTGATCGCCTATTTCACCGCGCTCGCCGCGACCACGCTCACGGTGTCCTCGCTGAAGGGCGACATCAACGGCCCCGCCGACCTCGTGGGCAAGGCAGTGGCGACGGTGAAGGGCAGCACCTCGGCCCGCTTCCTCGCCGACATCCACGCCGTGCCGATCGAGTTCGCGACCTTCGCCGAGGCGGTGGCGGCGCTCGGCTCCAGCCAAGCGGTGGCGGTGGTCTATGACGCGCCGGTGCTGCTCTTTTATTCGAGCGCCGAAGGCGCCGGTAAGGTGCGGGTCACGGGCGAGCCGTTCCGCACCGAGAATTACGGCATCATCTTTCCGCTCGGCAGCAAACTGCGCCGGCCGATCAACGCGGCGCTCCTGAAGATCGCCGAGAACGGCACCTACCAGCAGATCTACGACAAGTGGTTCGTCAAGAAGGAAGCCCAGTAGGACGCGGCAGCCGCGCGGAATGACGCAGGGCACCGTCGTGCCTTCCCTGCGGCCGCCCGCGCTCCGCGGAAGCGGGCGGAACACGCGGCCGATGCAAAGCGCGCATTTTCAGGCGCGCGGACGGAATTCGGCCACGGAGGCGCGACAAAAAGGGCGCTCCGTTCGACCGGTCCGCCGCGCGAAGGGCCCACCGGCTTGCGCCGCGCCCTGTTCCTGACGGTATAAGCTCTGCGACCGGAGCCTTTTTCCGCTGGAACATATTCTGACGATGAACTCGAGCCACGACCCCGCCTTCGCCCGCGACGCCGCCCGCACCGTCGCATCTGCCGACGCCGAGGGGCTCCGGAGGGCCTTCCTGCGACTCGCCGAGTATATGAACAGCTGCATCCTGGGGCAGCGCGGCTTTGTGGAACTGCTGCTGGTGGCGGTGCTCGCCGACGGCCACCTCCTGGTGGAGGGCGCGCCCGGCCTCGCCAAGACCAAGGCCATCAAGGCGCTTGCCAAGGCCATCGACTGCGACGACCAGCGCATCCAGTTCACGCCCGACCTTTTGCCCTCCGACCTCACCGGCACCGACATCTACCGGCCCGAGGACGGCAGCTTCACATTCCAGCCGGGACCGGTATTCCACAACTTCATCCTCGCCGACGAGATCAACCGCGCCCCCGCCAAGGTCCAGGCGGCCCTGCTGGAGGCCATGGCCGAGCGGCAGGTGACGGTGGGCGGCGTCACCTATGCCCTGCCCAAGCTGTTTTTGGTCATGGCGACGCAGAACCCGATCGAGCAGGAGGGCACCTATCCTTTGCCCGAGGCGCAGCTCGACCGCTTCCTGCTCCAGGTCAAGCTCGGCTATCCCGACCTCGCCGCCGAGCGCGCGATCCTGCGCCTGGTGCGCGGCGAGCAGAGCGGCGATGTGATCTCCTTTGGCGAGCCGCTGCCCCAGGCCACGATCTTCGCCGCGCGCCAGCAGGCGCTCGCCACCTACATGTCCGAGGCGGTGGAGGAGTATCTGCTCCAGTTCGTGTTCGCGACCCGCAATCCCGAACTCTATGGCGATGAGCTCGCCGGCACGGTGGCCTTCGGCGCCAGCCCGCGCGGCACCATCGCCCTCGATCGCTGCGCCCGCGCCCATGCCTGGCTGCGCGGGCGGGACTACGTGACGCCCGAGGACGTGCAGGCCATCGCCAAGGCGACGCTGCGCCACCGGGTGCTGCTCACCTTCGAGGCCCAGGCGGACGGCCTCGACACCGATCGGTTCCTGGACCTGCTCATCGCCCGCGTGCCGGTGAGCTGAGCGCGGGCGCGGCGGGGCGATGAGCGAGACCAGAAAGACCGCCTCCTACGGCCTCGTGGCCGGGCTCGACGAGCTGATCGCCGCCCGGCCGGGCGGCGGCGCCAGTTTCACGCCCGGCACGCGGGTGCGCACCCGCCAGCTCGGCGGCTACCGCTCGGCGTTCCGCGGCCGCGGCATGGAATTCGACGAGGTGCGCGCCTATCAGCCGGGGGACGACATCCGCACCATCGACTGGCGCGTCACCGCCCGCACCGGCCGCACCCACACCAAGCTGTTCCAGGAGGAGCGCGAGCGGCCGGTCCTGATCCTCGCCGATATGCGCGCGCGCATGCGCTTCGGCACGCGGGACTGCTTCAAGTCGGTGCTGGCGGCGCGCGCGGCGGCGTTGCTGGGCTGGACCTGCGCCGCCGAGGGGGACCGGGTGGGTGGCGTGGTCATCACTCCGTTCTCGGTCGCCTCCCACCGCCCGGAGCGCAGCCGCGCCGGCCTCCTGCGCTTCATGAAGGCGCTCGCCGAAGGCACCCGGGAGGGCTTCGGCCGGCCCGCGCCAAAGCAGGAGCCGCGCTTGTCCGACGCCTTGCTGCGGCTGCGGGTGGCGGCGCGGCCGGGCACGCTGATCTTCCTCGTCAGCGACTTCCACGACTTCGACGAGGCGGCGGCGCGCGAGCTGGGACGCCTCGCGCTCCAGTCCCAGGTCACCACCCTGTTCGTCTATGACCGCCTGGAAGCGGCCATGCCCGAGCGCGGGGCCCACAAGATCTCGGACGGCGCGGGCGTCGCCACCCTCGACGCCGACCAGCCCGGAAACCGGGAGGCGTATGCACGCCGCTTCGCCGCACGCCGGGCGGCGGTGGAGCAGACGGCGCACCAGCGCGGCATGGCGTTCGTGCCGATCGAGACCGGCTGCGACCTGAAGGAGGCGCTCCATCCCGAGCGCATGGGGCGCAAGCGCGCGCCGGCACGGAGCCCGGCCGCATGAGCGACACGCCCTTCGCCTCGCCCTTCGGGGCGCCGACCTCGCCGGTCTACGACCAAACCGCGCCGTTCGACCCCTTGGCCTCGCTGCGCGACGTCCATCTGCCCGCTGCGGTGGGCTGGTGGCCGCCCGCGCCCGGCTGGTGGATGCTCGCCGCCCTCGTGCTGGTGCTCGGCGCGATCGTGGCCGTCCTCGAATGGCGGCGCCGGCAGACCCTCGCCTACCAGGCCGCCCGCGCGCTCGACGCCATCGCCCGCGACCGCGGGCGCTACGCCGACGCCCGCGCCGTGGCGGCGGAGGCGGCGCTGCTGATGCGCCGCGTTCTGGTGACCCGCGCGGGCCGACCGCGGGCCGCTGCGCTCACCGGGGCGGAGTGGCAGCGCGTGCTCGGCGACGGCAAGACCGGCCTGCCGGAGGAGGTGCGCGCCTTCGTGGCCGAAGCGCCTTATCTGCCGCCCGGCCTGCCCGATGCCGATCGGATCGACCGCACGCGCGTGGTGGCGAGCGTGCGCCGCTGGATCCGGAGCAACGCATGATCGCGTTCGAATGGCTCTGGGCCTTCGCGCTGCTGCCTCTGCCGCTCCTGGCGCGGGGGCTGATGCCGCGCGCCCGGCAGACGCGCTCCGGCGCGCTGCGGGTGCCGTTCTTCAGGGATCTCGCCGAAGCCGGCCTCGCCACGCCCGGCGCGCGGCGCGGCAAGGCCTTGCGGCTGCTGCTCCTCACGCTGGTCTGGGCGCTGCTGGTGACGGCGGCGGCCCGCCCGGCCTATCGGGGCCAGCCGATGCCGGTGCCGGTCGCCGGGCGCGACCTGATGATGGCGGTCGACCTGTCCGGCTCCATGGCGCGGGATGACCTCTCGCTCGACGGCATCCTGCTGTCCGACCGGCTCTCGGTGGTGAAGTCGGTGGTGGACGAATTCGTCGCCCGCAGGACGGGCGACCGGGTGGGGCTGATCCTGTTCGGCAGCCGCGCTTATGTGCAGGCGCCCCTCACCTTCGACCGCAAGGTGGTGCGCGAGCTGCTCGCCAGCGCCAGCATCGGCCTCGCCGGGCCGGAGACCGCCATCGGCGACGCCGTCGCCCTGGCGGTCAAGACCCTGCGCGACCGGCCCGAGGGCCAAAGGGTGCTGATCCTGCTCACCGACGGCGCCAGCAATTCCGGCATGCTGGGCCCCCTGGACGCGGCGGAACTGGCGCGCCAGGCGGGGGTGAAGATCTACACCATCGGCGTCGGCGCCGACCGCCTGCCCGGCGGGCTCGGCTTCGGCCAGCGGATCGTCAATCCCTCCGCCGACCTCGACGAGGCGACGCTCGCCAAGATCGCCGCGCTCACCGGCGGGCGCTATTTCCGCGCCCGCGACGGGCGCGGGCTCGCCGCCATCTATGACGACATCGAGCGCATGGAGCCGGTGACCGGAGATCCGCTGTTCCTCACGCCCACCGTCTCCTTGTTCCAGTGGCCGCTCGGCCTCGCGCTGGTGCTGAGCCTCGCCTTCGCGGTGGCGCTCGCGCGCCCGCGCTTTGCGGCCCGCCCGGCCGCCGAGGCCGCGCCGCCTGCCGGGGAGGGCGCGCGCCCATGATCCCGGCTGATTTCCACTTCCTGCGGCCGGAATGGCTGCTCGCGCTGCTGCCGGCGGCGCTGCTGGCGGCCCTTGTCTGGCGCCGGCTCGGCACTGGCGGCAATGCCTGGGGCAAGCTCGTGGATGCCCATCTGCTGCGCCACCTCGCCATGAGCGAGGAGCGCGGCGCCCGCAAATGGCCGGTGGTGGCCTTGCTTCTGGGCTGGGGGCTGGCGAGCCTCGCCATGGCCGGGCCCACCTGGCGCAAGCTGCCGACCCCCGCCCTCGACCGGATCGATCCCACGGTGGTGGTGCTGAGCCTTGCCCAGTCCATGAATGCGCAGGACCAGAGCCCGAGCCGCCTCGGCGCGGCGCGGCACAAGGTGGAGGACATCCTGAAGCGCATGCGCGGCGGGCAGGTGGGCCTCGTGATCTATGCGGACCGCCCGTTCGTCGCCTCCCCGCTGACCGAGGATGCACGGGTGGTGGGGCTGATGCTGCCCGAGCTCGCCACCGACCTGATGCCGGTGCTGGACGACCGGCCCGACCTCGCCATCGCCAGGGCGGTGGAGCTGCTGAAGGGCGCCGACGCCCCGACCGGGCGCATCGTGCTGATCGCCGACGGCGCCGGCGACGACGTCGGGCGCACCGCGGCCGCGGCCGCGGCGGCCGCGGCCGCCGGCTATCAGGTGAACGCGATCGGCATCGGCGGCGCCGAAGCCAGCCCCTATCTCATCTATGACGGCACGCCGCTGCGCGCGAAGGACGGCACCACCCTCACCACGCGCCTCGACGCGGCGGGCCTCGGCAGCGTCGCCGCCGCCGGCGGCGGCATCTTCACGCCGGCCCGCGCGGACGGCGCCGACCTCGAGCGCATCTATGCCGGCAGCCTCTCCCACCCGCTGGAGGACGTGCTGAAGCAGAGCGGTCTCGCCGCCGACCGGTGGGCCGACATGGGGCCGTATCTGCTGCTCGGGGTCCTGATCCTCGCCCCGCTCGCCTTCCGGCGCGGCTGGATTGCCGTCCTGCTCGTCGGCGCGCTGGTCCCGGGCGCGCTGCCGCTCGGCGGCCCCCTCGCCGGCCGGGCGCAGGCGGCGGAGGTGCTCTCGGCGGAGGGCTGGCGCAATCTGTGGCTCACCCCCGACCAGCAGGGCGCGGCGGCCTTCGCGCAGCAGGACTATGCCGCCGCCGCCGGTCTGTTCGAGGACCCGGTCTGGCGCGCCAACGCGCTCTACCGCGCCGGCGAATTCGCGGCGGCGGCGGACGCCTTCGCCGGCATTCCGGGCGGCGACTACAACCGCGGCAATGCGCTCGCCCGCGCCGGCCGGCTGGAGGAGGCCGTCGCCGCCTACGATACGGCGCTCGCCGCCGACCCGAGCCACGAGGACGCGGCCTACAATCGCGACCTGCTGCGCAAGCTCCTCGAAAAGCAGAAGCAAGAGGAGGAGAAGAAGCAGCAGGGCTCCGGCTCCGGCGACGAGCCGTCGAAAGGTGGCGGGCAAGGCAAAGGCGGCGAACAAGGCAAGGACGGGCAGCAGAAGCAGGATCAAGGCAAGCCCGATCCGCAGAAGCAGGGCGCCGATCAGCCGCCGCAGGACAAGACCGACGCGAAGGACCAGAAACCGGCGGAAAACGACAAGGCCAAGAGTGGCCAGGACAAGAAGGACAAGGACAAGAACGACCAGGACAAGAACGACCAGGACAAGAACGAGCCGGATAAGAACGACAAGGCCAAGAGTGGCCAGGACAAGAAGGACAAGGACAAGAAGGAGCCAAAGGACCAGGACAAGAAGGATCCGGCCGAGGAGAAGAAGGACCAGGCGCAGGGCGAGCAGCCCCCGGCTCCGCCCAAACCCGGCCAACAGCCTCCCGGACCAAAACCTCCCGCCGCCCAGGCTTCCGGCCTGCAGAAGCCGCCGCCGCAACAGCAGCCGCCGCCGCAGCAGCCCCCGCCCAGCGCCGCCGCGCTCGCGCGCGCCAAGGCGGAGCAGGACCAGACCGGCGAGCAGATGCTGCGCATGGTGCCGGACGACCCCGCCGGCCTGCTGCGCGCCCGCATCCGCAGCCACTATTTCGGCACCCCGCCGGGGACGGAGCCCCGATGAGCCGCGTCCGCGCCCTGCCGCCGGCCGCCGGCGCGTGCGCCCTCGCCGCGCTCCTCCTCCTCGCGCCCGCCGCCCGCGCCGCCTTTCTGACCGGCTCCGTGGACCATGACTTCATGGGCGCCAACGAGACCTTCAACTACGTGCTCAGCCTTTCCGACGGCGACAGCAGCGCGCCGCCGGACCTGACCCCCCTCGCCAGGGACTTCGAGATCGTCGACCGCACGCGGCGCAGCCGCACCGACGAGGTGGGCGGGCGCCAGGTGGACGTGAACGAGTGGGTGATGACGCTGGCGCCGAAGCGCGCCGGCGTCCTCACCGTGCCGGGCCTCACCGTGAAGGGGCAGACCTCCGCCCCGCTCAAGGTGCAGGTGGTGCCGGCCGTGCCGGTGGAGCCGCCGGCCGGGAACCCGCCGCTGTTCGTGCGGGTGGACGCGGGCGAGGTCGGCGCCTACGCCCAGAGCCTGGTGCCGGTGTCGATCCGCATCTTCGACAGTCTCGGCATGCGCTCGGGCCGTTTCGGCGAGCTGAAGGCCGACGGCGCCGCCTTCACCCCCGAAGGCAAGCAGCGCGTCTATTTCCGCACCATCGGCGGCAAGCGCTACGGCGTCATCGAGCAGAGCTTCCTGATGCAGCCGCAGAAGAGCGGGCGGATCGAGATCGAGCCGCTCACCGTCAACGCCACCGTGCCCGCCCGCACCAATCCGGCCGCCTCGGCGATGCCGAACCTGCTCGGCCGCGGCGGCTTCCTCCCGACCCAAGGCGAGGATGTCACCTTACGGGCGCGGCCGGTGACGCTCAACGTGGCGCCGCGGCCGGAAGCGGCGCAGGGCTGGTTCCTGCCGGCCCGGGAGGTGCGCCTGACGCAGCAATGGTCGGCCCCGCCGGAGACCGCGAAGGCCGGCGTCGCGCTCGCCCGCACCATCCGCCTCAAGGCGCGCGGGGCGAGCCCCAACCAGCTGCCGCCATTGCCCTTGGCCGAGGTGGACGGCGTGCGCCAGTACGAGGACGCCGCCCAGTCCGGCCGCGTCACCATCGACGGCGAGACCGGGGCGGAGCTGGTGCAGACGGTCTCGGTGGTGCCGGCGCGCGCCGGCACCTTCACCCTGCCGGCCATCGAGGTGGGCTGGTGGAACACCGCCACCGGGCGGCAGGAGCGCGCCGCGCTCCCGCCGGTGACGCTCCAGGTGACGCCGGAGGACGGCGGATCCGGGTTCGGCGCCGCCACCGCCGCGCCCGCCGCTCCGCCGGCGCCCGAGCGCGCGGCGCCGACGCCCGCCGCGCCGGGGCCGAACCTCATGGAACTGCTGGAACGCGTGCCGGTGCTCGCCTGGGCGGGAGCGGCGGCAGCCCTGCTGCTCGCGCTCGTCGCGATGCTGGTGCGGCGCGGCCTGATCCGCCGCCGCGCGGCGCGCGCCGCGGCCGCCCGTGCGGCCCGACCACGCTTCGCCCCGGCGCGGCCGGACCGACCGGCGAAGGCGCGCGCGCCGGCATTCGCGAGCGCCGGCGCGGCCGAGGATGCCCTGGTGCGCGCCTGCAAGGCCGGCGACGCGCCCAGCGCCCATGCCGCCTTCGTTGCCTGGATGCGGCTCTCGGCCGGCGCCGATGGCCTGCGCACGCCGCGCATGGCGCTTGCGGTGCGCGGCCTCTATCACGCGCTCTATCGTCCGGAGGCGCCGGTGTGGAAGGGACGCGAGTTCCTCGCCGCGTTCCGGGCCGAGCAGACGGCGCGCCGCAAGGCCGCGCGCGGCGCACGGAAGACGCGCATCGCCCCGCTCTACCCCTCCGGCTGAGCAGGGCGTGATCGACGCGCGCCCGTCAGGCGTCGGTCGCCTGCGGCAGCCAGAAGGAAAAGCAGGCCCCCCTCCCCGGCGGACTGGCGACCGCCATCGTGCCGCCCGCCCGCTCCACCAGGGTGTAGCTGATGGAAAGGCCGAGGCCGGTTCCGCCCTGCGGCTTGGTGGTGAAGAACGGGTCGAACACCCGCTCGATGCGGCCGGGCGGAATGCCCGCGCCGGTATCCTCCACCTCCACCTGAACGCCGGCCTGCCCGTTCCGGCAGGCATCCATGGTGCGCAGGATCAAGGTGCCGCCATCGGGCATGGCATGGATCGCATTGACCATCAGGTTGATGAGCACCTGCTGCATCTCCACCCGATTCATCAATACCACCCGGTGCGCAGCGTCGGCACGCACCACGTCGATCTCGCTGCGCGAGAGCATATGCTGCACCAGCACCAGGGCGTCCGACACCACCTCGCCGGGGGCCACCGGGTCGAGATGGCCGGCGAATTCCGCCGGCCGGGCGAACTGGAGCAGCTTGGAGACAATGACGGTGATGCGGTGCACCTGCTGGTCGATGAGGTTGAACTCGGTCTTGACCGGCGTGCAGGTGGCGCCCAGCACCTCGCGCGCCACGTCGAGATTGCCCTGGATCACCGCCACCGGATTGTTGATCTCGTGCGCCACCCCGGCGGTGATCTCGCCGATGGCGGCGAGCTTCTCCGACATCACCAGCTGGCGCTGGGTCTCGGCGAGCTCGGCATTGGCCGCCCGGAGCTCGGCGGTGCGCTCGGCGACCCGGCGGTCCAGTTCCTCGGTCCAGCGCCGGAGCTCGGCATCGCGCTGCTGCAGCAGGTCGAGCATGGCGTCGAGATGGTGCGCCACCCGGCCGATCTCGTCCGCGGTGGCGGCGACGCCGGTGCGGGCTGCGAGCTGGCCCGCTTCCACCTCGGCGATCGTGGCGTTCATGGCCTCGATGGGCCGGAAGATGGCCGCCGCCCAGCGCAGCAGCACTGGGATCGCCACCAGCGCCACCAAGAGGAAGCCGATGCCGACCGCCATCAGGCTGGTGCGCTTCAAGGCGAGGAACGGCGCCTCCAGGAAGCCCACATAGAGCATGCCGATGCGCCGGCCGCGGCCGTCCATCACCGGCTCGTAGGCGGAGATGTACCAGTCATTGACGACGAAGGCGCGGTCGCGCCACACGCGCCCCTCGCCCAGCACCGCCTCGCGCACCTCCCTCGAGACCCGCGTGCCGAGCGCGCGGCGGCCTTCGAACAGGCGCACGTTGGTGGAGACGCGCACGTCGTCCACGAACAGCGTCGCCGTACCGGCGCTCCCCTCGGGCAGGCTGCCCGAGCCGTAGACGAGGTCGTTGATGGTGTCGATGAAGTCCAGGTTCTGGTTGAGCAGCATGCCGCCAACCAAGGCACCGTGCCCGCCCGCCGCGCCGGCGGGCAGCACCACCGGCGTGCCGGACTGAACCACCATGCCCCGGTCCTCGGCCGCCCGCGCCGTCGGCGCCGCGCCGGGCGTCGGCACGAGGGTGATGTGGGCGCGCGATTCGAGGTCCGGAGAAAGCCGGGCGAGTTCGGCGGCGCCGAACACGTCGATCTCGGTGGAGGGCTCGCCCGCGAGGGCACCCGTCTCCACCGGCCACAACTCTCCCGCCGCTCCGCTCGCGGCGCTCGCCGGAGAGGCCGCCACGCGCCGGCCGTCGGCGTCCAGGAGGTAGAGAAAGTCGAGCCCCAATGCGCGCCGCCGGGTCTCCAGAAACTCCGCCATCACCGCGCCGTCGCGCTGCGCGGCCACCTGCGCGAAGGCGACCGAATCGCCGAGCGCGTGGAGCTTTTCTTCGCTGCGCTCCATGAGCCGGTCGAGATACTGGCGGGCGATGGTGAGGTCGCCCGTCACCTTGGCGATGAGCAAGTTGTCGAACTGCTTGGTCCACCAGGTGACCACCAGCGCCAGCACCGCCGGCAGGATCAGCAGCGTCGGCAGCAGCGCGATGGCGAGCAGGCGCATGCGCACCGAGCGCAGGCGCTGCAGCAGTCCGCCCGCCGACAGATGCTCGGCTGCATCAGCCATTCCAGGCCTTCAGCTTGCGGTCCAGGGTCTTGCGCGAGACGCCGAGACGCCGCGCCGCCTCGGCGCGGTTGCCGCCGGCCTCGCCGAGCACCCTCAGCATGTGCGCCTTCTCCACCGCGTCGAGCGCCAGCGGGAAGATTTCCTCGTCCTCCTGCATGTCGGACGGCACCACGTCGCGCGGAAAGTCGCCGAGGATGAGCGACCGCTCGATCACGTTGCGCAGCTCGCGCACGTTGCCGGGCCACGAATAGCGGGCGAGCGAGCGCAGCACCGCCTCGCTCAGGTCGAGGGGGGCGACGCCGAGCTGGGCGCTGAGCTCGGCCATGAAGAGACGCGCCAGCGGTGCCACGTCGGCGGCCCGCTGGCGCAGCGGCGCGAGGTGGATGTTCACCACGTCGAGCCGGTAATAGAGATCCTGCCGAAAGCGGCCCTGCGCCACCGCTTCGGCGAGGTCGCAATTGGTGGCGGCGACGAGGCGCACGTCCACCGGGATCTCGCGCTCGGCGCCCACCGGGCGCACCTTCTTGTCCTCGATCACCCGCAGCAGCTTGGACTGCAGGGCGGGCGGCAGCTCGCTCACCTCGTCGAGGAACAGTGTGCCGCCCTGGGCGTAGAAGAAGAGCCCCTCGCGGGAGGAGGCGGCGCCGGTGAAGGCGCCCTTCAGGTGACCGAACAGCTCGCTCTCGATGATGTCCGGCGCGATGGCGGCGCAATTGACCGGCACGAACGGCTTTCCCGCGCGCGGCGAGACCGTGTGGAGCGCGCGCGCGGTCACCTCCTTGCCGGTGCCGGATTCGCCGGTCACCAGCACGGTGGTGGGCATGGGACCGACGCGCTCGATCATGGTCCGGACGGCGCGGGTGGAAGGGCTCTCGCCCACCATCATGTGGGCGGCGGCGCCGGGCAGCGCGTTGAGCGCGCGCCGCAGCACGAAATTCTCGCGCATCAGCCGGCTGCGATCGAGGCAGCGCGCGACGGCGTTGAGGATCTGGTTGGAGCGGAACGGTTTCAGGACGAAGTCCGCCGCCCCGGCCCTGAGCGCCTTGATCGCCGTGTCGAGATCGGCGAACGCGGTGATGAGGATCACTTCGCGGAAGAAGCCCGAGCCGCGCAGGTCCTCGAGCCATTCGAGGCCAGAGCGCCCGGCCATGACATTGTCGAGGATGATCAGGTCGAACGGTGTCGCCTCGAGCAGGCGGGAGGCGCTCGCCACGTCCCCCGCCTCGGCCACGTGCCGGCAGCGGGTGGAGAGCATGCGCACCAGGAAGTTGCGCATGCCTGGCTCGTCGTCCACCACGAGAATGGAGGCTCCCGCGAGGTGCGGGCTGAAGGCGATATCCCCGGTGGAGTCGGCCGGCAGGGCGGCGGTGGTCGCGGTGGTCATGGGCTGTGAAACCGTCGATCTCGGACCCTCGCCGTCACGCGATAAAGGTCGTCCTTGAAAGACGATCGGCTCCGGCCTGAATGGCGGGCGTCTCGCCCTTCCTCCCCGACGTCGGCGCGCTGCGGCCATCGGGCCACACTGCCAGCATCGGCCCCATCAATCGCGCGAATCGTGCGACCGATCAAACGGCAAAGGAGCGCGCCCCGGCCCGCGGACGGGCGTGGGGCGCGCAAGGAGGAGCCGGGAGGGCTCGCAGAGGCTCACTGGAAGAGGATCACGGCCTTCTGGAGCGTGATCCACACACCCCAGGCGAGCGGCAGGCCGACCGCGAGCCATGCGACGACCACAAGGGCTTGGGGCGTCGAGCCCGAGGCGACCGGGGTCGAGCCGCGCGCCGCGGCGGTGGCGATGCCATCCTTGGCCTCCTCCTCGAAGTCCTCGAAGTCGGCATGCACCGCCTCCGCCTTGGCCATCGGGGCGGCCGCGCCGGCCTTCTTGAGCTGGTCATCCTTCATGTAGAGATGCTCGGCCACCGGCTTCACCAGCAGGTTCGCGACCAGGCCGAGCACCAGGAGACCGGCGAGGATGTACATGGTCTGGTCGTAGGCCGCCGCCTGCGGCACCCCCGAGGCGATCTGGTACTCGCGCAGATAGTTCACCAGCACCGGGCCGAGCACGCCCGCGGTCGCCCAGGCGGTGAGCAGCCGTCCATGGATGGCGCCCACCATGTGGGTGCCGAAGACGTCGGCGAGATAGGCCGGGATGGTCGCGAAGCCGCCGCCATACATGGACAGGATGATGCAGAAGGCGATGACGAACAGCACCACCGAGCCCATGTGCGCCGTCGTGGGCACGAGCGCATAGAGCGCGAAGCCGAGCACGAAGAACACCACATAGGTCATCTTTCGGCCCAGCCGGTCGGAAAAGGAGGCCCAGGCGAAGCGCCCGCCGATGTTGCAGAGGCTGAGCAGCCCGGTGAAGCCCGCGGCGATGGCGGCGATCTGCGCCTTCTGGCCAGCGTCCAGCTGGGAGAAGGTGAGGTCGAGGCCGATCAGTCGGCCGCCGAACACCTCCTGCAGCATGGGCGAGGCCATGCCGATGACGCCGATGCCGGCCGACACGTTGAGGCACAGCACCGCCCACAGCAGCCAGAACTGCGGCGTCTTCCAGGCCACGTCCAGATGCACGTGGCGGTGGGTGACGAGCGCGTTGGCGGCCGGCGCCGGCGGCGTCCAGCCCTTCGGCGCCCAGCCCTCGCGCGGCACCCGGTATCCGAGCGCGCCGCCCACCATGAACACGAAATAGAGCCCCGCCATCACCAGGAAGGTCTGCCACACGCCAACCGAGGTGGGCGAGGCGAAATGCTGCATCAGGATGTTGGCGAGCGGGGCGCCGATCATGGCGCCGCCGCCGAAGCCCATGATCGCCATGCCGGTGGCCATGCCGCGCCGGTCCGGGAACCACTTGATGAGGGTGGAGACCGGCGAGATGTAGCCGAGACCGAGGCCGATGCCGCCGATGACGCCGGAGCCGAGCCACAGCATCCAGATCTGGTGCAGGTAGACGCCGAGAGCGGAGATGACGAGGCCGCCGCACCAACAGAAGGCGGAGACCAGGCCGGCCTTGCGCGGGCCGGCGTGCTCGAGCCAGCCGCCCCAGACCGCGGCGGAGGAGCCCAGCAGCACGAAGAACAGCGTGTACATCCATCCCAGCGCGGAGATCTGCCAGTCGCATGTGGTGGCGAACATGGCGGCGATCGCGCTCATGTCCGCCGGGCAGGCCACCGGTTTGGTGATGCCCACGGCGCGCGACAGCGGCAGCCAGAACACGCTGAAGCCGTAGGCCATGCCGATGCACAGATGGATGGCGAGTGCGGCGGGCGGGACCAGCCAGCGGTTGAAGCCGGCCGAGGCGACGGTGCGCTCGCGGCTCAGGAACGGCGGCGGCGCCAATGTGGTGACGGACATGTCTCCTCCTGCGTTTTCTTGCTTGGCGCCGACTTTGGGAGCCGGCGCTGCATCGTCGCCCTAGCAAGACCAGGGCCAGAGGATTTTCTTTCAATAAATCAATGCAGTGATGCCATTTTCCGGGGCGATGGTGGACATTTTGTCCAGCGCTGCGGGCCGGCGGATCGGGGCGAGGGCCAAATCTGACCATGGCCCGCGCACTCGGCACCTAAGCGGGGCTTCGGCGCGCGGGCGGGCCGGCCCTTGGCGCCGGCCGCGTCGCGCGCGGCAGGCAGCGGTGCTATGTGTTCGAGCGGCGCAGGCGCGCCTCGGGAGGGCGGAATGGCGGACGGACTGTCGAGCGGCGGCGCGGCGCCGCAGGCTGCGGGGGCGGGCTTCTGGCTGCGCGAACTGCCCTATCTCGCCATCCTGCTGCTCACGGTGGGCGGGGTCGCCTATGTGAGCATGGAGCGCACGCCCATCGTGCCGTTCTGGGAGCTGGTGGCGGTGGCGAGCTGCGCCACCTGCATCTATTCCGGCTGGCACGACGCGTCCGACAAGGACGAGCGCTGGCACCTGGTCTGGACCCAGCTGCTGCATTGGGGCGCCTTCCTCGCCGCCATGAACCTCGTGTTCCTGCCGAGCGTGCAGGCGGTGGCGGACGCCGATTCCACCAGCCTCATCGTGCTTCTGCTGCTGGCGCTCGGCACCTTCGTCGCGGGGGTGCACACCGCGTCCTGGCGCATGGGTCTCAACGGCGTGGTCATGGGCCTGTGCGTGCCGGCGGTGGCCTGGCTCGACCAGTCCGCCTTGTTCGTCGCCCTCGCCGCTCTGGTGATCGTCGCGGGCGGCGCCGGGCTCATGTGGGCCTATCTCAAGCTGAAGGGGTGAGCGCGCCCTTCATCGCCGGGACCGGCGGCGCCCGCCGCGGAGTTCTTTCCTGCGGCCCCGCGGGGCGCAGCACCGGCTTCCGCGCGGCCCCGCTCGCCGCGGTGCCGACCGGCGCCCGGGGGCGGGCGCGTCACCAACCGCGACGGCCGGGTGACGCCCAGCGGGCAGGTGCCGCCCGGGCCCATGTCACCGGCTGGATGAAGCGCGGGCACAAGCGGCGTGATCGGCACCAGCCCCCTCAGGGCAGGTGACCGCGCGCGGTCACCTGCCGGTGCCGCTGGACGCGGGCGCCGACGGGCGGCGTGTCAACCACCTGACCGCGCCGGTGGCGCACACCGCCACCTGCCGGTTCCGCAGGACGATCGGATAATCCCTCATAATCAATATGTTGAATGGCATTCCCGGCACGCCCGCGACGCCCGGCTTCCGGGTGCGCCGCATTGCGACGGCACGGCACCTTGCCTCGGCGACCGTCCTGTCCCGTCCTCAGCGGGGCGAGCGTCATCTCATATGTTTGTCGTACAAACTGATGGTCATATGTTGACACGCTATGACTTTGGTCTCATAGAGGCCCGCAGGAAAACGCCAAAACCAGCCGGAGGGCGCGGCCGAGATGAAGATCACCAACCGGTTTCGCGTTCCGCTGCCGGTCTCCGAGGCCTGGATCGCGCTCAACGACATCCCCCGCGTGGCGCCGTGCGCGCCGGGGGCGCAGCTGGTGGAGGCGCGGGCGGACGGGAGCTATGTGGGCACCGTCGCGGTGAAGCTCGGGCCGGTGGCGCTCACCTTCAAGGGGACGCTCGCCTATAAGGAGCGGGACGAGGCCAACCATCGCGTCGTCGCCGAGGCCTCGGGCAGCGAGACGCGCGCCCGCGGGACCGCGCGAGCCATTGTCATCTTTGTGCTTTCTCCCGATGGAGAGGGGACCAGGGTGGATGTCGACACCGACGTCCAGCTCGCTGGCGCGATCGCCCAGTACGGGCGCGGGGCGGCGCTGATCCAGTCCACGGCCCAGGTGCTGATGGACGAGTTCGCGAAGAATTTCGCCGCCCAGCTGTCCGCGCAACCCGTTGCCGCACCTCGATCCGAGGCCGCAGGCCCGGCGCCTCTGGCGCCCGCCGGCGCGCCCCCCGCGCCGCCGCCCCCGCCGGCGCCGGCGCCCGCCATCTCGGTCTTCACCCTGATGTGGAAGTCTTTGATTTCACTTATTAAATCTACCTTCTCGGGCAAGGACGGAGGGCGCGCGTGAAGGCGTCGCGGTTCGACTACCACCGCCCGGCGACCCGCGCCGAGGCGCTGGACATGCTCCAAACCCTTGAAGGCGCGAAGATTCTCGCCGGCGGCCAATCGCTCGTGCCGATGCTGAACATGCGCTACGCCTTCGTCGACCACGTCGTCGACATCAACCGCGTGGACGGGCTGTCCGGCATCGAGATCGGCGGCAATGTGCGCATCGGCGCCATGACCCGTCAGCGCCATATCCTCGCTGATCCCGCGCTCAAGGCGCGACTTCCCGTTGTTGCCGCCGCGCTCGGCTTCGTCGGCCACCTCCACACCCGCAACCGGGGCACCATCGGCGGCAGTCTCGGCCACATGGACCCGGCCGCCGAGCTGTTCGGCATCGCCACTTTGCTCGACGCCACCATCCATGTGGAGAGCAAGCGGGGGCCGCGCGCGGTCGCCATCGCCGATTACCCCCAGGGCTACATGACCCCCAATCTCGACCCGGACGAGATGATCGTCGGCATCTCCCTCGCCCCGCCGGCCGAAGGGCATGGCTGGAGCTTCATCGAGTTCGCCCAGCGGCACGGCGACTTCGCCGTCGTCGCGGTGGGCACCACGCTCGCCTTCGACGCCGCCGGCAAGGTGAACGATGCCCGCATCGTGCTGTGCGGCATGGGCATCGCCCCGCTGCGCCTCGCGGCGGGGGAGGCGCTGCTCATGGGCACCGCCGCCGAGCCGGCCGCCATCGCCGCCGCGGCCGACCTCGCCACGCGCCAGGATGCCATGTCCGACGCGCTGGCGAGCGAGCGCTACCGCCGCCACCTCGCCGGCGTGCTCACCCACCGCGCCTTGACCGAAGCCCGCGCCCGCGCCAGCCACGGGAAAGTCCAATGAGTGCCGTTTCCATCCGCGTCACCGTCAACGGGACGCCCTATGAGCGCCAGGTGGAGCCGCGCACCCACCTCGCCGATTTCCTGCGCCACGACCTCGGGCTCACCGGCACCCATCTGGGCTGCGAGCACGGGGTGTGCGGCGCCTGCTCGCTCCTGGTGGACGGGCGCGCGGTGCGCGGCTGCCTCATGCTGGCGGTCCAGGCGGACGGCGCCGAGGTGGTCACCGTCGAGGGCCTCGCCAGCGCCGCGGGCCTGAGCCCGCTCCAGGAGGCGTTCCGCGAGTTCCACGCGCTCCAGTGCGGCTTCTGCACCCCGGGCATGCTCACCACTCTGGTGCAGCTCCTGGAAGACCATCCCGAGCCCACGGAGGCGATGCTGCGCGAGGAGCTGTCCGGCAATCTGTGCCGCTGCACCGGCTATGCCGGCATCATCCGCGCCGCGCTCAAGGCCGCCCCGCTGATGAAGGCGCAGAAGGAGACGGCGGCATGACCACCCGCTTCTTCGGCGCCCCGGTCCAGCGGGTGGAGGACGAAGCCCTCATTACCGGCGCCGGCCGCTTCACCGACGACATCAAGCTCAAGGAGACGCTGAGCGCGGCCTTCGTGCGCTCGCCCTTCGCCCATGCCCGCATCGTCGCCATCGACGCGTCGGCGGCGAAGGAGATGCCGGGCGTCCACCTGGTGCTGACCGCCGCCGATCTGCCGGACGCCTGGCGCGACAAGCGCCTGCCGCTCGACGTGCCGGCGCCCGCCATCCGCCACCCGCTCACCCAGTTCGCGCTCGCCGCCGAAGAGGTGTGCTTCTGCGGCGAAGCGGTGGCGGTGGTGGTCGCCGACACCCGGGCGCTGGCCGAGGACGCGGCCGAGCAGGTGATGGTGGAATACGATCCGCTGCCCGCCGTGGTGGACTGCCGCGAGGCGCTTTCGCCCGAGAGCCCGCTCGCCCAGGCCTCCACCGGCGACAACCTCGCCGCCAAGTGGACGAACGAGTATGGCGACATCGAGCGCGCCTTCGCCGGCGCGGCGCATGTGATCGCCGAGGAGTATTTCCAGCATCGCGGCACCGGCTGCCCGCTGGAGCCACGCGGCGTGCTCGCCCAGTACGACCGCGCTGCCGACAGCTTCACCGTATGGTCCGCCACCCAGGCACCGCACGGCATCAAGCGCGCCTTGGTGGAGATGTTCGACATCGCCGACACGCAGGTGCGGGTCATCGCCCCGGACGTGGGCGGCGGCTTCGGGCCGAAGCTGCTCACCTATCCCGAAGAGATCGTCATCCCCCACTGCGCCCAGGTGCTCGGACGCCCGGTGAAGTGGATCGAGGACCGGCGCGAGCACATGATGGCCACCGCCCAGGAGCGCGACCAGCTCTGGAGCGTGAAGCTGGCGCTCGACGCCGAGGGCCGCATCCTCGGTCTGCGCGGCACGCTGCTGCACGACACCGGCGCGTTCGTGCCGTGGGGCATCATCATGCCCTACATCTCGGCCACCACCTTCCCGGGCCCCTATGTGGTGCCGGCGTTCAAGCTCGACACCTCGGTGGTGTTCACCAACAAGATCTCCACCTCGCCCATGCGCGGGGCGGGCCGGCCCCAGGCGGTGTTCGCCATCGAGCGGCTGCTCGACCGGGCGGCGCGGCAGCTCGGCCTCGACCGCGCCGAGATCCGCCGCCGCAACCTCATCCCGACCGAGGCGATGCCCTACAAGGTCGGCCTGATCTATCGCGACGGCCAGCCGCTGACCTATGACAGCGGCGATTATCCCAAATGCCAGCAGATGGCGCTCGACACAGCCGGCTGGGACGGCTTCGAAGCGCGCCGCGCCGCGGCGCGCGCGCAGGGGCGCCATCTCGGCATCGGCCTTGCCAATTACGTGGAGGGCACCGGCCTCGGCCCGTTCGAGGGCGCCACCGCGCGCCTGCTGCCCTCGGGCCGCATCCTGCTGCGCACCGGCGCCGCCTCCCAGGGCCAGGGCCACCGCACGGTGCTGGCGCAGATCGCCGCCGACGCCTTCGGCGTCGCGGTGGACGAGGTGGACGTGGAGGTGGGCGACACCGCCTCGGTCTCGGTGGGCGTCGGCGCGTTCGCGAGCCGCCTGATGGTGAATGCCGGCTCGGCGGTGGGCACCTCCTCCCAGCAGCTGGCTTTGAAGCTCCGGCACATCGCCGCCGCCGTGCTCGACGCCAGGCTCGAGGACATCGAATTGTCCGGCGGCGCGGCGCGGGTCATGGGCACGCAGGGCGGGCAGATCACCTTCCGCGAGATCGCCAAGATGTCGTCGGGGCGCCCCGGCTTCTCGCTGCCCAAGGGAATCGAGCCGGGGCTGGAGGCGACCTATTATTTCGCCCCGCCCCAGGCCGCCTATTCCAACGGCAGCCACGTCGCCGAGGTGGAGGTGGACCCGCAGACCGGGCTCGTGAAGGTCACGCGCTACGTGGTGGCGCACGATTGCGGGCGGGTGATCAACCCGCTGCTGGTGGACGGGCAGATCCAGGGCGGCGTCGCCCACGGCATCGGCAACGCGATCCTGGAGCGCATGCGCTACGACGAGGCCGGCAACCCGCAGACCACCTCGCTCGCCGACTATCTCCTGCCCGACGCCGGCAACGTGCCGGACGTGGAGATCGTCCACATGGAATCCCCCTCCCCGCTCAATCCTTTGGGCGTGAAGGGCGCGGGCGAGGGCGGCACGATCCCCGCCGCCGCCGCCATCGCCTCCGCCATCGAGGACGCGCTCTCGCCCTTCGGGGTGAAGATCCTCGACGCGCCCATGCTGCCGGAAACCATCGCCATGCTCGTGAAAGACGCGCAGGCCCGCAAGGACGCCCGATGACCGACACCGACGCCTTCACCCCCTCCCGCGACGGCGCCGTCGGCATCGTCACGCTCGGCCGCCCCGACGACGGCAACCGGCTGACCGCCGCCGAGGTGCGCGCGCTCGGCAAGGCGATCCGCGCCCTCGGCGAGGACCCGCAGACCAAGGTGGTGCTGGTGCGCGCGGAGGGCGCGGCGTTCTGCCTCGGCCGCACGCCCGCCGCGCCTGGCTCTGCGCCCAAGAGCGCGCTCGCGGTGCGCGCGGGGGTCACCCAGCCGATCCTCGACCTCTATGCGGACGTGCGCGCCACCCCGGTGCCGGTGATCGCCGCGGTGCAGGGCGAGGCGAAGGGCTTCGGCTGCGCCTTCGTCGGCCAGTGCGACCTCGCCATCGCCAGCGAGAGCGCCGTGTTCTCCATGCCGGAGATGGACACCAACCTGCCGCCCACCCTCGCGATCTCGGCGATCCTCGGCAAGGTGCCGCCGAAGCGCGCTTTGCACCTCGTCTATACCCGCCGCAGGATCGGCGCGGCGGAGGCGCTCTCCCTCGGTCTTTTGAGCGAGGTGGTGCCGGCGGGCGAGCTGACGGCGGCGGTGGCGGCGACGCTCGCCACCATGACCGACCGCACCCGCGCCGCGCTCTGCGCGGTCAAGGAATATATGGCCGTCGCGCCTTACATGGATCCGCACGCCGCCGCGCGCATGGCGGGCAACCTTCTGTCCGTGGTCCTGTCCTCCCCGGGAGACGCCTGATGCCCACGATCGACGTCAATGGCGAGACCCTCGCTTATCACCGCGCCGGCAAGGGGGCGCCGCTGCTGCTGATCCACAGCCTCGGCACCGGCGCCTGGATGTGGGCCGGCGAGATCACCCACTTCTGCGACCGCTTCGACGTGATCGCGTTCGACGCCCGCGGCCACGGCGCCTCGAGCCATAACGGGCCAGTGACGATCGACACGATCGCCGCCGACCTCGTCGCGGCGCTGAAGGCGCTCGGCGTCGGCCCGGCGCACGTGATCGCCATCTCCATGGGCGGGCCGATCGCCGCGCTCATGTATGCCAAGGCGCCCGAGGCGTTCGCGAGCCTCGTCATCGCCGACAGCTTCGCCCGCCAGGGCGAGGCCGGGGCGGCGCGGGTGAAGGGGCTCGAGGAGACGCTCGCCAAGACCGCCATGCGCGACTATGCCGACGCCTATGCCCGCGGCACGCTGCACCGCGACGCCGCCCCGCGCCATTTTTCGGCGCTGGTGGAAAGCGTCGCCGCCATGGACAAGCAGACCTACCTGGAGGTCGCCCGCAGCGTGTTCACCGCCGACGTCGCCGACCTCATGGCGAAGCTCGCCGTGCCGGTGCGCGTGGTGGTGGGGGCGGAGGACAGCCGCACCCCGCCGGCCATGTCGGAGGAGATCGCCCGTCTCGTGCCCGGCGCCGAGCTGGAGGTGATCGCGCACGCGGCGCACCTTGCAAATCTCGACAATCCCGACGGCTTCCGCGCCGCGGTCGAGCCGTTCCTGGCCCGCCGGGCGCCCAAGGTCGCATGATGGGCCGTTGCAACGAGGGGGGCGCTGCCCTGCGGCGAATGACGCGATGAACAAGTCAGTCCACGGCCTCGCGCCGGTGCGCCAGGAAGCTGCTCCGCTCCGGCGCAAGATCACCTCGGCGCTGCGGCGCGCCATCGAGACCGGCGCGCTCGCCCCCGGCAGCCGGCTGGTGGAGAAGGACCTGTGCGCCGACCTCGACGTGAGCCGCACCTCGCTGCGCGAATCCCTGCGCGAGCTGGAGGCCGAGGGGCTCGTCACCAACGGCTCGAAGGGGCTCGTGGTCACCGCCATCTCGCCGCGCGAGGCGCGCAACATCTATGCGGTGCGCGGCGTGCTCGAGGGCCTGCTGATGGAGCAGTTCGCGCGCGAGGCGGACGACGCCGCCATGGCGCGGCTCGACGCGGCGGTGACCGAGCTCGCCGCCGCCTACGAGGCGGGGGAGATCGAGCGCATCATCGCCTCCAAGGCCGACTTCTACGAGGTGCTGTGCACCGGCGCCGACAACATGATCGTGCTGGAGCTGCTCTCGCGCCTCAACACCCGCATCAACCGCCTGCGCTTCGCCTCGCTGTCCCAGCCGCTGCGGGCCAAAGCGAGCATCGCCGAGATCTTCGCCCTCGCCGCCGCCTTGAGGCGCCGCGACGGCGCCGAGGCGCGGCGCATCGCGCTCGCCCACATCGACGCCGCGGCCTGCGCGGCCCTGGGCGCGGTGCAGATCCACCCCCCCGCCGAGGAAGCCACGCCATGACCGACGATCTGTACGAGAAGGGCCTGAAGACCCGCCGCGAGGTGGTGGGCTCGGCCTATGTGGACAAGTCGCTCGCCGACATGACCGAGTTCACCCGGCCGCTGCAGGAGCTGGTGACGCGCTATTGCTGGGGCGAGGTGTGGAACCGGGAAGGCCTGTCGCGCCGCGACCGCTCGATCATCAACCTCGCCGCCATCTCCGCCCTCAACCGCCCGCACGAGCTGAAGCTGCACGTGCGCGGCGCGCTCAACAACGGCATGAGCGAGGAGGAGATCCGCGAGGTGCTGCTGCAGATCGCCATCTATTGCGGCCTTCCGGCGGCGCTCGACGCCTTCCGCATCGCCCGCGAAGTGATCGAGGAAGAAGCCAGGAAGGCCTGATCCCGAAGGGGCGCCCGCCCCGGCCCGATCCGGCCTTCAGAAAAAGCGCGGCGGGCCCGCGCCCGCGGCCGCCAGGCCGCAGGCGCTCCGCCGGCACGGCCAGCTTTCAAGCCCCGGCGTTCGCCGTCCGCCCCCGCCGGGGCGGAAGCGACGGCGTGCGCCCGAACCACAAGCACAATCCCATTTCGGGAGGGATCAACATGTCGTCCATAACCGCCGCGGGGACGGGTTCGCCCTCCATCACCCGCTATCAGTGGCTCACCCTCGGCTCGGCCTTCCTCGGCTGGGCGTTCGATTCCATGGACCTCAATCTGTTCACGCTGGTCATGGTGCCGAGCGTGGCGGAGCTGACCGGAACCCGCGATCCCGGCGCCATCGCCCACATGGGCGGGCTGATCCTCGCCATCAAGCTGCTGTGCTGGGGCCTCGGCGGCATCGTCTTCGGCGTCGTCGCCGACCGCTTCGGCCGCGCCCGCACCATGATCGTCACCATCGTCATCTACGCCGTCTTCACCGGCCTCAGCGGCCTCGCCCAGAGCTGGACCCAGCTCGCCATCCTCCAGGGCATCGCCGGCTTCGGCATCGGCGGCGAATGGGCGGCGGGGGCGGCGCTGGTGGCCGAGACCTGGCCGGAGAAGCACCGGGCGCGCGCCATGCAGGTGATGCAGATGGCGTTCGCGGTGGGCTTCTTCTTCGCCGCCATCGCCAATCTGACGCTCGGGCCGATCTCCTGGCGCTGGGTGCTGGCGGCGGGCGCGCTGCCGGCGGTGGTGAGCCTCTTCATCCGCCGCTTCGTGCCGGAGCCCGAGCGCTGGCTCACCGCCCGTGCCAAGGAGGAGGCGCGCGGCGACGCCGGCGCCTTCGCCACCTTCAAGGCGATCTTCGCACCGGAGCTGCGGCGCAAGACCATCGTCGGCGTGCTGGTCTCCTCGGCGATGATGATCGGCTGCTGGGGTGGGCTCGCGCTGCTGCCCAACTGGATCAACCAGCTGGTGCGGGCGGCCGGCGGCACCAGCGGCGTCGCCGCGGTGAGCTATGCCTTCATGATCATGATGGCGGGGGCGATCCTCGGCTATGCCTCGCTGATCTGGATCACCGAATGGCTCGGCCGGCGCGGCGCCTATTTCGTGTTCTGCCTCGGCGCGCTCGCCTCCTCGCTCTATCTGTTCATGGTCATCACCGACCTGAACTCCCTTTTGTGGTTCATGCTGGTCTACGGCTACTTCGTGATCGGCGGCTTCGGCACCTTCGCGCTCTACCTGCCGGAGCTGTTCCCGACCCGGGTGCGCGCCACCGGCCAGGGCTTCGCCTGGAACGCGGCGCGCTGCATCACCGCCGCCGGGCCGCTGCTGGTGGGCACCATGCTCGCCGCCTTCGGTTCCTTTCCAGCGGCCGCCGCCGCCACCACCGCGGCCTATGTGATCGGCCTCATCGCCATCTGGTTCGGCCCCGAGACCAAGGGCCAGCCGCTGGAAGACTGATCTGCGTGGATCTCCTCCCGCAGACCCCTGGGGCGGCGCTTCGGCGCCGCCCTTTTTCGTCCGCCGGTCCATGACCGCCCGCGGCGGGGGAAGCCGCCGCCTTCGGCGCTGCCTTGCGCCGGCGCGGCGCCCCCCGCGCACGCCCCTGCCGGCCGGGCCGCGCGGCGGGCGATGCGCCCGCCATCCCGGCTCCGGGGCGCGGGTGGACGCCCCCCGCCGGTGGCAGGGCCCCCGCTCCGGCCCAGGATGCCTAATCCATGCGCAGCCAGGCGCGCATCCGCCCATCTTTTGGACTTGCCTGATCGCCAGTCGAATTCATTATGTCTAGACAAGATTTAGAGGTGGGCAGGCGGTGCAGGACCCGGTTCTGGCATTCGACGACATCCGGCAGGACTTTCCGGTGCCAGGCCGGAACGCCGCCATGCGGGTGCTGGACGGCATCAGCTTCGCGGTCCGCCCCGGCAAGTTCACCGCCGTGATCGGGCCGTCGGGCTGTGGCAAGAGCACCTTGCTGCAGATGGCGGCCGGCCTGCTCGCTCCCACCTCCGGCATGGTGCTCCACCGGGGACGGGTCGTGCACGGCGTCAACCGCGAGGTGGGCTTCGTCCCCCAGCAGGCCCAGCTGTTCCCCTGGAAGACGCTGGCCGAGAACATCGAGCTGCCGCTGCTGCTGCGCGGCGTGCCCGCCGAGGAGCGGCATGCGCGCGTGGCGCAGGCGATCCGCTCCGTCGCCCTCGACGGCTTCGGCAACCATTATCCCAATCAGCTCTCCGGCGGCATGCAGAAGCGCGGCTCCATCGCCCGCACCCTGGTGTACCGGCCGGACGTGATCCTTATGGACGAGCCGTTCGGCGCGCTGGATGCGCAGACCCGCATGGTGATGCAATCCGACCTCCAGGCGCTGGCGGCCGAGGTGGGCGCCACCGTGGTGTTCGTCACCCACGACATCACCGAGGCGATCCTGCTCGCCGACGACGTGGTGGTGCTGAGCCAGCGCCCCTCGCACCTGCTCGCCCACATCCCCGTCGACCTGCCCCGCGCGCGCGACATGTTCGAGCCGTTCCGCAATCCGGGGTTCGAGCGGGTCTACGAGACCGTCTGGTCGGCCTTCAGCTCGCAGGTCGCCGGCGCGCGCCGGCACCATTGAGGCGATTGCGCATGAACGAGATCGCCGAGAGAGCCCTCGACCACGCCGCCCCCAAGGCGGCGCCGGAGCGGTCCGGCGCCGCCTTGCGCGCCCGGCTCGCCGCCTTCGGCCAGCGCCTGCTTGTGCTCGCGCCCGGCATCGCCCTCATCGCCTTCTGGCAGTGGGCGTCGGGCCGGCTCATCAAGGAGCTCTACGTCTCCAAGCCCACCGCCGTGGCGGAGCGGCTCTACGAGCTGTTCGCGTCCGGCGAGATCTTTCCGCATCTGTGGATCACCGGCCAGGAGCTGGTGCTCGGCTATGTCATCGGGGTCGGCGCCGGCATCGTCGGCGGCTATGCGCTGGGGCGCTCGCCGCGTCTGTCGGCGATCTTCGAGCCCTATGTGATGGCGTTCTACGGCGTGCCGAAGATCGCGCTCGCCCCGCTGTTCATCATCTGGTTCGGCATCGGCATGTGGTCGAAGGTGGCGCTCGCCGCCATCATGGTGTTCTTCCTGGTGTTCTATAACGTCTATTCGGGCGTGAAGAGCGTCGACCGGGAATTGGTGAACCTCGCCAAGGTGATGGGCGCCAACGAGCGCCAGCTCACCACCCACGTCTACCTGCCCGCCGCCGCGCCTTATGTGGTGCTCGGCATGCGCATGGCGATCCCCTATTCGGTGATCGGCGTGATCGTCGGCGAGTTCACCTCCTCCATGCAGGGGCTCGGCCTGTTCATCCACGAGGCCTCCGCCACCTATGATCCGGCGGGCGTGTTCGCCGGCATCACCATCCTGCTCGCCTTCGTGATCACCGCCAATTTCCTCGCCGGCCGGCTGGAGCGCCGCCTGCTGCGCTGGCGCACGCCCCTGGGCGCGGCACCCACCGACATCTGACATCCCCGAACCGTCTTCAGGAGGGCATCATGCGCGTGGTCCACAAACTGGTTGCCGCCGCCGCCGTCGGCGCGTCGCTGTTCCTTGCTCCGACTCTGGCCGCCGCGCAGCAGACCGTGCGCATCGGCCAGGCCACGTCGGCGCTGAGCTTCATGCCCATCTGGGGCGCCCGGGCGCTCGACACCTTCGGGGCCAACGGCCTTTCGCTCACCCTCGCGGTGGTGCCGGGCGGCGATCCCAACGCGCTGGCCGCGCTCGATTCCGGCGACATCGACCTCGCCGCCGTGGGCTCCGAGGCGGTGCTGCGCGCGGCGGCCAAGGGCCAGCCGTTCCAGATCGTCTCCTCGCTGATGTCCAAGGTGACGCTGGAACTGGTGGTCTCCAAGGAATTCCTGGACAAGGCCGGGGTGAAGCCCACCGATCCGCTTCAGAAGCGCCTCGCGGCGCTCAAGGGCGCGCTGGTGGGCGTGTCCTCCATCGGCGGCGCGCAGGACACCGCCGCCCGCTGGCTCGCCGCCAAGGGCGGCCTCAATCCGAAGGACGACATCAAGGTGGCCCAGGTGGGCAATCCGCCGGCGCTGCTCGCCGCGCTCGAGAACAAGCGCATCGACGCCTTCGTTCTGTCCCCGCCCCAGGGCTTCCTGGCGGAACAGTCGGGCGCCGGCGTGGTGCTGGTGAAGCTGGGCGACGACTTCCCCCAGCTCGCCAATTTGCCGTTCCTGGTGCTGGTGGCGAAGAAGCCGCTGGACGAGAAGGCCACCGAGCTCACCGTGCGCACCCTGAAGGCGCTGCGCGCCGCGAGCGCGGACCTGGTGGCCAAGCCCGAGCCCACCGCGCGCGCCATCCACGCCAAGTTCTTCGCCAAGTCCTCGCCCGAGAGCATCGTCTCCGCCGTGAAGGCCATGGCGAGCGGCGTCGCCGACGGCGGCCGGCTCAACGCCGAGGGCTTCCAGAACCTCCTGACCTTCGCCAGGGAGGTCGGCACCGACTTCGGCAAGGACTTCGACGCCAAGGCGATGGAGAACGACATCTGGACCAACGCCTACATCGCCAAGGCGAAGTGATCGCGGCCACCGCCTTTCTCCCCTGCCGGCAGGAGCGGCGCCGGGCCCCCGGCGCCGCCGAAGACCCAAGAAGACGCCCATGAGCAGCCACCCTCCCATCTACATCGACTTCCTCAACGGCCCGGACATCGCCGCGCTCGCCATCACCGACGACGAGATTCTGCGCGCCATCGAAAAAAGCCTTGCCGCCCAGGGCCGAGGCGAGACGGTGATCGAGCCGCGCGTGCACCTGCACCCGAACCCGGCGGTGGAAGGCCACTTCAACGTGCTGCGCGGCGCCATCGGCGGCGAGGTGGACATCGCCGGCGTGAAGGTGGTGAGCGACTTCTATCTGAACTACGAGAAGGGCCTGCCCTCCGAGATGGCGGTGCTGACCCTGATGTCGCGCGACACCGGCATGCCCCGCGCCATCATCGAGGCCGGCGGCATCACCGACATGCGCACCGGCGCCATCACCGCCATGGGGGCGAAGTATCTCGCCCGCAAGAATTCCAAGATCCTCGGCCATATCGGCGCGCGCGGCTCGTCCTACTGGAACGTGCGCCTGCTGGACCGGCTGTTCGACTTCGACGAGATCCGCGTCCATTCGCGCCGGCCGGAGAGCTACAAGCCGTTCGCCGAGAAGCTGGAGCGCGACCTCGGCAAGACCATCCGCGCGGTGGACACCTGGGAAGAGACGGTGCGCGGCGCCGACATCGTGGTGGAGGCCTCGCGCCTCACCAGGCCCGAGCCGCTGCTGAAGACCGAATGGATCAAGCCCGGCGCCCTGGTGGTGCCCTACGGCACCAAGAGCGCGGTCGAGCTCTCCCTCACCGACATCATGTCGAAGCTGGTGGTGGACGATTGGGGCCAGTGCCGCGAGGGCGAGCTCGGCTCGCTGCGCGCCCATGTGCGCGCCGGCAAGCTCTCGGAAGAGACGCTGCATGCCGAAATGGGCCAGATCGTCGCCGGCCTGAAGCCGGGCCGCGAGACCGAGGAGGAGACCATCCTGTTCTGGCACCGCGGCCTGTCGCTCTCCGACATCGCGCTCGGCCACGCCATGCTGGAGAAGGCGGCCCGCCTCGGCATCGGCCAGCGCCTGCGCTTCGCCTGAATCCATCCCGGCGCCCGGCGCCGCAGCAAGAGAGCCCGCCCATGGACGCCCAGACCCTTTCCCGGCAGGGCCTTTCCCGCCAGGACCTGCGCAGCTTCCTCGCGGCGTTCGAGGCCGCCCATCCCGACCAGGTGCTGCGCGTCAAGGACGAGGTGGACCTCGACTACGACACCACCGCCATCGCCTTCGCGTTCGAGAAGCGCGGCAGCCCGATCCTGATCTTCGAGAACGTGAAGGGCTCGCGCTTCCCGGTGCTGATGAACGTGTTCGGCCATCGCAGCCGCTTCGCCGCCGCGCTGGGCGTGCCGGAGGACAAGCTGATCGAGGCCTGGTCGGCGGTGGACGCCTCCCCGCTGAAGCCCGAGGTGGTCAAGAGCGGCCCGATCCTCGACGTGGTGCTGAAGGGCGAGGCGGTGGACCTGTCCTATCTGCCCATCATGCGCCATTTCCGCGAGGACGGCGGGCCCTACATCACCAATGCCATGTTCATCGCCAAGGACCCGGAGACGGGCGTGCGCAACGCCTCGTTCCACCGCATGCAGAGGAACGGCAAGACGCGCTTCGGCACCTCGCTGCACTCGCGCCGGCATCTGTGGAACCTTGCCCGCAAGGCGTCCGCCATGGGGCTGAAGGAGATGCCCGTGGTGGTGGTGGTGGGCTGCCACCCGCTCATCACCTTCGGCGCCGGCCTGTGGAAGGGCCCCATCAGCGCCGACGAGTACGAGATGGCCGGCGGCTTCCTCGGCGAGCCGCTGAAGGTGGTGGAGGGCGTCACCGGGCCGATCGAGATCCCCGCCTTCGCGGAGCTGGCCATCGAGGGCAAGCTGCTGCTGGACGCCGACGAGGACGAAGGCCCGTTCGGCGAGTTCACCGGCTACGCCTCCGAGCGCTCGACGCGCAACGCGGTGGAGGTGACCGGCATCCTGCACCGGCGCGACGCCTTCTATCAGAACATCGTCGCCGGCATCTCCGACGAGCACACGCTGCTGCTCGGCGTCTCCCAGGAGGCGCGGCAATTGAAGTCGCTGCGGGTGCATTATCCGAACGTGACGGCGGCGAGCTATCCGAAGTCCGGCACCTGCCTGCTGCACACCTACATCGCGGTGAAGAACCCGGCGCCGGGCGAAGCCGCCAACATCGCCGCCGCCGCCTTCGGCGACAATCTCTCGCTCAAGCTCGTGATCGTCGTGGACGACGACATCGACGTCTATGACGAGGAGCAGGTGATGTGGGCGGTGTGCACCCGCTTCCAGGCGAACGAGGACATGGAGCTGATCCGCAACGGCATGGGGGCGATCCTCGACCCCTCCAACCGCAACGGCGCGACCGCCAAGCTCACCATCGACGCCACCTGCAAGAAGCGCCCCTACGCCCGCCGCCACTCGCTGCCGGAGGACGTGATCGCCAAGGCGAAGGCGCTGGTGGAGAAGCTGGCGTAGAGGGGTGAGCGTCGCGCCCGCTCCACCGGCCGGCTTCTCCGATCAAGGCGCCGCACCTCCCGTTCGCGCCCCCTCTCCCCTTGTGGGAGAGGGCCGGGGCGAGGGGTGCGCCGGGACCCGGCGTGCGCCCGGCCCAGCCGTGAAAGGTCCGCCAGGCAATGCGCGGGCCGCCGTCCGTGGATGCTCGGGTCAAGCCCGAGCATGACGGCGTGAAGGCGGCGCGGGCCGTCGCGCGCCCCCTCGGGCGGGCGCGATCTCGATCAGATAGAGGCGGCAGCCCTCGCCTATGGGCGTGAGCGTCAGGGCGGCACCCGACACCAGCGCCGCATCGCCCGGCTCCAGCCGGGCGACCTCGGCCGCGCCGCCGGCCTGGGCCTGCGCGCGGCCCGCCGCCACGAAGGCGAGCGCGAGCGCGCCCTCCCCCGCCTCGAGACGCGCCGGCGCCGCGCCCTCCACCCGCCTCACGCGGTGCGCGAACACCCCGCGCCGGGTCATCACGTTGAGGTCGGTGATCGGGCCACCGATGGGCGTGCCCGTCACCTTGATGTCCGCCGCGAACGCATAGGGCGCCGACGCCTGGTCGAGCCGCACCGCCGCCCCGTCGGCGAAGCCGAGTTCCAGCCCTTCGCCCGACAGCACCACAAGCGT
Organism: Xanthobacter luteus; assembly: GCF_040049235.1. NCBI lineage: Bacteria > Pseudomonadati > Pseudomonadota > Alphaproteobacteria > Hyphomicrobiales > Xanthobacteraceae > Xanthobacter > Xanthobacter luteus. The sequence continues at coordinate 634,344 of NZ_JBDZDO010000001.1, forward strand.
GCGATCGACGCCGGGAAACAGCGAGAACGGCCCCGCCGCCGCCACCCGCGCCGCACTCACGCGCCAGCCGAAATCGGCGAGCCCCGCGCCCTCGGGGAAGCAGGCGATCTCGATGGTCTCGCCGCCGCCGTTCTTCCACGGCATGCGCCGGCCCTCGGCGGCGCGGATGAGGCGCACCGCTTTCAGCCCAGTATGCCGGGCAGATCGAGCTGGCGCTCGCGGGCACAGGCGAGCGCGTCCTCGTAGCCCGCATCCGCGTGGCGCATGACGCCGGTGGCGGGGTCGTTCCACAGCACCCGCGCGAGCCGCCGCGCCGCCGCCGGCGTGCCGTCGGCGACGATCACCATGCCCGCATGCTGACTGAAGCCCATGCCCACCCCGCCGCCATGGTGCAGCGACACCCAGGTGGCGCCGGAGGCGCAGTTGAGCAGCGCGTTGAGCAGCGGCCAGTCGGACACCGCGTCCGAGCCGTCGCGCATGGCCTCGGTCTCGCGGTTGGGCGAGGCGACCGAGCCGGAATCCAGGTGGTCGCGGCCGATCACCACCGGCGCCTTCAATTCGCCCCTCGCCACCATCTCGTTGAAGGCGAGGCCGAGCCGGTGCCGGTCGCCGAGCCCCACCCAGCAGATGCGCGCCGGCAGGCCCTGGAACTGGATGCGCTCGCGCGCCATGTCGAGCCAGTGGTGCAGATGCGTGTTGCCCGGCAGCAGCTCCTTCACCTTGGCGTCGGTGCGGTAGATGTCCTCCGGGTCGCCGGAGAGCGCCGCCCAGCGGAACGGGCCGACGCCGCGGCAGAACAGCGGGCGGATATAGGCCGGCACGAAGCCGGGGAAGTCGAAGGCGTTCGCCACCCCCTCCTCCAGCGCCATCTGGCGGATGTTGTTGCCGTAGTCGACCACCGGCACGCCTTGCTTCCAGAAGTCCAGCATGGCGCGCACATGGGTCGCCATGGAGCCCTTGGCCGCCTTCTCCACCGCCTTGGGATCGGCGGCGCGCTTGTCCTCCCAGTCGGCGAGCGACCAGCCGGCGGGCAGATAGCCGTTCACGGGATCATGGGCGGAGGTCTGGTCGGTCACCGCGTCGGGGCGGACGCCGCGCCGCACCAGCTCGGGCAGCAACTCGGCGGCATTGCCGCGCAAGGCGACGGAGAGCGGCGTCTTGTCGGCGCAGGACCGCTCGATCATCGCCAAGGCCTCGTCGAGGTCCTTCGCCAGCACGTCCACGTAGCGGGTCTTCAGCCGCATCTCGATGCGGCTCGGCTGGCACTCGATGGCGAGGCAGCTCGCCCCCGCCATCACCGCGGCCAGCGGCTGGGCGCCGCCCATGCCGCCGAGCCCGGCGGTGAGGATCCAGCGGCCGGAGAGGTCGCCGCCATAATGGCGCCGGCCCATCTCCACGAAGGTCTCGTAGGTGCCCTGCACGATGCCCTGGGTGCCGATATAGATCCAGGAGCCGGCCGTCATCTGGCCGTACATCATGAGGCCCTTCTTATCGAGCGCGTTGAAGTGGTCCCAATTGGCCCAGTGGGGCACCAGGTTGGAATTGGCGATCAGCACCCGCGGCGCGTCCTCTTGGGTGCGGAACACGCCCACCGGCTTGCCGGACTGCACCAGCAGCGTCTCGTCCGCGTTGAGGCGCCTCAGGGCGGCGGCGATGCGGTCGAAGCTCTCCCAGTCGCGCGCGGCGCGGCCGATGCCGCCATAGACCACCAGCTCGCCCGGCTTCTCGGCCACCTCGGCGTCGAGATTGTTCATCAGCATGCGCAGCGGCGCCTCGGTGAGCCAGCTTTTCGCGGTCAGCTCGGGCCCGCGCGGGGCGCGGATGCGGCGCTCATTGTCGATGCGGGTCATGGGTGGAATTCCTGCTGCACGTGGGTCAGGCCCGCGCCCGCGCGAAGGCGAGGCAGGCTTCGAGGATCTGCGTGAGGGTGGCGCGCACCGGCGCGGCATAGACCGGGTCGTAGGGCGTCGGCCAGGCGTCGTCGGCGACGAAGCCGAGCGGCTCGCTCATGTAAGCACGGCACGCCAGCTCCATCTGCACCGCATGGACGCCCTCGGCCGGCCGCCCGTACTGGCGGGTGATGTAGCCGCCGGTGAAGCGCCCGTTCAGCACGTGGGGACGGCCGGAGCCGGCGCAGATGTCGAGCACCGTCGCCGCGAGGTCGGGATCGCAGCTCGCCCCGTTATTGGTGCCGATGTTGAACTCCGGCAGCGTGCCCGGAAACAGGCGCGGGATCACCGAGCGGATGGAGTGGCAGTCATGGAGCGCGACGGTGCCGAAGCGGGCGCGGGCGTCGGCGATCTCGGCGGCGAGCACCTGATGGAACGGCGCGAAATAGGCCGCCTTGCGGGCCGCGATCTCGGCGGCGTCCGGCGCGCGGCCTTCGCGATAGAGCGGCTCGCCGTCGAAGGTGGTGGTGGGGCAGAGTTCCGTGGTCTGCTGGCCGGGATAGAGCGAGACCCCGGAGGGGTCGCGGTTCACGTCGATCACGGTGCGCGAGATCGCGGTGCGCACCACGGTGGCGCCGAGGCCGGCGGCGAAGTCGTAGAGCCGATGGATCCACCAGTCGGCGTCCTTGCGGGCGCGCTCGGGCGAGACCAGGTCCTCGAGATAGGCCGCGGGGATGTCGGTGCCGGTGTGGGGCAGGCTCACCACCAGCGGGGCGGTGCCGCGGGTCACGCTGATCCAATGGGGATGGGAAGCTGTCACGTCAGTCTCCGCAGAGGGTGGGCAGCGCGTCTTCGCCCGCCGCCGCGGCGAGCGCGCCGGCGCGCACGAGGCCGATGGCCGCCGCGATGTCGGGATGGAAATAGCGGTCCTCGCCGAGCGGCGGCACCTTCGCCCGCAGCAGCGCGCGCACCTTCTCCAGGCGCGGGCTGGAGGCAAGCCCCGCATGGAAGTCGCAGCCCTGGGCGGCGGCGAGCAGCTCGATGGCGACCACCGCGGTGAGGTTCTCCGCCATGGGCGCGAGGCGCCGCGCGCCGTGCGCCGCCATGGAGACGTGGTCCTCCTGGTTGGCCGAGGTGGGGATGGAATCGACGCTCGCCGGATAGGCCCGCTGCTTGTTCTCCGAGACCAAAGCGGCGGCCGTCACCTGGGGGATCATGAAGCCGGAATTGAGCCCCGGGCTCGGGGTCAGGAAGGCCGGCAGGCCGGAGAGCGCCGGGTCCACCAGCATGGCGATGCGCCGCTCGGCGAGGGCGCCGATCTCGCACACGGCAAGCGCGATCATGTCGGCCGCGAACGCCACCGGCTCGGCGTGGAAATTGCCGCCGGAGAGTGCCTCGCAGGTCTCGGCGAAGATCAGCGGGTTGTCGGAGACGCCGTTGGCCTCGATCTCCAGCGTTCCGGCCGCCTGGCGCAGCACGTCGAGGGCGGCGCCCATCACCTGCGGCTGGCAGCGCAGGCAATAGGGGTCCTGCACCCGCTCGTCGCCGACGAGGTGGGAGGCGCGGATCGCCGAGCCCGCCATCAGCGTGCGCAGCGCCTGCGCGGTCTCGACCTGCCCGCGATGGCGCCGCAGCTGATGGATGCGCGCATCGAAGGGGGCGTCCGAGCCGCGCGCGGCGTCGGTCGAGAGCGCGCCCGTCACCAGGGCGGCGCGCAAGGCGGTCTCGGCCGCGAACAGGCCGGCGAGCGCGCAGGCGGTGGAGAATTGCGTGCCGTTGAGCAGCGCGAGCCCCTCCTTGGGGCCGAGCTCCAGCGGCGCGAGCCCGGCCTGCGCCAGCGCCGCGGTGGCGGGAACGCGAGTGCCCGCCACCAGGAATTCGCCCGCCCCGATCATGGCCGCCGCCATGTGGGCGAGCGGGGCGAGGTCGCCTGAGGCGCCCACCGAGCCCTGCGCCGGCACCACCGGCATCAGGTCCCGCGCCACCAATTCGCCCATGAAGGAAAGGGTCTGGGGCCGCACGCCGGAAGCGCCCTGGGCGAGGCTCGCCAGCTTCAGCGCCAGCATCAGGCGCACCACCGCGGCCGGCATGGCCTCGCCCACCCCGGCAGCGTGGGAGAGCACGATGTTGCGCTGGAGCCGCGCGAGGTCCGCCGCCGCGATGCGCACGCTCGCGAGCTTCCCGAACCCGGTATTGATGCCGTAGACCGGCGCCCCCGCCGCGACGATGGCCTCCACCGTCTGCGCCGCCGCCGCGACCTTGGCGGCGCAGGCGGGATCGATCCTGAAGGCGGCGCCGGCATGGATCGCGCGCCAGTCGGACAGCGGCACCGCTCCGGGGACGAGGACGAGGCTCATCGCCCACTCCGGATGCGCGCGTGGAGCGGGTTGAAGCCCATGCGATAGACCAGCTCCGCCGGCCGCTCGATGTCCCAGATGGCGAGGTCGCAGGCCTTGCCCGCCTCCAGCGTGCCGATGCGCTCCTGAAGCCCGAGCGCGCGCGCCGCCTCCCGCGTCACCCCGGCGAGGCATTCGTCCACCGTGAGACGGAACAGCGTCGCGCCCATGTTCATGGTCAGCAGCAGCGAGGTGAGCGGCGCGGTGCCGGGATTGCAGTCGGTGGCGAGCGCCATCGGCACGCCGGCCGCGCGCAGCAGGTCCACCGGCGGCGCCTTGGTCTCGCGGATGAAGTAATAGGCGCCGGGCAGCAGCACCGCGACCGTCCCGGCCTGCGCCATGGCGGCGACCCCGGCCGCGTCGGTGTGCTCCAGATGGTCCGCCGAGAGCGCGCCGAAGCGGGCGGCGAGCGCGGCGCCGGAAAGGTTCGAAAGCTGGTCCGCGTGCAGCTTCACCGGCAGGCCGAGCGCCTTCGCCGCCGCGAACACCCGCGCCACCTGGTCGGGCGAGAAGGCGATGGCCTCGCAGAAGGCGTCGACCGCATCCGCGAGCCCCGCGCCGGCCACGGCGGGCAGCATCTCGGCGATGAGCCGGTCCACATAGGCGTCGGCATCGCCGTTCGCCTCCGGCGGCAGCGCATGGGCGCCGAGGAAGGTGGTCGTGACCGTGATCGGCCGCGCCGCGCCGAGCGCGCGGGCGGCGGCGAGCTGGCGCAGCTCCGTCTCCAGCTCCAGGCCGTAGCCCGATTTGATCTCGATGGTGGTGACACCCTCGGCGATCAGCGCGTCGAGCCGCTGCAGGGCGGCCGCCACGAGGTCCGCCTCGCTTGCCGCGCGGGTCGCCCGCATGGTGGAGACGATGCCGCCGCCGGCGCGCGCGATCGCCTCATAGGGCACGCCGGAAAGGCGCTGCTCGAACTCGTCCGCCCGGTCGCCGCCATAGACGAGGTGGGTGTGGCAGTCGATCAATCCGGGGGTGATCCAGCGGCCGGCGCAATCCTCGATCCGCGGCGCGTCGAAGGCCGGCGCCTCGGCTGCCGGGCCGGCATAAAGGAGGCGCCCGTCGCGCGCGGCAACGAGGCCGTCCTGAACCACGCCGAGGCCGGGGCGGCCGGGCGCGAGGGTGGCGAGGCGGGCGCCTCGCCAGATGCGGTCGCAGCGGATCGCCGCCCCTGTGGGCATCCCCGTGGGCCTCCTCTTGGCGCCGGAATCCATTGGCGCGGGCGCCGATAATGTATATACATAAATGCGCGCTTCGGCGCTTGTCCAGCCTTCTGTGAGCCTGAGAGGCGATGCCGTCGTCCCTGCCCCGCAGCCTGTGGTTCGCCCGCGCCCTCCTGCCCGGGGGCTGGGCCGGGCGCGTGCGCCTGCGCCTCGCCGCCGGCCGCATCTGCGCGATCGAGGCGAACGTCGATCCTGCAGGCCAGGACGAGCGCCACGGGCCGGCAGTTCCCGGCCTGCCCAACCTGCACAGCCACGCGTTCCAGCGCGCCATGGCGGGCCGCGCCGAGGCGCGCGGGCCCGGCGCCGACAGCTTCTGGACCTGGCGCGAGGCCATGTACCGCTTCGTCGACCGCCTGGACGCCGACGACGTGGAAGCCATCGCCGCCCTCGCCTTCATGGAAATGCTCGAGAGCGGCTTCACCCGCGTGGGCGAGTTCCACTATCTCCACCATGCGCCGGACGGGACCGCCTATGGCGATCCCGGCGAGCTTGCCGCCCGCATCGCCGCGGCCGCCGCCGACACCGGCATCGCGCTGACCCTGCTGCCGGTCTTCTACGCCCATGCCGGCTTCGGCGGCCTGCCCCCCGGCCACGGCCAGCGCCGGTTCGTGAACGACGTGGACGGCTTCGCCGCCGTGATGGCCTCGGCCCGCCGCGCGGTCGCCGCGCTGGAGGACGGCGTCGTCGGCATCGCCCCCCACAGTCTGAGGGCGGCGACCGGCGCGGAGATCGGCGCCATCCTGCCGCTCGCGCAAGGCGGGCCGGTGCACATCCATGTGGCGGAGCAGACGAAGGAAGTGGAGGACTGCCTCGCCTTCTGCGGCCGGCGGCCGGTGGAGCGCCTGTTCGACATCGCCCCCGTGGATCGGCGCTGGTGCCTGATCCACGCCACCCACATGAGCGAGGCCGAGACCCGGCGCCTCGCCGGCAGCGGCGCCGTGGCGGGCCTGTGCCCGATCACCGAGGCCAATCTGGGCGACGGCCTGTTCCCGGCGCGCGACTCCCTGGCGCACGGGGGCCGCTTCGGCGTGGGCACCGATTCCAACGTGCTGGTGGATGCGGCCGAGGAGCTGCGCACGCTGGAATACGGCCAGCGCCTCGCTCTTCGCGCGCGCAACGTGCTCGCCGGCGCCGCCGGCCGCTCCACCGGCCGCGATCTGTTCGACGCGGCGCTTGCGGGCGGCGCGCAGGCGCTCGCCGCGCCGGCGGCCGGCATCCGCGTCGGCGCGCCGGCGGATATCGTCACCCTCGATGCCGCGCACCCATCCCTCGTCGCGCATGCCGGCGACACGCTGCTCGACGGCTGGATCTTCGGCGCGCGCGGGGGCGCGGTGGACGGCGTCTGGCGTGCCGGGCGCAAATATGTGACCAACGGGGTCCACCATGAGCGGGAACGGATCCGCCGGGGCTTTGCCCGCGTGATGGAGAAGGTGCTGGCGTGAGCGAGGCGGCGGACACGGGGATCGAGACCGAAGGCGAGGCCCAGGGCAAGGCCCAGGGGCCGGCCTCGCCCACCCTCAACCGGCGCATCCGCGCCGACATCGAGGCCAAGATCCTGTCGGGCGAATGGGGGCCGGGGCACCGCATCCCCTACGAGCACGAGCTGATGGCGCAGTATGGCTGCGCCCGCATGACCGTGAACAAGGTGGTGTCCGAGCTCGCCGCCGCCGGCCTCGTGGAGCGGCGCCGGCGCGCCGGCTCGTTCGTCGCCGCCCCGCGCATCCAGTCGGCGATCCTCCAGATTCCCGACATCGAGGCCGAGGTCACCGCCCGCGGCGAGGCCTACCGCTACGAGCTGCTGCGCCTGGAGCGGCGCCCCGCCTCGCGCGCCGCGCCGGTGGAATGGGAGCTCGCGCCGCGCGGCCGGGTTCTGGAGATCGAGTGCCGCCACATGGCCGGCAGCCGGCCGTTCGCGCTGGAGCGCCGGCTCATCAACATCTCCGCCGTGCCGGAGGCGGAGGCGGTGGACTTCGCGCGCCAGTCGCCCAGCTCCTGGCTGGTCACCCACGTGCCGTGGACCGCGGCGGAGCACAAGATCACGGCGGTGAACGCGGTGCCGGAGATGGCGAAGCTGCTCGACATTCCCGATGCCAGCGCCTGCCTCGAACTCCAGCGCCGCACCTGGCGCGGCGACGAGAACATCACCACCGTGCGCCAGACCTTCCGCGGCGATCTGTTCGACCTGATCGCCCGCTTCACCCCCGCCCAGGCCTCCGGCGGCGGCTGAGGGGGCCGGCCGCGCGGTGCCCCCACGCCCCGCCCCTCAGGCGAGCAGCGCGCGCAAAGGCAGACGCTCGCCGATCAGGATGTGGGGGATGCCGAGCCGGCGCGCGCCGGCGCCGTCGGTCTCGGGATTGTCGCCCACCATCACCACCTCCCCGGCGGCAAGGCCCAGGCGATCGAGTGCGGCGCGGAACAGCTCGGGCTGCGGCTTGCCGAACACCCGCGCCGGCGCGCGCCCGGACGCCGCGGCGATGGCGGCGGCGAGCGCGCCGGTCTCGGGCACGAGGCGCCCGTCCGCGCCGGGGTGGGAGGTGTCGGGGTTCGCCACCACGAACGCCGCGCCGGCGCGCACGGCGTTGGCGGCGCGCGCCAGCGCCGCATAGTCGAAGGCCGGCGTGCGGGCCACCAGCACCACGTCCGGCCGCTCGTCGGTGACCTCGAGCCGCAGGGCCCGCGCCTGGGCGATGAGCGGCGCGCTGGCGAGCATCATGGTGCGCGCGCCGGGCCAGAGGGCGGCGACGGCGCGCACCGCCTCGATGCCGGCGAGCACGATGCGCGCCGCCGCGACGTCGAGCCCCGCGCCGGCGAGCCGGCGCGACAGGCCCTCGGCGCAATCGGAGGAATTGTTCGACAAGATCATGGCGCGCGCGCCGTAGGCGGCGAGCACCTCGCGGGCGCCGTCGATCACCTCCTCGCTGCGGATCAGCGTGCCGTCGAGATCGAACAGGATGCCGCGCGCCGCGCGCAGCACCGCGCGCGCCGCGCGGGCGTCCGCCACCTGCCCGCATCCGTCCCGAAGGGTCTCAAGCGTCATCTCGTCCTCGCGCGGGCGGCCTCAGTAACAACACGGAATGAGTGAGGAAAGCTCAATCAGCAGGTCCGCGCCTGTTCGCCGGGCATCATTTTGAGTTTTCCTCAATGTCACTATCATGTCATTGAGCTTCGATAAATCGACACCCGTTCGAGGCCGCGTTCCACCGCCCTTCCATCGCTTCCGGTCCAGCCCGCGCCGAAGCGATCGCCCTCGCCTTTGCCTTCGCTGAAAGGAGATCGACCCATGATCCGCCGCCGCACGTTCCTCATCGGCGCCGCCGCCGGCGCCCTCGCCGCGCCGGCCGTGGTGCGCGCCCAGTCGGTGACCCGCAAGACCATCAAGGTGGCGCTCGCCCCCTCCCAGCCCACCCAGCAGGAAACCCGCAAGGTGTGGGAGCCGCTCTACCGCATGGTGTGCGAGCGCATCGGCGCCGATCTCGACCTGAAGGTCGCCAACGACTGGGCCGGCGTCTCGGTCGCCATCGGCTCCGAGCAGGCCGACCTCGCCCAGCTCGGCCCGTGGGGCTACGTGCTGGCGAAGAATTCCTCCGGCACGCGCGTCATCAACGTGATGCTGGTGGAGGGCAAGCCCACCTATCACGGCCTGATCGTCGCCCGCCCGGACCTCAAGCTCGAGAAGTTCCCCGAAGGCGCCAAGGGCATGTCCATGCAGATGCTGGACACCGGTTCCACCACCGGCTGGATGGTGCCGACCCACTATTTCCGCGCCCAGGGCATCGAGCCGAAGACCTTCTTCGGCAAATATGCCGAAGGCGCCTCCGCCGCCGCCGCCCAGATGGCCACCATCAACGGCCAGGTGGACCTCGCCACCGGCTGGGACATCCACCGCAACACCATGATCCGCAACGGCCTCATGAAGGCGGATTCCAACAAGATCGTCTGGCAGTCGGTGCCGCTGCCCAACGAGCCCGTGGTGGTGCGCAAGAGCATGGACGACGAGACCGCGGCCGCGCTCCAGGCCGCCTTCAATAACCTCACCGCCGAGGAGCTGAAGGTGCTGCCCTGGCCCTATACCGGCTACCGCACCACCACCCCCGAGCCCTATGTGGTGCTGGAGGTGATGGGCCGCGACCTCGGCGTGCTGAAGACCTGAGGGCGCCGCGTCAACGCCACAGGCGGCCGGGGGCGGCTTCAGCCCTCCCGGCCGCATCTGCCATGGGAGCCTGGGCCATGTGGGACATCGAGCGGACGCCGCCCGCGCGCGACGGCGCGGGGCAGTATGTGGAGACGCCCCTGAGCCTCGCCTCGCCGGCGGTGCTGGCGCGCCTCGCCCTCGCCGCCGTCCTGGTGATCCTGTTCGCCGCCTGCTGGCGGCTCGCCGAGGTGGATCCCGCCGCGCTCCTCGCCGGCATCCCGCGCCTCCTCACCTGGGCGGCGAAGGCATGGCCGCCTTATCTCGCCGACCTCGACGTCTATTGGCTCAGGGCGGCGGAGACGGTGGCCATCGCCACCGTGGCCACCGTGGTGGCGACGCTCCTCGCCTTCCCGCTCTCGATCTTCATCGCCCACAACACCGCGCCCTCCCCTTGGCTCGCCGCGCCGGTGCGGCTGCTGGTGAATTCGTTCCGCGGCGTCGACACCATCGTCTTCGCTTTGCTGTTCGTGGCGGCGGTGGGGCTCGGGCCGTTCGCCGGCGTGCTGGGCATGATCGTCCATTCGCTCGGCGTCCTCGCCAAGCTCAACAGCGAGGCCATCGAGACGGTGCCGAAGGCGCCGCTGGAGGCCGCCGCCATGACCGGGGCGAACCGCACCAAGATCGTCGCTTACGCGCTCCTGCCCTCGGTGCTGCCGAACCTCACCTCGGTCTCGCTCTATGTGTGGGAGGCGAACGTGCGCACCTCCACCATCCTCGGCATCGTCGGGGCGGGCGGCATCGGCATCGAGATCAAGGCCGCCATCGATCTGCTCGACTTCCCCAAGCTGCTGACGGTGACGGTGATCATGCTCATCATGGTGAGCCTCATCGACCAGTTCAGCGCCTGGCTGCGCCGGAGGCTGGTATGACCCTCGCCGCGCCCCCCGCCTCTCTCACGGCCGCCGCCGCGCCGGCGCTGAAGCTCGAGGCCGTCACCAAGACCTTCGGCGCGACCGTCGCGCTCGACTCCGTGAGCTTCGCCATCGCCCCTGGCGAGGTGGTGGCGCTGCTCGGCCCGAGCGGGGCGGGAAAGTCCACCGTGTTCCGCTGCATCTCCCGCCTCGCCGAAGTGGATGGCGGGCGCGTGCTGGTGCTCGGCCGCGACATCGGCGGGCTGAACCGCCGCGCCCTGCGCCAGCACCGCGGTGCCATCGGCCTGATCTTCCAGCAGTTCAACCTGATCGCGCGCATGACCGCGGTCGACAACGCGCTCGCCGGCCGGCTCGGCCAGGTGCCCACCTGGCGCGCGGTCACGCGCTGCTTCTCCCGCGCGGACCGGCAGATCGCGCTCGCCGCCTTGGACCGCGTGGGGCTGCTGGAGAAGGCCTATCAGCGCGCCGATTCGCTCTCCGGCGGCCAGCAGCAGCGGGTCGCCATCGCCCGCGTGCTGGCGCAGAGGAGCCGCCTCGTGCTCGCCGACGAGCCGGTGGCGAGCCTCGACCCGGCCTCCGCCGCCAACGTGCTCACGGTGCTCAAGGACATCGCCCGCGAGCACGGCATCGCGGTGCTGTGCGCATTGCACCAGACCGACCTCGCCTGCCGCTATGCCGACCGCATCGTCGCCATGCGCCGGGGCCGCGTGGTGCTGGACGCGCCGTCGGCCGCCGTCACCGCCGCGCAGCTCGACGCGGTCTATTACGAGGCGGGAGAGGGGCCGCGCGCGGCGGGCGGGTGAGCCGCGCCGGGCCGGCCGCGTCTCAGGGCCCGCAGACCGAGATCAGCACGCAGCTGCGATCCTTGAGGCGGCGCACCTGATGACGCAGCGGGCCGGGGAACTGCACCGAATCCCCGGTCTCGAGCACCAGCACCTTCTCCGCGAACCGCACCTCCACCCGGCCGGCCACCACGAACAGCAGCTCCTCGCCGCGGTGCGCGGCCTCCGGCTCGTTGGCGAATTCGGCCGGCGGATACATGAGGAACACCTCGAGCCCGGCGCTGCCGGTGGCCTGGGTGAGCACCTCCATGTGGTAGTTGCCGTCGTCCGCGGTCAGCGCGTCGCGGTCGCCGGCGCGGGTGACGAAGATCAGCTCGTGGTTCTCCGCGGCGCCGAACAATTGCGCGGCCGAGACCTGAAGCGCCGTCGAAATGCGCAGCACGATCGCCACCGAGGGCACCTTCAGCCCGCGCTCGACGCGCGAGAGATAGCCCTTGTCGACCGCCGCCGCGAGCGCGAGCTGCGACAGCGAGAGCCCGCGCTCCGCGCGCAGGGCGCGGATGGCGCGGCCGAGGCTGACCCCGGTCGGAAGGGGCATGCTTTGGGACGGATCCAGCGTGACCATCGGATCAAAGAACTCCTGACGTCTGCCCGGGGACGGGGGCCGAAAATCTGGGCAACCCCGCTGTGCCCCCCGGCCTCAATGCGCAAGCACGAAAAGTCACCAACGACAGGGAAAACATTTCCCCACTCTGGAGCAATTGCAAGAGGGACCGTAGTCCAAGGAGCAATGTTGATCATTGGGCAACAATGGCTCCCGCCCTCCTCCTTCCCTGGCCCAACAATCTTGGCACGGCGTTTGCGTGGAAGGGCTTGCCGGCCCCGGATTGGCCTCTGGAGCGGCAAAAATGGTTGCTCGTTAGGCAACGTTGTCTAAATTGATTGCAGCCGGCAATCACAGGGGAACAAGTTGATGAAGATCACCAATCACTTGCGCCGCGCACTGCTGGTACTCTTGGCCGCAGCCCTGCCCGTCTCGGCCGCATCGGCCCAGGACCCCAAGGTCAAATGGAAGATGGCCGCCACCTTCTCGAGCTCGCTGCCGCAGCTCGGGACGCTCGGCAAGCGCCTCGAATCGCAGATCGCCAAGGTGTCGGGCGGCAATATCGAGCTGCGCTTCTACGAGCCCGGCGCCCTGGTGCCGCCGCTCGAGACGTTCGACGCGGTGGCGGCGGGCGCGGTCGACGCGGCCTTCTCCACCCCCGGCTTCTGGGGCGGCAAGGTGCCCGCGCTGCAGGTGTTCGCCGCCTTGCCGTTCGGCCCGCCGGCCCCCGAATACATGGCCTGGTACTATTTCGGCGGCGGCAAGCAGATCTTCGACGAGATCTACGCCAAATACGGCATCAAGTCGGTGATGTGCGGCATGCTCGCGCCCGAGGGCTCGGGCTGGTTCAAGAAGGAGATCAAGAGCGTCGACGACCTCAACGGCCTGAAGCTGCGCTTCTTCGGCCTCGGCGCCAAGGCGCTCGGCAAGTTCGGCGTCTCCGCCCAATTGCTCGCGCCGCCGGACGTCTATCCCGCCCTCGACCGCGGCGTCATCGACGGCCTGGAATTCGTGCAGCCGGCCATCGACCTCAAGATGGGCTTCTGGCAGATCGCCAAGCACTATTACTTCCCCGGCTGGCACCAGCAGTCGACCTTCTTCGACCTGATGATGAACAAGGCCAAGTGGGACGCGCTCAGCGAGACCCAGAAGGCGCAGATCGAGTCGGTGTGCGGCGACAACATCCGCTACGGCATCGCCGAGGGCGAGGCGATCCAGATCCCGGCGCTCAAGGAGCTCCAGGCCAAGGGCGTGCAGATCCACAAATGGTCCGACGCGGACCTCAAGAAGCTCAAGGGCGCCGTGGACGAGGTGATCGCCGAGCAGGTGGCCGCCGATCCCGATTTCGCGCGGGCCTATGCGAGCTTCTCGAAGTTCCGCGAGGATTACGCCACCTGGCGCGACATCGGCTACCTGAAGAACTGATGTCCGCGCTCCTGGCTTCGGCCCAAATCCTCAAGGCGATCGCGCGGCGGGTGGGGCAGGCGGCAGCGTGGTGCGTCGTCGCTCTGGTGCTGACCGTCGTGCTGGACGTCGTCACCCGCCGCTTCATCGTGCTCGGCTCGACCAAGCTGCAGGACCTCGAGTGGCATCTGCATGCCACTCTCTTCCTGCTGTGCCTCGGCTATGCCTATGTGGAAGGCGAGCACGTGCGGATCGACGTGCTGAGCAACCGCTTCGGCACCCGGACCGCGGCGGCGATCGAGCTGATCGGCGCCGCGCTCTTCATCGTGCCGTTCTGCGCGGTGGTGCTCTATTACGGCTGGCCGTTCCTCGCCAGCTCCTTCCGGCTGAACGAGGGCTCGCCCTCCCTCACCGGCCTGCCCTACCGCTGGATCATCAAGTCGACGCTGCTGATCGGCTTCTCGACCCTGCTGCTGGCGGCGCTCGGCGCCATTGCCGCCGCGCTCGCCACCCTGCTCGGGTCTCCGCCCAAGCCGGAAGCCCCCCACCACCCGCAGGAGGTCGGCCTGTGACCGTGTTCGAGACCGCCCTTCCCTTGTCCATGCTGGGCCTTCTGGTGGTGATCCTGTTCTCGGGCTTCCCGGTGGCGTTCTGCCTCGCCGGCGTCGGCCTGGTGTTCACCGTCATCGGCGGCGCCTTCGGCCTGTTCCAGCCGGCCCAGTTGTTCCTGATCGTCAGCCGCATCTGGGGCTCGATCGCGGACAATCTGGTGCTGGTGGCGATCCCCATGTTCATCTTCATGGGCATCATGCTCGAGCGCAGCGGGGTGGCGCGCCACCTGCTGGAAATCCTCTCGGTGCTGCTGAAGCGCGTGCCCGGCGGGCTCGCGCTCTCGGTGGTGCTGATGGGCACCATCATGGCGGCGACCACCGGCATCGTCGGCGCCTCGGTGGTGATGCTGACCATGCTGGCGTTGCCGGTGATGGTGGAGCGCGGCTACGACAAGGGCATCGCCGCCGGCGTCATCTCCGCGTCGGGAACCCTGGGCATCCTCATCCCGCCCTCCATCATGCTGGTCATCATGGGCGACCTGCTGGCGATCCCGGTGGGCGACCTGTTCACCGGCGCAGTGATCCCGGGCCTGCTGCTGTCCGGCCTCTACCTCGTCTACATCCTCGTCGTCGCCATCCTGCAGCCCAAGCGCATGCCGCGCCCGCCGCAGGCCCGCGAAGGGACGCGGGGCGATCTCGTCAAGCTCGTGTTCCGCGGCTTCGTGCCGCCCACCGTGCTGGTGGTTCTGGTGCTGGGCTCGATCGTCGGCGGCTTCGCCACCCCCACCGAGGCGGCGGGCGTGGGCGCGTTCGGGGCGACGCTGCTCGCGATCTTCAACCGCACCTTCACCCTGAAGCTGCTGAACGACGTGGTGCAGGCGACCGCCCTGACCAACGCCATGATCTTCGGCATCTTCTGCGGCGCGACGCTGTTCTCCTACGTGTTCCGCGAGCTCGGCGGCGACGACGCCATCATCCACGTCATCGGCCTTCTCGGCCTGCACGACTGGTCGCTGCTGGCGCTGCTCATGGCGGTGATCTTCCTGCTGGGCTTCTTCTTCGACTGGCTGGAGATCACCCTCATCATCCTGCCGGTGTTCCGGCCGGTCGTGATGGAGCTCGACTTCGGCGGCGCCGTGCCCAAGGACCAGATCCTGCTCTGGTTCGCCATCGCGGTCGCGGTGAACCTTCAGACCTCCTACCTGACGCCGCCCTTCGGTCCGGCCTTGTTCTATCTGCGCCAGGCCGGGGCGGGCTACCTGACCCTGCCGGACATCTATCGGGGCATCGTTCCGTTCACGCTGCTGCAGCTGACCGGACTTATTCTTTGCCTCCTCTTTCCGGCGCTCGTGCTTTGGCTGCCGAACTACCTGGGATACTGACAAATGCCCGGGATCAACGAAGAACCATTGCGAACGACCAGGAGACCCGCATGTCGCGCAAAATGATCTCGACCCCGGCGGCGGCGCCGGCCGTCGGCCCCTATTCCCAGGGCATCGGCTTCGCCAGCCTCGTCTTCGCCTCGGGCCAGCTGCCGGTCGACCCGAAGAGCGGCGCGCTCGCCGACGGCATCGTCGCCCAGACCAAAGCCTCGCTCGCCAATCTGGAGGCGGTGCTCGCCGCCGGCGGGGCGAGCTTCGCCAGCGTGCTGAAGACCACGGTGTTCCTCAAGAACATGGACGACTTCGCGGCCATGAACGAGGTCTATGCCGCCGCCTTCCCCGCCAACCCGCCCGCCCGCTCGACCATCGAGGTGGCGCGCCTGCCCAAGGGCGCCCTGGTGGAGATCGAAGCCATCGCCGCGCGCATTGATTGAGGCCGCCATGACCGCCCATCCCCCACCCCCGGCCCTCCCGGTCAAGGACAGCGGCCCGCTGAAGATCGTCGAGGCCTACGACCACCCCGCCGCGCAGGCGGCCCGCGCCACGCCCGGCGGCGCGGTGAACTTCAAGGGCACCCTGCTCCATATCCACATCGCCCAGGCGGCGAGCTACGAGATGACGGCGCTCGACGAGGCCGAATGCGTCGCCGGGCGCGGCATCGTCGGCGACCGCTATTTCCTCGGCAACGGCACCTATTCGGGCCGGCCGGACGTGCGCGAGATCACGCTCATCGAGCAGGAGGCGCTGGACGCGCTCGCGCGCAATGATCCCCCGCTCCAGGACGGGCCGATCACGCTCGACCCGGCCGACCACCGGCGCAACCTCACGGTGCGCGGCGTGCCGCTCAACCATCTGGTGGGACGGCGGTTCCGGGTGGGCGAGGTGATCCTGCGCGGCGGGCGCCTCAACTTCCCCTGCAAGTATCTGGAGCAACTGCTCGATTTGCGGGTCTACCTGCCGCTCTACAACCGCTCGGGGCTCAATTGCGGCATCGAGCGCGGCGGCATCATCCGGCCCGGCGACGAGATCGAGCTGGTGGACTGAGGATGTCCGGACGCCTGATCATGAAGCTGCGGGTCGCCGAGGCGGCCCCGGCCGCCGCGGACGTGATGGCGCTCGCCTTCGTCCACCCGCGCCGCCCCGAACTACCGGCATGGACCCCCGGCGCGCACCTGGACGTGCACCTGCCGGACGGCGCGGTGCGGCAGTATTCGCTCTATGGCGATCCCGCCGACCGCGGCTGCTACCGCATCGCGGTCAAGCGCGAGGGCGCCGGCCGGGGCGGCTCGCAATGGATCCACGACCACTTGACGGAAGGCGCCGAGATCTTCGTCTCGGCGCCGCGCAACCATTTCGCGCTCAATCCCGACGCCGCGCGGCACGTCTTGATCGCCGGCGGCATCGGCGTCACGCCGCTGCTCGCCATGGCGCGCCAGCTGGCGGCGCAGGGGGCGGACTTCGCGGTCCATTTCTGCGCCCGCAGCCGCCAGACGGCGCCGCTGGTGGACGCGCTCGAAGCGGTCTGCGGGGATCGGCTGACGCTCTGGCTCTCCGGCGAAGGCGGGCGCATGGACGTCGGCGCGGTGCTGGACCAGGCGGCCGGGGCCGACCTCTATGTCTGCGGCCCGCACGGGCTGACGCAGGCGGTGGAGGCCGCCGCCGCGGCCCGCGCATGGCCCGAGAGCCGCTATCACACCGAGCACTTCGCCGCGCGCCTGGACGCCAACTTCCGGCCCGAGCCGTTCGAGGCGGTGATCGCCTCCAGCGGGGCGCGGCTCCAGGTGCCCGCCGACCGCAGCCTGCTGGCGGTGCTGCGCGAGGCCGGCTTCGTGCGCGGCTCGTCCTGCGAGATCGGCGTGTGCGGCACCTGCGAATGCGGCTATCGCGACGGCGCGGTGATCCACCGCGACGTGGTGCTGCCCTTTGAGGCCCGCAAGAGCCGGCTGATGCCCTGCGTCTCCCGCGCCATCGGCACGCTGACGCTCGATCTGTGACGCCGCCGGCCCTGGGGAACAGCCCTCAGAGCAGGCCCTTCATGGCCTCCCCCCCAGGGCCGAACATGCCGGCGGTCACCTCCACCGGCGCGAAGGAAACCCGGCGGAAGCGCTCCTTCTCCCCGGCGGGCACGGTGGCGTCGATGCCGAGCTTGGCGCGCACCCCGTTGCGGCTGATGCGGACATATTCGTGCCCGCGCGCCTCGGGCACGACGACGATGTCGCCCGAGGCCTCCATGCGGGTGGCGAGCGCGTATTCCACGTCGGCGGGGTCGCGGATGTCGATGTCGTCGTCCACCACGATCACCATGTCGAGGTCCTTCAGGGCGCCGAAGGCGGCCAGCATGGCATTGCGCTGGAGCCCCTCATGGTGCGGGCCCTGCTTGTTCACCTGCAGGATGGCGTGGAAGCGGTGCAGCCCGCCCGCCGTCATCTCGGCGTCGGTGACGATCGGCACCGCGGCGCGCAGCACCTTCAACAGGCTCGCCTCCAGCACGTATTTGCGCAGCATCACGGTCTCGCGGCCGAAGCCGTTGATGGCGTGGTAGACCGGCTTGGCGCGCCGGGTGAGCGCCTTCACCCGCAGCACCGGGGCGTCCGCGGGCGGCGCCGCGAAGCCGACGAACTCGCCGAACGGGCCCTCCATGTGGACCTCGCTGGCGCTGATCTCGCCCTCCAGCACGTATTCGCACTCCGCCGGCACCATGAGGTCGACGGTCTTCGCCTTCACCACCGCGAGCGGCCGGCCGGCGAGCCCGCCCGCCACCGCCAGCTCGTCCAAATTCTCGGGCATCTGCGAGCCCATGGTGGCGGCGGTGAAATGGAGCGCGAGGTCGGCGCCGATGCAGATCGCCACCGGCAGGTTCCTGCCCTGCGCCTGGGCGCGCTCGAAGGCGAGGCGCAAATGGCGGCCGAAATCGAGCTTAACCGCGAAAGTGTCCGGCCCGATCAGCTGGAGCCGGTGATAGGAGGCGTTGTAGATGCCGGTCTCCGGGTCCTGCGCCACCAGGATGCCCGAGGTCACGTAGCGCCCGCCGTCCTTGGGGGCGTGGAACAGCGCCGGCAGGGTCTTGCCGAGATCGATGCCGGAGGTCTGAACCACCTCGTGCACCGGGGCCTTCTCCACCACCTGCGGCGCCATGGGCTGGGCCAGCGCCTGGGAGATGGTCTCGCGGATGCCGCGAAAGTCCCGGCCGAAGGCGGATTCGCAATTCTCGCGGCAGCTCAGGAGATTGCCCACGATCGGCGTGTCGAAGCCTTTGACCTTCGGGAACAGGAGCATCTCCTGTCCGTCGAGCTTCTTCATCAGCGCGGCCACCTCCAGGTGCGGGTCCGCCGCGCCGGTGAAGACGCGCACGCGCCGGTCGGCGGCAAGCCGCTCCAAAGCGGGCCGGAAGCCCGTGTCCACGGTGTTGGAGATGGCCATGAGAGTCCCGGAATGCTGGAAGATGCGAGGCGCGGTGGCGCCGGAAACGCGGGTCGCGCTTCGCGGCTCAAATTACCTTGGTAACAAAGTCAGTCAATACGCACCGCAGCATCCGGCGCCCCGCACCGGCGGTGCGGCGCGACGGTGTCCGGCGCTGCGGATGCGTGCGCCCCTGCCGCGCGCCGGGCCTGCCGCCGGCCTGCGCCCCAGGCCGTGGGCCCATGGGTTTAGCTTTGTAAGAAAGCAAATCTGACTGTTTCCGGGCTGTCGGCCCGGCCCCCGTCTTCGGCGCCCGACGCCTGCCGGAGCCGCGCCGGAAAAGGTCTGCCTCTGCCTCCATCGGCGCCACCCACTGCCCGCAATCGCGGCTTGACTACCTTTGCCGCTTAGCTAACACTCCCCCTCCAATAGGGCGGTAAGCGGGCGCAGCCATGCCCTTGCCGGCCCGGCCGGGCGCGTCAGCCTCGCTCTCGGCCCGAAACGACAAAGCGGCGCCAGCGCCCGCACCTTCCAAGGCATGAGGAGAACAAGATGAAGACACTGGCGGTGGCCGTGATGTCCCTCGCGGTCCTGGCATCGCCCGGTGCGATGGCGCAGGAGAAGTGGCCGGCCAAGACCATCAAGCTGATCGTGCCCTACGCGCCCGGCGGCTATACCGACCTCACCGGCCGCATCACCGCCCGCTTCCTGGAGAAGGAGCTGGGCCAGACGGTGGTGGTGGAGAACAAGCCCGGCGCCGGCGGCATCGTCGGCACCGATTTGGTGGCGAAGTCGGCGCCCGATGGCTACAGCTTCTGCGTCTGCAGCGTCGGCGCGGTCTCGGTGGCGCCGGTGGCCCAGACCACCCAGTACGATCCGCTGAAGGATCTCGCGCCCATCAGCATCGTCAGCACCATCCCGCAGACCGTGATCGTCAATCCCAAGCTGCCGATCAAGACCATTCCAGAGCTCGTCGCCTACGCCAAGGCCAATCCCGGCAAGCTGACCTACGGCTCCAGCGGCGCCGGCGGCCTGATGCACTTCTCGGTGCAGCTGTTCGATGCGCGCACCGGCACCAAGATGGTGCACGTGCCGTTCAAGGGCGGCGCCCCGGCCACCGCCGCCGTGGTGGCCGGCGAGGTGGACCTGTCCTTCACCAACATGACCGACGCGCTGCCGCAGATGGAGGCCGGCACGGTGCGCGGCATCGCCGTCACCTCCGGCAAGCGCAGCCCCTTCGCCCCGGACCTGCCCACCGTCGAGGAGACCGGCGTCAAGGACTTCTCGGTGGAATCCTGGAACGGCATCATCGCCCCTCCCGGCACCCCGAAGCCGGTCATCGAGCGCATGTCCGCGGCGCTCAAGAAGATGTCCGAGGACCCGGAGGTGAAGGCGGCGTTCGCCAAGATCGGCGCCTCGCCGGTGTTCACCACGCCGGAGGAATACCAGGCCGCCATCGCCAAGGAGGTGGCCCAGTGGACCGGCCTCCTCAAGGAAATCAAGGCGACCAAGAACTGAGGCCCCGCCGGCCCGCTCTGACGCGGGCCGGCGCCGCCGCACCCGCTTGCCCGCGCCGGACCACCCGCGCATCGTCTGCCAGGGGCGCTCCCGTCGTCGCCCCGTGGGCGTCCCGCCGCCGGGACGGCAACAGCATGGCGCGCGGCGCCTGACGAACGGCGCCGGCAGAGGGACGTCTGGAGAGGGACGATGAGGATCAAGCTTGTGCAAGGCGGCGTGGACTTCTGGTCCGGCCTGCTGCTGGTGGCGATCGCCGGCGCCGCGCTATGGTACATTTCGAGTCTGGAGATCGGCACCGCCCTGGAGATGGGGCCGGGCTATTTCCCGCTCCTGATCGCCTCGGTGCTCGCCGTCATGGGCGCGGGGCTGCTGATCAAGGGCCTCGTAGTGGAAGGCCCCGCGGTGCCGCCGCTGAACCTGCGCGCGACGGCGCTGATCCTCGGCTCCTTCCTCGCCTTCGCGCTGCTGCTCGACCGCTTCGGCCTGGTCGCCGCCATCCTCGCCCAGACCGTCATCGCAAGCTTCGCCTCGCGCGAGAGCGTGCTGTGGCAGACGCTGCTGTTCGGCGCGGCGCTGGCCGCCGCCTCGGTGGCGCTGTTCGTCTGGCTGCTCGGCATTCCCGTGGACGTGTGGCCATGATCGAGAGCCTGCAGCTGCTGGGCCACGGCTTCGCCGTCGTCCTCACCTTCGACAACCTGCTGTTCTGCCTCATCGGCGCGCTGTGCGGCACGCTGATCGGCGTGCTGCCGGGCCTCGGGCCGGTGGCCACCATCTCGCTGCTGCTGCCGGCCACCTTCGCGCTCGAGCCGGTGGGCGCCATCATCATGCTCTCGGGCATCTATTACGGGGCCCAGTATGGCGGCTCCACCACCGCGATCCTGGTCAACATCCCCGGCGAATCCACCTCCGTGGTCACCGCCATCGACGGCTACCAGATGGCCCGCCAGGGGCGCGCCGGCGAGGCGCTCGCCATCGCCGCCATCGGCTCCTTCATCGCCGGGTGCATCGGCACGCTGGTGATCGCCTTTGCCGGCCCGCCTTTGGCGCGGGTGGCGCAGTCCTTCACCTCGCCGGATTATTTCTCGCTCATGGTGTTCGGCCTGGTCTCGGCGGTGGTGCTCGCCAACGGCTCGCTGTTCCGCGCGGTGGCGATGATCGTGCTCGGCCTGCTGTTCGGCATGATCGGCATGGACGTGAACACCGGCATGCCACGCCTCACCGGCAACTTCATCGAGCTGTCCGACGGCGTGAGCTTCGTCGCCATCGCCCTCGGCCTGTTCGGCGTCGCCGAGGTGATCTGCAACCTGGAGCAGGACACCACGCGCGCCATCACCACCGCCAAGATCACCAATCTGTGGCCCTCCCTCGCGGTGCTGCGCCAGTCCCTGGGCGCGATCCTGCGCGGCACCGCGCTCGGCTCGCTCATGGGCGTGCTGCCGGGCGGCGGCGCCACCATGGCCGCCTTTTCTTCCTACGCGCTGGAAAAGAAGGTCTCGCGCACCCCCGCGCGCTTCGGCAAGGGCGCGGTCGAAGGGGTGGCGGCGCCGGAATCGGCCAACAACGCGGCGGCGCAGACCTCCTACATCCCGCTGCTGACCATGGGCCTGCCCACCAGCGCCACCATGGCGCTGATGGTCGGCGCGCTCACGCTGCACGGCATCGCGCCGGGGCCGAACGTGATCAGCCGCCAGCCGGACCTGTTCTGGGGCCTCGTCGCCTCCATGTTCATCGGCAATCTGATGCTGATCATCATCAATCTGCCGATGATCGGCCTGTGGGTGCGCCTGCTGCGCCTGCCCTACCGGTTCCTGTTCCTCTTGATCGTGGTGATCAGCGCCATCGGCGTCTATTCGGTCAACAATTCGGTGTTCGACATCTATCTGATGATCGGCTTCGGGCTGCTCGGCTATCTCCTGCGCAAGCTCGACGCCGAGCCTGCGCCGATGCTGATGGGCTTCGTGCTCGGGCCGATGCTGGAGGAGAACTTCCGGCGCAGCCTGATCACCGGGCGCGGGCACCTCTCGGTCTTCATCGAGCGGCCGATCAGCCTCGCCTTTCTTTTGCTCTCGCTCGCCCTCCTGATCTCGGTGGCGCTGCCCTTCATCCGCAAGCGCCGCGAGGAGATCTTCCAGGAGGAGGAGCAGTAGGACGGCAAGAGGCCGCCACCGCCAAGACTCCCCGACGCGATTTCACGAGAACAACAAGAATCCAGGAGGCGCCGCCCATGAGCCAGCTCGATCCGGTTCCCTGCTTCATCGGCGGGCGCGCCGCGCCGCTCGGCGCCGCCTTCGAGAAGCACGACCCTGCCACCGGCCGGCCCGCGGCTTTGGTGGCGGAGGCGGACGAGGCGGTGGTGGACGCCGCCGTCGCGGCCGCCCGCGGCGCGCTGCGCGGCCCCTGGGGCCGCACCACGCTCGACCAGCGCCTCGCCTTCCTGGAAACGCTCGCCGCGCACATGGAGGCGAACCTTCCCGCCATCGTGGCGCAGGAGATCGCCGACACCGGCA
Organism: Xanthobacter luteus; assembly: GCF_040049235.1. Lineage (NCBI taxonomy): Bacteria > Pseudomonadati > Pseudomonadota > Alphaproteobacteria > Hyphomicrobiales > Xanthobacteraceae > Xanthobacter > Xanthobacter luteus. The sequence continues at coordinate 657,063 of NZ_JBDZDO010000001.1, forward strand.
AGCCGGTGACGGTGACGACCAACGTCGAGATCCCCCGGGCCATCGCCAATCTGCGCGCCTTCGCCCAGATCGCCCGCGCGGAGCGGCAAGAGACGTTCGAGACCCCCGTCGCCGGCGGGCGGGCGCGCAACACCGTGCTGCGCCACCGGGTCGGCGTGATCGGCATCGTCGCGCCCTGGAACCTGCCGCTGCTGCTGCTCACCTGGAAGGTGGCGCCGGCGCTGGCGTGCGGCAACGCCATCGTGGTGAAGCCGTCCGAGCATTCGCCGCGCACCGCCGTGATGCTGGCACGCATGGCGAGCGCCTGCGGCCTGCCGGACGGCGTGCTCAACGTGGTGCACGGCCACGGCGCGGGCGCGGCCGGCGCCTTCCTCGTCTCCCATCCCGGCGTCGATGCCATCACCTTCACCGGCGAGACCCGCACCGGCGAGGCCATCATGCGCGCGGCCGCCGCCGGCCCGCGTCCGGTCTCGCTGGAGCTCGGCGGCAAGAACCCGGCGCTGATCTTCGCCGATAGCGACGTCGAGGCCGCCGTCGCCGGCACCGCCCGCTCCATGTTCGACAATTGCGGCCAGGTGTGCCTCACCACCGAGCGCGTGTTCGTCCAGCGGCCGATCTTCGAGCGATTCGCCGCCGGCCTGGTGGCCGCCGCCGCGGCGCTGAGGCCGGGCGATCCGCGCGCGCCGCAGACCACGCTCGGCCCCGCCATCAGCGCGGTCCAGCGGGAGAAGGTCCTCGGCCTCTACGCGCGCGCCAAAGCGGACGGCGCGCAGGTGCTCGCCGGCGGCGGCGCGCTCGACATGCCGGCCCCCTTCGCGGACGGCTACTGGGTCGCGCCCACGCTCTGGGCCGGCCTGCCGGACGATGCGGAAATCTGCCGCCGCGAGGTGTTCGGCCCGTGCGCCCACCTCAGCGTGTTCGACGAGGAGGACGAGGTGGTCGCCCGCGCCAACGGCTCCGAATTCGGCCTCGCGGCCACCGTTTGGAGCGCCGATCCCGCGCGCGTGGAACGGGTCGCCGCCGGGCTCGAGAGCGGCACGGTGTGGGCCAATTGCTGGCGCGTGCGCGACGAGCGCGCGCCCTTCGGCGGCTTCAAGCGCTCCGGCATCGGCCGCGAGGGCGGGGCGCGCTCGCTCGATTTCTATTCCGAGCTGAAGACGGTGTGCGTCTTCGAGCCGGCGGCGTGAGGGCGGCCATGACGTGCTCGCCGGCCCCCTCCTCCGCCCCCCTGCGCGCGGGCGGCGCGATCCTGGTGGACGCGCTGCGCATCCACGGCGCGGACCGCATCTTCGGCGTGCCGGGGGAAAGCGCGCTGCCGGTGTTCGACGCCTTGCGCGACGGCGCGCGCGGCGTGCGCTTCATCGTCTGCCGCCACGAAGCCAATGCCGCCCACATGGCGGAGGCCGACGGCAAGCTCACCGGGCGCCCCGGCGTGTGCATCGTCAGCCGCGGTCCCGGCGCCATGCATGCGGCGGTGGGGGTCCATACGGCGTTCCAGGATTCGACCCCCTTCATCCTCATCATCGGCCAGGTGCCGCAGGCGCACCGGGGCCGGGAGGCGTTCCAGGAGATCGACTACAGCCGGACCTTCGCCGACATGGCGAAATGGGCCGCCGACATTCCGCGCGCCGACGCGATCCCGGAATATCTCAGCCGCGCCTTCCATGTCGCCACCCACGGCCGGCCCGGCCCGGTGGTGCTCTCGGTGGGCGAGGACGTGCTGAGCGAGATGAGCGCGGTCGCCGACGCGCCGGCCTTCAAGACGGTTGCCGCCGTGCCGGCGCCGGCCGACATGGCGCGGGTGCGCGAGAGGCTGCAGGCGGCCGCGCGGCCGCTGCTGATCGTCGGCGGCAGCGGCTGGACCGCCGAGGCCTCCGCCGACATCACCGGGTTCGCCCTCGCCAACAATCTGCCGGTGGTGGCGGGCTTCCGCGCCCAGGACATCGTCTCCAACGACGCGCCGGTCTATGTGGGCGACCTCAGCCTCGGCTCCAGCCGCGCCTTGACCCAAAGGGTGAAAGACGCCGACCTGCTGCTCGTCCTCGGCGATCGCATCGGCGAGGTGACCAGCAAGGCGTATGACGCGCTGAAAGTGCCGGACCCGGACCAGGCGCTGATCCACGTCTTCCCGGGCGCCGAGGAGCTGGGGCGGGTCTACAATGCCGACCTGCCCATCCTCGCGGCGCCGCCGGAATTCGCCGCCGCCCTCCGGGACATGGCGCCGCTCGACCCGGCGCGCTGGGCGCCCTGGCGCGCGGAATGCCGCGCCGCCTACGAGGCCTATCAGGTGCCGCCGGAAAAGACCGCCGGCTTCGACTATGCCAAGGTGATCCAGCACCTGCGGGCGGCGCTGCCGGACGACGCCATCGTCACCAACGGCGCCGGCAACTACACCATCTGGCTGCACCGCTTCTTCCGCTATCGCACGTTCCGCACCCAGCTCGCCCCCAAGTCCGGCTGCATGGGCTACGGCCTGCCGGCGGCCATCGCCGCCAAGCTGCGCCATCCCGGGCGCACCGTGGTCGCGCTCGCCGGCGACGGCTGCTTCCAGATGGCTTCGCCCGACTTCGCCACCGCCGTGCACCACAAGCTGGCGATCGTGGTGATCGTGGTGAACAATGCCACCTACGGCTCCATCCGCGCCCACCAGGAGCGGCAGTTTCCCGGCCGCGAGAGCGGCACGCGCCTCACCAATCCGAGCTTCGCGGAGCTTGCCCGCGCTTACGGCGCCCACGGCGAGCGCGTGGAGGCGGACGCCGACTTCCCCGCCGCGCTGGAGCGGGCGCTTGCGGCCGGCGGGCCGGCGCTGATCGAGATCCTGCTGCCGCCGAGCCAGCTCACGCCCGATCTCGTCATCGGCGCCTGAGGGCCCGCGCCCGGCCGCGCCGGGCGGCCTTTGCCCCGGTCCCCGCCCACCCGCTATGCTGTGCGCTCCGGCCGGCGGTCGGGCGCCCTGGCGCGCCCTCCGCCGCCGCAGCCTGCGCGCCGGCGCCCCCATGGGGCGCCGCGCCGGGATCGCGGAACAAGCGGCAGCCCGTCCCGCCTTGCTCTTTCGGGGGCGGCGCCCGGCGAAGCCGCCTGCCGGGAACGCCGGGATCGGGAGCGCAGACGGATGGCCATGAGCGAGACAAAGCCGCGCCCCCCGGGCGACGAGGCGCCCCCCTTCCGGCTCCAGGGCCGCCCGCTCATGCGCACCCGCCTGCCCTCCACCATGAGCCTCATCGTGTTCGAGGCGGTCGCGCGTCACCTCAGCTTCACCCGGGCGGGGATCGAGCTCAGCCTCAGCCAGACGGCGGTGAGCCATCAGATCCGCAAGATGGAGGAGATGCTGGGGGTCAAACTGTTCGACCGCACCGGCAACAACGTGAAACTGACGGACGTCGCCGCGGAATACCTGCAGACCGTGCGCCAGTCTTTGGTCAGCCTTTCGGCGGCCACCGACCGCGCGGCCGAGAGCAACAACGAGAACGTCCTCACCATCCAGTGCCTCGGCACCTTCGCCATCAAGCGGCTGATCCCGACCTTGCCGCGCTTTCGCGCGCAATATCCCGCCATCGCGCTCAAGCTGATGACGGTGCAGTCCTTTCAGCCGTTCGGGCCGCACGGCTTCGACGTCGGCATCTGGCACGGCGACGGCGACTGGCCGGCGCTGAACGCGCAGAAGATCGGCGAGGAGGAGATCTTCCCGGTCTGCAGCGCCGCTCTGCGCGACGCCGAGCGCCTGCGCAGTCCCGCCGACCTCGCCGGCAAGACCATCATCCGCACCGTCTCCACCATCCTGTCGGACGAATGGCCGTTCTGGCTCGACCATGCGGGCATCTCGGAGATCGCCTTCGGGCTCGAATTCACCAGCGACTATCTCGTCACCTCCATGCAGGCGGCCACCGACGGCCTCGGCATCGCCCTCGGCCGCTCGACGGTGGTCGCCGACGATCTGCGGTCCGGCCGGCTGGTGGCGCCGTTCGCGCTCCGGGCGCCGTCGAAGGCGGCCTATTATTTGGTCTCGCCGCCCGGCGCCGCCAAGCTGCGCAAGACCCAGCTGTTCCGCGACTGGTTCCTGGAGCAGCTCGCCGACTGAGCAGGCGCCCCACCCACGCCCCCTCGCGATGTCCCCGCGCGCCCCGCGCGGGCGGCTGCGGTCGCCGCGACGGGACTGCAAAGGGCCGTGAATCTCAGCAAAATCATATGCTTGACTAAAATGAGAATGACAAAACTCGGATATAATATTTTTTTTCGCTTGATTGGCACATTCCTTCGGTCCACGATCTGGTGAAGCAAAGGGAGGCGCCCATGAGCAAGCGGCCGACAAAGGCCGCGCCGGTGGCGAAAGAGGACAAGCCCGCCAAGACCGGCGGGAGCCATGCGGACGCGATCTACCGTTATCTGGAGCAGGAAATCGTCTCCGGGCGCCTCGAGCCCGGCGCGAAGCTCGACGACGTCGCGCTGGCGACGCGATTCGGCGTGTCGAAGACGCCGATCCGCGAGGCGATCCTGCAATTGGTCGCCATCGATTTCGTCCAGGTGCGCCAGCGCGTCGGCGCCATCGTCGCGCCGCTCTCGCTCCAGCGCATGGTGCAGATGTTCGAGGTGATGGCGACGCTCGAAGGCATGTGCGCCGGCCTCGCCGCGGCCCGCATGACCAGCGCCGAGCGCGAATTGCTGGAGCACGCCCTCGGCTGCTGCCGCCGCCTCAGCCAAGACGAGGGCCCGGACGCCAGCAAGGACTATACCGAGGCCAACTTCAACTTCCACGAAATCATCTATCGCGGCAGCCACAACGACTATCTGTGCGAGCAGGCGAGCCACCTGCGCAAGCGCCTCGCGCCCTACCGGCGCTTCTGGCTCACCACCCCCTCGCGCATGCGCAAGTCCTGCGCCGAGCACGCGCAGGTGGCGACCGCGATCCTCGCCTGCGACGAGGCGGAGGCGGAGCGCGCCATGAAGGGGCACCTGACGATGCAGACCGACCTCGTCTCCATCCTGCTGGAGCAGCTGCCCGCCTCCTACCTCACCGTCGTCAAATAATCCCATCCTTCAGGTGACGCCTTGAGCATGTCCGCGCCCGCCGCCGCCCTCCCGCTCGCCGGCATGAGGGTCCTCGACCTCACCCGCGCCCTCGCGGGACCATTCTGCACCATGATCCTCGCCGACCTCGGCGCCGACGTGATCAAGGTGGAGCCGTCCCCCGCCGGCGACATGAGCCGCGCCTGGGGCCCCTTCGATCATGGCGAGAGCGTCTATTACCTCTCCGCGAACCGCAACAAGCGCGCCATCGGCGTCGAGTTCCGCACCGACGTCGGGCGCGCTCTGCTGCGCCGGATGGCGCTCGCCAGCGATGTGGTGGTGGAGAACTTCAAGCCCGGCACGCTCAAGGCCATCGGCCTCGACCCGGCCGCGCTGCGGGGCGAGAAGCCGGACCTCATCGTCGCCAGCATCAGCGGCTTCGGCCCGGACGGCCCGCTCGGCGACCGGCCCGGCTTCGACCAGATCGCCCAAGGCTATTCCGGGCTCATGAGCATCACCGGCATGCCCGGCGCGCCACCGACCCGGGTCGGCACCGCCATCGGCGACCTGACCGCCGGCATGTGGACCGTCATCGGCATTCTTGCCGCCTGGATCGAGCGTGGCCGCACGGGCCAGGGGCAGGCCGTGGAGACCTCGCTGCTGGGCAGCCTCATCGGGCTCCTGAGCGTCCAGGGCCAGCGCTATCTGAGCGTCGGCGAAGTGCCCGGGCCGTCCGGCTCCGCCCACCCGGTGATCGCGCCCTACGGCGTGTTCCGGGCCGGCGACGGCGACCTCAATATCGGCGCCGCCACCCAGGAGATGTGGCTGCGCCTGTGCGACATCATCGGCGCCCCCGAGCTGAAGAGCGACCCGCGCTTCCGCGACAATGCCGGGCGCATGACGAACCGGGACGCCCTCGAGCGTCTGATCGATGAGAAGCTCGCCTCGGGCTCCCGCCACCATTGGACCGAGCTGCTGGTGGCGGCGGGCATTCCCGCCGGCCCGATCAACGACATGGAAGGCGTGTTCGCCGAGCCGCAGGTGGCGCACGCGCGCCTCGTGGAGACGGTGGAGCACCCCGACATCGGGCCGCTGCGCCAGGTGGTGAGCCCGGTCGGCCTGGCCGCGCTCGCCGGCCGCTGCGTGCGCAGCGCCCCGCCGCGCTTCGGCGAGCACACCGACGCGGTGCTCAAGGAATTCGGCCTCTCGGCGGCCGAGATCGAGGACCTGCGCCTTGGCAAGGCCATCGCCTGACCGGCGCGGCCACACCGACGACTTGAAGAAGCGGACCCGCGCGAAGAACCGGGTCGATGAAGGAGGAGACGCCAATGAAGACCACGTTCCGGGCGGCAGCCATCGCCCTTGCCATGGCCGCCGGAGCAACCACCGCCTCGGCGCAGAGCGTCGAGCTGAAGCTCACCCACCAGTGGAAGCAGGGCACCGACGGGCGCGACCGCGCCGCGCGGGAGTTCGTGAAGGAGGTGCAGAAGCGCGACCCCTCCATCAAGTTCCGCATCTATCCCGGCTCCTCGCTGATCTCGAACCCGATCCAGCAGGTGGACGCGCTCCAGCAGGGCACCATCGAGATGTCGGTGTTCCCGCTGATCTACGGTGTCGGCAAGGTGCCGGAATTTTCCGCCACCATCCTGCCCGGCGCGGTGGGCAACGTCGCCAATGCCGCCAAGCTCAAGGGCGGCGCGTTCCACCAGAAGGTCCAGGAGGTGGCGGAGGCCAACGGCCTGCACATCCTCACCTGGTGGTGGACCGAGGGCGGCTTCGCCAACCGGGTGCGGCCGATCACCGGGCCGGACTCGGTGAAGGGCCTCAAGATGCGCGGCGCCGACAAGACCGTCGACCTGATGCTCGCCGCCGCCGGCGCCTCGGTGTTCTCCATGCCCTCCACCGAGCTCTACAACGCGGTGCAGACCGGCGTGCTCGACGGGCTCATGACCTCGTTCGAGACCCTGCTCTCCACGCGGCTCTACGAGCAGACCAAGTACGCCACCATCGGCGGCGACTATTCGGTGTTCATGGTGCTCCAGCCGCTGGTGATCTCCAAGTCCGCCTGGGACAAGCTGACCCCGGCCCAGCAGAAGGCGTTCGACGAGGCGGCCGCCATCACCGACGCCTCGTTCCTCGCCGAGCAGCTGGAGGTGGGCCAGAAGACCGTCGACACCTTCAAGAAGGCCGGGGCGGAGGTGCGCCAGATGACCAAGTCCGAATACGACGCCTGGATCGCGATCGCCCAGAAGACCTCCTGGACCGCGTTCGAGGCCGTGAGCCCGCGCGCCAAGGAACTCGTCGCCATCCTGCGCGCGCAGATCAAGAACTGACGTTGCCGCGCCCGGCCGGCCCCGCCTGCGTGCGGGACCGGCCGGGCGCGGGAGGGGATTGCCATGGAAAAATTCGCTCGTCTGGTGGACACCGCAGGAACCGTGATGGCGGGCGGCGCCGCGCTGTGCCTGCTCGGCGCCATCCTGGCGGTCTCCTGGATGGTGTTCTGGCGCGCCATCGGCGGCGTCAACAGCTGGGAGCTGGAGACCAGCATCTATCTGGCGGTGGCGGCGGTGTTCCTCGCCTCGCCCTTCACGCTGCGCACCAACGGCCACATCGGCATGGAGCTGCTGGACGCGACCCTGTCGGACGCCGCCCGCCGCCGGCTGGCGCTGGCGGGCAACCTGCTCGGCCTCGTGGTGTGCGCCTATCTCGCTTATGTGGGCCTGGAGCTGACGCTGCGCGCCTACGCCTCGGGCGAGAAGGTGCTCGGCGTGTGGACCCCCTATCTGTGGCCCAAATACGCCACCATGCCGCTCGGCCTCGGCGTGACGGCCCTGCAATACATCGTCGCCATCGACCGGCTGCGCCGCCCCGGCCGAGCCGCAGCACCGGTCGCCGCCGAACCCGCCCAGGCCAGGGGAGACGCCTCGTGAGCGAGCTGGAAATCGGCGCCCTGCTGCTGGTCGCCACCATCGTCGTTTTGTGCTCGGGCGTGTCCATCGCCTTCGGCCTCGCCGCGGTCGCCATCGCCTTCCTGGCGATCTTCGGCGGGCCGGACGCGCTGAAGGCGATCCCCGAGACCTTCATGTCGGAGCTGTCCTCCTTCGCGCTGCTCACGGTGCCCATGTTCGTGGTGCTGGGCGCGGCCATCGGCCTGTCGCGGGCCGGGACCGACCTCTATGAGAGCCTGCACCGCTGGCTCTACCGCATGCCCGGCGGCCTCGTGATCGCCAACATCTTCGCCTGCGGCCTGTTCTCCGCTTTGTGCGGATCGAGCCCGGCGACCGCCGCCGCCATCGGCAAGGTGGGCATCCCGGAGATGCTGCGCCGGGGCGTGCCGCGCGCGCTCGCCGCCGGCTCCATCGCCGCCGGCGGCACGCTCGGCATCCTCATCCCGCCCTCCATCACCTTCATCATCTACGGGCTGGTGACGGAAACCTCGATCGCCCGCCTGTTCCTGGCCGGCGTGGTTCCCGGCATCCTGCTGGTGCTGATCTTCTCCGCTTATGCCTGGCTCGCGAGCTGGCACGCCGCGCGCGGCGTGCCACTGACCGAGCATTTCTCGCTGAAGGAGAAGATGGAGGGCATCGCCCGCGTGCTGCCGTTCCTCGGCATCATCGTCGCGGTCACGGTGTTCATGTATGGCGGCATCGCCACGCCGTCCGAGGTGGCGGGGGTGGCGGCCTTGATGGCCCTGGTGATGGTGGCCGTGGTCTACCGCACGCGCCTGCCGCAGCTGTGGCTCATCCTCGTCAGCTCCACCCGCGAGACCTCGATGATCTTGATGATCATCGCCGCCGCGGCGCTGTTCTCCTTCATGATGAGCTACCTCTACATCACCCAGACGCTGGCGGAATGGATGGTGGGGCTCGACCTCGGCAAATGGGGGCTGATCCTCGTCATCAACCTGTTCCTGCTGGTGGTGGGCTGCTTCCTGCCGCCGGTGGCCATCATCCTCATGAGCATGCCGGTGCTGGCGCCGGTGCTCGCCACCGGCGACGTGGACCTGATCTGGTTCGGCGTCATCCTCACCATCAATCTGGAGATCGGGCTGATCACGCCGCCGGTGGGCATGAACCTGTTCGTGATCCGCGGCGTGGCGCCCAGCATTCCCGCGGCTGACGTGCTGTGGGGCTCGCTGCCGTTCGTGGCGCTGATGGCGGCGTTCATCGTGCTCATGTGCGTCTTTCCCGGCATCGCCACCGGCCTGCCGGATCTTCTTCTGGGGGTCGGACGATGAACGGACAGACCGGCGCCATCCGCGTCGAAGCCGATGGCGACATCGCCCGGGTGGTGATCGACAATGCCGGGCGCTTCAACGCGCTCACCGTGGAGATGTGGGGCGCGCTCAACACCGAAGTCCGCCGGCTGGTGGCCGCCGGCGCGGCGCGCTGCATCGTCTTCGCCGGCGCCGGCGAGAGCTTCGCGGCCGGCGCCGACATCAGCGAGTTCGAGCGCGAGCGATCGAACCGCGCGCAGGTCACGCACTATCACGAGAACCACGTGCGCCCGACCCTCGAGGCCATCCTGTGCGCGCCCATGCCCACCGTGGCGATGATCCGCGGCGTGTGCATGGGCGGCGGGCTGGAGATCGCCGCCATGTGCGACATCCGCGTCGCCGCGGCCGACGCGCGCTTCGGCGTGCCGATCAACCGCATGGGCTTTCCCATGGCGCTGGGCGAGACTGAGCTCTTGTTCAAGTTCTTCGGCCGTGGCGTGGTCTCCGAGCTGCTGCTCGAAGGGCGCATCTTCGATGCCGCCGAGGCGCTGCAGCGCGGCATCGTCCAGCGTGTCGTTCCCCTGGAGGCGCTGGAGGCGGAGGCCATGGCCACCGCCGGGCGCATCGCCGCCGCCTCGCCGTTCGCGCAGCGGCGCAACAAGGAGCAGCTCCTGCGCCTGCTGCGCGACTGGTCGCCGGTGACGCTGGACGAGCGCGTCGCCCATTACGACTTCGCCGACACCCGCGACTACCGGGCCGGCTACGAGGCCTTCCTCGCCAAGCAGCGCCCCCGCTTCACCGGCACCTGAGGCAAAGCGGCGCAGGCTGCGCCTTGTCCGACCGCCCCGCCCGCCGGGCGGCCAGCGGCCGCGGGAGCAAACGCGCCCGGCTGGGCCGCGCGGCGCGCGGCTCAGCCGGGCGAACGCGGTCTCCTCCCCTGAAGACCTGCACTGGCGGCGCCGTCCTGCTGCCCCCTGCCCAGCCCGCCGCCGGCCCCCGCCGGGCGGCGCCGGTCTCAGCCGTCGGCGCCGAGCAGACTCCGGATGCGGGCGCCGACCGCCTCGGGGGAATTGTTGCGCTGGAGCAGCGCATGGCCGGCGCGCACCTTGGGCGCGATGCTTGCCGGGTCGTCATAGATCGACCGGAGGATCGCGGCGGCGTGGGCGATGTCGGGCTCGGCCCAATAGCTCCCCTCGCCGCCCGGATAGTCGCCCGCGCGCACCGCGATCTGGCGGAAGCGCACCGGAAAGCCCGTCTCCTCGGTGAGGAAATCCTGCGTGCCGCCGAAATCGGTGGCAACCACCGCCTTGCCCAGCGCGAGCGCTTCCGCGCAGCCGAGGCTGAACCCCTCCGAGCGGTGCAGCGACACGAACACGTCGCACCGCTCCATGATGGCGCCCATCTCGTCCCGGGACACGGTGCGGTCGATCACGCGCGCCCGGCGGTCCCGCGCGGCGATTCGGGCGATGGCCGCGCGCGCCTCGAAGGAGGCCGTGCCGCGCGCCTTCACCACCAGCTCCACGTCCTCGGTGCCGGCGGGAAACGCGGCGAGGAAGGCTTCGAATGCACCCTGGGGGTTCTTCCGCGCCACATACGAATCGTAGTCGAATAAGGTGAGCACCCGCAGCGGCCCGCCGGCGCGCGGCGGCGGCGGCGCGGCGGGCAGGCGAATCGCCTGCGGCACCAGATGGACCGGTCGCTTCTGCACCGACATCAGCATGTCCCGCACGAAGGTCGTGGGGGCCCAGAATGCGTCGAAGCCGTCGAACATCGCCCGCCAGCTGTCCGGCACCGTGGGCAATTCCCAGAACGTGTAGTGCACGTTCTGCTGGCCGCGGCAGGCCCGGCCGGCGAAAGCGCCGATCTCCAGGGCGCCGGACACGGTCAGGGCCAGCCGGTGGCCGCCGCTCGAAACCAGCCGCGGCCTGAGCATGCCTTCCGCCTGGCGACCCGCGAGCGGCACATTGACGAGGCTGGTGGGGATGGAAGCGGCATCGAGCGCGCTCACCAGGAGGCGCGCGGCCTCGCCAAGGCCGATCTCCGACAGCAGATAGCCGACCACATCGATCCCGAACGGCCGCGCGGCGCCCCGGCTACCATGCAACCAGCACGGCTTGGCGAGCGCCGGCGGGCAATTGGCCCGATTGCAGCGCAACGACCACAGGCCGCGGTTGATGCCGCGATCGGAGACCGAACCTGGGCCCAGGGTTATTGTCTTTGGCTCCATGTCCCCGCGCACCTGCCACCTCGGTCACCCATCGCCGGGGCCCGGGCTACCTCTTAGCGGATGAAGCCGCATTCCTCCAGACGGGATCAGCCGGCGGCCGGCCTGTCAGTCGGCACATGACGCGATCTCGGCTGGCGGGGCCGGTCCATCATGGCACGCTGACGCGCCGCCCGCGACAAGGGGAGGGAATGCCAACTTGCCGTACCGCGATAACTCTAGACAGCAGGGAACTCTACCCTTATCAAGCGCAACTACAAGCTTTAGATCGGAGTGGGGATCATTAAAATGCGTGCACTGATAACAGGGATCAGTGGGCAGGACGGTGCATATCTCGCGAAACTACTGCTGGAAAAGGGGTATCATGTCACTGGCGCGGTGCGCCGCAGTTCGCATCCCGAAACTACGCGCCTTCAAAAACTCGGCATCGCCGATGATATCGAGTATGTATATTTCGATCTAATTGAAACGAATAATATTATTCGCATCATTCGCGATTCGACCTTCGACGAAATCTATAATCTTGCCGCCCAGAGCTTCGTCGGCTCGTCGTGGGAGCAGCCGGTCTATGCTGCCGACGTGAACGGCCTCGGCGTGGTGCGCCTGCTCGATTGCATCCGCACCTTCACGCCGCAGTCGCGCTTCTACCAGGCGTCCACGTCGGAGATGTTCGGCCTCGTTCGGTCCACGCCGCAGAACGAGGACACGCCCTTCCACCCGCGCTCGCCCTACGGGGTCGCCAAGACCTACGGCCACTACATCACGGTCAACTACCGGGAATCGTTCGGCATCCACGCATCCTCGGGGATCTTGTTCAATCACGAGAGCCCGCTGCGCGGCAGCGAGTTCGTCACCCGCAAGATCACATTGGGCCTCGCCCGATTCGCCCGCGGCGAGCAGGTGCCGCTCGCGCTCGGGAATCTGGACGCCAAGCGCGACTGGGGCTTTGCCGGCGACTATGTGGAGGGCATGTGGCGCATGCTCCAGCAGGAGACGGCGGACGACTACGTGCTGGCCACCGGCGTGACCACGCCGATTCGCGACTTCGTCCGCTTCGCCGCCGAGGCGATCGGCATCGAGCTCGAATGGACCGGCACGGGAGAGGCCGAGCAGGCCTTGGAACGCAAGACCGGCAAGGTGGTGGTGCAGATCAATCCCCGGTTCTACCGCCCGGCGGAGGTGAGCCTGTTGCTCGGCGACGCCGCCAAGGCGCGCGCCAAGCTCGGCTGGGAGCCGAAGGTCGGTGTGCGGGAGCTCGCCGCGATGATGGCGCAAGCGGACTTCGACAACTGGCCGGCCTGACGGCCGCGCGTATGCGCCGGGTCGTTTTCCTGCCGCGCAAGGCTCGAGCGTCCTGACCGGAGAAACCGGAGGCGCGGGCATCGCTTCGAATCGCGTGGCGGCGCGACGGCCCGGACCCGCGCGGCGAGCACCGGCCCGCTCGCCGCCAGCAAGAGCGCGGGCTTCGGCCTGCCGCCGATGGAGGCGGCCCGGCACCGCCTGCCGATCCTCGCCCGCACCCTGCCCGTGTTCCGCGAGGTGGCGAGCCCGCATGCGGCCTATGTCGGGGCCCGGCGCCGGACGACCTCGCCCGCGCGGTGAAGGCCCGGCTCGACGCCTGGCGCCAGGACCGCGGCGTGCACGCGGAGGCGATGCCGTGGCAGACCTGACCCAGCGCGCCCGACAGCCGATGCGCGCCAAGGGGATGAGCGCCGCTCGCGCGTTCCCGAGCGCCCCGGCGAGGCCTGACCGGCCGCTCCGGCGGGGCCGGCCTCCACCTCATCAAATCGAGACCGATGGCCAGATCCGGCTCTAGGTCCCCTCCCCGGCAGGCCGCTTGCGGCGCGGCGGCCGCCGGCGCGGCGGCGGCGCGTCGGCCGCGCCGTCGTCGTGGTCGACCGCGAAGCCGGCCTCCACCACCTGCTTGCTCTTGTTCTGCAGGTGCTGCTTCAGGATGGCGCCGAGGGTCGCGCCGTCGCGGCGGACGAGTGCGTTGAGGATGCCCTCGTGCTCGCTCATGGCCTGATCCCACCGGTCAAACGGCATGGCGGCGACGAAGCGCGCGCGACGGATGCGCGCGCTCACCTGCTCGTAGAGGCCCTGCAGCACCTTGCTGCCGGAGGCCCGCACCAGCGCCTCGTGGATGCGCCGGTTCAGCGTGTAGTAAGCGGGCAAATCGCGCTTGTGGTGGTAGAGCGCCATCTCGTAGTGCAGCGCCTTGATCTCGGCGATTTCGGTATCGCTGATGCGGGCGCAGGCGAGCTCGCCGGCCAGCGCCTCCAACGCGCCCGAGACCTCGAACAATTCCTCCACGTCCTGCGTGGTGAGGCGGGTGACCCGCGCCCCCTTGTTGGGCAGCCGGCTGACATGCCCCTCGGAGGCGAGCACCTTCAGCGCCTCGCGCAGGGGCGTGCGGGAGACCTCGAACCGCTCGCATAGCTCGCGCTCGGGTATCCGGGCGCCGGGCGGCAGCTCGCCGTCCACGATCATGGCGCGCAGCCGCGCCACCAGCTCGTCGTGCAGCAAGGCATTGCCGGGCGTTCCCAAGCGTCGGTCTCCTCATTTTTCGGTTCGCCGGCGAATCTAAGCGGCATTGCATTCATTTTGAACCCTCGCGGCAGGCCGGCGCCACAGGCAACGCGCCCCCAGCGGCACAGGGGCACGGCCGGATCATTTATGAATTCATTTTGGCAATTTTGGCTTGCCTGCAGGGCGAGCATTGCCTATTGCTACGGAAAATGAATTCCTTTTGTGTGTACCGGCTGAACGGACAAGGGAGGACATTCGTGACCACAGCCACGGCCCTGAAGGGCGGAGCGGACCTCAACACCAACATTCGCCTCGATGACGAGCGGTTTCCCGACGCCATCGGATGGCGCGCGAAATTCGGCGTGCTCACCCCCGCGCCCAACACGGTGGTGGAAAATGAATTCCATGAGATGGCGCCGACCGGCGTCGTCAATGTGGTGAACCGCTATTACGTGCCCAACCAGAAGGTGCGTTCCGACGACGACTGGCGCCTCATCATGGCCCACACCCGCCGCAACGTGGCGGACGCCGTCGAGGCCCTGGTGCAGGCCCAGATGGACCATCTCATCATGGGCATGTCCTCGGAGAGCTTCATGGGCGGCGTCGAGGGCAGCATGGCCCTGCGCAAGGAGCTCAAGGACCGCGCGGGCTGCGACGTCACGGTGGGCGCCGAGGCGGCGGAGCGGGCCTTCGAGGTGGTCGGCGCCCGGCGCATCGCGCTGCTCACGCCCTATTACCCGGTGATCGACCAGAATGCGGTGCGCTACTTCACCGAGAAGGGCTACGAGGTGGTGGCGGTGGAAGGGCTCAAGTGCAAGAGCATCATCCATGTGGGCGCGCAGCGCGCCGACACGCTCATCCCGGCGGTGAAGACGCTGGCCGCGGCCAAGCCCGACGCCATCATCCAGCTCGGCACCAATCTGCGCTTCGCGCGCATCGCCGACGAGGCGGAGCGCTGGCTCGGCTTGCCGGTCTTCTCGGTCGGCACGGCGATCTATTGGACCGCCTTGCGCAAGCTCGGCATCACCGACCGCTTCGCCGGCTTCGGCCGCCTGTTCGAACACCACTGAGCCAAGCCACGGCGCCGAGCCGGCCCGGTGCCGCCCGCCCATGCGTGCGGCGCCGAGAAGCCGGCCAACGCCAGGGACCCAAGGAGACGCCCATGCCATCGAACGCCACGCGGCGCACGGTCGTGTCGACCCTCTGCGCCGGCCTTCTTGCCCTGTGCACGCCCGCCGCCGCGCAGGAGAAGTATCCGAGCCGGCCCATCACCCTCATGGTGGGCTTCGCCCCCGGCGGCGGCACCGACATCATCGCCCGCCTGATCGCCCCGAAGCTTTCCGAAGTGCTCGGCCAGCCGGTGGTGGTGGAGAACCGATCGGGCGCCAGCGGCACCATCGCCGCCGCCGCCGTCAGCCGCGCCGCGCCCGACGGCTACACCATGCTGATGGGCCATGTGAGCTCCAACGCCATGGTGCCGGCGGTGATGCGCGTGCCCTACGATCCGCTGCGCAGCTTCACCCCCGTCGCGGTGGTGGGCACGGTGCCGCAGGTGGTGGTGGTGCCCGCCGCCTCGCCGGTGAAGACCCTTCAGGAGCTCATCGCCTTCTCCAAGAAGAGCGCGCAGAAGCCCAACTACGCCTCCTCGGGCGTCGGCACCCAGCAGCATCTGGCGGCCGAACTGTTCAAGCAGGCCACCGGCGCCGACCTGGTGCACGTGCCCTACAAGGGCAGCGGCCAGGCCATCAACGATCTGGTCGCGGGCGTGGTGGACCTCAATTTCGACACCGTGCCCACGGTGCTGCCCCACATCCGCGCCGGCACCCTGCGGCCGCTGGCGGTGACGACCAAGACCCGCGTCCCCACTTTGCCGGACGTGCCGACGGTCGCGGAGAGCGGCGTCCCGGGCTTCGACGTGGACACCTGGTACATGGTGATGGGCCCGGCCCACCTGCCCCAGCCCATCGTCGATCTGTGGTCCAATGCGGTGAAGCAGGCGCTCACGGACCCGGCGGCCCGTCAGCGCCTCACCGACCTCGGCACCGTGATCGTCGGCGGCACGCCGGCGGAAGCGGCGGCGGTGCTGGACGCCGACGTCGCCAAATGGGGCCGTGTCGTGAAGGATGCCGGCATCAAGGCGACCGATTAGCGCCGGATCTGCTCCCGAATCCTTTTCCATCGAATGGTTAGAGGGCGGCTGCGCGCCCCCGTGGAACCGCCGCGGGTCCATGGGGGCGGATCGCGCTCCGGCCCGCCGCCGGGCGGCGCCGGGCCCGCGTGACGGGGCGGGCGGGCCGGGAAGCGATGCGCTTTGCGACCTTGCTTGACGAAAGCGGCGCGCCGCGCGCACAGATCGGCCCGCTCCGGGGCGGTGCCGGGAAGGCACGGCCCATCGTCAGAGATCGTGCAAAGCCTGCAACGCATGGCTCTGCCGGAGACGGGCCCCCGCTCAACGCCGCATCAGTTTCGGCCCGAGGGCCAGTGCGAGCGGAAGATTGGCCAAGGCGGTGGCCGCCGTCGCGAAGGTCGCGACGACCGGGCCGGCCTGGTCCCCGAGCGCGCCGAACAGCAACGGCGACAGCGCCCCCGACCCGATCACGGCGGTGTAGAAGATGGCGAAAGCCCGCTCGGTGCGCTCGGGCGGCGACAGCTCGGGTACCGTGCCGTAGAGCACCGACGAGGTGCCGTTCAGCGTCAGGCCGAGCAGCGGCAGGATGAATAGCAGCGGCAGCAATGGCAGGACGGCGGCGAGCGCGATGAGCAACGCCGTGAGTCCCTCCGTGCATAGGGTGACGCCAACGACGCCCCAGCGTTGAGCGAGCCAACCGCAGGCGAGCTTGCCAGCGGCGCCGCCCAGAAAGACGAGGGCAAGGGCGGTCCCGACGAGCGGCTGCGAAGCGCCTTTCAGCAGCAGGAGAAACGGCAGGAAGGTCAGGAACCCCATTCGCGTGCCGGTATCGATAACCCCGATCGCCAGCAGCAACGGGAAGCCGTGTCCGCCGCGGGCCGGCGCGCGCGCGGCGGCGCGCGGCGCCGGCGCTGGATGGATCTTCGGCAGCGACAGGGCGATGATGGCGGCCACGGCGATCCCCGCCAGGGCCAGCAGCCACAATGCGGACCGCCAGGGCGTCACCGTCAGGCCGAAGGAGAGCGCGGCCGGGATGACGGCCTTGCCGAGATCGCCGCTGAAATTATAGGTGCCAAGCGGCCCGCGGGCCGCGGAACCGTAGGCACGCGAGACCGCGCTGGAAGCGATGGGATGCTGGACGCTGGAGCCGGCACCGCAGACGAACAGCGCGGCGCACAGCCCCATCGCGCCGCCGCTGAAGCCGGCCAGAACGTAGCCGGCCGCGGCGAGCAGGGTGCCGAAGATCAGGACCGCCCGCCCGCCGAGGTGACCGGCGAGCCAGCTCGCGGGCATCTGCAGCGCGGCCATGGCGCCGGCATAGAGGCCGCGCAGCAGCGCGAGAGCAGCATAATCGAGCCCGAACTCGGCGCGCCACACCGGCAACAGGACATAGATGGCGTCGGTGTAGCCGTCGTGCAGGGCATGGGCGAGGCCGGAAAGGACCAAGGTCCGCCGGCCAGTATCGGGCGCCCCGGTCAGGGCCGGCGATGTGGTGGAACGACGGGCGTTGGGCGAATTTGTCACGCCGGAACTTTGCGCTTGCGCGAAAGCTGCACGCAAACGACAAATTAAGATGCCTGATGTCAGAAAAAATCACATGATAGACAGACCGTCAAAGAGTCGGCCCGTGCCGCCTCTCAATGCCATCCGTGCGTTTGAGGCGGCCGCGCGCCGGTCGAGCTTCAAGGACGCCGCGGCCGAACTCGGCGTCACCCATGGCGCCGTCAGCCGGCAGGTCCGGCTCCTGGAGGAATGGCTCGGTCCCCCGCCGCTGTTTCGGCGTCTGAGCCACGGCGTCGCCCTGACCGCGGAGGGCCGAGCGCTACGCGCGGAGATTCAGCCCGCGCTCGAGCGCATCGCCCGGGCGGCGGTTCTCCATGGGCAGCCGGCCAGCGGAACCGTCCTGCTCAAGGTCAACGCGCTGGCCACTTTCAGCCTGCGCTGGTTGATCCCCAAGCTTGGCCTGCTGCGCGGGGCGCATCCCGGGATTGAGATCGAGCTGACGACCGGCCAGGAGCCTGTGGACGCGCTGGCCTGCGACTATGACCTGATCATTCGCGGCGGGCCGGACCAGTTCCATGGCTTCGAGGCCCGTTTCCTGCTGGCCGAGAGCCGGCTGCCGGCCTGCAGTCCTTCGCTGCTCCAGCGCCAGCCTCTCGACGAGGTGGGGGATCTGGCGCGGCACACCCTGCTCCACGTGACCAGCATGCCGCGGCTCTGGCGCGACTGGCTGGCGAAGGCCGGACATGGTTCGCTCGAGCCGGCGGCGACACTGACTCTGGACCACTTTTACCTGGCGATCCAGGCCGCCATCGACGGCCTCGGCGTGGCGATGGCGCCATCCGCGCTGATCGAAGACGATCTGCGGGCCGGGCGGCTGGTGGCGCCGTTTCCGCACCTCTCGCTGCCCTCGCGCAGCTATTTCGCCTACACCCCCCTCGGCTCGCCGCTGCGGGCAGCCAGCGACCGGGTTTGCAGGTGGATCGAGAGCCACGACGGCAAATCCCAAATGCAGCCCGGCGGCCAGTAGGGCACGGCCAGGGTCGGGGGCCTCGCTCAGAGGTGCGCTTCCCGGCCCAGCAAAGCCATCCGCTCCTGGCGCCTTGCAGACGAGAACCTCCGGAACCCGAGCTGCCCCGGGCTGGCGCGCTGGTTCCCTGGCGACGCGGCGGCGACAAGGTCCAACTTCACGCCCCGCCCGCATTTCCGGAAAGACAAAAAATCTTTTAAAATCAACATGTTTTATGGTCGGAGCAGCAGGATTTGAACCTGCGACCCTCTGCTCCCAAAGCAGATGCGCTACCAGGCTGCGCTATGCTCCGACACCCGCAACGGGCGCGCCGTTATGCCATCGTGCCGCCGGTAAAGGCAAGGCAGGCGAGGGCGGGCGGGCGAAGCGGCGGCGGGCGGGGCGCATCGGGGCGGTCGTGCGGGCCGGCGCGCCGGGCGGCCCACCGACATCATCCGGCCGAGGGTTCGGCGTCCGGCACGCTCGCGCGGCGACGGCGCACCCGCTCGATCGCGCCGGCATTGGCCGGCCGCAGGGCCCGGCCGACGCCGAGGCCGGCGACCGCCGCATAGATCATGAGATAGCCCGGGATCTGCAGCGTGAAATCCACCATCGAATGCAGCGCCCCGAGCAGGCCCACCAGCAGCGCGCCCATGATATAGGGGTCGTTGGGCCGCCGGATCACCCCCCGCAGCAGCAGCACCAGGCATAGGCCGAAGAACGCGAAGACCACCCCGGCCAGCGGCAGGCCGCCGACGAACGCCAGCTCGAGCGGCGTGCTGTGGCCCATGCTCCAGACCCCCTCCATCCGGATGCTCGGGTCGCGCACCACGGGAAAGACACTGGGAAAGGTTCCAAGCCCGTAGCCCAGCAGGGGATGCGCGGCGACGCCCTCGACCATCGAGCGGTAGACCGCCGCGCGTCCGGCGTCCTCGAGCCCCCTGAGGGCGAACCGTATCATCACCCCTTCGCCTGCCACCAGAAATGCCAGCGCGAAGGCGGCGAGCGCGAGCGGCGCGATGATCAGCCAGGAGCCCACCCGGCGCCGGAAGAGCGAGAGCCCGCAGAGCACGGCCAGCACCAGGACGATGGCGAGGCTGGCGCGCGACCGCGCCAGCGGGACGAGCATGGCAAGGATCAGCGCGGCGGCGACCAGCCCGCCCAGGATGCGCTTGGCCGAGGGGGTGGGCGCGAGCGCATCCAGCGAGACCAGCCGGCCGCCGGCCTGGCGCAGCGCCAGGCGCACGCGCACGAGCAGAAGCGCGAGGCACATCAGCAGGGCCGAGCCGAGATAGGTGGAGGTGGTGTTCTTGTTGAGGAAGAAGGTCGTCAGCGCGCCCGGATTGTTGGCCGGCCGCAGGGCGCCGATGTCCAGCAGGAGCGCGGCGAGGCCGATCAGCCCGCTGATGCAGGCGACGGCGATCAGCACCCGATAGACCAGCTCCGCGCGGCGCCCATCGTCGGAGAGCACCACGCCGGCGATGAACAGCAACGACGCCAGGATCGGGGGGCCCACCGCCATGAGCGGGGCGTCGCGCACGGCCGTCGACAGGGGGGGCAGATCGATGCCGATCAGGCGGCTCGCCTGGTCCCAGATGGGCAAAGGAAAAGGTCCCGGCGTCTGGGACTGCAGCACCGCGACGACGATGTAGGCCGCGGCGACCACGCCGCACGCCAGGATCACCGCCGCCGCGCCGCCGGTGACGGAGCGGTAGGACAGGAGCAGCACGCTGACGCTGGCCAAGGCACCCCAGACCACGGTCCAGATCAGGTCGTTGGAGCCGTCCGGCAGTGGGCAGAGCGCCACCGCGGCAAGGAAGAGGAGGAATCCCAGGCGATCGACGATCCCGTGCTGCTGGCGCGCATCGCCCCCTTTGGCTGCCGGCTGATCCAGATCCCGGCTATCCTGAAGCTCCATCCGCATGTTCCAGTCAGGTCCGGGGCTTGCGCGAGCCCTTCAGTTCCAGGGACGCGTGCCGCGCGCGGGGGTCAGGGGCAGATCGATGTCCTCGCCCGAGCGCCAGACCTCCGCCGCGATCTTGGTCTGCTGATCCTTGTCGCCGGTGGCGAAGATGTCGGCCAGGAAGCGTCGCTCGGCGTCCTCCAGGCGGACATAGTGGAAGGCCAGGATCCTATTGTAGCCCCCGGCCATCAGCCGCCGCACCTGGCCGGCGAGGAGGTCGCGCATCTGCGGATCGGTCATTTTGGGCAGCGCCTCCAGCAGAAGCTGCACCCGGCGGGCGATGCTCCACCCCTCGTTGGCGCCCGTCACCATCGACATGCGCACCAGCTCGGCCATGCGGGGCGTATAGTCGTTCCTGACGAACTCGGCCCACGCGAGCGCGATCCAGGCCAGCGACATGTTCGGGTCGCACGAGATGGCGTGGCGCGCGCTCTCCTCGGTCGCGTTCAGGTCCTGCTCCACCGCGTCCGCGTTGCCGAGGCTGATCTGCAGCTCCACCTGGGCGACGCGGATCACGACCTCGTTCCGCAGATCGAGGGGAACGCAAAGATTGTTCGCCCGGTTCGTCAGCAGGGTCTCCTCCAGCGACTGGAGATCTTCCTGGGAATACAACTCCCCGTCGAGAAGGGTCTGACCCACGAGGTTGACCGCGAGGCGATCGCTGTCGGCCACGGTCGGGGCGACCTGAAGGCTCCAGGTGGCCAATGCCGCCGCCAGCCCCAGACCGACCAGACGCGCGGTCAGCCCGGCGACCCACCGGCGGCGCCGCGGCGCGGCCGGTGCGCGGCTGGGCTCAGGTGTCCGCGCCATACCGCGAATGGTACTTGTAGTAGTAGTACTTGCCGCCATAGTTTTCGAGATTGCGCAGCGCGGCCAAATCGGCCTTGTTCAGCAGGCAGCCGAGCACCTTCTCGGAAATCTTCGGATTGTTGTCCAGGATGTTGCCCACCAGGTCGCGGTTCGACCGGCCCCATTCGAGGACATAGACGAAGCAATCCACCAGATGCGAGCAGGCCTGGACGTCGACCACGGGCGCCACCGGCGGAAGGTCGAGGATCAGGTAATCGACGCTGTCCTTGAGCTTCTCGATGGTGGCCGCCATCTCGGCGGAAGCCAGGATCTCGTTGGTGTGGACGATGTGGCCGGCGACCAGCGACGGGAAGAAGCGCAGGCCGGTGATGGGATCGACGTGGCTCACCTCCTCGATCGTCGCCCGCCCCACGATCAGTTCCAGCAGGCCGGCCTTGACGTTGGGCGTGATGCGGCGCGTGAGCGAGGGATTGCGCAGATCGAGGTCGACCAGCGCCGCGCGGGCGCCGCTGTGGGCGATGAGCTGCGCGAAATTGGCGGCAATGGTGGACTTGCCTTCCTTCGGCAGCGTCGAGGTGATGCCGATCACCTTGGCGCGGCCGAGAATGGAGATGTCGGCGCTCACCTTCACCGCCCGCAGGGTTTCAGTATAGCGCGAGAAGGGATCTGTCAGCACCTGGCGCAGGATGCCGGTGGCGCTGTCGAACGCGCTGCCGGTCTCCGACGTCGAGGTGACCGGCGTGGGCGCCACGCTCGCGGAGACCGTGAGCTTCGGCAGCACGCCGAGGCAGTCCAGCCCGAGATGCTGTTCCACTTCCGCCGGAGAGCGGATGGAGCGGTTCATGGACTCCCGCCAGAATGCCGCGAGCAGGCCGAACACCAGACCGAGCATGGTGCCGCCGGCGACGATCAGTCCCGACTTGGGCTCCGAGGGCGCCAACGGCCGCGAGGCTTCGGTGATCAGTCGCGCTTCGGTCAGCGGGAACGACTGCCGCTGGGTCGCCTGCATGAACCGCTGGAGGAAGTTGTCATAGAGCGCGCGATAGGATTGCGCCGTGCTCTCGAGTTCGCGCAGCTCCACCTGCTTCTGGGCGCCGAGCTTGTTCTCGGTCACCAGCTGCTCGAGGCTCTGGTTCAGGCTGTCCTCGCGCGCCTTGGCGATCTGGAAGTCGCTCTTGTAGCTTTCGGCGATGCGCGACAGCTCGGTGAAAATCGCGCGCTGGAGGCCCGCCATGTCGGAGCGCAGATTGACCACCGCCACATGGTCCTCGCCGTAGCGCTTGGTCCATTCCGCCTCGCGCTTGACGGCGTCCAGATACTGTCCGCGCAGCCGGGTGATGATGGAATTGCTCAGCACGTCGGCCACCGCCTCGTCGCTGGCCCCGAGCGCGGATCCCTGCTTGATGATCGACTGCACGCGCTCGTAGCGCGCCTGGGCCTCCGCCACCTGGGCCCGGGACTGGATGAGCTGCGAATTGACCTCCGACAGCTGCTGGTCCGAGACCAAGCCGCGACCGGTGTTGACGATGTCGTTCTTGGCCTTGAAGTCCTGCACCGCCCGGTCGGCGGCGAGCGCCTGCTCGCGCAGCTCGGCGATGCGGTCCTGCAGCCAGATGCTCGCCCGCCGGGTTGCCTGATACTTCGATTCCAGCTGATCGACGATGTAGGATTCGGCCAGCTGGTTGATGATGTCCGCCGCCTGCTGCGGGTTGGGCGACTTGTAAGAGAGCCCGATCACGAAGGACGATCCGACGCGCTGAACCTTGAGGTTGCCCTTCAGGCCGGCGATGACGCCACGCTCCAGCTCGAACTCGCCCTGCGGCACCTTCTGAAACCAGAATGGCAGGACGGCCTTCAGTACCGAAGGAACGTTGTCATTGTTGTCCCGCGCCGCCAGGCGCTGCTTCGCGGCCTCGACGAGCTTCAGCTCCTTGATGACCGCCTTGAGATTGCGTTCCGACTTCAAGATCTCGACCTGGCTGTCGAGCATGCCGGTGTCGACCACGTTGGTCCCGTCGCCGAAGTCGAGGGTGCGCGACTGCTGCGTATCGATCAGCAGCTGCCCTTCGACGACGAATTGAGGGGTGATGGACGCCGCGTAAATCGCCGACAAGCCGGCCATCGAGGCGACGATGGCGCCAATCAGCCATTTGCGCCGCCGGAGCACCGCCAACATGCCAGCAATGACCTGCTGGCCGCCGGCACCCGATTCACCCGCCACTCTGGAACCTGCATTGACGCGCAACATGGCGGACTCCGAACCTCCGTGGCCTCGTCGCCCGGCACCAGTCGTACCGAGATCGCCAGCTGCCGATCCGTTCGGCGCGCAACCCTCGAATCAGGCCCTACCGATCAGGGAGATCCCTGCAAGAAGTCAGACCACCCCAGGGCGCACACAGCCAGCCGCAATGATCGGGTGCCGAACCCAACAAACAAAACACCCTTGGCACGCCATACCCCAACAGTTCGAGGTGAGAGCGACCAAGGGTGCCACTATCGAGCCAGAGCCAATCTGGGCTGTCAGCAGAAGAAGCGGCAGAACGCGCTGACCGGGCGCCGGAACACGATGCTAAGATAGCGATCGTAGGAGTAGGCACGGAACGCGAGCAGGGTCCGCGTGCCGGGGCCGATCCCGAACATCGCCGGACGATAGCTCGACACCAGCGGAACGGAACTCGACCTCAGCATCTGGATCCGCTGCAACATGCTGGCCTCAGCAGCCGGCGCCGCGACCAGGACCGAAGCGAATGCGGCAGCGCAAAAAAGACGACGTGCGTAGGTGGCCATGACCGGCTCCCTTATTCGAGCATGCCAAAAAGTATCATGGTCTGTGCCGCGGCGCAATCTGAAAACACCCCAAATCCATCATGAAATCGAGTATTTTCAAGCGATTTGAGGCGGTCCCTTGGTACCGACACAGGCGCTTTCCCTGGCATTTCCGGGGTCGGTAGCCGGCGATCCGGCCGGACGCGGGGGTCCAAAGGTCCCGCAGTGCAGCATAGGGATGCGCCAGCGACCAAGCGCCGCTCCCGCCTTTCGCCCAACGGACGCGGCACCATCTGGTAGGGCCAAGAACCGCCGCGCCATCGCACGCGCGGGTTGCGGATCCTATCTTCCCCAACGCCAGCAAGTATCGCGCAAGGGTGGGGCGCTCTGCATGGACGACATCACGCGACCCGTTCCGACACTTGATCCCGGCCTGGAACACAAGGTGCGGGTGTGGGACGCCCCGACGCGGCTGTTCCACTGGAGCATCGTCCTGCTCGTGGCATTTTCCTATGCGAGCGCGCGCACGGGCCGGATCGACTGGCATTTCCTCTCCGGCTACGCGATTCTGGCTCTGGTCCTGTTCCGCATCGCCTGGGGCATCGTCGGCAGCGATACCGCGCGCTTCGCGCACTTCGTCCGCACACCCAGGGCGGCGCTTCGCCACCTCGCGCGCTTCGGCCGGGGCCGAGGCGATCCCCATGCCGGGCACAATCCTGCCGGCGCCCTGATGGTGCTCGCCTTGATCGGGCTCCTGCTGGCCCAGGCGGTCAGCGGCCTATTCTCCAGCGACGGGCTGATCGTGGAAGGGCCCCTCGCCCGGTTCATGGACGGCGCCACCAGCGCGGCCGCCACCGCGTGGCATGCCTTCCTGTTCGACCTCATCCTCGTTGCCGTGGGCCTGCATGTGGCTGCGGTACTCGCCTACGCACTCGTCGCGCGCCGGAATCTGGTGCGCCCCATGATCGTCGGCTGGGCCCGCCTGCCGGCTTCGGTCCCCGCCCCGCGCATGGCCTCGCCGCTTCTGGCGGCCGCTCTCCTCGCGGCCAGCGGAGCGGTGGTCTGCGCCTTGGCCTCGCTCGGCTGAGCGGCGGCGGTCAAGAGCGGCCGGAACCCCGGAGGTCCCGGCCGCGGTCGTCAGCGGGCCTTGAAGCCTTGGTGGCACCCGCGGCAGCCGTCGGCGACCGCGACGAACGCCGCCTTGAAGCCGTCGGCGGTCGCCGCCTTCGGAGCGTTCTCGGCGACCAGCTGCTCGAACTTGGCGATGGCGGCCTCGAAGCCGGCACGGTCGCTCCAGATCGCCGGCTGCGCCTTGGTGTCGCCCTTGTCGGAACCGGGCGGAAACAGGCTCGCATAGCCCTTGATGCTGTCGCCGAAGGTCTTGAACATGAGCGCGGCCTTGGCCGGGTCGTAGGGCGCCTGGCCCTTGAGGATGGCGGCGCCGATCTCCGCCTGGTCCTGCATCGCCTTCATGGCGTGCTGGCGGGCGCCGATGGGGCCGCCTTGGGCCAAGACAGGGCCGGCGGCGGCCAGTCCTGTCAGCAACAGGACGGCGACGGAAGCAAATCGCATCTCGATCTCCGAATACGACGGCGGGGCAGGCCGTCACCTTGCAGAAATTCCATTCTGACCCAACCGCGCTACGCTCACGCTTTCGCGAGACCCGGCGCGGCGTTTCGCCACCCAGCGCGGGATTTCAGACCGACGCCGTGTCGGAGCGGCCGCGTGCGCTGAACGCGGCGGCCACCGTTTGCGGCGTCGCCGGCATGTCGAGGCGGGCGGGGCGGCCGGCACGCGCAAGCGCGTCAACCATGGCGTTCATCACCGCCGGGCAGGCGCCGATCGTGCCCGCCTCCCCCGCGCCCTTCACGCCGAGCGGATTGGTGGCGCACGGCACGTTGGCGGTCTCGAATGCGATCGGCGGCAAATCGGCGGCGCGCGGCATCGCATAGTCCATGAAGCTTGCCGTCAGCAGCTGGCCATCGCGGTCGTAGACCGCGTGCTCGCTCAGCGCCTGGCCGATGCCCTGGGCGACGCCGCCGTGGATCTGGCCCTCGAGCAGCAGGGGGTTGAGCGTGGCGCCGAAGTCGTCCACCACCGTATAAGCGACGATGCGGGTGGCGCCGGTCTCGGGGTCGATCTCCACCTCGCAAACATGGGTGCCGTTCGGATAGGTGGCCTCCGGCGGCTTGAAGGCGTGGGTGGCCGACAGAAGCTCGGGCGCGGCCGCCGGCAGCGCGGCGACCGCCGAGAGGTCGAGGCCGCGGTCGGTGCCGGCGACCACGGCGCGCCCGTCGCGGAACTCGATGTCGGCCGCGTCGGTCTCGAGCGCGTCGGCGACGAGCGCGCGCAGCTGGTCGCCGAGCGCGCGCGCCGCCCCGTCGACCGCGGCGCCGCCCACCGGGATGGAGCGCGAGCCGCCGGTGCCGTTGCCGGTGGGGGTGTCGTCGGTGTCGCCCTGGAGCACGCGCACCCGCTCCGGCGGCAGCTGCAGCTCGGCTGAGACCAGCTGGGCATAGGCGGTCTGGTGGCCCTGCCCGTTGCTCTGGGTGCCGATCTTCACCGTCACGCCGCCGTCGGCGTCGAGGGTGAGATAGGCCGGCTCGGGCGAGCCGCCGCCGCACGCTTCGATGTAGGTGGCAAGGCCGATGCCACGGGCCAGGCCCCGCGCGGCCGCCGCCGCGGCCCGCGCCGGGAACGCCTCCCAGCCGGCGCGCGCCAGGGCGCGCGTCAGGTGCCGGTCGAAGGCGCCGCTGTCATAGGTGCGCCCGGAGGCGGTGAGGTAGGGCATCTGCGCGGGGGCGATGAAGTTGCGCCGGCGCAGCTCCACCGGGCCGATGCCGGTCTCCCGCGCCGCTTCGTCCACCAGGCGCTCGATGACATAGGCCGCCTCGGGCCGGCCCGCACCGCGATAGGCGTCCACCGGAGCGGTGTGGGTGAGCACGCCGCGGATCCGGGCATGAAAGGCGGGGATGTGATAGACCCCCGGCAGCATGGTCGCCCCGATCCACGGGATGACGGGCGCATAATAGCCGAGATAGGCGCCCATGTTGGCGAGCGTGTCCACCTTCAGGGCGAGGAAGCGGCCCTCGGCGTCCAGCGCCAGCTCCGCCCGGGTGAGGTTGTCCCTGCCCTGGCTGTCGGCGAGGAAGTGCTCGGTGCGCTCGCCGATCCAGGCCACCGGCCGGCCGAGCTGGCGCGCGGCCAGGGCGGCGAGCGGATATTCGCTGAACGGGAACGCCTTGGTGCCGAAGCCGCCACCCACGTCGGGCGTGACCACCCGCAGGTCCTCCCGCGCCCATCCCAGCACCTTGGCGACGGCGTCGCGCAGACCATGCGCGCCCTGGCTGCCCAAAGTGAGGCGCACCCGCCCGCTGTCCTCGACCTCGGCGAGCACGCCGCGCGTCTCCATGTAATTGGTGACGAGCCGATTGTTCACGAGGTCGATGCGCACGATGCGGGCGGCGGCGGCAAAGGCGGCCTCGGTCGCCGGGCCGTCGCCCATCTGCGTGGTGAATGCGATGTTGCCGGCCCGCTCCTCCCACACCCGCGAGGCGCCCTCGGCCACCGCGTCCGCAAGCCCGGCGACCGCGGGCAGCGGCTCCCATCGGGCATCGACCGCCTCCGCGGCATCGCGCGCCGCATCGAGCGTATCGGCGACGATGAAGGCGACCGGGTCGCCCACATGGCGCACAAGGTCGCGGCACAGCACGGGACGGGTCGAGGTCCACATCTGCGGCTCGCCCTCCACCCGCACGGTGCCGGCGACCGGGATCGCGCCGAGCCCGGCCAGGTCGGCACCGGTCAGCACCAGGCGCACGCCGGGCATCGCCCGCACCTGGTCCATGTTGGCGAGGGAGAATCGCGCATGGGCATGGGGCGCCCGCAGCACCAGCGCCGGCAGGGCGTCGGCCTGCGCAGCGAGATCGCCCACGTAGCGACCGCGGCCCGTGAGCAGCGGAATGTCTTCCTTGCGCCTCAGGCTCTGGCCGATGCCAAATTTCATGCCCATCCCCCTGCGAGTCGGCACCGAACTACCACGCGCCCGGCGCGGCGGGCCACAACCTCACCGGATCGTGAGTCGAGCGCCCGCCACGCCGGCGATTTTATGGTTTTATGATACCATCAACCGCAAGGGGGTCAGCGCCCAAAGGTTCATCAAACCGGATTTTTGCAGTGCACAACTGCCCATGCGGCGACCAAATGCCGGCTGCGGCAAATTAGGCCTCTATAACAACACCCGATATGCAATAATATCTATCATAATTTGCTCGGGTGAACACCTGCTTTTCTTCTTCAGCCCCAGCCGATCATGCCAATAATTAAATGATACAAATCCTATCCCGGATATTTATTTTAGGACGTTAGCACCGATGACACTTATATTACAGTTGGCGGTATAATTGATATATGCCAATACTCGCTTGCATGCCGCAGGGTTGCGTGATAACACTTCCACCATCGCGAGATCACGACGATGCCAGGGGAGCGGCGGGTCCTACCCGTCTGGAGGCAGGATGTCATTGTCGGCGGACGAGGGACGAATCGGACCGAAGGCCGGCGGTTACGCTGCGGGGCTTTCGGCTTCCCGAATTGGCTACGGCTCCACCGCGCTCATGTTCGCCGCGGCGGACGTGGTGGCGATCCTCGGCCTCAGCATGGTCGTCTCCTTCCTGTTTTCTGAGGCCTGGCAGGAGTCTTTCGATCTCGCCCGCACTTTGGGCATCGGCATCGCCGCCTCCGTTGCGTTCGTCCTCACCACCCAGGCGCGCGGGCTCTACAAGCCCTGGCAGATCGCCCGGGTGAGCGACGAGGTGAGCGCCGCCGTCGTGAACTGGACCTTCGCCGTCCTGTTCGTCGGCACCATGATTTTCTGCCTGAAAGTCGGCAACGAAACCTCGCGCCTGTCCACCGGAACCTTCGCCGCGCTCGGCTTTATCGTGGTGCCGTCCTTGCGGTGGTTCTACGCGCTCTGGCTCCGGCGCAGCATCGCCGCCGGCGCCGTCGCCGGCCGCTCCGCCATCGTCATCGGCGACGAGAAGGAACTTTCCAAGCTCACCCACGACGACATGATCTTCGGCCTCGGACTGACCGAGCGCCGGCGCTTCATTTTCCCCACCGCCGGGGCGGAGGCGGCCGCAACCTCCGTACAGGACGTATTGAAGAGCGCGCTCCAATATGCCCGCCAGCACAGGGTGGAGGAGATCGTCCTCGCCATGCCCTGGAGCGACCGCGCGCGGCTCGACGAGGTGCGCGGCCGTCTGCGCGCGCTGCCGATCCCGGTGAAGCTCCTGCCGGACGCCTCCATCAGCCCGCTGCTCAATGCGCCGCGCGTCGAGTTCGGCACCTCGGTCGCCATCGAGATGCAGCGCGCGCCGCTGTCGCGGGTGGAGCTGACCCAGAAGCGGGCGCTCGACATCGCCGTGTCGGCGCTGGCGCTCACCGTGCTGCTGCCGCTGTTCGCGATGATCGCGCTGCTCATCAAGTTCGACTCGAAAGGCCCGGTGATCTTCCGCCAGCGCCGCAATGGCTTCGGCGGCCGCGAGTTCACCATCTTCAAGTTCCGCTCCATGACGGTCATGGAGGACGGGGCCGAGATCACCCAGGCCCAGAAGAACGACAAGCGCGTCACCCGGATCGGGCGCGTGCTGCGCGCCACCAGCCTCGACGAGCTGCCGCAGGTGGTCAACGTCCTGTTCGGGCACATGTCCATCGTCGGCCCCCGACCGCATGCCATCGCCCACGACGACGCCTACTCCAAGCTGATCTCGGGCTATGCCTTCCGCCACCACGTCAAGCCCGGCATCACCGGCTGGGCGCAGGTGACGGGCCTGCGCGGCGAGACTGCCAAGCTGGAACTGATGGAACGCCGCATTGAGATGGACCTTTGGTACATCAACAACTGGTCCATCTGGCTCGACATCACCATCATCCTGAAGACCTTCATCGAAGTCCTGCGCAAGCAGGCCTATTGAGGCGCTGGGACGCGCTGCCGGGTGCGGTCCGCCGCTCGGACTAGCCCCGTCTCCCTGCCCGCTGCCGCCGGCCGTTCTGCTGCCGTGAGCCGTCCCGCAGCGCCGCCCGACCGACATTTGCCACCGCCTGCCGACGTGCGAGCTTTCACCGCGCCCAGTCCCTGCGCGCCAGCATCTGCGCCACCGCGGCGCGCGCCGCGGCCAGAACCTCGGGATCGCGCGCGCGCACCACCAAATGGGCATTGGGCTCGCCGTTCTCGTCCCGGAACGGGTAGGAGCCGATCAGCGCCGCCGGATAGCGCGTCGCGATCTCCTTCAGCGGCGCGGCGATGTCGCCCTCCTTGGCCCCGGCCAGCAGCGTCTCCGAGAGCATGGGCACGCCCTTGTCCAGCTCCGGCAGCACCGCCTCCAGCATCGCCTGCATGATGCGCGGGACCCCGGCCATGACGATCACGTTCTCGATCCGGAAGCCCGGCGCCTTCGACACCTCGTTCACCACCAGCGAGGCGCCGGCGGGGATGCGGGCCATGCGCAGGCGCGCCTCGTTCAGGTCCTTCTCGGGGATGTATTCCAGGAGCAGCGCGCGCGCCCGCGGATCCACGTCGATCGCGACGCCGAATGCCTTGGCCACCGCGTCGGCGGTGATGTCGTCGTGGGTGGGGCCGATGCCGCCGGTGGTGAAGACATAGCTGAAGCGGGACCGCAATGCGTTGATGGCGGCAACGATGTCGTCCTCCACGTCGGCCACCACCCGCACCTCGCGCAGGTCGATCCCCACCTGGGTAAGGCGCTCGGCGATATGGCCGATATTCTTGTCCTTGGTGCGCCCGGAAAGGACCTCGTCGCCGATCACGACGAGCGCCGCCGTGACCGATTGCGCGCCGTCTGCCTCTCCCATGACGTAGCCTCCTGCCCTCTGCTGTGGCAGGCTCTGGCGTCCTGCCCAATAATGCGCCATGCCGGCACCTTGGCCTTGACGGCGCAACCTCCTTCCCCGTTTAGCACTTCTTTGGCACGATGTTTGTAGAGATCGATGACGGTCCCGCCCCCGGAGTGTCAGCCCCCATGCGGCAAGCGTTCGACGAGATGTCCAGCACCGACGGCGCCATCCGCCCCGCCTATGAGACGCTCAAACAGTGGCTGGCCTCGGTGCCACAGGACGTGCTGGACCACCGCCGCAAGGAGGCGGAATTCATCTTCCGCCGCATCGGCATCACCTTCGCGGTCTATGGCGAGCAGAACGCCCAGGAGCGCCTGATCCCGTTCGACATCGTGCCGCGCATCCTCACCAAGGAGGAATGGGGCCGCCTCTCGAAGGGCCTGGAGCAGAGGGTGAAGGCGCTCAACCTCTATATCCGCGACGTCTATTCCAAGCGCGACATCCTCAGGGCCGGCGTGGTGCCGGACGAGCTGGTCTACCAGAACCCCGCCTTCCGCCCCGAGATGAACGGCCAGAGGGTGCCGCACGACCTCTACGTCCACATCGCCGGCATCGACATCGTGCGCACCGGCCCGGACAATTTCTACGTGCTCGAGGACAATGCCCGCACCCCCTCCGGCGTCTCCTACATGCTGGAGAACCGGGAGATCATGCTGCGGCTCTTCCCCGAGCTGTTCTCCATGCACAAGGTCGCGCCGGTGGAGAATTACGCCGACGACCTGCTCGCCACCCTGCGCTCGCTCTCGCCCCATGGCGGGCACGAGCCGAACGTCGCCATCCTCACCCCGGGCATCTACAATTCGGCCTATTACGAGCATTCCTTCCTGGCCGACAAATTGGGCGTGGACCTGGTGGAGGGGCGCGATCTGTTCGTGAAGGACGAGACCGTCTACATGCGCACCACCGAGGGGCCGAAGCGGGTCGACGTGATCTATCGCCGGCTCGACGACGACTTCCTCGACCCGCTCGCCTTCCGGCGCGACAGCGTGCTCGGCGTGCCCGGCCTCATGAGCGCCTACCAGGCTGGCAACGTCACCCTCACCAATGCCGTGGGAACCGGCGTCGCCGACGACAAGGCGGTGTATTCCTACATGCCGGAGATCATCCGCTTCTACCTCGACGAGGAGCCGCTGCTGCCCAACGTGCCCACCTGGCGCTGCCGCGAGGCGGAGCACCTGAAGTACGTGCTCGACCACCTGCCCGAATTGGTGGTGAAGGAGGTGCACGGCTCCGGCGGCTACGGCATGCTGGTGGGCCCGGCCGCCGACAAGGCGCAGATCGAGAAGTTCCGCGAGAAGCTCAAGGCCGATCCGGCGAACTTCATCGCCCAGCCGACGCTGGCGCTCTCCACCTGTCCCACTTTGGTGGAGAAGGGCATCGCCCCGCGCCACGTGGACCTGCGCCCGTTCATCCTCTCCGGCTCGGACAAGGTCCGCATCGTGCCGGGGGGCCTTACCCGGGTCGCCATGAAGGAGGGCTCGCTCGTGGTCAATTCCAGCCAGGGAGGCGGAACGAAGGACACCTGGGTCCTGGACGCCTGACGCCGCGCGCGACGCTCTCGCCTTCGCCCATCCTCCCTTTCCGATAGGCCCGAAATGCTCTCCCGCACCGCCGACAACCTCTACTGGCTCACGCGATACGTGGAGCGCGCCGACTGCCTCGCGCGCATCCTCGACGTGTCGCAGCGCCTCGCCTACACGCCGGTGACCTATGGCGGGTCCACCAATGAGTGGGGCTCGGCGGTGCTCACCGCCGGCTGCGCGGACGTGTTCACCGAACGCTACGGCCCGCTCGACGAAGCGAGCGAGGAGAACGTGGTCTCCTTCCTCGCCTTCGAGCCGGAGAACCCCTCCTCGATCCGCAACTGCTTCGAGGTGGCGCGCACCAACGCCCGCTCGGTGCGCACCGCGCTCACCTCGGAGATGTGGGACGTCATCAACTCGGCCTGGATCGAGCTGCGCAACTTCCCCAACCGGTCGCTCACCCGCGACGAGCTGGCGCGCTTCCTCGCCTTCGTGAAGGAGACCTCGCTGCGCTTCGACGGCGCCACCTTCCGCACCATGCTGCGCAACGACGCCTACTGGTTCGCCCGCTCCGGCGCCCAGCTGGAGCGCGCCGACAACACCGCCCGCATCCTCGACGTGAAGTATCATGTGCTGCTGCCGGAAAAAGAGCACATCGGCGGCCCGCTCGATTATTTCCAGTGGGCCTCGATCCTGCGCTCGGTCTCGGCGCTCACCGCCTTCCACTGGGTCTATCGCGACAGCGTGAAGCCGTGGCTGGTGGCGGACCTGCTGATCCTGAACCGGCAGATGCCGCGCTCGCTCGCCGCATGCTACGACAGCCTGGCGCGCAACCTCGACGACATCGCCTCGGCCTATGGTCGGCAGGGCCCGTCCCAGCGGCTCGCCCGCTCCATGCTGGCGCGGCTCTCGAACCGCTCCATCGAGGACATCTTCCAGGCCGGGCTGCACGAATTCATCTCCGAGTTCATCTCCGACAACAACAAGCTCGGCGCCGAGATCGGCGAGCAGTATCTGACCTGACGCGAGGGGCCGCGAACACCTTCAGCCGGCGAGGATTTCCATGCGCGTGCGCATCCGCCACGAGATCACCCAGAAGTTCGAGCCCGCGGCCCGCAACGCCTCCGCCATCGTGCGCCTCACGCCGCGCGGGCACGAGGGCCAGTACGTGCAGCGCTGGACGCTCGACCTCGACAGCGACACCCGCTTCCACCCCCAGGAGGATGCGTTCGGCAACCTCTGCCACGCCTTCACCATCGACGGGCCGGTCGCCGCCTTCACCATCGCCGCCGAGGGCGAGGTGGAGACCCAGGACACCACCGGCATCGTGCGCGGCACGGTGGAGCGCTTCCCCCCTTCGCTGTATCTGCGCCAGACCGATCTGACCCATCCTTCGGCGCGGGTGAGCGACTTTGCCGCCGCGGTCGAGCCCCAGCCGGACGACCCGCTCGCCTTCCTCCACGCCCTCATGGAGCACGTGCACGCGAAGGTGAAGGACGCGGAGGGCCCCGCCATGGGCGATCCGCTCGCCGCCGAGGCGGCGCTGGAGAAGGGTGCCGCCTGCTCGGGCGGCATCGCCCACCTGTTCACCGCCGCGGCGCGCATCGCCGGCGTGCCGGCGCGTCATATCTCGGGCTATCTGGCGGTGGACGGGGAAGCCGCCGCGCGCCATTGGGCCGAGGCCTACGTGCCGGCGATCGGCTGGGTCGCCTTCGACTGCGGGCGCAATCTCTGCCCCACCGAGGATTATGTGCGCCTCGCGGTGGGCCTCGACGCGGTGGGCGTTGCCGCCATGCGCGGCATCGGCGGCGACATCCGCGAGCATGTGGTCGCGTTCGACGGGCGCAACCCGCCCAAGCTCCAGGTGCAGGTCCAGAGCCAGGGCCAGAACTGAGCTTAGCCGGCGCGACGAAAACCCCGCCGCCGCGCTGTGGCACATGACATGGCGCAAGGAAACCAAAGCCCTCCTGTCTCACTTTCCAAGGGAGCAAGGAAGGAAGGCGCGCCATGTCCATGCACCTCCCGGCGGAGGCCGGGGAGACCGCCCTGCCCGGCGGCCTGCCGGTCCCGGGGCGCCTGAAGGCCGCCGGCGGCGAGGCGCCCCGGGTCAAGCTCGAGGCGCGCCACGTGGATTTCTATTATGGCGCGCAGCAGGCCCTGCGCGACGTGAGCGTCGGCCTGCGCGCCAACCGCACCACCGCCTTCATCGGCCCCTCGGGCTGCGGCAAGTCCACTTTGCTGCGCATCTTCAACCGCATGTACGAGCTCTATCCCGACCAGAGGGTGGCGGGCGAGGTGCTGATGGATGGCGAGAACATCCTCGCCCGGTCGCTCGACCCGGTGATCCTGCGCGCCCGGGTCGGCATGGTGTTCCAGAAGCCGACGCCGTTCCCCATGACGATCTACGACAACGTGGCGCTGGGCATCCGCATCAATGCGGTGAAGGAGCCCACCCGCGCCGATCTCGACGAGCAGGTGGAGCACGCCTTGCGCCAGGCGGCGCTGTGGGACGAGGTGAAGGACATCCTGCGCCAGAGCGGCCTCGGCCTTTCGGGCGGGCAGCAGCAGCGTTTGTGCATCGCCCGCACCATCGCCGTGAAACCGGAGGTGATCCTGCTGGACGAGCCGTGCTCGGCGCTCGATCCCATCACCACGGCGAAGATCGAGGAGACCATGGACGAGCTGAAGCAGCACTACACGCTGGTGATCGTCACCCACAATCTGCAGCAGGCGGCCCGCGTCTCCGACTATACCGGATTCATGTATCTCGGCGAGATGGTGGAGTTCGCGACCACCAACGACCTCTTCACCAAGCCCAAGGAAACCCACACCCAGCGCTATCTCACCGGGCGGTTCGGCTGAGGGGCGCGCGCGCCCCGCTTGAGGCCCCCTTGACCCCCCTCGCCGGCCTTGCGATGTCCTGCCATGAACGATCAGGAGGACGCCGAGATGAGCGCCACGCCGGCTTATGACCCCAGCAACGTGTTCGCCAAGATCCTGCGCGGCGAATTGCCGGCCCATAAGGTCTATGAGGACGACAAGGCGCTCGCCTTCCTCGACATCATGCCGCGCGCGCCCGGCCATGCGCTGGTGATCCCCAAGGCGCCGTCGCGCAACCTGCTGGACGTGGCGCCGGACGACCTCGCCCACGTCGCCAAGATCGCCCAGAAGGTGGCCAAGGCCGCCATGGCCGCCTTCGCGGCGGACGGCGTCACGCTGCAGCAGTTCAGCGAGGAGGCGAGCGGCCAGGTGGTGTACCACCTGCACCTCCACGTCATCCCGCGCCATGCGGGCGTGCCCCTGAAGCCGCCGCACACCGAGATGGAAAAGCCCGAGGTGCTGGCCGAGACCGCGGCCCGGCTGCGCGCCGCGCTCGCCTCGTGAGCGGCGGCGCGCCGGCTGCGGCGCTGCGGGTGGAGGCGCCGGGCCGGCTCCACCTGGGTTTCATCGATCTCGGCGGCGCGCTGGGGCGGCGCTTCGGCAGCCTCGGCGTGACGCTCGACGAACCCCAAACGGTGATCGAGGCCGCGTGCGCCGACCGCGACAGCCTCGAAGGCCCCGAGGCCGAGCGCGCCGGCGCGGCGCGCGATGCGGCACGGGCCGCGCTCGGCATCGCCGATCGCTGCGCCATCGCCGTCAGGCAGGCGCTGCCGGCCCATGCGGGCTTCGGCTCGGGCACGCAGATGGACCTCGCCGTGGGCGCCGCCGTGGCGCGCCTCGCCGGACGCCCCCTCCCCGCGCGCGCGCTCGCCGACCTCATGGGGCGCGGCCGCCGCTCCGCCATCGGCACCGAGGCGTTCGCGGGCGGCGGCGTGATCCTGGACGGCGGGCGCCGCCCGGACCGGGAGGCATCGCCGCCGCTGCTCGCCCGCCTGCCCTTCCCCGACGCCTGGCGCGTGATCCTGATGCTGGACCGCGACCGGCACGGCCTCAGCGGCGCCGAGGAGACCCGCGCCATGGCGCAGCTGCCGCCGTTCCCGCAACAGCTCGCCGCCCATCTCAGCCACCTCGTCCTGCTCAAGGCGCTGCCCGCGCTGGCCGAAGCGGACGCGGACGCCTTCGGCGCCGCCATCGGCGAATGGCAGGAGCGGCTCGGCGATCATTACGCCGCCGCCCAGAGCGGGGCGCGCTATCTCAGCCCGGACGTGGCGCAGGCCGCCCACTTCCTGCGCGGCGAAGGCGTCGCCGGCGTCGGCCAGAGCTCCTGGGGGCCCACGGGCTTTGCCGTGGTGGGCGACGGGCCGCAGGCGGAAAGGCTCGTCGAGGCCTTGCGCCGGCGCTTCGCATCGTTCACAAACCTGTCATTCCTTTGCGTGCGCGGTCGCAACCAGGGCGCCGCGTTCAGATCCATCGGCGCAGCCGTCCCGTGACCAGAAGGAGGCCCCGCATGGCTGCAGCCACGAGCCAGCCCACCCGCGCTCCCGACGTGCGCACCCGCGCGTGCGCCGGCGCGCGTCCCGCCGCGGCCTGACGCCATGGATCTCGCCATCATCGCGCTGTCCGCGCGCCCGCTGGTCGCCAGCGCCGCCCGCGCCGGCCTCGCCGCGCTGACCTTCGACCTGTTCGCCGATCTCGACACCTGCGCCCACGCGGCGCGCTGCGTGAAGGTGCACAAGAAGCACGGCTTCGCTTTCGACGGCGACGACCTGATCCAGGCCCTCGCCTCGCTCGCCCCCGCCGGCTTGCCGGTGGTGCTGGGCGGCGGGCTGGAGGACGAGCCGGAGCTCATGGTGCGCATCGCCGAGCGCAACCCGATCCTCGGCAACGCGCCCCAGACCGTGCGCATCATCAAG
This sequence comes from Xanthobacter luteus, assembly GCF_040049235.1. Lineage (NCBI taxonomy): Bacteria > Pseudomonadati > Pseudomonadota > Alphaproteobacteria > Hyphomicrobiales > Xanthobacteraceae > Xanthobacter > Xanthobacter luteus. The sequence goes on from NZ_JBDZDO010000001.1 coordinate 694,443, forward strand.
GACCCGCTCGCCCTCGCCGCTCTGTGCGGCCATCTCGCGATCCCGTTTCCCGAAGTGAGCCTGGGCACGCCCGAGGGCCTGGCGGAACCGATCATCGAGAAGAAGATCGGCGGCGCCGGCGGCGGCCACATCCGCCGCCGCGCCGCCGGCGACCTCTCGCCGCCCTGGCCGGACCACTATCTCCAGCGCGAGGTCGGCGGCATGTCGGTCTCGCTGCTGGTGCTGGCCAACGGGTCGGAGAGCGTGGTCGTGGGCGCCTCGCGCCAGTGGCGCGCGAACGATCCGGACCATCCCTTCCGCTATGGCGGCGCCGCCGGTCCGATCACGCTGCCCGAGCCGGAGGGAAGCGCGATGCGCGAGGCGGCGCACCGCATCGTGCGCGCCTGCGGCCTCGTCGGCCTTCTCTCCATCGACTTCATGGTCGGGCCTGAGGGCTGGTTCCTGGTGGAGGTCAATCCCCGCCTCGGCGCCACCCTCGACATCTTCGACGTGGACCCGCTGCCGCCACTGCTCGGCCTGCACCTTGCCGCCTGCGGCGGGCGCATCCCACCCGGCCTGCCGCAGCCGTCCGAGGCCCACGCCGCGGGCGTGATCTATGCCGACCGGGACATCATCGTGCCGCCCGGCCTGTGGCCCGAGGAGGTGGCGGACCGGCCGGCGGCGGGCGCCGCCATCGCCCGCGGCGCGCCGGTCTGCACCGTGCGCACCCAGGGTCCGACGCTCGAGATCGCCGAGGAGCGCCTCCTCGTCCGCAGCCGCGACGTGCGGCTCCAGCTCGGCCTCGGCGCGCTCGCGCCGGCGCCGTGAGAGGCCCGGCGGCGCCGCGCGGGGAGCGCCGGCCATGGCGCTGACGCCGGCCGTGGTCGCCCGCGCCTTCGCGGCCGCCTGCCGCGCCGAGCTCGACGCGCTGAAGCCCGGCAACGTGCACCGCTTCGCCGCCGGGCACGCCATGGAGCCGGCCCATTTCGAGGCGGCGGCCGCCGCCTCGGCCCCGTTCATCGGCGCGCCCAGCCTGACGGTCGGGGCGCGCATCGCCCGCGCCGTGGACGCCGCGCGCGCGGCGAGCGGGCTCAACGCCAATCTCGGCATCGTCCTTCTGTGCGCGCCGCTCGCCCAGGCGGCGCTGGCGCCCGCGCCCGCGCCGCTGCGCGCGCGGCTCGCGCAGGTGCTCGCCGGCCTCGACCTAGACGATGCGCGCGAGGCCTTCGGCGCCATCGCCCGCGCCAATCCCGGCGGCCTCGGCGCCGCGCCGGAGGCGGACGTGCGCGCCCCCGCCACCCTCCCGCTCGGCGCCGCCATGGCGCTGGCGGCCCATCGCGACACCATCGCCCGGCAATACGGCACCGGCTTCGCCGACGTGTTCGAGCGCGGCCTGCCGCTGCTCGCGGACGACCCGCTCGCGCCGGCGCGGCTCGAGGCGGCCTTCCTCGCCTTCCTCGCGGCCCTGCCCGACAGCCACATCGCCCGCAAATTCGGCGCCGACGCCGCCGAGGCGGTGCGGCAGGAGGCGGCAGCGGTGCAGTCGCAGATCGACGGCCTGCCGGCGACGGACCGGCACGCTTGCCTCCTCGCCTTCGACGCGCGGCTGAAGGCCAAGGGCCTCAATCCCGGCACCAGCGCCGACCTCACCGTGGCGAGTGCCTTCGCGGCGCTGCTGGACGCCGCCGAGGCGGGCGCCGTTCAGCCGCCCTCGGCGTAGCGGCGCGCCGCCGCGCGGCCGATGCGCCCGTCATGGAGCGCGCTCGCCACCAGCGCCCCGGCGACCCCCATCTGCGCCAGCCGGTCGAGATCCGAGGCGTCGCGCACGCCGCCCGCCGCATAGAAGGCGCCGGAGCGCCGGCGCGCCATGGCGGCGGCGAGGGCGGCGCAGTCGGGCCCCGCGCCCGAGCCCACCCGCGCCAGCGTCATGACGATGACGCGCTCGGGCCACAGGTCGGGCGCCCCGTGCACCGCCTGCGGCCCGCGCGGGCCGGCGGCGTCCTGGTCGAGCGACAGGATCACCCCCGGCGCGGCGAGCGCCGCGCGCGCCGCTGCGATCCCGTCGAGGCTCTCGGTGCCGACCACCGGGGTGCCGAGGCCGGCGCGGCCCCGCGCCGCCAGCCGGTCCGGCGTCGTCTCGCCGGCATCGACCCACAGGGCGAGATCGGGAAATTGCGCGCGCAAGGCGCGAATCTCCTTATCGTGAGGGCGTCCGCCCGTGATGGCGTCGAGATCCGCGAGGTAGAGGGTGGAAAAGGGAGCGAGTTCGAGCAGGCGGGCGACCACCTGGAGCGGCTCGGCCGAACCCGCGAGCGGGGAGTGCCAGGGTTGGTAGGCGTGGCGTTCGCCGCGGACGGCGCGCACCACTTGGCCTCCCTTCAGGTCAAGGACGGGAATAAGATGCATGAGGTCGATTCCCCGGGCACGCGTCGATTGGATTGCGCGTCCTCGCATTGGAAGTCAGTGGGATCGCCGGCTGAGAGAGGGACGACATGCGCGTCTTCGTCTGCGAATACGTGACATCCGGCGGCCTGCGCGACAAGCCCTTGCCGGAGACGCTGCTGCCCGTGGCGCTGCAGGTGCGCGACGCGCTCATCCGGGATCTCGAGGCGCTGCCCGGCGTCAGCACCGTGCTCGCCCATGACGACCGCCTGCCGAAGCCGAACGAGGACAGCGTGCCCGTGGGCAAGGGGGACGATCCCTGGATCTGCTGGTCGGGTCTCGCCCACGAGGCGGACGTGGTCTGGCCCGTGGGACCGGAGACCGGCGGCGTGCTCGCCCGCATGGTGCGCCTCATGCACGAGAGCGCCGACCGGCTCATCGCCTCCTCGCCGGCGGCGGTCGACCTCGTCTCGAGCAAGCTGCGCACCGCGCAGGTGCTGGCGCAGAATTTCATTCCCCATGTCGCCACCTACACGCTCGACACCATTCCGGCGGACCTCACCGGCGACCTGATCACCAAGCCGGACGACGGCGCGGGCGGCGAGAACACCCGCGCCTGGCCGAACCGCGACGCGCTGCCCCGCAACGGCCGGCTGGTGGTGCAGCCGTTCGTGCACGGCACCCCGGTGAGCCTCACCGTCTTGGTGCGTCCGGACGGGGTGACGCTGCTGTGCGTGAACCAGCTCCACATGAGCCATCTCGTTGGGGTGCTGTCGGTCACCGGCATCACCGTGGGCGCCATCGACGACAAGGACGGCGCGCTCGCGGTGCTGGCGCAGAAGGTGGTGGCGGCGATCCCGGGCCTGTCCGGCATCATCGGCATCGACGTGATCCTGTCCCCATCCGGGCCGCTGGTGGTGGAGGTGAACCCCCATGTGACGGTCGCCTATGCGGGCCTGCATGCCGCGCTGGGGGTGAACCCGGCCGCCTTCCTGCCGGAGCTGATCCGCGACGGGCGGCCGCCCGCCATGCCCCATCTGCCGCGCCCGCGCCCGGTGGAGGTGGACCTGCGCTGAGCGGAGCCGCGTGCGCTCGACCCGCGCGGCCCGCGCCAGCGGCAGGGAGAAATTGCCGCGATCGTCTTGATCTTGCTCGCCCAAGGGGGTCCCATGGGCGGCCCAAGGCGCCGTGGCCGGCGCGCCGGGGCAGCGCCCTCGCCGAGTCCGGCGCGGGCGCTGGCGTAGGTCCGGCCTCATGGCGGCGCCCGCGACGCGGGCTGGCCGCCGGCACGAGGCGTCGATGAGAGCAGATGAACCCGAAGCGGCGGCCGACGCCGAGACCATGGCGGCCGAAGTCCAGTCCGCGCCGCGCCACGGCCTCGACCGGCTGTTCGTGAAGGGCATGCCGTTCTATGCCCGCCACGGCGTCTACGAGGCCGAGCGCGAGCTCGGCCAGCGCTTCGTGGTGGATTGCGACTGCCGGCTCGACACCCGCCCCGCCGCCTGGGCCGACGACGAGGCCCTCACCATCTCCTATCAGAAGATCTACGAGCAGGTGCGCGCGGTGGTGGAGGACGATCTCGTCCATCTGATCGAGACGCTGGCGGAGCGCATCGCCACCCGGCTGCTGGATCATTTCCCGCTCCTGGAGGAGGTGGTGGTGACGGTGCACAAGCCGAACGCGCCGGTGAGCGGCGTCTTTGCCGACGTCGGAGTGGAGATCACCCGCCGCCGCTGACCAGGACCTGGCCGGGCCTTGCGGCGCGGCGCGCCGGAGGACGGCGCGGCGGGGGCTGCGTCGCCCGCCTTCCCCGGCGCCGCGCTCTGGGCCATAAGGGCGCCGGGCGGCCCCGCGCCCATCCGGCAGAGCCTTCAGGAGACGGCGGTGAGCGAGATCGTGACCCTTCAGACCTATCTCGAGCGATGGGCAGGCGGCGCCCCGGCGAAGACCGCGGTGGCCGAGGCGGTGCGCGCCATCGCCGCCGCCGGGGTCGGCATCGCCGATCTCGTGGCGCGCGGTCCGCTGGAGGAGAGCCTCGCCAAGATCCGCGGCGCCGAGGCCAATGCCGGCGGCGACACCCAGAAGGAACTGGACGTGGTGGCGGAGGAGCGCATCCTCGCCGCCCTGAAGCCGACGCCCGTCGCCTTCCTCGCCTCCGAGGAGAGCGAGGCGCTGATCCCGGTGAACCCGGCCGGGCGCCTCGTGGTGGCCGTGGACCCGCTGGACGGCTCCTCCAACATCGACACCAACGTGTCGGTGGGCACCATCTATTCCATCCTGCCCTATGATGCGGGGAACCACGCCGATCCCAAGGACGCGGTGATGCGGCCCGGCCGCGACCAGGTGGCGGCGGGCTTCCTCGCCTACGGGCCGGCCACGGTCCTGGTGGCGACCTTCGGCGCGGGCACGCAGGTGTTCGTGCACGACCGGGAGAGCGGCGACTTCCTGCTCGCCCGCGCCGGCGTCGAGATCCCTGCCGAGACCAAGGAATACGGCGTCAACCAGTCCAACGTCCGCCACTGGGACGCGCCGATGACGCGCTACATCGAGGATTGCCTCGCCGGCAAGGAGGGCCCGCGCGGCAAGGACTTCAACATGCGCTGGGTGGGCTCCATGGTGGCCGACGCGTTCCGCATCTTCACCCGCGGCGGCGTCTATCTCTATCCCGGCGACAAGCGCAAGGGCTATGAGAGCGGCCGCCTGCGCCTGATCTACGAGGCCAACCCCGTGGCCTTCCTCACCGAGCAGGCGGGCGGCGGCGCCACCGACGGCAAGACGCGCATCCTCGACATCACACCCCATCACATCCACCAGCGCATTCCGCTGGTGTTCGGCTCCAAGGCCGAGGTGGAGACGATCGCCGCCTATTACTGAACATGAGGCGGGGCGCCATGGCGGCGCCCCAATAGGCGCCGAAGAGGCGCGCCGAACGGAGTTCCTCCCATGACCACGCCGCTGATCGCCCCGTCCATGCTCGCCTGCGACTTCTCGAAGCTCGGCGAGGAGGTGCGCGCGGTGGCGGCGGCGGGGGCGGACTATATCCATCTCGACGTGATGGACGGGCACTTCGTGCCCAACCTCACCTTCGGGCCGGACATCATCAAGGCGCTGCGCCCGCACACCGACAAGGTGTTCGACGTGCATCTCATGATCTCGCCCGTGGAGCCGTATCTGGAGGCCTTCGCCAAGGCCGGGGCGGACATCATCTCGGTCCATCCCGAGGCGACGCCCCATCTCGACCGCTGCCTTCAGGTCATCAAGGGGCTCGGCAAGAAGGCCGGTGTCGCCATCAACCCGTCGACCTCCGAGCGGGTGCTGGACTATGCGCTGGAGAAGGCGGACCTGATCTGCGTCATGAGCGTCAATCCCGGCTTCGGCGGGCAGGCCTTCATCCCCGAGATGGTGGAGAAGATCGCCCGCATCCGCGACATGATCCGCGGCCGCGACATCCGCCTGGAGGTGGATGGCGGCGTCAATCCCGAGACCGGCGCCCTGTGCGCCAGAGCGGGGGCGGACGTGCTGGTGGCGGGCTCGGCGGTGTTCAAGGACGGCCCGGCCCACTACCGGGCGCGGATCGAGGCCATCCGCCATGCGGCCGCCGGCGCGGCGGGCCTTGTCGCCTGAACCGGCGCCGGACGTTCGAGACGCGCCGACGCCGACCGCCAGCGTCCACCGAAGCGGACGCCGGCCGGCCTGAGGACCCGGTCCGCAGACCCGGCTCTTGACCTCGCCAGGAAAAAAACGTTCGATCGTTTATATGGGACGAAAGTCCGCTCGGCCCGTGCGCGCGGTGCTTCGCGCGCCGCTTGAAGTATGGTTAATTTTACATTTTAAAACAAAATCTTAACGGCACATGCTCAGGTCCGCGACGAGGCGGTGTCCGCGTTCTGGGAGGAAAATATGGCCCACGATGCATCGCGCTACGAGGCGCTGGTCCGCGCCTTCCGATGGCAGGTCCCTGCCCGCTTCAACATGGGCGTCGCCTGCGTGGATGCCCATGCGGACGGCTCGGGCAAGCCTGCTTTGGTGTTCGTGGAGGAGAGCGGAACCGTACGCAGCTATTCCTTCGACGAGGTTAAGGGCCTCACCAACCGCTTCGCCAACGCCCTCCGCACGAAGGGCCTGAAGCGCGGCGACCGGGTGGCGGTGTTCCTGCCCCAGGCGCCGGAGACCGCCATCGCCCACCTCGCCGCCTTCAAGGCCGGGCTCGTCTCGGTGCCGCTCTTCACCCTGTTCGGCGACGAGGCGCTGGAGTTCCGCCTCGCCGCCTCCGGCGCCAAGGCGCTGGTCACCGACGCCGCGGGGCTCGCCAAGCTGGAGCGGGTGCGCGATCGCCTGCCGGACCTCGCCACCGTCTACCTCACCGGCGCGTCCGCGCCGCCCGGCACGCTCGCCTTCGACGCCGCGCTGGCGCACGCAAGCGATGCCTTCACGCCCGCCGACACCGGGCCGGACGACCCGGCGATCATCATCTTCACCTCCGGCACCACCGGGAACCCAAAGGGCGCCCTGCACGGCCACCGGGTGCTCATCGGCCATTTGCCCTGCATCACCTTCATCCACGAGGGCATGCCCCGGCCCGGCGACCTGCACTGGACGCCGGCCGATTGGGCCTGGATCGGCGGCCTGTTCGACGTGCTGTTCCCGAGCCTCTATCTGGGCGTGCCGGTGCTCGCCCACCGGGCGAAGAAGTTCGACCCCGAGGCGGCCATGGACCTGATGGCGCGCCACCAGGTGCGCAACGTGTTTCTGCCGCCCACCGCCTTGAAGCTGCTGCGCCAGGCGGACGTGCGGCACGACGGCCTGGTTCTGCGCTCCCTGCTCACCGGCGGCGAGAGCCTGGGGGCGGAGCTCGGCGCGTTCGTGAAGGAGCGGCTCGGCGTCGAGGCGCGCGAGATCTACGGCCAGACCGAGTGCAACCTGGTGGTGGGCTCCAATTCCGATTTCTTCCCCATCCGCCCGGGCGCCATGGGCAAGGCCATCCCCGGCCACGACGTGCGCATCGTCGACGCGGAGGGCCGCGAACTGCCCGACGGCACCGAAGGCGAGGTGGGCGTGCGCAAGGGCGATCCAGTGATGATGCTGGAATACTGGCAGAACCCCGAGGCCACCCGGACCAAATATGCCGGCGACTTTCTGCTCACCGGCGACATGGGCCGGCGGGACCGGGATGGCTACCTCTGGTATGTGGGCCGGGCGGACGACGTCATCACGTCGGCCGGCTACCGCATCGGCCCGGGGGAGATCGAGGACTGCATCCTGAAGCACCCGGCCGTGGCCCTGGTGGCGGTGGTGGGGGTGCCGGACCCGCTGCGCACCGAGGCGGTGAAGGCCTGGGTGGTGCTGAAGGACGAGGCGCGCCCAGGCGAGGACCTCGCCCGCGAGATCCAGGAGTTCGTGAAGACCCGGCTGTCCGCCCACGAATATCCGCGCCAGGTCGCCTTCACGGACACATTGCCCATGACCGCCACGGGAAAGATCCTGCGGCGCGAGCTGCGCGCGCGGGGCTGAGCGCGCGCCTCAGCCCTTCAGCGCCTCTTCCATGGCCTTGCCGAGGCCCTGGAACGAGACCGGCAGGATGATGGGGCTGCGCGAGCCGTTCTCGAACTGGAACTCGCCCTTGCCGGCGCTGGCTTTGAGCGCGTCGAGCTGCGCCCTGGTGAGCTCGGTGGAGGCGACGCAGTGCTGGCCGCAGCGCTTGTAGGTGAGCGTGATGTCGGAAACGCCCGGCACCTTGAAGGTGACGTTGGCCGGCAGCCACACGCCCGGCGGCACCAGCACGATGAGGCGCACTGGCCCGTCCTTCTCGGCGCGCACGGCAATATGGGCGAGGACGCCTTTGAGGTCGGTGGTCTGGAGCGTCTGCACCGCCTCGCATTCCGCCTTGGCGCCGCCGCCCTTCTTGCAGCGCACGGTCCAGTCGTCGTGGACCGAGTGGGTCTCCGTGGCGGGCGCAGGGGTCTGGGGCGGGGCGATCTGGGGTGCGGGCGCCTGGGCGAGGACCGGGCCCGCGAGCGCGAGCACCGCGAGCGCGGCGCCGGCCAGGGACAAAAAGCCGAGGGACCTGTGCGAGAACCTGTTCATCAGCCTGCTCCTTGATCGCCTCGCGCGCCCGCCCGCCGGCGCGCCGGCCCGCCACCGGCATCGCGCGCCGCCCGCGCGCTCCGGGATATCCGACCCGCCCCCCCGCAGGCAACCGGAATTGCCGCCGCTCGCCGCCGCCGCCGCAAGGATGCCTTCATCGGATGGCGTCAAGCTGGCCCATCGCCGGGGCGCCGCAGGAGGCAGCATTGGGTTCGCGACGGGTGCTCCTGGCCTGGGAGCTGGGGGTGGGCTACGGCCATTCGACCAAGCTCGCCCGGGTCGGCGCACGCCTGCGCGCGGCCGGCCACGAGGTGGTGGCGGCGTGCAGCCGGCCCTATTTCTCTGCGCCCCTGGTCGAGGCCGGCATCCCTGTCATCGCGGCGCCCGAGACCACGCCTCCCGACTACCGGACCATTCCGGCCTCGGCGACGCTGACGGATTCCCTCGCCCAAGCGGGGCTGCTGGATCCGCGCGCCATGCAGCGTTCGCTTGCCGGCTGGCGCGCGATCCTCGACCGGGTGAGGCCGGACCTGGTGGTGCTGGACTATGCGCCCATGGCCACGCTCGCGGCGCGCAACCGGGCGCTCAGGATCCAGACCGGCGTCGGCTTCTGCCTGCCGCCGCAGGAGCTGACGGCATTCCCGCTGCTGCACACCCTGATGCCGCCCCTGGCGCGGGACGAGGACATGCTCGCCGCCGTCAACCGCGCGCTCGCGGCCGAGGGGAGCGACGGCATCGACCGCGTGGGCGCGCTGTTCGAAGGCAACGACGCCTTCGTCACCACCTTCCCGTTGCTCGATCCCTATGCCGACCTGCGGCAGCGGCCCGCCGACGGTCCGCTCATGACCGAGCCCATGCGCGAGCGCCGGGCCGACGCCGCGGGCATCTTCGCCTATCTCAACGGCGATGGGCTGGCGCGGCCCGGCGTGCTGGCGGCGCTGTGCGTGCTCGGGCCGATGCTGGAGATCTACCCGCCCGGCGCGACCCCCGCATGCCTCGCGGCGCTGCGGGCCGCCGGCGCGCGGGTGTATGGCGAGCCCCAGCGGCTGAGCGTGGTGCTCGCGCGCACCCGTCTGGTGCTCCACCAGGGCAATGCCGGGATCGCGGCGGACGCGCTCGCGGCGGGCGTGCCGCAATATGTCCTGTGCCAGCACGTGGAGCACTATCTCAACGGCGAAGCCATCGCCGCGGCGGGCGTGGCGCGCAGCCGGCCGCTGTTCGATCCCCGCTACGTTCCTGATCCCACGGACATCCTGGCCTTCGCGGAGGATCAGGACGCGGCGCACGTCGCCCTTGCGGCCGGTCGCATACATCGCGCCCTGCTTGAGCAGCGCCCGCCGCTCGAGCACCTTGTGGCGCGCTGCCTCGCCCTTTTGTCCGCGTGAGGCGGCTCGCCGCTGCGCAGGCGCAACGTCCGGCGGACGTCAGTCCCTGCCGCCATTGCCCAGAATGCCATGGAAGGCGGACGATCCGGGCCAATTCGGCAGGTTCGGGAAGCCCGGGCCATTCGTGCCATGCTGGTTGCCACCAACATTGCCGCCGGGGCCATAGCCGCCGTACCCTCCGGGGCCGTAACCTCCGGGGCCGTAACCACCGGGACCATAGCCACCGGGACCGTAGGGATTGGGCGTGTAGACCGGGATGAAGACGTTGTCCTGGCCCTGCTGGGAGGCCTGCTGGGCCGCCGCGTCGGCCTCGCTCTGCAGCCGGGTGTTGAAATAGCGGCAGGAGACCGCCGCCAGATCCATGGTGGTCTGGCCCTGGGCCGGCAGGGAGCACGGCCCGCCGGCATTGGGCGCGAGCCCGGCGAGGTCGGGCGTGGTGCCGGGCCGCCCGCCGGTCTGGCGTCCCTGGCTGAGCGTCTTGGCGATCAGCGCGTCAATCTCGGCCTGGCTCACGCGCACCGGGCCGACGATGCCGTTCGGACCGACGATCACCATGAAGCCCGGCCGGCGCACCACCACCGGGGCACCCGAGGGGCCCTGCACCGTCAGCGTGCCGAACTGCAGGATGGCGCGGGTCTCGCCGCCGAGATGGGTGATGCCGGCGACGCCGCCGCGGATGCCGATGGTGGCCACCGGGGTCTTCACCTCGGCGCCACCGGTGTGGCTCGCCGACCCGCCCACGAAGCGCACCGCGCCCTTGGTGAGGGAGAGCGCCATCGACCCCGCCTTCTTGTTGGGGTCGTAGACGAATTCGTCGATCAGCAGGTTCGAGCCGGGGCCGATATTGAGCGTGGTCTTGTCCACGAACATGACCTGCACGCTGCCGGTGTCCGAGGTCTGGATCCGCTCGCGGTGGATGATGCTGGAGCCGAGTTCCAGCACGCGGGTTCCGCCGCCGCCCTGGCCCGTGGAGCGCGGGTTCACGGCCGCGGCGGTGCCCACCTGCGGGCTCTGGGCGAGGGCCGGCGCGCCTGCGGCGGCGACCAGCGCCAGCGAGGCGACGGAGGCGAGGAGCCGGGCGGGAGTGCTGATGGGCATGGCGCGAGCTCCTCAGAACCGGACGTTCGGCCCGATCGACACGCTGAAATTGTCGAACGAGTAATTGGGCAAGGACGAGCTCGACCAGGTGTACTGCACCTGGGTGAGCAGGCCGTATTGCTCGTGGATCGGAACGTCGAGGGCGATGCCCACGCGGTACTGGTCGTCGGTGCGCGCGAGGAGGCGCGAGACAAACGGGTTGGCGGCATCGTAGCCGTAATAGGAATAGCCGGCGGAGGGGATCACCACCCACCGCTTCACCCCCCACAAGCCCTGGAACTCCACCGGCAGCGCCAGGTCGAAGTTGAAATTGTCGTAGGCGTACCAGGGCACGCTGGCGTCGGCGTCATTGTAGGCCAGCCGGGCGCGCCAGCTCACGGTCTCGGTGACGCGGCCGAACAGGCCGGCGCCGACCGTCCACATGCCGCCGCTCTGGAAGCCGGCGGTGGGATAGTTCGAGCTGTTCTGGTAGTCGCGCTGGCGCGCCTCGACGAACGGCTCGATGGAGAAATAGGGGCTGAACGGCAGGTAGACCGACACGCCGGCGCCATAGGTGCCAAGATAGCTCGCGCCGCCGAGCGTGATGCCGCCGGCCAGCACGTAGGGGCGCACCGAGGAGCCGGGCAGCGCATCCGGCGCCAGGGCGAAGCGCGGGCCGGTATTGGCCTCGGCGAAGCCGAGATTGAGGCGCTCGATCTGGAACTGCTGGGAATAATAGAGGTTGAGATTGCTCTCCCAGACGTCGCCGCGCTGGTTGCCGAAATCGTAGACGTGCCGCACCGTGGCGAGGCCGAACACGTTGCCGTCCGCCTTCGAGGCGTAGCTCGGCGGCAGCAGCGCCGCCACGTCGTCGCCGATGATGATGCGGCTCGACGGGCCGTAGCTGGCATTGGACTGGTAGCGCACGCCGGCCTGGGCATAGACGCTCCACTGGTTGGTGGAGAGCCGGCGCTCGATCTCCTCGAGATAGGCGGTGACGTTGGCCTGCTCGGGGCCGCTGAGTCCCGGATTGCCGGAGATCGGCTGCAGATAGGCGCGGGCGGATTCGTAGGCGCCGAGCCGGTAATAGAGCCGGCCGAGCTCCAGCCTCACCCGGACCAGCTTGGTATTGTAGAACAGGATGCGCTCGTAGACGCCGATCGCGGCCTCGTAGTCGCCGAGCCGGGTCGCCCGCTCGGCCAGCCGGAAGGCGAGCTCGACATCCGCCGGACGCCGCAGGGATTCGTGGAAGAGCGCGTTGAACTCCGGGTCCGCGTCCGCCGCGGCGGTCTGCTGCGCGAGGACCGGCGCAGCCGCGCCCACGAGGGCGCCGACGACGGCGCAGAGCGCGACGGCGCCCATGAGGGCTTGGGCCTTGCTGCTCCGCGCGCCGCCGGACCTGCCGGTCCGCGCGACGTTGAACGTCGAATGCATGCCAAAAAATCCGGCTGTTGTCGCCGGCAAGGCCCGCCCCTTGCCTTAACTCCGTCTTAACACTTGGCGCCCTGCGATGGGATCGCCGCCTGCCGTTAGGGTTACGATTTGTAACCCATTTGATCTGCAGGCATGTATTTTTGCCACAGGTCAAGCCTCACCTTGATACCGGAGGCCCCAATCGGCGCGCGCCGCCGCCGGCGCAGGGCTCGATCAGCGCCCGGCGGCACCCGCCGGCGGACGGCCGGGAGCGGGCGTCGGCTCGGACGATTGGGGGCTTGCGGCCGGCGGGTTCGCCAGAATGCCGGCGGCGAGCAGGTCGGCAAGGCAGGCATAGCCCCGGTCGCCCATGTGGAAGCGGTCGAGCGCCATGATGGTCTCGAAGGCGCCCGGCGCGGCGAGCGCCCAATGCTTCATGACCGCGTAGCGCCCCAGCAGCGCGGCCCCGCGCGCCGCCGCGGCCCGGTGCACCGCCGCCACGAAGGCCTCGTAGTGCGCGAGGTTAAGGATGCCGCGGAAATACTGCTGGTCCACGATGATCGGCACGCCTCCGGCGGAGAGGACGGCGTCGAGGCCGCGGACCACCAGGGCCTCGAGGCCCGCCGGCGTGCCGCCGAACAGGACGTCGTTGGTGCCCACCTGCCAGATCACGATCTGCGGCGGCTCGGGCGCCGCCATGGCGGCCTCGAGGCGGCGCAGCGTCGCCGGCCCGGTCTCGCCGGAGACCCCGGCATTGGTCACGGCGACGGCGCGCGGGGCGAGCGCGGCGCTGAGGCGGCCGGCGAGCTGGGCAGGATAGGCCTGGCCGCTGCCGGAGGCGCCGAAGCCGGCGGTGCTGGAGGAGCCGATGGCGAGGATGCGCAGCGGCGCGCCGGCGCCGATGGCGCCCACCGCGCGCGGCAGCGTGAACGGCGGCGCGCTGGCGGGCACCTCGAACGGGCACTGGCTCGCATGGGGATCGGACGCCTGCGCAGCAGCCGGCATCGATGGCAGGAGGAGCGCGGCCAGCAGGGCCAGCGCGCGGGTGCCGGCGGTCATGGGCGGGAGGCGGCGGGGTGGGACATGATCTTGGACCGGTCCTGCGGGCCCCCTCGGGCGGGCTCCGACGCCGGACTCTGCCAGGATTTCCCGATGATCTTCAAGGCCTTCCTCAAACCCCTGCCACCCCGCCCGAGCCGACCGGAGCGCCCTGACGGCGCCGCCGGCAGCCGGGCTGAGGGCCAGGCCGAAAGCGCTGGCGCCGGCTGGACTTTCGCTAAAAGTCATTGGAAATCTGGCGGGAGTGACGGGGCTCGAACCCGCGACCTCCGGCGTGACAGGCCGGCGCTCTAACCAACTGAGCTACACCCCCGAACCGGCATCAGCCTTGGCGACGCCGGGGAGAGCGGCGTGGTAAGGCACCCCCCGGCCCAAGTCAAGCAAGGCCGGCGCATTTCCCCGCGGATTTCGGCGCCGGCGCCGCACGGGCCGTTGCGGCCCTTCGTTCGGCGGGAAAGTTGCGGCTGTTCGCGCGCACATTCGCGCGGCTTCGTCCTGCCCGCCCGCACCGGCCGCCGGCAATGCCCCGGCCCCGCCGGATCGCCGGCCGCGGCACGCCGCGTCGGACGGCAAAGGACAGGAAGGACGGGCGGGACAGGAAGGACGGGAAGGCGATGGTGGGCGGTGACGGGCTCGAACCGCCGACCCTCTCGGTGTAAACGAGATGCTCTACCAACTGAGCTAACCGCCCGGCGTCCGCCCTTAAACCACCGCGCGGCGGGGCGGACAAGAGCGCGCGACGGAGCGGGCCCCGGACCGGCACCGGGCTGCCGGGCAGCACGGCGAACACGCGGCCCAGGCCGCAGCTTTCCCGCTCCCCGGCGCGCCCCCGCAAGCGGGAGAGGGCGGGCGCCCGGCCGTCAGCCGGAGCGCCACCGGCGCCAAGCGGCAGTAGCGCCAGACCGTTCGGCAAGGGCTGCCGCGACGCGGCTGTGCCCTCCACCGGGGCGCGCCTGCGCCCGCCCCGGCCTCAGCCTCACGGCAGATAGCGCACCTTGGGCGGCAGGCCGCTGAGGCCCTCGCCGCCGGTGGCGGTGACCAGGGTCGGAAATTCCAGCCGCAGCCCGCCGAGGCCGGGCGCGTAGAGGTGGGTGCCGAGGGCGATCACCATGCCCTCCTGAACCGTGTCGGTGCTCGACGGGTTCACGAACGGCCGGGTGCGGGCGCAGGTGCCGAGGCCGTGGCCGAACAGGGGCAGGCCGAAGCTGCCGAAGCCGTGGCGGGCGAACACCTGATGGCCCTCGGCGGCGCAGTCCTTCACGGCCCGGCCCGGGCGCAGCCCGGCGAGCATGGTCGCGGCCGCCTCCTCCCAGCAGGCGGCGAGCGCGTTCTGCTCCGGCGTCGGCGTGCCGAGGAACACCGGCAGGGACAGATCGGAGAGATAGACCCCCACCATGGTGTGGAGGTCGATCACCACGAACTGGTCGCGTCCGATCACCGCGTCGGTGGCCTGCTGGGTGACGCCGCGGGCGAAGGCCGAGCGGTCGCCGGCGCCCACCTCGGTGCCGCCGGTGATGGCCCAGGCCCAGGACGAGCCGGCATCGCGGATCGCCGCCTCCACCACGCCGGCCACATGGTTCTCGCTGACCCCCGCGGCCACCGCCGCGACGCCGGCCTCGTAGCCGGCGGCCGCCACCTCGGCGGCGCGGCGCAGCAGCGCGATCTCCGCCGGCGACTTGATGAGCATCAGATCGTCGATCCAGTCGACGCCATTGACCAGCGGCGCCTCGGGCAGCGCCTCGGTGAGGGCGAGATACTCGCCCGCCGTGAGCATGCCGGGCGCCACCTGGGCGGCGCCGGGATGGGCGAGGTCGAGGCCCACCGGAAGCCGCGCGAGGCCGTGGCGGGCGAGCAGCGCCGCCACCCCCTCCACCAGCGCCGAGCCGGTGAAGTCGGTGACGGTCTGGGCGCAGCCCTCGGCCCGGGCCCGCTCGGCGTCCATGGCCCAATAGAGGATCTCGCAATGGCCCTCGCGGGTGACCACCACGGCGCCGCGCCACGGCATGAAGACGCCGCCGAGATAATGCAGGGCGCCCTGGCGGGTGCCCACATAGGCCCCCGCCCCTTCCGCCCTCACGCGGGCGGCCAAAGCGGCGACGCGGGCGGCGAACTCGGCCTTGGGGATGGATTGGGGGACCGAATGGAAGGTCATGCCGCTCACTCCACCTGCGCGCCCGAGGCCTTCACCGCCACCGCCCAGAGCTTGGTCTGGTCGGCGATGAAGGTGCGGAACTGATCCGGCGTGGAGCCCACCGGCTCGGCGCCCTGGGCGATCAGCGTCTCGCGGATCTTCGGGTCCTTGAGCGCATCGGCCACCGCCTTCGAGAGCATATCCACCACCGGGCGCGGCGTGCCCTTGGGGGCGACGATGCCGATCCAGCCGAACGCCTGGTAGCCGGTCAGCCCCTGCTCGGCGATGGTGGGCACGTCCGGGGCGATGGGCGAGCGGCTGGCGCCGGTGACGCCCAGCGCCTTCAGCTTGCCCGCCTTCACCAGCGGCATGGCGGTCATGAGCGAATCGAACATGATCTGCACATGGCCGCCGGCAAGATCGGTGAGCGCCGGGGCGCTGCCCTTGTAGGGCACGTGGGGCATGTCGACGCCGGCCTGGGAGCGGAACAGCTCGCCGGTGAGGTGCATGGAGGTGCCGCTGCCGCCGGAGGCGCGCAGCACCTTGCCGGGATTGGCCTTGGCATAGGCGATCAGCGCGGGGACCGTGCTCGGCGGGAAATCCGCGTTCGCCACCAGGACGAGGGGATACTGCACCAGCTGCGACACCGGCTCGAAGTCCGCGATCGGGTCGAACGGCATCTTCTTGTAGAGCGTCTGGTTGATGGCGTGGGTGCCGATGGTGGCCACCAGCAGCGTGTAGCCGTCCGGCTCGGCGCGGGCCACCTGGAGCGCGCCGGTATTGCCGCCGGCGCCCGGCACCGGCTCGACGATCACCGGCTGCTTCAGGCTCTCCGTCATCTTGTCGGCCACCATCTTGGCGGTGATGAAGGTGGGCCCGCCGGTGGCGGCCGGCACCACCAGCCGGATCGGCCGGCTCGGGAAGCCTTCGGCGAGGGCCGTTGCGGGCAGCAGCGCCGCCAGCGCGAGAACCGGGACAAGTTTCTTGAGGAACATCCGTACCCTCCCTTGAAATGTTCGTTTAACGAACATATGATCGATAGACGAACAACCTAGAACGGATGGGTCCGGCTGTGAAGCAGCTTTGGAGTGCGGCGGAAATCGCCGCGTGGCCGAAGGGGGGCGACGGCTTCGTCGAGGCTTTCGCCAAGGGGCTCGCGGTGATGTCGGCCTTCGAGGGCGCGGCGGGCGGCCTCACCATGGCCGAGGCGGCCCGCCGCACCGGGCTGACCCGCGCCGGCGCCCGGCGCATGCTGCATACCCTGGTGGCGCTCGGCCTCGCGCGCCAGGACCCGACCGGGCGCTTCGCGCTCACCTCACGGGTGCTGCGGCTCGGCTATTCCTATCTGTCCTCGCTCGACATCGCCGAGCGGGCGCGCCCGGTGGTGGAGGCGCTGTCGGCCGCCACCAACGAGACCGTGGCGGTGTCCGTGCTCGACGGGGGGGAGGTGACGTTCGTGGCGCGCGCGGACGTGGCGCGCATCCTGCGCAACCGCCTCTCGGTGGGCAGCCGGCTGCCCGCCTTCTGCACCTCTATGGGGCGGGTGCTGCTCACCCAGCTGGCGCCGGAGGCGCTGCGCGCCCTGCTCGCGGGCGCCGAGCGGCCGGCCTACACGCCGCAGACCCTCACCGGCGTGGATGAGATCGCGGCCGAGATCGCGCGCGTGAAGGCGCAAGGCTGGGCGCTGGTGAGCGAAGAGCTGGAGCCGGGCGCCTGCGGCATCGCGGCGCCGATCCGCGACGCGCAGGGCCATGTGGTCGCCGCGCTCAATCTCAGCACCAATCTCGCGCGCACGTCGCGCGCGGCGCTGGAGGGCGACCTGCTGGCAAAGCTGCTGGAGGCGGCCGAGGGGCTCTCGGCGTCGGCGGGATGATCCTTCGGGATGTCGCGGCTGGCGGGTGCGGCGCCGGCGTGGTCCGGAAGCCTGCCCCGCTGCGCCACGTTGCGCGCCGGGAGCCCAGGGGTCCGGGCGGCGCGCAACGTGTGCAGTGCGCGCGTCGGATCAGGGCGATCCGACCGCGCGGCGCATCAGCCGTTGACGGCTTCCTTGAGGCCCTTGCCGGGGGTGAACTTCGGCGCCTTGGACGCCTTGATCTTCACCGGCTTGCCGGTGCGCGGATTGCGGCCTTCGCGGGCGGCGCGCTTCACCACCGAGAAGCTGCCAAAGCCGATCAGCTTGACTTCCTCGCCCTGCTTGAGCGCCTTGGCGATGATGTCGAAGGTGGCGTCCACCGCCGCCGCTGCGGCCGTCTTCGTCAGCTTGGCCTCTTCAGCCACCGCGGCGATCAGTTCGTTCTTGGTGGTCATCTGACCATTCCCTTCCGTTGAATACACTCGAATCGCGCGGGATCGAGCCCAGGGCGATCGGCGCGAAGCATCACGGAAAATGCGGCTTTTGCAAGCGTCATCGTCGACAAACCCGCACCAGTGCACGATTTCCCGATGTGCGAGTGCGAAAGGAAAAGGGGCGGCGCGTTCCCCGCGCCGCCCCTCATTCTGCCATAACCCTTTGAAATCACTCAGTGAGCGACGACGCCAGGGGTCTCTTCTTCCGCAACCGGAGGTTCGGGCGCGTTGACCGGCCGCTCCTCCCAGGTGATGGGGTCCGGACGACGCACCAGCGCGTAGCCGAGCACCTCGTCCATGCGGGAGACCGGAATCACCTCCAGCGCGTTCTTCACGTTGGCCGGAATGTCCGCCAGGTCCTTGGCGTTCTCCTCGGGAATCAGCACCCGCTTGATGCCGCCCCGGAGCGCCGCCAGCAGCTTCTCCTTGAGGCCGCCGATCGGCAGCACCCGGCCGCGCAGCGTGATCTCGCCGGTCATGGCCACGTCGCGGCGCACCGGGATGCCGGTCATCACCGAGACGATGGCGGTGGCCATGGCGACGCCCGCCGACGGACCGTCCTTCGGGGTCGCCCCCTCGGGAACGTGGACGTGGATGTCGCGCCGCTCGAACAGCGGCGGCTCGATGCCGAAGTCCACCGCCCGCGAGCGCACGTAGGACGCCGCCGCGGAGATGCTCTCCTTCATCACGTCGCGCAGGTTGCCGGTGACCGTCATCTTGCCCTTGCCGGGCATCATCAGGCCCTCGATGGTGAGCAGCTCGCCGCCCACCTCGGTCCAGGCGAGGCCGGTGACGACGCCCACCTGGTCCTCCATCTCCACCTCGCCGTAGCGGAAGCGCGGCACGCCGAGGAAGTCCTCCAGCGTCTTGGCGGTCACCTTCACGGCCTTCTTCTTCGAGACCATGAGCTCCTTCACCGCCTTGCGGGCGAGGGTGGAGATCTCGCGCTCGAGATTGCGCACGCCCGCTTCCCGCGTGTAGCGGCGAATGAGGGTCATGAGCGCCTCGTCGTCGATGGTCCACTCCTTCGGGCCGAGGCCGTGCTTGGCGATGGCGTTGGGGATCAGGTGCTTGCGCGCGATCTCCACCTTCTCGTCCTCGGTGTAGCCGGCGATGCGGATCACCTCCATGCGGTCCAGCAGCGCCGGCGGGATGTTCAGCGTGTTGGCCGTGGTCACGAACATCACGTTCGAGAGGTCATAGTCGACCTCCAGATAGTGGTCGTTGAAGGTGTGGTTCTGCTCCGGGTCCAGCACCTCGAGCAAAGCCGAGGACGGGTCGCCGCGGAAATCGGCGCCCATCTTGTCGATCTCGTCCAACAGGAACAGCGGGTTCGACTTCTTGGCCTTGCGCATGGACTGGATGATCTTGCCCGGCATGGACCCGATATAGGTCCGCCGGTGGCCGCGGATCTCCGCCTCGTCGCGCACGCCGCCCAGAGCGACGCGCACGAACTCGCGGCCGGTCGCCTTGGCGATCGACTTGCCGAGCGAGGTCTTGCCGACGCCGGGCGGGCCGACGAGGCACAGGATCGGCCCCGTGAGCTTGTTGGCGCGGCTCTGCACGGCGAGATACTCGACGATCCGCTCCTTGACCTTGTCGAGGCCGTGGTGATCGGTGTCGAGGATCTCCTGGGCGAAGCCGAGGTCCTTCTTGACCTTGCTCTTCACGCCCCACGGGATCGACAGCAGCCAGTCCAGATAGTTGCGCACCACGGTGGCTTCCGCCGACATGGGCGACATCTGGCGCAGCTTCTTCAGCTCGTGGGTGGCCTTCTCGCGCGCTTCCTTGGTGAGCTTGGTGCGCTTGATGCGGTCCTCGAGCTCCTGCAGGTCGTCGCGGCCCTCCTCGTCGCCCAGCTCCTTCTGGATCGCCTTCATCTGCTCGTTGAGGTAGTACTCGCGCTGGGTCTTCTCCATCTGCCGCTTGACGCGGGTGCGGATGCGCTTTTCCACCTGCAGGACGGAGATCTCGCTCTCCATCAGGCCGAGCACCTTCTCCAGCCGGTCGGCGACCTTCACGGTCTCCAGCACCGCCTGCTTCTCGGGGATCTTCACCGCCAAATGCGAGGCGATGGTGTCGGCGAGCTTGGAGTGGTCGTCGATCTGGCCGACCACGCCCACCACCTCGGGCGACACCTTCTTGTTGAGCTTCACATAATTCTCGAACTCGTTGACCACCGAGCGCGCGAGCGCCTCGGCCTCGACCACGTCGCCCTCCTCCTCGGACAGCGTCATGGCCTCGGCCTCATAGAGGTCGGCGCGGTCGGTATACTTCACCACCTGGGCGCGGCTGACGCCCTCCACCAGCACCTTCACGGTGCCGTCGGGCAGCTTGAGCAGCTGGAGCACGGTGGCCAGCGTGCCGACGCGGTAGATGGCGTCGGCCGCCGGGTCGTCGTCGGAGGCGTTCTCCTGGGTCGCGAGCAGGATGTAGGTGTCGCCGCGCATCACCTCCTCGAGGGCGCGGATCGACTTCTCGCGGCCCACGAACAGGGGCACGATCATGTGCGGGAAGACGACGATGTCCCGCAGCGGAAGCACCGGGAAGGTCTGAGACATTCCGGCAACGAGCGGGGGACGCGGCTTCGAGCTCGTCATGGGGCAATCCTTTCAAGAGCTGCACGCGCGAAAACGCTGCCGCGCGTGCACGCGGCCGGGACCGGGTTTCGATTTTCCATGCTGACGCGGCCTGGGCCGCTGGAGACACGATCTTCGAGCCCCGAAACCGGAACTTTCCAGACCAAGATGGAGAGGCGGCGCACCCATTTCAAGGGCGCCGCCGGGGGGAAGCCCTTGGGGACTCTCAAGCGGAAGCGCCCTTCGGAGCGCCGGTTGAGACCCCAAGGCGCGCCCACAGCGCCGACCGCCGGCGCGTCCCAAGCGCCCGCCTCCCCCGCGCGGTCGGCGCGGGGGAGGCGGGCGGAGCCTGGGGCGTTACGCACTGGCGCCCGCATCGCCGACGCGATCCGCATAGATGTAGAGCGGACGCGCGTTCTGCTCGACGACTTCCTTCGAGATCACCACCTCTTCCACCCCCTCGAGGCCGGGCAGGTCGAACATGGTGTCGAGCAGGATGCCCTCCATGATCGACCTCAGGCCGCGGGCGCCGGTCTTGCGCTCGATCGCCTTGCGGGCGATGGCGCCGAGCGCCTCCTCGTGGATGGTGAGGTCCACATTCTCCATCTCGAACAGCCGCTGGTACTGCTTGACCAGGGCGTTCTTCGGCTCGGAGAGGATCTTCTTCAGCGCCTCCTCGTCGAGATCGCCGAGCGTCGCCAGCACCGGCAGGCGGCCGATGAATTCCGGGATCAGGCCGTACTTCAGCAGATCCTCGGGCTCGACCTCGCGGAACACCTCGCCCGGGCGGCGATCCTCGGGCGGGGCCACCTTGGCCTGGAAGCCGATCGAGGTGGAGCCCTTCGAGCGCGAGGAGATGATCTTGTCGAGCCCGGCGAAGGCGCCGCCGCAGATGAACAGGATGTTGGTGGTGTCCACCTGCAGGAATTCCTGCTGCGGGTGCTTGCGCCCGCCCTGGGGCGGGACCGAGGCGACCGTGCCCTCCATGATCTTCAGGAGCGCCTGCTGCACGCCCTCGCCCGACACGTCGCGGGTGATGGAGGGATTGTCGGACTTGCGACTGATCTTGTCGATCTCGTCGATATAGACGATGCCGCGCTGCGCCCGCTCGACATTGTAGTCGGCGGCCTGGAGCAGCTTCAGGATGATGTTCTCCACGTCCTCGCCCACGTAGCCGGCTTCGGTCAGCGTGGTGGCGTCGGCCATGGTGAAGGGCACGTCGAGGATGCGCGCCAGCGTCTGCGCGAGCAGCGTCTTGCCGGACCCGGTGGGGCCGATCAGCAGGATGTTGGACTTCGCGAGCTCCACGTCGCCGTGCTTGGAGGCGTGGTTGAGGCGCTTGTAGTGGTTGTGCACCGCCACCGAGAGCACCTTCTTCGCGTGGTCCTGGCCGATGACGTAGTCATCGAGGACCTTGCGGATCTCCTTCGGGGTCGGGATGCCGTCCCGCGACTTCACCAGCGAGGACTTGGACTCTTCCCGGATGATGTCCATGCACAGCTCGACGCACTCGTCGCAGATGAACACGGTCGGTCCGGCGATGAGCTTCCTGACCTCGTGCTGGCTCTTGCCGCAGAACGAGCAGTAAAGCGTGTTCTTGCTGTCGCTGCCGCCGGTCTTGCTCATCTTCGTCTCCTGCGATCCGCGGTCGGTGGCGTCCAAGGACGCATCCTTTCCTACGGATCCGATTGGGGATTGGACCAAGCAAAAAGTCGGCCAATCCCGCATTCCGTCATTCGGGTCGACATGGAGCCAACCACCCTCGGGCGACACGATCAAGGCAGGCGTGAGGGTATCCCCCGGAAGGTCGTGCTTCCGGACGGGGAAAGTGCCGCCGCGCACCCGGTCCGCTTCGTCCCCGGCATCGCCCGTCCGTCGGGCACCGTCGCGGCGCGCCCCCCGACGCTGAGCGGAGGAGGCCGACGACGCGACGGCCGATGCCGGCTATGGACCATGCAAGCGCGATCTTGCACTGCACGCAAGGGGGAATTCCACCCCCCATGCGGCGTGCTGCCGCGCCCCGCAGGGCGCGGCCCGCATGGACCCTGCCGATCGCCGAGGGGGTCAGGCGGCCTTGGCGGTGTCGTCGCTCGGGCGCTTGTCGATCACGGAATCGATCAGCCCGAACTCCTTGGCCGCATCGGCGGTGAGGAAGTTGTCGCGCTCCAGCGCATCCTCGATGGCCTTCAGCGGCTGGCCGGTGTGCTTCACATAGATTTCATTCAGCCGCTTCTTCAGGTTCAGGATCTCCTGCGCGTGCAGCATGATGTCCGTGACCTGGCCCTGGAAGCCGCCCGACGGCTGGTGGACCATGATTCGGGCGTTGGGAAGCGCGAAGCGCATGCCCTTCTCGCCCGCAGTCAAAAGCAGCGAGCCCATGGAGGCGGCCTGGCCGATGCACAGCGTCGACACCGCCGGCTTGATGAACTGCATGGTGTCGTAGATCGCGAGGCCCGACGTCACCACTCCCCCGGGGGAGTTGATGTACATCGAGATCTCCTTCTTCGGATTGTCCGCCTCCAGGAACAGCAGCTGCGCCACGGCGAGCGTGGCCATGCCGTCCTCCACCATGCCGGTGAGGAAAAGGATGCGCTCCTTCAGGAGGCGGGAAAAAATGTCGTAGGACCGCTCGCCCCGGTTGGTCTGCTCGACCACCATGGGGATGAGGTAATTCATATAAGTATCGACGGGATCACGCATGTTGCATCCTCGGGGCGCGGGGGAGGCCGGCTCTCGCCGCGCGCGTTCGCAAGTTCAGCGAAGCCGGCCCGAGGAAATCAGGCCGCCTTCTCCTCATCCTCCTCCTTATAGAGCTCCTCCTTGGTGACCTTCTTCTCGGTCACCTCGGCGAGCTCCAGGAGGAAGTCGACCACCTTCTCCTCGAACAGGGGCGCACGCACGGACGCCATCGCCTGGGGATTGCGGCGATAATAGTCCCACACCTGCTGCTCCTGGCCGGGGAACTGACGCGCCCGCTCCACCACGGCCCGCGTCACTTCGTCGTCGGAGACCTGGATATTGTTGCGCTCGCCGATTTCCGCAAGGACCAGGCCGAGCCGCACCCGGCGCTCGGCGATCTTGCGGTACTCGGCCTTGGCCTCGTCCTCGGTGGTGTCCTCGTCGGCGAAGCTGCGGTTCTGCGCGGCGAGGTCCTGCTTGACCTGGTCCCACACGCCGGCGAACTCCTGCTCCACCAGCCCGGCGGGCACCTCGAACTTGTGCGCCGCGTCGAGCGCGTCGAGCAGCGCCCGCTTCACCTTCTGGCGCGCGAGGCCGGCATGCTCGGACTGGATGCGCTGGCGCACCAGCTCCTTGAGCTTGTCCATGCTCTCCTGGCCCAGCGTCTTGGCGAACTCGTCGTCGAGCGTCAGTTCGCCGGGCGCCTCGATGGTCTTGGCGGTGACCGCGAACGAGGCCGGCTTGCCGGCGAGCGCGCGCGCCGCATAGGCCTCGGGGAAGGTGACGGTCACGGTGCGCGCCTCGCCCGGCAGAATGCCGTCGAGCTGCTCCTCGAAGCCGGGGATGAAGCTGTTCGAGCCGATCACCACCTGGACGTCCTCGCCCGAGCCGCCCTCGAACGCCGCGCCGTCCATGGTGCCGACGAAGTCCACGGTGACGCGGTCGCCCTTGGCGGCGGCGCCGTCCTTGGCGCTGTAGGGGCGGTTGGCGTCGGCGATGCGCGCGATGGTCTCGTCCACCTCGGCGTCGGTCACCTCCACCACCGGCTTCTCGACCTTCAGCTCCTTGAAGTTGCCGAGCTCGATCTTGGGCAGCAGCTCCAGCTCCACCGTGTAGGTGAGGTCCTTCTCGCCCTCGATGACGCCCTTCACCTCGTCCTGGTCCTCGGGCAGCGCCACCTTGGGCTGGAGCGCGAGGCGGAAGCTGTTCTCCTCGATGATCTTGCCGTTGGCCTCGGTGACCGTCTGCTCGATCACCTCGGCCATCACCGACTTGCCGTACATGCGCTTCAGGTGCGCCATCGGCACCTTGCCGGGACGGAAGCCGTTGAGCTTGACCTTGTCCTTGAGGTCGGAGAGGCGCGCGGCCGCCTTGGCGTCCAGCTCGGTGGCGGGAACCACCACGCGGAACGCGCGCTTGAGGCCTTCGGCTTGGGTCTCGGTCACCTGCATCGTCTTGCCTTCACCTGTCCTGGCCGCGCCCGGCGCGGCCCTTGTCGCAACTGTTCCGGGCCGCGACCGGCGCAGCCCGGGTTCGAAATCTCGTCCCCTCGCGGGTCCCGCGCGCGCCGGCCCCGGGCCGGAGGCGGGCTGCGCAACGGATGCGCCGGCGAGATGGTGCGGGCGGAGGGGCTCGAACCCCCACGACTCATCGTCACGGGAACCTAAATCCCGCGCGTCTACCAGTTCCGCCACGCCCGCATGCCGCAGGAGACATTCCCGGCCGAGAACCCGCCGTCCCGCGCGCGGGCCCGCGGGCATCCGCCCGTTCCGTGCCTTCGCCCCGCTTGCCACGGCCAGGCGCGCACCACGGCGTAGACCGGTCGCCGGAGCGCCGATCGGAGAGGCGGCTTATATCACGCCCGCTCCCGCGCGCAGCAAGAAAATGGCGCCGGCGGGCGCACGCCGGACCCGCCCGCTCTTGGCCGCGCCCCGGCCTTGCCCCGCGCGGCGGCCGGGCCCCCGCCTTCCGCGGGCGGAGGGGGCTCGCGTCCGCGGCGGGCGCAGGGCGCCAGGGCTCACCCGCCCGGGCGAATCGCGCCCCGGGGCCGCGCGGGCCAAGGTTCAGCCCCGGGGGTGCCGCGACCCGGCCCGTGGCTGGCGCGGCGCCGGCGCCCGGCCGCGACCCGCCCGCCGCGCCCGGCGCGCCGCAAAGCCTGCGCCCGAGCCCGCAGCGAATGGCGCTTGCCCTTTTTCCGGCGCCGTAAGATGGTCCGCGAAACGAGCCGCGGAGAGCCCAGCGTGAGCACCCCCTGCCCCACCCGACGCAGTCTCCTTAAGGGCGCGGCCGCCACCCTCCTGCTGCCCGCGACCGGGCGCTTGGCGGCCGCCCAGGCGCAGCCCGCGACGGCCGGCGCGCCGCCGGTGCCGGCGCCGGTCGCGGTCCAGCTCGCCGCGGCCGAGGCGGCGCGCCCCGAGCTCGCCGGCCAGGGCCGCCTCGCTCTGTTCAACCAGAGCCTGCCCGGCCCGGTGCTGCGGCTGAAGAAGGGGGGCGCCCTCAACCTCACCCTCGCCAACGGCCTGAAGGAGGAGATCGCGCTCACCTGGCACGGCCTGCGCGGCGCCTCGGCCGGCGCGAACCTCGCCGCCGCGCCGGTGCCGGGCGGCAAGAGCGGCACCATCGCCCTCACGCCGCCGGATGCCGGCACGTTCTGGTACCACGCCGCCAACCCCACCCTCGCGCGGCGCGCGCTCGCCGGCGCCCTGGTGGTGGAGGAGCCGGGCCCGCCGCTGTATGCCGCCGACCACGTGCTGTTCATCCAGTCGTTCCCGCCCGAGACCGGCATGCCGATCTTCCCGGTCAACGGCGCCATCTCGCCCACCTTCCAGGGACCGGCGAGCGGGCGGGCGCGGCTGCGCTTCGTCAACGCCACGACGCTGTTCCTCCGGCTGCGCATCAAGGGGCCGCCGGCCTATGTGATCGCGGTCGACGGCCAGCCGGCCGAGCCGTTCGAGCTCAAGGACGGCCGGCTCCAGCTGCCGCCCGGCGGGCGGGTGGACGTGGCGGCGACCCTCGACGACGCCGACGTGTCGATCATCGACCTCGAGACCACCCAGGAGCCGATCCGCCTCGCCGTGGTGGCGCCGGTGGGTCCGGCCGGCACCGCGCCCGACGGCCCGCCGCCGCCGCTGCCGCCGAACGCCCTGCCGAAGGAGATCCCGCTGCAGAACGCGGCGCGCTTCGACGTGCCGATCGGCGAGAGCGCCGTGGGTCCCCCGGTGGTGGGCACGGTGAAGGCCGGGCGGGCGGTGGTGCTCACCCTCGCCAACACCATGGAGGCGCCGGTCTCGGTGCACATCCAGGGCACGCCGGTGCGCCTGCTCGACGGCAAGGACGACGGCTGGAAGCCCTGGTGGCACGACACCGTGCCGGTGGGACCCAAGGACACGGTGCGGGTCGCCTTCCTGGCGGACAGCCCCGGCCGCTGGCCGATCATCGCCCAGCGCAGCGGCGACGGCGCGGTGGTGACGAGCCGCGCCTACGAGGTCACGCCCGGCTGAGGCGAAGGCCGGTCGCCTCGCCCGCCAGAGGCCGCCTCATCCCGCCAGCGCCGTGAACAGCCGCCCGTAGACCGCGCGCAGCGCCTCGGGCAGGTCGTCGGCGATCAGGCCGGGACCGGCCTCGCGCGCGGCCTCGCCGTGCAGCCAGACGGCGGCGCCCGCCGCCTCGAAGGCGGGCATGCCTTGCGCCAGCAGCCCGGTCACGAAGCCCGCCAGCACGTCGCCCGCGCCCGCCGTGGCGAGGAAGGCCGGCGCGTTCTCGGCGATCATGGCGCGCCCGCCGGGCTCGGCCACCACCGTGTCCGGCCCCTTCAGCACCACGACCGCGCCGAGCCGGCGCGCCGCCGCCCGTGCGCCGGCGAGCTTCGAGGCGGCGCCAAGCACCTGCGCCTCGCTGGCGAACAGGCGCGCGAACTCGCCCGCGTGGGGCGTGATCACGCAGGCCTCGGCCTCAGCCAGCAGGCCCGCCAGCGCCGGCACGTCGCCGGCGAACGCGGTCAGCGCGTCGGCGTCCAGCACCAGCCGGCGGCCCGGCGCCGCCGCCGCGACCCGCAGCCGGGTCTCCGCGCCGACCCCGAGGCCGGGGCCAAGCGCCACCGTGTGGAGCCGCCGGTCCTCCAGCAGATAAGCGAGGCCGCGGGCATCGGCGGCCTCGCGCGCCATGATGGCGGCGTAGGAGCCGGCCTGGAGCGCCAGCACGCCCGCCGGGCAGGCGAGCGTGACGAGGCCCGCCCCGGCCCGCAGCGCCCCGCGCGCGCAGAGGCGGGCGGCGCCCGAGGTCCAGGCGTCGCCGCTCGCCACCACCGCATGGCCGCGGTCGTATTTGTGGCCCAGCGACGCGGGCCGCGGAAAGGCGTGCTGCCAGGCGGCGGGCAGGTTCACGAAGGCGGCGGGCCGCACCGCGGCGATGGCCGCGTCCGGGATGCCGATGTCGGCGACCCGCACCTTGCCGCACAGGCTGCGGCCGGGCTCCAGCAGGTGGCCCGGCTTGCGGCGGAAGAAGGTGACGGTCTCGCGCGCCGGCGCCGCCGCGCCGCGCACCCGGCCGGTCGAGCCGTCGAGGCCCGACGGCAGATCGACGGCGACGATGGGCCGGCCGGCGGCGGCCATGCGCTCCACCAGGGCCTTGGCGGCGCCGTCCAGGTCGCGGGCGAGGCCGGCGCCGAACAGGGCGTCGACGATGATATCGCAGGCGGACAGGTCCAGCGCCGCCGGCTCGTCCACCGGCCCCTTCCACTGGCGCGCCACTGTCGCCGCGTCGCCGGCGAGGCGATCGAGGTCGCCGAGCAGCGCGAGGCGCACCCGAAAGCCGCGCTGGGCCAGCACGCGCGCCGCCACGAAGCCGTCGCCGCCATTGTTGCCGGGGCCGCACAGCACCAGCACGCGGGTGGTGAGCGGGGCGCGCGCCACCGCGTCCGCCACCGCGGTACCGGCCCGCTCCATGAGCGCCAAGGATGGCGTGCCCATTTGCACGGCGAAAGCGTCCGCACGCGTCATTTCCGAGGGTTCGAGAAGCTCGCAGCCCACATCCAGCTCCCGCCTGCCTAGTTCATATCCAGACCACCATCGATCGCCTGGCCTTTTTCGCCTAACTTTTACGCATCGTGCCTATCACTGGTGCATATTTCCTGCGCTGAACGGCAGGGGCACGGCACGGGCCATGGAGCCCGAGCATGGCACGCATCCTGCTTCAAATGCGCCGGCTCGGCCATGCGGCGGAGGGCCGGGCCAGGGAGACGGAGCGCATGAAGAAGATCGAGGCAATCATCAAGCCCTTCAAGCTCGACGAGGTGAAGGAGGCCCTCCAGGACGTGGGCCTGCAAGGCATCACCGTGACCGAGGCGAAGGGCTTTGGGCGTCAGAAGGGCCACACCGAGCTTTACCGCGGTGCCGAGTACGTCGTGGACTTCCTGCCCAAGGTGAAGATCGAGATCGTCCTCTCCGACGAGATGGTCGAGAAGGCCGTGGACGCGATCCGCCGCGCCGCCCAGACCGGGCGCATCGGCGACGGCAAGATCTTCGTCTCCTCCATCGAGGAGGCGATCCGCATCCGCACCGGCGAGTCCGGCCTCGACGCCATCTGAATTTCCCTTCCTCGCCCAATTTCACTGCTGATCGAAGAAAGGTAGACCCTCTCATGAAGCTCAAGACGGTCAAGGACGTCCTCGACGCCATCAAGTCCGAGGACGTGAAATACGTCGACCTGCGCTTTACCGACCCGCGCGGCAAGTGGCAGCACGTGACCTTCGACATCGGCATGGTGGACGAGGAATTCCTCTCCGAAGGCACCGCCTTCGACGGCTCCTCCATCGCCGGCTGGAAGGCCATCAACGAGTCCGACATGCTGCTCATGCCGGACCCGGCGAGCGCCTGCATCGACCCGTTCTTCTCAGAGACCACCATGTCCATCGTGTGCGACGTGCTGGAGCCCACCACCGGCCAGCCCTACGGCCGCGACCCGCGCTCCATCGCCAAGAAGGCGGAGGCCTACGCCAAGTCCACCGGCATCGGCGACGCGGTCTATTTCGGCCCCGAGGCCGAGTTCTTCATCTTCGACGACGTGCGCTTCAAGGCCGACCCGTACAACACCGGCTTCAAGCTCGACTCGATCGAGCTGCCCACCAACTTCGACACCGAGTATGAGGGCGGCAATCTCGGCCACCGCGTGAAGACCAAGGGCGGCTACTTCCCGGTCCCGCCGATCGACAGCGCCCAGGACATGCGCTCCGAGATGCTCGCCTCCATGGCGAAGATGGGCGCCCACGTCGAGAAGCACCACCACGAGGTCGCCTCCGCCCAGCACGAGCTCGGCCTCAAGTTCGGCTCGCTCGTGACCATGGCCGACCACCTGCAGGTCTACAAATACTGCATCCACCAGGTGGCGAACATCTACGGCAAGACCGCGACCTTCATGCCGAAGCCGGTGTTCGGCGACAACGGCTCGGGCATGCACGTGCACCAGTCGATCTGGAAGGACGGCAAGCCGCTGTTCGCCGGCGACAAGTATGCCGATCTCTCCGAGTACTGCCTGTGGTACATCGGCGGCATCATCAAGCACGCCAAGTCGCTGAACGCCTTCACCAACCCGCTGACCAACTCCTACAAGCGTCTGGTCCCGGGCTACGAGGCCCCCGTGCTGCTCGCTTATTCGGCGCGCAACCGCTCGGCCTCCTGCCGCATCCCCTACACCAACAACCCGAAGGCCAAGCGCGTCGAGGTCCGCTTCCCCGATCCGGGCGCGAACCCCTACCTCGCCTTCGCGGCCCTGTTCATGGCGGGCATGGACGGCATCCTGAACCGCATCGATCCCGGCCAGGCGATGGACAAGGACCTGTACGACCTGCCCCCGGCGGAGCTGAAGCAGATCCCCACCGTGTGCGGCTCGCTGCGCGAGGCGCTCGCCTCGCTCGCGGCCGACCACGAGTACCTGCTGAAGGGCGACGTGTTCCAGGCCGACTTCATCGAGTCCTACATCGAGCTGAAGATGGCCGAGGTGATGCGCTTCGAGATGACGCCGCACCCGGTCGAGTTCGAGATGTACTACTCGGTCTGAGGACCCCGGCGCGGCCCGGTTCGCCGGGCCGCGCTTGACCACGACGCATCGCGTTCTCGTCCAGACTTCAGGACTCTCCCACCTGGGGCGCCGGTTCGGCGCCCCTTTCCTTTTGCCGCGCCCCGTCCCGGTGGCGGTCGGACGATCCCGCGCCCCGCGCCGCGGGCACCGTCGCCTGACCTTCAAGGCAACGTCACGGGCGGCATCTAGACTCGTTCCAGACACCATCACTGGGACGGCCCCCATGAGCTCCGAATCCTTTCGCAGCCAGCCCTTCTTCGTGCCCGGCGCCCGCGCCCGGGAGGCCGGCGACGACGTCGCCACCAATCCCTCCGACGCCCCCACCTTGGGCGACGTGGTCGCCGCCCGCTACGGCCGGCGCGATCTGCTGAAGGGGCTGCTCGGGGTGGCCGCCATCTCGGCCACCGTGTCGCCGCTGGCGCTCGCCGCCGCGCGCCGCGCCGCGGCGTCCGACGAGCTCGCGCGCTTCCCCTTCCCCGAGCTCACCGCCCCCCCCGACGAGACCATCCATGTCGCCGAGGGACACCGGGCGCAGGTGCTGATCTCCTGGGGCGACCCGGTGCTGCCCGGCGCGCCGGCCTTCGACCCCAAGGCCCAGAGCGCGCAGGCCCAGGCGCAGCAGTTCGGCTACAACAACGACTTCGTCGGCTTCATCCCGCTCGATGGGCCGGATCACGGTTTGCTGGTGGTGAACCACGAATACACCAACGAGGAGCTGATGTTCCCGGGGCTTGGCAACCAGAGCGCCAAGAACGGTTTTTCCGGCATGACGCGCGAGCTGGTGGACATCGAGATGGCCGCCCATGGCGGCGCGGTGATCGAGATCCGCCGCGGCCCCGAGGGCTGGCAGGTGGTGCCGGGCTCGAAATATGCCCGCCGCATCACCGCCGAGACCCCGATCATGCTGACCGGACCGGCCGCCGGCACCGAGAAGCTGCGCACCAGCGCCGATCCCGACGGCCGGAACGTGAAGGGCATGCTGAACAATTGCGCCGGCGGGGTGACCCCATGGGGCACCTGGCTCACCTGCGAGGAGAACTTCAACTACTACTTCTCCGGCAAGCGCGAGGGCCTGCCCGAGCCGGAGATGCTGAAGCGCTACGGCCTGCCCACCAGCGCCGGCGCCTGGGGCCGCTACCACGACCGCTTCGACATGAACAAGGAGCCGAACGAGGCCAACCGCTTCGGCTGGGTGGTGGAGATCGACCCGTTCGATCCCGCCTCGACGCCGAAGAAGCGCACCGCCATGGGCCGCTTCAAGCACGAGGGCGCGGCCAACGTCGTCAACACCGACGGGCGCTTCGTGGTCTATCAGGGCGACGACCAGAAGATGGAGCACGTCTACCGCTTCGTCACCGACGCCAAGGTGGATGCGGCCAATCCCGCCGCCAACCGCGACATCCTCGATGCCGGCACGCTCGCGGTGGCGGTGTTCCGGCCCGACGGCTCGGGCGAATGGCGCCCCCTGGTCCAGGGCGAGGGCCCGCTCACCGCCGAGAACGGCTTCGCCAGCCAGGCCGACGTGCTGATCAACGTGCGCGGCGCCGCCTCCCATCTCGGCGCCACCAAGATGGACCGGCCCGAGGACGTGGAGGTGAACCCGAAGACCGGCAAGGTCTATGTGATGCTCACCGCGAACGACACCCGCACCGAGGCCGAGATCGAGCCCGCCAACCCGCGCGCCAAGAACGTGTTCGGCCACATCGTCGAGATCACCCCGGCGGGCGGCGACCACGCCGCCAAGGATTTCGCCTGGGAGGTTCTGGTCCGGTGCGGCGATCCGAGCGTCGCCGAGGTGGGCGCCACCTTCTCGCCCGCCACCACGCAGCATGGCTGGTTCGGCAATCCGGACAATTGCGCCGTGGACGGCGCCGGCCGCCTGTGGGTGGCGACCGACGGCAATTCGCGCGGCTCCACCGGCCGCACCGACGGCGTGTGGGGCGTGGAGACCGAGGGGCCCGGCCGCGGCACCGCCAAGCGGTTCTTCTCGGTGCCGATCGGCGCGGAGATGTGCGGGCCCTATTTCACCGCCGACGACACCACCTTCTTCGTCGCGGTCCAGCATCCGGGCGAGAGCGAGGACGGGCGCGTCTCCACCTTCGACGACCCCTCCACCCGCTGGCCCGACTTCAAGGACGGAACGCCGCCGCGCCCCTCGGTGGTGGCGATCACCCGCATCGGCGGCGGCCGGGTCGGCACCTGACGCCGACGCGCCCGCGCGCGATCAGGGCAGGTAATAGGCCGCTGCGGCGATCAGGATGAGTTCGCCGACGACCACGCCGGCGAACACCGAGCGGCGCACCAGGTAGAAGCCCAGCACGCCGCCGGCAAGGGCGGCGAGCCGCAGCGCCAGCGGCACCGCCACGATCAGCCCGGTGGGCGCGAACACGAGCCGCGCCACCACGGCGGCGAGCAGCGCCGTCGCCACCGCCTTCACCCAGTGGAAGACCTCGCTGCCCTCTTCCACCTGGCGGCCGGCGATCAGCGCCAGCATGCGCCACACCTCGGTGGGCAGGAAGCCGACCAGGATGACGATCGCCACCGCGCTCCAGGCGTCCATGTGGAGCTTCGCGCCGGGGACCGCGGGCGCCGCGGCGTCGGCGGAGGCCGCGGCGAGGGTCGCCGGCGCGCCCGCGAGCGCGGCGAGGTCGGGCAGAAACGAGAGCAGGCCGCTCACCGGCGTTTCTCCAGCCGGCGGCCGACGAGATATGCGAGCGTGCCGCCGCCGACCCCGGCGATCATCAGATCGAGCCCGCCGTCGAGCCCCATGGTCAGCGGCATCAGCACGAGGCCGGCGCCGAGCGCCAGCCAGTCCGTGGCGGCGCGCGCATTGCGCACCATCAGCACCGTGAAGGACAAAGGCGTCAGCAGCAGCAGCCCGGCGGCGAGCGGACCCGGCACGCTGCCGGCGAGCATGTAGCCGGCGATCGTTCCCGCGCCCGATATGACCACATAGGCATGGCCGAGGCCGAGCGTGTAGGGCACGCGGCCCTCGCCCGGCACCTTGGGCAGCAGCCGCAGGCCCTCCACCCACAAGGTCATGGCGACGAAATGGGCGCAGGCCGCCTCGGATACCAGGCTGCGGCGCGGCCCGCGCATATAGGGGGCGAGCGAGACCACCATGGGCAGCAGGCGGATGGAGGACAGCGTCACCGCCAGCGCCACCGCCGGCAAGGCGGTGCCCGAGACGATGCCGCCCACCAGGATCACCTGGGCCGGCAGCGCCCAGATCAGCAGGGTCGAGACCAGGCCCGCCACCAGCGGGAAGCCGACGCCTTCCAGCAGCGCCCCGAAGCCGATGAAGCTGCCGAGCAGCATCACCGTCGCCACCGAGCGCACCCCCCGGACCAGCCCCAGACCGAACCAGGCCAAAGCGGAACGATGGGGGTGCGGCGCCTCCACGGGCGGCGGGGCGAGATTTCCGATCGGCAGGTTCACGCGGGCCGGGCTTTCACGAAGATGCGGAAACGGAGCGTGCCGGCTGCGGCGCGCCGTCACGTCGGGGTGAAATATCACTCCCCCGCGCCCCCGCCCAGCCGGAGCGGCGCAGAGCTAATCCTCCGGTTATGCAAGGGCGAGCCCCATCGCCCCGGCCGGGCGACGGCGCGACCGGCGCGGCGCCGCGCCGATTGTGCTTCGCGGCGCGCGCGGCCATGGTGCGCCGGCAAGCCACGGCCACGCAGAGAATCGGTCCATCCGCCCGTGCACGTCATCGCCTTCCCCTATGGCGACGCCCTCGCCGCCTTCGCGGCGCTCGCGGGCGATCCGTTCTGCGCCGTCCTCGACAGCGCCGCTGTGGGCGACCCGCG
Source organism: Xanthobacter luteus (assembly GCF_040049235.1). NCBI lineage: Bacteria > Pseudomonadati > Pseudomonadota > Alphaproteobacteria > Hyphomicrobiales > Xanthobacteraceae > Xanthobacter > Xanthobacter luteus. The sequence continues at coordinate 728,440 of NZ_JBDZDO010000001.1, forward strand.
CGCGCGCTGGTCCTTCATCGCCACCGACCCGTTCGCGGTGATCTGCGCCGACGCGCGCGGCACCACGGTGGACGGCCGGCCGGTGGCGCAGGACCCGTTCGCGGCGCTGGAGGCGGCGCTCGCCGCCCATGGCGGGGCGGACGTGGGGGCGGAGGTGGGGGCGGAGGTGGGGACCGACCTCGAAGGCCCCGCCCCGTTCCTCACCGGCGCGGTGGGCTTCCTCGGCTACGAGCTCGGCCGGCACCTGGAGCGGCTGCCCGCGCCGCGCCCGGCGGCCCCGGCGATTCCCGAAATGGCGTTCGGCCTCTACGACACCATCGCCGCCTTCGACCATGACGCGCGCCGCGCCTTCGTCCTTTCCAGCGGCCGGCCGGAGCGCGACCCCGCCGCCCGGCAGGCGCGGGCGAAGCGCCGCGCGGCGTGGCTCCACGGCCGGCTCGCCGGCGCGCCGGCCGCCCCGCCCAAGGCGGACTGGCGCGCGCGCGGGCGCTTCGTTGCCGACCAGCCGCGCGCCGCGGTGGAGCGCGCGGTCGCCCGCGTCATCGACTACATCCGCGCCGGCGACATCTTCCAGGCCAACCTCACCCACCAGATGCGCGCCGCCGTTCCGGCCGGGCTCGACGACTTCGAGCTTTATCTCCGGCTGCGCGAGACCAGTCCCGCGCCCTTCGCCGCATTCCTGAAATGCGGCGCCGACCTCAGCGTGATGAGCGCCTCGCCCGAGCGCTTCCTCAGCCTCTCGACGGACGGACGGGTGGAGACGCGGCCGATCAAGGGCACCCGCCCGCGCGGCGCGGACCCTGCGGCCGACGCGGCGCTGGCGCGCGAGCTCGTCGCCTCGGCCAAGGACCGGGCCGAGAACCTGATGATCGTCGACCTGATGCGCAACGATCTCGGCCGGGTGTCGCGGACCGGCAGCGTCAAGGTGCCGGTGCTGTGCGGGCTCGAGACTTTCGCCAGCGTGCATCATTTGGTCTCGGTGGTGGAGAGCACGCTCAAGGAAGGAAAGGGCCCGGTGGACCTCCTGCGCGCCTGCTTCCCGGGCGGCTCGATCACCGGGGCGCCGAAGATCCGCGCCATGGAGATCATCCACGAGCTGGAGCCGGCGCCGCGCGGCGTCTATTGCGGCGCCATCGCCTGGATCGGCTTCGACGGGGCGATGGATTCGTCCATCGTCATCCGCACCGTGACGCGCGCCGGGTCGACGCTGCTCACCCAGGCGGGCGGCGGCATCGTCGCCGATTCCGATCCCGCGGCCGAATACGAGGAGAGCCTGGTGAAGCTCGCGCCCATGCTGCGCGCCCTTTCGGGAGCGGACCGATGAAACTCTGGCTCGTCGACCGGCTGGTGGAGGAGGAAGCGGCGCGCATCTCCCCCTTCGACCGCGGCTTCACCCTCGGCGACGGCCTGTTCGAGACCCTGCGCCTCGCCGGCGGGGCGGTGCTGCGGCTGGACGCCCACCTCGCGCGGCTTGCCGCCGGCGCCGGCGTGCTGGGCATCCCGCTGCCCGCCCTCGACCTCGGCGCCGCGCTCGTCGTCACCGCGCAGGCGAACCAGCTCGCGGATGGCGTGCTGCGCCTCACGCTCACCCGCGGCGTCGGCCCGCGCGGCGTGCTGCCGCCGGCCGTGCCGACGCCGACCCTGGTGATCACCGCGGCGCCGGCCGGCCCCGCCCTTCCCCCGGCCCGGCTCGTGATCGCGCAAACGACCCGGCGCAACGCGCGCTCGCCGCTGGCGCAGGTGAAGTCGCTCAATTATCTCGACGGCATCCTGGCCCGGCAGGAGGCAGCCCGGCGCGGCGCCGACGACGCGGTGCTGCTCAACACCGAGGACCGGGTGGCCGAGACCACCATCGCCAATGTGTTCGCGGTGATCGACGGCGCGCTCGTGACGCCGCCCGTCGCCGACGGCGCGCTGCCCGGGGTGATGCGCGCGGCGGTGCTTTCGGAAGGCGCGGAGGCGCGCCCGCTCGACGCCTTCGACCTCGCCCAGGCGGACGAGATCTTCCTGACCTCGGCCCTGGGCATCCGCAGCGTGAGCGCGATCGAGGGCCGCGCGCTCTCCGTCTTCACCGCCGCCGCGCGGCTGCGCGCGCGCATCGCGGGGGCCTGATGGCGCCGCCGACGCTCGCCACCTTGCGCCTCGTGCTGCGCCCCTGGCGCGCGTCGGACCGCGACGGCCTGTGGCGCATGCAGTCGAACCCGCGCACCATGGAATTCCTGCTGCCGGTGGCCGACCGCGCCGCCAGCGACGCGGTGGCGGACCGGGCGGAGGCGCATTTTTCCCGCCACGGCTTCGGCCTGTGGGTGGTGGAGGCAGCGGGCGTCACCGACTTCGCCGGCTATTGCGGCCTCGTCCATGTGCCTTACGCCGCGCCCTTCACCCCGGCGGTGGAGATCGGCTGGCGCTTCGACCCCGCCTTCTGGGGCCGCGGCTACGCCACCGAGGCGGCGCGCGCGGCGCTCGCCTTCGGCTTCGACCGGCTGGGGCTCGCCGAGATCGTCGCCATCACCGTGCCGGCCAACCGGCGCTCGCGCGCGCTCATGGACCGGCTCGGCATGACCCGCGACGCGGCCGGCGACTTCGATCTGCCGACGACGCCCGAGGGCCATCCCCTGCGCCGGCAGGTGCTCTACCGGCTGAAGGCGGGCGAGGTCTCGGCCGGCAAGTAGCCCTCAGGCGAAGGTGGCGGCGCGCTTCAGCGTGGCGGCGGCGGCGGCGAGCGCGTGCACCTTGGCGAAGTCGCCCGAGCGGATGGCCTCGTTCGGCACCACCCACGAGCCGCCCACCGCCAGCACGTTGGGCAGGCTCAGATAGTCCATGACGTTGCCGGGGCCGATGCCGCCGGTGGGGCAGAACCGCAGATGCGGCAGCGGGCCGGCGATGGATTTCAGGAATCCCGCGCCGCCGGACGCCTCGGCGGGGAAGAATTTCAGCACCTCGAAGCCCATCTCGAAAAGGCGCATGGCCTCGCTCGCGGTGGCGCAGCCGGCCATGACGGGCACCTGGAGCGCCGCGAACGCCTCGGCCAGAGCGGGCGTGGTGCCGGGGCTGACCAGGAAGGTGGCGCCGGCCTCCAGGGCGGCCTCGATCTGGGCCCGCTCCACCACCGTGCCGGCGCCGACGACCGCGCCCTCGACCTGCGCCGCCACGGCGCGCACCGCCTCCAGCGCCACCGGCGTGCGCAGCGTGATCTCGATCAGCGGCAAGCCGCCGTCCACCAGCGCGCGGGCGAGCGGCACCGCATCGGCGAGGCGCTCGATCACCACCACGGGCACCACCGGCGCCTTGGCCAGGAGCGAAAGCGGACTGGGCAGGCTCATGGCGGCGGTCTCCGGCGCGGGACGGGTCGGGACCGGCACACTAGGATATCAGCGCCCTCGGGGCGAGCCCGTCGCCGGGCTGGACATGGATAAGGATACACTATATCAGAATGGCGACATCCAATTTCCCGATCGCGCCATGCCCCTCGCCGCCTCGCTCCATTCGCGCCAGCCTCCGCCAGCGGCCCGGCCCGCGCGCCCGAGGCGCCCCAACGGAAACCAGCCATGACAGACGCGCCGCCCGACGCCGCGCGCGGCGCGATGGCCCGCGCGGGGTCGTCGCCCCACCACGGCGCCCACGACCACCCGGCGCACGAGCATCCGGGCCATGAGCACGCCGTCCCTGGTCACGGCGGCCGCGACCAGCGACGCAACGACCGTCGCCCCGTCCGCCCGGCGGGCGGCGGCTTCTCGCTGCTGCGGCTGTCGCTGATGGTGCGGCTCGCCCTCGTGGCCGGCCTTCTGGCGCCGCTGTGGGTCGCCGTCTTCTTCGTGGTCGGCGGCCCATGAGCGCCCATGTGAACCCGCAGGCCGGGGCGCGCGGCGGCGCGCAGATCGCCTTTTCCGACCTCACCCTCGGCTATGAGCGCCACCCGGCGGTGCATCATCTGTCGGGCCTGGTGGAGGAAGGCGCGCTGCTCGCCGTGTGCGGCCCCAACGGCGCCGGCAAGTCGACGCTGCTGAAGGGCATCACCGGCGCGCTCCGCCCGCTCGGCGGGCGCATCGACCTGAAGGGCCTTTCCACCCGCGACATCGCCTATCTGCCCCAGGGCGCCGAGATCGACCGCTCGTTCCCGATCGCCGTCTTCGACATGGTGGCCATGGGCCTGTGGCGCCGCGCCGGCCTGTTCGGCGCGATCGGTGCCAGAGACCGCGCCCGCATCGAGGCGGCGCTGGCCGCGGTCGGCCTCCAGGGCTTCGAGAAGCGCCCCATCGGCACGCTCTCCGGCGGGCAGATGCAGCGCACCCTGTTCGCGCGCCTGCTGCTCCAGGACGCGCGGCTGATCCTCCTGGACGAGCCGTTCACCGCGCTCGACGCCGCCACCGTCTCCGATTTGCTCGCGCTGGTCGGGCGCTGGCACCGGGAGGGCCGCACCGTGCTGGCGGTGCTGCACGATTTCGACCTCGTGCGCGCCACCTTCCCGCAGACCCTGCTGCTGGCGCGCGGCCCGATCGCCTGGGGGCCGACGCCGGACGCCCTTTCGCCCGAGAACCTGCTCAAGGCGCGCCGCATGGGCGAGGCCTGGCACCAGGACGCCGCCTCCTGCACCCACGCCGCCTGAGCCGCAAAGACCACAAGGCCATTCGTCATGACCCCCTTTGAGGCGCTGGTGGCGCCGTTCGCCGAGTTCGAATTCATGCGCCGCGCCTTGGTGGGCGTGCTGGCGCTGTCGCTCGGCGCCGGTCCGGTGGGCGCGTTCCTGATGCTGCGGCGCATGTCGCTCACCGGCGACGCCATGGCGCACGGCATCCTGCCCGGCGCCGCCATCGGCTTCCTGGTGAGCGGGCTGAACCTGTACGCCATGACCATCGGCGGGCTCGTCGCCGGGCTCGTCGTTGCGGTCGGCGCCGGGGTGGTGGCGCGCGCCACGCAGATGAAGGAGGACGCCTCGCTCGCCGCCTTCTACCTGATCTCGCTGGCGCTCGGCGTGCTGATCGTCTCGCTGAAGGGCTCCAACCTCGATCTGCTGCACGTGCTGTTCGGCACCGTGCTCGGCATCGACGACGCGACGCTGCTGCTCATCGCCGGCATATCGAGCGTGACGCTCGTGACGCTTGCGCTGATCTGGCGCCCGCTGGTGATGGAGTGCGTCGACCCCACCTTCCTCGCCTCGGTGAGCCGCGCCGGCGGGGCGAGCCACATCGCCTTCGTCTCGCTCGTGGTGCTGAACCTCGTGGGCGGCTTCCACGCGCTGGGCACCCTGCTCGCCGTGGGCCTGATGATGCTGCCCGCCGCCACGGCGCGCTTCTTCGCCCGCGATTTGACGGGCCTGGTGGCGCTGGCGACCCTCATCGCCGCGGCCTCCGGCGTGGCGGGACTGCTGGTCTCCTATCACCTCGGCGCGCCGTCCGGACCCGCGATCATCCTCGTGGCCGGGTGCGCCTATGCCCTCGCGGTGCTGTTCGGCCCCGTCGGCGGCCTGATCTTGCGCCTCGTCCCGCGCCGCCATCTCGAAGCCTGAAAAGGAGCTGCCACCATGGTCTCCCGCCGCCTCGTCCTCGCCGCGCTCGCGGCGGTCCCCCTGTTCGCCGGTCCCGCCGGCGCGCAGGAGGCGAAACTCCCGGTCGCCGCCTCGTTCTCGATCCTCGGCGACTTCGTGAAGCAGGTGGGCGGCGATCGCGTCGCCGTCTCCACCATCGTCGGCCCCAACGGCGACGCCCACGTCTACCAGCCCACCCCGGCGGACGCGAAGAACCTCGCTGCCGCCAAGGTGGTGTTCGTCAACGGCCTGGGCTTCGAGGGCTGGATGGAGCGCCTTGCCAAGGCGTCCGGCACCAAAGCGAAGATCGTCGTCGCCACCGCCGGCATCACGCCGCGCGAGATGGCGGACGAGGACGACCACGACCACGGCAAGGACAAGCACGCCCACGACAAGAAGGGCGGCAAGAAGGAGGCGCACGGCCACGACCACGGCGCCGCCGATCCGCACGCCTGGCAGTCCATCGCCAATGCCAAGATCTATGTCGCCAACATCCGCGATGCGCTGATCGCCGCCGACCCGGCGGGCAAGGACGCCTACACCGCCAATGCCGCCGCCTACACGGCCAAGCTCGACGCGCTCGACGCCGAGGTGAAGGCGGCGCTCGCCAAGATCCCGGCCGAGCAGCGCCGCATCATCACCTCGCACGACGCCTTCGGCTATTTCGGCGCCGCCTACGGGGTGGAGCTGATCTCGCCGGAGGGCGTGTCCACCGAGAGCGAGGCCTCGGCCAAGGACGTGGCGCGCATCATCCGCCAGATCAAGGCGGAGAAGATCCCCGCGGTGTTCCTCGAGAACGTCACCAATCCGCGCCTCATCGAGCGCATCGCCAAGGAGACCGGCGCCAAGATCGGCGGCGAGCTCTATACCGACGCCCTGTCCGATGACAAAGGCCCGGCAAGCACCTACATCCTGATGATACAGTCTAACGTGCGCACCCTGAGCTCGGCGCTGTCGAGCTGAGCGGCGCGCCGGAAGCGGCAAATCCGGCGGCGGGCGGGATCGCGTCTGCCGCCTTTCGGCGATCGCGGACCCCGCGGCGCCGGCAAGACCAGGTGTGAGAAATGGCCGAGACCCCGTCCGCGAAGATCCCCGTCACCGTCCTCACCGGCTATCTGGGTGCGGGCAAGACCACGCTGCTCAACCGCATCCTCTCCGAGCCGCACGGCAAGAAGTTCGCCGTCATCGTCAACGAGTTCGGCGAGATCGGCATCGACAACGACCTGGTGGTCGGCGCCGACGAGGAAGTGTTCGAGATGAACAACGGCTGCATCTGCTGCACCGTGCGCGGCGACCTCATCCGCATCATCGACGGGCTGCTGCGCAGGAAGGGCCAGTTCGACGGCATCATCGTCGAGACCACCGGCCTCGCCGACCCCGCCCCGGTGGCGCAGACCTTCTTCGTGGACGAGGAGGTGCAGGCCAAGACCAAGCTCGACGCGGTGGTCACCGTGGCCGACGCCAAGTGGCTGTCCGACCGCCTGAAGGATGCCCCCGAGGCGAAGAACCAGGTGGCGTTCGCGGACGTGATCCTCATCAACAAGACCGACCTCGTGAGCGCCGACGAGCTCGCCGAGGTGGAGGCCCGCATCCGCGGCATCAATCCCTATGCCAAGCTCTACCGCACCCAGAAATCGCAGATCGCGATCGACAAGGTGCTGAACCAGGGCGCCTTCGACCTCGACCGCATCCTGGAATTGGAGCCCGCCTTCCTCGAGGAGGACGAGGGGCACCATCACCACGACCATGAGCACGGCCCCGACTGCGGCTGCGGCCACGACCATGCCCACGATCATGGGCACGCTCACGGGAACGGGCACGCTCACGGCGGGCTCAAGCATGTCCATGACGAGGAGATGCAGTCGGTGTCGTTCGCCACCGACAAGCCGCTCGACCCGGACAAGTTCTTCCCCTGGGTCCAGGACCTGGTGGCCAAGGAAGGCGCGAACATCCTGCGCTCCAAGGGCATCCTCGCCTTCAAGGACGATCCGGACCGGTTCGTGTTCCAGGGCGTGCACATGATCCTCGATGGCGACCACCAGCGCCCCTGGAAGGACGACGAGAAGAAGCTGAGCCGCATCGTCTTCATCGGCCGCCAGCTCGATGCCAAGGCGCTGGAGGCCGGCTTCCTCTCCTGCGCGGCGTAGGGGCTACGGGTGCGGTGAGAACCGCAGCAGCGCCCTGGACGCGGACTTCGACCGACAAATCGTACCGACCTGACCTCGCGTCAGGATTGCAAGACCCCAACTGCGCGCCGATACTTTGGTGCGCAGCCTGGGGGGGCACCATGCCGCGTACAAACGAGTTCCTGATATGTTTTCGCCTGGCACGCATTGCGTGTCTCGCTGCTGCTGCGATGGCTGCGGGCCTGGTCGTCCTGACGTCGCCGGACGCCGCGGCTCAGGCCGGCAAGCCGCGCGCGACCGCGATCCTGGTGCCGGGCGCCGGTGGGGCGGTGCCATCCGATTTCCTCATCCGCAATCGCGCCGCCCTTGAGCAGAGGGGCATCGCCACGGTCGTGGCGCAGGACGGCGTGGCCGCCGCGGTGGCCCGAGCCGGTCACCCCGTGGTGGTGGTCGGCATGAGCAAGGGCACGCCGACCGCCGCGGCGGGAAGCAGCCAGGCCGACGGCCTCGTCCTTGTCTCGGGCATGCTGATGCCCGGACCGGCGCCCCTGTCCGTGAAAGCCGCGGTGGGCTCCCCTGGCGCGTTGCCGCGCACCCTCATCGTCCACAACCCCGACGATCCCTGCGCGCTGACGCCGGCATCGGGTGTGGCGCCGTTCCAGGCATGGAGCGGGCGGGCGCAGGTGGCGTGGATCCGATCGGGACCGGGCCAGGGCAAGCCCTGCGGCCCATTCTCGGGCCACGGCTTCGCCGGCAACGATGCGGCAGCGGTGGCCGCGATCGCGAACTTCATTCTGGCGCGCTAGGCGGCGCACCGCGCGCGCACAAACTGCCCCCGCCCCTACCCCGCCTTCGGCAGGCTCCGGCCGGCGCTCGCCCTAAGGCCCAGAGCCTCCACCTTCGCCACGATGGCGGCGGCGTCGAGCCCGGCCTCGGCCAATTGGCGGGCCTGGCTGTCCTGCTCGATATAGATGTCCGGCAGCACCATGGCGCGCACCTTCAGCGCGCCGGCGTCCAGCGCCCCCTCCTCGGTGAGGAGCTGGAGCACGTGGCTGCCGAAGCCGCCCACCGCGCCCTCCTCCACCGTCACCAGCGCCCCGTGCCCGGCGGCGAGCTTGAGGATCAGATCGCGGTCGAGCGGCTTGGCGAAGCGCGCGTCGGCGACGCTCACCTTGAGGCCCTGCGCCTCCAGGCGCTCGGCCGCCTCCAGGCAGGCGGCAAGCCGCGTGCCGAGGGAGAGCAGCGCCACGTCGCCGGCGCCGGTGCCGCGCACCAGGCGCCCCTTGCCGATGGGCAGGACCTGGCCCTTCTCCGGCCGCTCCGCCCCCTCGCCTTCCCCGCGCGGGAAGCGCACGGCGATGGGTCCGGCATCGTGGGCCGCCATGGTGGCCATCATGTGGGTCAGCTCCGCCTCGTCGGCGGGCGCCATCACCGCCATGCCCGGCAGGCAGGCGAGGAAGGCGACGTCGAAGGCGCCCGCATGGGTCGCCCCGTCCGCCCCCACGAGGCCGGCGCGGTCGATCACGAAGCGCACCGGCAGGCCCTGCAGCGCCACGTCGTGCACCACCTGGTCGTAGCCGCGCTGGAGGAAGGTGGAATAGAGCGCGCAGAACGGCTTGAAGCCCTCCGCCGCGAGGCCGGCGGCGAACGTCACCGCATGCTGCTCGGCGATGCCCACGTCGAAGGTGCGGTCGGGATAGACCTGCCCGAACAGATCGAGGCCGGTGCCGGACGGCATGGCGGCGGTGATCGCCACCACCTTGGGGTCGCGCTTCGCCTCGGCGATCAGGCTCTCGGCGAACACGCGGGTATAAGACGGCGCGTTGGACTTCGCCTTCACCTGCGCGCCGGTGACCACGTCGAACTTCACCACGCCGTGATACTTGTCGGCGCTCGCCTCGGCGGGGGCGTAGCCTTTGCCTTTCTGGGTCACCACATGCACCAGGATCGGCCCGGTCTTGGCGTCGCGCACGTTCTTCAGCACCGGCAGCAGGTGGTCGAGATTGTGCCCGTCGATGGGGCCGACATAATAAAAGCCCAGCTCCTCGAACAGCGTGCCGCCGGTCCAGAAGCCGCGCGCGAACTCCTCGGCCCGCTGCGCGCCGCGCTCCACGAACTTGGGCAGGTGGCCGGCGATCTGCTTGCCGATTTCCCTGAGCGAGCGGTAGGTCTGGCCGGAGATCAGCCGCGCCAGATAGGCCGACATGGCGCCCGTGGGCGGGGCGATGGACATGTCGTTGTCGTTGAGGATGACGATCAGGCGGCTGTCCATGGCGCCGGCATTGTTCATGGCCTCATAGGCCATGCCCGCCGACATGGCGCCGTCGCCGATCACGCACACCACGTTGCGCTCCTCGCCCGCGAGGTCGCGCGCCACCGCCATGCCGAGGCCGGCCGAGATGGAGGTGGAGGAATGGGCGGCGCCGAACGGGTCGTACACGCTTTCCGAGCGCCGGGTGAAGCCGGACAGGCCGCCGCCCATGCGCAAAGTGCGGATGCGATCGCGCCGGCCGGTGAGGATCTTGTGGGGATAGCACTGGTGGCCCACGTCCCAGATCAGCCGGTCGTGCGGCGTGTTGAAGACATGGTGCAGGGCGACCGTCAGCTCCACCACGCCGAGGCCCGCGCCCAGATGCCCGCCGGTCACGGAGACCGCGTCGATGGTCTCGGCGCGCAGTTCCGCGGCGAGCTGGGGCAGCTTGTCCTGGGGCAGGCGCCGCACGTCGGCGGCATCCTTGATGGTATCGAGCAACGGTGTCTTCAAGCTCACGGAACGCTCCGGGCCGGTCCGAGCCGGCAAATCGAGCCTTACACAGCTGGGAAGGCTGACGCAACGCGCAAGAGGGCGGAGGCCGCCCCGGCCCAAAATGGCGCGGCGCGGGCCGCGCGGCCCGCCGTCCCACCGCCCCGCCCGCCTCTTGCCGCATCCCCTCGCCGTCGGCAAGACAGCTTTTCCGCAATGCCCGATGAACCTCGCGGGACCCTCACGAGGGTCCCGCGGCTTTCGCGCCGAGCACGCCCGCGAGCTTGCCGGCGCGGATCATGAAGCGGTGCGGGTCGAGCAGCAGCGCCGCCAGGACGCAGCCGCCCAGCAGCACCGCCGCGTCCCGCACGCGCGAGCGGCGGCGGCGGTACTTTGCATAAAGATAGAGCTCGGAGCGCTTCTTGGCGCGGTTGACGCGAAACGTGTGGGCAAGGCTCGGCGTGCTCGCCCCGCCGCCCGCATGCACCACCCGCGCATCGGCCACGACCGTGATGGGAATGCGCCGCTCGACCAGGCGCAAGGAGAGGTCGTCGTCCTCGTGATAGAGGAAGATCGCCTCGTCGAAGCCGCCCAGCTCCAGGAAGGCCGCGCGCTCCATCATGAAGGCGGCGCCGTGGACGAAGCGGGTGCAATAGTCGCCCGCCACCTCGTTTCGGCCCAGGCGGGCGCGGCGCGGCACCGGCTCGAACACCGAGCCCTCCTTGCGCATCGCCTTGCCGTCTTCGCCGACGATGGTGGGCATGAAAACGCCCGGCGCCCCGTAGCGCCTTGCGGCCTCGAGCAGGCGCGCGAGACTGCCGGGCTCCAGCACCGCGTCGGGATTGAGGAACAGCACGTAGCGGGCGCGGGCGGCGCGCGCGCCGGCATTGCAGGCGGTGCCGAAGCCGGCATTGCGCCCCATCGCCACGAATTCGGCGGGACGGGCGAGGCCGGAGCGCCAGGCGGTGCCCTCGGGGCTCGCATTGTCGACGATCACCGCCGCGCAGCCCGCCGGCACGGACGCCACCGCGCGGCCGATCACGCCGGCGCTATTGTAGGTCACGAACACCACCGCGACCTCGCCAGCGGCGGGGGCGGCCTCGGCGGCGGGAACGGGCTTCGACGGGAACACGCGCGCGCCTTTCGCCTCCGTGGTCGGGCCTTCCCCGCGCCGCGCGGTCCCGCAAAGGCGGATCGCGCATCGCCGGCGCGGGCCGGCGCCGCACTCTCCTGCCTCCATGCCGGCGCGAATGCAAGGCCGCGCCCCATAGCCACCCGGCGCGAACTTCGCTAGAAGCCCGCCCATGTGGGATGGCGCGAGATGGCGGACCGAGCGCCGGCACCTGTTCCTGGTGCCGGGCTACGACCCGATGCCGGCGGACGGCCACCGCCGGATCTTCGAGCGGGAGCTGAAGCGGTTCCGCGAGACCTGGGGCCTCGCCGACGCCCGCTGCCTGGACGAGGCGCCACGCCCGACCCCAACCGGCGCCGCCTGGACCATCGCCGCCGAGGGCGCCGACTGGCGCACCACCGCCACCTTCGAGCTCTTGGCCTGGAACGACCTTGTTGCGGCCGACATGGCGCGCGGCCCGCTTTCCCATCTCCTCGGCTCGCTCAGGGCGCTCGCCGACATGGTGTCGAGCGGCACCCTGGCGCGCTACTTCAAGAGCAGCCCGCGCTACGGCTTCTTCTTCATCTTCACCTATGTGCTGCTGGCCTTGTTCTGGGGCGCCGGGATCGGCCTCGGCCTGCTGGCCTATGGGGCCGCCGCGCCGGCGATCGGCGCGCCGCTTGCCGGCCTGCTCGGGGCTGCGGTGGCGGTGGGCGCCGGCGCCCTGCTGATGCGCTGGCCGGGGCGCAAGCTGCGCCTCAAGCAGTCGCTCGACCTCGCCGAATTCTCGGTGGATTTCGTGCGCGGGCGGCACCCGGCGATCGACGCGCGCATGAAGGCCTTCGGCGCGCGCATCGCCGAGGTCGCGGCGGACGGCGGGGCGGAGGGCGGGCTGGACGAGATCGTGGTGGTGGGCCACAGCCTCGGGGCGATGCTCGCCGTGAGCGCGCTGGCGCACGCGATCGCGAGCGACCCCGGCTTCGGCCACGGCGTGCCGGTGCGCCTGCTCACCGTGGGCTCGACCACCGCCAAGTTCGCGCTGCATCCGGCCGGCGGCCGGCTGCGGGACGCCGCCGCGACGGTGGCGCAGGCGCGCGCCATCGGCTGGCTGGAGATCCAGGCGCGCGACGACATGGTGAGCTTCTACCGCATCAACCCGGTGACCCTGGAGGAGGCGCGGTTCGCGCCGCTGCGCACCGTGACCGGCGATTTCTCCGACCGGCCGCTGATCCGCGCCCACCCGATCCGCGACATGCTGAGCGCGGCGACCTTCGCCCGCTTCCGGCTCGACATGATGCGCCTGCACTGCCAGTACCTGCTCGCCAACGACAAGCGCGCCGGCTACGACTTCTTCGCCGTGCTGGCGAGCCCGCTGCGCTTCGACCTTCTGGCGGCGAGCGCCAACGGCCTGAAGACCTATCTCGACGCCGGCGGCGGCCTGATGCGGCCCTATGGCGCCGGCCATCCGGGGCCGTGGCGCGACCCTGATGTGAGGACCCCATGAGCCTGCTCGCCTTGTCCAAGATCGCCTGGGTCCTGGGCGTGATCTCCTGGTTCGTCCTGCGCCTGCCGTTCGAGCGCAAGGCGCGGCGCATGAAGGTGCAGGACGCGCGCCACCGCACCGCGCGGGAGATGGCGCTTTTGTCCATCTCCACCCTCGGCCTCGGCGTCATCCCGGCGGTCTATGCGGCCACCGGCTTTCCCGGCGCCCTGTCCTATGCCCCCGCGCCGGCGCAGGTTGTGGCGGGCGTCGCCGTGTTCCTGGCCGCGCTCTGGCTGTTCTGGCGCACCCATACGGCGCTCGGGCGCTACTGGTCGGTGACGCTGGAGATCAAGGACCGGCACGAACTCATCACCTCGGGCGTCTATGCCAAGGTGCGCCACCCCATGTATTCCGCCTTCTTCCTGTGGGCGCTGGCGCAGGCGCTGCTGCTGCCGAACCTGCTGGCGGGCCTGTCCGGCCTGGTGGGGTTCGGCACGCTGTTTTTCTTCCGCGTTGGCCGGGAGGAGAAGATGATGCGCGAGGCCTTCGGCGCCAAGTATGACGCCTACATGGCGCGCACCAAGCGCATCATCCCCGGCATCTATTGAGAGCCGCCCGCGCAGACCGGCAGGTGCGCTGTCCGGCAGGGCTGGGGCGCTGGCGCATGACGGGTCGACCGACGCCCGGCATCGCAGACACGCCGCATCGCCCGCGCGCCCTCGGCCCCGGGATCGATCCCTGCCGGTTCATTTTCTCAAGGCAACAGACTCAGGTGGCCTGGGAGCCGGCTTTCGCCAGGAAGTAGTAAGCATAGCAAACTTCGGGCATCAATTTCAACGCCAAGGGCCTAAAGCCGCGCTCTTCCGCCGCAATCCAGAATTCATCGATTTTGTATGATGTAAAAAACATCGCATTCTCGCGATAGTTCGAATTCTTTGCACGCATTCGGATGGAGCCGTCATCGTATCTGATTTGAATCAGAGCAACGCCGTCTGGCTTCATCAGCCGATTGGCCAAGGACAGAATTTCAAGGCCGAACGCCTTGCTGGGAAAATGCTGGAAGACGGCGACCGATAGGAAGAAATCTACAGGCTCGATGCCTGCCAAGCACGCGTCCTTGACGAGATCGATATTTGCCGGATCGACGAGAACCGGATCATAGTTCGTAAATCCCACGGATCGAAGCTGTCTCCCGCACTCGTCCAGATTGGCTTGCGAGATGTCGACGCCGTAAAACTTCTGCATCGTGGGGGCGAGCGCAACGGCATTGCTGCCTCCGCCGGGGCCCCATTCGATCATGCTCTGAGCCGGCCCCCGGCCCGCGAGCGCCAGAAGGCTTTCAAGCTCGTGCAGCCTCGTATGGCCGATCTTCAGCCACACGTCGTCGTCCGCATAGCGCCCGAAGCCGCGCCAGTGGGACTTGTCTTTGATCGTTTCGTTATTCTCACTCTCCGACCAAAACTGCGCAGCTTCCGCGGCGCGCTTCTCTTCCGACTGCGTCAGCATCACCCCAGACAGGAAAGCACCTTGGCGGCGAAGAGCACGTGTTGCGCGCCGAATCAAGTCTTGCGCCATCGACTTCCTCCAATGGGCTTGGATAAGCATACGATGTTTGATACCAAGTCGGCTTAGAATGAAAATCAGCTGATTTTTTCTTCCCGGTCCGAAAATTGGCGCTGGGATAGCATATCGCGACAATGCCAGGGGCGGCACCTGCTGCGCAAGGATGAATCGAATGGCCAGCCACATTCCTCAATCTGTGAGGGAAGAGGCGTTGCCAATCGACAACATCACGCCCGAACGCGGCAAAACAACGGGCGGGACCTTCGGCGCGGGTGCACATCGCCATCTTGTTCTTCTTCCGCGTCGGCCGGCCGGCGCAGGCGGAGCGAACAAAGCGTGACGCTGGCGCCGCGTCCGATTCGGTCCCGCTTGGTTCCTGCTGCGTGCCGGCGGCCGGAGTGGCGGCGTCCCGGAACGGGACGGCCGATGCCGCCGCCGGCAACAATGCGGCAATGGTCCGCTGCTAGCGTGGTCCGGCTCCGCCCGCCGGGAGCCTGACCGCGAGACCGTGATGTCCCTTCCCGTCCGCTTGTTCCTCGCCGCGCTCGCCGCCGCCGCGCTCGGCCTCCCGCCCGGCGCCCACGCCCAGGCGGACCGCATGATCCCGGTCACCTCCGGCGTGAGCTATGAGGAGATCGGCCGCTGGGATGCGGACCGGCTCAACGCCGTCCTCTCCACCGAGGTGCCGAAATTCTTCGGCGTCGCCCCCGCCTTCACGCCGGCGCGCAACGCCGTGCGGCTCTACCGGATCACCTATGCCTCCGTGATCCCGGAGAAGGGCAATGCGCCGACCGTGGCGAGCGGCCTGCTGGCGGTGCCGGACACCGGGGCCTCGGACTTTCCCCTGCTCTCCTACCAGCACGGCACGGTCTACGGGAAACAGCAGGTGCCCTCCTTCCCCGAGCAGTCGCCGGAGACGCAGCTCGCCCTCGCCCAGTTCGCCGGACAAGGCTATATCGTCGTCGGCGCCGACTATTTCGGCCTCGGCACGTCGAGCGCGCGCGAAGGCTATCTGGTGAAGGAGAGCCAGCAGCAGTCCGCCTACGACATGCTGATGGCGGCCCGCGCGGTGCTCGCCCACCTGAAGCTCACCAGCTCCAAGCTGGTGCTGGGCGGCTGGTCGCAGGGCGGGTTCGTCACCATGGCGCTGTTGGAGAAGCTGGAGCGGGCGGGCGTTCCGGTCGCGGGTGCGGCCACCGCCAGCGCGCCGTTCGACGGCTTCGCCACCCTGAGCGGCTTCCTCGACTTCCCGCGGCCGAACGATGCCGACTGGGTGTCGACCTTGTTCATCCTCACCGCATTCTCGTTCGAGAATTATTACGGCCTGCCGGGCCTCGCCCGCGCTTTGCTGCGGGAGGAGGTCTACGCGCTCGCCCTCAAGGCCTATGAGCGCCAGCCGGTGGATGCCGCGCAGATCCCCACCGACCTCCACAAGCTCATCAACCCGGCCTTCTTCGACCCGCGCGCGTTCGCCGCCTCGGCCTATGGCCGCCTGCTGCGCGACCGGACCACCGCCTATCGCTGGGTCATCGGCTCGCCGGTGCGCAATTATTTCGGCGCCAAGGACGAGGTCATCACCGAGGGCCAGGGCCAGCTCGCCATGACCTATCAGCGCGCCATGGGCAGCGGGAACACCCGGGTCGAGGCCATATCCACCGGCGCCACCGACCATCGCGGCACCTATGCCACGGCGGCGCCGCTGTGGAAGGCGTGGTTCGACGGCCTGTGAGCGCCCCGACCCCGCTACCCCTCCGGGTCGAGGGGGGTGGTGCCGGCGGGGCGGCCGTCGGCGTCGCGGGTAATGGTGGCGACGCGCGCCTCCGCCTGCGCGAGCAAGGCCTCGCAGCGTTTCTTGAGCGCCTCGCCGCGCTCGTAGATGGTGATGGACTGCTCCAGCGGCACATTGCCCCGCTCCAGCGCGGCGACGATGGATTCGAGCTCGGCCAGCGCCTCCTCGAAGCTCATCTTCGCCACCTCCGGCGCGCTTGAAGCGCCTGTCGTCGTCTCGGCCATGTGCGCCTCGTCCGCGTCGCGGGTGATTCCCCGGCCCCACCATAGCCGAGGAGCCCGCGCGCCTTAAGGGCGGGCCGGGGTGGCTAGCGGGCTTCGGCTTTGCTAGAAGCCGCGCGACCATGGAAGAAACGCTCATGCCCAAAGCGGCACCGACCATCGCTGCGCGCGACCCCCGCGCGCTGGAGGAAGCCCTGCTCGCCCGCTTCGAGGCGGCGGGCTTTTCCCATCTCGATCCGCCCGTGCTCCAGCCGGCGGACGTGTTCCTCGACCTGTCGGGCGAGAGCATCCGCCGGCGCATGTATCTGACGGTGGACGCCGAGGGCCGCGAACTGTGCCTGAGGCCCGACCTCACCATTCCCGTGGCGCGCGCGATCCTGGCGGCTCAGGCCGCCGTGCCGGCGGCGGTGAGCTATCTCGGCCCGGTGTTCCGGTTCCGCGGCGAAGGCTCCGGCGAGTTCCGCCAGGCCGGGGTGGAATCCTTCGGCCGTACCGACGTCGCCGCCGCCGACGCCGACATCCTCGCGCTCGGCCTCGACGCCTGCGCGCTCTATGGCCTGCCGGAGCCGCTGATCCGGCTCGGCGACGTGGGCCTGTTCGCGGCGCTGCTCGACGCGCTGCCGCTCGCCCCCGCCATGCGCCGCCGCCTGCTCAAGGATTTCGGCCAGAGCCGGCTCGACGTCGACCTCTCCCGCGTGGGCGCGCCGGCCCCCGAGGCGGCAAGCACCCATTCCGGCGTGCTCGCCGCGCTCACCGGCGCCGACCCCGAGGCGGCGCGCGCGCTGATCACCGATCTGCTCTCCATCGCCGGCATCTCCACCGTGGGCGGGCGCTCGGTGTCCGAGATCGCCGCCCGCTTCCTGGAGCAGGCGGCGCTGGAGAGCGGCGCGGGCCTCTCCAGCGAAGCCGGCGCGGTGCTCAAGCGCTACCTCGCCATCGCCGGCGACCCCGACGGCGCCTCCGCCGCCATGCGCGCGCTGGCGCGGGAGGCCGGCCTCGACCTTTCCCGCCCGCTCGATCTGTTCGACGCCCGTGCGGGCTTCCTCAGCGCGCACGGCGTGAACCTCGCCGCGGTGCGCTTTTCCACCGCCTTCGGGCGGCCGCTCGATTATTACAGCGGCATGGTGTTCGAGCTGCACGCGCCGACCGGGCACGGGCTCGGCCCGCTGGTGGCGGGCGGGCGCTACGACCGTCTGCTCTCGCGCCTTGGGGCGCCGTCCTGCGTGCCGGCGGTCGGGCTCGCGGCCTGGGTGGAGCGCCTGGCGATGGTGGGGGGTGCGCGATGAGCGGCAAGCTGATCCTCGCGGTGCCCTCCAAGGGCCGGCTGCAGGACAATGTCCACGCCTTCTTCGCCCGCGCCGGCATGCCCTTGTTGCAGGCGCGCGGCGCCCGCGACTATCGCGGCGCGCTCGGCGGGGTGGAGGACGTGGAGGTGGCCTACCTCTCGGCCTCCGAAATCGCCGCCGCCCTCGCCTCCGGCGCCGCCCATCTGGGTGTCACCGGCGAGGATCTGGTGCGCGAGAACATCCTCGATGCCGACCAGAAGGTGGCGCTGCTGGAAGGCCTCGGCTTCGGCCAGGCCAACGTGGTGGTGGCGGTGCCGCAGGCCTGGATCGACGTCAATTCCATGGACGACCTCGACGACGTGGCCGGCCATTTCCACGGCCGCACCGGCCGGCGCATCCGCGTCGCCACCAAATACGTCAACCTCACGCGCGGCTTCTTCGCCCGCCACGGCATCGTCGACTACCGCATCGTCGAGAGCGCGGGCGCGACCGAGGGCACGCCCGCCGCCGGCACCGCCGAGCTGATCGTCGACATCACCACCACCGGCGCGACGCTCGCCGCCAACGCGCTCAAGGTGGTGGACGACGGCGTGATCCTGAAGTCCGAGGCCAACCTCGTGGCCTCGCTCTCGGCGCCCTGGACCGGCGCGGCGCGCGCCGCCGCGGCGGTGATGTTCGACCGCATGGCGGCCGAGAAGCGCGCCCGCACCATGCGCGAGGTGCGCACCCGCTTCGCCAGCTGCGACGGCTCGCTGGTGGACCAGGCGGTGGCGCGCTTCCGCTGCATCGCGCCGTTCGGCGGGCCCACCTCCTCGGGCATGCTGACCTTGCACTGCCCGCCGGACACCTTGCACGGCCTCGCCAGCTTCCTGCGCGCGCGCGGCGCGAGCATGGTGACCGTGGGCGCCATCGACTACGTCTTCTCCACCGAGAACCCGCTGTTCGCGGCGCTGGAGGCGCGGCTCGGCGCCTGAGCGCGCGAGCGCGCCTTGGATACCTGAGCGCGCGCGGCGCGCCGGAGCGCGGCCTCACAAGGCGGAGAGCGCGGCGACGTGCGCCTTGCGGGGGCGCCCTTCGGCGCTCACAAGGAGCGCGGCCCGGCTAGAGCGCGATCCGCCTCCATGCGGAACCACCACGTGGTTCCCCATGGGCGGTGAATCGCCCTCTACCTGTTGAACAGAGCTGGCGCCGCCGCTTCAAAGGGCAGCCCACGAAGGGCGCCCGCAAGGGATTGCCACCAGGTTTCCATGGCCGACGTCACCCTCCCCGCCGCCTTCCTCGCCGGCTTCGTGAGCTTCGCCTCGCCCTGCGTGCTGCCTCTGGTGCCGCCCTATCTTGCCTATCTCGGCGGCGCGACGCTGGACGAGCTCGCCGGCGAGGAGCCGGTGAAGGCGGTGGCACGGCGCGCCATGCTGGGGGCTTTGCTGTTCGTCGCCGGCTTCTCGGTGGTGTTCGTGGCGCTCGGCGCCGGCGCTTCCGCCATCGGCGACCTGCTGCGCGCCCATCTCGACACGCTCTCCATCATCGCCGGGCTCGCCATCGTGGTGATGGGGCTCAACTTCCTCGGCGTGTTCCGCATCCATCTCCTGCACCGCACCGCGCGGGCGAACGTGCGCGCGCCGGCCGGCATGTGGGGCGCCTTCGTGATGGGCCTCGCCTTCGCCTTCGGCTGGACCCCGTGCCTCGGCCCGGTGCTGGGGGCGATCCTGGCGGTGGCGGGCTCGGAGGCGACCGTCTCCAAGGGGGCGATGCTGCTCGCGGTCTATTCGCTCGGCCTCGGCGTGCCGTTCCTGGTGGCGGCCATGGCGGTGCGCCCGTTCCTCGCCGGCATCAAGCGCATGCGCCGCTTCCTGCCGGTCATCGAGAAGACCATGGGCGCGCTGCTGGTGCTCACCGGCATCGCCTTCATGTCCGGCTGGATCGCCCATGCGAGCTACTGGCTGATCGAGACCTTCCCGGCGCTCTCCACCATCGGCTGAGGCGCGGCCGGGCAATCACCCTGCGCCCCGCGGCTTCGGCGCCTATTTGATGCGGTAGCCTGCGTGGCAGCCGACGCAGGCGCCGGTGACGGCGGCGAGCGCGGAGAAGACGGGCGCCATCTCGCCGGTCGCCGCGGCGTCGGTGGTGACAAGGGCGAGCCGGCTCGCCGCCTTGTGCATGGCCGAGCCGGCGTCCTGCATCCCTGGCGGCATGAACCGCGCGACCTCATGGGCCCCGTGGAGCCCGAGAGACGAAAAGCCGAGGCGCGTCTCGGCGATCCGCGCGGCGACGTCCATCTGCCCCGTGCCGAGATGCGCCTGGATCTCCTGGAGCGCCGCCAAATGATCGCGCATGTTGGCGAGCATGTGCTGCGCGAGAGGCTGGGGCATAGGCACCAACGCGCGCGGGTCTGAGGCGGCCGCCGGAGCGGCGTGGGCCGCGGGCCCGTTGGCGTGATCGAGCGGCGCTTGCGCGGCGGCCATGGCGCAGAGCAGGGCGAGGCTCCCGACCGCGAAGAGGACTCGGCGCATGAAAGGTCTCCGCTCTTTCGGCGCACCCTAGCCCGGCGCCCGGCCTCCCCCTATGATCGCGATCATAGGGGGGATGTCGCCATGGAATGCCTCGACCTCCTCGCCCTGTTCGACGCCGCGGTCGGCGGCGCCGGCGTGGAGAAGTCCTACAAGAGGGGCGAAGCGCTGTTCCGGCGCGGCGATCGCCCGCAATCCATGTTCTTCATCCTCGCCGGGGAAGCGCGGCTCGTGCGCGGCTCGCCGACCGGGATGGAGGTGGTCTTCCAGCGGACGGCCCAGGGGTTCCTGGCCGAGGCGAGCCTCGATCAGGCCGCCTATCACTGTGACGCGATGGCGGCCATCGGCACCCGCGCCTGGGTGGTTCCCCTGACGAAATTTCGCGCGGCGCTCGCCCTGCCGGAGGTGCGCGAGGTGTGGCTGCGCCATCTGAGCAACGAGCTCAGGCGGGTCCGCGCGCACGCGGAACGCCTCGCGCTGCGCGCCGCTCGGGACCGGATCCTCCATTTCATCGAGACCGAGGGCCGCGGCGGCAGGCTTGTCCTGTCGCAGTCCAAGAAGAGTTGGGCCGCGGAGCTCGGGCTGACGCACGAGGCCCTCTATCGGACGCTCGGTGTGATGGTGCGGTCCGGGCTTCTCGAGATGTCCGGCACCTGCCTGCGGATCCGGCCCTCGCCGGAGCGGCCGTAACCTGCCGGGCCGCCGGATGCGCGCGGCTGGTCTTGCCTGGTCCGGCAACGGCTCCGGACCGGAAGCGGACCGGAGCCGCAGCCCCGGCCGGGCTCATCACAACGGCGTGTAGGCCCCGTCCTTCCAGACATAGACGATGTAGTCGAGCTTGGTGATGTCGCCCTTGGCGTCGAAGGAGAGCGGCCCCAGCACGGTGTCGAACACCTTTCCGGAGTGCATCGCCTGCGCCACCTTCTGCGGGTCGAGCGACTTCGCCGCCTCGGCCGCCTGCTTCATCACCTGCATGGCGGCGTAGGCATAGAGCACGTAGCCTTCCGCATCGATGCCCTTCTGCTTGAACTTCGCGACGGTCGCGGCCGCCGCCGGATTCTTGCGCGGATCGGGGCCGAAGGTCATCAGCGTGCCCTCGGCGCCCGGGCCGGCGACGCTCCAGAACTCCTTGTCGGTGATCGCGTCCCCACCCATGAGGACGGTCTTCATGCCCTGGTCGCGCATCTGGCGCACGATCAGGCCCGCCTCCGGATGCAGGCCGCCGAAATAGACCAGATCCACTCCGGCCGCCTTCATCTTGGAGACCAGGGCGGAATAGTCCTTCTCGCCGGGATTGATGCCCTCGTAGAGCGCCTCCTTGAGGCCATCCTTGTTCATGGCCTTCAGCGTCTCGTCGGCGAGGCCCTTGCCGTAGGGCGACTTGTCGTGCACCACGGCGACCTTCTGGCCCTTGTGGTTGGCGGCAATGTAGGCGCCGGCCACCGAGCCCTGCTGATCGTCGCGGCCGCAGGTGCGGAAAGTGTTCCACAGCTTGCGCTCGGTGAAGACCGGATTGGTGGAGGCGGGCGAAATCTGCAGCACGCCCGCATCCTGGTAGTCCTGCGAGGCGGCGATGGAGATGCCCGAATTGATGTGCCCCACCACGAACTTTGCCCCGTCGGTGATGAGCTTGTTGGCCGCCGCGACGCCCTGCTCGGGCTTGCCGCCGTCGTCGGCGACCATGAGTTCGATCTTCTGGCCGAGGATGCCGCCTTCCGCGTTGATGTCGGCGACCGCCGCCTCCACGCCGCTGCGCATCTGGGCGCCGAAGGCGGCGATGCTGCCGGTGAACGGCCCGGCGGCGGCGATCTTCACCTGAGCGAGCGCCGGCGTGACCACGCCGGCGCACAGGCCCGCGCCGATGGCGAGCAAGGCAAGCTTGAGCTTCGTCATCTGGTACCCCTCGAATGTGCGGCCGATTGTTCGGCCTGCCGCTTATGGTGCCTAGCGCCTATGCCATGAGCGGCAGGCGGCTTCAACGCCAAGCAAGCGGCGTGCCTCGCCCGGGCGCGGATCGATGCATTCGGGGGAAAGGGGCCGGGGCGGCGGCTGGGCAGGCCCCGGGGCCTGGACGCAAAGGGTCGAGCGCCGAAGGCGCGCGGCGCTTGCGCCGCGCGCCTTCGATGCGCCTTGGATCAGAGCTGTTCGTAGGTGCCGTTCTTCCAGACATAGACCACGTAGTCGAGCTTGGTGATGTCGCCCTTCTTGTCGAAGGAGAGCGGGCCGAGCACGGTCTCGAACGTCATGCCGGAATGGATCTTCTCGGCCACCTTCTTCGGGTCGAGGGATTTGGCCGCCTCGGCCGCCTGCTTGATGATCTGCACCGCGGCATAGGAATAGAGCACATAGCCTTCCGGATCGATGCCCTTGGCCTTGAACGCGTCCACGATCTTGGCCGCCGCCGGGTTCTTGCGCGGGTCGGTCCCGAAGGTGGTGAGCGTGCCGGTGGCGCCGTCGCCGGCAATGGCCCAGAACTCCTTGTCGATCATGCCGTCGCCGCCCATCAGGACGGTCTTCATGCCCTGGTCGCGCATCTGCCGCACGATCAGGCCGGCCTCGGGATACAGGCCGCCAAAATAGACCATGTCGGCGCCGGTCGCCTTGATCTTCGAGACCAGGGCCGAATAGTCCTTCTCCTTCGGGTTGACGCCCTCGTACATCACTTCCTTCATGCCGCCCTTGTTGATGCCCTTCTGGGTCTCGTCCGCGAGGCCCTTGCCGTAGGGCGTCTTGTCATGGACGATGGCGACCTTCTTGCCCTTGTAGTTCTTCAGGATGTACGCGGCGGCCACCGCGCCCTGCTGGTCGTCACGGCCGCAGGTGCGGAACGTGTTCCACATCTTGCGGTCGGTGAAAGTCGGGTTGGTGGAGGCCGGGCTGATCTGGAGGACGCCGCCCTCCTCATAATCCTGCGAGGCGGGGATGGAGACACCGGAATTGTAGTGCCCGACCACGAACTTGGCGCCGTCGGTGATGAGCTTGTTGGCGGCCGCCTTGCCCTGCTCGGGCTTGCCGCCGTCGTCGCCCACCAGGAATTCCACCTTCTGGCCGAGGATGCCGCCCGCCGCATTGATGTCGGCGATCGCCGCTTCGGTGCCGTTCTTCAGCTGGGCGCCCACCGCGGCGAGCTCGCCGGTGATGGGGGCGGCCACCGCGATCTTGACCTGCGCCTGGGCCTGGGCGCCAAAGGCAAGGCCGGCGCCAAGGGCCAGCGACGCCAACAAGAGCTTCTTCATCACAACCTCTCCCCTTCTGCGGGTTCCGGCGCGCAAGGTCCGGTCCCTGGAAACAGTAGCACGCGCAATGCGGGAACGCGCCGAACCCCCTGCCGTGCCGGGCGCCGCGAGGCCGGCGCGTGCCGTTGCGCGCATTGTGCGCAAAATCGCGACTCTGTCGATGGTTCGGGCACCAGAACCGGGTCGGCCCATGGCGCATCGCCCGAGCGGTTCACCATGGGCAGTGCAGGCGTCTTTGTTCGATCAACAGGCGGGCGTTTCACCGACCAGAGGGGTCGCGGCGCGGCTCCCTCTGGTCCGCTCGCGCTCCAAGCTCGTCGGTCGGGACCACATCGCGCGCCGCGCCGCGGGCGCGCCAGGAAAACCGGCCGTCGGGCTCGAACATCCAGCCGTATTGCGTGGTCATCTGGCGCCGGCGCACGAAGCGGAAGCCCAGCGCCGCCACCGCCATCAGCAGCACGAATTCCAGGGCGAAATGCTGGAGCGAGAACATGGTGTCGTCGAACAGCGCGAAGTGACAGAAGCGCACCGCGAAGGCGAGCAGCACCACATAGGCGACGAGGTGCCAGAACGAGCCCCAGCCGCGCGCCACCGCCTGTCCGGTGCGCCATGCGGCGGAGCCGCCGAGGATCAGGCTGACGAGGATGAAGTCGGCCGCCGAGGTCTCCATCAGCAGGCTCGGCCACACCACCAGCGCGCCCGCCAGCGCCAGCAGCGCCGCAATCGGCGCCACCAGCATGGGCGCGGAGGGGCGACCCGGATTGCGCACGACCGCCATCAGCGCCCCCCCTCCAGATAGGCCGCGCGCACCTCGGGCCGCGCGAGCAGCTCGGCGCCGGTGCCGGACATGGTGACGAGCCCGTTCACCATCACATAGGCGCGGTGGGCGAGCTTCAAAGCGTGGAAGGCGTTCTGCTCCACCAGGAACACGGTGAGCCCGCGCTCGGCATTGAGCGCGCGGATCACGTCGAAGATCTGCCGCGCCACCAGCGGCGCGAGGCCGAGCGAGGGCTCGTCCAGCAGCAGGAGGCGCGGGCGGCCCATGAGCGCGCGGGCGATGGAGAGCATCTGCTGCTCGCCGCCCGACAGCGTGCCGCCGCGCTGGCCGATGCGCTCCTTGAGGCGCGGGAACAGCTCGAACATGGCGGCGAGGTCCTCCTCGAAATGCGCGCCGCCGTCCAGCGACGCGCCCATCTGGAGGTTCTCGTACACGCTCATGCGCGGGAAGATGCGCCGCCCCTCCGGCGACTGGGCGATCTTGAGGCGCATGATCTCGTGGGTGGGCAGGCGGGTGATGTCCTGCCCGTCGAACAGGACCCGACCGTCCCGCGCCCGCGGCGCGCCGCAGATCGTCATCATCAGCGTGGACTTGCCGGCGCCGTTGGCGCCGATCAGGGCGACGATCTCGCCCTCGCTCACCTCCACGTCGACGCCCTTGAGGGCGATGATGTTGCCGTAGAAGGCGGTGACGCCCTCCACCTTCAGCAGCGCCGGGCGCGCGGCAGCGGCCCCGGCGCGCGGGGCGGCGAGGTCCTGCGGGACGGAGGGGGCGCTCATGGATTGGCCTCCGCGCTGAGCGCCTTGGTGGCCTTCGCCTCGGCCACCGCCTCCTCCTCGTCGTCGACGCCGAGATAGGAGGCGATGACCCGCGGGTCGTGGCGCACCTCGTCGGGGGTGCCGTCGGCGATCTTGCCGCCATATTCCAGCACCACCACGTGGTCGGAAATCTCCATCACCACGCTCATGTCGTGCTCGATCAGCAGCACCGAGGTCGCGTGCTCGGCACGGATCGACAGCAGCAGCGCGTTGAGCGCCGCCGACTCGCGCGGGTTGAGGCCGGCGGCGGGCTCGTCGAGGCACAGCAGCACCGGCTCGGTGCACATGGCGCGGGCGATCTCGAGCCGGCGCTGGTCGCCATAAGCGAGGTCTCCCGCCGGGTCGTCGGCGCGATGCACCAAATGGGTCTTCTCGAGCCAATAGACGGCGCGCTCCACCGCCACCTTCTGCTTGCGCCGCCAGGAGGGCAGGCCGATGAGCGCGGCGGGGCTCAGCAGGCCGGCGTCGGACAGCGACATGTGCTGCGCCACCAGCAGGTTCTCCAGCACCGTCATGCCGGAGAACAGGCGGATGTTCTGGAACGTGCGCGCCACCCGCGCCCACGAGGCCACCTTGTGGTCCGGCAGGCGCTCCAAGAGATAGACCGCGCCCTTGGCGGTGCGCGCCCAGGCCTCGCCGGCGGCGGTCACCGCGGTGAGTTCGGTCGCGCTCACCGGGCCGCCGTGGTTCATGGCGAGGCGGCCGGCGGAGGGCTTGTAGAAGCCGGTGATGCAGTTGAACACCGTGGTCTTGCCGGCGCCGTTGGGGCCGATGACCGCGGTGACGTCGCCGCGGCCGGCGCGGAACGACACGTCGTTGACGGCGATCAGCCCGCCAAAGCGCATGGACAGGTGGTCGACCACCAGGATGGGATCGGCGTCCCAGGAGCGCGCGGAAGGAGCGGCGGGCGCGGCGCACATCAGCCGTGGCCCTCCTTCACGAGGCTGCCGGAGACCGATTTGCGCTCCTTCAGGAAGACCGTAGGCATGCGGTTGGCCACCAGCCCGCGCGGGCGCCACACCATCACCGCCACCATGGCGAAGCCGAAGATCAGCATGCGGTAGAGGGTGGGGTCGAAATCGGGGCCGAACAGCCACGCGCTCTTCAGGAACGAAAGGTTACGCAGCATCTCCATGCCGCCGATGAGCAGGATCGCGGCTGCCGCCACCCCCATCTGCGAGCCCATGCCGCCGAGCACGACGATGGCGAGGATCACCGCCGATTCCATGAAGGTGAAGCTCTCGGGCGAGACGAAGCGCACCCGGACCGCGAAGAACGCGCCGGCGAAGCCGCCGAACATGGCGCCGATGGCGAAGGCGGTGAGCTTGGTCAGCGTGGTGTTGATGCCGAGCGAGCGGCAGGCGATCTCGTCCTCGCGCAGCGCCTCCCAGGCGCGCCCCACCGGCATCTTGCGCAGCCGCACGGTGACGAGGGCGGTGAGCGCGGCGAGCCCGAGGATGACGAAGTAAAGAAAGATCATCCGGTGCATGGAATCGTAGGTGAGGCCGAAGGTCTCGGCGAAGCCGCCCTCCCCCGACGTGAACGGCATGCCGAAGAAGGTGATGGGCGGGATCGAGGCGATGCCCGCCCCGCCATTGGTCAGCGACACCCAGTTGATGAGCACCAGGCGGATGATCTCGCCGAACGCCAGCGTGACGATGGCGAGGTAGTCGCCGCGAAGGCGCAGCACCGGGAAGCCGAGGATCACCCCCCAGAAGGCGGCGAGCAGGCCGGAGAGCGGCAGGCACACCCAGAACGACCACGCCTTCCAGAAGTCGTCGCCCAGATGGCCGGCGAGGAAGTCGTTGATCGGCACCGAGGTGGACAGCAGCGCGAAGGTGTAGGCGCCGACCGCGTAGAAGGCGACATAGCCGAGGTCGAGCAGGCCGGCGAGGCCCACCACGATGTTGAGGCCCCAGCCCAGCATCACATAAGTGAGGATGTAGATGCCGAGGTCGATCCAGTAGCGGCTCGGCCCGAGCCCGCCCACCAGCGTCACCGCGATCAGCGGATAGGCGATGGCGATGCCGAAGAAGGCTGGCTTCACCAATGACGAGAGCGCGGCGCCGAGCCGCGGCCAGGGGCTGGCGACCGCCTCGGCCTCGGCCACGCTCGCGGGGGGCACCCGCGCCACGCGCCGGGACGCGCCCCGCTCGCGCCAGACGGTGAGGTTGAGCACCAGGCGCCCCGCCGTGACCACCAGGGCGAACACCCCCACGAGGCCGAAGCGGTAGTCCAGCATGAGCGAGCCGGTGCCGGATTCCGTGGCGTGGAAACCCACCAGCGGCAGCAGGACGAAGAAGGTGAGCAGGCCGCTCGCCAGCGCGTCCCCCGCCGCGCGCTTGAGGCGCGGCGCCTCGCGCCGCGCCGGCCGCCCGACGGGCGGCCCGGCTGCGGAGCCGGAGGAATTCAGGAGACCGGGATCTTGAACGTCCACCGGGCCCGCAGACGCCATCACACCTTCTCCACTTCCGGCCGGCCGAGCAGGCCCTGGGGCATGAAGATGAGCACCACGACGAGGATGGAGAACGCCGCCACATCCTTGTATTCGATAGAGAAATAAGCCGACCAGAAGGTCTCGATGAGGCCGATCAGCAGCCCGCCCAGCACCGCGCCCGGCAGCGAGCCGATGCCGCCCAGCACCGCCGCGGTGAAGGCCTTCACGCCCGGCACGAAGCCGTCCGCGAAGTTCACGACGCCATAATACATGAGGTACATCACCCCGGCGACGGCGGCGAGCGCGGCGCCGATCACGAAGGTGAGCGAGATCGTGCGGTCGACGTTCACGCCCAGCAGCGCCGCCATCTTGCGGTCCTGCTCGCAGGCGCGCTGGGCGCGGCCGAGCGAGGTCTTCTGCACCAGCCACCAGAACACCACGAGCAGGCCGGCGGTCACCGCCATGATGATCACCTGCTTGTAGGCCAGCGTCACCTGGTAGCCGTCGCGCTCCATCAGCACGATCACGTCGGTGACCATGGGCGGGATCGGCTTGTTGCGCGGGCCCTGGGCCACCTGCACGAAGTTCGACAGGAAGATCGACATGCCGATGGCGGAGATCATGGGCGCGAGACGGAACGAGCCGCGCAGCGGCCGGTAGGCGACGCGCTCGATGGTCCAGCTCACCAGCCCGGTGAAGATCATCGCCACCACCAGGGTGATGGCGAGGATGAGGAAGATCGAGCTCATGCCGAGCACGGTGGTCAGCAGCAGGATGCAGATCAGGCCGGTGAAGGCGCTGACCATGAAGACGTCGCCGTGGGCGAAATTCACCATGCCGATGATGCCGAACACCATGGTGTAGCCGATGGCGATCAGGCCGTAGATGGACCCGAGCGTGAGTCCGTTAATGAGCTGCTGGACGAAGATTTCCATCCGCCGCTTGACCCCTCTGATTCTGGTTCGCCTACGATTTCATCGTGCCCTGGGATTGGGCTTGGCTTTTTCATGTCATAACCCGCTCCGGCGGCGTGCACAATTCGCCGCCGCGCCTTCACGCGTCCCCCTTATGGATGCAGCATGGCGCTGAAGATCGTGCCCCCAAGCGGGAGGAGGCCCCCATGGCGCTCGAGATGACCGGCAGCTACGACATCGCCCTGCCGCGCGAAAAGGTGTGGGCGGCGCTCAACGATCCGGCGGTGCTCAAGGCCTGCATTCCCGGCTGCGAGGAGCTGGAGCGCATCTCCGACACCGAGCTGAAGGCGCTGGTGGTGGCCAAGGTCGGCCCCGTCAAGGCGAAGTTCCGCGGCAAGGTCATCCTTTCGGACATCGATCCGCCGGCGGGCTACCGCATCGGCGGCGAGGGGGAAGGCGGCGTCGCCGGCTTCGCCAAGGGCGGCGCCGTGGTGCGGCTCAGCGAGATCGAGGGCGGCACGCGGCTCGACTACGAGGCGGAGGCGCAGATCGGCGGCAAGCTCGCCCAGCTCGGCCAGCGCCTGGTGGCCGGCACCGCCAAGAAGCTCGCCGACGATTTCTTCCGCAACCTCGCCGCCACGGCCGATCCGGCCGCGGCGCCCGCCGAGGGCTAGACCCCCTCGCCCCGCATCTGCGCCCTGCCCGACCCGAACCGCTCCGCCGCGGCCGCCAGGCTTGCGGCGGCGCAGCCGTGGCCGCGCAAGCGGGCGTGATCGCATCGGGCCGGGCCGGGGCATCTCCTCGCTTGACCGCGCAAGCGGGACAGTCTCACACTGGAACAATGAAAAGGTCCGGCCCGACCGGCCCTGCGGACGCGGATCAACAAGCCCGCGCGCTCGACCGGAACCCGGTGGAGGATGAGGATGCCCGAGACCCCCGACACGGCAATGGCCAAGATCAGCATCTCGATGGCGGTGAACGGCAAGCCCGTGTCCACCACCCTCGATCCGCGCACGCTGCTGGTCCAGTTCCTGCGCGAGAAGCTGCTGCTCACCGGCACCCATGTGGGGTGCGACACCAGCCAGTGCGGCGCCTGCGTGGTCCTTGTGGACGGCGCGGCGGTGAAGTCCTGCACCATGCTCGCGGTCCAGGCGGACGGCACGAGCGTGACCACCATCGAGGGCGTCGCCGGCCCGGCCGGCCTGCACCCCATGCAGGAGGCGTTCCGCGAGCATCACGGCCTGCAGTGCGGCTTCTGCACTCCCGGCATGATCATGAGCGCGCTCGACATGGTGGCCCGCCTCGGGCCCGCCCTCGACGCGGCGACCATCCGGGAGAACCTGGAAGGCAATCTCTGTCGCTGCACCGGCTATCACAACATCGTCAAGGCGATCGCCGCCGGTGCCGAGGCCATGGGCGCGGGCGCGAAGGCGGCCGCCGAATAGGCCCACGCCGATCCGCCGCGCGCGCGGCGCGCCGACCGACCGCGCGCCGAGACCGTCCCGTCCTCCGGGAGGACACGCCAAGGACATCGCCATGAACGAGAGCATCGTCACGCCCATCGGCGCCGCGGTCCGGCGCAAGGAAGACCAGCGTTTCATCACCGGCAAGGGCCGCTACACCGACGACATGAACCGGCCCGGCCAGGCCTTCGCCTATTTCCTGCGCTCGCCCCATGCCCATGCGCACATCCGCGCGATCGACGCGAGCGCGGCCAGGGCCATGCCCGGCGTGGTCGCGATCCTCACCGGCGCCGACCTGGCGCAGGACAAGATCGGCGACCTCATCTGCGGCTGGATGATCACCTCCAAGGACGGCACGCCCATGCGCATGGGCTCGCACCCCGCGCTCGCCAAGGACAAGGTGCGCTATGTGGGCGACCATGTGGCGGTGGTGATCGCCGACACGCTCGACGCCGCCAAGGATGCGGCCGCCGCCATCGCGGTGGACTACGAGGTGCTCCCCGCGGTCGCCGACCTCGGCACCGCCGATGCCGGCGCGCAGATCCACGATTGCGCGCCGCGCAACGTCGCCTTCGAATGGGAATTGGGCGACCGGGCGACGACCGACGCCGCCTTCGCCCAGGCGGCGCACGTGACCAAGATCGACATCGTCAACAACCGCCTCGCCCCCAACGCCATGGAGCCGCGCGCCGCGATCGGCGAGTACGATCCCGGCGACGAGGCGTTCACGCTGTGGACCACCAGCCAGAACCCGCACGTGGCGCGGCTCGTGCTCTCGGCCTTCGTCGGCATCGCCCCCGAGCACAAATTGCGCGTCATCGCCCCGGACGTGGGCGGCGGCTTCGGCTCGAAGATCTTCATCTATGCCGAAGAGACGGTCTGCGCCTGGGCGTCGAAGCGCGTGGGCCGGCCCGTGAAGTGGACCGCCGACCGCTCGGAAGCCTTCCTCTCCGACGCCCACGGGCGCGACCACGTCTCCCATGCCGAGCTCGCCACCGACGCCGCGGGCAAGATCCTCGGCTTAAAGGTGCACACGCGCGCCAATCTCGGCGCCTACATGTCCACCTTCTCCTCCTGCGTGCCCACCTATCTCTACGCGACGCTGCTGTCGGGGCAGTACGCCATCCCGGCCATCCATTGCGAGGTGGACGCGATCTACACCACCACCGCGCCGGTGGACGCCTATCGCGGCGCCGGCCGGCCCGAGGCCACCTTCCTGGTGGAGCGCATCGTCGACAAGGCGGCGCGGGAGCTGGGCCTGGACCCGGCCGAATTCCGCCGCAGGAACTTCATCACCACCTTCCCGCACCAGACGCCCGTGATCATGAACTATGACGCGGGCGACTATGCCGCCTCGCTCGACCTCGCTTTGGAGATGGCGGACTACAAGGGCTTTCCCGCCCGCCGCGCGGAGGCGGAGGCGCGCGGCAAGCTGCGCGGCATCGGCCTGTCCAACTATATCGAGGCGTGCGGCATCGCCCCGTCGGCGGCGGTGGGCTCGCTCGGCGCCGGCGTCGGCCTGTGGGAGAGCGCGGAGGTGCGCGTGAACCCGACCGGCAACGTCGAGGTGCTCACCGGCTCGCACAGCCACGGCCAGGGCCATGAGACCACCTTCGCGCAACTGGTCTCGGCCCGGCTGGGCATCCCCATCGACCAGGTGAGCGTGGTGCATGGCGACACCGACAAGGTGCAGTTCGGCATGGGCACCTACGGCTCGCGCTCGGGCGCGGTGGGCATGAGCGCCATCGTCAAGGCGCTCGACAAGGTGGAGGCGAAGGCCAAGAAGATCGCCGCCCACATTCTCGAGGCCGCCGAGGGCGACATCGAGTTCAAGGACGGCAAGTTCACGGTGGCCGGCACCGACCGCGCCCTTGCCTTCGCCGAGGTGGCGCTGAACGCCTATGTGGCGCACAAATTTCCCACCTCGGAGATCGAGCCGGGGCTGAAGGAAGGCGCCTTCTACGATCCCACCAACTTCACTTTCCCCGCCGGCTGCCACATCTGCGAGGTGGAGGTGGACCCGGAGACCGGGGTCACGCAGATCGTCAACTTCACGGCGGTGGACGATTTCGGCATCGTCATCAATCCGATGATCGTCGAGGGCCAGGTGCATGGCGGCATCGCCCAGGGGGTGGGCCAGGCGCTGCTCGAGGGCGTCACCTACGACGCCGACGGCCAGCTCGTGACCGGCTCCTACATGGACTACACCATGCCGCGCGCCGATGACCTGCCCTCCTTCAGGCTCGGCCTGACGCAGACGCGCTGTCCCTCGAACCCGCTCGGCATCAAGGGCTGCGGCGAGGCGGGGGCGATCGGCGCCCCGCCCGCGGTCATCAACGCCCTCGCCGATGCCCTGGGCACGCAGGACGTGCCCATGCCCGCCACCCCGGCCAAGGTGTGGGCGCTCGCCAAGACCCGCGCCGTGCGCCAGGCGGCCGAATAGGAGGACGCCTCATGTATGCCTTCGACTATCAGCGTCCCGCCGCCCTCTCGGAGGCGGCGTCCCTGCTCGGCGCCGACCCCGAGGCGAAGATCCTCGCCGGCGGGCAGACTTTGCTGCCCACCCTCAAGCAGCGCCTCGCCCAGCCGACGATGCTGGTCGATCTCGGCCGCCTGCCCGGCCTCTCCGCCATCGAGAAGACGGCGGAGGGCGTCGCCATTGGCGCGCTGGTGAAGCATGTGGCGGTCGCCACCTCCGACGTGGTGCGGCAGGTGATCCCGGCGCTCGCCGACCTCGCCGGGATGATCGGCGACCCTGCCGTGCGCAACCGCGGCACCATCGGCGGCTCGCTGGCGAACGACGATCCCACCGCCGACTATCCCGCCGCCGTGCTGGCGCTGAACGCCACGGTGGTCACCGACCGGCGCTCCATCGCCGCCGGCGATTATTTCCAGGGCCTGTTCACCACGGCGCTGGAGGAGGGCGAGATCATCGTCCGCGTCGACTTCCCGCAGGTGGAGCGCGCCGGCTACGCCAAGTTCCCGAACCCGGCCTCGCGCTACGCCATGGCCGGCGTGTTCGTGGCCAAGACCGCCGCCGAGGTGCGGGTCGCGGTGACCGGGGCCGGCCAGTCGGGCGTGTTCCTGTGGGAGGAGGCGGGCGACGTGCTCAGCTCCGACTTCGCCCCCGCCGCCATTGCGAGCCTTCAGCTCGACCCGGCCGACCTGATGAGCGACCTGCACGGCAACGCCGAATATCGCGCCCAATTGGTGAAGGCCATGGCCAAGCGCGCTGTGGCCCAGGCGCTCGCCTGAGCCCGGAGGGGGGTCGCGCGCGGCCCCTCCCCGCATTGAGGCGGCGTCAGGCGAAGCGCTTGGCGCCGGCGACGCACAGCACCACCAGGGCGGTCACCGCCACCATGCTCCAGGCGACCTGCTCGCCGAGCAGCACGGCGGCGAGCGCCAGCCCGAAGAACGGCTGGAGCAATTGGAGCTGGCCCACCGCGGCGATGCCGCCGCGCGCCAGGCCCCGATACCAGAACACGAACCCCGCCAGCATGCTGAACACCGACACATAAGCGAGGCCGAGCCACGCCGGCACGCCGATGCCGGCAAAGCCCTGCGGCAGCGTGGCGAGTGCGAGCCCCGCCATCGCCGGCAGCGCCAGAACCAGCGCCCAGGAGATCACCTGCCACCCGCCGAGCCGGCGCGAGAGCCGCGCGCCCTCCGCATAGCCGAGGCCGCACACCAGGATGGCGGCGGCCATCAGCAGGTCGCCGGCGAGCGAAGCGGCGGCGCCATGCGCCAGGGCGAAGCCCGCCACCGCAGCGGCGCCGAGGAGCGAGAACAGCCAGAAGGCGGGCTTGGGCCGCTCGCCGCCCCGGACCACGCCGAACAGCGCGGTCGCGAGCGGCAGCAGGCCGACGAACAGGATCGAGCGCGCTGCGGTGATGTGCTGGAGCGCCAGCGCGGTGAGCAGCGGGAAGCCCACCACCACGCCGAGCGCCACCACCGCGAGCGGGCCGACGTCGCGCCCCGCCGGCCGGCTCTGGCGCAGCGCGAGGAGCAGCGCCGCCCCGAGCAGCGCGGCGATCACCGCCCGCGCCGAGGTGAGGAACAGCGGCGTGAAGCCGGCTACCGCCACCCGGGTCGCCGGCAGCGAGCCGGAGAAGATGACGACGCCGAGGAGGCCGCTGCCCCACCCGTCCATTCCGCGCTGCATGAGGTGCTCCGCCGCTACCCCCCGGCGATAGCGCGCGCGGGGTTGCGCCGACAGGCACACATCCATACGGTAGAAGCGAACAGTATGGGCAGCAGGAGCCATACAGTTGACCCTCATCGACGGCGACGGCGCGGTGGGTGCCACCCGCACGGAACAGGTCATGGGCGCCATCCGGCGCCGCATGGCGCGCCACGCCGTGTCGGCCGGCGAGAAGCTGCCCTCCATCCGCCGCCTCGCCCGTGAGCTGCAGGTCTCCCCCTCCACCGTGGTGGAGGCCTATGACCGCCTGGCGGCCCAGGGGCTGATCCGCTCGCGGCCCGGCTCGGGCTTCTACGTGGCCGGCCCGCCGGCGGCGCCCCTGGGCCTGGCGGAGGCCGAGCCGCGGCTGGACCGCGCCATCGATCCGTTCTGGGTGTCGCGCCAGTCGCTCGATGCCGGCCCGCATATCCGGCGCCCCGGCTGCGGCTGGCTGCCGCCCGACTGGATGCCCGAGGCCGCCCTGCGGCGCGCCCTGCGCGCGCTCGCCAGGGCCGACGCCGCGGTGCTCACCGATTATGGCCAGACCCGCGGCAGCCCGGCGCTGCGCCACCTGCTGGCGCGCCAGCTCGCGGCCGAGGGCCTCGAGGCGGGGCCGGACCAGATCGTCCTCGCCCCCTCGGGCACCCAGGCGATCGACCTCATCTGCCGCTTCCTGCTGGCGCCCGGCGACACGGTGCTGGTGGACGATCCCTGCTACTTCAATTTCCAGGCCCTGCTGCGCGCCCACCGCGTGAACATCGTCGGCGTGCCCTTCACGCCCACGGGCCCGGACGTGGTGTGCTTCGCCGCGGCGCTCGCCGCGCACCGCCCGCGCCTCTACGTGACCAATTCGGCGCTCCACAATCCCACCGGCGCGACGCTCGCCCCGCGCACCGCGCACCAGCTCCTCACCCTGGCGGCGGCGCACGACCTCACCATCGTCGAGGACGAGATCTTCGCCGATTTCGAGCCCGAGCCCTCGGCCCGCCTCGCCGCGCTCGACGGGCTCGCGCGGGTGGTGCGCATCGGCAGCTTCTCGAAGACCCTGTCGGCCTCCATCCGCTGCGGCTACATCGTCGCCCGGCCGGACTGGATGGAGGGCCTGAGGGACCTCCAGGTGGCCAC
The DNA here is from genome assembly GCF_040049235.1 of Xanthobacter luteus. Classification (NCBI taxonomy): domain Bacteria; kingdom Pseudomonadati; phylum Pseudomonadota; class Alphaproteobacteria; order Hyphomicrobiales; family Xanthobacteraceae; genus Xanthobacter; species Xanthobacter luteus. The sequence continues at coordinate 763,744 of NZ_JBDZDO010000001.1, forward strand.
CAATTTCGGCGGCCCGAGCCCGCTCGCGGCCGAGCTGGTGCTGCGGACCCTCAGCGACGGCAGCTACCGCAAGCATCTCGCCGCCTTGCGCGGGCGCCTGGCGAAGCGGCGCCGGGAGGTGGCGGAGGCGCTCGCCGGCCTCGGCGTCCGCCTTTGGTGCGAGCCGCGCGGCGGCTTCTATCTCTGGTGCCGGCTCCCCGCCGGGCGGGATGCGGCACAGGTGGCGCAGGCGGCGCTCGCCGAAGAGGTGGTGCTGGCGCCGGGCAACGTCTTCAGCGTCAGCCAGTCGGCCCCCGACTTCATGCGCTTCAACGTGGCGCAGACCGACGGCGCGGCGCTGCGCGTGCTCGCGCGCGCGCTCGGCTGAAGGCGGGCTCGGCCGCAGCGGGCGCGGGCGGCGACGCACGGGACGGGGCGGGTTCACCGCCTGGCTTGCAAGCGGATCGGTGAAGGCGTTCTCTCCCGCTAAGCTGGAGGGCGCGCGATCCCCGCGCCCCGGGGGGCCCATGAACCAGTCGTCCGAACACCGCGCCCTCGCGCCGCAAGGCCACCGCAGCCTGTTTCCCAAGGCGCGCGTCGACGCCCTGACCGACGGCGTCTTCGCCTTCGCCATGACGCTGCTGGTGCTCGACATCCGGATGCCGGACGGCCTGACGATCGAGGACGGGCGCGCGCTGGCCCAGCACCTGCTATCGCTCGGCCACGAGACCTTCACCTATCTGGTCAGCTTCCTGGTGCTCGGCGCCTTCTGGCGCGGCACCATCGAGGCGCGGGCGAGCGTGGAGCAGGTGGGCCAAGGCGCGGTGAGCATCTGCCTGTGGATGCTCTTCCTCGTCACCGTGGTGCCGTTCTCCTCGGGCCTCGTCAGCCGCTACGGGCAGTTCACGCCCGCCATCCTGGTCTATGCCGCCAATATGGGGGCGCTGGCGCTGCTGGTGGTGGCGCTGCGCTATTTCGACGTGGTGCCGGAGCGGCGCAGCCTGACCGCCGCCTTCGGTCCGCGCCTGCCGCTGTTCCTGGCGAGCGTCCTGGTCTCGGCGCTGCTCGGCGTCCTGGCGCCGCATTTCGCCATGTATGCCTATTTGCTCAATGTCGCGCGCCGCCTGCCGTTCTGGCCCGCCCCGGCGGCGGACGCAGGGGAAGCCAAAAACTAGAGCCATTCCAATCTTTTGCGGTCCGTAGTCGACCGGATTGCCGAACCGCGCCGCGATCCCCACCCTTTGCGGGCAATGCAAGGCAAGGCTCCCGCTCGCGGGGGCCGGGAGCGCGGGCCATGGCGTGTCCTCATCGCCGGGGAAGAGGGGCGGCAGCGGGCAAGGTCCTGCATGCGGGCGCGGTCCTGTGCGCCCTGCTCGCCCCGCTGACGGGTGGCTCGGCGGGGGCCGGCGAGACCGCGACGCAGGGGATCGCGACGCAAGGCATGGCAACCCCCGAGGCGCTCGGCGAAGCGCTGTTCTTCGACACCACTCTGTCGAAGAACCGTACCCAGGCCTGCGCCTCCTGCCATGCCCCGGACGCCGCCTTCACCGACCCGCGCGAGGGGCCGGCGGGGCACGCCGTCTCGGTGGGCGACGACGGCCGCTCGCTCGGCGACCGCAACGCGCCGAGCGCCACCTATGCCCGCTTCAGCCCCGCTTTCGGCAGGTCCGCAAGGCCCGGCCGCTATCGCGGCGGCCTGTTCCACGACGGGCGCGCGACGAGCCTGGAGGAGCAGGCCGGCGGCCCGCCCCTCAACCCGGCCGAGATGGCCATGGGCTCGAAAGCCGAGGTGGTGGCGCGCCTGAAGGAAAATCCCCATTACGTGGCGGCGTTCGAGAGGCTCTACGGCAAGGCCGTCTTCACCTCCGATGGCCGCGCCTTCGCGGCCATGACCCGCGCCATCGCCGCCTTCGAGCGCACCGAGGCCTTCGCCCCCTTCGATTCCAAATACGACCGCTATCTGAAAGGCGAGGCGACGCTCACCGACCAGGAGGAGCTCGGCCGGGTCCTGTTCTTCTCGAAGCAGTTCACCAATTGCGCGCTCTGCCACCAGCGGAACGCGCAGGGCGGCACGCCGGGCGAGACCTTCACGAACTACGAGTTCCACAATATCGGCGTGCCGGAAAACCCGGCGCTCGCCGCCGCCGGGGCGGTGGCGGCGCCGGACCTCGGTCTCGCGCGCAATCCCAAGGTCAAGGACAAGGCGGCCCAGGCCGGGCGCTTCAAGGTGCCGTCTTTGCGCAACGTCGCCGTCACCGGACCCTACATGCACAACGGCGTGTTCCAGGACCTGCGCACGGCGGTTCTGTTCTACAACACCTTCAACACGACGAACCCGGCGCGCAAGACGAACCCGGAGACCGGCGCCCCGTTCGGCCCGCCCGAAGTGCCCGGCACGCTCTCGCTGAAGGAGCTGGAGACCGGCCCCGCCCTCGACGACCGGCGCATCGACGCGCTGGTGGCGTTCCTCGAGACCCTCACCGACAGGCGTTACGAGCCCCTGGTGGCGGAGCGCCGTGCCGCCCGCGCGGCGGCCCTGGCGGCGGCGAAGGCGGCGGCGCCCCAAACCCTCGCGCCCCAATCCCCCGCACCGCGGGCCGCGGCCGCCCATTAGCCCCCTGGGCCGGCGCCGCCCTTCCGTCCGCGCGCCCTTGCCCCTATGTGTGAAGCTGGAGGACCGGCGCGATCCATGGGCGAGAACAAAAGCAAGGATGTCACATCGGCACCCGCGGGGGGCCTGTCCAGCGCGGACGACACGGCGCGCTTTCTCGAGGCGGTGAAGCGGGCGCCCGGCACGCCCGCGGGGCGCGGGCGGCTCGCCTTCGCGCTCGACGCCACCGCCTCGCGCCAGCCCACCTGGAATCTGGCCTGCGAGATCCAGTCCGGCATGTTCGCCGCCGCCGCCCGGCACGGCGGGCTCGACATGCAGATCGTCTATTATCGCGGCCAGAGCGAATGCCGCGCCTCGCCGTTCGTCGGCGACGCCGCCACACTGGCGGGCCTCATGGGCCGCATCTCCTGCGAGGGCGGGCTCACCCAGATCAACCGCGTGCTGTCCCACCTGCTGAGCGAGGCCGAGCGCTCGGGCCTGCGCGCCGCCGTGTTCGTGGGCGACGCCATGGAGGAGAACGAGGACCGGCTGCACGCCCTCGCCGGCCAGCTGGCGCTGCGCGGGGTGCGCCTGTTCGTGTTCCAGGAGGGCGACGCGCCGCACGTGGAGCGCTGCTTCCGCGCCCTCGCCGCGGTCACCGGCGGCGCCTATTGCCGCTTCGACGCGCGCGCCGCGGCGCAGCTGCGCCAGTTGCTGGAGGCGGTGGCGGCTTATGCGGCGGGCGGGCGCGCCGCCCTCGCCGCGCGCCGCGATGCCGGGGCGCTCAAGCTCATCGCGGCCCTCGGCGGATAGGAGCCATCTGGTGATTTCCCTCATCGCCGGCGTCGCGCTGCTGGCGCTCGGCCTCTACGGCCTCAAGCTCTGGACCAAGGCCGACCCCAAGGTGCTGGTGGCGGTGCTGTTCCGCGCGCTGGCCTATGCCGCGCTGCTGGGTGCGGTGGGCGCCCTGGTGACCGGGCGCTATGCGGCGGTGGTGCCGCTGGCCGCGGTCGGCATCGCGCTGCTCGGGCGGCTCGATCCCGGCGGGGTGGGCGGCGCGCTGGGCGGCATGTTCGGGGGCCTGTTCCGGTCGGGGGCGAAGCCGCAGCAGACCTCGCGGGTGCGCTCGCCGATCCTCGAAATGGAGCTCGACCACGCCACAGGCGCCTTGTCAGGGCGCGTGGTGGACGGCCCGGACGCGGGCCGCGCGCTCGAGACCTTCTCCCTGCCCGAGCTTCTGGAGCTCAGGCGCATGTGCGATCCGCAGTCGCTCGCCCTACTCGAAGCTTATCTCGACCGCCGGGCGCCCGCCTGGCGTGAGAACATTGAGGGTGATCAGGGTGCGGGGGGTGTCGGCGGACGCGGCGCGGCGCTCGGCGGGGACGCGATGACGGAGCAGGAGGCCTATCAGATTCTTGGGCTTCAGCCGGGAGCGGACGCGCAGAGCGTCCGCGCGGCCCATCGCTCCCTCATGAAGAAGCTCCACCCCGATCATGGCGGATCCAGCTATCTTGCGGCCCGGATCAATCAAGCCAAGGAAGTGATCCTGCGCAAACATGGCTGATTCTCCCTCAAGACTTCAATTCTTGAGAGTCATGCAGCCAAAATCGTTACGCACTAGTAAACGGCAGGCCTCGCGCGCACCCTTCTCGTCGAGCCCGGAGAAGCGGGCGCGGTAGAGCTGGGCCGAGCCCTTGGCCACCTTTTCCGTGTAGGCGTCGGCCTTGGCGAGCTGCGCCTTGGCCTTGGCGCGGGCGCTGTCGAGCTTGGCGCGGGCTTCCTTCTCGCCGTCGAAGGCGCCGACCTGGATGATCCAGCCGGAACGGGCGCTGGCGGGGGTCGAGGCACGCGCGGAGGCCGCGGCCGAGGGCGGCAGGGGCGTCGGCGTAAGCGAGGCGGTGCGCACCAGCGCGGTTTCCTCGGCGCGCCGCGCCGGCCGCGCCGGCGCGGCCACATCGTCCAGCACCGGCCACACGCTCGCCTCGTAGCGTGCGCGTTCCTCGGGCGAGGGGTCGAGCGTGGAGACCAACTGCACCGGCGCCGACGGCGGGGCGGACCGCGCCGTGGCGGACGGGGGCGCGGACCGGGGCGCCGGCTTGGCGGCGGCCTTCGCGGCGGTGCCGGTGTTGGGCCTGCCGTCCGCGGTGAAGGCGCCGGTGGTCGGAGCGAAGGCGGAGAGCGCGGTGGGGCCGGCATAGCCGAGCGCGCCGGTCACGGGGACGAAGCCGGCGGCGGACGCCGTGGCGGCGGAGACGCGCTTCACGGCGATGGTCTTCACGCCGGTGGGCTTGATGGGTTCGTCGGTGCCGATTGCGGCGGTCTGGACCGGCTCCGCAGCGGGGGCGGGCGACGGCGCGGCGGCGGCGGCTCCCGCACGGCCGATCGAGGCGGTGACCGCGGGATCGGGCCGGGCCGCCGGCGCCGCTTGAGCCTGGGCCGCCGACCCCTTGTCGGCCGGAGCCGGCGCGGGCTTGCCCAAGGCGAGCTGCGCCAGGGCGGCCTCGGCGGGTGCGGCCGGGGCGGGAGCGGCGAGCGCCAGAGCGAGCGCGGCTGGCGCCGCCGGTGCCTTGGGCCGCGGGGCGGCGACGGGCAGCGGCGCGGGCGCGGGCTTGGCGGCGGAGACCACCGGGGCCGGCTTCGGCGCCGGCTCGGCGCCGCGCTCCCATCGCGCCGCCGCGGGCGGCGCGGCGAGCGCATAGCGGTCGTCCTCGGGCGTGGCCGGCTGCGGCGGCGGCAGCGGCGCGGCGAAGCCGAGCCCCACCGGCCGCTCCTCCGGCGTCGCGGCGGCGGTCTCGATCACGCGCGGCGCGGTGCGGGCGCCGGCATAGGCGCGCGGCAGATGGGCCTCGATCAGGTTCGCCATGCGCTCGTCGCGGGCGCCGCCCGACGTGCCGCCCAGGACGACGCCGACGAGGCTGCGGTCGTCGGCCTTCAGCGAGGTCAGGAGATTGAAGCCCGAGGCGCGGGTGTAGCCGGTCTTGATGCCGTCGACCCCCTCGATGCGCCCCAGCAGGCGGTTGTGATTGCCGATCGCCTGGCCGCGATAAAAGAAGGTGCGGGTGGCAAAGTAGCGAAACTGGCGCGGGAAGCGGTCCTGGATCGCGCGCCCGAGGATGGACAGGTCGCGCGCCGTGGTCACCTGGCCCGGATTGGGCAGGCCCGAGGCGTTGCGGAAGGTGGTGCGGCTCATGCCGAGGGCGCGCGCCTTGGCGGTCATCAACTGCGCGAAGTCCGCCTCGCTGCCGCCGATCGCTTCGGCGATCACCACCGCCACGTCGTTGGCCGAGCGCGTCACCAGCGCCTTGATGGCGTCCTCCACCTCGATGGTGGAACCCGGCCTCACCCCGAGCTTGGTCGGCGACTGGGCCGCGGCCCTGGCGGATACCGGCAGGTCGCTGGTGAGCTTCAGCCGGCCCGCCTCCATCTGCTCGAACAGCAGATAGAGCGTCATCACCTTGGTGACCGAGGCAGGATGCCGCAGTGCGTCGGCGTTATCTTCGTACAGCACCCGGCCGGTCTTGGCATCGACCATGATGGCGGCGGAGCCGTAGCGCCAGCGCGCGCCGTCCGCGTCCGCCACCGGCGCAGGGGTGCTCTTGCGCTTGACGGTGCGCTCGGCCTGGTTGCGCTTGCGTGGCTTGGCGTCCGCCACGGTACTGGTGAAGGCGAAGATCGCCAGCACTGCAGCCGCAAGGACTTTGACGCCCCGAGCGGTGTTCGCGGACGCAATACGCATGAACGGCCCCTGAATGTACAAAACGCAATCCGCCCCCGACCCTGGCGAAGGCCCCTCGACTGGAAGGACCCACCGCAGTGCGGGAGCGGCGTGGGGGAGCGACAGGGGAAACGTTAAGAACGGGGAGTTACCAAGGCGTAAACAGGGCATGGGAGTCATATTGTGCACTGCACAATAGAGCTTGACATTCATGCTGCACTGCATAATATCACAGTCGAGCGGAGATAAATCCACTCATGGAAACGTCTGGCCCGGCGCCGCGCGCCGTGCTGCGGATCGAGGACACTCCCATGGTGCAGAGCCCGGAAGAATTCCAGAAGCTGAGCAAGGACAACATCGACGCCGCGATGAAGAGCTTCGGCACGCTCTCCAAGAGCGCCCAGGCGATCGCGGTCGAGGTGGCCGACTATACCAAGACCTCCTTCGAGCAGGGCACCGCCGCCCTGGAGAAGCTGCTTGGCGCCAAGAGCGTCGAGCAGGCGATCGAGATCCAGCAGAGCTACCTGAAGTCCGCCTATGAGGGCGCCGTCGCCCAGGCGACCAAGATCGGCGAGCTCTACACCGAGCTGGCGAAGGAGACCTACAAGCCCTTCGAGAGCGCCTTCGGCAAGTTCCCGCGCTGAGTTCCGCGCGTCGGTTTCCGCGCTGCGTATCCGCGCGCGCGCCGGGTTGCGGCGCGCTGGAAGAGGGCCCGGTCTTGCGCCGGGCCTTTTTCATGGGCAAAAAGGGGCTGCATCGATCAGCCGCCCGCCGCGACCCTGGCAAAACGCCGGGCGGCTTCCTATCATTTGGCGCGAGCGCCGAGACTCCGCGGCCCGATGGCGGAGCCCTGGCAGAGGGCGCGACGGACATGACAGGCACCGCTCCTATGGCGAGCTCCGCTTCTGCTGCGAGCGCATTTTCTGCTGCACGCGCCGCCTTGGTGGCGCGGCCCGCGCGGCCGTCCTGCGCACCGCGGCGCGGCGCTTTCGCCATGGCCGGACCGGACACGCCGCGGCGCAACGGCGACGGGCCTGGAACCTCCGTCATCACCCGCACCAAGCCGCAGACCAAGCGGCCGAGCCTCTACCGGGTGCTGCTGCTGAACGACGACTACACCCCCATGGAGTTCGTGGTCCACGTGCTCCAGCGCTTCTTCAACAAGACCACGGACGAGGCCAACCGCATCATGCTCCACGTGCACCATCACGGCGTGGGCGAGTGCGGCGTTTTCACCTACGAGGTCGCCGAGACCAAGGTGACGCAGGTGATGGACTTCGCGCGCAAGCACCAGCATCCGCTCCAGTGCGTGATGGAGAAGAAGTAGGGTCCGGTCCGCGCGCGCCGGCATCGGCGCGCCCGCATCCGCACCGGCGCCAGCCTGAAGCGTGGCCGCGCCCCGCAGAGCCTTCCTTGTGACAATTTCGGAACGGTGAACGCCCTCGACGCATCGAAGGGCTTGCGCACTGCCGCAACCGGTACGAAGTTTATCAGGACGGCGCGTGCTCCGCGCCCCGGCGCAGCTCGCCGGACCGGCGGCACGCGCGAAAGAGGTGTCGATGCCCACATTCTCCCGCAGCCTCGAACAGTCGCTCCATCGTGCCCTGGCGCTCGCCAACGAGCGCCACCACGAGTATGCGACGCTCGAGCATCTGCTGCTTTCCCTCGTCGACGACCAGGATGCCGCTGCCGTGATGCGCGCCTGCAATGTCGACATGGAGAAGCTCCGCCGCAATCTCATCGAGTACGTCGACACGGAACTCGAGAACCTGGTCCAGTCCGGCTCGGACGATTCAAAGCCCACCGCCGGCTTCCAGCGCGTGATCCAGCGCGCGGTGATCCATGTGCAGTCCTCCGGCCGCGAGGAGGTGACGGGCGCCAACGTGCTGGTGGCGATCTTCGCCGAGCGCGAGAGCCATGCCGCCTATTTCCTGCAGGAGCAGGACATGACGCGCTACGACGCGGTCAACTACATCTCCCACGGCATCGCCAAGCGCGCCGGCATGTCCGAGAGCCGCCCCGTGCGCGGCGCCGAGGAGGAGACCGAGACCAAGTCGGGCGAGGATTCCAAGAAGAAGGCCGACGCGCTCGACGCCTATTGCATCAACCTCAACAAGAAGGCGCACGAGGGCAAGATCGACCCCCTCATCGGCCGCGACAGCGAGATCAACCGCACCATCCAGGTGCTCTGCCGCCGGCAGAAGAACAACCCGCTGTTCGTGGGCGATCCCGGCGTCGGCAAGACCGCGATCGCCGAGGGCCTCGCCAAGCGCATCAATGACGGCGACGTGCCGGACGTGCTCGCCACCGCCACCGTGTTCGCCCTCGACATGGGCGCGCTGCTCGCCGGCACCCGCTATCGCGGCGACTTCGAGGAGCGCCTCAAGCAGGTGGTGAAGGAGATCGAGGCCTATCCGAACGCGATCATGTTCATCGACGAGATCCACACGGTCATCGGCGCCGGGGCGACCTCGGGCGGGGCCATGGACGCGTCGAACCTGCTGAAGCCGGCGCTGGCCTCCGGCACGCTGCGCTGCATGGGCTCGACCACCTACAAGGAATACCGCCAGTATTTCGAGAAGGACCGCGCCCTCGTCCGCCGGTTCCAGAAGATCGACGTGGCCGAGCCCACCGTGCCCGACGCGATCGAGATCCTCAAAGGGCTGAAGCCCTATTTCGAGGACTACCACAAGCTGCGCTACACCAACGACGCCATCAAGGCGGCGGTGGAGCTCTCCGCCCGCTACATCCACGACCGCAAGCTGCCCGACAAGGCGATCGACGTGATCGACGAGAGCGGCGCGGCGCAGATGCTGCTGCCCGAGACCAAGCGCAAGAAGACCATCGGCCTCAAGGAGATCGAGGCCACCGTCGCGACCATGGCGCGGATCCCCCCCAAGACCGTGTCCAAGGACGATGCCGAGGTGCTGGCGAACCTCGAGACCACACTCAAGCGCGTCGTCTACGGGCAGGACAAGGCCATCGAGTCGCTTGCGGCCTCGATCAAGCTCGCCCGCGCCGGCCTGCGCGAGCCGGAAAAGCCCATCGGCTGCTACCTGTTCTCCGGCCCCACCGGGGTCGGCAAGACGGAGGTCGCCAAGCAGCTCGCCTCGGTGCTGGGCGTGAACCTGCTGCGCTTCGACATGTCGGAATACATGGAGCGCCACACGGTCAGCCGCCTCATCGGCGCGCCGCCCGGCTATGTGGGCTTCGACCAGGGCGGGCTGCTGACCGACGGCGTCGACCAGAACCCGCACAGCGTGCTGCTGCTGGACGAGATCGAGAAGGCCCATCCGGACCTGTTCAACATCCTCCTGCAGGTGATGGACCACGGCAAGCTGACCGACCACAACGGCAAGCAGATCGACTTCCGCAACGTGATCCTCATCATGACCACCAATGCGGGTGCCGCCGATCTTGCCAAGCCCGCTTACGGCTTCACGCGGCAGAAGCGCGAGGGCGACGATTCGGAGGCCATCAACCGCACCTTCGCGCCGGAGTTCCGCAACCGGCTCGACGCGGTGATCCCGTTCGGCCACCTGCCGACCGAGGTCATCACCCAGGTGGTGGAGAAGTTCGTGCTCCAGCTGGAGGCGCAGCTCGCCGACCGCAACGTCACCATCGAGCTCTCCGACGAAGCGGGACACTGGCTGGTGGAGCGCGGCTATGACGAGCAGATGGGCGCGCGGCCCATGGCCCGCGTGATCCAGGAGTACATCAAGACGCCGCTGGCCGATCAGGTGCTGTTCGGGCGCCTGAAGAGCGGCGGGCACGTGCGGGTCGTGGTGGAGGGCGAGGGCAAGGAGTCCAAGCTCGGCTTCGAGTTCCCCGAGGGGCCGGTGACGCCCAAGCCCGACAAGATCGCGCCGCCCGCCGCCAAGCGTCCGGCGCGCCGCAAGACCTCCGCCGCCGCCAAGGCGCGCGCGGCGAAGGCCAAGCCCGGCAAGCCGGGGCCGAAGGGCGGCAGCGCCACCAGCGGGCCGGGGCGCTCCGGCAGCCCGGTGCCGAAGCTGCCGCTGGTCAAGGCCTGACATCCGCCGGGGCCTGCGCACCCCGGCCCGGAGCAACGACGATGCCCGGCCCCGCGCCGGGCATTTTTTTGGCCGTGCGCCGGAGAGCCCCCAAAAGGGCCGCCTCGCCCCGTTCGCGCCCCCTCTCCCACGAGGGGAGAGGGGAGCAGCGCCAGGATTTTTGCGGCCGGGACGAAGTATCGGCGCGCGCGTCCAGGCTGGCCGGCAAACCAGGAGCCGCCCCAGCCGTTCGCATCCCCTCTCCCGTTGCGGGAGAGGGCCGGGGTGAGGGGTCGCCCGACGCAGGGATTCCCGGCGCCCCGATGCGGCGCGCCGCCAACTCGCTTAAGCTGCCTGCGCCCCCCCCCTGACCCCGAGAGCGCTCCGAACCGCCACCATGCCCCCCTCCCCCCGCTCTGCATGGGCGCCGCTCGCCCACGGCATCGCGCCGGACGCCCGCTTCAATCTGGCGGCGTACTGCCTCACGGCGCAGGCCGCCCGCGCCGCCGGCAAGCCCGCCCTGATCCTGGTGGGCGCGGACGGCGCCGAGCGCTGGACCTATGGCGAACTCGAGGACAAGGTGCGCCGCCTCGCCGGCGGCCTCTCGACGCTCGGCCTCGCCCCCGGCGCGCGGATCCTGATCCGCGCCGGCAACGACGCCGGCTTCGTCATCGCATTCCTCGCCGCCATCGCCGCAGGCTATGTGGCGCAGCCCACCTCCTCCCAGCTCACAGTGGAGGAAGTGCGCGCGCTCGCCGCCGATTCCGGCGCCGCCGCGGTGGTGCTGGGCGAGGACCATCTCGCCGAGCGCGCCGGCCTCGGCCCCCTGCGCATCATCGCGCCCGACGAAATGGCCGCGCTCGCCGCCGCCCCACCGATCGCCGCCTATGCCGCGACCCGGGCGGATGATCCCGCCTATCTGGTCTACACCTCCGGCACCACCAGCCGGCCCAAGGGCGTGCTGCACGCCCAGCGCGCCATCCTCGGCCGCCGCCCCATGTATGCCGACTGGCTCGGCCTGACCGAAGCCGACGTGCTGCTCCATGCGGGCGCGGTGAACTGGACCTACACGCTGGGCGTCGGCCTCACCGACCCGTGGGCCCAGGGGGCGACCGCGGTGCTCTATAACGGCCCGCGCGATGCGGCGGTCTGGCCACGGCTGATCGAGGCGTACGGCGCCACCATCTTCGCCGCCGTGCCAACCGTGTTCCGGCAGGTCCTCAAGGCCTGCGACATGGCGCGCTTCGACCTGAAGCGCCTGCGCCACGGGGTGGCGGCGGGCGAGGCGCTGGCGCCAAGCCTGATCGAGGAGTGGCATGCCGCCACCGGCACGTGGATCTACGAATCCCTCGGCATGAGCGAGATCTCCACCTTCATCTCCTCGCGCCCCGGCGCGCCGATCCGCCTCGGCTCGCCGGGCCGCCCGCAGCGCGGCCGGCGCGTGTGCGTGCTGCCGGTGGAGGGCGGCACCGAACCGCTGCCGGCGGGCGAGACCGGCCTGCTCGCCGTGCACCGCTCCGACCCCGGCCTCATGCTCGGTTACTGGCAGCGGCCGGAGGAGGAGGCGGCGGTGATGCGCGGCGACTGGTTCGTGGGCGGCGACCTCGCCGCCGTCGATGCCGACGGCTGGTTCTGGTTCCACGGCCGCAACGACGACGTGATGAACGCGCTCGGCTACCGGGTCTCGCCGCTGGAGGTGGAGAAGGCGCTCGCCGACTGCCCCGGCGTGCTGGAGGCGGCGGTGGCCGAGACCCGGGTGCGCGCGGACGTGAGCGTCATCACCGCCTTCGTGGTGCCGCGCCCGGAGGCGGCGCTCGACGAGGCGGCGGTGCTGGCCCATTGCGCGCAGCATCTGGCCGCCTACAAGTGCCCGCGCCGGGTGATCTTCGTGGACCATGTGGAGCGCACCGCCAACGGCAAGGTGAGCCGCAAGGCAATGGCCCGGCGCGTCGAGGGGATGCTAGGCTGACGCGGGTTGGCGACGCGTGTGGCGGCGTCCCAGGACGCGCCGCCGCGCGCGCCGCTTGCCCCTCCTCCCGCCCTGTCGCCCACCGGGCGCTCCGCCCCGCTCCCCGCGCGGGAGCGGGACGGGGGCGGGGGGCGGCCGGGCGCCCCGCGCAGCCGCCTCAGTCCACGTCCTCCACCTGGTCCGGGCCGCCGCCATAGGCGCGCTGGGCCAGCGCCGCCTGCATGAAGGGGTCGAGGTCGCCGTCCAGCACCTCCTGCGGCGTGCCGGAGGTGACGCCGGTGCGCAGGTCCTTCACCAGCTGATAGGGCTGGAGCACGTAGGAGCGGATCTGGTGGCCCCAGCCGATATCGGTCTTGGCCGCCTGCTCGGCCATGGCCTCCGCCTCGCGCTTCTTCAGCTCCAGGTCGTAGAGCTTGGCGCGCAGCATGTTCCAGGCGGTGGCGCGGTTCTTGTGCTGGGAGCGGTCGCCCTCGCTCACCACGGCGATGCCGGTGGGAATGTGGGTGAGGCGCACCGCCGATTCCGTCTTGTTCACGTGCTGGCCGCCGGCGCCGCCGGAGCGCATGGTGTCCACCCGCACGTCGGCTTCCTTGATGTCCACGACGATGCGGTCGTCCACCACCGGATAGACGTCCACGCTGGCGAACGAGGTCTGGCGCCGGGCGTTGGAATCGAATGGCGAGATGCGCACCAGGCGGTGCACGCCGGCCTCGGTCTTCAGCCAGCCATAGGCATTGTGGCCCTTCACCTGGATGGTGGCGGACTTCAGGCCCGCCTGCTCGCCCTGGCTCTCGTCCATCAGCTCCACCTTGAAGCCGTGGCGCTCGCACCAGCGCCGGTACATGCGCAGCAGCATCTCGGCCCAGTCCTGGCTGTCGGTGCCGCCGGCGCCCGCATGGACCTCCAGGTAGCTGTCGTTGGCATCCGCCTCGCCGGAGAGCAGGGCCTCCAGCTCGCGCCGCGCCAGCTCGGCCTTGAGACCGTCGAGGGCCGCGGCGGCTTCGGAGATGACGCCCTCGTCGCCCTCCGCCTCGCCCAGCTCGATCAGCTCGATATTGTCGGCAAGATCCCGCTCCACCCGGTCGATGGCGCCGAGGCCGTCCTCCAGGCCGGTGCGCTCCTGCATCAGCTTCTGGGCGCGCTCGGGATCGTCCCAGAGCTTGGGGTCTTCCACGATGGCGTTGAGCTCGGCCAGGCGCCGGCGCGAGCGGTCCACGTCCAGGTGGGACCGCAGGAGGTCCAATGAGGAATTGATCTCGTCGACCTTCGCGGCGAGTTCCGCGCGCATGCTCATGGTTCTCCGGCTGAGGGCCGGGGAAAATAGCGGCGGGGCGCGCAGGTGTAAACGCCGGGGAAAACCTCAGCCGGCCGCGGCGGCGTGGCGGCGCAGCCAGTCCTCGAACTCGGGCACCTCCAGCGGCCGCGCGAACAGGAAGCCCTGGGCCGCATGGCAATTGAGCTCGCCCAGCAGATCGAGCTGGGCCTTGGTCTCGACGCCCTCGGCCACGACCGTCATGCCGAGGCTGTGGCCGATGCGGATCACCGCGGTGGCGAGCGCCTGGGCGTTGGCGTCCTCCTCCAGGGACAGCATGAAGGAGCGGTCGATCTTCAGCTCGGCGATGGGCAGCTGGGCGAGCGAGGACAGGCTGGAATAGCCGGTGCCGAAATCGTCCATGGCGAGGTGCACGCCCATGGCCTCGATGGCGCGGGCGGTCTGCAGCGAGTTGGGGTGCTGGTCCATCATCACCCGCTCGGTGATCTCCACCCGGAGGTCCGCGGGCTGAAGCCCGTTGTCGGCGAGCGCCCTGGTGATCACGTCGAGCACCGCGCTCGAGCGGAAGCTCACCGGCGAGACGTTGACCGAGACGTGCGGCACGTCGAGCCCCTTGGCGCGCCATTGCGGGATCAGGCGGCAGGTCTCCTCGATGGCCCAGTGGTCGATGCTCTCGATCAGGCCGTATTCCTCGGCCAGCGCGATGAAGCGCGGCGCCGGCACCTCGCCGTGCACCGGATCGCTCCAGCGGGTCAGCGCCTCGACCCCGTGCAGCGCACGGCTCTTGATCGACACCTGCGGCTGGAACACCAGGCGCAGCTGGCGATGGATGATCGCCTCGCGCAGCGCCACGCCCAGCACCAGGCGGTTCTGGGCCTTGAGGTTGAGGTCCTCGGTGAAGAAGTGGAACTTGCCGCGCCCGTCGCGCTTGGCCTCGTAGAGCGCGGCGTCCGCGTGCTTGAGCACGGTCTCCGCGTCGGAGGCATGGAACGGATAGATGGCGATGCCGATGCTGGCGCTCATGGTGAGATGCAGCCCCTGCACCGCGATGGGCGCCGAGGAGAGCACCTCCAGCAGGCGCTCGGAGATCAGCGCCGCCTCCTCCGCCGCGCAGCCGCGCAGCAGCACCGCGAACTCGTCGCCGCCGATGCGCGCCACCAGGTCCGCCCCGCGCAGCTGCACCGTGAGGCGGCGCGCGAACTCCAGCAGGATCTGGTCGCCGGTGGAATGGCCGAGCGTGTCGTTGACGTCCTTGAAGTGATCCACGTCGAGGATCAGGCACACCACCGTCTCGCCGCTCTCCTCCACCTCGGCCATGGTGGAGGCGAGGGTCTCGAGCAGGCGGCTGCGGTTCGGCAGGCCGGTGAGCGCGTCGAGCGAGGACAGGCGGGCGATCTGATCCTCGGCCTCGTTGCGCTCCAGCGCCAGCGCGCACAGGGGCACGCACCGCTCCATGATGTGCTCGTGCCACAGCCCCGGCGCCCGGCGCTCGCGGAAATAGAGCGCGAAGGTGCCCGACACCTGCCCGGTGCGGTTCTTCACCGGGATCGACCAGCAGGCGACGAGGTCCGACGGCAGCGGCAGGTGGCGGAAGGCGGCCCAGAGCGGGCTGGTGGCGATGTCGGTGACCACCACCGGCTCGCCCCGGAACGCGGCGGTTCCGCACGAGCCCGCGGACGGGCCGATGGGCATGCCCTCGAGGGCGGTGCTGTATTCCTCGGGCAGGCTCGGCGCGGCGACCGGGTGCAGGCGGCCGTCCTTGGTCACCGTCATGATGGTGCAGATGACGCCAGGCAGGATCGCCTCCACCTTGCGGCAGATGAGCTCGGCGACGTGCGCCAGCGGGACGTCGGCCGTGACCGCCGCCAGCACCTCCCGCTGCAGGGAGTCGATCTGCTTGCTCTCGGTGATGTCCGTGAGCACGGCGACGATGTTCCTCAACTCATTGCGTTCGCGATCGTAAACCGGGCTGATTGCGGCGGAAACCCAGATCTGGCCGCCGGACTTGTTGCGGCAGAGCAGCTCCTCGGAGAACGGCACGCGTTCGCGCACCTTCTGGCGCAGGCGGCTCTCGATGGCGGAATCGCCGAACTCCCCGCCGAGAAACTCCAGCGGGCTGCGCCCGGCGATCTCCTCCCGGCTGAACCCGAACAGCTGCACGAAGGCGCGGTTGACATAGAGGATTCGCAGCTGGCCGTCGGTGACCAGCACCACCCGGTCGGTCTCGTTGGCGACCAGCGAGAGGATGTAGAGTTCTCCCCGGCGCGCCACCTCGTCGGTCACGTTGCGGATGAAGGCGGCGTAGTTCACCGCCTCGCCCACCTGCGCGCGGCTGAGGGAGACCAGCCCCCAGATGCGCGAGCCGTCCTTGCGCTGGATGGCGACCTCGCGGCTGGTGCCGACGACCCGGTCCTGCCCGACCGCGCGCGGCACGCCGGTGACACCGTCATTGGCTTCGCGCAGTTCCAGCGGCACGAAGCTGCGCACGTTGCGGCCCATGACCTCGCCGCGCGCATAGCCGAACATGCGCTCGGCGGCAGGATTGAAATAAGTGATCCGGTTCGCCTGGTCGATGAAGATCACGGCGTCTAAGGCCTGATTGAGCGCCGCCCAGGAGAGATCACCGGTCTGCTCAACCATTGCCGCTTACTCCGATGGCTCAAGAACTCAAGCTGAACAAGAGCCCAGGGACCTGGAGCCCTCGGATGCGCGCAGTCCTCCCGCGATCCGGCCTCGGATATTACCTCTAATCCTTGCGCATTGTGACGGAAAGTCAAGGAATGGTTGCGCTCACGCTTGAATGCGAAGGTCTCGGCGGCGGGCGATGGTGTGGCGCGCCCGCCATCCCGGGGACGGCGCCGCGCCGGGTTGAGCGACGGCGCGCGCGGTGCCGAAAGAATCGAGCCCGGCGCCCGCTCAACCCAAGCCTGCCGCGCCTGGCCCCGAACCACCGCAGGGAGCGCGACATCCTGGCACGGTAATGAGCGGGGGAGTCGACCGCAATCGTCCCATCGACAGGCGATGGGCCGACGGCGCGCCTCGCCGCCCGCGAGGACCGCGCGGGGCGGTCCCGTCATGGGCGTGGAATGGCTGCACCGTCCGCAGCCTGGAGATCGCCGTCCGATGCGCGCAGGCGCGCCGCGACGCGCGCGCGGCCCATGAGCGGCAGCAAGGCGGCGAGCTCCGGCCCCTTATCCTCGCCCGTGAGCGCCCGGCGCAGCGGGAGGAACAGCGCCTTGCCGCCGCGCCCGCTCACCGCCTTGAGGCCGGCGATCCAGGCGCCGTAGGTCTCGCCGTCCCACGGCTCGGGCGGCAGCGCCGCCGCGGCGGCGGCGAGGAACGCGCCATCCTCGGCGGCGCGCACGCCGGCCAGCGGCCCCCGGCACACGCGCCACCAGAACGCGGCCTCCTCGAAGCGCGCGAGGTTGCCGCGCACCGCCAGCCAGAAATCGGCTCCCCCCGCAATGCCGAGCGCGAGGAGGCGCGGGCGCGCCGCCGCGTAGGACATCACATGGAGCGTGCGGGCGGACAGGGCCGTGAGCTCCTGCGGATCGAAGCGGGCCGGGGCGCGCGAGATCTCCGAAAGGTCGACCAAGGCGGCGAGCTCGTCGAGGCTCGCCACCGGCTGGAGCGGGCGCGAGGTGCCCACCAGCACCGCCGCCGCGGCCACGGCGAGCGACTCCAGGCCGTCCTCCCTGAGCGCCTTCAAAGACAGGTGGCCGAGGCGCTTCGAGAGCCCCTCGCCGCTCGGCAGCGTCAGCAGGTTGTGGTGCGCGAAGCGCGGCGGCCGCGCGCCCAGGGCCTCGATGATCTCGATCTGCACGGCGGTGTTGGTGACATGGTCCTCCCCGCGCACCACCTGGGTGACGCCGAGGGCCACGTCGTCCACCACCGAGGGCAGCGTGTAGAGGAAGGAGCCGTCCGCGCGCACCAGGACGGGATCGGACAGGCTCGCCGTGTCCACCCGCTGCGGCCCGCGCACGCCGTCGTCCCAGGCGACCTCGAGGTGGGCCAGCAGGAAGCGCCAGTGGGGGGCGCGGCCCTCGGCGGCGAAGCGCGCGCGCGCGGCCGGGTCGAGGCGCAAAGCGGCGCGGTCATAGACCGGCGGCAGGCCCCGCGCGCGCTGGAGCTTGCGCTTGAGATCGAGCTCCTCTTCGGTCTCGAAGCAGGGATAAAGGCGCCCGGCCGCCTTCAGGCGCTCGGCTGCCTCCCCATAGAGCGCGAGGCGGTCGGACTGGCGCACGCTGAGGTCGGGCGGGATGCCGAGCCAATCAAGGTCGGCGGCGATGGCGGCGGCGAATTCCGGCCGCGAGCGTGCGGTATCGGTGTCGTCGAGCCGCAGGATGAAGGTGCCGCCGCTGCGCCGCGCGAGCAGCGCGTTCAGCAGGGCGGTGCGGGCATTGCCCACATGGAGGAGGCCGGTGGGGGACGGCGCGAAGCGCAGCACCGGTGATGACGCGTCAGGCATGGCCCCGCCATAGCCCGCCGCGCGCCATTCGTCGATGGCCGCCGCGGTTTGCGGGTGACCGGCGGGCGGGGAAGCCCCGTCCGCCGGAATGGTTGGCGCGGTCTCAGGGCCGCGGCTGCGGGCAGTTCGGCCCCTGGCAGTTCGGGCGCTGCTGCCGCTGCTGGTTCTGCTGCGGCTGCTGGCGCGGCTGCTGCCGCTGCTGCTGTTGCTGCCGCTGCTGATTCAGCTGCTGTTGCTGGCGCTGCTGCTGTTGCTGGCGCTGCTGGTTCAGCTGCTGCTGCTGGCGCTGCTGCTGTTGCTGGCGCTGCTGGATCTGCTGCTGCTGAAGCTGCTGGCGCTGCTGGTTGTACTGTTGCTGGCGCTGCTGGTTCTGCGGATTGGCCTGCGGCTGCTGCGGCAGCCGCTGCTGGTTCTGCTGGAACTGCTGCCGCTGCTGCTGCTGCAGTTGCTGCCGCTGCTGCTGGATCTGCCGCTGGTACTGCTGCTGCGGTGTCAGACCTCCGCCGCCTGGACCGCCGGGAACGTTGCCGGGAATGCCTGGACGGCCGGGACCACCGGGCATGCCAGGGCCGCCCGGTCCACCGGGACCACCGGGACCACCAGGAGTGACGCCCGGACCACCGGGCCCGCCCGGACGGCCGGGACCACCGGGCATGCCGGGGCCGCCCGGTCCACCGGGACCGCCGGGACCGCCAGGAGTGACGCCCGGACCACCGGGCCCGCCCGGACGGCCGGGACCACCGGGCATGCCGGGGCCGCCCGGTCCACCGGGACCGCCGGGACCGCCAGGAGTGACACCCGGACCACCGGGTCCGCCCGGACGGCCGGGACCACCGGGCATGCCGGGGCCGCCCGGTCCACCGGGACCGCCGGGACCGCCAGGAATGACGCCCGGACCACCGGGCGTGCCGGGGCCGCCCGGTCCACCGGGACCACCGGGACCGCCGGGAATGACGCCCGGACCACCAGGCCCGCCCGGACGGCCGGGACCGCCGGGACCACCGGGCGTGCCGGGGCCGCCGGGACCGCCAGGGCTACCCGGACCCCAGCCGGGTCCGCCCGGTCCTCCGGGGCGACCGGGGCCTCCTGGCCCGCCTGGCCCACCAGGACCGCCGGGACCGCCGGGTCCCCAGCCAGGACCGCCCGGACCGCCGGGTCCCCAGCCGGGACCGCCGGGACCGCCCGGCCGGCCGGGGCCGCCGGGATAGCCCCATCCGGGACCGGGACGCCAGCCGGGAGGCGGCGGCGGGCCCATGCCGGGGGGAGGCGCATAACCGGGGCGCCACCAGCCGGGCGGACGCACGCCGGGAGGCGGCACCGGCCAGCCGGGCCGCGGGCGCCAGACATAATTGTTCCAGCGGTACCGGTCCGCATACCAGGGCCGGCCCACATAATAGCGGTTCCAATAATCGTTCACCGCAAACGCGACCACCGGGATGCCCACCGCGGCCAGCGCCACGTCGGGCAGCAGCGAGGTCACCACCTGCCCCTGGTCCTGCATCTGGTAGCCGAGATATTCGGCGAACACCCAGCCGCGATAGTCACCCCAGAGCACGTCGCACCAGGACTGGTCGTCGAGACATCCCTCGATGTCGACGGGCGTTCCTTCCGGGATCACGCCGATGCTCTGAAACTCGGTGTCCGGCCCGGTGCGCATATTGACATTGGCCGTCGTGAACCCTGGTGCTGCCACAGCGATGCTGGAGGCCGCCGCCAACAGGCCGGCAACGAGGCCGACCGTGCTCCATATCCTCATGGATTGCTCCCTACGGCTCCGTCCGAGCCGATAATTTAAGTGTAGCAAACACCTCGTGGCGTTTCCTATGCGCAGGCGCGGCTTTTACCGAGCGGGAGAAGGGCTTAATTACGTCAGGAGATGGTGAACGGAACGATATCCCGCACGTTTTCGTCGATGCGGATGTCGCGGTCGAGCGGGGGAAAGGCTCTGAGGTCGCAGTCGCGGCGCGGGCAGATGCGGCAGGAGACGCCGAGCCGGGCCACCGGCGCCGCCTTGAGGTCGAGGCCGTCGGCATAGACGATGTCGTGGGCGAACGAGGCGTCGCAGCCGAGCCCCAGCGCGTAGGCGCGCGCCGCCTGGCCATGCCGCACGGCGGGCGCCGTCACCGAGCGGGCGAGGCAGATGTAGCGCACCCCGTCCGGCATCTCGCCCACCTGCACCAGCGTGCGGCCCGCCATCTCGAACGCCTCGTGCACGTTCCAGGCGGCGCACGCTCCGCCGTGGCGCGCGAACTGGAAACGCGTCGCCGAATGGCGCTTGGTGATGTTGCCGGCCCGGTCCACCTTGGCGAAATAGAACGGCACCCCCTTCGCGCCCGGCCGCTGCAGGGTGGAGAGGCGGTGACACACCTGCTCCAGGCTCGCCCCGCTCTCGAGGGCGAGCCGGTCGAGGTCGTGCCGGCGTCCGCGGGCGAGGTCGAGGAAGCGCCGATAGGGCAGCATCAGCGCGCCGGCGAAATAGTTGTAGAGCGCGAGCTTGCAGATCTCCGCCGCGGTCTGGCTGCGGAAACGCGCCGAGGCGACCGTGGCCGCCACCAGATCCGCATGCTCCAGCTGGGCGATGGTGGCGGCGAGGCGGAAGGCGCGCGAGGACGGGGTCAGCGTGCCGGAGAGCACCAGCCGCCGCGTCCGCGGATCGAAGCTCGACATGGGCTCGGCCGGGTCGGCGCGGCCGGTCTCGACGACGACCCCGTGGCGGGCGGCGAGGTGGGCGGCGAAGGCCGGCTCCGGCGGCGCGCCTTCGAGGATGCCGAGCGTGAGCGCCACCGCTTCGGCGGCGCGGTCCAGCGGGTCGACGTAATTGTCCACGTAGTGGAAGTAGTCGCGCACCTCCTCGTAGGGCACGAGCTTGGCCTCGTCGCCGGGGGCGATGCCCGCGCTCAGCATGTCGTCGAGGGAGGCGCGCCATTCGGCGGTGCGCCGCAGCGCCACATGCATGCGCAGGAAGGCATGAGCGAAGGCGGGCGAGAGGTTCGCCACCGCCTTCACGTCCTGCAAACCAAGGTCGAGGTCGCGGAACAGCGGGTCGGCGGCGGCCTCGCGCAGGTCGGCGACGAGACGGTCGAGGTCCTCGGCGCCGAACGAGGTGATGTCGACCGCGAAGGTGCGCGAGATCGCGATGAGGACGGAAGCCGTGAGCGGGCGCTGGTTGCTCTCGATCTGGTTGATGTAGGAGGCCGAGACGGCGAGGCGCACGGCGAGTTCGCTCTGCTTCAAGCCGAGCTTTTCCCGCAGCCGCCGGACCGCATGGCCCGCATAGACCTTCTGACGCATGGCGGCTCCCGATGGCGGCGGCTTCTGGAAACCTCCCCTTGGGTCAGGTTGGCATTCCGATGGGCCGTCGGCGTTGTGAATATTTCACAATAAACAACACAGAACTTTTACATATTCAAGATTGCTCCACTTCTTGCTAGCCACGGGGAGAACCGCCCTTTCCGGCCAAGCTGCGATGCTGCATCATCGCGGCGTGACGGGCGGCTACAATTTCGCGATCGCGATCGCGCAAGGAGTGGCGTCATGAAGGAAGTGCTCGAAGAGCTCGACAGCCGCCGCGCCGTGGCCCATCTCGGCGGTGGCGAGGCCCGCATCGCGGCGCAGCACCAGCGCGGCAAGCTCACGGCGCGCGAGCGCATCGACCTGTTGCTCGACCGCGGCACGTTCGAGGAATACGACACCTTCGTCCAGCACCGCTGCGTCGACTTCGGCATGGCCGACCAGAAGAAGATCCCCGGCGACGGCGTGGTCACCGGCTGGGGCACCGTGAACGGCCGCAAGGTGTTCGTCTTCGCCAAGGACTTCACGGTGTTCGGCGGCTCGCTCTCCGAGGAGCACGCGCGCAAGATCACCAAGATCCAGGACATGGCGCTGAAGACCCGCGCCCCCATCATCGGCCTGTTCGACGCCGGCGGCGCGCGCATCCAGGAGGGCGTCGCCGCGCTCGGCGGCTATGGCGACGTGTTCAAGCGCAACGTCGCCTCCTCGGGCGTGATCCCGCAGATCTCGCTCATCATGGGCCCGTGCGCCGGCGGCGACGTCTATTCCCCCGCCATGACCGATTTCGTCTTCATGGTGCGCGACACCTCCTACATGTTCGTCACCGGCCCGGAAGTGGTGAAGACGGTGACCAACGAGACCGTCACCTCCGAGGAGCTGGGCGGCGCCAAGGTGCACACCACCAAGTCCGCGGTCGCCGACGGCGCCTACGACAACGACGTGGAGATGCTGCTGGAGACGCGGCGTCTCATCGACTTCCTGCCGTCGAACAATTTCGAAGGGGTGCCGGAATGGCCCTCCTTCGACGATCCGGGCCGCAGCGACGAGAGCCTCGACACCCTAATCCCGGACAATCCCAACAAGCCCTACGACATCCGCGAGCTGATCTTGAAGGTGGCCGACGAGGGCGACTTCTTCGAGATCCAGGCCGCCTACGCCAAGAACATCGTCATCGGCTTCGGCCGCATCGAGGGGCGCACGGTGGGCTTCGTCGCCAACCAGCCCATGGTGCTCGCCGGCGTGCTCGACTCGGACGCCTCGCGCAAGGCGGCGCGCTTCGTGCGCTTCTGCGACGCGTTCGAGATCCCGATCGTCACGTTCGTGGACGTGCCCGGCTTTCTGCCCGGCACGGCGCAGGAATATGGCGGCCTCATCAAGCACGGCGCCAAACTGCTGTTCGCCTATTCCCAGGCCACCGTGCCGCTGGTCACCGTGATCACCCGCAAGGCGTTCGGCGGCGCTTATGACGTGATGGCCTCCAAGCACGTGGGCGCGGACGTGAACTATGCCTGGCCCACCGCCCAGATCGCGGTGATGGGCGCCAAGGGCGCGGTGGAGATCATCTTCCGCCAGGACCTCGGCGACCCGGAGAAGATCGCCGCGCACACGAAGAATTACGAGCAGCGGTTCCTGTCGCCGTTCGTGGCGGCCGAGCGCGGCTTCGTGGACGAGGTGATCATGCCCCACTCCACCCGCCGCCGGCTCGCCCGCGCGCTCGCCATGCTGCGCACCAAGAAGCTCGAGCAGCCGCACCGGAAGCACGACAACATGCCGGTGTGAGGGCGGGGCAGCGTGAAGGTCATCCGGTGTCCTTCCCGTGCGGCCGCCATCGCCCCTCAACCGCCGTCATGCCCCGGCTCGTGCGGGGCATCCATCCAGATGCTTGAACCCGTTGCGGAGTGGATCCCCCGGACAAGCCGGGGGATGACGGTGCGGAGGCGATGCGGCCGGCACCAAGGAGACGCCAGTTACGGAATTCAGCGCCCAAGGCGCGGGAGACACAAATGTTCACCAAGATCCTGATCGCGAACCGGGGTGAGATCGCCTGCCGCGTCATCAAGACCGCGCGCAAGATGGGCATCAAGACGGTGGCCGTCTATTCCGATGCCGACAAGGACGCGCTCCATGTGGAGATGGCCGACGAGGCGGTGCACATCGGCCCGCCCCAGGCGGCCCAGTCCTATCTCATCGCCGAGAAGATCGTCGAAGCCTGCCTGAAGACCGGCGCCGAGGCGGTGCATCCCGGCTACGGCTTCCTGTCCGAGCGCGCCTCGTTCCCCAAGCTCTTGGCCGAGCACGGCATCGTCTTCATCGGCCCGACCCCCCACGCCATCGAGGCCATGGGCGACAAGATCGAGTCGAAGAAGGCGGCGGCGGCGGCCAATGTCTCCACCGTGCCCGGCTATCTCGGGGTGCTGGAGAACGGCGCCGAGGCGGCGAAGATCGCCGACGAGATCGGCTATCCGGTGATGATCAAGGCCTCCGCCGGCGGCGGCGGCAAGGGCATGCGCATCGCTTATTCCCGCGACGAGGTGCAGGACGGCTTCGACCGCGCCAAGAGCGAGGCCAAGTCCTCGTTCGGCGACGACCGCGTGTTCGTGGAGAAGTTCATCGTCGACCCGCGCCACATCGAGATCCAGGTGCTGGGCGACAAGCACGGCAACGTCATCTATCTGGGCGAGCGCGAATGCTCGATCCAGCGCCGCAACCAGAAGGTGGTGGAGGAGGCCCCCTCCCCGCTGCTCGACGGGGCCACCCGCAGGAAGATGGGCGAGCAGGCGGTGGCGCTCGCCAAGGCCGTGGGCTACGACAGCGCCGGCACGGTGGAGTTCGTCGCCGGGCAGGACAAGAGCTTCTACTTCCTGGAGATGAACACCCGCCTCCAAGTGGAGCATCCGGTCACCGAGCTGATCACCGGCTTCGACCTCGTGGAGCAGATGATCCGCGTCGCCGCCGGCGAGAGGCTCAAGATCACCCAGGACGACGTGAAGCTCTCCGGCTGGGCGGTGGAGAGCCGCATCTATGCGGAAGACCCCTACCGCAACTTCCTGCCCTCCACCGGACGCCTGGTGCGCTACCGCCCGCCCCAGGAGGGCAAGACCGGGCCGATCACCGTGCGCAACGACACCGGCGTCTATGAGGGCGGCGAGATCGCCATCTATTACGATCCCATGATCGCCAAGCTGGTCACCCACGCGCCCACCCGGGCGATGGCGATCGAGGCCCAGGCGGACGCGCTCGACGCCTTCGCCATCGACGGCATCGGCCACAACATCCCCTTCCTCTCGGCGCTGATGTCCCATCCGCGCTGGCAGGAGGGGCGGCTCTCCACCGGCTTCATCGCCGAGGAATATCCCGACGGCTTCCAGGCCCGCGCGCCGGAAGGCGAGCTGATCCACTTCATCTCCGCGGTGGCGGCGGTGATCGACCACATCCAGAACGTCCGCAAGCGCAAGATCACCGGCCAGACGTCGGGCGTGACCTGGCGCATCGCCAAGCGGCGCATCGTCAATCTGACGGCGGGCGAGGACGTCATCTCCACCGCCTGCGAGGTGGAGCCGGTGGACGGCGGCTTCCGGGTGCAGATCTTCGAGCCGGACGGCAAGCCCGGCCACGCCCATCTGGTGCGCTCCGCCTGGAAGCCGGGGGACGCGGTGTGGACCGGCACCATCGACGCCGACCAGGTGGCGATGCAGGTGCGGCCGATCCCCAACGGCGTGGCGCTCGCCCATCGCGGCGTCGCCACCCTGGCGCGGGTCTACACCGAGCGCTCGGCGGCGCTCGCCGCCTTGATGCCCAAGAAGGAGAATGCCGGCGGCGGCAAGGAGCTGCTCTGCCCCATGCCGGGGCTCGTGGTCTCCATCGCGGTCACCCCCGGCCAGGCGGTGAAGAGCGGCGACGTGCTCGCCATCGTCGAGGCCATGAAGATGGAGAACGTGCTGCGCGCCGAGCGCGACGGCATCATCAAGGCGCTGCACGCCAAGGCCGGCGACAGCCTCGCGGTGGATGCGGTGATCCTGGAATTCGCGTGACGCTTGTGGCGCGGGCTGTTCCTTCTGGCTTCAAAGCGCTACGCAGAGAAGGTACAAGCCGCGCCGCATTTTGCACGCGCGGGGGGGAGCAAAGCATGATCCAGCGCCTCAGCTTAACTCGGACAAGCTATGCCCTGATCGTCGTGGCCTATGTGATTTTTTCCGCCGCCTCGTTCTGGTTCGCTGAAGAATTTGCGCGTCTACCTTTCGCAAGAAATTTAAACACAGCGATCAGCGTAGTTTTCATGATCTTTTCGGCAGCTCGGCTACAAGATGCGGGCTTCCGATACTGGCGTAGTTTTTTATTAATTGTATTTATTCTCTTCGTCGTACCAACGGCGTCGCTGTTTGCCTATATGATTTTCTCAGATTTTAACCGCCAATCATTGGACGATCAGTACCAAGTTCTCGGGATCATGGTGCTTGCCGGCATTTCACTTCAGATGCTCGTCGCCGGCTTCTGCCTGCTGTTCCCCTCCGTGTCGCCGGTGGGGAACGACAAACGCTCCCCCCTGCCGTCGCCAGGCAAAGCACCTCCGGAGGACGATATCCTGAATTGGACGCCGCCGGGATCCAGGCCCCCGCCCGCGCGACAAGACCCGAGGATCTGACCATGCGTCTTCTCTCCAACCTCCTGAAGCGCTTCGTGGAGAAGGGCCAGCTCACCGTCGTCGACGCGGGAGGCCAGCGCCACGTGTTCGGCTCGGGGGTGGACGGGCCGTCCGTCACCGTGCGCATGCACGACAAGAAGCTGGAGAAGGAGCTGTTCTTCAATCCGGAGCTGGTGGCGGCCGAAGCCTATATGGACGGGCGGCTCACCTTCGAGGACGGCGCCGGCGCGTTCGACCTGCTGCATCTGTTCTCGGTGAACCGCAAGGGCCTTGCGAGCCATCCGGTGCAGCAGGCGCTGCGCAAGGCCTGGCGCTCGGTGCGCCGGTTTCAGCAGGCCAATCCGGTGGGCAAGGCGAAGGAGAACGTCGCCTCCCACTACGACCACCCCGCCGCCTTCTACCGGCTGTGGCTGGACGAGACCATGGCCTATAGCTGCGCCTATTTCCGCGCGCCGGACGAGCCGCTCGCGGACGCGCAGCGCAACAAGTTCCGCCACATCGCGGCCAAGCTGAAGATCACCCCCGGCATGCGGGTGGCCGAGATCGGCTCGGGCTGGGGCGGCCTTGCCATCTATCTGGCGAAGGAATGCGGCGCGCACGTCACCGCCATCAACGTCTCGCCCGAGCAGCTGGCCGAGAGCCGGCGCATCGCCGAGGCCGCCGGGGTGGCGCATTTGATCGACTTCAAGGAGATCGACTACCGCCACCTCGAGGGCAAATTCGACCGGGTGGTCTCCATCGGCATGATGGAGCATGTGGGCGTCTCCCACTTCGACGACTATTTCAATACCGTCCGCAATCTCCTGGCCGAGGGCGGCTTCGCCCTGGTCCACGCCATCGGCCGCATGTCGCCGCCTGGCACCACCGGGCCGTTCATCCGCAAGTACATCTTCCCCGGCGGCTACGTGCCGGCATTGTCGGAGGTGTTCGCCTCCACCGAGCGGGTCGGCCTGTGGGTGGACGACTGCGAGGTCCTGCGCCTGCACTATTACTGGACCATCCGCGCCTGGCGGCGGAACTTCATGGCCAAGCGCGCCGAGGTGGACGCCATGATGGGCGAGCGCTTCGGCCGCATGTGGGAATTCTACCTCGCGGCGGTGGAGCTCGGCTTCCTGCACGGCTCCAACATGGTGTTCCAGCTTCTCCTGTCGCAGACGCGCGACGACGTGCCGGTGATCCGCGACTACATCGTCGACGAGGAGCGCGCCCTGGCGGCGCGGGAGGCGCGGTGATGGAAACCGCCGCCTCGCTCCCCGGACCCGCGACGGCGCAGCCGGAGCGCAGATCCGGGGCCCAGCGCAAGACTCCCGCGCAGCGGGCCACACCCTGCCGTCGCAAGAGTTCATGCCGCCTTCGGCGCACTCTTGCGCTGGGTCACGGCTCTCCTTCCACTGTGCTGCGTGCCGTTGCAGTCGGCCGGGACGCGCGCGCCCCTCTTCTCCTCCTGGAGACCCTGCCATGACCGCCCTGCCCTTCGCCACCGATTTGCCCCCCGCCACCCGCGCGGACTGGCTGAAGCTGGTGGAAGGCGTGCTCAAGGGCGCGCCCTATGACCGGAAGCTCGTCACCCGCACCTATGAGGGCCTGTCCCTCGACGCCCTGCCCGCGCGCAAGCCCCATGCGCCCGTGGTGGCGGGGCGCCCGGCCGGCGCGCCCTGGATCGTCTCCATGCGGGTGGACCAGCCGGACCTCACCGAGGCCAACGCCCAGGCGCTGGAAGACCTCGATGGCGGCGCCTCCGGCCTGACCCTGGTCTATGCCGCCTCGCCCCACGCTTATGGTTTCGGCCTGCCGGACGGCGCCGACCTTTCCCTCGTGCTGAAGGACGTGCTCGCCGACCTCGTCGAGACCCGCATCGAGAGCGGCGGCTTCACCGGCCGCGAGGACGCGCTCGCCTTCGCCGACTTCGCTGCGGCGCGCGGCTTCGACCCGGCCGGCCTCGCCGTCAGCTTCGGGCTCGATCCGCTCGCCGATTTCGCCGCCAAGGGCACCTTGCCCATGGCGTGGCCGCTGCTCGCCAAGCGCTTCGCGGAGACCGCGGCCATCCTCAAGGCGCGCGGCTTCACCGGTCCGTTCGCGCGCGCGGACGGCGCGGTCTATCACGCCGCCGGCGCCTCGGACGCGCAGGAGCTCGCCGCCGTCCTCGCCACGCTGGTGGCCTATCTCAAGGCCTTTGCCGAGGCCGGCATCCCGCTCGCCGAGGCCGCCGGCCGCATGGAGGCGGCGTTGGTAGCGGACGTGAACCAGACCGCCACCATCGCCAAGTTCCGCGCCATCCGCCTGCTCTGGGCGGCGGTGCTGCGCGAGTGCGGCGTGGCGGCGCCGCCGCTCAGGCTGCACGCCACCACCGCCTGGCGCTCCATGACCCGGCGCGACCCCTATGTGAACCTGCTGCGCAGCACCGTCGCCGCCTTCGCCGCCGGCGTCGGCGGAGCGGACAGCATCACCGTGCTGCCCTTCACCCAGGCGCTCGGCCTGCCGGACGCCTTCGCGCGCCGCCTCGCCCGCAACACCCAGGTGATGCTGCTGGAGGAGAGCAACGTGCACCGCGTGGCCGATCCCGGCGCCGGCGCCGGCGCGGTGGAAGCGCACACGGACGGGCTCGCCGCCGCCGCCTGGGACCTGTTCCGCACCATCGAGGCGCGCGGCGGCATGGCGGACGTGCTGGAGGACCGCTGGCTCAAGGCCGAGATCGCCGAAGTGAAGGCGCGCCGCGACAAGGACGTCGCCACCCGCCGCCTGCCGATCACCGGCACCTCGGAATTCCCGATCCTGGCCCAGGAGATGCCCGAGGTTCTGGCGCCGCTCGCCCCCGCGGCGCCGGCGAATGACGGCGCCTTCGCCGCCACCCGCATCGCCGCCGCCTTCGAGGCGCTGCGCGACAAGGCCGAGGCGGCGACCCCTGCGCCGACGGTATTCCTGGCGACGCTCGGCCCGGTCTCGGCCTTCACGGCGCGCGCCACCTTCGCCAAGAACTTCTTCGAGGCCGGCGGCATCGCCGCCGCGGTGCCGGACGGCTTCGCGAGCCTTGATGCCATGGTGGCGGCCTTCAAGGCGGCCGGCACGCCGTTTGCTTGCCTCGTCTCGTCGGACGAGGTCTACGGCGCCGAGGCGGCCCATGCGGCCGCGGCGCTCCTGGCGGCCGGCGCCGGCGCGGTCTGGCTCGCCGGCAAGCCGGCGGACCTGGTGGCGCAGATGGAGGCGGCGGGCGTCTCGGGCTTCGTCTTCGCCGGCTGCGACGCGCTGGAGACGCTGAAGCTGGCGCAGGACGCGGCGGGCATCTGAGGACGAAGGAGGCGCGGGCATGACAGGCAAGGGCAATCGGATGCGGATCCGCACACTGGCGGCGCCGTTGCTTGCGCTCGCGGCGCAGCTGGCGGCGCCGGCGACCGCGCTTGCCGACAACGCCATGCGCTTCGACGGCACCTGGAGCGTGCGCACCTCCGCCGAAACCGGAAGCTGCGGCAAGAATTACGACTTCAAGCTGAACGTGAAGGGTGGCAAAGTCACCTATGCGGGATACTGGCCGGTTGAGGCGGCCGGCGGCATCAACAAGGTGGGCGTCGTGAAGATGACGCTCGCCCACAATGGCGGCAAGGTGATCGCCACCGGCCTTGCCGAGGGCGATCAGGCGTCGGGCGACTGGTCCTCGCCGCAGCCGAACTGCTCGGGCTCCTGGTTCGCCAGAAGGGCGTGAGGCCGCAGCGAGCACCCGATCCTGGGCCAAAGCGCGGCGCGCGCCGCCCGAAGCGGGCCGATTTCGAGGAAAGAGACGATGAGCCGGATCCCCAATTTCGCCGAGATCGACTGGCGCGCGCCGGAGAGCGCCGCGTCGCCGGCCGCCGTGCCGGCCTGGATGACGCCCGAGGGCATCCCGGTGAAGCCGCTCTACGGCCCGGCCGACATTGAGGGGCTCACCTTCATCGACACCTTTCCCGGCATCGCGCCGTTCCTGCGCGGGCCCTATGCGGCCATGTACGCCACCCAGCCCTGGACCATCCGCCAATATGCCGGCTTCTCCACGGCGGAGGATTCCAACGCCTTCTACCGGCGCAACCTCGCCGCCGGCCAGAAGGGCCTCTCGGTGGCCTTCGACCTCGCCACCCACCGTGGCTATGACAGCGATCACCCCCGCGTCGCCGGCGACGTGGGCATGGCGGGGGTCGCCATCGATTCCATCTACGACATGCGCACCCTGTTCTCCGGCATCCCGCTGGACCAGATGAGCGTGTCCATGACCATGAACGGGGCGGTGCTGCCGATCCTGGCGCTGTTCGTGGTGGCGGCGGAGGAGCAAGGCGTTCCCGCCTCCAAGCTCTCCGGCACGATCCAAAACGACATCCTCAAAGAATTCATGGTGCGCAACACCTATATCTATCCGCCCGCCCCCTCCATGCGCATCATCTCCGACATCTTCGCCTTCACCTCGAAGGAGATGCCGCGCTTCAACTCGATCTCCATCTCCGGCTACCACATGCAGGAAGCCGGGGCGACGCAGGATCTGGAGCTCGCTTATACCCTGGCGGACGGCGTCGAGTACGGCCGCGCCGGTGCCGCCGCGGGCCTGCCCATCGACGTGTTCGCGCCGCGTTTGTCCTTCTTCTGGGCCATCGGCATGAACGTCTTCATGGAGGTGGCGAAGCTCCGCGCCGCCCGCCTCCTGTGGACGCGCCTGATGACCGATCTCGGGGCGAAGAACCCCAAGTCCTTGCCGCTGCGCACCCATTGCCAGACCTCGGGCTGGTCGCTGACCGCGCAGGACGTGTTCAACAACGTCATGCGCACCGCCATCGAGGCCATGGCGGCGACCCAGGGCCAGACCCAGTCGCTGCACACCAACGCGCTGGACGAGGCGCTGGCGCTGCCCACGGACTTTAGCGCCCGCATCGCCCGCAACACCCAGATCCTGCTGCAGCAGGAGAGCGGCACCACAAGGCAGATCGACATCTGGGGCGGCTCTTTCTTCGTGGAGAAGCTCACCGCGGATCTTGCCGCCAAGGCGTGGGCGCACATCCAGGAGGTGGAGGCGCTGGGCGGCATGGCCAAGGCCATCGAGGCCGGCATCCCCAAGCTGCGCATCGAGGAGGCCGCCGCCACCACCCAGGCCCGCATCGACGGCGGCGCCCAGACCGTGGTGGGCGTGAACAAGTTCAAGCCGCAGAAGGACCGCCTCATCGACGTCCTCAAGGTGGAGAACGCCACCGTCCGGGCCGCGCAGATCGAGAAGCTCAATCGTCTCAAGGCCGAACGGAACCCCGCCGAGGTGGCCGCGAAGCTGGAAGCGCTCACCAACGGCGCCGCCGGCAACGGCAACCTCCTGGCACTGGCCATCGAGGCGGCCCGGGCCAAGGCCACGGTGGGCGAGATTTCCGACGCTCTGGAAAAGGTGTTCGGCCGCCACCGCGCCGAGATCCGCGCCATCTCCGGCGTCTACAAGCGGGAGGCCTCCGCCATGACCGACAAGGTGGGCAAGGTGCTGAAGCTGGTGGAGGCGTTCGAGCACGCGGAAGGCCGGCGCCCGCGCATCCTGGTGGCCAAGGTGGGCCAGGACGGCCACGACCGCGGCCAGAAGGTGATCGCCTCCGCCTTCGCCGACCTCGGCTTCGACGTGGACATCGGCCCGCTCTTCGCCACCCCCGAGGAAGCCGCCCGTCAGGCGGTGGAGAACGACGTGCACGTGGTGGGCATCTCCTCGCTCGCCGCCGGCCACCTCACCCTCGTGCCGGCGCTGAAGCAGGCGCTGGAGGCGGAGGGCCGCGGCGACATCATGGTGGTGGTGGGCGGCGTGGTGCCGCCGCAGGACTATGAGGCGCTCAAGGCGTTCGGCGCCGAGGCCATCTTCCCGCCCGGCACGGTGATCGCCGATGCGGCGAGCGAGCTGGTGCGCACCCTCTCCCACCGCCTGGGCCACACGCTCGAAGCGGCGGAGTGAGCGCCGCGTGAGCGAGGCGCCCGCCCGCCTCGCCCCCCTGGGGTCGACCCTGCGGGTGCTGGAGCCGGCGCCAGGCGTGCTCGCCTTCTATGACGGGCGCATCCCCGGCGTTCGCCTGCATTCGGCCGCCGAGAACTGGCTCGACGACGGCGCCTTCGCCCTCGGCATCGCCTCCTATGCGGTGATCGACGGGGAAGACGCGCTGGTCTACGACACCCACGTCTCGCTCGCCCACGCCCGCATGATCCGCCGCACGCTGGAGGAAATGGGCGTCCGGCGCATGCGCGTGGTGCTGAGCCACTGGCATGACGACCATGTGGCCGGCAATGCGGTGTTCGCCGATTGCGAGATCATCGCCAATGCCGAGACCGACGCGCTGCTGCGGGCGAACCGGGCCCGCCTGGAAGGCGCCGATCCGCCCATCCGCCCGCTGGTGCTGCCGAACCGCCTGTTTGAGGACCGCCTCGCGCTGAAGGTGGGCGCCATCCCCGTGGCGCTGATCCAGATGGACATCCACAGCCGCGACGGCACGGTGGCGCTGCTGCCCGGCGGCCTGCTGCTGGCCGGGGACACGCTGGAGGACCCCATCACCTATGTGGACGAGCCGGAAAGGCTTGCGGCGCACCTGGAAGGACTGAAGCGCCTCGCCGCGCTCGGGGTGACGCGCATCCTGCCGAACCACGGGGCGGCGGAGGTGATCGCCGCCGGCGGCTATCCGCCGGAGCTGATCGAGGCCACGGAGCGCTACGTGGCGCGCCTGCTGCAACTGAAGCGCGCGCCGGAACTGGCGGCGCTCGATCTTGCCGCCTTCGCGGCGGACGCGTTCGCGACCGGCGCCATCGGCTGGTTCGCGCCCTATGAGGCGGTGCACCGCAGGAATCTCGAGGCGGTTCTGAACCGCTATTGACGGTCCTTCCGTCAGGGCGTGGCGTCCATCACGGGGATCGAATTGAAACGGCCCCCTTCACATGATACAAATTCAGCATCGCGGCCTGAACCTCGCTCATCCGGAGGCATGATATACTTCTGTACATTGCCGCCATGGGCCATGAGATAAATTAAAAACTGACAAAAACCGGAGGGTCAGGTCAATCACATGCGGATAAATTTTGATCGCGCACGTATCTTTTGGTATGTTTGGTCACGTAAAATATCACAGTTACCAAAAATCTTCAAAGATCACACCCCACAGATCCTTTCTGACGTGACTTGCCGCCCCGCTCAAGGGGACATCTACGCGATCGTCGTAAAGTATGTGAAATTCGGATTAAGCACCGACTTCCTTGCAGTCCTCGATAGTCTTGCGGCCGCCTCGGTGAACGCAATCGTTGTGTGCAATGGCGAGCCCACGCCGCAGATGCGGGCGCAGATCGCGACCCGCGCCCACCGCATCCTCGTGCGCCCCAATATCGGCCGGGATTTCGGCGCCTATCGGGCCGCCACCCTGCATATCCTGGCTGACGGCCTGAAACCGGCGCGGGTCATCTATCTCAATGACAGCATCTATTTCCTGGCCGGCCCGGCGCTCGACCACCTGACGCGGCAGCTCGCATCGACCACGTACGACGTGGTCGGCGCGCTGGAGAATCACGCCTTCAGCCACCATCTGGGCTCATATGCCCTCTCGCTCTCGGGCGCCGCCTTCGCGGACCGCAAGATCGTTCGCTTCTGGCGTCGGTATCGTCCCTACGACCTGCGCCTGCACGCCATCAATAAAGGCGAGATGAGGTTGAGTTCGACGCTGAAGCGATGCGGCTACCGGTTCGACACGGTATACGGCGCCGAAAAGCTCGCGGACCGTCTAACCGCCCTGAGCCTCGCCCAGATCGTCAACCATATGCGTTATCTGCCGCGCGATTTCCAGCTCAAGGACCTGTCCTCTACCTTGAATGCGGTCGCATTGCTCGACAGCATGTTCTCCGAAGAGTCGAGCATGCAGGTTTACGGGTCCCCCAAGCCGCAGGCATACGTGCCGCTGCCGCGCCTGCGGCTGGACCAGGACGACCAAATTGAAGCGGCGCTGGTGAAGGCGACCCTTATCGACACCATCATGCATGTGGTCTCGAACAGCAGCCAGATTCACTTCGGCTTCGGGCTGTTCCACAAGCTTCTCGGCTGCCCGATCGTGAAGAAGGACCTGCTCCAGCGCGACGTCTTCACCGAGCATCAGATGATCTCGATCCTCGACGACGTGTCCGAAGAGGAGCGCGCGACGATCCTGCGCGAACTCATCAACCGGGGACGGCCGACCCACCCGACCAAGAAGACCCACTTCCTGATGCGGTATGGCCTCATCTGAGCGCCGGCCGGCCGCGTTGCGCCGTCTCAATTCATCCGTGAGCGGCGCAACGCGGCCCTGCCGCCTTACTTCCCCGCTTTCGCCTGATTGCGCGCCTGGGCGACGGCGGATTTGAGCACGTCGAGGCCCTGGGCGCCCATCACCACCTGCTCGCCCACCACGTAGAAGGGCGTGCCGCTCTGGCCCAGCGCCTGGGCGAGCTTGATGCTCTCGTCGAGCGTCGCGTTGAGCTCCGGCGAGGCGGCCTGCTTCTCCAGCAGCGCCACGTCGATGCCCGCCTGCTTGGCGGCCGCGAAGGCCCGGGCGCGGTCGGCCTGGCCACGCATGCCCATCAGCGCCTGGTGGAACGCCATGTACTTCTCCGGCGCCACCATGCGCACCGCCACCGCCACCTGCGCCGCCTCCACCGAGCCCTGGCCGAGCACCGGGAATTCGCGCAGCACCACGCGCACGTTGGGATCGGCCTTCACCAGCTCCTGCAGGTCGGCGAGCGCGCGCTTGCAGTAGCCGCAATTGTAATCGAAGAACTCGACCAAGGTGACGTCGCCCTTGGGGTTCGCCACCACCACGCCGCGCTGCCCGTCGAACAGCACAGAACTCAGCTCCTTCACGGCCTTGGAGGCGTGCTCGGCCTGCGCGGCCTGGTTGCGGGCCTCGAGGACCGAGACCACCTCCTCCAGCACCTCGGGGTGCTTCAGCAGATATTCGCGCACGATCGTGCCGATTTCCGACTTCTCCGCATCGGTGAAGGCGGCGGCGGGCGAAGCGAAGGCGCACGCGGTGGCCGCGACCAAAACGGCATTGCGGGACAGGCGGCCCAGGCGGGCAAGCATGGAAGTCTCCATCGGCTCGAGAAAAGGCATCAGCGGTTGTTCTGCGCTGACTTCGGCGGCTTGAAGTTCACGAGGTCGTCGGCCTTGAGCCAGCCCGGCGTGCCGGTGGCGAAGCGCTGGCGCGCGCGGGCGGCAAGCTCGCGCCCGATCTTGAAGTCTCCCGACGCGAAATAGCCGTGCGCCGCCGCGAGGTCCGCATTGGCCACGTCCCCCTTGCGTCCATAGGCGATGGCGAGCGAACGCCAGGCGCCGGCGGAATTGGGGTCGCGCTGGGTGGCGAGGATCAGCTCACGCAGCGCCTCCTCGTTATAGGTGGGGTTGCCGGACTGCACCAGCGCCTGTCCGAGCATGGCGCGGATCAGCGGCGCCCCGTTGGTCATGGCCACCGCCTTGCGCAGCGGCGCCACCGAATCGGGCGCCCGCCCGCTCTCCAGCAGCGCCTGGCCCTTCAGCTCGTAGAAATAGGGATTGTCCGGCTGGCGCGCGATGAGCGCGTCGATCTGGCTGATGGCGCCGTTCACATTGCCGAAGCGATAGGCCGAGATCGCCCGCGCATAGAGCGCCGGCATCGACGCGTCGGAGGGCGGATATTTGCGCGCCACCGCGTCCGGCCGCTCGGTGAAGCCCACCAGCTTGGCGCGCATCATGTCGTGCCGCTCCTGGAGCGCGGGGGGATCCTTGGCGTCGTAATAGGGGCTCGCCTTGGCGAGGGTCTCGAGCGCCGCGATGCGCTCGCGCGCCATGGGATGGCTCAACAAATAGGGATCGACGCGCTGGCTGATGAACAGCTGATCCTCCTGGAACCGCTGGAAGGTCTCGATCATGCCCTTGGCGGACTGGTGGGTGGCGTTGAGGTAGGACACGGCGGAGCGGTCGGCCGCCTGCTCCTCGCCGCGCTGGTAGGTGAGCAGCGAGCGGCGGATCATCTCCTGCGGCGCGATCAGGCCCGCGGCGGCGGCGCTGCCCATGTCGCGCCCGCCCATGCCCGAAGCGGCGCCGGCGGCGATGCCCGCGCCCGCCAGCAGCATGGTGACGATGGCCATGGTCTGCATGCCCTCCACCTGCTGGCGCATGCGGGCGAGATGGCCGCCGGCGATGTGGCCGGTCTCGTGCGCCAGCACGCCGATGATCTGGTTCGGGGTCTTGGAATCCAGCAGCGCGCCGACATTCACGAAGATCCGCTTGCCGTCCGCCACGAAGGCGTTGAACGAGCGGTCGGAGATCAGCACCACCTCGACATTCTGCTGCCCGAGCCCCGCCGCCTTCAGGATCGGCCGGGTATAGTCGCGCATCAGCGCCTCGATCTCGGTGTCGCGGATGGTCGGCGGACCCTTCTGCGGCGCGCCCGACTGCGCCGCGGCGCCGTGGAACGGCAGCGCCGCCACAGCCGCCACGCACAGCGCGCGGGCGAAGGCACGGACCGTCTTGCGGGCGACCATCCGGCGCGCAGCCATATGGCGATCAGGGAAGGAGAGGCGCGGGCGATCCATGGAGGCGTGCTTCGTCGTTCCGTTTCCGCCCCGTGCCCGGAGCCGTTCGATGATGGAGCGGCAGGGCCGCAGGTAGATGCCCTGCGGGCGGCGCGCGGGAGGCACCCTGACCCCGCTTGGCGCCGACCTTTGCCGCCGCTGCTCCCTTGGCGCCCGGCGGGCCGCGCGCTAGGAGTGGGGACACTGGCCTCGACATCGCGTCGGGTCAATGCGCCCGAGGTCATGTCGGGGCGTCGCCCCGGTGCCCTACGGACAGACAGAATGCGGCGGCAAGACGGCGTTCCGGCACGCCGCGCCGCCGCCCGCGAGGAAGTGAACGCCATGCATGCGCCCCGTCCGCCCGCGTCCGGCCCCCACGCCGTCGCCGCCTCCGCGCGCAGCGCCGTCGCCCCCTTCATGGTGATGGACGTCATGGAGCGGGCCGCGCGCATCGAGGCGGCGGGCGGCAAGGTGATCCACCTGGAGGTGGGCCAGCCCGCCGCCCCCGCCCCCGCGCAAGCCCGCGCCGCGGCGGCGCACGCGCTCGCCGCCGGACCGGTCGGCTACACCACGGCGCTCGGCATCCCGGCGCTGCGCGCGCGCATCGCCCGGCACTACGGGGAGGCCTACGGCCTTGCCCTCGACCCCGAGCGGGTGGTGGTGACGAGCGGCTCGTCGGCCGGCTTCATCCTCGCTTTCCTCGGCCTGTTCGAGGCCGGCGACCGGGTCGCCATCGCCGCGCCCGGCTATCCGCCCTACCGCCATGTGCTGAGCGCGCTCGGCTGCCGGCCGGTGCTGATCGAGACCCACGCCGAGGACCGCCACGCGCTGACCCCCGCGCAATTGCGCCGGGCGCACCGGGAGGCGCCGCTCGCCGGCGTGCTGGTGGCGAGCCCCGCCAATCCCACCGGCACCATGATGGACGAGACGGCGCTCGCCGCGCTCATCGACTGCGCGCGCGAGCTCTCCATCGCCTTCATCTCGGACGAGATCTATCACGGCCTCGATTATGCCTTCCCGGCCGTGAGCGCGGCGCAGTTCGGCGCGGACGTGACCGTCATCAACTCGTTCTCCAAGTATTTCTGCATGACCGGCTGGCGCGTCGGCTGGATGGTGGTGCCGCCCGCTCTGGTGCGCACCATGGAGCGCCTCCAGCAGAACCTCTCCATCTCGGTGCCGACCCTGTCGCAGATCGCCGCCGCGGCGGCCTTCGAGGGCCGCGCCGAGATGGAGGCGATCAAGCGGACCTATGTGGAGAACCGGCGCATCCTCACCGAGGGCCTGCCGAAGGTGGGGCTGACGCGCTTCCTGCCGGCGGACGGCGCCTTCTACCTCTATGCGGACGCCTCGGACTTCACGGCCGATTCCCTCGACTTCGCCACCCGCCTGCTGGATGCCGCCCATGTGGCGCTCACCCCCGGCGTCGACTTCGACCCGTTCCACGGCCACCAGCATCTGCGCATCTCCTATGCCGGCTCGGCCGACGACATGCGCGAGGCGGTGGCGCGCATCGGCGCCTTCCTGGCAAGGGGCTGACGCCGGCTCCGCGCGGCCGGAGCGGTGCCGAGATTTGGCCCCAAGCGTGGGCCTGCCATGAAGTCGCGCGAATTGGTGTTAGTCTTGAGGTCATGAGCCGCCTGTCAGACCAGATCGTCGAGATCACCCCGGACGTGCTGCTGAAGGCCTATGCCTGCGGCATCTTCCCCATGGCCGAGAGCGCCGAGGATCCCGGCCTCTATTGGATCGAGCCCGAGCGGCGCGGCATCATCCCGCTGGACGGCTTCCGCGTCTCCTCCCGGCTCGCCCGCACGGTGCGCTCGGACAAGTACGAAATCCGGGTCGACACCGACTTTGACGGCGTCATCGACGGCTGCGCCGAGCCCCAGGACGGGCGCGAGAAGACCTGGATCAACGAGCGCATCCGCAAGCTCTACGGCGAATTGTTCCGGCGCGGGCGCTGCCACACGGTGGAGGCCTGGCGCGACGGGCAATTGGTGGGCGGGCTCTACGGGGTGCGCCTCGGCGGCGCGTTCTTCGGCGAGAGCATGTTCCACCGCGAGCGCGACGCCTCGAAGGTGGCGCTGGTGCATCTGGCGGGGCGCCTCATCGCCGGCGGATTCCGGCTGCTGGACACCCAGTTCGTCACCAGCCACCTGAAGACGTTCGGCGCCGTGGAGGTGTCGCGGCGCCAGTACCACCGCCTGCTCGACCAGGCGCTCCAGACCGAGGGCGACTTCTACCGCTGGCCGGCGGTGGTCTCGGGGATCGGCGCCTTGCAGCCCACCAGCCACACGTCATAGATCGGGTGCTCCACGCCGTGCAGGCCCGGGCTCGCGGCGAACATCCAGCCGGTGAAGATGCGCTTGGCCTCGCCCCTGGGCGTCACCTCGTTCACCTCGGCGAAGGCGGTGGTGTTCTGCTGCTCGGTGGCCGGGCGCGTGTAGCACACGCGGGGCGTCACCTGCAGGCCGTGCTCGTTGGGGAACTGCACGGTCTCGCCGATCGCCACGTCGAAGGTGCGGATGCGCCCGGTGATCTTGTCGAGCCCGGCGAACACCGCGAAGGCGTTGGCGATCTTCACCGACGGCGGCTGCACCACCACCACGTCACCCTCCGGCGTGGTGGTGGTCTGCGGCCCCGCCGGCGGCACGGGCTGGGCGGGCGCGGCGGGCTGTGCCTGCTGCGGGCGCGGCTGGATCGGCTGACGGGGAACCAGGCCGGGCGGCGCCGGGGCCGGGGCCGGCAGGGATTCGATGCCCTGACGCTGGCCGGCCTGGGCCAAGGCCGCCGCCGGGGCAAGCGCGAGGGCGATCGCCACCAAGGGCGCCAGCGTCACGGAAAGCTGCGCCCGCGCAGCTGCCGCGTGCCCGTGGGAAATCCGCGGCACCGCGTTACTCGCCCGGCGTCCAGGCCTTGTAGTCGCCGGTGACGCGCGGCCTCAGGCCGCCGGCGAGCACGGAGCCCTTGGGGCGATACGCGGCCGGCGTGCCGGTCATGTTGCGCCGATGCGGCTTCTGCCAGTCGCGGGGCTGGTAGTTCTCCTCGGTGGGCGGCGTGTCCACGCGGTGGTGCATCCAGCCCCACCAGCTGGGCGGGATCATCGAGGCCTCGGCGTAGCCGCTATAGATCACCCAGCGGCGCTCGAAGCCCAGGGTCGGATCGATGGCACCGCCCTTGGTGCGGTAATACCGGTTGCCGAACTCGTCGTCGCCCACGTGCTCGCCGAAGCGCCGGGTCCACCACCAGGTGCCCACGGTCTGCTTTTCCCACCAGGTGAAGATATAGAGCAGAAGGGTCTTCACGGCTCATGCGCCTCGCTTGCGACGTCGGGCGGGACCATGCCACCTCGCTTTGCCCCTGTCCACCGGCGAACCGCCGCGGCTCAGGGGACGAACAGCAGCATCACATAGACCCCGAACACGATCAGATGGATGATGCCGGTGAGGGCGTTGGTGCGCCCGGTGCCGAACGACAGGATGCACAGCACGAAGGTCAGCACCATCAGCGTCCGGTCCTCGGGATCGAGGCCGAGCACCATGGGCTTGCCGATATAGATGCTGATCGCCGCCATGGCGGGAATGGTCAGCGCGATGGTGGCGAGCACCGAGCCGAGCGCGATGTTGAGGCTGTGCTGCAGATGGTTGCGCGCCGCCGCCCGGACCGCGCTGATGCCCTCCGGCATGAGCACCAGCGCCGCCAGCAGCGCGCCCTTCACCGCGTCCGGATCGGCGAGCTGGAACTGGCCGAGGAAGGTTTCCACCCCCGACGCCACGTGGCGCGAGAGCGCCACCACCGCGCCGAGGCTCAGGAGCAGCATGACGAGCGCGGTCGCGAACTGGCGGGGCGACGGCTTATCGTGCCCGTGGCGCGGCTGCTGGGCCTCGAAATGCTCCGCGTAGCGCACCGTCTGCATGTAGAGGAACACGCCGTAGAGGCCCACCGACACGAACGCCATATAGGCCAGCTGGAACGGCGTGAAGGTGCCGCGCGTGTGCGCGTGGGTCTCGTTGGGCAGGATCAGCAGCATCACGCCGAGGGCGACGATCACCGACAGATAGCCGGTGATGCCCTGCTGCATGATGTGCTGCTCGCGGTGCTTGAAGCCGCCCAGCAGCAGGCACAGGCCGACGATGCCCGAGGTGACGATCATGATCACCGACAGCACCGACTCCCGCGCGAGGGTCGGGTTGTTCTCCTGGTTCAGCATCAAGGAGGCGATCACCGAGACTTCGATGGTGGTCACCGACAAGGTGAGCACCAGCGTGCCGAAGGGCTGGCCGAGGCGCGCGGCCACGAGGTCGGAATGGGCCACGGTGGCGAAGGCGGCGCCAGTGAGGAGCAGGGTCGCCATGAGGCTCGCGACCCCCGCGCCCGGACCGTTGTGCTCCGGCGCGAGGTTCGGCCACAGGAACAGAGCCAGCGCAAATCCGAGCGCCAGAACCGGAATGAGATAATCCGTCCGCCCGGGCCGCTGTCCGCCCACATCCGCCTCCGGTTGCTCGCCGGGCGGCGGTCTCGCACATCGTGCCGCACCGCACAAGCCGGGTTCCGGCAAGACGCCGGAACCCGCGGGCGGGGTAACCGCGCCTCACACCGAAGGGCTCGCTCCTTTGCCCTTGCGTTCGGCGATGAGGCACAGATAGACGCTCGCCAGCGTCGCGCCCGCGAGCGCGGTGATCTCCGCGTGGTCATAAGGCGGGGACACTTCGACCACGTCGAACCCCTTGAGGTTCAAGGCGCCGAGGCGCCTCAGGCAGGACACCGCCTCGCGCGTGGTGAGCCCGCCGCAGACCGGCGTGCCGGTGCCCGGCGCAAAGGCCGGGTCGAGCGCGTCGATGTCGAACGTCAGGTAGCAGGGCGCATCCCCCACCCGGGCGCCGATGCGGGCGGCAAGGGCGGCCGGCCCCATCTCGCCGGCGGTCAGCGCGTCGATGATCTCGATGCCGTAGGTCTGCGGCGCATGGGTGCGGATGCCCACCTGGACCGAACGCTCGGGCCGGATCAGCCCGTCCTTCACCGCGCGGGTGATCATGGTGCCGTGGTCCACCCGGTCGCCGGCGTCGTCCCAGGTGTCCTGGTGGGCGTCGAACTGCACCATCGCCACCGGCCCGCCGAGCCGCTCGGTGAGCGCCTTCAGCATGGGATAGGTCAGGAAATGGTCGCCGCCCAGGGTCACGAGGTGGCTGCCGCGCGCATAATGGGCGCGCGCTTGCGCGGCGATGGCGGCGGGGATGCCGGCCGGCAGGCCGTAGTCGAACACGCAGTCGCCCGCATCCGCGACGTCGAGCGTCGCGAACGGATCGAAGCCGAACGGGAAGAACGGGTCGCCGTCGAGGATGGTGGAGGCGGCGCGGATGGCGCGCGGGCCGAAGCGCGTGCCGGGCCGGTTGGAGACG
Source organism: Xanthobacter luteus (assembly GCF_040049235.1). Taxonomy (NCBI): domain Bacteria; kingdom Pseudomonadati; phylum Pseudomonadota; class Alphaproteobacteria; order Hyphomicrobiales; family Xanthobacteraceae; genus Xanthobacter; species Xanthobacter luteus. The sequence continues at coordinate 805,610 of NZ_JBDZDO010000001.1, forward strand.
GTGACGTCGAGCGGGATGCCCCACACCACCACCTCGGCGCCGCCGCCGTCGCGCGCGTAGCGCCGGCGCAGGAACGAGGCGGCGCCGGAATAGTTCGGCTCGGTCGACTGGCCGTGGCGGAAGCTCGGATCGAGCGCGCGGTCCACGGGGCGAGGCAGGATCGGATCGGCCATGACGGTCTCCTCGGGCAGGCGGCCAGATCTAGAGCGCGATGCGGGAAAATTGAAACCATTTGCGCGGCGGCCCCGCCTTCCGCGCCGGATCGGCATCGCCCGCGGGCCGGTGGCGTACCCCATTGCCGCCTGCATCAATTCGTTTAATTTTGCCGACCTAGCTCGCGATGCGCGCAGGGAGGGGCAATCAGGACGTGATGGGACTCGACATCGGAACCCTCTTCCTGACCGCGACCATCCTCAGCCTGCTCGTCGGCACGATGCAGGCCATCGCCTATGCGCGGGTGGAGGCGGAGGCGCTCTCCCATTGGGCCGGCGCCAGCCTGTGCTTCGGCCTGGGGTGCTTCATCGTCTATCTACGCGAGAGCCTGCCGGTCCCGGTCTCCGCTCTGCTCGGCAATGGGCTGATCTTTCTCGGCCTCGGCTTCCTGATCTCCGGCGTGCGGGTATTCGACGGGCGGGAGCCGCATATGGGCCTGGTGCTGGGGGGAACCGGGCTGGGCCTCGGCCTGATCGCCTTCACCTTCGCGTTCGGCGACGAGCTGGGCGTGCGCATCGTCATCGTTTCGCTGGCGGTGGCGCTGTGGGCCGGCTTCGGCAGCGCGACGCTGCTGCAGAGCGAAGCGGGTGCCCCGCTCCTGTCGCGCATGGTTGCGGCGGTGCTGCTGGCGAGCTTCGCCTTGCTGCATCTCGCGCGCTGCATCGGCGTCCTCAGCGGCAAGCTGTCGCCAGACGCGGCGATGTACGGCTTCCCGCAGGCCGTCGTGCTGCTCACCGCCATCTGCCTGGCCGTCGCCTGGGGCATGGGTTCGCTCTTCATGGTGCTCGATCGTCTCGCCTCCCACGATGCGCTCACCGGTCTGGTCAACCGCCGCATGACGCTGCTGCGGGCGCGCCTGCTGCTGGAGGAGGCCCAGGCGAAGCGCCGGCCGCTCTCGGTGCTGATGGCGGATATCGACCACTTCAAGCTGGTGAACGACCGGTTCGGCCACCAGGCCGGCGACGCGGTACTGCGCGCCTTCGCCCGCAGCGCGCGCTCCGCCTTGCGCGCCGGCGACTTCATCGGGCGCTATGGCGGCGAGGAATTCTGCGTGGTGCTGCCCGGCGCCGATGCCGAGATCGCCCGCATGGTCGCCGAACGGCTGCGCGCCGTGGCCCAGGCGCAGCTGCCGCCGGTCCGCGGCCAGGAGGCGCAGGTGACCGTGACCATCGGCACGGCCAGCTACGATCCGGGCGCGCCGGGCTTCGGCGACGTGGAGGACCTGATCCAGCAGGCCGACCACGCGCTCTACGAGGGCAAGCGCCTCGGCCGGAACCGGGTGGTCGCCTTCAGCCCGGCGGGCTCTGCGGTGTTCGAGCCGAGGGCGGTCCAGGCCGGCGCCTGAACGGCGCGGGCACGGCCTCATTCGGGAACCAGACGTCCTTCGAACAGGACCCCGCCGCGCGGCGCCCGCGGCGCCTCCCCGCCCGCGGGCTCGAGCGTCACCGCCACCGTCGCCGTCCGCAGCCCCCCGCGGCCCACGGCGCCGAGCCCCGGCGCGCGGACCATGAGGCCGGACGAGAACGCCCCGAGCGGCAGCGCCTGCCCCTCCACCGGCCGCAGCCAGGCATGATAGGCCATGCCCGCCGGCGGCGGCGGCGTGAAGGCGCGCACGAACAGCACGCCGGTCTGCGGGTCGATGCGCACGGCCACCGCCGGGCTTGCCTGCGGCTGGAGCACGGCGACGTAGTTCCCGTCCCGCGGCCAGACCCACTGACGATAGGCGACGAGCGAGGCGAGACCGACCGCGACGATGGCGAGCACCGCCGCCGCGGCGCGCCAGAGGCCGGGGTCCTGGGACGCGCGGCGCGGCGCGGCGGACGCCTCGGCTGCCGGCAAAGCGGCCGTCCCGGGTGCCGCGCCTGCGGCGGATGCGTGCGGCACGGCCTCGGCGCCGGACGGGACCGCGGCGGCGTCCACGGGTTCGCATGCGGCGTCGCCGGGACCGGCGGGCGCGGACCGTTCCGGATCGGCCGCGGCCGGCTCCGGCGGCGCGGACTGCGCCAGCACGGTTTCGCGCAGCGCAGGCCCGGGAGCAGCCGGTTCCGCGGCCGGGAGATCGGCCAGGGTCAGCCCGCCGCCGGACAGGTCCGGCGCGCTTGCCCCGTCGCAGCCGTTCCGCAGCAGGTCGGCGCCGACGGCGTCGTCCTGCTGCGGCGCGCGGTCCGGCGGCGCCGATCCCTCGCGCGCCCCGGCGATGCCGGCGGACGGGGCGGCACCCGCGAAGGGCGGCGTGCGGTCCGCCGACGCGGCCGGCGCCCCGTCTCCGGGATGGTCCGGCCCGGAAACCGGCGGAGCGGCCGCGTCGGCCACCGCTGGCGGCGGCAGGTCCTTGGCCGTTTGGAGCAGGACGATCGGCCCGTCCGGAACCGGCGCGGCGCCGCCCGCGTCCAGGGCCGGCGCCGTGACCGGTGGCTCCGGCAGGGCCGCGCCGGACGACGGGGCGGACGCGGGGCGCCCCCACCGCGCGACGATGCGGCCGAGCAGCCCGCTGCGCACCGTGCGCAGCGGCGCCTCCGCGGGCGGCGCGCCGTCCCCTTCTGCGCCGTCCCTTTGTGCCTCTTCCTTTGCCGCGTCGCCGGACGCCGCCGCATCCGCCGCCGGCCCGCCCGGCGCGGCAGCTGCCGATGCCGCCTCGCTTCGCGGCGGGGCCGGAGCGGCGCTCGCCGCCGCGCGGATATCCGCCTCCAGCTGGTCGATGCCCGCGAGCAGGCTCTCCCATTCCCCCGCGATGGCCTCGCTCATGGCCCGCAGCGCCTCGGTGCGGTCCAGGGGAACCGGCGCCGGCAGCGCGGCCACCGCGTGCCCCGCGGCCGCCGACATCACCTTGACCGCTTGAGGCCGAGGGCCGACCTGCCGGACCGGCACCGGCCGCCGCGGCGGAGCGCGCGGCGCGGGCGGCGGCGGCGCGCGCTCCGGCGCGGCGGTCGGGGCCGGCTTCGGTTCCGGCGCGCGCGACGGCCGCAGCGGCTGCGGCAGGTCGGCGAGGATGGCGCGCAGCAGCGCGGGCGGCGGCGCGATCGGCACCGCCAGTTCGTGCAGGGGCGCCAGGCGCCGCTCCCAGTTGCGCACCAGCCCCGCGAAGGCGGGATCCGCGCGCAGGCGCTGGCGCGCCGTCTCGCGCTCCGCGCCGTCCAGCGTGCCGAGAACATATTCGGCCGCAAGATCGCGATCCTGGTCGCTGGCCTGGGATTTCACGGACGACGGGCGAGGCACGTTGCGATCTCGCTGCTGCTGCGGGCGATCCACGCTTTCACTGCGGGCACCGGCGCATCGAAATAGACCGAGAGGGCGTCGCGGCTCCAGCCGTCGTAATAAGCAAGGAGCACCATGCGCCGGCGCTCCTCGGACAGGGCGCCAAGGCAGCCGAGCAGGCGCCGCAGGGCCGGGCTACGCTCCGGCCAGCGCAGGGGATCGTCGGCCGCGGGCGGCGCATCGAACGGCTCGAAGGCGCCGTCCTCGGCATGCGAACGCGCGATGTCGAGGGCACTCGCGCGGGCGATCGCGACCAGCCAGGCCACAGGCTCCTCGGACGCCTGATACTGCCCCGCCTGGGCGTGGATGCGCACGAACGCGAGCCGCATGGCCTGCTCGGCGCGCTCGGGGCGCCGCAGCATGCGCAGCACGATGCCGTAGAGCTTGGCTCCCGACAGGCGATAGAGCTCGGCCAAAGCGCGCCGGTCGTCCTCCGCGACCTGCGCAATCAGATCTTGGACCTCGCGGGTGAGCGCCATGACGACCTCATGAACCGTTGGTCGCCGTCAACCTAGCGGAGCCTCGGCCGTTTGTCGCCACGCGGCGCCCCCGACGGGGTGCCGGAATGGGGGGAATTTCCTTCTTTTCTCGCAACTTCGCTACGGCGATACCAGCCGCGACCGCCGCCGGTGGCCGCGCGCCGCGCGCCAGGCGGCATGCCGCACCCCAATCAGGGGCGGATGGCTTCGCCGGAACGCCAGGCGGCCCGGCGCGCTCCCGCCTCCGCCTTGCCGGCGCGGTCGAGCTCGCCGGCCGCTTCCACCAGAGCAAGATCGGCCTCGGCCTCGGCGAGCGCGGCGCTCGCCTCCTCCCGCTGGGTCCTGAGTTCGCCGACCGAGTGAGTCAGATTGTCGCGCCGGTTGCGCGCGGCCATGGCGAGCGGCGGATAGGCGAAGTGCCTCGGGTCGGAGAGGCCGGAGCGCCGCTCCTCGGCCGCGATGTCGCGGTCGAGCTCCTGGGCCATGCGCTCGAACTCGCAGATCATGGTGTCGATCTGCGCGAGCCGCCGGCGTTTGTCGTCGATCTGGAACCTCTTGGCGCGGATCAGGGGCTCTCGCGACTTCATCACCGTCTACTCCGGACGCAACTGGGATGAGAAGGTCGCGGCGCTCAAGCGGGGACCCTCGACCGAGGGAGAATGGGCCATTGCGGTTGCGCCTTTCTTACCGCCGCGGTGCGCAGGACAAGAAAATCGCGGGAACCTGCCCCACGGCAACCAATCGTTTACCCCCTTCATTAATCATGACGTTGAGGCTCGGGTGGCGTCGAGTGCGTCGCCCGACCGGCGTCCGGGGGAACTCGGGCGGGGATCGTCGCGTGCCGGGGGCGCGCGGAAAGACTTAAGTGCTTGGAACAGAGTCAGTCTTGACTCCCGTGCACAAGGATTTTTCCGCGCACCCTTGTGGAAGAGAATCGGTATCTGTTAACGATTCTACAGACCTAACGCGAATCACCCGTCGCCCGAGCACGCGAAAGGCGGCCCAGGCCGTCTTTCGAGCAGTTGCGAGGAAAGGGATTGCCATGCGCGTCTTGCTCATCGAGGACGACAGTGCGACGGCCAAGGGCATCGAATTGATGCTGAAGACCGAGAGCTTCAACGTCTACACGACCAACCTCGGTGAGGAAGGCGTCGATCTCGGCAAGGTCTACGAATACGATATTATCCTTCTCGACCTCAACCTGCCGGACATGTCCGGCTTCGAGGTGCTGCGCTCGCTCCGGGTCGCGAAGGTGAAGACGCCGATCCTGATCCTCTCCGGCCTCGCCAACACCGAGGACAAGGTGAAGGGCTTCGGCTTCGGCGCCGACGACTACCTCACCAAGCCGTTCCACAAGGACGAGATGGTGGCGCGCATCCACGCCATCGTGCGGCGCTCCAAGGGCCATGCCCAATCGGTGATCCAGACCGCGGACCTGATCGTCAACCTCGACACCAAGACGGTGGAGGTGGAGGGCAACCGGGTGCATCTGACCGGTAAGGAATACCAGATGCTGGAGCTGCTCTCGCTGCGCAAGGGCACCACCCTCACCAAGGAGATGTTCCTCAACCATCTCTATGGCGGCATGGACGAGCCGGAGCTCAAGATCATCGACGTGTTCATCTGCAAGCTGCGCAAGAAGCTCGCGAACGCTTCGGCCGGCAAGAACTACATCGAGACCGTGTGGGGCCGCGGCTATGTGCTGCGCGAGCCCATGCCCGGCGCCGAGCGCATCGCCGTCTGATCCCTTTCCGGCCTTCCTCGCAACAACAGCCCCGCCCGGCCACGGGCGGGGCGCTTTATTTGCCGCCGGCCCATCGGCAACGCCCGTCGGTCCGAACGCGGCGTGCCGTCGGGGCGAGCGTCAGGCGGCCGTGAGCGTCACCGTGTCGCCGTCGAGCGCGAAGCGCACGGCAAGGCCGCATTCGCGCGCCAGCATCCCGGCATAATAAGGCTGGACCACGTGGGCATCGAGGCCGCCCTCCGGGGCCACGCCGGCGATCAGCGCCTCCACCCCCTGGGGGATGCGCGCGCTCACCCCACTGCCCGCCAGCCTGAAGCCCATGGCGTCGCCCTCCCCCTCGGCCGAGACCACGATGGTGCCGCCGCGCGGAATGGTGGTGGTCGAGATCAGGACGAGATTGAGCAGCAGCTTCACCCGGTTCTTCGGCAGAAGCTCGCGCGGCAGGCGCCAGTCCACCGCCGTGCGCTCGTCCTCGATCATGCCGCGCACCACCTGCTCGGCGTCGCCGAGGTCGAGCCGCGCGCCGGCCGAGCCGGCCGCGCCGAAGGCGAGGCGCGTGAACTGGAGCCGGGCGGAGGCCTGGCGCGCGCTCTTGGCGATCAGATCGAGCGCCACCTCGCGCATGTCGGCGGCGTCCTTGTCCTCCAGCACCTCGACGCCGTTCACCACCGCGCCGACGGGGCTGATCACGTCGTGGCACACGCGCGAGCACAGGAGCGCGGCGAGATCGAGCGCGGAAACCTCAGGCGCCGTGCCGGCGGCGGTGGTGGACATGGCGGCTCCCGCTTGGTCGAGGGCAGGCCGGGGCGCCCGGATCCTGCATGGGCCGGGCCGCCCGCCCGAATCCCTATGGGCAAGGTCGGCTCTGATACAACGGAGCCGGCACGAGAGGCAAACCACCGCGTGCGGCGCCGCCGCCCTCCCGTCGACGCGGTCCGGGAACGGTGGTAGGAGGCGCGTCATGACCGAGCCCCGCTTGATGCCTCGCGCCCCGCTTCCCACCGACTCCCCGCTGCTGGCCGGCCTCGCCGAGGCGGCGCTGGCGGCCGGCCTCGCCATCCGCCGGGTCGAGCAGGAGGGCTTCACGCCGGAGGAGAAGGCGGACAAGAGCCCCGTCACCAAGGCCGATCGCGAGGCCGAGGCCATCATCTGCGACCACCTCGCGCGGCTCGCCCCAAGCGTGCCGGTGATCGCCGAGGAGGCCAACGCGGCGGGCGCGGACGTGGAGCCGGGCCTGCGCTTCTTCCTGGTGGATCCGCTCGACGGCACCCGCGAATTCCTCTCCGGCAATGGCGAGTACACGGTGAACATCGCGCTGGTGGAGGACGGCCTGCCGGTGCTCGGCGTCGTCTACGCCCCCGCCCTCGCTCTGCTCTATGCCGGCCGGCCCGGCGCCGCCTTCCGCGCCGTGCGGGCGCCCGGCGCGCCGGTGGACGCGCAGGACTGGCAGCCGATCGGCTGCCGCCGGGTGCCGGACGGGCCGCTGTGCGTCGCCACCAGCCGCTCCCACGGCGACCTCTTGACCGACGCCTTCGTGGCGCGCCACGAGGTGGCCGAACTGATCCCCGCCGGGTCGGCGCTCAAGTTCGGGCTCGTGGCCGAAGGCAAAGTGGACCTCTATCCGCGCTTCGGCACGGTGATGGAATGGGACACCGCCGCCGGCCATGCTTTGGTGAACGCCGCCGGCGGCACCGTCGCGCGCACCGACGGCGCGCCCCTCACTTACGGCCACAAGGACCGCGGCTTCAAGGTCAACGGCTTCGTCGCCTGGGGCGCGGGGCGCGCCGCCGGCCGGACCCCTGGGGCGGCACCCGGTTAAGGGAACGATAATCCGAATCCGCCATGGTGATTGGCGTGCGACAGGGCGGCAAAACCCGTGCGGCGCCTCAACAGCGTCACACTACCCGCCACAATGTCCCGTGAGTCGGAGCGCGCCGCGTCCATCGGCCGTGTCCATTCCGCCGTATTCCAGCCGCCGCGTCCGCACGCCGTCGTTTCGTGCGCCACCTCATCGAAGCTCACCGTCGGAGCCCCCATGCCCCTGGTCCCGCGCTTCCGCCTGCCGCGTCTGAGCCCCGCCAGCCTGCTGCTGGCGCTCGGCCTCGCCATCGCCGCCCTCGGCCCGGCCGCGGCCCAGCAGCAGCCGCCCCAGACCTATTCCACCAACGAGCTGGTCAGCAAAGGCCACTCCTTCTTCGGCAGCATCTCGCGCGGGCTCGCTTTGTCGATCGAGAAGGCGGTGGGCCAGTGGGGCCAGCCCAACGGCTACATCCTCGGCCAGGAAGGCTCGGGCGCCTTCATCGGCGGCCTGCGCTACGGCGAGGGCGTGCTCTACACCCGCAATGCCGGCGACCTGAAGGTCTACTGGCAGGGCCCCTCCGTGGGCTGGGACTTCGGCGGCGACGGCGCCCGCACCATGGTGCTGGTCTACAATCTGCGCAGCGTGGACGACATCTTCCGCCGGTTCGGCGGCCTCTCCGGCTCGGCCTATGTGGTGGCCGGCTTCGGCATGACAGCGCTCGGCGCCGACGGCATCGTGGTGGTGCCGATCCGCTCGGGCGTGGGCGTGCGCCTCGGCGCCAATCTCGGCTACCTCAAGTTCACGCCGACCCCCACCTGGAACCCGTTCTGAACCGCCGCGCGTGCGCCGCTCTGGCGGGCGCACGCGCGGCGTGGCATGAAGGGATCCTCGTGGAGCGATAAGGGCGCGTGCGCGGGTGATCGAGCAGATCCTGTACTTCCTTCTGGGTGTCCTCCTCGCGACGCTCGTGGCCCTGCTCGTGCTGCCGGCGGTCTGGCATCGCGCCGTGCGGCTCACCACCCGCCGGGTCGAGGCGGCGGTTCCGGTCTCGCTGTTCGAGATCCAGGCCGACAAGGACCAGCAACGCGCCTTCTTCGCCTTGAGCCAGCGCCGGCTGGAACTGCAGGTGGACGAGCTGCGCGCGGCCATCGTCGCCGATGCCGACACCATCGAGACCCAGCGCCAGCGCATTTTCGAGCTGGAGCAGGCCACCGCCGAGCTGGGCCGGGCCGGCGAGAGCGCCACCGCCCTCGGCGCCGAGCGGGCGGTGCTCATCGGCGAGCTCGAGGACCAGGTGGGCGACCTGACGGCGCGGGCCGCCGCCCTCACGCAGGATCTGGACGCCGCCCGAAAGTCCATCGCCGCCCACGCGGCGGCCGAGGCGCAGCTGAATGAGCGGGTCGCCGACCTCGCCCAGACCCTGTCCGCCCGCGAGGCGCGCCTCGCCGAGGAGCGCGCGCGCGCATCTGACCTCGAATCCGAGGTGGCGCTGCTCACCACCAATCTCACCGCCACCACCCATCGCCTGGAAACCACCGCCAGCATCCTGGAGGCGGAGCAGGCGAGCGTGACGCGCCTCACGGGCGACCTCGAGCGCACTAGCGCCGCGCTCGCCGATGCCGAGGCGCTGGCAACCGCCCGGGCCGAGGAGATCGCGCGCCTTTCCGGCGAGCTGGAGCGCGCCACCGGCGAGCTTTCGGCGGCACGCACCGACCTCGACGCCACCCGCTCGGTGGTGCATGCCTTCGAGCAGCGCCGCGCCAGCGAGTTCGCGCAGGCGGAGGCGGAGACCCGCCGCATCGCCTCCGACCTCGACCGGCTGCGCGCCGACCATTCTTTGATGGCGGACGCGCTGGACCGGGCGCGGTCCGGCCCCGCTATGGCCGAAGGCGCGGCCGCGGCGCCGGTCGAGCTGGCCGCCGGCGCGGAACCGGCCGAGCCGGTGGATCTGGCGCCGGTGAAGGACGCGCTCGCCGATCTCGCCGCCCGCATGGTGGCGCTTACCGCGCGCCTGGAAGGCGCCGCCTCGCCGGTGCCCGCTCTCGTGGGTCAGGCAGAGGCCGGCGGGTCGAGCCTCGCCGAGCGCATCCGCGCGCTGCTTGCGCCCGACGGCGCGGACGGCGCCGAGGCCGATGGCCAGGCCGAGGCGAGCGACGGGCGGCAGGCGGCCGCCCCCCCGCCCCGTGCGCGCAAGCGCAAGGGCGCCTGAAGCGTCCACGCCGACGATCACCCATCGGCGCCGAAGCCTCGCGCCGCAGGGCGATCGCGGCGCGCGCCGACCCGCGCCTCACCGCGCGGAGAGTTCGGCGATCCGCTTGCGCATGGCCGGCGGCAGTTCCGGAAACCGCTCGGGGGCGACGAAGTCGCGGTCGCGGAACGGCGGCTTCGCCTTGCCGCTGGCGGCGAACACCTTCGCGCCCGATGCGGTCATCACGATGTCGCCCCGCTTCAGCGTCGGATCCTGCCTGACGTCGATGCGCTGCATGCCGCCCACCCTGCCGTCGGCGGTGCAGGTGCAGTCCGGCACCAGGCGCTCGCGAAACACGAAGGCGGTGGCGAGCGAGGTGTAAGGCTTGCCCTGGGTATTGACGGCGCTGTCGATGGCCTTGTCGGAGCTGTGGGTAAAATAGACGTCCATCTGCGCCGCCGGACAGAAGCTGTTGCATTGGGCGAGCGCGGCGCCCTCGCTGCCCGGCGCGGGGCGCCCCTGGAGCGGGAAATACCGGCCATCGCAGGTGCGCACGCAGAAGGCGTAGCTGCCCACCCCGCCGGAGGCCTTGCCGTAGCCCTCCCCGCTCTCCGGGCCCTCCGGCCGCCGGCCCGGCGTGATGATGATGCGCTGGCGCTCGACCTCGGGCTCGGGCTCGTAGCGCGGACCGAACAGCGCGGAGAAGAAATCGCGCGGCGGCGCGGCCTGGGGCGGCGGCTGACGCACCACCACCTGCCGTGCCGCCGGCGGCGGCTTCGGCTTGGTGGGGGTGGGCGCGGCGAGGGTGGGCGCGACGGCGCCGGAGCGGCGCAGCCACTCCTGCCGGTTGAACTCGACCGCGCTCTCCTGCGCCGCGGCTCCCGAGGTCCACAGCGACACGCTCCCGAGCGACACGGTCGCGACGGCAATCGCAACAGCCTTCAAATAGCTCATCCGCCCGGCTCCCCCTGAAGATGCCGTTCGAAACTTCGACCCCCACGCACGCAGCTTTAGCGCGACATGATTAAACCACAATGTCAGGACGTCGCGCCTCCAAACATCTACCTATGCGGCGCATCGCTGCGGCACGCAGAAGCGCGTTGGGGCTCAGGCCAGCGCCGAAACGTGGCTGGTGATGCCGGGCAATCGCGGCGGCGCGCTGTCGGGGGCGGTGAGCAGGGCGATGGCGGGCGTCGCCACGAGCAGGGCGGCGAACAGGCACGCGACGAGGGAGATCAAGACCGATCCATGGGCCAGGCTGGGCATGGCACGAACCTTTGCGACTCAGATCCTCCAGATTCGGCCACCGCTCCGAATGGAGATGTTAATAAAAAGTAAACGGGGCTCCCTGGTTCCAATGGTCGCGTTCACGGTTGCGCGAGCAGACGAAGGAACGGGCGGCCGCTGGGCCGGCCGCCCGTCAGAAATCGCGGCGTTCCGATGCCGCCAAGGCTCAGCGCTTGCAGACCTGGACCCACTGCACGCCGCCATAGGGGCCGCGCACCTTGCTCCAGTAGCACCACGGATAGCGCGGCGCGCCCCAGGCTGCGGCGTATCCCGGCACCACCACCGTGGCTCCGGGCTGCCAATAGCAGCGATAGGGCCCGCAGACCCACCGCACCGGCGCGGCGGCGGACGGGGCGGCCTGCGCCGCCGCGGCGGCGATGCCGGAAGAGACGGGGGCGGCGGACGCCGCCCCACTCCAGCCGCACCCGACGGCAATGACGGCGGCGCCGAACGCTGCTCCAATTCCATATCGCATCATGATGAGACCCCGTCGCCAGATGTCGCTGTCGCCGGATTCGCTGTCATCAAGATTCCGGCGCGTGCCATGTGATCGATTTCACCGTGCCATCTTCGCCAAAACCCGTGCATGCCCCGCCGGCCGTGTCGGCCTGTTGCGAACACTGCGATTGCGCGGCTCGGTGGCGGCGATTTGGCGAGCACGCCCGAGCCTGGGCAAGCGCGAAATTGTAACGATCCAAGACAGCGGGCGCCGTCCGGCCCGTGCCGATCCGAAATTCTCGTTGCGGAAAAAGGGCATGACGTTCAGGAAAGCGGAGGGCGGCGGGGCGCGGCGCGCGCGCCTTCTCGTCGTCACGATAGAAGGATGGTTAACGCCGTGGCGCGGCGGGGCGACGATGGCCAGTTGCGCCCAGGATGCGAAGGCCCTGATATGCGGCGATGATCGACAAGCTCGAATATCTGATCGCCCTCGCCCGCGAACGCCACTTCGGCCGCGCCGCCGAGGCCTGCGGCGTCACCCAGCCCACCTTGTCCGCCGGGGTAAAGCAGCTGGAGGAGACTCTCGGCGTGCTGCTGGTGCAGCGGGGCTCACGCTTCCTCGGCTTCACGCCGGAGGGCGAGCGCACCCTCGAATGGGCGCGCCGCATCGTCGCCGACCATCGCGCCATGCGGCAGGACATCGACGCCCTGAAGCGCGGCCTGTCCGGCCCGCTGCGCATCGCCGCCATCCCCACCGCGCTGCCCATGGTGGCGGCCCTGACCACGCCGTTCCGCGAGCGCCATCCGGACGTGCGCTTCACGGTGATCTCGCGCACCTCCATCGAGATATTGAACCACCTGGAAAATCTCGAGATCGACGCCGGCCTCACCTATCTGGACAACGAGCCGCTCGGGAAGGTGAACACGGTGCCGCTCTACCGGGAACGCTATCGCCTCGTGACCTCGCCCAGCGCCCGCTTCGGCGACCGCGCGCAGGTGAGCTGGGCGGAGGTGGCCGAGCTGCCGCTGGCGCTGCTCACCCCCGACATGCAGAACCGGCGCATCGTCGACAGCCTGCTCGCCGCCGCCGGCGGCCCGCCGAAGCCGACCCTGGAGTCGAACTCCATGATCGTGCTCTTCACCCATGTGCGCACCGGCTACTGGGCCAGCGTGATGCCGGCCATGCTGGCGGATTCGCTCGGACTGACCACGCTGGTGCGCTCGATCCCGATCGTCGAGCCGGAAATTTCCCACTCCATCGGCCTCGTGGTGCCGCACCGCGAGCCGACCACCCCCATTACCGCCGCCTTGGTGGCGGAAGCGCGCCGCATCGCCCCCAAGCTCGAAGCCGCGGCGATTGCCGACCCGGCGCTTGCCGCGCTGCAGCATTGAGGACCCGCGGATCGCGGAGGCGCCAGGCCCGCGGGCATAGATAATCGCGATTGAAATACCCAGAATGACCCTAAACTACCCAAATTGTCGCACCTCAAGCCCAGGATACGCGTAAACTTACCTCCTCCGGGCAAACCGCAACGATAGAGATGTTCTATCGCAACATCCCACAGCTGGCTTGATCGGGGCGCCCGCTGTGAGAGACTCTTTTGAAACGATCACAAGAGGGGAGCCCGTTCGGCGCGGCCCCCCCGGTTTCAAAAGGGTGGAAGCGATGGCGGTCCATGAACCGTGGAGCACCGAGCGCGCGGCACAGGTCATTCAGCAGCACCGCCATCTGGACGGTGCCGCCATGCCGATCCTGCACGCGCTCCAGGAGACCTTCGGCTTCGTCCCCGAGCCCGCCGTGCCGATGATCGCCGAGAGCCTCAACCTCTCGCGCGCCGAGGTCTGGGGCGTCGTCACCTTCTATCACGACTTCCGCCGCGAGCCGGCCGGCCGCCATGTGGTGAAGCTGTGCGCCGCCGAGGCGTGCCAGTCCATGGGCGGGGCCGCCCTCGCCGCTTATGCCGAGGACAAGCTCGGCGTCGCCATGGGCGAGACCTCCGCCGACGGGCGGGTGACGCTGGAGCCCATCTACTGCCTCGGCCTGTGCGCCTGCGCGCCCTCGGCGCTGGTGGACGGCCAGCTGCTCGGCCGGCTCGACGAAGCCGCCATCGACGAGATCGCCCAAGACATTGCCCAAGACATCACCCGCGACATCGCCCGCGACGGCGTCAAGGAGATGGCCCGGTGACGCTCCCCCGCATCTTCGTTCCCAACGACGCCACCGCCGTCGCCTGCGGCGCCGACCGGGTGTTCCGCACGCTGAAAGAGGCGCTGGCCGCCCGCGGCGTCCCCTACGAGATCGTGCGCAACGGCTCGCGCGGCCTGTTCTGGCTGGAGCCGCTGATCGAGATCGAGACCCCGGCCGGCCGCGTCGGCTACGGGCCAGTCAAGCCCTCCGACGTGGAAGGCCTGCTGGAGGCCGGCTTTCTGAACGGCGCGCCGCACCCGCTGTGCGTCGGGCTGGTGGAGGAGATCCCCTACCTCAAGAGGCAGACCCGCCTCACCTTCGCCCGCTGCGGCATCATCGATCCGCTCTCGCTCGCCGACTACAAGGCCCATGGCGGCTACAAGGGCTTCGAGCGCGCCGTGGCGCTCGGCCCGGCGGCGACCGTGGAGGAAGTGTTCGAGAGCGGCCTCAGGGGCCGCGGCGGCGCGGGCTTTCCCACCGGCATCAAGTGGCGCACCGTCGCCGCCGCCCCGGCGGACCAGCGCTACATCGTCTGCAACGCCGACGAGGGCGACAGCGGCACCTTCGCCGACCGCCTGATCATGGAGGCGGACCCGTTCTGCCTGATCGAGGGCATGACCATCGCCGGCCTCGCGGTGGGGGCCACCAAGGGCTTCGTCTATTGCCGGTCGGAATATCCGCTCTCCTACGCGGTGATGGAGAAGGCGATCGCCATCGCCCGCCAGGCCGGCCTGCTCGGCAAGAACATCGCCGGCTCCGGCATCGACTTCGACATGGAGATGCGGCTCGGCGCCGGCGCCTATGTGTGCGGCGAGGAGACGGCGCTGCTCGACAGCCTGGAGGGCAAGCGCGGCGTGGTGCGCGCCAAGCCGCCGCTGCCGGCCCACAAGGGCCTGTTCGGCAAGCCCACCGTCATCAACAATCTGATCTCGCTCGCCACCGTGCCGGTGATCCTGGAAAAGGGCGGCACGTTCTACAAGGACTTCGGCATGGGCCGCTCGCGCGGCACCATGCCGATCCAGCTCGCCGGCAACATCAAATATGGTGGCCTGTTCGAGACCGCGTTCGGCGTCCCGCTCGGCGAGCTCGTCTACGACATCGGCGGCGGCACGGCCTCCGGCCGGCCGGTCAAGGCGGTGCAGGCGGGCGGGCCGCTCGGCGCCTATCTGCCGGTGTCCCAGTTCGACACGCCGTTCGACTACGAGGCGTTCGCGGCCAAGGACGCGCTGATCGGCCATGGCGGCATCGTCGTGTTCGACGACACGGTGGACATGGCGCACATGGCGAAGTTCGCCATGGAATTCTGCGCCCACGAGAGCTGCGGCAAATGCACCCCGTGCCGCATCGGCTCCACCCGCGGGGTGGAGACCCTCGACAAGGTGATCGCCGGCGAGCGGCGCGACGCCAACCTCGTGGTGCTGCGCGACCTGTGCCAGACCATGAAGCTCGGCTCGCTGTGCGCGCTCGGCGGCTTCACGCCCTATCCGGTGCTGAGCGCCCTCACCCATTTCCCGGAAGACTTCGGCGTGGCGCCGAAGCTGCCCGTGGCGGCGGAGTGAGGGGGATGGGCCAGCTTCTCATGCGCCGTTCGCGGGTGTTCCCCTCTCCCCTTGCGGGAGCGGGAGCCGAGCGAAGCGAGGCGGGTGAGGGGTTCGCCCCCGCTGGCGCATCGCCGGCGATGGTCTCGCCGGCGGCCACGCCCCCTCACCCCATCCCTCTCCCGCGGGAGGAGAGGGGGCAGGTCGCGCCCGGCCGCTGGTCGCTTTCCCATTCCTGGCGCACCGCGCGCCTTCACCTTTCCTGAGAGGAACGCCTGATGTCCCTCGTCCATGAAATCGACTACGGCACGCCGGCTTCCAAGTCCGAGAAGCTGGTCACCCTCACCATCGACGGCATGAAGGTGTCGGTGCCCGAGGGCACATCCATCATGCGCGCCGCCATGGAGATCGGGAACCAGATCCCCAAGCTGTGCGCCACCGACATGATCGAAGCGTTCGGCTCCTGCCGGCTGTGCCTGATCGAGATCGAGGGGCGCAATGGCACGCCCGCCTCCTGCACCACGCCGGTTCAGGACGGCATCGTGGTGAAGACCCAGACCGAGCGCCTGAAGCAGATCCGGCGCGGCGTCATGGAGCTCTACATCTCCGACCACCCGCTGGACTGCCTGACCTGCTCCGCCAATGGCGACTGCGAGTTGCAGGACATGGCGGGCGTGGTCGGCCTGCGCGAGGTGCGCTACGGCTACGAGGGCGAGAACCACACCGCCCTCGGCAAGGACGAGAGCAACCCGTACTTCACCTACGAGCAGTCGAAGTGCATCGTCTGCAACAGGTGCGTGCGCGCCTGCGAGGAGGTGCAGGGCACGTTCGCGCTCACCATCTCCGGCCGCGGCTTCGGCTCGCGCGTCTCGCCCGGCATGAGCGAGAGCTTCCTCTCCTCCGAGTGCGTGTCCTGCGGCGCCTGCGTGCAGGCCTGCCCGACCGCGACGCTGAACGAGAAGGCGATGTACGAGATCGGCACCCCCGAGCATTCGGTGGTGACCACCTGCGCCTATTGCGGCGTTGGCTGCTCCTTCAAGGCCGAGATGCGCGGCGACGAGCTGGTGCGCATGGTGCCCTTCAAGGACGGCAAGGCGAACCGCGGCCATTCCTGCGTGAAGGGCCGCTTCGCCTATGGCTACGCCACCCACAAGGACCGCATCCTCAAGCCCATGATCCGCGCCTCCATCCACGAGCCGTGGCGGGAAGTGAGCTATGAGGAGGCGATCCAGTACGCCGCCTCCGAGTTCAAGCGCATCCAGGCAAAGTATGGGCGCCGCGCGGTGGGCGGCATCACCTCCTCGCGCTGCACCAACGAGGAGACCTTTCTGGTCCAGAAGCTGATCCGCGGCGCGTTCGGCAACAACAACGTGGACACCTGCGCCCGGGTCTGCCACTCGCCCACCGGCTACGGCCTCTCCCAGACCTACGGCACCTCCGCCGGCACGCAGGACTTCGACAGCGTCGAGGCCTCCGACGTGGTGCTCATCATCGGCGCCAACCCGACCGACGGCCATCCGGTGTTCGCCTCGCGCCTCAAAAAGCGTCTGCGCGCCGGGGCAAAGCTGATCGTGGTCGACCCGCGCCGCACCGACATCGTGCGCTCGCCCCATGTGGAGGCGGCCTATCACCTGCCGCTGAAGCCCGGCACCAACGTCGCCATCGTCACCGCTTTGGCCCATGTGGTGGTCACCGAAGGGCTGGTGAACGAGGCCTTCGTGCGCGAGCGCTGCGACTGGGCCGAGTTCCAGGACTGGGCCGCCTTCGTCGCCGACGAGCGCCATTCCCCCGAGGCGGTGGAGAAATACACCGGCGTGCCGGCCGCCGACGTGCGCGGCGCGGCGCGGCTCTACGCCACCGGCGGCAACGGCGCGATCTATTACGGCCTCGGCGTCACCGAGCACTCGCAGGGCTCCACCACGGTGATGGCGATCGCCAACCTCGCCATGGCCACCGGCAATGTGGGCCGCAACGGCGTGGGCGTGAACCCGCTGCGCGGCCAGAACAACGTGCAGGGCTCGTGCGACATGGGCTCGTTCCCGCACGAGCTTCCGGGCTACCGCCATATCTCCGATGATGCCACCCGCGCCTCCTTCGAGGCGCTGTGGGGCGTGCATCTCGACGACGAGCCGGGCCTGCGCATCCCCAACATGTTCGACGCCGCCGTCGACGGCACCTTCAAGGGCATGTACGTGCAGGGCGAGGACATCCTGCAGTCCGACCCCGACACCAAGCACGTCTCCGCCGGCCTCGGCGCGCTCGAATGCCTGGTGGTCCAGGACCTGTTCCTGAACGAGACCGCCAATTACGCCCACGTCTTCCTGCCCGGCTGCTCATTCCTGGAGAAGGACGGCACCTTCACCAATGCCGAGCGCCGCATCCAGCGCGTGCGCAAGGTGATGGCGCCGAAGAACGGCTATGCCGACTGGGAAGTCACCCTCATGCTCGCCAAGGCGCTGGGCTATGAGATGGACTACGCCCATCCCGCGCAGATCATGGATGAGATCGCCGCGCTCACGCCGACCTTCAAGGGCGTGAGCTACGCCAGGCTCGATGAATTGGGCTCGGTGCAGTGGCCGTGCAACGACAAGGCGCCGGAAGGCACGCCCATCATGCATATCGGCGGCTTCGTGCGCGGCAAGGGCAAGTTCATCCTCACCGAATTCGTGCCGACCGACGAGCGCACCGGGCCGCGCTTCCCGCTGCTGCTCACCACCGGGCGCATCCTCTCCCAGTACAATGTGGGCGCCCAGACCCGGCGCACCGCCAACAGCGTCTGGCATCAGGAAGACGTGCTGGAGATCCACGCCCATGACGCCGAGAACCGGGGCATCCGCGACGGCGACTTCGTGAAGCTGGAGAGCCGCGCCGGCTCCACCTCGCTGCGCGCGGTGATTTCCGACCGGGTGGCGCCAGGGGTGGTCTACACCACCTTCCACCACCCGGTGACCCAGGCCAACGTGGTCACCACCGACTTTTCCGACTGGGCCACCAACTGCCCCGAATACAAGGTGACGGCGGTGCAGGTGGCGCCCTCCAACGGGCCGACCCCGTGGCAGGAGGAGTATGAGGACCTCTCGCGCAAGAGCCGGCGCATTTCCGAGGCGGCGGAGTAGGGTTGAGAGAATGCGCGAGGTGACGGGAGAGGTGGCAGCGCGGCGTGCGCGCCCTCGCCTCCCGCGGGTCTCCCTGCCTTGCGGGCAGGGTCGGGGTGGGGGCGTCGCCGCGACGCGGGCCCTGCGGGGTTCTGCCGAGAGGGCTGCCCCACCCTGCCCTCCCCCCGGGGGGAGGGTTCGACCCTGCGGACGGGATGGCGCCCTCCCCTTCCGTTGCCGCCGTGCGGCACCCATGTGATGCTTTCGAGTTCATGATGCGCTCGCGATGACCGACGAAACCGAACGGCCCCTTGCCTGCGCCGCGCCGCAGGATGTCGCGCAGGACCCGCCCCCGCCGGCGCGGCGGGTGGCGCGCGCGCAGGTGCGCGACGGCGCGCTCAGCGCGGGCACGCGCGCGGTGCCGGAGGAAACCCCGGTCGCCCTCACCTATAACGGCACCACCCATGCGGTGATGATGGCGAGCCCCACCGACATCGCCGACTTCGCGCTCGGCTTCTCGCTCACCGAGGGCATCGTCGCCACCCCGGCCGAGATCGAGAGCCTGGAGGTGATCGTGGTCGAGGCGGGCATCGAGGCGCGGATGTGGATCGCGCCCGAGAAGGTCGCCCGCCTGTCGGCCCGCCGCCGCGCGCTCGCCGGCCCCACCGGCTGCGGCCTGTGCGGCGTGGAGAGCCTCGCCGAGGCGGTGAAGCCGGCCGCCCAGGTCACTGCGGCGACGCGCTTTTCCGCCGCCACGGTGCTCGAGGCCATGGCGGCGCTCGGCCCGGCCCAGGCGCTCAACCACGAGACGCGGGCGGTGCACGGCGCCGCCTATTTCGAGCCCGACGCCGGCCTGCTCGCGCTCGCCGAGGACGTGGGCCGCCACAATGCGCTCGACAAGCTGGTGGGCAAGGCCGCCGCGCTCCGGCTCGACACCTCCAAGGGCCTGCTGCTGCTCACGAGCCGCGTCTCCATCGAGATGGTGCAGAAAGCGTGCGTGCTGGGGACGGGGGTGATCGCGGCGGTCTCCGCGCCCACCTCGCTCGCCATCCGCACCGCCGAGGCGGCGGGCATCACCCTGCTCGCGGTGGTGCGCGCCGACGGCTTCGAGATCTTCACCCATCCCGAGCGCGTCGCGCTCGCGCCTTCCAAGGGGCAGACCACCCATGTCGCATAGCATCGAGGACAAGCTGGTCTACATGGCCAACCAGATCGCCACCGCGTTCGGGCAGCTGAAGCACGAGGCGGCGGTGGAGCAGACGCGCACCCACATCGCCAAGTTCTGGGACCCGCGCATGCGCGCCAAGATCGCCGAACACCTGGCCCATGGCGGCGAAGGCCTCTCGCCGATCGCCAGGGAGGCGCTGGAAGGCCTCGCGCCGGTCAAGGCCGCCTGAGGCGGCGCCTCACACCACGTCGGCGGGGGCGAGGGCGCAGGCCACGGTGCCGGCTTCCACCTGGATCGCCGGATGGCCGATGCCGAAGCGCGCCTTCAGCCCGGCCGCCGCCTCGGCCAGGAAGGCGTCGTCGAGCCCCGCGCCCGGACGCACCAGATGGGCGGTGAGCGCCACCTCGGTGGTGGACAGCGCCCAGATGTGCAAATCGTGCACCGCGCTGACGCCCGCGAGCGCCGCGAGATAGGCCTCCACCTCCGCCCGGTCGATATGGGCCGGCACCATGTCCATGGCGAGGTTCACGCTGTCGCGCAGAAGCCCCCAGGTGCCGGCGACGATGGCGAGCGCGATCATGAGCGACACGACGGGATCGAGCCAGAGCCAGCCGGTGAGCGCCATCACCGCCGCGGCGACCACCACGCCAAGGGAGACGGCGGCGTCCGCCACCATGTGCACGAAGGCGCCGCGCACGTTGAGGTCGCGCTTGCGGTCCGCCATGAAGAGCAGCGCCGTGCCGACGTTCACGCCGATGCCCACCAGCGCCACCGCCATGACGATGCCGGTCTTCACCGGCTCCGGATCGCCGAGGCGCGTCACCGCCTCCCACATGATGCCGCCGGTGCCCAGCAGCAGCAGCATCGCATTGGCGAGCGCGGCGAGGATGGACGAGCGCCCGTAGCCGTAGGTGCGCCGCTCGGTCGGCGCACGGCGGGCGAGCCAGGCGGCGCCCCAGGCGAGCAGCAGGCCGAGCACGTCGGAGAGATTATGGCCGGCGTCCGCCACCAGAGCGAGCGAGCCGGCGAAGAACCCGAACGCCGCCTCGACGATGACGAACCCGAAGTTCAGCGACGCGCCGACGGCGAAGGCCCGCAGCGAGGTGGGCATCGCATGGGCATGGCCCGCATGGCCATCGCCGGAATGGGAATGGCCAGAATGGGCATGGCCGGCATGGTCCTGGCCCGCATGGTCATGCCCTTCGGGGTCATGGCCCGCATCGTGGCTGTGGCCCGCATGAGGGTGGTCGCGTTCGTCCGTGCGGCCCGCGCCGTCCTGCCCCTTGCCCGGCTCCGTCATGGCGCTCTCCTCCTGGCCGAACGGCCTCGGCCGCCCATTGTCCATAGCCGCCGGACCGTGTCACGGGCGTGTCGCCTGGCAGGCGCCCCGGCGCGTCAACGCCTTTCGTCCTGCCGCCGCAGCCAGGCGCGCAGGAGCGCGGTCGTCTCGTCCGGCCGGTCGTTGAAGATGTCATGGGCGGCGCCGGGGATCACGCCCAGCTCGGCACCGGGCGACTGCTCGGCGAAGGCCATCGCCGTGATGGGCCGCGCCTCGTCGTGCTGGCCCACCAGGAGGAGCGTGCGCGGCCCGTCCAGCCCCGCCAGCAGGGGCGCGCCGTCATAGTCCCTGAGCGTGCCGGTGGAGACGAACTCGCTGGCGCCCCACATGTGCCTGTAGAGGTCGAGATTGACGCCGCGGTCCTCGGGGTGGGTGTAGGTCCGCCGGGCCTGCGAGAGGGGCTCGCGGCGGTTGAACGACTGATAGAAGGCACCGGAGGCGGCGTCGCAGCGCGCCTCAGGTGGCGGGGCGGCGCTCTCGCAGCGGACCAGATCGGCCTGGACTTCGGCCGGAAGCCGACCGCGCAGGGCGTTCGCGTCCGAAAGCCAGGCCTTGGTGGAGATCAGCGGACTGGCGAGCACGAGGCCGGCCAAGGCGGCAGGGCGCCGCGCGCCGTATTCGAGGGCGATGGCGCCGCCCCAGCTGTGGCCGAGCACATGCCACCGGGCGACGCCAAGCGCCGCGCGGATCGGCTCCAGCTCGCCCACGAAGCGCGCCAGCGTCCAGTTGGCGGGATCGTTCGGCCGGTCCGAGCGGCCGCCGTCGAGCTGGTCGTAGAGGATCACCATGCGCTCGTCGGCCAGTGCGAGCGCGTCGAGGAGGGAACCATGGGTGCCGCCGGGGCCGCCGTGGATCAGCACGATGGGAAGCCGCTCCGCGCTGCTGCCGGCGCCATTGGTGCGGACATAGAGGCGGCCGCCCGGCACCGTCGCCATCAGCTCGCGGGCGGGGGCCGGATAGGCCGCGGGGCGGGCCGACGCCGGGCGCGCGAGCAGGGCGGCGCCCGCAAGAGCGATGAACTCGCGCCGCCGAATCCCCGTCATCCCTGCGCTCCCCGACGGCGGCCCGACACGCGCGCCTCCGAGCAAAAGCTACCATCGCGCCGAAAGACCGAGTCTGGAACAGGGACAGCAGCAAAGCCTGCCCCTGTCTCGCCGCCGCCCGGCCCGTTCCGCGCCGGCGCAAGGCCCGACCGGCCGCACGGGAAAACCATGGTCGATGCCTCCCGCGCAGCGCCCAACCACCGGGCCCCGAACGATCCGGCCTAGGCCTGTTTGGTCCGCACGAACCCGGGTTCGTACTGGCCCCGGTTGGTCGTCAGACGGCCACTGACCTGAACCGGCAGATCGTAACGGAAGCAGGCCGCATGGAATGCCACGTCGGAACCATATGCCTCCATGTAGTTCAGCAGCGCGAGGCTTTCTTCGCCCGTGAACTCGTCGAAGACAAACTCATAGGAATCGAACAATTTGTGCAATTCATTCAACAAGAACAGGGTCGCAGAATAGATATCGGCGTCAAAATGAACAATGATCGTCTTTCCAGCCCCATGCGCTTTGACGATATCGATGACCTGAGGGAATGTGTTCTGGAACCATCCCTTCACGAATTGGATTCTTGCGTCGTCGGTCTGCGGAATGTTGCCCTCGGTGCTGAACCGCCCCGCGGGGGAATCGCCCCATTCGACCGGCAGGCCATAGAACGAATCGCAGCCGACGAAGCGGCTCTCCGGATTGGTGAAATGCTGGGCGAAATACTTGATCGAATACCCCTGCCAGACGCCGAACTCCAGGTACAGCACCGGTGTCGAAGGCTTGACGTCGGCAATGAGCTTGTCCCAGACGCCCTCGCGCTCCTCGGTCCTCGGGATCGAGAAGACCTCCCTGAACTGCCGCTGGAGCGCAGCATGGGCAGCGCAACGGCCATAGAAGGTTGCAGGAAAGGCATTGCCAACGGCGCGCTTCAGGACCGTTTTGATACGTCGCAAGACGAAGCCTCCTCGAAAAGGTTCCCAGCTACATATTGCACTGCAGCGATGGCCGGTCCATGACGAAGCTGCCGCGCCAGCCAAAATTTCAGGCCGGCGCACGCGCAGCGCCAGAGACGCGCCGAACCGCTGCGCCTTGGCTAGGATCTTAGGGTGCGCGGAAGCAGCGGGAAAAGAGCATCAAGGGGGCGGCACACGCCGGCCGCGCACACTCGGACCGGGCGCTCGGCCTCGACGCACCCTTGCCGGAGAAGACGGGCCTCGATGCTCACCCGCGGCCGCCGACCTCACTCCAGGTCGGCGTCGAGGATGGCCATCTGGAAGTTGTAGGAGAGGTCGCCGTCCTCGTCGTCCCTGAAGAGCACGCCGATGAACTCCTCGCCGAGATAGACCTCGGCGCTGTCCTTCTTCTTCGGGCGCGCGGTCACCTTGATCTGCGGATTGCCGAACAGGGTCCGCAGGTAACGCTGCACGCGCTCGAGTTCCGTCTTGTCCAAATCGCTTCCTCCTGGAATGCCTCGGCCCGCCTGCCTCGGCCCACATGCGCCGCCTGGCGACACCGGTCCGACTTGTGGCGGGCGGCGCCGCCCGGTTCAAGGGCTGGAGCGTCACACCGCTCAGATATCCGCTCCGGCGAAGATGTTGTCCTCGAACATCTGGTCCATGGAGCGCGCCGGCTCGGCGCAGCCCGCCTCGCCCACCACCTTGGCCGGGATGCCGGCGACCGTGGTGTTGCGCGGCACCGACTTCAGCACCACCGAGCCCGCCGCCACGCGGGCGCAGCGGCCCACCTCGATGTTGCCGAGCACCTTGGCGCCGGCGCCGATCAGCACGCCGCGGCGGATCTTGGGATGCCGGTCGCCGGTCTCCTTGCCGGTGCCGCCCAGCGTCACGCCCTGCAGCAGCGACACGTCGTCCTCGATCACGCTGGTGGCGCCGATCACCACGCCGGTGGCGTGGTCGAAGAAGATGCCGCGCCCCATGGGCACCGCCGGGTGGATGTCCACCGCATAGACCGAGGAGGCCCGGCTCTGCAGATAGAGCGCGAAATTGGGCTGGCCGTGGGTCCACAGCCAATGGGCGAGGCGGTGGGTCTGGATCGCGTGGAAGCCCTTGAAATAGAGCACCGGCTCCAGGGTGCGGGTGGCCGCCGGGTCGCGGTCCACCACCGCCATGATGTCGGCGCGCAGCGCCTGGGCGATGGTCTTGTCGTCGTTGGTGGCCTCGAAATAGGCGGCGCGGATGGCGGAGCCGGGAATGTCGGGATGGTCGAGCCGCGCGCCGATGCGCTCGCCGATCACCGCCTCGAGGCTCGGCTGGCCGAGGATGGCGCCCTTGAGGAAGCTCGCCATCAGCGGCTCGCGCCCCATGGCGTCCTCCGCCTCGTTGCGCAGGCGCGCCCAGACCGGGTCGACGACCTCGTGCCAGCGCTCGGTGCCGGTGCGCGTCAGGCGCGGCCCGGCGGGCTCCGCGGCGGGCCCGGCGGGCAGCACGGGCATGGTGGTTTGCGGCATCTCTGCCTCCTCGGATGAAAGCACTTGCCCTCTTTCTAGCACAAGCGCGGCGCCGTGCGCAGGTTCCCCGCAGGGGCGGTCTCGGTCGCGGGCCGACGGGCTGTCCGCCCTCCGGCGCGGGGAACCGCACGAACCCGCGCCCCCCGCGCCGCGCGTCTTGCCCCTCGCGCCGGCCCGCTCACGGCCGGCGCGCGAGGAAGTCGAGCACGCCTTGCTTGAACACCTTGTCGCCCACCGCCGGGTTGTGGTCGCGGTTGGGGATGTCGAGGGCGACCGCGTCCGGCATCAGCGCCGCGAGCTTGTGGGCATCGCCCGCCACCGCGTCGCGCGTGCCCACCGCCACCATCACCGGCTGGTAGATGCGCGCCACCTCTTCCGGCGCCAGCACCTGGCGCGAGCCGCGGATGCAGGCGGCGAGCGCCTTGAGATCCTGCCTGTTGGCGTCGGCGAAGGACCGGAACATGCGGCCCATGGGGTCTTTGACATCGTCGAGGCTGGGCGCCTCCATGGCGTCGGCGATGGATCGCGGCAGGCCCACGCCCTCCACCAGATGGTAGCCGAGCCCGCCCATCACCAAGGAGCGCACCTCCTGCGGGAAATGCAGCGCCATCTGCGCGCCCACCCGCGCGCCCATGGAATAGCCGATCACGTCGGCGCGGGCGATGCCGAGATGGTCGAGCAGGCGCTTGGCGTCTTCGGCCATCAGGCGGGTGTCGTAGAGCGCGGGATCGTAGACCTTGCCGGAAGCGCCGTGGCCGCGATGGTCGAAGGCGATGGCGCGGTAGCCGGCATCCGTGAGGGTGCGCATCCAGGACGGGCCGACCCAGTTGATCTCCTTGGTGGAGCCGAAGCCGTGGATCAGCAGCACCGGATCGCCGGCGCCTTCCTCCAGATAGGCGATGTCGATTCCGTCGGAGGTGAAGTGGGGCATGGCGGACCTTCTCGGGCGGCGCGCGCGGCGCAGGCTGGCCGGGGGGTGGGGCGCCGAACTTAGAGCGCAGGCCGCGGAAATTGAATCAGAATTGATCGGGCAAACGCCCGCTGGGACGGGGAAAGAGGATGCGCTTGCCGATCTGGACCCGCGCCGCGCCGGACGGGGCGTGGCCGAGTTGCACCCGGTCGCGCCGCACCGCCTCGTCCGGCCCCGCCGCCTGCCGCAAACCTTTCGCCAGCACCCCTTCCTCCCGCGAGGCATCCGACCGGAAATCGTCGCTCGCTTTGATCCGCTCCGCCGGCGCCCGCGCGAGGGCGGCGGCCTCGCGCACGGCCGCAGCGAATCGCTCGGCTTCGGCGCGGCCGCGCGCGTCCAACGGGTCCGGCGCAGGGCGACGCAGCTCGAGGCGCGGCTCCTCGGGAAGGGCGACGCAGACCGGGGCCTCTCGGCGGCGCCACCAGCGGCGGCGGGCGGGCGCGGCCTCCGCGCGGCGCCGGCGCCGCCCGCGCCGGCCGCCCCAGGTGGCGCGGGCGCAGGAGACGCAGAAGGCGTTGAAGGAGGAGACCAGCAGATAGACGTACACCACCGCCACGAACACCCACCACACCAGCTTCAGCAGCGCGCCGGTGATGAGGATGGCGCCGCGCCCCAGGGTCTTGAGGATGGCGAGGGTCTGCGGGCCCTTGGCGTCGGCGAGGCGCGCCACGCGCCTGAGGTCGCCGGCATTGTCGGCCACCCGAAGGCCCTCCAGCGCCGCCCGGGTGCCGGCCTTGGACTGCACCACGGCGACGTCGTCGAGCATGCGGGTCAGGGACTTCAGATGCGTGGTGCGCACCACGCCCTTCACCGCCGCCCCGTCCACCGCGCCGGGCGCGTTCAGGAGCCGGCGCAAAGCGACGAAGTCGACGCTCTGGCGCACCGCGCGCATGAAGGCGCGCCCCAAAGCGGCGGAGAGCTTGCCGGTGCGCTTGGCGACCTTCACCAGAGTGATGCCGGCGCGCACCGGCAGGCTCGCGCCCACCGTGACATAGGTGCCGGCGGTCACGGCGATGCCGACCGCCGAGAGGCCGAGGATCAGTTCGTCCGCGTCCTCGCCCTGCGCCAGCTTCCAGCCCTCGCGGCTGGCGTCGCGGATGTCGCCCCACACCATGAGGTCGCCGGTGGCGGCCCCGGCGAGGCCGGCAAGGTCGCTCGGCGCGCCGGTGATGAAGCCCATGCCGAACTCCTTGGCGCCGCGCAGGGTGCTCGCGAGCGCGCCGTTGGCGGCGGTGACGCGGGCGCGCAGCGCCGGGTCGACGGCGATGCCGCGCGCGTCGGCGAGGGCGAGGAAGGAATTGGCGAGGGCGACGTCGTCGCTCGCGAGCGCGGCCGAAACCTCCCGGTCGACCCGCGCGGCGTCGAGGTCGGCAAGGCCGAGGTCGGCGAGCGCGGCGGGATCGTCCCGCGCCTCCATGAGGCGCAGGCTCTGCTTCGCCACCGGCACCAGCCAGGGCGCGGATCCCAGCAGGGCCGCCAGAACCGTGAACAGCGCGAAGATGCGTGCCATCTGTCTCGTCAGTCCGATGCCGAGCCCGGCTTCGCTGTGCCGAGATCGTGTATTCGCCCCCGGCGACGCGAAATTCGCCCTGAGCTAGACTGCGCACTGCACCAGAAGCCGCGCGCCGGGGCCGGAGCGATACTTAAGGTTTCCGCCGGCGGGCACAAGCGGCCGCGTGCCTATGTTGGAGGAACGCCATGGTCCCTTCCGTCATCCGGCCCGCTTATGACCGGCCGGAAACCGCCTTCGGCGGCGCCGCGCTCAGGGTGCGCCGCATCTCGCCCGCCGATCTGGTCCACTGCCTCAAGGCCGGGGTCGCGGATTTCCTGCGCCACCCCAGCCAGTTGATCTTCCTGGCGCTGATCTATCCCATCGTCGGGCTGTTCCTCGCCCGCCTCTCCTTCGGCTACGACGTTCTGCCGCTGCTGTTCCCGCTGGTGGCGGGCTTCGCCTTGCTCGGCCCTTTGACCGCGGTCGGCCTCTACGAGCTGAGCCGGCGCCGGGAGGCGGGCCTGCCGGCCGGCTGGGACCACGTCTTCGCCCTCGCCCATGCGCCGACGATCCTGTCCATCGCCGTCATCGGCTGCGCGCTGGTCGCCACCTTCCTTCTGTGGCTTCTGGCGGCGCTGGTGATCTACGAATTGACGCTGGGCGGCTACGTGCCCGCCTCGCTCGCCAGCTTCGCGCAGGAGGTGTTCGGCACCCGCGCGGGCTGGGCGCTGATTGTCTTCGGCAACGGCGTGGGGCTTGTGTTCGCGGTGTTCGCCATGAGCCTGTCGGTGGTGTCGCTGCCGCTGCTGGTGGACCGCGACGTCAGCACCGCGACCGCCGTGCGCACCTCGTTCTCGGCGGTGGCCGCCAATCCCGCGGTGATGGCGCTGTGGGGCCTCATCGTCGCCGCCCTGCTGGCGCTCGGCGCCCTGCCCTTCTTCGTCGGCCTCGCGGTGGTGCTGCCGATCCTCGGCCACGCCACCTGGCATCTCTACCGGCGGCTCGTGGTGTGAGGCGGCCCGCCCGCCGGGATCACCCGGCGGGCGGCGGGCTCAGGCGGCAAGGCCGCGCATGAGCTCCAGCGCCTGGCGCTCGAACAGGCGGCGATAGAGGCCGCCGTCGCGCGCCACCAGCGCCGCATGGTCGCCCTCCTCGACGATCCGCCCCTGGTCGAACACCAGCAGGCGGTCGAGGGCGCGCACCGTGGAGAGCCGGTGGGCGATGACCAAGGTGGTCCGGCCCACCATCAGCCGCTCCATGGCCTCCTGGATCAGCGCCTCGGATTCCGAATCGAGGCTGGAGGTGGCCTCGTCCAGGATCAGGATCGGCGCATCGGCGAGGAAGGCCCGGGCGATGGCCACCCGCTGGCGCTCGCCGCCGGAGAGCTTGACGCCCCGCTCGCCCACCAGCGTGCCGTAGCCGCGCGGCAGCGCCGCGATGAAGCCCGCCGCATTGGCGAGCTCCGCCGCCTTGCGGATCTCCGCGAAGCTGGCGCCGGGCCGGGCATAGGCGATGTTCTCGGCCAGCGAGCGGTGGAACAGGATCGGCTCCTGCTGCACCACCGCGATCGACCGCCGGAGCGAGCCCTGGGTGACGTCGCGCACGTCCTGGCCGTCCACCGTGACGCGCCCGCCGGTCACGTCGTGGAGCCGCTGGATCAGCTTCACGAAGGTGGACTTGCCGGAGCCGGAATGGCCCACGAGGCCCACCCGCTCCCCGGCCTCGATGACCAGCGAGAGGTCGCGGTAGAGCGGGGCGCGGTGGCCGCCATAGTGGAAGGTCACGGCCTCGAAGGCGATGCGCCCCGCGCCGACCTGCGCCTCGGCCGCCCCCGGCCGGTCGGCGACGGCCGGGCTCTGCCGGTGGATCTCCACCAGTTCCTCGAGCTCGTTCACCGAGCGCTGCAGATTGTGCACATGCATGCCGATGTCGCGCAGATAGGAGTGCACCACGAAATAGGTGGTGAGCACGTAGGCCACGTCGCCCGCGTCCGCCCGGCCGTCCCACCACAGCCACAGCGCCATGCCGATGATGACGGCGCGCAGGCCGAGCAGCGCCACCAGCTGCGCCGTGCCGGCCCAGGTGCCGGCCATCCAGGTGCGCTGGGTGCGGGCGTTCCACTTGCCGAGCACGCGCCGCAGGCGGTCGTCCTCGCGCGCCTCGGCGCCGAAGCCCTTCACCACGGCGTTGCAGCTCACCGCGTCCGCGAGCACGCCGCCGACACGGGTGTCCCAGGCGTTGGAGAGCCGCGCCGCCGGCGCCACGTAGCTCAGCGACAGCACGAGGGTGAGCGCGACGAATCCGGCCCCGCCCAGCACCACCGCGAGGCCCATCACCGGCCAGTGCCAGCCGAGCAGCAGCGCCGAGCCCACCAGCGCCACCACCGAGGGCAGGAGCGCCACCAGCAGCGTGTCGTCGAGCAGATCGAGCGACCACATGCCGCGCGAGATCTTGCGCACGGTGGAGCCGGCGAAGGTGGCCGCGTGCCAGTCGGCCGAGAATCGCTGCACCCGCGCGAACGCCTCCGCGGCGATGTCGGCCATCATGCGCAAGGTGAGGCGCACCAGCGTGACGAACGACAGATGGCGCGCCGCCACCATCACCGCGCCGAGCGCCAGCATGGCGAGGAACGCGTCCATGGCGGCGGCATGGGCCGCCGCCCGGTCGCCGCCCGTGGCCATCGCCCCGACGAGGCGGCCGGCATAGACCGGCACGAACACCTCGGCGAGGGTGGAGACGAGCACGAACAGGCCGGTGGCGCCGACCAGCATCGGGCGGCGGCGCCAGTGGCCCCAGAGGAAGGCGAAGACGGCGCGGGCGGGCACCCCGCGCTTGTGGGTCCGGTAGAGCGACATGGCGTGTTTCCGGCCGCGCGCGGCGCGCGGGCCGGCCTTCGGAAGACGGGAGATTGCGCGGCGGAGGCGCCGCGGGCGGACGTGCGGTCCTGGAAAGGTCTGCGGACTGAGGACCCCGGAGCGGGCGCAAGGCGCGCCGGCAGGGACCGCGGGGCGGCTCAGCTAGCCGTCGGCGCCCGGTCGGGGGATGCCGAAGGCGGACATGCAATCATTCATGGATCGCCCCTCCCCTCGTCGTTGCGGTGCCGTTTCATAGTGCCCGCGCGCACGGCGGCGGGCAAGAGCCGGGAACCGCGGCGCGGCTGGTCCGGGCCCACGCCGATGTGACGCGGCGCACGGGCCTTTCATGGCGGCGCATGAGGGGGTAAGGTCGCGGCGTTTTTTTGATGAGGCTCGGGCGGAACCATGGCGCACGCGGACATTCCTCACTTCTGCAACGACCTCGGCGTGACGGTGATCGAGGTGGGCAGCAAGGAATTCATGTGCATCGGCGCCAAGCCGCCGTTCGACCACCCGCACATCTATTGCGATCTCGGCGACGACACCGAGATCGTATGCCCCTATTGCTCCACCCTCTATCGCTACAATTCCAGCCTCGCGGCCGGCGCGGCGAATCCCGAGGGGTGCGTGTGGCATGACGCGGACGCAAAGCGCGCCGCGGCCTGAGCCGGCGCCCCCTTCCGAAGTCCGCGCCGCCGCGGCTGGTCCCGCGCCCGATCCCGAAGCTGAACCCGAGATGGCCGTCATTCCATTCCAGCCGCGCCGCCCGCTGGCGGCCCGCAGCGCCGTCATCGTCGGCGGCGGCATCGGCGGGCTCGCCTGCGCGCTCGCCTTGCGCCGGGCCGGCGTCACCGTCCAGGTGCTGGAGCAGGCGCGCAAGCTCAAGGAGGTGGGCGCCGGCCTGCAGCTCTCGCCCAACGCCACGCGCATCCTGCGCGACCTCGGCGTGCTGGGGCGCATCGAGCAGGTGGCGGTGGCGCCGCGCGCGCTGCTGGTGCGCGACGGGCGCACCGGGGCGACGCTCTCGCGCTCCAACTACGCCCCCGCGGCGCGGCGCTGGGGCGCGCCGTTTCTGGTGATCCACCGCGCCGACCTGCAGGACGCGCTCGCCCAGGCGGCGCAGGAGGCGGGCGCGGCGGTGGCGCTCGGGGTCGACCTGCGCAGCATCGAGCGCACCGCGACCGGCGTGCGCGCCGTGGTGGGCCAGGGGGACCAATTGGTGGCCCACGGCGCCGACGTGCTGATCGGCGCCGACGGGGTCCGCTCGGCGGTGCGCGCCCATCTGGGCTTTGCCGCGCCGCCGGTGTTCGCCCACCGCGTCGCCTATCGCGCCACCATCGAGACGCCGGACGGCCATCCGCCGGAAGTGCACCTCCATCTCGGCAAGAACGCCCATGTGGTGGTCTATCCGGTGCGCGGCGGCAAGGCGCTGAACCTGGTCGCCATCGTCAAGGAGGCGCGGCCGGTGACGCGCTGGAGCGCGCCGGGCGACGCCGCTTATGTGCACGCCGCGTTCGCGGGCTGGAACCCGGAGCTGCAGCGCCTGCTCGCCCGTGCCGGCCATTTCCTGTGCTGGGGGCTCTACGACATCGACCCGCTGGCGCAATGGGGCACCGGGCGGGTGACGCTGCTGGGCGATGCCGCCCACGCCATGCTGCCCTTCCTCGCCCAGGGCGCCGCCCAGGCGATCGAGGACGCCGCCGCGCTCGCCGGCGCCGTCACCGGCGCGGGCGATGCCGAGAGCGCGCTGCGCGCCTACGAGGCGGTCCGGCGCGAGCGCACCGCCCGCATCCAGAGCACGGCGCGGCGCAACGGCGTGGTCTATCACCTCTCCGGGGCACCGCGCATGGCGCGCGATTTGGTGCTGCGCCGCACCGGCGGCGACAGCCTGCTCAAGCGCTACGGCTGGATCTACGGCGCCTAGGCGCGGGCAGCCGCTCGCGCACGCCCGGCGCGCCTGCGTTCGGCCCGCCTAAAAAGCGAACGCCAGCGGCCCGCGCCCGTGCGGCGCCTCCAAATCAAGCGCCGGACCCACCGGCACGATGCCGGTGGGGTTGATGGTCTTGTGGCTCTCGTAATAGTGCCGCTTGATGTGGGTGAAATCCACCGTGGGGCGGATCTGCGGCGCCTGGTAGAGCGCGCGCAGATAGGCCGACAGCGCCGGATAATCGGCGATGCGGCGGATATTGCACTTGAAGTGGCCCACATAGACCGCGTCGAACCGCACCAAAGTGGTGAACAGGCGCACGTCCGCTTCGGTGACCACGTCGCCGGCGAGGAACGGCTGGCGCGCCAGCCGCTCTTCCAGCCCATCGAGGCGCCGGAACAGCTGGCCCACCGCCTCCTCGTACGCCTCCTGGGTGGTGGCGAAGCCGGCGCGGTAGACGCCGTTGTTGACGTCCGGATAGACCCCCGCATTGACCGCGTCGATCTCGGCTCTTAGCGGCGCGGGGTAGAGATCGCGCGCCGTCGCGCCCACCGCCGCGAAGGCGGAATTGAACATGCGGATGATCTCGGCGGATTCGTTGCTGACGATGGTGGCGCGCGCCGTGTCCCACAGCACCGGGACCGTCACCCGGCCGGAATAGGCCGGGTCGGCGGCGGTGTAGACCTCGTGCAGGCGCCGCTTGCCGAGCAGCGGATCGGGCGTGGCGAAGGTCCAGCCCTCGGCGCCCATGAACGGCTCCACCACGCTGACCGAGATCGCCGCCTCGAGCCCCTTCAGCGCGCGCACGATCAGGGTGCGGTGCGCCCACGGACAGGCGAGCGAGACATAAAGGTGATAGCGCCCGGCCTCGGCCGGAAAGCCGCCTTCCCCCGTGGGGCCGGGCGCGCCGTCGGCGGTGACGAAATTGCGGAAGCGCGCAGCCTGGCGCTCAAACCGGCCGCCGGAAGCCTTTGTGTCGTACCACTGATCGCGCCAGACGCCGTCGACGAGCAGGCCCATGGGAAGTCCTTTCCGCGCGGCGCGGGAGCGGCGCCGCCTGGGTCCTCACATGGCCTCGGGCCGCCGGCGATGCAATGTTCGGCAACACCGTGAACATCGGCCCGGCGCCGATGCAGGCCGTTGCACCACCGTCCCGCCCGGTCCCCCGCCGCCCGGCCCGGCCCATCGCCGCCATGCCCCGGCTCGCCCGGGAGGTCCGCCGGGCCGCCGGCGCACCCTTCCCAATCCCGAGCCGGGACCGCGTCGCAGGGTGGATCGCCCGGACGAGCCGGGCGATGCCGGCGCGAGGAGGAAGGGGGCGCGAGGGGAAAGAGAGGGCAGCCGCCGAAGCCCGGTCGTGCCGCCTAGCCGGCGTGGACCGCCCCGAGCGCCTCCTCGAGGATCTCCAGCGCCCGGCGGAAATCCCGGTCCGAGATGGTGAGCGGCGGGCACAGGGTCAGCACCTTGCCGCCGCCGACCTTGAAGGACAGGCCGCGCTCCAGCGCCGCATACATCACCCGGTCGGCCCGCGCCGCGGCCGCGACGCCGTCCAGGTCGCGCAGCTCGACGCCGAAGAAGGCGCCCATGCGCCGCACCGCGGCGATCTCCGGCCGGCGCGCCGCCATGGCTGCGAGCGCCGCGCCACCAGCCTCGCCGAGCGCGCAAGCGCGGGCGATCAGGCCCTCCGCTTCGATCACGCCGATGGCGGCGAGGCCCGCGGCGCTGCCAAGCGGGCTCTTTTCGTGGGTGTAGTGGCCGAGCGCCAGATGGGGCGCCACGTCGAGGTCGCCGCGCACCACGAGGGCCGCCTGGGGCACGATGCCCCCGCCGAGCCCCTTGCCGAGGGCCACCATGTCCGGCACGCAGCCCATCTGCTCGAACACGTAGAATGAGCCGCAGCGCCCGAGGGCGGAGGGGATCTCGTCGAACACCAAGAGCGCGCCGTGGCGGGTGCAGCTGGCGCGCACCTTGGCCCAGAAGCCTTCCGGCGGCGGCTCCACCGTGGTCCAGCGCACCGGCTCGGCGATCAGCGCCGCCACGTCGCCCTGAACCTCCAGCACATAGTCGATATAGTCCGCGAGGCGGTCGGTCGCCTGGTCGTCGTCGCCGAAGAAGCGGCGCGCGAGGCCGGGCGGCGGCAGGTGCTCCGTGCCCGGCAGAAGCGGTCCCACATCCTTGCGGAACAGCGCCTCCCCGCCCACCGAGATGGCGTCGAGATTGGCGCCGTGGAAGGCGTCCCACATGGAGAGGGTCTTGTGGCGGCCGGTGGCGAGCCGGGCGAGCTTCAGCGCCACGCCGATGGCCGCCGCGCCCGAGGGCACCAGCAGCACCTTGCCGAACGGCGGGCCGGCGAGCTGAACCAGCTTCTCGGCGAACGCCACCGCCTCCTCGCAGGTGAAGCGGCGCGGGCAGAAGGGCAGGCGCTCCATCTGCGCGCGGATCGCCGCCACCACCGCCGGGTGGCCGTGGCCGAGCTGGTGCACGCTGTTGCCGTGGAAATCGAGGATGCGCCGCCCGTCGAGGGTCACGAGGTACGCCCCCTCGGCGCCGACGATGGCGTCGAGGCAGGGGCTGGAGAGCGACTGGTGCAGGAACACGCCCGCGTCGCGATCGAGCAGGGCGCGGGTCGGCGCGCCGTGGCGCGCGTCCCAGGCGGCGCGCGCAGGCGAGGTGTTGACGTCGCCCTCGCTCGCGCCGCCGGCCGCGGTCCCGCCCCCTGCCCCGCTTGCTGCGCTCAAGGCTGCTCGCCGCGCGCCAGCGCGCCCTCGATCTCGTCCAGCACCTCCTCCAGATCGGCGACGCTGTCGATGACGAAATGGGCGCCGGCCCGCGCCAGGGCGCCATAGGCGGCGGCGCGGCGCGCCTCGAATTCTTCCGGCGCGAGCGCCTCGGTCTCCGCCGGGTCGAGGCCGAACAGGTTGCCGGTGAGCGCCACGCCCACGGTCCAGCAGCCGGCGTTCAGCCCCTCGGCGATGCCGACCTCGGTGTCGTCCACCTTCACCACCCGCGCGGCGGGCCACACGCCGAGCTCGACCAGGGTCTTGTAGAGCATGAGGGGGGTCGGCCGGCCGAAGGCGAGGTCGCCGGCGCACACCATGCTGTCGGGCGCATAGCCCTGGGCCGCCGCGCGCGGCAGGATGGGGGCCATGATCTCGCGGGTATAGCCGGTGGTGGAGCCGATCTTGAGCCCCGCCGCCTTGAGGCGCGCGACCACGCCGGCGACGCCGTCGATCAGGTCCGCATAGTCCGCCGCCACGGCGACGTTCATGGGCACGAACACCTCATAGACCTTGTCGATGTCGGCCTCGCCCGGCGCCTGGCCGTGCTTTTCAGCCCAGGCGGCGGCGACGCGCGGCAGCGCCATCAGGGCGGCGATGTGGTCGCGCTTGGCCATGCCCATGGGCCCGCGCGCCTCCTCGACCGAAATCTCCACGCCGAACTGGGCGAAGGCGCGCTGGAACACGCCCATGGGCGCCTTCGAGCCGTGGTCGATCATGGTGCCGGCCCAGTCGAAGACGATCGCGGCGATGTGCTGGTAGGTCATAACGCGGCTCCAGTAAGTTCGTCCAACGTCTCTTCGGCGATGGCGAAGGCGGTGGACGCCCCGGTGCCGGAAGTGACGATGACGAGACGGATGTCGGCGGCGGGCGCCTCGCGCACCATCAGGCGGTCCGGCAGCGAAGCATAGGTGCCGCTCCAGCGTTCGTCGACGCGCGCGCCCGGCACGGCCAGAACGCGGTCGAGCTCGGCGAGGATGATGTCGTCCACCGCCGCGCGCGAGAACGGCGCGGGCGAGAAGCCGTAATGGTGGCTGTCGCCGACGATCAGCCCGCCGTCCGCGCCCTGCACGGCGATCAGATGGATGCCGTTCGCGAGCGCCTCGGGCTGCTCGGCGGCGAGGCGGGAGGCGAGCGCCGCGGCCTCGGGCAGTTCGCTGTAGCCGAGATAGCGCACCAGCGAGAGGTCGCTCATCACCGCGCAGGGCAGGCGGAAGCCCTCGGGCGGCGTCACCTTCAGCATGTGCAGGCGGCAGCGGGTGATGCCGAGGCGGGCGATGGCGTCGGGAAAGAGGGTGAGCAGATCGTCGCCCGGGCACACCACGATGTGCCGTGCCCGGATGTCGCCGTCGGTGGTGGCGACGAGGCCGCTCTCCACCCCCCGCGCCAGGGAGCGGCGGCGGAACGAGACGCCCTGTTCCTCCAGAAAGGCGGCGAGCAGCGGCACTGCCTGCCGGCTCTCCACGCGCCGCTCGTGCGGGCTGTAGAGCGCGCCGGCGAACGGCCGGTCGGCGAGCGCGGCGCCGTAGGAGCGCATGGCCTCCTCGGCGGTGAGCAGGTGGCAGTCCTCACCCATCTCGGTGAGGCGAAAGGCCTCCAGCACCGCCATGGCCTCGGGCCGCTGGGCGACCACGAGCAGGCCCTGATGCTCGACGCGGATGCCGGCCTCGGGCGCCACCTCCTCCCAGATGTCGCGCGCGCGCATGGCGCGGCGCCAGCATTCCCCGCGCTGCTGACCGGTGACGGTGACGAAGCCGAAATTGCGCACCGAGGCGCCCACCGCTTCGGCCTCACGGTCGATCACCACCACCGAGAGGCCGCGCCGCAGGCCCGAGAGCGCGTGGGCGAGGCCGACGATGCCGGCCCCCACCACGGCGAGGTCGAAGGTGTTGCTCATCGCTGGCGCCAGGCCTGGGTGCGTGCGATCAGGCGCGTGAGGATGGCGTGCACGAGACGGGCCCCGAGATTGGTGTAGAAGATCAGCATGCACATGGCGGCGGCCGCCTGGATCTGGCCGGCGTCGTCCATGTTCAGCGCCGCCACCGCCGCGAGCGTGGTGGAGGGCGCATAGAGGAACACCACCGCCGAGACCGTGGTCATGGCATTGACGAAGTAATACGCGGCGATGTCGAGCCCGGTGGGCAGGCACACCGGCATGGTCACGCGGGTGAACATGCGCGTCACCGGCTGCTTGAGCGAGGCCGCCACCGCCTCGAACTCCTTGTCCATGGCCTTCAGCGCGGTCAGCGCGGTCAAGTGCGAGACGGTGTAGAAATGGGTGATGGAGGACACCACCAGGATCGCCATGGTGCCGTAGATGACGTTGAGCGGGTTGGCCCGGTCGTTGAAGAAGAAGATGTAGGACAGGCCCAGCACCAGGCCGGGAATGGCCATGGGCATCATGGCGAGGAAATGCAGCCCCGCGCGCGCGGCGGCAAAGCCCCGCCCCTTCTCCACCAGATAGGCGCCGACGAACACCACCGCGGTGCCGATCACCGCCACCAGGAACGCCATGCGCAGGGAGTTGAAGTAGGATTCCCAGCCGCCGCCGTCCACGCCCTCGAACGCGAAGTGGGCCAAGGTGAGCGAGAGGTTGTAGGGCCAGAACTTGACCAGAGCGGCGTATTGGGCGACGCCGAGCACCAGCAGCAGCAGCCCCGCCACCAGGCAGCAGAACAGGAAGGCGGCGGCGTCGAGGCCGATCTTGCGCGACGGCAGATAGGGCACGGCGCGGGCGGTGAGCAGCGCCACCTGCTTGGCGGTCACCATGCGGTCGACGAAGAAGGCCACCACCGCGGGGATCAGCAGGATCACCGAGACCACCGCGCCCATGGCAAAGTTCTGCTGGCCCACCACCTGCTTGTAGATGTCCACCGCGAGCACCTCGAACTCCCCGCCCACCACCTTCGGCACGCCGAACTCGGTGATGGTGAGGGTGAACACCACGAACGCCGCGGAAATCAGCCCGTAGCGCGCCCCCGGCAAGGTGACGTTGAAGAAGGTGCGGGTCGGCGAGGTGCGCAGCGCCCGCGCCGCCTCGAACAGCCGTGCGTCGGAGATGGAGAGCGCGGTGGCGATGATCAGGAAGGCGTGCGGGAAGGTGAAGAACACGCAGCCCGCGACGATGCCCGGCGCGCCAT
Source organism: Xanthobacter luteus (assembly GCF_040049235.1). Classification (NCBI taxonomy): domain Bacteria; kingdom Pseudomonadati; phylum Pseudomonadota; class Alphaproteobacteria; order Hyphomicrobiales; family Xanthobacteraceae; genus Xanthobacter; species Xanthobacter luteus. Next base: position 843,005 of record NZ_JBDZDO010000001.1, read on the forward strand.
AGATGCTGGCGCCCATCATCAGGTTCTTCATCAGCCCCTGATTGCCGAACAGATAGACCAGCGACAGGCCGGCGAGCAGCGAGGGCACCAGGATCGGCACCACGGCGATGGTGCGGAACAGGCCCTTCAGCGGCATGCAGGTGCGCTGCAGCGCATAGGCGAAGCCGAAGGCGAGCAGCACCGTGATCGCCGTGGTGGCGAGCGACACGATGAGGCTGTTGGCGATCGACCGGGTGAGCGCGGGATTGCTGAAATAGGCGATGTAATTGCCGAGCGAGCGCCTGGTGCCGGCGCGCAGCACCAGGCGGCGCAGGTCGCGCGCTCCCGCCTCCACCCATTGGCCGGAGGCCGCGGCCTCGCCGGCGCGTTCCAGCACCCCGTCGTCGGCGCCGCCCGACAGGCGCATGCGCACCGCCGTCACCTGCTGGCCCTCGAAGCGGCCGTCGGGGAAGAGCTGCGCCGCGGTGAGCGAGGTGGAGCGGCGCGCCTGCTCGACGGGCGCGATGAGGCCGAGGCGCGGCGCCGCCTGCTCCAGCGTGCCGAGCGGCACCGGCCCCTGGCCCACATTCACCTCGATCTCCACCGCGCCGTAGGCAAACGCACGCACCTCGGTGGACTTCCACAGCATGAAGCCGAGCGGCAGAGCGAGGCTGACCACCAGATAAAGGCCGATCATCAGCACGAAGACCAGCATCAGCTTGTCGTCGCGCCCGACCTTGGGGCGGATGGCGGGGGCGCTGCGCGCGCCGATGGCGACGTCAGCCATGGGTGCCACCGGCGCCGCTGGCCGGCGCGCCGCCGGTGCCGTGGGGCTTCAGCGCCTCGAACACCCGCAGGCGCTCGGCCGGCAGCACCACGTCGAGCCGGCGGCCGGGGACCATCTGCAGCGCCCGCGCCACGGTCTGCGACAGCTGCGCCACCAGAGGCTTGGCGTGGAAGGCGGGGTGCAGGAAGCTGGCGCGCACGTGCGCGCCGAGGAATTCGACCGACCCCACCTCGACCTCGATGCGGTTCATGTGCTCCCAGTCCGCATGGGCGTCGGCGCCGACGATGCGCACGTCCTCGGGGCGGATCGCCACCACCACCGGCTCGCCGGCGGCGGCGGGCCGGCCCTGGCGCCGCAGCACCAGGGTGAGGTCGCCGATCCGCGCCTCGTCCGGGTTCAGCATCCGGCCCTCGACGAAATTCATGGCGCCGATGAAGTCGGCCACGAACTGGCTCGCGGGCGTGTCATAGATCTCCTGCGGCGTGCCCACCTGCTCCACCACGCCCATGTTCATCACGACGATGCGGTCGGCGATGGAGAGCGCCTCGTCCTGGTCGTGGGTCACCATCACCGTGGTGACGCCGAGGCGCGCCTGCAGCTGCTTCAGCTCCGCCCGCAGATGGAGCCGCACCTTGGCGTCGAGCGCGGAGAGCGGCTCGTCCAGCAGGATCAGGCCCGGGCTCGGCGCCAAAGCGCGGGCGAGCGCCACGCGCTGCTGCTGGCCGCCGGAGATCTGCGCCGGATATTTGTGGCCGTGGGTCGGCAGGCCGATGAGCTCGAGCAGCCCCTCCACCCGCGCCGAGACCTCGGCGCGCCGCATGCCGCGGTTCTCCAGGCCGAAGGCGATGTTCTGGCGCACCGTGAGGTTCGGGAACAGCGCGTAGGACTGGAACACGATGCCGAAGTCGCGCTCCTCCGGCGGCAGAGCGGAGATGTCGCGCCCGCCCTGGTGGATGGTGCCGGAGGACTGGATGTCGAGCCCGGCGATGGCGCGCAGGAGCGTGGTCTTGCCGCAGCCCGAGGGGCCGAGGAAGCAGACGAACTCGCCCTCGCGCACGTCGAGCGAGACGTTCCTGAGCGCCGCGAAGTCGCCGAAGCGCTTGGAGACGTCGGCGACCACGAGGTAAGGCGGCCGCGGCGCGGAGGCGGCGAGCCCCTGGACGATGGCGGCGCCGGGATCGGCGGCCGCGCCGCCGGACAGGCCAGGCGCGAGGCCCGAAAGGTCCACGGTGTGCTGGCTCATGGATCGCCCCCTTTTCCGGTTCTCTGTGGGGCCATGCCTTGGCCGCGGCGTTCCGCCCGTCGCCGCGCCATGCCCCGGCATGTCCGAGGCATCCGCCGGCCCCAGGGCGCAACGAAATCGCGCGTGCGACGGCCCGCTGCGTGGATCCCCCGGAGACGCCGGGGGATGACGGTTCCGGTGGTGCCGGGCGATGAGGGGGCGGAGGCGGCGGCGCCCTCCCCCTCAGCCCTCGGCCGTCAGCCCTTCTTGGGCTCGGACTTGGCGTCGTAGCGGCGCTGCCACTCCTGGAGGATGGCGGCGCGGTTGGCGGCGGCCCAGTCGAACTTGTTGTCGATCAGCTTGGCCTTGAGGCCGGCCGGCAGGTTCTTGATCGGCTCCTCGAGCGCCGCATTGCCGAGGATGGCGTAGTTCTTGGCGTAGATCTTCATGGCCTCGTCGGAGACCACCCAGTCCATCAGCTTCTTGGCGTCCGCCTCGTTGTCGGTGCCCTTGATGATGGCCGAGGCCTCCATGTCCCAGCCGATGCCCTCGGACGGGATCACGGCGACGAGCGGCGCGCCCTGGTTGATCAGGCGGGCGGCGCGGAACTCGAACGAGATGCCGATCGGATATTCGCCCGAGGCGGCGAGCGCGCAGGGCTTGGAGCCGGAATGGGTGTAAGTGGCGATGTTCTTGTCGAGGGCGTCCATGAAGGCCCAGCCCTTCTCTTCGCCGAACAGCTGCAGCCAGCTGGAGACGTCGAGGAAGCCGGTGCCCGAGGAGGCCGGGTTCGGCATCACGATGAGGCCCTTGTATTCCGGCTTGGTGAGGTCGGCCCAGCTCGCCGGGATGGGCAGCTTGCGCTTGTCCATCTCGACCGTGTTGACGCACAGCGCCGCCGCCCACGCATTGGTGCCGACCCAGGCCGGCGGGGCGCTCTTGTCGACGAAGCGCGCCTCGATCTTCTTCACGCCGTCCGGCGCATAAGGCTGCAGCATGCCTTCGGCATCGAGCAGGAGCAGCGAGGTGGCGGCCGTGCCGAGCACCGCGTCAGCCTGGGGATTGTTCTTCTCGGCCAGTAGCTTGGCGGTGATGATGCCGGTCGAGTCGCGGACCCAGCGGATGGTCGTGCCGGGGTTCTTCTCCTCGAACGACTTCTTGTAGACCGGCAGCAGGTCCGCCTCGAGGGCGGTGTAGACCGTGATCTCGCCGGCCGTGGCGGCACCCGCCAGGGCAAGGAAGGCCGCAGTGGCGGCCAGGGTCGTCATGCGCGTCATCGTCACCCCCGGTTCAAGCAGGATCGGCCGCGGGCGGAGCCCGTGTCATCGCGCACAACCGTTGGCCGAACCGCGATCGTGCGAAGTAGAGTTTCCGCGCGCTTCTAGCATTGCGCCGGCGACGTTCGTGTGACGGAGCAGCCGACGTCACAAAAGCGTTGGGATTACTGCTAACCTACTGCGATTTCATCGGCTCTGCGTGAAGAAACGCGGCCCGCCATAGCTGCCTCCTCGTGCTGCTTTGCCAGCTCTATGACCGCCGTGACCGGGGCCGGCGCCGGGCGCGCGCCAGCCTTGCAATGGCTGGCGCATCGGGCATGCTCGGCGCGCTGCACGAAACCGGTGGACCGCAGCCGCACGCCGCCGAGGCCCGTCACGCCAGGGCAGATCTCGCCGGGGCGGCAGCCGCCAACGCGGCGCGCGAGGTCGCACCGACCACGGAGGGAAGCCCCATGTCCGCCCGCTCTCGCATCACTTGCGCGGCCCTTGCCGCCTCGCTCGCGCTCGCGCCGGTTTCAGGCGCCTCCGCCTGTACCGGCGTCATGCTGAAGGCGAAGGACGGCAGCCTCGTCCATGGCCGCACCGCCGAGTTCGGCATCCCGCTCGACCTCGGCATGGCCTTCGTGCCGAAGGGGACGGCCTTCGTCGGCCACACGCCCTCCGGCGAGGGCATGGCCTTCGCCGCGAAATACGCCGCGCTCGGCGCCACCGCGTTCGGCGCCCCGTCCATGCTCGACGGCATCAACGAGGCGGGCCTGTCGGCCGGCGCGTTCTATTTCCCGACCTTCGCCGGCTACGCCGAGATCACGCCCGAGAACCGCAAGCGCGCGCTGGCGCCGACCGAGTTCCTCAATTACGTGCTCACCCAGTTCGCCACCGTCGAGGAGGTGAAGAAGGCGGTGATGGGGGGCGAGGTGGTGATCGCCCCCACCGTGGTGGCCGAATGGGGCCCGGCCCCGGCGCCGTTCCACTTCGTGGTCTACGACAAGACCGGCGCCATCGTCATCGAGCCGCTCGGCGGCAAGCTGGTGGTCACCGACAACCCGCTCGGCGTGATCACCAACTCGCCGGCCTTCGACTGGCACATGACGAACCTGCGCAACTACGTCTCGCTGCGCCCGCTCAACGTGCCGCCGGTGACCGTGGACCGCATCAAGCTCCAGCCGCTCGGCCAGGGCAGCGGCATGGTGGGCCTGCCGGGCGACTTCACCCCGCCCTCGCGCTTCGTGCGCGCCGCGGTGTTCAGCGCCACCGCCGTACCACCCGCCAGCGCCGCCGAGGGGGTGACGCAGGTATTTCACGTGCTCAACAATTTCGACATTCCGGTGGGCGTCGCCGCCGACAAGGACGGCGACAAGGTGGGCTACGATTTCACCCTCGCCACCGTCGCCCGCGATCCCGTGGCGCTGCGCTATTACTGGAAGACCTACGAGGACCAGACCATCCGCGTGCTGGACCTCAAGGCGCTGATCGCCCAAGGCGGCCCCGCCAAGGTGCGCCACTACGTTCTGCCCAAGACCCAGCCGATCGCCGACATGACCGCCGACGTGCCGCGCTGAGGCACGCACCAGGGGCCAAGAGAACAGGCCAGGAGAACGGGCCAAGAGAACAGGCCAGGAGAACGGGCCAGGAGAACGGGCCAGGAGAACGGGCCAGGAGAACGGGCCAGGAGAACGGGCCAGGAGAACGGCCCGAGCAGCCGGCCGGCCGGGACAAGTCCGGCCGGCTCGCCCGCGGCTCTGGCGATCCCAGCGCGCAGGGGCTATCAATGACGCCTTGCAGCAAAAGCAACATCAAGGGAGGGCCGAAGATGCCTCAGGTTCGATCGAACGCCACCGCCATCCACAGCACCGGCAGGCGCAAGACCTGGACCCGCGACGAGGCCCTGGCCCTCTACAACGCCCCGTTCAACGACCTGCTGTTCCGCGCCCAGAGCGTGCACCGCGCCAATTTCGACCCCAACGAAGTGCAGATGAGCCGCCTGATCTCCATCAAGACCGGCGGCTGCGCTGAGGATTGCGGCTATTGCAGCCAGTCCGCCCACCACGGCACGGATCTGAAGGCCTCCAAGCTCATGGAGGTGGAGCGCGTCGTCGGCGAGGCGCAGAAGGCCAAGGACGCCGGCGCCACGCGCTATTGCATGGGCGCCGCCTGGCGCTCGCCCAAGGAGCGCGACATGGACACGCTGGTCGCCATGGTGGAGGGGGTGCGCGCCCTCGGCATGGAGACCTGCATGACGCTCGGCATGCTGGAGCCGGGCCAGGCGCACCGGCTCGCTCAAGCCGGCCTCGATTACTACAACCACAACATCGACACCTCGGAAGCCCATTATTCCAAAGTCATCTCCACCCGCACCTTCGCCGACCGGCTCGACACGCTGGCCAACGTGCGCGACGCCGGCATCAAGGTGTGCTGCGGCGGCATCCTCGGCATGGGCGAGAGCGCCCAGGATCGGGTCGACATGCTGGTGACGCTGGCCAACCTCGAGACGCCGCCGGAGAGCGTGCCGGTCAACCAGCTGATGCCGATCCCCGGCACGCCGCTCGCCGGCGCCGAGCCGGTGTCGCCCATCGATTTCGTGCGCACCATCGCGCTCGCCCGCATCCTGATGCCCGCCGCGCATGTGCGCCTCTCCGCCGGCCGCACGCAGATGAGCGACGAGATGCAGGCGCTGTGCTTCTTCGCCGGGGCCAATTCCATCTTCGTGGGCGACACCCTGCTCACCGCCGAGAATCCCGGCGAGGACAAGGACATGGCGCTGTTCGCCACGCTCGGCCTCAGGCCCCAGGAGGGGGAGGTCGCCGGCGCGGACGGCGCGCGGGTGGACGCGGCGTGAGCGAGGCCGCGCGCCTCGGCCGGTACGAGGCGATGCTGCGGGGCCTCGACCGGCGCCAGTCCCTGCGACGGCTGTCCGGCCGCGCGGGGATGGACTTCGCCTCCAACGACTATCTCGGCCTCGCCTCTTCGCCCCGCCTGAAGGCGGCGGTCGCCGCCGCTCTGGAGCAAGGGGTGCCGGTGGGCGCCACCGGCTCGCGCCTGCTGCGCGGCAACGACCCCGCCCATGCGGCGCTGGAAGAGGCCGCAGCGCGCTTCTTCGGGAGCGAGGCGGCCTTGTTCTTCTCCGGCGGCTACATGGCGAACCTCGCGGTGATCGGCACCCTGCCGCAGAAGGGCGACCTGCTGCTGATGGACGAATTGATCCATGCCAGCGCCCATGAGGGCGCCCGCGCCGGCAAGGCCGAGCCGGTGCTGTTCGCCCACAACGATGCCGGCGCCGCCGAGGACGCCATCCGCGCCTTCCGCGCCGCCGGCGGCATGGGCAAGGTGTGGATCGCCGCCGAAAGCCTCTACAGCATGGACGGCGACCGCGCCCCGCTGGCCGATCTGCTGGCGCTGGCGGATGCGCACGACGGCTTCCTTCTGGTGGACGAGGCCCACGCCACCGGGGTCTACGGGCCCGACGGGCGCGGCCTTTCGGCGGCGTTCGAGGGGCGCGAGAACGTGGTGGTGCTGCACACCTGCGGCAAGGCCATGGGCGGCTCCGGCGCGCTGGTGACGCTGCCGCAGGTGCTCGCCGACATCATCGTCAACCGCTGCCGGCCCTTCATCTTCGCCACCGCCCCCTCGCCGCTGATGGCGGTGGCGGCGCTCGAGGCGCTCGCCATCATGCGGGACGAGCCCGAGCGGCGCGCCCGCCTCGCCGGGCTCGTCGCCCATGCCGGCGGGCGGCTTGAGGCGACGTGCGGCCTAGCCCCCTCCGGCTCTCAGATCCTGCCGGTGATCGTCGGCGACAACGGCCGCGCCATGGCGCTGGCAGGCCTCCTGCAGCATGCCGGCTACGACGTGCGCGGCGTGCGCCCGCCCACGGTGCCGGCCGGCACCGCGCGGCTGCGCATCTCGCTCACCCTCAATGCCGACGCGGCGGCGGTGGACGGCCTGTTCGAGGTGCTCGGCGCGGCGCTCGCGGAGAAGGCGGCGTGACGCGCGCCATCGTCGTCACCGGCACCGATACGGGGATCGGCAAGACGGTGTTCTGCGCCGGTCTCGCCGGCTTCCTCGACGGCTGCTACTGGAAGCCGGTGCAGGCCGGCCTCGACGGGGAGACCGACAGCGCGGCGGTGGCGCGCCTTGCCGGCCTGCCGGCGGAGCGCATCCTGCCCGAGGCGCGGCGCCTCGCGCTGCCCGCTTCCCCGCACCTGGCGGCGGAGCGCGCGGGCGTCGCCATCGACCCCGCCGCGCTCATTCCCCCGGCCGCGCCGCGCCCCCTCGTCATCGAGGGCGCGGGCGGCCTGCTGGTGCCGCTGACGCGCGAGGCGCTGCTCATCGACGTCTTCGCCCGCTGGGGCCTGCCGGTGGTTCTGTGCGCGCGCACCGCGCTCGGCACCATCAACCACACGCTGCTCTCGCTTGAGGCGCTGCGGGCGCGCGCCATCCCGGTGCTGGGCGTCGCCTTCATCGGCGAGGCGCACGACGAGAACGCGCGCATCATCGCCGCGCTCGGGAAGGTCAATGTGCTCGGCCGCCTGCCGCGGCTCGATCCGCTGACCCCGGACACGCTGGCGGCGGCCTTCGCGCGCGCCTTCCGGCGCGCGGATTTCGCGGCCGGGAGGGCAGCGGCGTGACCTCCCCGGTCTGGCATCCCTTCACCCAGCACGCGCTCGCGGGCGCGATGGTGCCGATCGCCCGCACCGAGGGCGCGCACCTCGTCACCGAAGACGGCCGGCGCATCCTCGACGCCATCTCCTCCTGGTGGGTCATCACCCACGGCCACCGCCACCCGGCCATCATGGCGGCGATCCGGCAGGCGAGCGAAAGCCTCGACCAGATCATCTTCGCCGGCTTCACCCACGCCCCGGCGGAAGCGCTCGCGCGCAGGCTGGTGGCGGTGGCGCCGGAAGGCCTCAACCGGGTGTTCTATTCCGACAGCGGCTCCACCAGCGTCGAGGTGGCGCTGAAGATGGCGCTCGGCTTCTGGCGCAACACCGGCGAAGCGCGCAGCCGCATCGTGGTGATGGCGGCGAGCTATCACGGCGACACCATCGGCACCATGTCGGTGGGCGAACGCGGTGTGTTCAATGCCGCTTATGCGCCGTTGCTGTTCGAGGTGGAGACCGTCCCCTTCCCTGCCGCAGGGAAGGAGGAGGCGACGCTCGCCGCGCTGGAGGCCGCCTGCGCGCAGGCGCCCGCCGCCTTCATCGTCGAGCCGCTGGTGCTGGGCGCGGGCGGCATGCTCATGTACGGGCCGGAGCTCCTGAAGGCCATGCACGCCATCTGCGCGCGCCACGGCGTGCTGTTCATCGCCGACGAGGTGATGACCGGCTGGGGCCGCACGGGCACGCGCTTCGCCTGCGACCAGGCGGGTATCGTCCCGGACATCCTGTGCCTGTCGAAGGGCCTCACCGGCGGCGCCCTGCCGCTCGCCGTGACGCTCTGCCGGGAGGAGATCTTCGCGGCCCATTATTCCAATGACCGGACGAAGACCTTCTTCCATTCCTCGTCCTACACCGCCAACCCCATCGCCTGCGCCGCCGGCCTCGCGAACCTCCAAGTGTGGGAGAGCGAGCCGGTGATGGCGCGCATCGCCGCGCTGTGCGCCCTGCAGGAGGAGCTGATCGCGCCGTTCCGCGATGATCGGCGCTTCGAGACCGTGCGCCGCTGCGGCACCATCGCCGCGCTCGATCTCAAGGCGCGGGACGCGGGCTATCTCGCCGGCATCGGCCCGCGCCTCTACGATTTCTTCCTTGCGCGCGATCTGCTCATTCGCCCGCTCGGCAGCACCCTCTATCTGATGCCGCCTTATTGCGTGACCCGCGCCGAGCTGGAAGGCGCCTACGGCGCCATCCGCGCCGCCGCCGACGCGCTCGCCTGAGGCGCGCCATGGCCCGCTCCAGCCGCATCGTCGCCTTCGGCCGCCACGCGCCCGCGCGGCGCGTGCCCAATGAGGAGCTGGAGGCACGGCTGGGACTTGAGGCCGGCTGGATCGAGCGGCGCACCGGCATCCGCGCGCGCCGCTACGTGGCCGAGGACGAGGCGCTCACCGACCTGGCCTTGCCGGCCGCAGAGCAGGCGCTGGCGGCGAGCGGCCTCGCCCGCGCCGACATCGCCCTGACGCTGCTCGCCACCTCGACGCCGGACCATCTGCTGCCGCCCTCGGCGCCGCTGCTCGCCCACCGCCTCGGCCTTGCCTGCTCGGGGGCGGTGGACCTTGCGGGCGCCTGCGCCGGCTTCCTCTACGCGCTGGCCCTCGCCGACGGCTTCGTGCGCGCCCAGGGCCGCCCGGTACTGGTGGTGGCGGCCAACGTGCTCAGCCGCCGCATCAATCCCATGGACAAGGTGAGCGCGGTGCTGTTCGCGGACGCCGCCGGCGCCTGCGTGCTCGCGCCCTCGGAGCGCGCGGACGTGGGCGTGATCGGCGCCGACCTCACCTCGGACGGCGGGCAATACGGCCTGATCCGCATTCCCGCCGGCGGCAGCCGCCAGCCCTTCTCGCCGCAGACGGCGCCGCAGGACATCTTCATGGCGATCGCCGACGGCGCGGCGGTCTATGCGGAGGCCGTCACCACCATGACCGACTGCGCCCGCAAGGCCATGGCGCAGGCGGGCCTCGGCGCCACGGACGTGCAGCGCTTCGTGCCGCACCAGGCCAACACCCGCATCTTCGAGGCGGTGCGCCGCAATCTCGGCCTGCCGCACGAGAGCCTCGTCTCCACCATCGCCGAGTTCGGCAATTCCTCCGCCGCCACCATTCCCTTCTCGCTCGCCGCGAGCGCGGAGCAGGCGCCGCTGCGGACGGGAGAAAAGGTGCTGCTGACGGCGGTCGGCGCCGGCCTCACGGGCGGGGCGCTGGTGGTCGGCTTCTGAGGCCGCGCTCCGCCCGGCGTCAGAAGTGATAGCCGATGCTGAACATCGGCCCGTGCATGGTCGTGTCGTAGCGGAAATTGCTGCGCGGGCCGGTGATGGACTCGTAGTCGGTATAAAGCGCGCGATAGCCGATGGCGGTGGACCAGGACTTGTTCCAATTGTAGCCCAGGGCCACGAAGCCCTGCGAGGTGAGCTTGGAGCCGAGGCCGAAGCCGCCCACGTCGGCGAGCGCGTTCACGAACCAGCGCTCGTTGATCTGATACTGCAGCACCAGGCCGAACACCGGGTCGAGCCAGTCCTTCACATAAGTGGAGGACACGCCCGCGGGAAAGCCGGCCGGGGTAATGGTGGTTTCGGCGGTCAGCTTCTGATAGCGGAAGCCCGCCGTGGCGCTGAGGTCAAAATTGTCCGGCCCCACCGGCAGGCGGTAGCCGGCAATGGCCTGGAGCACCAGCAGGCGCTGGCTGAAATCGAGCTGCGGCCCGCCGGCACCCAGCGCCTTGTCGGCCGAGATCTTCGACCAGAACACGTCGGCCAGCAGCGTCCAGTCGCCGTTCTTGGCGAGGAAGTCGCCCATCAGCGCGCCGTCCAGGTTGCTCAGCAGGTCGCCGAAGCTCACGTCGATCGGGACCGCGGGCAGAGCGCGCACGCCGATGTCGCCGGTGAGGCTCGTCCCCCAGCCGTAGAGAGTGGCCTGGAACTCCCAGCCGGACGGCGGCGCCGCCGGCATGGGGGGCGTCGAGAGGTCGGCGGCGCGCGCGGGCTGGCCCGCCGAGACGATCGCGGCGACGATCGCGGCGGCGAGATGCCGTCCGTGTGGCGAAAGATACCCCCAAGACATGGCAGAGCCCCCCGCCCGCGTTTAAGGCAATGATCTCTTATCCCATTTTCCGTGCGCCGAAAGGGGCCCGGATGCACGATCGGTTGCAGCATGGCCCGCCGGCCACACCGCCTCGCCGACGACAAATAAGACCGCAATATCAAAAGTATAATAATGATTTCCCAGGATCCGACTGCCGGCGGGCCGGCGTTCCTTTGGCGGCTGTGGCGGGTGTGCAACCATTTTGGCCGCAAAGATCAAGCGCCGATCGCGACGATGGCGCGCGCCGAAGGGGACGCACCGGCCGGATCGGCCTCAGTCGCGGAAATAGTGGGGCCAGCGGGCCCGCAGGTCCGGCGTGAAGGCGAGCGACTTGGACAGATGCTCGCGCAGCGCCGCCTGGGCGCGGGCCGCATCGCCGGCCTTGAGGGCGGCGGCGATGGCGCGATGATCGGCGATCACCTGCGCGGCCTTGCCGGGCATCGGCAGATGCAGCCGGCGAATGCGGTCGATGTGCCCGGAATAGCGCCGCACCAGGACATACAGGCCGGGAACCGCCGCGATCTCGAAGAACACCCGGTGGAACTCCCGATCGGCGGCCTCGAAGCCGGGCAGGTCGCCGCGGGCGAGCAGGGTGGCCTGGACCTCGATCCCGGTCTCGAGCCGCGCCACCACCTCGCCGCGGTCGGCGGCAAGAGCGATGGTGCGCACCGCCTCCTGCTCCAGCGAGCGGCGCAGGAACTGCGCCTGCCGGGCGAGCTTCAGGTCGATGGGGCTGACCATGGTGGCGTGCTGGGGGAAGATGTCCACCAGCCCCTCCTCCTGGAGCCGGAGCAGCGCGTCGCGCACCGGGGTCGAGGAAAAGCCGAACAGCTCCTGGAGCTCGGCGCGGGAGATCAGCGTGCCGGGCGGCAGCTCCAGCGCGATGATGCGCTCGCGCAGATAGTCGAACACCTGCGGCGCGGCATGGCGCGACGGGTCGCGGGGCGGCCTGGAAGAGGAGCGCGCGGTGTCCATGGCGCGAGCATAGCGCAGGACGAGTTTGACTTCACTAATGCATTAGCGTTTTAATCCATCAGCCGGAAGACGGCACGCCCAACCACGGCCGAGGACGCGGCCCGGGCAAGAGCTTGCCTGCACCCGATCCGATCGCGCGGATCGGGTGCAGGCAGGACGGGGGAGACGGCCGCCACGCCAACCATCAGAGCGGCGGCTCCCTCGAACGCGCGTCCGAGCGACAGGAGGAAACATGTCCCGCTTGAAGATCGTCTCGCTCGCGCTGGCCGCAGCGCTCTGCGGCGCGCCGGCGCTCGCGCAAACCTTTCCCGACCGCGTGGTGACGGTGGTGGTGCCGTTCCCGCCCGGCGGCGCTTCCGACAGCACCGCCCGCTTCATGCAGCCGAAGATGCAGGACAAGCTCGGCCAGAGCGTGGTGATCGACAACCGCCCCGGCGCCAACGGCGCCAACGGCGCGAGCCATGTGAAGGGCCAGCCAGCGGACGGCTACACCCTGCTGGTGGGCTCCATCGGCGTGTTCGCCATCAATCCGGCGCTCAACCCGAACCTCAGCTACCAGCCCGGCAAGGACCTCGACCTGCTCACGGTCGCGGTGCGCACCCCCAACGTTCTGGTGGCCAATCCCGACTTTCCGGCCAGCTCGGTGAAAGAGCTGATCGCCTATCTCAAGGCGAATCCGGACAAGGTGACCTTCGCCTCCTCCGGCGTCGGCTCCTCGGACCATCTGACCGCGGCCCTGTTCTGGCAGAAGACCGGGACCAGCGGCGTGCACGTGCCCTACAAGGGCGGCGGGCCGGCGATCGCCGATCTGATCGCCGGCCACGCCAACGTGTCGTTCCAAAATCTCGGCGCGGTGGCGAACCAGATCAAGGCCGGCAAGCTGAAGGCGTTCGCGGTGACGGCGCAGGACCGCAACCCGGTGCTGGCGAACGTGCCCACCATGAAGGAGGCCGGCGTCGACGGCATCGACGTGTATTCCTGGCAGGCCGCCGCCGCCCCCAAGGGGCTGCCGGCGCCGGTGAAGGCCAAGCTCTTCGAGGCGCTGAAAGCGAGCCTTAACGATCCCGAGGTCAAGGCCAAGTTCAACGGCCTCGGCTTCGAGGTGGTGGCCAACACGCCCGAGGAGTTCGTCGCCTTCCGCAACGCCGAGGAGCAGCGCTGGCGCGAGGTGGTGAAGCTCGGGAAGATCGAGACCAACTAGCGCACGCGCCGATCAGCTTGCGCCGCAAGCTGATCGGACAACGCGTTCTCTTTCATCGATTTAGAGGGCGATTCACCGATCAGATTGAGTCAATTTGATCGGATCGCGCTCTAGCGCGATTCCCAATGCCGCGATGCGTCGCCGGGCCTCCCGTCGAGGCCCGGCCCATTCCCGAGGTGGAGTTCATGACGCCCCGCAAGAACCCCGACGCGCTGCGCAGCGCCCGCTGGTTCGCCGCCGACGATCTGCGCAGCTTCGGCCATCGCTCGCGGCTGCGGCAGATGGGCTACGCGCCCGAGGACTGGGCCGGCCGGCCGGTGATCGCCATCCTCAACACCTGGTCGGACTTCAATTCCTGCCACGCCCACTTCAAGGACCGCGTGCAGGACATCAAGCGTGGCGTGCTGCAGGCCGGCGGGTTCCCGCTGGAGGTGCCGGTCCATTCGGTGTCGGAGACCTTCCTCAAACCCACCTCCATGCTCTACCGCAACATGCTGGCCATGGAGGTGGAGGAGGTGATCCGCGCCCACCCGGTGGACGGCGCGGTGCTCATGGGCGGCTGCGACAAGAGCACCCCCGCCCTCCTGATGGGCGCCACCAGCGCCGGCGTGCCGGCCATCTACGTGCCCGCCGGGCCGATGCTGCGCGGCAATTGGAACGGCAAGACGCTGGGCTCGGGGTCGGACGCCTGGAAGTTCTGGGACGAGCGCCGCGCCGGCAACATCGACGAGGCCGCCTGGGCCGAGATCGAGGGCGGCATCGCCCGCTCCTACGGCCATTGCATGACCATGGGCACGGCCAGCACCATGACCGCCATTGCCGAGGCGCTCGGCATGACGCTGCCCGGCGCCTCCTCCATCCCCGCCGCCGACGCCGGCCACATGCGCATGTGCGCGGCGTCGGGCCGGCGCATCGTCGACATGGTGTGGGAGGACCTCGTCCCGGCCCGCATCCAGACCCGGCCGGCGTTCGAGAACGCCATCACGGTGGCGATGGCCATGGGCTGCTCCACCAATGCCATCATCCACCTGATCGCCCAGGCACGCCGCGCCGGCTGCGACATCTCGCTGGACGACTTCGACAAAGCGAGCCGCATCGTGCCGGTGCTGGCCAATGTGCGGCCCTCGGGCGCGGCCTATCTGATGGAGGACTTCTACTTCGCCGGCGGCCTGCCGGCGCTGATGGGGCGCCTCAAGCCGCTCCTGCACCTCGATGCGCCGACCGTGTCCGGCCGCACGCTCGGTGCGACGCTGGAGGGCGCGCAGGTCTACAATGACGACGTGATCCGCCCGCTGGAGAACCCAATCTATGCCGAGGGCGCGCTGGCGGTGCTGCGCGGCAACCTCGCGCCCGACGGCTGCGTCATCAAGCCGAGCGCCTGCGCGCCGCATCTGCGCGTCCATACCGGCCCGGCGCTGGTGTTCGACGACTATCCCAGCATGAAGGCGGCGAGCGAGGACGAGAGCCTCGACGTGACGCCCGACCACGTCCTCGTTCTGCGCAATGCCGGCCCGCTCGGCGGGCCAGGCATGCCGGAATGGGGCATGCTGCCGATCCCCAAGAGGCTGGTGAAAGAGGGCGTGCGCGACATGCTGCGGATCTCCGATGCCCGCATGAGCGGCACCAGCTACGGCGCCTGCATCCTGCACGTGGCGCCGGAAAGCTTCGTGGGCGGGCCGCTGGCGCTCATCGCCACCGGCGACCTCGTGCGCGTCGACGTGCCGAACCGCACCATCGACATGCTGGTCGCGCCCGAGGAGCTGGCGCGCCGCCGCGCCGCATTGCCCGCCCCGGAGCCGCGTTTCGAGCGCGGCTATGGCTGGATGTTCTCGCGCCATATCGGCCAGGCCAATGAGGGCTGCGACTTCGACTTCCTCGAGACCGCCTTCGGCGCCGCCGTCGGCGAGCCCGCCATCTACTGACGAAGAAGGACAGATCCCTTGGACGTGCCAGCGAACACCTTCAAGCGCGCCATCCATGCCGGCCGCCAGCAGATCGGCCTGTGGTCGAGCCTTGCGAGCCACCTGTCGGTGGAGATCCTCGCCGGCTCCGGCTTCGACTGGCTGCTGATCGACACCGAGCACTCGCCCAACGAGCTGCCCATGGTGGTGAACCAGCTCCACGCCATGATGGAGCACCCGCAGACCCAGCCCATCGTGCGCCCGCCGGTGAACGACGCGGTGATCCTGAAGCGCTATCTGGATGCCGGCGTGCAGAGCTTCCTGATCCCCATGGTGGACACGCCGGCCCAGGCCGCCGCCGCGGTCGCCGCCACGCGCTACCCGCCGGACGGCATCCGCGGCTTCGCCTCCGCCTCGCGCGCCTCGCGCTTCGGCCGGGTGAGCGACTATTACGCCCGCGCCCACGAGGAAATCTGCGTGCTGGTGCAGATCGAATCGAAACTCGGCCTCGACAATCTCGACACCATCGCCGCGGTGCCGGGGGTGGACGGGGTGTTCATCGGCCCCGGCGACCTCTCCGCCGCGCTCGGCCATCTGGGCGGACAGGGCGACGAAGCCATCGTCGCGCTGATCGAGGAGATGATCGCCCGCATCGGCAAGGCCGGCAACCGCGCCGGCATCCTCACCGGCGACGCGGCGCTGGCGCGCCGCTACATCGCCGCCGGCTGCGTGTTCACCGCGGTGGGCTCGGACACCGGCATCCTGGCGCGCGGCTCGGAGGCGCTGGCGCGGGCGTTCCGGGCCTGAGCGGCGGCTGCGCGATCGCCCCCCGACGGCGCGCCACCCCCTCACCCCTCCCCACAAGGGGGCGGGGAGATGCGCCAGGACTGGATCGCGCGGCGCGCGCGGGAGAACGGCCGGCCAATGGTCCCCGCCGCCTCACCGGCGGCGGTGGCGCATGGCGTCGAGATAGGCGATCAGGTCGTCGAGGTCCCGCTCCGGAATGGTCGCGGCGCCGAAGCCCGGCATGCGGCGCTCGGGCCAGGCGCGCACCGCCTCCGGGTCGCGGATCAGCGCGCGCAGCGCCTCGGGGCGGAAATATTCCGTCGGATTCATCGGCAAATTGAGGTCCGGCCCGATGGTGCTCTCCCCGCCGCCGTTCATGCGGTGGCACGGCAGGCAATTGTGGATGAAGACGGACAGCCCCCGCCGCGCGGGGGCGTCGGCGCCGACGGCCTCCGGCAGGTCGATCTGCGGAAACCTCAGCACCGGATCGCGCGTGCTCTCGATGGTCGCCACCTGATAGGCCCAGTGCTCACTGCTCACGCGGCCCGCCTGCGGGTTCTGCCAGACGATGTAGAACGGCCCGGCGGTGGCGGACTTGCCCTTGAGCTTCGGCCAGGGGGCGTGGCGTGGCTCGATGGCGACGAAGGCGCGCGCGCCGTCCGCCCCGCTTTGCGTGAAGAGGCCGGCGGGATACTGCGCCACGAAGCCGTCGAGCGCGCGGATCTGGATCGGCGCGTCGGCCGGAATGCCCGCCTCCTTCAGCAAATTGAGCACCGGAACGGCGCGATAGGTCGCCGTCCCGCCATAGGCCACGTCCGAAGGCACCGTCACCGAGACCGCGTCCGGACGGGCGAGAAGCTGGACGGCGGTATAGGTGCGCGTTCTGCCGTCCGCTGTCAGGGACAGTTCCGGCTCCGACCGCGCCGCGGCGGACGCCACGAGCATGAAGGCGAGCGCGCAGGCCAGCGCCGCCATGAGCCGTCCGCGCATTTCGTCCTCCTGGTCCGCATTCAGAGCGTCACCCCCCGGCCGGTCCGGCGGTCCACCCTGCGACCGGGCAGGCCTACACGTCCTGGAGCGCGGCGCAAGCGGCGCGGTGGATGCCCCGGACAAGCCGGGGCATGACGCGACTTGATCCGGACGCCGCAGCATGCAGTGCCCGCTTGAATTAAATAGACGATCGGTCTAATTTCTCGCCATGGATGCCGCCACCCCCCAGCCGCGCAAGCGCGGTCGCCCGCCCAAGGCGCTCGACGCCCCGAGCGAAACCCGCGAGGCGCTGGTGCGGGCCGGCCTCGTGGCGCTCACGGAGAAGGGCTTCTCGGCCACCGGCATCGACGAGGTCCTGAGCGGCGTCGGCGTGCCGAAGGGCTCGTTCTACCACTACTTCAAGAGCAAGGAGGCGTTCGGCGCCGAGCTGATCGACCAGTATGCCGGCTATTTCGCCGGCCGGCTCGACCGCTTCTTCGCCGATGCCGGGCGTTCCCCCCTCCTGCGGCTGGAGGCGTTCACCCGCGCGGCGGAAGAGGCCATAGCGCGGCACGATTTCCGGCGCGGCTGCCTGGTGGGCAATCTGGGCCAGGAGATGGGCGCGCTGCCGGAGAGCTTCCGCCAGCGCCTCAACGACGTGTTCGCCGACTGGCAGGCGCGCACCGCCGCCTGCCTCAGGGCCGCGCAGGCAGCCGGCGAGATCGGCCGGAGCCACGATCCCGACCAGCTCGCCGCCTTCTTCTGGATCGGCTGGGAAGGCGCGGTGCTGCGGGCCAAGCTCGAGCGCTCCAACGCCCCCCTGCGCGCCTTTGCCGAGGGCTTTTTCGCCCTGGTCCGCCGATGAGCCGGCGGCAGGCCGTAACGCCCCCCGGGCAGCCGCGCGAGGCCTGAGACAAGGCCGCAACCAACCGGCAAACACCCAAGGAGGCACCATGCGGGCCATTGTTGTGGAGAAGACCGAAGCCGGGCAGGCCGTCGCGCTGAAGACGTTCGACGAGGCCGAGCTGATGGAGGGCGACGTCACCGTCCGCGTGACCCACTCGACCCTCAACTACAAGGACGGCCTCGCTCTGACCGGCAAGGCGCCGGTGGTGCGCCGCTTCCCCATGATCCCCGGCATCGACTTCGCCGGCGTGGTGGAGCGCTCCGACGCCGACGCCTTCAAGCCCGGCGACAAGGTGCTGCTCAACGGCTGGGGCACCGGCGAGACCCATCTCGGCGCCTATGCCGAGAAGAGCCGCGTCAAGTCCGACTGGCTCATCCCTTTGCCCGACGGCCTCAGCCCGGCCCAGGCCATGGCCATCGGCACCGCCGGCTACACCGCCATGCTGTGCGTGATGGCGCTGGAGCGCTATGGCCTCACGCCTGCCAACGGGCCGGCGGTGGTCACGGGCGCGGCCGGCGGCGTCGGCTCGGTCGCCACCTCCCTGCTCGCGGGCGCCGGCTGGCACGTCATCGCCGCCACCGGGCGCGAGCAGGAGGCGGACTATCTCAAGGGCCTCGGCGCCGCCGAGGTCATCGCCCGCCAGGAATTGGCCGCGCCCGGCCGGCCGCTCGCCAAGGAGCGCTGGGCGGCGGGCGTCGACTGCGTCGGCAGCACCACGCTCGCCAACCTGCTCTCCATGACGCGCTACGGCGGCGCCATCGCCGCATGCGGCCTCGCCGGCGGCATGGACCTGCCCACCTCGGTCGCGCCCTTCATCCTGCGCGGCGTGTCGCTGCTCGGCGTCGATTCCGTGATGGCGCCCAAGGCCCGCCGCCTGGAGGCATGGCAACGCCTCGCCCGCGACCTCGACCACGCCAAGCTCGCGGCGATGACCACCACGGTGCCGCTCGACGCGGTGATCGCCAAGGGCACGGAGATCATCGAGGGCAAGATCCGCGGCCGCGTGGTGATCGAGATCGCCCCCTGAGCAACCGGGCTTGCGCTCCGACCCGCCGGGAGCGGCGGGGGATGGGCTCCCCTCCCCTTTGTGGGGAGCGACTGTGTTGTCAAGCGGTCCTCCATGGGGTTTTGGATCGGAGCATGGCGTTTAGGATGGTGATGAGCTTTCGCATGGCGGCGGTGATGGCGAGCTTTGGCGGCTTGCCGCTTGCGCGCAGGCGGGCGTGGAAGGCCTTGAGCACGGCGTTGCAGCGGATGGCCGAGAGGGTGGCCATGTAGAGCACCGCGCGCCCCTCACATCGCCCCGCGCCGCAGCAGCTCCAGCGCGATCATCGCCACGGCGGCCAGCATGATCTTGCGGAAGGTGGCCTGGGAGAGGCGGTTGCGCATGACGGTGCCGAGGCGCATGCCGGCGAGCAGCGGGACCAGCCCCAGCGTCGAGATCAGTGCCTCGCGCCAGCCAAGCGCGCCGTGCGCCACCAGCGTCACCATCAGCGGCACGCCGGTGAGGAAATAGACCGAGGCGCTGGTGCCGACGAAGACGTCCTTGTCCACCCGGAGCCACATGAAATAGAGCACCAGCGGCGGCCCCGGGAACGAGGACAGGCCGCCGACGACACCGATGCCGAAGCCGGCCAGCGGGTTCCACAGACGCTCGTTGACGGCGAAGCGCCCCTCCGGCACCGGCACCAGCCCGACCAGCGAGAAGATCAGCAGCGCCGCCCCGAGCACCAGATAGAGCTGGTGCTGGTCGAGGCTCATCAGCAGCGAGGCGCCGATCACCGCCCCGGGCACGAGGGCGATGAGCAGCCAGCGGAAGCGCCCGAGCGCCGGCAGCACGGTCTTCAGCTCGGCCACCTGCACGAGATTGCTCACCAGCACCGGGATGCTGACGAGGGCGATGGCGCTCGGCACCGGCATGGTCAAAGACAGGATCGGCACGATGATGAGCGGCATGCCGATGCCGATCACGCCTTTCACGAACCCGCCGAGGGCATAGGCCGAGGCGATGAGCGGCAGGCTGGCGGCTAGGGTGTCCATGGGCTCGTTCCGCGCCGGGAGGCGGCGCTCCGGCAACGCGAAG
This sequence comes from Xanthobacter luteus, assembly GCF_040049235.1. Lineage (NCBI taxonomy): Bacteria > Pseudomonadati > Pseudomonadota > Alphaproteobacteria > Hyphomicrobiales > Xanthobacteraceae > Xanthobacter > Xanthobacter luteus. The sequence goes on from NZ_JBDZDO010000001.1 coordinate 862,815, forward strand.
GCGGGCGGGCGCCGATCAGATCACTCGATCGTCAAATATCTGATGAAAGACAGGTTTTCGCTTCCTGCTGGACGCGGGCGCAAGCCGATGAGGGCGGATCGGCGGACGCGCTAGCATGCGGCTGCCACCTCCCGCGCGGCGAGCGCCGCGACGGCCGCCCCCGCATCGCTTCCGTCCATGCCGGGCGCCGCGGCGAGGGTGCGCGCCGCCGCGGCCAGAAGCTCGCCGACCGGCTCGGCGGCCGGCCCGGCGAGCGCCGCCCGCGCCTGATCGAGCGCCGCGACCAGCGCGCCAGGCGCGAGCCGCAGCGACGCCGCCTCGCCCCGGAGCGCCGGCAAGGCGACGCGGCTGCCCATCCGCGATCCGCCGGAGCTCGCCGCCAGCACAAGCGCGAGGGCGAGCGGCGCGAGCCCCGCCGCCCGCGCCACCGCGAACGCCTCCAGCAGCCCGGCGAGCGTGACCGCGGCGAGCGCGAAGCCGAGGCGCTCGGCACCCATGGCGGTGCGGCCGGACGCTGCGGCGGTGGCATCCTCCACGCGGCGGAAGACGAGGGTGTTGTCGGCCCCGGCGAGGCCTTCCGCGCACAGCGCGTCGTAGAGCGCGAGCACCTCGGCGCAGAGCGGCGCCGCCACCCCGGCGTCGCGCGCCAGCGCGGCGGCGATGGCGATGTCCTTGCGCATCAAACCGAGCGTGAAGGTGGAGGCGAGCGTGCCGGAGAGGACGTATTTCGGATAGTGGCTGGCGGTCATGAACGAGCCGCCGGGGCCGGCTTCGAGCGCGGCAACGAGGTCGCCCGCCCGGCCCCCTGCCCGCCGGCCAAGACCCACCAGCGCCGAGACCGCGACCAGGTTGACACCCATAGCGAACATGTTCAGCGACTTGGCGGCGTGGCCCGAGCCCAGCGCGCCGGTGCGGACGATGTCGGTGCCGAGCAGCCGCAGCACCGGCTCCGCCCGGTCCGTGTCCCGCGCGGCGCCGCCGAGCATGATCGAGAGCGTGCCCGCCTCCGCCGCGGGAACGCCCCGGCTCACCGGCGCATCCACCATTGCCCCGCCGCGCGCTTCGAGGAGGGCGCCAAGCCGGCGGGTGACGGACGGCAGCGAGGTGGTGGTCTCGATCACCAGCAGGCCAACGGGCGCGTCCCCAAGGCCGCTCGGTCCGGCCACCACCTCCTCCACGTCGCCGGCGTCGGTGACGCAGGTGATGACGATGCGCGCCGCCCGCGCCACCGCGGCCGGCGAGGCGGCGATGGACGCGCCCGCTGCCGCCGCCGTCTCCAGCGCCGCAGCGCCGCGGTCGAAGACCGTCACCCCGTGGCCATGCGCCATCAGCCGCCGCGCCATGCGCAGGCCGATCGCGCCGACGCCGACGATCCCGATCTCCTCGCCCTTTTCCTGCGATTCCATGGCTTTGGCCCGGCTTACATGGAGGGCAGGAAGCGGCTGATGCAGGTCTCGCGCACGTCGAGGATCTCGCTGGAGGTCAGTTCGCCGGAGGCCACCGAGACCATGTAGTCGGCGAGCCGGCCGCCCGCCTCCATGAGCGGCTCGCCCCGCTCGAGCACCCCGGTGACGTCGAAATCCACATTGTCCGCAAAGGCATCGATGGTGTTGCGATTGCCCGAGACCTTGATGGTGGTGGACACCATGGAGCCGATGGGATTGCCGACGCCGGTGGAGAACAGGCAGATCTGGCATCCCCCGGCGGCCAGCGCGGTGAGGGATTCCACCGCCGGGGCCGGCGTCGCCATGAAGTTGAGGCCCTTTTCCCGCGGCGCCTCGCCATAAGCGAGCACCCCGTTGAGCGGCGACTTGCCGGCCTTGGCCATGGCGCCGAGCGCCTTCTCCTCGATGGTGGTGAGGCCGCCGAGGATGTTGTCCGGGGTCGGGTTGGAGCCGCGCAGATCGATGCCGTGGGCCATGATCTCCCGCTCGAAGCCCTGCACCGCCTCGAGGAACTCGGCCTTGACCCGGGCGTCGCGGGCGCGCTCGGCGAACAGGTGCTCGGCGCCGAAGAATTCCGAGGTCTCCGAGATGATGACGGTGCCCCCCTCGCCGACCAGCCGGTCGGCGACGACGCCGATGGACGGGTTCGAGGCCAGGCCCGAGGTCGTGTCCGACCCGCCGCACTCGACGCCGATGACGAGCTTCGACAGCGCAAACGGCGCCCGGCGCTGGCGCGAGGCTTCCCGCACCAGCCGCGCGGCGGCGCGGGTGGCCTCGGCGACGGCGTTGATGGTGCCGCCGACCTCCTGGATCACCACCGCCGCCACCGTCTTGCCGCAGGGCCGGATGCGCTTTGCCAGCGCCTCCGTCATCGCCGCTTCGAGGCCGATCAGGAGCACGGCGGCGACGTTCGGGTTGCGGGCAAGGCCGGCCAGCGTGTCGAGCGTGATGTCGAGGTCGCGCCCGAGCTGGCCGCGCACGAACAGCGTCGTCACTGGAATGGTGCCATAGACCGCCTCGGCCACCCTGCGGGTGACCGGGTTGCAATTGTCCATCACCGAGACGACGGCCACGTGGTTGCGCACGCCCACCGCGCCGTCCGGGCGGCCATAGCCGAGGAAGGTCGCGCCGCTCATGCCGCCCTCCCGCTCACGTCGCCGCGCGCCCTGAGCGCCTCCACATTGTGCACATGGACATGCGCGCCCGCCGGAATGGCGGCGGTGGCGCGGCCGATCACCTGGCCGTATTTCAGGATGTCGGTGCCGGCCGCGATGTCGGCGAGCGCGATCTTGTGGCCGAACGGCACGTCGGCGACGAGGCTCACGGCGCCGGAACGCTGGCCGCCGAGGGCGACCGCTTCGCCGGTCCGGCCGGGATCGATCAGGGTCGCGACATTGTCGGCGGGGTCGAGGACGATGGCTCTCGGCATCGCGGTTTCCTTCCCTCAGGTGTTGGAGCGACGGGCGGCATCCTCGAGCACGAGGTCGGCCGCCTTCTCGCCGATCATCATGGCCGGCGCATTGGTGTTGGAGGACGCCATGGTGGGCATCACCGAGCAGTCGGCGACGCGCAGGCCCTCGACCGCGCGCACCTTCAGCCGCGCGTCCACCACCGCGCCGGCATCCACGCCCATGCGGCAGGTGCTGATGGGGTGCCACGAGGTCTGCCCGGTGCGGCGGATATAGTCGACGATGGCGTCCTCGCGCGCCACCTCGGGCCCCGGCCGGCGCTCGGCGACGATCAGGTCCGCGAGCGGCCTTGCCGCGGCGATGCGGCGGATGAGGGCGATGCCGTCCAGATAGGTGGGAAGGTCCGAGGGATCGGAGAGATAGCCGGCGACGATGCGCGGCGGCGCCAGCGGGTCCGGCGAGACCGCATGGATGGAGCCGCGCGAGGCCGGGTGCAATTTGAACACGCCCAGCGAGAAGCCGGGGAAGGGATCGATGCCGAGGTCCGCCGAGCGCGAGTAGCGGTCCTTGCCGCTGATCAGCGCGATCTGGATCTTCACGTCCGGCCGCGTCAACTCGGGCCGGGTGCGGGCGATGGCATGGACCGAGGAGGAGGTGGAGGACAGCAGCCCCCGGCGGGTGATGAGATAGCGCAGCCCTTCGAGCGCGGCGCGGGCGCGGCTGCGGATCACGTCGTTGATGGTGAGCGGCAGCCGGCACTCATAGCTGAGCCGCACCTGCAGGTGATCCTGCAGGTCCTCGCCCACGCCCGGCACATCCGCCACCACCGGGAGGCCGAGCCCGGCGATGCGCGCGGCGCCGCCGATCCCGGAAAGCTCCAGCAATTGCGGCGACTGCACCGCCCCGGCGCACAGGATCACCTCGCCGCGGCACGGCAGGCGATGGACCACGCCGCCCTTGCGATATTCGACCCCCACCGCGCGCGTGCCCTCGAACAGCACGCGCGAGACCGGCGCGCGGGTTTCCTGGCGGAAGTTCGGGCGCCTGCGGGCATCGCGCAGATAGGCGGTGGCCGAGGTCCAGCGCCGGCCGCGCCACACGGTCTGCTGCAGATAGCTCACCCCTTCCGGCGCGCCGCTATTGTAGTCGCCCACGGGCGGAATGCCGGCGGCGACGCAGGCGTCGCGGAAGGCGTCGGACAGCGGATCGGGGTCGAAGACGCCGCGGTCGGTGATGCGCACCGGGCCGTCGTGGCCGCGCCGCGCCGCGCTCGCGCGGCCGAAATTCTCCATGCGCCGGAAATAGGGCAGGAGGTCCGAAAAGCCCCAGCCGGCAAGGCCCCGTTCGCGCCAGCCGTCATATTCGCCCGCCTCGCCCCAGGCATAGACCATGCCGTTGACCGCGCTCGACCCGCCGAGCACCTTGCCGCGCGGCCAGTACATGGACTGTCCGTGGAGTTCCGGCTCCGGCTCGGTCTGGAACTTCCACATATAGCGCTCGTCCTGGAGCAGCTTGCCGATGCCGAGCGGCATGTGGATCCAGATGCTGTCGTCCGGGCCGCCGGCCTCCAGCAGGACCACCGTGTGACGCCCGCTCTGCGCGAGCCGGCCGGCCAGCGCGCACCCGGCCGAGCCGGCGCCCACCACGATGAAGTCGCACGCGGCGTCGGTCACGTAGGAGCGATCCTCCTTCACGGCACCCTCTCTCCCTTCAGCGGCGCGACGTCGAACGGCACGCCTGCCTTTTCGCCCGCACGCACGAGGTCGGCGACGGTCTCAGGCGGCAGGGGAATGCCGGTGCGGCCGCGCTCGGCCTCCAGCCCGAAGGCGCGCTCGCCGGGATAGCGGCCCTGATCGCCCGAGGCGGCCTTGTAGGTCTCCATCCATTCGGTCAGGTGGGCGCCATAGGCGCCCGGCCCGGCGGCGAGCGCGGGGTTCACCAGCATGAGGAAGGCGCCGACCCGGCTCGGCGCGCTGCCGCCGGTGGCCGCCATGGGCGGCGGCTTGGCGCCGGAGAGCGAGCCCGCGAAGCATTCCACCAGCATGGCGAGGCCGATGCCCTTGTGGCCCGCCACCGGCAGCATGGCGCCGCGCAGCGCCGCCTGCGCGTCGGTGGTGGGATTGCCCTCGGCATCGATCGCCCAGCCTTCGGGGATCGCCCGGCCGGCGCGCGCCGCCATCACCACGTTGCCGCGCGCGACGCCGCTCGTCGCCATGTCGAAGACCAGCGGCGCGCCGCCGTCCACTGGGCTCGCGAAGGCGATGGGATTGTTGCCGATGGCGGCGCCGCGCGAGCCCGGCAGCGCCATCACCGGCGGGGTGGACTGCACCATGAAGGCGAGCATGCCCTGGTCCGCCGCCTCCAGCACATAGAGGCCGAGCGCGCCGAGATGGCCGACATCGTGGAGGATGGCGACCACCGCGCCGGTCTCGCGCGCGCGCGCCGCCGCGGCGTCCACCGCCATGAGGCCGGCGCCCTGGCCCAGCGCCCCGTCCGCATGCACGTGGAGGATGCCGTTCCGGTCCTCGAAGCGGACCTCGGCGGCCGGGTTCAGCTCGCCCGCCATCAGCTTGTCCACGTAGATCAGCACGCGGGCGACCCCGTGGGTGTCGATGCCCCGCGCGTTGGTGCGCACGATCGCCCGCGCCGAGCGGTCGGCGAGCGCGCGCTCCACGCCGAGGGCGGCGAAGACGGTCCCGAGCCAGTGCGCGAGCGGTTCCGTTGGATAGGACTTCTTCATCGGCCTTGGCTCCAGCTCGGGACGCGTCCTCAGGATCCGGACCTTGTATGGACCGGCGGGAAGAACAGCGTCTTCCAGTTCTCCGCCTTGTTCTTGATGGCGCCGTTGCGCTGCATGAACTCCGCATAGACCATCAGGTTCTGCGGCGAGGAGGTGAAGATCACGTCCGGGTCCTTGATCATCTCCTCGACGAAGTCGAGCGGCAGCTTCGACTTCTCGGCGGCGATGAAGATCTCCGCCGCCTGGCGCGGATTGGCCTTGATGAAGGCGTTCGCCTCCTCCAGCGCCGCCAGCACCGCCTCGAAGTATTTGGGATAGGTCTTGTAGAACTTCTCCGTCGTCCACATGAGGATGAAGCTGGTCGCCCCGCCCATCACGTCGTAGGAGGTGAGGATGCGCCGCGCCTTGCCGTCCTTCACCTGGAGATACATGAAGGGCGGGCTGGTGAAGTTGGCGGTGATCTCGGTGCCGCCGCTCATCATGGCGTTGTGGGCGTCCGGGGGCGCCACCGACACGGTGAACTTGTCCAGCTGGGCGTGCTTGCCCTTGCCGAACAGCTTCTCCGCCGCGATCTGCAGCGTCACCGCCTGGGTGGACACGCCCACGGTCGGCACCGCGATGCGGTCCTTGTCCGTGAAGTCGGCGATGGTCTTCACGTTGGGATTGATGGTGTTGAGATAGACCGGGATCGAGGAGACCGCGGCGATCCCCTTGATGTTGAGGTTGCCCTTGGTGCGGTCCCACACCGTGAGCAAGGGGCCGGGCCCGCCCGTGGCGAAATCGAGGTTGCCGGACAGCAGCGCCTCGGTCATCGCCGCGCCGCTCGCAAGCTGCATGTAGACGCCTTTCACCGGGCCGAGGCCGGCGGCGGCCACCTGCTTCTCCACCAGCTGCTGCTGCTGCATCACTGTGATCGGCAGATAGGGGATGCCGAACCCCTTGGCGAACCGGATCTCGGTCAGCTGGGCGCTCGCCGGGCCGGCGAGCGCGAGGAGGGCGACGGCGCCCGCCGCGGCCCCGGCGAGATGGCGCAAGGTATTGGAAATAATTGGCTTCATGTGCGTTTCTCCCTTCCGAACAGCCGCATTTTCGCGGTCTCGTTCCCATGTTTGGACGGCGCCGGGCGATTGGCGTTGGGCGCGCCCGGCGCCGCCGGTCACGCGCTGCGATAGAGCTTCGTCATCGAGAATTCCCGGTGGCGCAGCGTCTCCGAGCAGGTGTAGCGGCCGTCGCAGGTGCGCAGCGTCATGTCGATCAGAGCCTCCCCGGCCTGGTCGATGTTCATGCGCCGCTTGAGCAGGTCCGAGACGTCGAGGTCGATGTGCTCGGGCATGGTGCGCGCCGTGTGCGGATTGGCGGTCAGCTTCACCACCGGCATGATGGGATTGCCCACCACGTTGCCCTGCCCGGTCGGGAACAGGTGCACCACGAAGCCGGTGGCCGCCTGCACGGTGAGGCACTCGGCCGCCGCGCTGGAGGTGTCCATGTAATAGAGGCCGGGCCCCTTGGCGGGCGCCTCGGCCGGGGCGAGCACGTCGATGTAGCGGCAGTTCCGGCCGATCTTCTCCAGGTTGCCGAACGCCTTCTCCTCGATGGTGGAGAGCCCGCCCGCTTTGTTGCCCTTGGAGGGCTGGCTGTCGAGCAGGTCGTCCACCTTGAAGCGCGTCACCTCGTCCTGGTAGTCCTGGAACACCTTCATGAACTTGGCGGCGACTTCGGGGGACGCCGCGCGCGAGGCGCACAAATGCTCGCCGCCGGTGATCTCGGTGGTCTCGCCGAAGCACTGGGTGGCGCCCTTGGCGTCGAACTTGTCGAACAGGTTGCCCACCGTGGGGCACGAGCCGAGGCCGGACGTGGTGTCGCTCTCGCCGCATTTGGTGGCGACCCACAATTCGTCGATGCCGGCCTTCACCCGCTGCTGCTCGGTCGCCCACTTCACGAAGTCCTGGGCGGCCTTGGAGGCGGCGGCGATGGTCGCGAGCTCGCCGCGGCCCTCGATGTGGAAGCCCGCCACCGGCTTGCCGGTCTTGGCGATGCCCTCCACCACCTTCTCGGTCCAGCCCGGCTCGATGCCGATCACCACCACGGCGGCGACGTTGGGGTTGGCGCCGCAGCCGATGATGGTGCGGAAGTGCAGGTCGAGGTCCTCGCCATATTGCAGCCGGCCGTAGGAATGGGGCAGCGCCATGGTGCCGAAGACCAGGCGCTCGACGCCCTCGCAGCAGGCGTTGGAGATGTCGTCCACCGGCAGGATGAGCACGTGGTTGCGCACGCCGACGCGGCCGTTCTCGCGCCGGTAGCCGTAGAAGTAATCGCGGGCCATCGTCACCACCTGTTGCTCTTGATGTTGTGGAAATGGACGTAGCCGCCCACCGGGATGACCTCGACGGCCTTGCCGACATTGTTGCCGTACTCGATCACGTTCTGGCCGTCGCCGATCGCGGCGAGCGCGATCTTGTGGCCGAGCGGAATGTCGACCAGCACCTTCACCTCGATCGTCTCGTCCGCGTCCATCACCCAGCCGCGCAGGGTCTGGCCCGCTTTGACCCCCTCCACGACGACGACGCCGAGCGTGTCGCCCTTGTGGTGCACGAGGAAGTCCGGTTCCTCCATGGTGTCCTCCCGTCTTTATTGATCTTCGTCGATGATTATTGACTTCTTGGCTTTGGCTTCTGGTTCTTGGCTTCGTCGTCAGGCCGTGGCGGCCGCCGCCGCGCCGCGGTGCTTGAAGGCGTCGCGTCGGAACGAGACGATGGCGTTGGCGTCCACCTTGGCGTGGATGACGGACGGGCGGCCGCTGGCAAGCGCGGCCTCCAACGCGGCGGACAGTTCGCCCGGCTTCTCGGCGCGGTAGCCATTGGCGCCGCACAGCTCCGCCACCTTGTCGTAAGGCGGGCTCGTGATGTCGGCGCCGATGTAGCGGCCATTGTAGAAGTCGCGCTGATAGGCCTTCTCGGCGCCCCAGCAGCCATTGTCGAGCACCACGCAGACGGTGGGCAGGTGCGCCTCCACGGCAGTGGTGATCTCCGCCATGTTCATGGCGAAGCCGCCGTCGCCCATGAGCGAGACCACGGGCCGCTCCGGCGCCGCCGCCTTGGCGCCGAGCCCGGCGGCGTAGGAGAAGCCCACCAGGCCGAAGTCGAGCGGGGTGATGAGGCTCGGCACCGTGTAATAGCGCAGCTGGTCGGTGGCCTGCAGGCACATGGTGCCGGCATCGAGCGTGACGATGGCGTCGCGCGGCATGGCGCGGCGCAGTTCGGCGAACACCCGCTCGGCCGAATAGGGTGTGCGCTCGGCGCGGCCGGCCTCCTCGCGCGCGCGCCACAGCTCGTCGCGGGCGTCCGCAAGACCGGCCATCCGCTCGCGCCAGCCGGCGGGCGGGGAGAGGTCGGCCAGTTCGATGTCGAGCCCCTCCGCCACCGCGCCGGGATCGCCGACGAACCCCACGTCGGTGGGGAAATAGCGGCTGACATAGTCGGCCGACACGTCCACCTGGACGATGCGGGCATCGCGGGAAATGTCGTTGTAGGTGAAGAAGGTGGTGTTGAAGCCGAGCCGCGCGCCGAGGGCCAGGATCACGTCCGCCTCGCGGGTCGCCCGGCTCGCCACCGGATTGCCGCGCGGGCCCACCTGGCCGAGCACGCAGGGTTGATCGTTGGGCAGCGCGTCGCCGTGACCGGCGGCGAGCGCGACCGGAATCTGCAGCCGCTCGGCGAGCCGGGCCACCGCCCGCCAGGCGCCGTTCTTCTTGACCCCCGCCCCGGCGAGGATCACGGGGGCGCGGGCGCCGCGCAGCAGCCGCGCCACCTGCGCCACCTCGGCCGGATTGGTGGTGCCGGCGAAGGTCACCGGAAAGCGTTCCAGCGGCTGCGGCTCGACGTCCATCTGCTGGGCGAACATGTCGCGCGGAATGTTGAGCACCACCGGCCCGCGCCGCTCGGCCAAAGCCACACGGAACGCCTCCTTGACGAATTCCGGCAGCCGCTCGCCGCGCGGCACGCTCACCGTGCGCTTGGTGACCGGGGTGAACAGCGCCTGCTGGTCCACCTCCTGGAAGGCGGCCCGCCCCACATGGTCGGTCGAGACCGTGCCGGCAATGGCCACCACGGGCGAGAAAGCATGCATGGCCTGGGCGAGGCCGGTGACGAGGTTGGTGGCGCCCGGCCCCGCCTGGCCGGCGAGGATCACGCCGGGCCGGCCGCTGACGCGGGCATAGGCGTCGGCCATGTGGGTGCCCGAGCGCTCGTCGCGCACCCCCACATAGGTGATGTCGGGGGCATCATAGAGCGCGTCGTAGAGCTCCATGGTGGAGGAGCCGAGCAGGCCGAAGACATGCGTCACCCCGGCCGCCCGGAGCGCCTCGACGATCGCGGCGCCGCCGTTCATCTGGGTCATTGTCGTCCTCCCGCTTGTTGCCGGCCTGCAGACGCTAGTTCTGCATGCCCCACTTCTGGACGGTGCGCTTCTCTATGGTGCGGAAGATCACGCTCTCGACCAGCAGGCCGATGATGATGACCATCAGCAGGCCGGCGAAGACATTGGCGGTGAGCAGCTGGTTCCGGTTCTCGAAGATGTACCAGCCAAGGCCTCCCGAGCGGGAGGAGACGCCGAACACCAGCTCGGCCGCGATCAGCGTGCGCCAGGCGAAGGCCCAGCCGATCTTCAGGCCGGCGAGGATCGAAGGAAAGGCGGCCGGGATCAGCAGCAGGATCACGTAGCGGACGCCCCGCAGACCGTAATTCTGCCCCGCCATGCGCTGGGTCTGGGACACCGACATGAAGCCGGTATGGGTGTTGAGCGCCACCGCCCACACCACCGAATGCACGATCACGAAGACGAGGCTCGGGATGCCGAGGCCGAACCACAGCAGCGCCAGCGGCAGCAGCGCGATGGCGGGCAGCGGATTGAACATGGCGGTCAGCGTCGACAGCACGTCGTTGCCGAGCCGGGTCGACACCGCGAGCGTGGTCAGCACCGCCGCCAACGTCAGGCCGACACCGTAGCCGATCAGCAGCACCTGGATGGTCGTGAAGGTGCGGTCGATCAGCGGGCCGCGGACGGTCTCCTCGTAGAGCGCGCCCACCACCTCCGAGAAGGAGGGCAGCATCAGCGGGTTGTTGATCCAGCGCGCATAAAGCTCCCAGGCGACCGCGAGCACCACGAGGATGAACAGCCGCCGCAGCCAGGCATAGCCGTAGAGCCGCTCCCACAGGGAGAGCGGCCGCTCCACGGCGCCCACATAGCCGAGCTGGCGGCGATCGGCGGCGCGCTCGGGGCGCACCGGGGGAACGCGGCGGCCGGCCGTGCCGGCGCCTCCGGACATCGAAACGTCAGCCATGACGCACCTCCGCGACTTCGGGCTCGAAATCCTCGGCGAACAGCATTTCGTGGATGCGCAGCTGCAGCGACTGGAACTCGGTGCCGCCCTGGTGGGCATGGGTGAATTCGTGGGCGTTCAGCTCGGCGCGCACCTGGCCGGGATGGGGCGAGAGCACGAGGATGCGCGAGCCGACGATGATCGCTTCCTCAATGGAATGGGTGACGAACACCACGGTGAAGCGCAGGTCGTCCCACAGGAGCAGCAGTTCCTCCTGCATCTTGCGGCGGGTGAGCGCATCGAGCGCGGCGAACGGCTCGTCCATGAGCAGGATCTTGGGCTCCATGGCCATGGCGCGGGCGATCGCCACGCGCTGCTTCATGCCGCCGGAGAGCATGTGCGGGTGCACGTCGCGGAATTTGGTCAGGTTGACCTTGGAGATGGCGGCGAGCGCGCGCTCGCGCGCTTCCTTGTGGCCCCAGCGATGCGACACCAGCATCGGGAACATCACGTTCTCGAGCACCGTCTTCCACGGCAGGAGCTGGTCGAACTCCTGGAACACCATCATGCGGTCGGGGCCGGGGCGGTCGACCACCTTGCCGTCGAGCCTGATCTCGCCCTCCACCGGCTTCATGAAGCCGGCGATGCCCTTGAGCAGGGTCGATTTCCCGCAGCCGGACGGCCCGAGCAGCACGAAGCGGTCCGCCTGGTGCACCTCGAAGCCGACCTGGTAGGTCGCGGTGACGAGATGGTCCTTGGTTTTGTATTGGAGGGTGACGCCCTCGACGCTGAGGACCGGCGTCTCCCGATCCTTCTGCATCCCGTCCACCCTGGCGTAAGCGAACGCCGCGTTCGTCTGTCCTTCCGGAGCGTGTGCCAGCACTGGATCCTCCCTCCATCGAGCGCCCGGTTTTCCGGTGCGCGGCTGCTGGGTTGGTCAGGTCTCGACGATAGCCACCACCTGACCCTCTTGGATTGCCTCTCCTTCGGCCACGGTAATCTGTGAGACCACGCCGCCATCTTCGACGATAACAGGAATTTCCATCTTCATGGACTCAAGAATCATCAAGGTGTCGCCTTCGGCGACGTCCTGTCCTGGTTGTGTCAAAATCTTCCAGACAGTGCCGGTAATTTCAGATTTTATTTCCTGACGGCTCATCATTGCCTCTCACGCTTCGCAGTTTCGTGATCACTGTGAAAATATTTCATGCCGCCATGACTTCCGCGACGAGCCCCGTGTGCACCAGCCCGTCACGGAAGGCCTGCGACCTCAGGATCGACTGGAGCGCGGGAATGTTGGTCTTGACGCCTTCGATGACGAAGCCGTCGAGGGCGGCGGACAGGCGCGCGGTGGCTTCCTCGCGGGTGGCGCCGTGGGCGATCACCTTGGCCACCAGCGGGTCGTAGAAGGTGGAGATCTTGCAGCCCTCGCCATAGCCGGTCTCGACGCGCACGCCCGACGGCGGGCGGAAGACCTGGAGCGTTCCGGGCGAGGGCAGGAAGCGCTTGGGGTCCTCGGCGTAGACGCGCGCCTGCACCGCATGGCCGCTCACCTGGGGCGGCACGGGCAGCACGGCATCGATGGGCTCGCCGGCGGCGAGGCGGATCTGGCTCACGACGAGGTCGATGCCGGTCACTTCCTCGGTCACGCCGTGCTCCACCTGGAGGCGGGTGTTCATCTCCAGGAACGAGAAGGTGCCGTCGGCGTCCATCAGCATCTCGACGGTGCCGATATTGTCGTAGCCGATCTCGGTGAGCACGGTCGCGATCTTCTCGCCCAGCGCCTCGATCACGGCGCGCGGCACGCCGGGGGCGACCGCCTCCTCGATGATCTTCTGGTTGCGGCGCTGGGCCGAGCAGTCGCGCTCGAACACGTGGCGCACGTTGCCGGCGCGGTCGCCCACCACCTGGAACTCGATGTGGCGCGGGGTGCGCATGAGCTTCTCGAGATAGATCTCGGCATTGGCGAAGCCGCGCTGGGCCATGGAGCGCGAGCGCTCCACCGCCGCCGCGAGCTGGCTCTCGTCGTGCACGGGCAGCATGCCGATGCCGCCGCCCCCGCCCGCGGGCTTGACCATCAGCGGGTAGCCGATGGAACGGGCGGCGGCGAGGAGGTCGTCCAAACTCTCGCTCACGAGCTGGGTGCCCGGTGCCACCGGAAGCCCGTGCTCCGCCGCAAGGTCGCGGGCGCGGGTCTTGTGGCCCATGGCGCGGATGAAGCGCGGCGCGGGTCCGACGAAGGCCAGTCCGCGGGCGATCACCTTCTCGGCGAAGTCGGCATTCTCGGAGAGGAAGCCGTAGCCGGGATGGATGGCGCGCGCCCCCACCCGCTCGGCCAGCGCCAGCACCTTCTCCTGGTCGAGATAGGATTGCGGCGCCGGGCCGGGGCCGATCTCGTGCGCCTCGTCGGCGTCCTTCAGGAAGGGAGAGGCGGCGTCGGCCTCCGAGTAGATGCAGATGGACCGCACGCCGAGCGCCTTGCAGGCGCGCACGATGCGCGCCGCCACGGCGCCCCGGTTGGCGATGAGGATGCTCTCGAACATGGGCGTCCTCCTTCAGAAGCTCGTGGGCCAGGCGCGCATGAGGTGCTGGCCCACCCCGCCCGTCAGGCGCAGCTCGTGCGCCTCCAGCATCTGCACCAGCCAGTCGCGGGTCTCGTCGGGCCGCACCACCGCCTGGGCGGCATAGATCGAGGCGATGTCCCAGACGCTGGTCTCGCGCTGCATCTTGGCGAGCGCCGCGTCGTAAGCGGGGTCCCCGGCCTCGGCGCCGGTGACCACCGCGGCGGCGAAGGCGGGCTCCATGAAGGAAATCTCGGCGGTGGGCCACACCGCCATCTCGTCCGAGTTCCGCCCGCCGCCCATGTTGAGATAGGCCTGCCCGTAGCTCTTGCGCACCACGACCGAGAGCTTCGGCACCGAGCACAAAGCGAGCGCGTTCATGAAGTTCATGATCTTGCCCGGCGCGCGGCGCTGCTCCGCCTCCTTGCCGATGATGAAGCCGGGGGTGTCGACGAGGATCACCACTGGGATGTTGAAGCTGTCGGCCATCACGAGCAGGCTCGTGCCCTTCTCGCAGGCGTCCACGTCCATGGCGCCGCCCTTGTGGAGCGGGTTGTTGGCGATGATCGCCACGGTGCGCCCGTCGATGCGCGCGAGCCCGGTGAGCAGCGCCCTGCCGAAGCGCGCCTTCAGCTCGAAGAAGCTGTCCGTGTCGACGATGGTGCGCACGATCTTGCGCATGTCGTAGACCTGGGTGCGCTTCTCCGGCATCAGATCGAGGATGCGGCCCATGTCGGCGCCGGAGCCTTCCGGAACCGGCGCGCGCGGCGGCGCCTGGCGGTGGTGGGCGGGCATGTAGGACAGGAAGGTCTTCACCGCGTCGAGGGCCTGCTGGTCGGTGTCCACCACGAGGTCGACGAGGCCGGTCGTCTCCGCATGCAGGCGCCAGCCGCCCAGCTCTTCCGGATCGATGGTCTCGTTCACCGCCTTCGACACGAGGAGCGGGCTCGACACCGCGAGCACCGCGCCCTTGCGCATCACGTTGAAGTCCGACAGGCACGCATACCAGGAGGACGAGCCGAAGCAGTGGCCGAGCACGGCGGAGGCCCAGGGGGTCTCGCGCATGCGCTGGTACTGGGTCGGGTCGTTGCCGAGCATGGTGCCCATGCCGGCGGCGCCCATGGTGTCCGGCATCCGGGCGCCGGAGGATTCGCCGAGGAACACGATCGGCATGCCGCGCGCCGTGGCGGTGCGCTTCATGTGGCCGATCTTGCGGCCGTTCACCGCGCTGGAGGAGGCACCCTTGACGGTGAAGTCGTTGGAGATCACCGCCACCTGGCGCCCGGCGATCTTGCCGTAGCCGGCGATCTTGCCGTCCGCCGGGGTGCGGGCGCGCTCCTCGGCCATGATGGAGGTGCCGAACAGGCCGCTCTCGACGAACGTGCCGGGATCGAGCAGGTGGTCGACGCGTTCGCGGGCGTCGAGCAGGCCCTTCTCGCGCCGCGCCGCGAGCTTGGCCTCGCCGCCCATGCCGAGGGCCTGGGCCTTGCGGGCGTCGAATTCGCAGAGCTGGGCTTCCTTCATGGTGGTCATGCCGAGATCCGCTCCCCCCTGGCCGCGCTGCGCGCCGCTATATCCGTGTGAATCACGCCCGCCTGTTCGAGCGCGTCGAGTTCCGCCCCGTCGGTGCCGAGCCAGTCGGCGAGCACGGCGCGGGTATCCTGGCCGATGCGCCGCCCGGCATGGCGCACGGCGCCCTTGCTCTGCGACAGCACCGGCGCGATGCCGGGAATGACCACCTCGCCGAACTCCGCGCTCGGCGCCTTCACCAGCATGCCGCGGGCGGCGTAGTGCGGGTCGGCGAAGATGTCGGCCATGGTGAAGATGCGGGTCGCCGGCACGGCGGCGGCGACCAGCAGCGCCTCCAACTCCGCGCGCGGCAGGCGCGCGGTCCAGTCGCAGATGATGGCGTCGAGCGCGTCGACATTGCCGACCCGTTCCTTGGCCCTGGCGAAGCGCGGGTCGGCGGCGAGGTCTTCCCGCCCCATGGCCGAGCACAAGCGCGCGAACACCGCGTCGCCCATGGCGGTGATGTGGACGAAGCTGTCGTCGGCGGTGGGATAGAGGTTGTTCGGCACGCTGCCCGGCAACGCCGAGCCGGTGCGCCCGGCCACATGGCCGAGCTTGTCGTAGGCTGGAACGTGCGGCTCCATGAAGGAGAAGGCGCATTCCGAGAGCGCCGCATCCACCACCTGCCCGCGCCCGGTGCGGGTGCGGGCAAGCAGCGCCATGGTGGCGCCGAAGGCGGCATAAAGGCCCGTGATGTAGTCCGTGAGCGAGACCGAGACCCGCGCCGGCGGGCGGTCCGGATCGCCGGTGATGTGGCGCATGCCGCTCACCGCCTCTCCGATCACGCCGTAGCCCGGCCTTGTGCTGTAGGGCCCGGTCTGCCCAAACCCGCTGATGCGCACCAGCACCAGGCCGGGATTGGCGGCGCTCAGAACGTCGTAGCCCATGCCCCACTTCTCCAGGGAGCCGGGGCGGAAATTCTCCACCAGCACGTCGCAGCGCGCCGCCATCTGGCGCACCAAAGCGCGGCCCTCCTCGGTGCGCATGTCGAGGCTGAGCAGGCGCTTGTTGCGGAAGATGCTGGCGGCATAGAGGGACTTGCCCTCCACCATCTTGCCCATGGTGCGCACCACGTCGCCCTCGGGCGGCTCCACCTTCACCACCTCGGCGCCGAAATCGGCCAGAAGGCGCCCGCAGAATGGGCCGGCGACGGTGGAGCCGAGCTCCAGCACCTTCATGCCTTCGAGCGGGCCGGCCGCGGCGCCGCGGCTGTCGGGGGAGGTGCGGGGATCGCTCACAGCACGTAGGCCTCGAACCGCTTGAGGAAGGACTTGGCGCTGCGGATGTTGGCGCGGGCGCAGCGCTCCGCCTCGTCCGGGTCGCCGGCGCGCAGCGCGGCGAGGGTCGCCCTGTGCTCCTGGAGACCCGTGGCCATGCGGCCCGGCAGCACGATGATGCGGCGGATGATGACCTTGGTCTGATCGCGGATGGAATCGAGCGCGTCGCTCAGCACCGGGTTCGCGGCAGCAGCCACAAGGCGCCGGCGAAAGGCATCGAGCTCGGTGACGAAGGCGCTCACGTCCGCATCCTCCACATAGCGCTCCATCGGGCCGTCGAAGATCTCGATCAGGTCCTGCCAGGACGCGGGCTCCGCCTTCTCGGCGGCAAGACGGGCGCACAGCCCTTCGAGCATCTCGCGCACCTCGTAGAGCGCGAACACCTGCCCCACCTCGAGCCGCACCACGACGGCGCCGCGATTGGGCTCCCGGCGGATCAGGCGGCGCTGCTCGAGGAAGCCGAGCACCTCGCGGATGCAGGAGCGGGAGACGGCGAACTCCTCCGCCAGTTCCACTTCCTGCAGCTTGCTGCCCGGCGGCAGTTGATGGCCGGAAATCCTCTCCCTGAGGATCAAGGCGATTTCCGCTGCCGTGCGACCGTCACGCGCCTTCCCCACGCAGCCCCCCATTTCCAGAAGCGTCTTGACGCCATGAAAGTTACATTCGACACTTCTGTCAACAAAAGTATCTGCATTATTGCACTGCAAACGTCGACAATTTTGTCGACACAATATGAGAGGGCGGCTGATGACGCTTGCGACAGCCGGGTGGACGCTGGAAAAATCTTGCAAATCCATTGTCTTGGCTCGGGAGCACGGCGCCGGGCCGACGCTCCCGGTGGTCCCCGTCCATGCCCCCGACCGCGTTGTCGCGATGCAAAATGCGCCGGATCCGCTTCGCACGTGCAGCATGTTCGCGCAGCGGCATCCGCCGTCCCGGGGCGCCGCGCCCCTCTTCAGCACCATCCGGAGCACCGACCATGAATGAGCGCCCCGCCCTCCCCGACAGCTGGGCCGCGGAAGTAGAGGAGATCGCCCAGCGCCGCCGCCATGCCGCCGCCCTCGGCGGCGAGGCGGCGGTGGCGCGCCACCATTCCCTCGGCCGCCTCACCATCCGCGAGCGCATCGACGGCCTGGTGGACCAGGGCTCGTTCCAGGAGGTGGGATCGCTCACCGGCCAGGCGCGCTATGAGGACGGCAAGCTCGCGGGCGTGACGCCTGCCCCCTACGTGATGGGCCTCGCGCAGATCGACGGGCGCCCGGTCGCCGTGGGCGGCGAGGACTTCACCGTGCGCGGCGGCACCAGCTGGGGCGGCTTCCGCCGCAAGGGCGGCCAGGGCGGCTTCGTGGAAGACCTCGCCGCCAACTACCGCATCCCGCTGGTGAGCCTCATCGACGGCGCCGGCGGCACGGTGACGGGCGCGCGCCGGCGCGGTTACACCGTGTTTCCCGGCGTGGACAGCTTCGACCGCTCCATCGAGCTGCTCGGCAAGGTGCCGGTGGTGTGCGCGGTGATGGGCACCGCCGCCGGCGGCCCGGCGGGGCGCGCCATCCTCGCCCACTGGTCGGTGATGGTGAAGGGCACGAGCCAGGTGTTCGCCGCCGGCCCGCCGGTGGTGGAGCGCTCGCTCGGCCAGAAGATCGACAAGGAGGAGCTGGGCGGCGCCGCGGTGGCGGTGGACGTGGCCGGCACCATCGACAATTTCGCCAAGGACGAGGCGGCGTGCCTGGAGATGATCCGGCGCTATCTCTCTTACATGCCCGCCAATGTGTGGGAGCTGCCGCCGGTGGTGCCGACCGGCGATCCGGTGGACCGCATGGAGGAGGCGCTGCTCTCCATCGTCCCGCGCGAGCGGCGGCGTCCCTATGACATGCGCCGCCTCATCAAGCTGATCGTCGACAAGGACAGCGGTTTCGAGATCCAGCCCTCGTTCGGCAAGTCGGTGATCACCCAGTTCGCGCGCCTCAACGGCAAGGTGGTCGGCATCGTCGCCAACAATCCCATGGTCCATGGCGGCGCCATGGACGTGAAGGCGGCGCGCAAGCAGACCCATTTCATGGAATTGTGCGACGGCTTCAACATCCCGCTCATCTTCCTCGTGGACGTGCCGGGCTTCATGGTGGGCCAGCAGGCGGAGGTGGCCGCCACCCTGCGCGAGGGCATGCGCTGCGTCTATGTGGGCGGACAGCTCACGGTGCCCACCATCACGCTGGTGATCCGCAAGTGCTACGGCATGGCCGGCATGGCCACCACCTCGAAGCGCGGCCTCGATTTGAAGATCGCCTGGCCCTCGGGCGAATGGGGCTCGCTGCCGGTGGAGGGCGGCGTCGCCGCCGCCTTCAAGCGCGAGATCCAAGCCGCACCCGATCCGCTCGCCCGCGAGCGCGAGATCGAGGCCGAACTGCGCTCGCTCGCCTCGCCTCTGCGCACCGCCGAGGCATTCGCGGTGGAGGACGTGATCGATCCACGCGAGACCCGCCCCTATCTCATCCGCTTCATCGACGCCGCCCAGGGGGCGCTGGCGCAGAACGTGGGACCCAAGCTCAAGGCCGGCGTCCGGCCCTGAAGAAGCCGCCACAGAGCGGCGCCGCAGGCGACCCTGCCTGCACACGCAACGATAAGAGGAGGAAGACCATGGGCGTTTTCACCCGCAGGGCGGCGTTCGCGCTCGCCCTCGCCGCCGGGGCCGCGCTCGCCGCGCCGGCCCAGGCCGAAGTGTCGAAGATCCGCATCGCCAAGGGCTTCGGCATCAGCTACCTGCCGCTTTTGGTGATGGAGCACGAGAAGCTGTTCGAGAAGCACGCCAAGGCGGCGGGGCTCGACAGCAGCACCGAATGGCTGGTGGTGGATGGCGGCACGGTGCAGGCCAACCTGCTGATCGGCGGCAATCTGGAAATCTCCTCAGGCGGCCTCGGCCCGCTCATCACCATCTGGGACCGCACCAAGGGCAACCTGGACGTCAAGGGCATCGGCGCCATCAACTCGATGCCGCTCTATCTCAACACCATCAATCCCAACGTGAAGACCATCAAGGACTTCACGGACAAGGACCGGATCGCGCTGCCGGTGGTGCGCTCCTCGATCCAGGCGGTGGTGCTGCAGATGGCCGCCGAGAAGGCGTTCGGACCCGGAAAATATGCCGAGCTCGACCGCCTCACCGTGGCCATGGCCCATCCGGACGGCGCGGCTGCGCTGATGTCCGGCCGCACCGAGGTGACCGCCCACCTCACCGCGCCGCCCTTCATGTATCAGGAGCTGCGCGACCCGAAGGTGCACCGGGTCTTCTCGTCCTACGACGTGGTGGGCGGGCCGCACACCTTCAATGCGGTCTGGACCACGGCGAAGTTCCGGAATGAAAATCCGAAGACCTACGCCGCTTTCGTTGCCGGCCTCAACGAAGCGATTGAAAACATCAATGCGGATAAGCTGAAATATGCCCGCTTCTACAAGGAATACGACAAGTCGAAGCTCGACCAGGCGTTCATCGACGAGATCATCACCAAGCCCGAGGTGATCTATACGATGGCGCCGCAGGGCACCATGGCGTTCGCGACGTTCCTGAACCAGGTGGGATCCGTCAAGACCAAGCCCACCGGATGGCAGGACCTGTTCTTCCCTGAAGCACATCAGCTCAAGGGAAGCTGAGTCCGGGCCGACTGCGACCGGGCCAGCCCTGATCGCCCGGTCGCTCTTCATTTCTGCCCGCGCCGGGGGTCCTGCCCCCGGGCGGGCAGATCCGTTCGCCCCTTCGCGGAACCCCTCGCCATGCCCGCCGTCGTCATCACTGAATTCATGGACCGGGAAGGCGTCGATCTGATCGCGGCGCGCTTTGACACCGTCTACGATCCCGATCTGGTGGACCGGCCGCAGGCGCTCGACGCCCTGCTCGCCGACTGCCGCGGCCTGATCGTACGCAACCGGACCCAGGTGCGCCCGCCGCTTCTCGCCAAGGCGCCCCATCTCAAGACGGTCGGACGCCTCGGCGTGGGGCTCGACAACATCGACCTCGGCGCCTGCGCCGGGGCGGGAATATCAGTACTGCCGGCCACCGGGACCAATGACGAGACGGTGGCCGAGTTCGTCATGGGCGCGCTCTTGAGCCTTACCCGCGGCGGCGCCTTCCAGGCCACCGCCGACGTCGCCGCCGGCACCTGGCCGCGCACCCGCTTCAAGGCGCGCGACGCCAAGGGCCTGCGGCTCGGCCTGATCGGCTTCGGCGCCATCGCCCGCCAGGTGGCGCGGCGCGCCAGGGCATTCGGCATCGCGGTCGCAGCCTATGACCCGTTCGTGTCGGAGGGCGACCCGGCTTGGGCGCTGGCCGACCGGCGCTGCGCCGACGTGGGCACGCTGCTCGACGGCGCCGACATCCTCAGCATCCACGTACCGCTCACCGATGCGACGCGCCATCTCGTCGATGCCGCGGCGCTGGCCCGGCTGCCGGCCGGCGCCGTTCTCATCAACACCGCGCGCGGCGGCATCGTCGACGAGCACGCAATGGTCGCGGCGCTGAAATCGGGTGCGCTCGGCGGCGCCATGCTCGACGTGATGGAGGCCGAGCCGGTGGCCGCCGGCTCGCACCTCGCCGGCGTGCCGAACCTGCTGCTCTCACCCCACATCGCCGGCATCACCAAGGACGCGGTGCTGCGCGCCAGCCTGCTGGTGGCGGACAATGTGGCGCGGGTGCTGGAGGGCGGAACGCCCACCGTCGCCGACGCGGCGCGGGGCCGCTAGGGACGCACCCGCCGCCCCCCAGGAGCCTTCCGGCGCGCCATGCCGGCTCGAGGACCACGCGCCGATCTCCGTCGCGACGTCGCCAACGCGGGATCGGAGCCAGCGGTGGCCCGGGCCGTTGCGGCAGCGGACAGGCCAGGCCATCTCGAACGGGAAGGTGCCGAGATCGATCGGCGCGGGCACGACCTTCAGCCGCGGGGCTGGCGCGCGGCGGGCGCAGATGAGTGAGGCGCGGCAGCGTGGCGCAAGCCGGCGACCGCGATCATCTCGGGCACCGCGCGGACGGCGTCGCCGACACCGCGACCTCGCGCCGGCGGCCCTCCCGCCCAAGGGCTCCCGCCCAAGGCCTCCCGCCCAGGGCCTCCAACGCCGCCCGCATCGAGATCCAGGGCGGCCGCACCGGCCACCGGACAATGTCCCAGCGGCACCGGGGCGCCGCCATGGCCCTGATCGGGGCCAGCGCCGGCGACGATGGGGCGGGCCGCCGATCATTGTCTGAGACATTGCGGCAGTGTTGAGGGCGTGAAGGTGCACAGGCAAGCTATGCGGCGCCGCCTTACGCGCGCTTTATGCGGTCCATGCCAATCCACCTATCCGCTTTATGCGCGTGAGGCGTAGCTTTGGGGAAGTTTGAACCGGAGTTCGTCATGCTCGCCGACCTTGCTTTCCTTGCCGGAGGGCTCGCACTCTTCGCCATAGCCTCCGCCGCCGTCCGCGCGGCCGACCGGCTCTAGGGGGCGCAGATGTCCTTCGATCTCGTCCTCGGCCTCGCGACGGCCGCCCTCCTCTTCACCTATCTGGTCGTGGCGCTGGTGCGCCCCGAGCTGTTCTAGGGACATCGTCATGACCAACGATCTCCTCCAGTTCGCGCTGTATTTCGGCCTTCTCTGCGCCATCGCCGTCCCGCTCGGCGCCTACATGGCGGCGACCTTCGCCGGCGACGTGCGCTTCCTCGCGCCCGTGGAGCGCGCGCTCCTCTGCGCCGCCGGCGCGGCGGCGCAGAAGGAGCAGCGCTGGACCTCGTATGCCTTCGCGCTCCTCGCCTTCAACGCGGCGGGCTTCGCCTTGCTGTTCCTGGTCCTCGTGTTCCAGCATCTTTTGCCGCTGAACCCTCAGGACTTTCCCGGCCTTTCGGGCCACCTCGCCTTCAACACCGCGATCTCGTTCGTGACCAACACAAACTGGCAGTCGTATGGCGGCGAGACCACGCTCTCCAACTTCAGCCAGATGGTGGGGCTCACCACCCAGAACTTCGTCTCCGCCGCCACCGGCATGGCGGTGGCGGCGGCGGTGGCGCGGGGCTTTGCCGCGCGCCAGGGCCGGGCGATCGGCAATTTCTGGGTCGATCTCACCCGCGCCACGCTCTACATCCTGCTGCCCGGCGCCGTCCTCCTCGCCGTGGTGTTTTCCGCCTGCGGCATGCCCCAGACGCTGTCCGCCGCCTTCGACGCCACCACCCTCGAGGGCGCGCAGCAGACCGTGTCGATCGGCCCGGTGGCGAGCCAGGTGGCGATCAAGCAGCTGGGCACCAACGGGGGCGGCTTCTTCAACGTGAACTCCGCCCACCCGCTGGAGAACCCCACGGCGCTCACCAACCTCCTCTCGACGCTGGCCATCCTCGCCATCCCGGCCGCCTTCTGCTTCACCTATGGCCGCTTGGTGGGGGACCGCCGGCAGGGGCGCGCGCTGTTCGCCGCCATGGCGATCCTGTTCGTCGCGGGATTTGCCGCCATCTATGCCGCCGAGCAGGCCGGCAACCCGCTGCAGGCGGGCCTGGTGGATGCGGCCTCGGGCAACATGGAGGGCAAGGAGGTGCGCTTCGGCGTCCTCGGCTCCGCGCTGTGGGCCGCCGCCACCACCGCCGCCTCCAACGGCTCGGTCAACGCCATGCACGACAGCTTCACGCCGCTCGGCGGGCTCGTCGCCATGCTGAACATCCAGCTCGGCGAGGTGGTCTTCGGCGGCGTGGGCGTCGGCCTGACGGGCATGCTGCTGTTCGTGATCCTGACCGTGTTCCTGGCCGGCCTCATGGTGGGCCGCACGCCGGAATATCTCGGCAAGAAGATCGAGGCGCGGGAGGTGAAGCTCGCCGCGCTCACGCTCCTCATCATGCCGCTCGGCGTGCTCGTGCTCGCCGCCCTCGCCATCGCGGCGGGCACCGCACAGACCTCGGTGCAGGACGCCGGGCCGCACGGCCTCTCCGAGTTGCTCTACGCCTATTCCTCAGCCAGCGGCAACAACGGCTCGGCGTTCGCCGGATTTACCGCCAACACGCCGTGGCACAACACCTTCCTGGGGATTTCCATGATGCTCGGCCGGTTCGGCTACATCATCCCCATCCTCGCCATCGCGGGGAGCCTCGCCGCCAAGAAGACGGCCGCGCCCACCGCCGGCACCTTCCCGACCCACGGCGCGCTGTTCGTCACGCTGCTGATCGCCACGATCCTGATCGTCGGCGCGCTCACCTTCCTTCCCGTCCTCGCCCTCGGCCCCATCGCCGAGCAGGTCTCCCTGCTGTCCGGCCGGACCTTCTGAGGCATCCCATGAGCAAGCATTCCCCCGTCGAATTCGGCCTCCTCGCGCCCGAGATCATCGGCCCTGCCGCGCTCCAGGCGCTGCGCAAGCTCGACCCGCGCAGCCTCGCCCGCAACCCGGTGATCTTCTCCACCGCCGTGGTGAGCCTCATCGCCACCATCCTGGTGGTGCGCGAGGGGCTGGCGGGCGGCCCGTCCTTCCTCATCGGGCTGCAGATCGCCGTCTGGCTCTGGTTCACGGTGCTGTTCGCCAACTTCGCCGAAGCCGTGGCCGAGGGCCGCGGCAAGGCGCGGGCCGACGCGTTCCGCGCCACCAAGTCGTCCGCCAAGGCCAAGGTGCTGGTGAACCCCAGGGACCGCACGGTCTCTCGCGACAGGGACATCGAGCGCGTGGAGCTCGGCGAGCTGATCCTCGTGGAGGCGGGCGACACCATCCCCACCGACGGCGAGGTGGTGGAGGGCGTCGCCTCGGTGGACGAGAGCGCCATCACCGGCGAGAGCGCGCCGGTGATCCGCGAATCCGGCGGCGACCGCTCGTCCGTCACCGGCGGCACCCGGCTGGTCTCCGACTGGCTGGTGGTGCGCGTGACCGCCAAGCCGGGCGAGACCTTCCTCGACCGGATGATCGCCCTCGTGGAAGGCGCCAAGCGCCAGAAGACGCCCAACGAGATCGCCCTCGACATCCTGCTCGCGGGCCTCACTCTGGTGTTCCTGCTGGTGGTGGTGACGCTGCCCTTCTTCGCGGCGTGGTCCGGCACCACCATCCCCGTGGTCTATCTCGTGGCGCTGTTCGTCACCCTCATCCCCACCACCATCGGCGGCCTGCTCTCGGCCATCGGCATCGCCGGCATGGACCGGCTCGTGAAGGCCAACGTGGTCGCCAAGTCGGGCCGTGCGGTGGAGGCGGCGGGCGACATCGACGTGCTGCTCCTCGACAAGACCGGCACCATCACCTTCGGCAACCGCATGGCGGACGCGTTCGAGCCGGCGCCCGGCGTCAGCGAGCGGGACCTGGCGCAAGCCGCCTTCCTCGCCTCCCTCGCCGACGACACGCCGGAGGGCAAGTCGATCGTCGATCTGGCGCGGCGCAAGTTCGGCCTCGACCCGGACTTGGACGCGGGCGCCCAATTCGTCCCCTTCAGCGCCCACACCCGCATGTCCGGCGTCGATCTGCCCGGCGGAACCTCGATCCGCAAAGGCGCCTCCGACGCCATGGCGGCGCTCTCGGGCGCCCCGCTCAGCCCGGCGGTGGACCAGATCGTCAAGCGCATCGGCTCGTCCGGCGGCACGCCCCTGGTGGTGGCGAAGGACAAGCGCGTGCTCGGCGTCATCCACCTGAAGGACGTGGTCAAGCCGGCGATCCGCGCGCGCTTCGCCGAGCTGCGCCGCATGGGCATCCGCACGGTGATGATCACCGGCGACAACCCGCTCACCGCCGCCGCCATCGCCGCCGAGGCGGGGGTGGACGACTTCCTTGCGGAGGCGACGCCGGAGAGGAAGCTCGAGTTGATCCGCCGCGAGCAGGCGGAAGGCCGCCTCGTCGCCATGTGCGGCGACGGGTCCAACGACGCGCCGGCGCTCGCCCAGGCGGACGTGGGGGTGGCCATGAACACCGGCACGCCGGCCGCCAAGGAGGCCGGCAACCTGATCGACCTCGACAGCGATCCCACCAAGCTCATCGAGATCGTCATGGTCGGCAAGCAGCTGCTCATCTCGCGCGGCGCGCTCACCACCTTCTCGGTGGCCAACGACGTGGCGAAATACTTCGCCATCCTGCCCGCGCTGTTCGTGGCGGCCTATCCGGGCCTCGGCGTGCTCGACGTGATGGGGCTGGGAACCCCGCAATCGGCGATCCTGTCCGCCGTCATCTTCAATGCGCTCGTCATCGTGGCGCTCATTCCCATCGCGCTCAAGGGCGTCGCCTACAAGCCCGCCCCCGCCGCGACGCTTCTCGGACGCAACCTGCTGGTCTACGGGCTCGGCGGGCTCATCGTTCCCTTCATCGGCATCAAGGCCATCGACCTGCTCGTCGATCTGCTTCATCTGGCCTGAGAGGACGCACGGTCATGAACAGCTATCTTCGCCCGGCTCTGGTGCTCCTCGTGCTCTTCGGCGCGCTCACCGGCATCGCCTATCCGCTCGCCGTCACCGGCCTCGCCCAGGCGATGTTCCCCGGCGCGGCCAACGGCTCGCGGGTCACGGTGGACGGACGGGTGGTGGGCTCGGCCCTGGTCGGCCAGGCGTTCACCTCGGACCGCTACTTCCACGGGCGGCCGTCCGCCACCACCGGCGCCGACCCGCAGGACCCCGCGAAGAGCGTGGACAGCCCCTACAATGCGGCAAGCTCCACCGGCTCGAACCTCGCGCCGAGCTCGGCGGCGCTCGCCGATGCCGTCAAGGCGCGGGTCGAGGCCCTGGGCGGCGGACCGGTGCCGGGCGATCTCGTGACCGCCTCGGGATCGGGGCTCGATCCCGACATCTCGCCGGCGGCGGCGGCGCTCCAGGTGGCGCGCGTCGCCAAGGCTCGGTCCCTGCCGGAGGACGAGGTGCGCGCGCTCGTGAAGCGCCATACCATGGGCCGCACCTTCGGCCTCCTCGGCGAGCCGCGCGTCAACGTGCTGGCGCTCAACCTCGCCTTGGATGGCCTGAAGCGGTGACGGGCTAGGTGTAGATTGATGCCGACCACCTCCGAGGAGCGTCCAGCGCCCGAAGCCTTCCTCGAGGAGGCGCGGACCGAGGAGCGCGGCCGCGGCGGGCCGGGGCACCTGAAGGTCTTCCTCGGCGCCTCCCCCGGCGTGGGCAAGACCTTCGCCATGATCGAGGAGGCGCGCTCGCGGCAGCTCGCGGGCGTCGACGTGGTGGTGGCCCTGGTGGAGACCCACGGCCGGTCGGAGACCGCGGCGTTGCTCGGCACCCTGGAGCAGTTGCCGCGCCGGTCGGTGGAGTATCGCGGCCAGAGGCTGAGCGAGCTCGATCTCGATGCGCTCCTCGCGCGCCGGCCGCAGCTCGCCCTCATCGACGAGCTGGCCCACACCAACGCGCCGGGCTCGCGTCATCCCAAGCGCTGGCAGGACGTGCTGGAGGTGCTGGACGCCGGCATCGACGTGACCACCACCCTCAACATCCAGCACATCGAGAGCCTCAACGACATCGTCTCCCGGATCACCGGCGTGCGGGTGAGCGAGACGGTGCCGGATCACGTACTCCAGCGCGCCGACGACATCGAGCTGATCGACCTGCCGCCGGAGGAGCTGATCAAGCGCCTCAAGGACGGCAAGGTCTACGTGCCCCAGCAGGTCGGCCAGGCGCTCGAGAACTTCTTCTCCAAGGGCAATCTCACGGCGCTGCGCGAGCTGGCGCTGCGCACCGCGGCGAGCCGGGTCGACGCCGAGATGCTGGCCTACATGCGGGCCAATGCGGTGAAGGGGCCGTGGCCGACCGAGGAGCGCCTGCTGGTCTGCGTCAACGAGGCGCCGGTGGCGAAAACCCTGGTGCGGGCGGGGCGGCGCATGGCGGACCGGGCCAAGATCCCCTGGATCGTCGCCACGGTGCTCACGCCGCGCCACGAGACCCTGCCGGCGGACGCGCGCGCCGCCACCATGGACGCGCTGCGCCTCGCGGAGACGCTGGGCGCGGAGACCGTCACCCTCCACGCGGAATCCGACGCGGTCGCCGAGCTCCTGCGGTTCGCCAGGGGCCGGAACGTCTCCCGCGTGGTCATCGGCCGCCCCCGCGCCCGTGACGCCTGGTGGGGGAAGCTGGCCGGGCTGTTCCGCGAGCCGGTGGCCGACCGCCTTTTGGACACGGCCACCGATTTCGAGGTGACGGTCGTCACCCCCCACGGTCCGCTCGACCGGCGCGCCAAGGCGCGCGCGCCGCTGATCCGGCCGGACTGGCGCGGCTATGTGGCGGCGATGACCGCCATCGCGCTGGCGAGCCTCGTTGCCTGGCCCATCGGGGTGTGGGACGCGATCCCGGGCGGCGCGGTCTCCGCCATCTATCTCACCGCGGTGCTGGTGGTGGGCGCGAAATACGGGCTCGGCGCCTCGCTGGTGGCCACCGCGCTCGGCTCGATGGCCTACAATTTCCTGT
This sequence comes from Xanthobacter luteus, assembly GCF_040049235.1. NCBI lineage: Bacteria > Pseudomonadati > Pseudomonadota > Alphaproteobacteria > Hyphomicrobiales > Xanthobacteraceae > Xanthobacter > Xanthobacter luteus. The sequence goes on from NZ_JBDZDO010000001.1 coordinate 890,490, forward strand.
ACACTGAGCCTTATTTCACCCTCGCCGTGAGCAATCCCGAGGACGTGGTGTCGATCCTCGTCTTCCTCGTCGGCGCGGTGTTCACCGGAACCCTCGCCGGCCGGCTGAAGGCCCAGGTGGAGAGCATGCGCGCAGCCCAGCGGCGCACCGAGACGCTCTACGACTTCGCCCGCAAGATAGCCTCCGCGAGCCAGGCCGACGACGTGCTGTGGGCCGCCGCCTATCACATCGCGGCGACGCTCGACTGCCAGTCCCTGATCCTCATGCCCGACCCGTCGGGGACCCTGGAACAGGTGCAGGGCCATCCTTCCATCGAGGAGCTCGACGCCCGCGCCGAGGGGGCGGCGCGCTGGGCCTACGAGCGCAATGCGCCGGCCGGCTCCGGCACCGCCACCCTTCCCATGAGCGAATGGCTGTTCGTGCCGCTGGCCGCGGGCGACAGGCCGCTCGGCGTCATCGGCGTGCGGTTCCGCGACCGCACCCGCAGCCTCGATCCCGAGACCCGGCGCCTGCTGCTCGCGGTGGAGGACCAGGTGGCCGTGGCGGTGGAGCGGGTGCGTCTTGCCGAGCAACTGGCCGATGCCCGCGTTTCGGCGGAGAGCGAGCGGCTGCGCGGCGCGCTGCTGAATTCCGTGAGCCACGATCTGCGCACCCCGCTCGCCACCGTCATCGGCACCGTCTCCTCGCTCGCGGAGGACAAGGGAACCCTCAGCGGCGACGACCGGCGCGAGCTGATCGGCACCGCCCTCGACGAGGCGCGCCGGCTCGATCGCTACGTGCAGAACCTGCTCGACATGACCCGGCTCGGCCATGGGGTCCTGAGCCCCAAGCGCGCGCCGGTGGACCTTGCCGAGATCGTCGGGCGCGTGCGCACCGATCTGTCCCGCATCCTCGCGGGCCACCGGCTCGAGGTTCAGATCCCGCGCGACCTGCCCATGCTGAACGTGGACCCGGTGCTGATCGGCCAGGCGCTCACCAACGTGATCGAGAACGCCGCCAAATATGCCCCGCCGGGCACCGCCATCACCCTGGCGGCCCGAGCCGAGGGCGGCGAGGCGCAGGTCACCGTCACCGACCAGGGGCCGGGCATCCCCGAAGGCGAGCGGGAAAAGGTGTTCGACCTGTTCCACCGCGTCACCCAGGGCGACGGGCGGCCCGCCGGCACCGGCCTCGGCCTTGCCATCGTGCGCGGCCTCGTGGAGGCTCACGGCGGCACGGCAAAGGCGCTGGAGGGCCCAGGCGGGCAAGGCGCGAGCATCGCCCTGCGGCTGCCTCTGGCCGCGGCGCCCATCGACGATGGCACATGACGGACCTCGACACGCACCGCGCCCGCATCCTCGTGGTGGAGGACGACGCGCCGATCCGCCGCTTCCTGCGCATCGCTCTCGGCAGCGGCGGCTACGAGGTGGCCGAGGCCGAGCGCGGACGGCAGGGGATCGAGCTTGCCGCCACCTCGGCCCCAGACTGCGTGGTGCTCGACCTCGGCCTGCCGGACATGGACGGCAAGGCGGTGATCGCCGCCATTCGCGAGTGGTCGCGCGTGCCGATCCTGGTTCTGTCGGTGCGCGACCAGGAGGCCGAGAAGATCGCGGCTCTGGACGCGGGCGCCGACGACTACGTCACCAAGCCGTTCTCGGTCGGCGAGCTGCTGGCGCGCCTGCGGGCGCTCCTGCGCGCCCGGCTCGACCGCGCCGCCGAGCCCGCCGAGCAGATGCTCGGGGCCCTCGTGGTCAATCTCGCGAACCGCACGGTGCGGGTGGACGGGCGCGAGGTGAAGCTCACCCGTAAGGAGTTCGACGTTTTGGCGCTGCTGGCACGCCATCCCGGGCGGCTGGTCGCCCATCGCCAGTTTCTCGCCACCGTCTGGGGCCCGGCCCACCTGGACGACACCCATTACCTGCGCATCGCCATCGGCCACATCCGCGAGAAGCTGGGCGACGATGCCGCCGACCCGCGCTTCATCATCACCGAGCCCGGGGTGGGCTACCGGTTGAAGGACGATTGACGGCGTGGCGCGGTCGGCCTGCCGGAGCGCACCGACCTTGCCCGGGGGCGAAGCATGAGCGGCCGGCTCCCAGGTCGCGCGGCCTTCGATGCGGACGGGCGGAACAGAGGCGTGCCGACAATCCTTCCGCCTGCGGGCATCGGGCATGTCAGCAAAGCTGAGCGGCTGGCCTGACAAAACAGGGAGCGCCAGACAAGAGCGCATCACGCCCGGCGCGGCAGCCTTAGCGCCGCGTCTCGCGCGCGCCCTTCATCTTGCGGACGATGGTGGACTTGCTCACCCCGAGATGGCGCGCCGCGGCCCGCGTGGTGGGGAAACGCCGCAGGGCGCCCTCTATGAGCGCGGCTTCAAAGCGGCGCACCTGTTCGCCGAGGCCCAGCCCCTCCACGCCAAGCGGCTCGACGCCCGGCCCTTCGGGGCGTTCGACAGCCGGCTGCGCCGGGGCAATCGCCAATTCATCCGCCTCGATCACCGCGCAGTTTCCGGTCGTCAACCCCGCCATTGCCAGCGTGCCGATCGGCTTCCTCGGTGCAATCCTTGGCGCGATCCTGCCGCGATGCGATCCCCTGTTGGAAGCGCAGTTCGATGAAGTCGTCTTGCGGGCCAACACCGGCCTGCGCGACGAGACATCGGCCGACCCTTACCATGTTCAAGGCGCTCAGGATGCAGGAGGAGGCCTACGCCGAGGCGGCGGATTTCGCCGTGCAGACGCTCTCTCAATTGCCGCAGCTGGTCGTCGCCGAGCAGGCGGGACCGATGCAGAAAGCGGGCGGCAGGGTCTGACGCGGCTCCCATGCGCGGGGGGACCGAGAGGATGGCGCGCAGACGCGAGCGGATCGGCATCGCCGCCGCCCTGTTCGCCGCGGTCTCGGTCCTCGCCCCGCGGGGCGGGGCGCGGACATCGGAGCCGGCGGACATTCCCCTTGTGGCACCCCTTGTCCTCGGCTGCGGCGGGCCGAGCGGCCCGCCCGCGCGCAGCCGCGCCATCGCCGCGGCCCCATGACCTGCCGGGCGCCCGTGGTCCGGTCCGACCCTTCCGGCGCGTTGCCTTGGGCCGATCCGGCGCGTCCGGCGATCCGGCGGCGCGCTCCGCGGCCGCGCCCAATGCCGGTCCGTCCCAAAAATGGAGGCGCGCTGTAACGAAGTGGCTCCTCCCCGCGTAGAGGACACAGGATGCCGCCGGCCGCGGGCCGGGGCGCATCACGTTTGACTCTGGCCGCTCACCGATCGCAGGTGCCATGGACGACCGTCCCTCCAGCCCCTTTCAGCCCCGGACCGTGGCCACCCGCGCCCTCGGCGTCGGACGGCCGCCGTCGACCGCGCTGACGCCCTCGATCGACGTGAGCACCACCTACGTGCGGGATCCCGACAATGGCTACAGCTCCGGCCACGTCTACGGCCGCAAGGACAATGCGACGGTCCAGCAGGCCGAGCGGCAGATCGCCGAGCTCGAACATGCGCGGGACGCCGCTCTGTTCGGCTCGGGCATGGCGGCCGCCATCGCCGTGTTCACGGCCCTGCCGCAGACCCACATCGTGGCGCCGCGCGACATGTATTGGGGTCTGCGCGTGTGGCTGCAATCCCCCCACCGCCACCGTCACGAGGTGAGCTTCGTCGACATGTCGAGGCCCGACGAAGTTCGGTCGGCCCTTCGCGCCGGCAAGACCGGGCTGGTCTGGATCGAGACCCCGAGCAACCCGCTCTGGACCGTGACCGACATCGCCGCCGTGGCCGATCTCGCCCACCGGGCCGGGGCGATGGTCTGTGCCGATTCCACCGTTGCCACGCCGGTGCTGACCAATCCGCTGGTCTTCGGCGCCGACCTCGTGATGCACTCCGCAACCAAGTATCTCAACGGCCATTCGGATGTGGTCGCGGGCGCCTTGGCGAGTGCCGACCGTTCGGAACTCTGGTCGCGCATCAAGGACATGCGCGACCAGCAGGGGGCCGTGCTCGGCTCGTTTGACGCCTGGCTTCTGACGCGCGGGCTGCGCACGCTCGACCTGCGCGTAAAGGAACAGAGCCGCAGCGCCGCCTTGATCGCCGAGCGGCTGCGCGGACATCCGGCGGTCGGCGCGGTCCTGTATCCCGGACTGCCCGACCATCCCGGCCATGCGATCGCCGCACGGCAGATGCCGAGCGGTTTTGGCGGCATGCTGTCCCTGCGCCTGCGCGGCGGCGTTGCGGCAGCCATCACCGCCGCCGCCCGGGTTCAGCTGTGGCGCCGCGCGACCTCGTTCGGCGGCATCGAAAGCCTCATCGAGCACCGCGCCTCGATCGAGGGGAAAGGCTCGCCCTGCCCCGACGACCTGCTGCGGCTTTCCGTCGGCCTGGAAGACCCCGGCGACCTGTATCGCGACCTTGCCGGCGCGCTCGACCTTGTGACCCACATGTGAGGATGCGCATCATGTCTGCCGTCGCCGTGGCCATCATCTGCAAGACGCCCGCGCCGGGCAAATCCAAGACCCGCCTGTCGCCGCCCTTGCGCCCCGAGGAATGCGCGGAAATCTCCGCCTGTTTCATTGCCGACCTTTCCGCCACCATCGCGGAGCTTGCCGCCGAGGGCGAGGCGGAGGGCTATGCCGTCTATACGCCGGCGGGAACGGAAGACGCTTTGAGCCGACTGCTCCCGCCCGATTTCGGACTGGTGCTTCAGGGCGAGGGCGATCTCGGCCGGCGGCTCGACAAGGGCATCGCCGACCTGCTCGCGCGCGGACATGCGGGCGCCATCCTCATCAATTCCGACAGCCCCACCTTGCCGAAAGCGGTGCTCCGGCAGGCGGTCGACGCGCTGAAAGGCGGCGACCGGGCGGTCCTCAGCCCGGCGCTGGACGGCGGCTACACCTTCGTCGGCCTTTCCCGCGCGCATCCGCAGCTGTTCACGGACATTCCGTGGAGCACATCGGAGGTGTACCGGTTGACGCTGGAGCGGGCCCGCGACATCGGTCTGCCGGTTGTCGAGCTCGCGCCCTGGTACGACGTGGACGACGCCGCATCCTATGCGCTTCTGGAGCGGGAGCTGGACGGTCTGCCGCTGGCCTTCGCGTCCGCCGACCTCGCGCGCCAGCCCGCGGCGCGCACAGCCGCTTTCGTGCGACGCCGGCGCGCCGCTCTGGCCGCGCCGCAACCCGCGCGGGCAGGTGCGGCATGATGGAGCAGGGCGCTCTGCGGCGTGTCGCCGTCATCATTCCCTGCCTGGACGAAGAAGCGGCCATCGGGGCGGTGGTGCGCGACGTGCTGGCCGAGGGGGTCGGCGAGGTGATCGTCGTCGACAACGGCTCGCGTGACCGCACGGCCGAGCGGGCGGCCGCCGCGGGGGCGCGCATTGTATCCGAGCCGGTGCGCGGCTACGGCCGCGCCTGCGCCACCGGGCTCGCCGCGGTCGGCGCCGGGAGCGACATCGTCTGCTTTCTCGACGGCGATGGCAGCGACGTGCCTGCCTTCCTGCCCTTGGTGGTGGCGCCCGTGTTGGCCGGCACGGCGGATTTCGTGATGGGCTCGCGGCTGCGCGGCCGGCGCGAACCCGGGTCCATGACGCCCCAGCAACTTGTCGCGGGCCGGCTCGCCGGCGTGCTCCTGCGCCTGACCTACGGCGTGCGCTTCACCGACATGTCGCCGCTGCGGGCGATGCGGACCGACCATCTCGTCGCGCTCGGCATGCGCGAGCAGACCTATGGCTGGAATCTGGAGATGCAGATGCGCGCGGCAGGAGCCGGCCTGCGCTGCCTGGAAGTGCCGGTCGATCACCGCTGCCGACGCGGTGGGCAGTCGAAGGTCTCCGGCAATCTCGTCGCCGGACTGAGCGCGGCCTGGAAGATATCGACCACCTTCATGCGCTTGGCGCGGCACCAGCGCGCGGGACGACCGTCCGGGCCGGCGGTGGTGCCCGTGGCGCGCCGTTGAGCGATCAGGGAGAAAATCATGCGCGTCCTTCTCACCGGCGCCGCCGGCTTCATCGGCCAGCATGTGCTCGCCCAGCTGCTTGAGCGTGGCCACGACGTGCGGGCGCTGGATTCCCTGCGGCCGGACGTGCATCGTTCCGGGCCCGCATGGACGACGCCCCGCGGCGTCGAAACGCGGGTGGGCGACATGCGCGACGCGGCATTCGTCTCGCAGGCCGTACGCGGCGTCGATGCCGTCATCCATCTCGCCGCCAAGGTGGGATTGGGTGTCGATATCGACGACATGCCCGATTATGCGTCCTCCAATGATGTCGGCACCGCCGAACTGCTCGCCGCCATGGCGCGGGCGGGCGTGGCGCGGTTGACGCTGGCCAGCTCGATGGTGGTGTATGGCGAAGGCTTCGGCCAGTGCCCGGAGCATGGCGCCGTCCGGCCCGGACCGCGCGTCGAGCGCGCGCTCGCCGCCGGCGATTTCGAGCCGCCCTGTCCGGTGTGCGGCCGGCCGCTGGCCGTCGGGCTTGTGGCTGAGGAGACCTCGTTCGATCCGCGCAACGCCTATGCCACCAGCAAGGCGGCGCAGGAGTTCTACGCCGCCAACTGGGCGCGCGCGACGGGCGGCTCGGCGGCGATGATGCGCTACCACAATGTCTACGGTCCCGGCATGCCGCGCGACACACCCTATGCCGGCGTCGCTTCCATCTTCACCTCCGCGCTGCGGCGGGGCGAGGCGCCGAAGGTGTTCGAAGATGGTCGGCAGCGGCGCGACTTCGTGCATGTGCGGGACGTGGCGGCCGCCACCGTGCGCGCCTGCGAGCGGCCGGCCGAGGGCGTCAGAGCCTACAATGTCGGCTCCGGCGCCCCGCGCGCTGTGGGCGACATGGCCCATGCGCTGGCGCGCGCGCTGGACGGCCCGGCGCCGGTGGTGACCGGACAGTACCGGCTCGGCGACGTCCGTCACATAACCGCCGATTCGTCCCGGCTGCGGCGCGAACTCGGCTGGACCCCAACGGTCGACTTCGCCGACGGCATGGCCGAGCTGGCAGCCCTTTCGGCGGCGGAACCGGCACCACCGCGCGCGGCGCTAGGATGACACGGACCGCGGTGATCGGCCTGATTCTCGCCAGCGTGACGCTCAACGCGCTCGCGCAGATATTGTTGCGGATCGGAGCACGATCGGCGGCCCAGGCGGGGAACGGCTCGGTCCTCGCCGGCTTTGCGGACCTGGCCTTGCGCCCCACCATTCTGGCGGGACTGGCCTGCTATGGATTTAGCCTCCTTACTTGGCTCTACATCCTGGGCCGCATCGACGTCTCTTTCGCCTATCCGTTCCTCGCCCTCGGGTTCGTCCTGGTGGCGCTGGCGGGATGGCAGCTGCTCGGCGAGCCGATGTCCCCCGCCCGCGCGACGGGGATCGCCATCATCCTCGTCGGCGTGCTCGTGCTGGCGCGAAGCTAGCGGGATTTTGCCGCCACGCGGGATCCCGCCCGAGATCGCCTGGCACCTCGCGAAGACGCGGGCGGGGAAGTTCCCTCCGCGCAGCGGCGGCGCGGCGGCCGGAGCCCGCTGCGCCGCCGGCGGCGCCGTCGCGCGAACTGCCGCCACGGGCACCGTCCCGCAGCGCGGAGTCCCCTCCCCGAGGCTGTAACGAAAGCGCATCGTCCAGCGTATCTCCTCGTATGAGCGTGATGCGGGAGGCCGACGTGAAGACCGATGAACTCATCGAGCTTCTGGCCCAGGATGCCACCCCCGGCTGGCCCTTTCACTCGCTGTTCCTGGTGATGGCGACCGCCGCAGTCTTGATCGCGGGACTGGCCTTCTTTTCGTTCATCGGCGTTCGAACGGATTTCGAACACGCATTGAGAACGGTCCGCTTTCTTTTCAAGTTTGCGATCGCAATGCCTCTGGCAGCGGGAGCCACCGCCCTCGCCTTGGCGCTGGGGTGTCCCGGCGCGCGTGGCGGCTGGGCCCTGAGGGTCCTCTGCGCCGCTCCGCTGCTGCTCGCCGGTGCCGTCGCGCTCGAATTGGTGACGACGCCACCGGAGGCCTGGAAGGGGAGCATGATTGGCCACAATGCCCGCTTCTGCCTCACCCTCATCCCGTTGCTGGCATTGGGGCCGCTCACCTGCCTCATGGCCGTGCTGCGCCGGGGAGCGCCCACGCGACCGGGCCTGACGGGTGCCGTCGCCGGCCTGGGTGCCGCAGCCATCGCCGCGACGTTCTATGCCGCCAATTGCGACGATGACAGCCCGCTCTTCATGGCCTTGTGGTACCCCATGCCCCTCGCCCTGGTCTCGGCGGCGGGGTACGCCCTCGGCCGGCGCTTCCTGATGTGGTGATGCCATGAAGCGATCGTGCCGGTAGGTCGAGAAACGGGGCTATCCCCTTCTCGAAACCGGGGGGCGCGGCGTCCATGTCTCGGTAGCTCTCGCTGGCCATCTGATAGATGCCGGCGTGATCGAGCCGCCGCGATCCGGCAGACCCGCGGGTGAAGACGGGGTCCGGCAACGACCCGGCATGGTCGGGCCGTGCCAGCGCCGTCGCCGTCGCGGCCGCCGCCGCGACCGGCCCGACGCCGCAGATCAGCGGATCCATCCGCGCGCGCAACGCGGGTCCGTATTCGTGCGTCGTCGCCATGACGAAGAGCACCTTGCCATGATCGATGGACAGGATGTGCTGGCCGGGATCGTCCCCGTGGCTACCGGCGCCACCCCTTTGGGGTGGTGGACGGCGCCGGCCGCACCGGATCGCTCGAGGACGGCGTCGCAACGTACACGCGCCAGGCCCCGGGCTCGGTCACGGCCAGGCGATAAAGCGGGCTGTGCGCAAAGGGGTCGCGCGCCCAGGCTCCGTCGCGGGCGGTGATCAGGACGATCTGGCAGCCATAGGTCTCGGCCATCGCGCGGATATCGTCCGCGGATCCCGCGCCTGCGAACGTCCGCAGGAAGCGATCGGATATCGCGCCACGCCGCTGCGGCGAGAGCGGCGCGAAGGCAATCGCCAGTTCGTTGCCGGCGAAACAGGACCGGCGATCGGCCAGCAATGCCCAGGAAATGTTGACGGGCCACGGCGTCATGGTGGCGAACAGCGCCGGATTGTTCGCCACCCGCGCCTCCACCGATGCGTGGCGCCGCACCGCCGCCCACATGGCGGGCGCGCGTGCGAACCATGCGGCGTCGGTGGATACCTCACCCCGCGCATTGCCGGCAGCGATGCCGATGCCTCCCACGAGGCTCGCCGCGAAGCCGGCGAGTGCCAGCGTGGACGCGATCCGGCCGCGCCGTTCCATGAGACGCACCAGACCCGCCGCCGCCGCCGCCGTGAGCACCATCAGCCCCGGCAGCACCGCGCGCCAGCCGAGGTCGTTGTTCTCGCCGACCGTGCTGACCAGCAGCCAGCTCGCGGCCAGGCTGACCAGCGTGAGCAGCCCGAGCGCCCGCGCATCGCGGGCGGCAAGCGGGCCTGCGTCCCTTCCCGAGGTCAGCCGCCAGAGCGCCACCGCGCCGATGGGATAGATCAGCGGGAACTCGACCACCAGCAGCACCAGCCAATAAGCGGGGAGGTCGACAAGCCACCCGAAGCGCCCGGCGGCGTCCTCGGCGAGAACCGGGAACGGGGAGATGGCGACCGGGCTCGCGCCGCCGCGCATCATGCCGGCGTGATATTGCTCGACCAGAAGCGGGGCGGCGAGCGCCAGCGCCAGAGCCGCCGCGCCCAGCCCGGCGAGAAGGAAGCGCGGCACGCCGCCAGGCGGGACGCTGCGCAGCAGCAGGGGCAGCAGCGCCAGCATGGCGAGGGCCAGCACGACGCCGCCGACCCAGATCGAGCTTTGATAGGCACCGGTGCCCACCAGCCCCAACACGAGGGCCGTCAGCGCCCTTGGGGTTGCGGCGAGCCGCACCGCCAGGAGCGTGGCCATGACCAGGGCGCCGGCTGCCGCAACATGGTGCGGGCTCCAGCTCGACTGAAACAGCCAGCCGGCAAGGCCGGTTGCCGGACTGAGCACGCCCGCGAGCCGTTCTTGCCCGATCGCCCCCGCGAGCACCGAGCGCAGCGAGCCGGTGGCGCAGAGTGCGATGGCGAGCGCCGGGGCGCGGGGCGAGCGCGCGAAGCGCAGCGCCAGGGCGGCCATCAGCAGCAGCGTGGAGAATGCCGTGAACCAGCTCGCCGCGGCATCGGCCTCCCACCCGCGGGCACCGGTGAGAGCGGCGAGCTGGGCCGCGCCGAAGTGCCAGAAATAGTAGTAGGCGACACCCGCCGGCGCGCCCGGGGGACCGTAGAACGGATTGACCGGCGGCATCCCGTCCCGGACGATGGCGTCGATGAGCGCGATCTTCGAATGGTCGAAGATCGCCGGGGCCAGGGCGATGCCGGCGTGCGTCTCCTTCGGCACCACGGCCATCGCCGGCGCCAGCGCGAGGATGGCGGCGGCGAGATAGATCCAGACCGGCATGGCCGGCGTGTCGTCCGGCGCCTCGACGCGGCTCCTGTCGCCCAGCAAACAGGCGCCCACCACCAGGGCGAGCGCGGCCATGGTGCCGACGGTCGGGATGCCGCCCCACCGCGCCAGTTCCAGCGCCAGGGCGTTCAGCACGGTCCAGCCGAGCACCGGCGCGACCGGCAGCGCCAGGGCACGGTCGAATCCGAGAGCGCGCGCCAGCCCATAGCCCGCACCGGTCCACAGGACAAGGCCGACCGCAGCGGCCAGGAAGGTCGATCCGAACGAGAACATCACGGCTTGCTGGCCGCGCCATTCGGACGGCGAATCCGATGCGCGGTTCCTCCCGTCGCGCTCACAGGCCGCTGAACCAGTTGAAGCCCTGCTTCTCCCAGAACCCCTCCTGATAGGTGTTCGTCACCTCGATCGCCCGGATCCATTTGGGGTTCTTGAAGCCAAGCTTCACGGCGGTGCGCAGGCGCAGGGGCGCGCCGAACGGATCGGTGATCGGCTCGCCGGCATATTTGGTGGCGAGGATGGTCTGCGGGTGCAAGGCGGAGGCCATGTCGATGCTCTCCATATAGTCGTCCTGGCCGTGGAAGGCGACGTACTTGGCCGTCAGGTCCGCGCCGATGCGGGTCAGGAACTGCCGGAGATTGGGCCCCGACCACTGGCCGATATAGTCCCAGCCCTCCACGCAGATATGCTTGATGATCTCTTCCTGCTCGGGAAGGGCAGAGATCTGATCGAGACTCCACGGGCGCTTGTCGGCGATGAGCCCGCTCAGTTCCAGCTTCCAGCTGGCGAGGTCGACCGGCTTGACGTCCTCGATCTCGTAATAGGCGTTGAAGCGGGGCGGCTTGACCACCTGGTCGACGGAATAGGTCGGCGCCAGCTTGTTCGGATCGAAGATCGCGGCCTGCACCCAGTCATTGAACGCGGAGACCGTGCGCAGCGCGCTCTGCACCTGGCTCTGCTCGGCGATGTCGCAGCCCGTGAGCATCGACAGCGCGCCGAGGCTGACGGCGCCGCGCAGCAGCTTGCGCCGGTCGATCTCCTCGACCAGCGACCGGTTGTCCGTGAGGACCGCCTGGTCGGGACCGCGGCGCGGACGGAACAGCGAGGCCGGACGTCGCATGATGGCCATGGTTCGATCTCTCACCTGTTCGCGGCGGGGACCGACGCGGCGCGTCGGGCGGTGTCGTCGGCCACGCGGGGGCCGCCGGTGATCATGGCGATCAGCGTCTTCGGCACCAGCAGCGCCAGGGCGACATGCACGACCATGAACAGACAGATCGCGACCATGCCGAAGAAATGGGCCAGCCGCGCGCCCTGAAAATCATAGAACAGGGCGGTCAGGAAAGAGAACTGCACGGGCTTCCAGATCGCCAGCCCCGAGATCACCTGCAGGATGATGATCAGTATCACCCCGACATAGAGCGTCTTCTGCACGGCATTGTAGTGGGTGAGGTCGGCATGCTGCAGGCGGAAGCGGAGCGCGGCCAAGGCCTCGCGGAGGACGTCGCGCGGCGAGATTGGCAGCAGCAGGCGGCGGAACCGGCCCGATGCCAGGCCATAGGCGAGATAGGCGAGCCCGTTCAGCCCTAAAATCCACATGCCGAAGAAGTGCCACTGCAGGCCGTGCTGGGCCCAGGGGCCGAGCGTGATCGCATCGGGGAAGTGCAGAAACCCAAAGATAACTTCGTCATTATATATTTTCCAGCCGCTCATGATCATGATGATCATTGCGACCGCATTTATCCAATGCATAACCCTAACGACAACAGGATGCATTCTCTTCATTTCAGTTCTCTTTTCCGAATTCTGCAGAGCGCGATGCGAAATTTACTTGATGATAAAGAAGATTATCACTACACATCCGCCAACATCATTGAAGGAGATAGCCGTCATGCGCCGCGAATTTGCCTGTTCTCTGCTTGGGGTCTTGCTTCTCGGCGCCATGCCCGGAGCCGCCCGTGCCGACGAGCCGAAGCCGATGCGCGCGGAAGGCGGGGCGCACACCCTGCCGCGACCGGAGCAGAACGGGCTCACGCCGCAGCAGCGGATGGAGCGCCGCTTCCCGCAGAAGGTCCGGGTCGGCGATCTGATCGGCCTGCCGATGCAGGATTTCGACGACCGCGTGCTGGGTCACGTCGAGGCCGTCGTGCGCACCCCCGACGGCCACATCGTGCTGGTGATGCCGTACGGCGGGTGGTTCGGGCACGGCGCGCGCCCGGTCGGCGTGCCGATCGAGACCGTGGCCATCCTCGCCCGGCACCTCAACGTGCTGGACCTGCCACGGGAGGACTTCCCGAAGCTTCCAACGTGGAAGGCCGGCGAGGGAACGCCGATCCCGCCCGACGACATCATCCGGATCGCCATTTCCCGTCGCTGAACGGCGCCGGCCATTCGGCCGTGCATATGGGCCGGAGGACCGCGCGTCCGTCATAGGTCGTCGCCCTCCAGCCTGGCGATGAGCGTGCGCACCTGCCCGATGGTGGCGAAACGTCCGCGCTCGACCGCAAGGACCCGTCCGGCCCTCAGCGCCCGATGCTCGCAGCCGGCGCGCAGCGCCGCGTCCGTGATCGATTCGAATTCGGGGATATGGGCGAGACCGAGGATGCGGCGGTGGATCTCGATGCCGGAGAAGCCGACCGCGTCATGCCAGATGCCATCAATCATCGCGTTGAGCGCGAGCTCGCCGCCGACCGGGTCCGCCTGATCTTCGAACAGCTCCCGGCCGCCGAGAATGCCGTTGCGCTCGCAGCGCCACAGCCGCGTGAACTCCTCCACGAAGACGTTCCAGATCGTCTCTGCCGTGTCGAGTATCCAGCGGCGGTAGGCACGCGTCTCGCCATCGTCCGGACGGAGCCCGGGCTGGGCGAAGACCGCCATCCACAGATTGGCGAGCAGCGAGCCGATGTCGAAGCCCATCGGCCCATAGGTGGCGAACTCCGCGTCGATGACGCGGGTGTCCTCCTGGCAGACCATGATCGACCCGGTGTGCAGATCCCCGTGCAGCAGCGTCTGCGCGGTGCCGCAGAAGCGCGCCTTCAGCTCGAGCGCGGCGAGCTTCAGGTCGCGGTCGGCGCGGATGGCGGCGACCGCGTGGTCCAGCGCCGGGTTATGGCTGTTGCGCGCGCACTCGTGGAACGGATCGGTGAAAAACAGGTCCTCGGTGATGCCGCACAGTTCCACATTGCCGGCGAACACGGCGAGATCTGCCTTCCGCCGCGTCGTATCCATGGCCCAGTCGGACCCCCGGAACAGCGTCCGCGCGAGATAGCGCCCGAGCTGCCCGGCCATGAGCGGGAAGCGCTCTCCCGCCATCAGGCCCTTGCGCAGGATGACGTGAGGCCAAAGGTGCTCCATCACCTGGATCGCCTGGTGGCGATCGAAATGATAGATCGCCGGCAGGCGGCCGGGATCGCGGCTGTCCAGGCGCAGCAGCGCCTCATGCTCGAAGAAGGATCGGTCGAGCGACATGGGCCAGCTTTCGCCGACCACCCGCGCATAGGGTAGCGCCTGCTTGACCACCGCCGATCCGGCCCGCCCCTCGACGATGAAGACGAGGTTGAGATTTCCGTCACCGACCTCGCGCACCCGCCAATGCGCGGCCGGGCCCACACGCTCCATCATCGCCGGCAGAGCGCCCAGCCGGTCGACCAGAGAATCGGCATCGAGCGGCTCGTAAGGCGAATGAGTGAGCATCCCGGTCTCCGCATCCTTATGCGAAGGCCGACAGATCCCTTCTGTCCTTCGCCTAAGCCGTACGGCGGCACGATCGCTCTCATTACACAGGTCACGGCTTCGTGAATGAAGGGACCGGGCCGCCCCGCCTGCCGGACGTCGAGGCGTCAGCCGGCAACGGCACGGGCGCCGCGAAGACGGCATGAAGCCGCCTCGCCGCCACCGTCATGCGGCCTGACGGCTATGTGTCGGTTCAGAAAACAGCCTAAACCAAACCGGACCGGATGCCTTCACATTTGGAATGGCGGCCGCGATCGCGCAGTGCCCTCACGCGCTCAAGGCCTTTGATGCCGCCTTCGGAACGGTGCGGCCGTCCACCAATCGGCCAAGCAGATCGCCGAGGACTTCTGCTTGTTCCGCCGACAGGCGGCCTCCAATTGCGCGCTCGATCTCTCGGGCGTAGATGGGCCACATTTGGCGGCGGATCGCCTTGCCCGCGTCGGTCATGACGATCCGCTGCCCGCGGCCGTCATCGGCGCACAGCTTTCGTTCCACATATCCGGCCGCTTCTATGCGGTCGATCAGGCGCGACAGATTATATTGCGCCAGAAGCATGGCCCGTTCCAGTTCGTACGGGCGCAGGCCATCGGGGCCGGCACGCTCGACCTCAAGCAGCACATCGTACCAGACCAGCGGCGGCAGGCCCGCGGCCTTCAGAGCGCCTTCGATCGAAGCGAGCGCAAGCCGCTGGGCCCGCATCAGGCGCGTCCAGGCGCGAACCACCGTTTCGGAAGGCATCTGTTCCATGGCGCCATTCTACCGAGATACATGCGTTTGCATCAAGCTTGACGGATATATGCAATTACATTAAAAATCATGCAACTACATCTATCGGAAGCGGAGCCCAATGAAATCGTCGCCTGACCTAGCGGCGCTCGTCCTGCGCCTGAGTTTGGGGGCCATGTATCTTGCCCACAGCATCGTGCTGAAGGTTCTAACCTATGGCCTTGGAGGGACGGCGGCCTTCTTCGTCCAGGCGGGACTGCCCGGCTGGCTGGCCTATGTCCTCGTTGCAGGCGAAGTGATCGGCGGTGTTCTGCTGATCCTCGGCGTACAGACGCGCTGGGTGGTCGTGGCCCTGTCTCCGGCCCTGCTGGGGGCCATTATCGTAGTTCACGCCGCCAATGGCTGGGTCTTCACCGCGCCTGGCGGCGGCTGGGAATACCCGGCCTTTCTTCTGGCTGTCAGCCTCGTTCAGTTCCTGCTCGGCGACGGCGCCTTTGCCGTGTCGCACCTTCTTGCCCGCCGGCGCTGCCTCGCCGAGCACCCCTGAACGACATTCAACGGGGAAATCATCATGAAACACGAGCTTTGCAAGATTGCCGACATTCCTCAGGTGGGCACCCTCGTCGTCCCCTTCTTCGGCCGCGACGTGCATGTCTACAAAAGCAAAGACAAGATGCAGGCGGCGGCCAATGTCTGCCTGCATTTCGGCGGACCGCTGGAATGCAAGGAGGGCAGGCTGGTCTGCCCCTGGCACAATGCCGCCTTCGACATGGCCACCGGCGCGCGCACCGAAGGCCCCGCCCCCGAGGGATCGCGCCTCATGTTCCTGTCAACACGCATCGAAGGCGATGCTCTCTTCTACGTATGGGGCGAATAGATCATGAACCGTCTCACGCTGATCAGTCATCATCTGTGCCCCTACGTGCAGCGTGCCGTGATCGCGCTTGCCGAAAAGTCGGTGCCCTATGACCGCATCGACATCGATTTGGCCAATAAGCCTGACTGGTTTCTGGCGATCTCGCCCCTGAGCAAGACGCCGGTGCTCAGGGTGGGTGGGCATGCCATTTTCGAAAGCGCGGTCATTCTCGAATATCTGGAAGAGACCGAACCCCATCCCCTTCATCCCGCCGATCCCCTCGCGCGCGCCCAACATCGTTCGTGGATCGAGTTCGGATCATCAGTTCTGAACGACATTGCGGGGCTCTATAATGCGCCAGATGCCATGTCATTCGAGGCGAAGGCCGTTTCGATTTCAGCCAAGTTCGCCCAGATCGACGCGAGGTTGACGGATCGCCCCTATTTCGCGGGGGCCAGGTTTTCTCTGGTCGATGCCGTTTTCGCGCCGGTGTTCCGGTATTTTGACGTCTTCGACCGGATCGGGGACTTCGGCATGGTCGCGAACAAGCCGCGGCTCTCGGCCTGGCGGACGGCGGTGGCGGCGCGGCCGTCCGTGCAAAATGCCGCGCCGGCGGATTACCCGCAGCGCCTCTTGGACTTCCTGTTGGCACGTCCCTCTTACCTTGCAAGCCTGGGGAAAACCCAAGGGTTGGACCAGGGTGATGGATCATCGTCCCAGCGAAGTCGAACCTGACGTTGCACCGCGTGCGGGACCGGCGCTCTCCGGTCCAGCCGTGGGCCGCGGCGCCGCTTCAGCGCGAAACACCCCGATTGGTTCCGCAGCTTCCGCCGCGGGCTCACGTCCCGTTGCGCCACCGCCGGATCGCCAGAACCCGAGCCGCGCGGAAGCCGCTGCGGCCGGGACGACAATCTGATACGTCCATGCCTCGATCACAGCGGGGACGTTGCTGCGAGACCCGGCGCGGGGCGCCCGACGCGCCACAATTCGGGCGTCGCCGCGATGCGAAGCAGGGGAGGCGTGGGGCATGCCGGAAGAACCCTCCTTGTGCCGAGTTCTCATCGTCGGAGCCACGGGGCTCATCGGTTCACAGATCGCTGCGGCGCTCGCCGGCCGCGGCCACCCGGTGCGCGGGGTCGCGCGTGACGTGACGGTCGCCGCGCGTGCCATGCCGTCCATTCGCTGGTCGGCCCTCGACATCGGCCGAGCGGATCCCGCGGAATGGGCGGCGGTTCTCGATCGCGTCGATGCCGTGGTGAATTGCGCGGGCGCGCTGCAGAGCGGTCCGGCCGATGACCTCGTCGGCACCCACGCGCGCGGTCTGTCCGCCCTCGTGGCCGCGTGCGAGCGGGCGGGCGTGCGGCGGCTGGTCCATTTCTCCGCCATGGGGGTCGATCGGGCCACACCGACGGAGTTTTCGCGGAGCAAGCGGGCCGGCGACGAGGCGCTGACCGCCAGCGCGCTCGATTGGATCATTCTGCGCCCGTCCGTGGTGCTCGCTCCCGCGGCCTATGGGGCCAGCGCCCTCGTCCGGGGGCTCGCGGCGCTGCCCATCCTGCCGGTCATGCCGGCGACCGCGCCGCTCCAGCCCGTGGTGCTGGAGGATGTCGTCGAGACGGTGGTCTTTTTCCTGGCGCCGGCCGCGCCTGCCAAACTTGCCTTGGAGCTCGCGGGGCCGGACCGGATGGATTTCTCGGACCTGATCCGGATTTTTCGTGCCTGGCTCGGCGCCCCCCCGGCGCGGGAATTGCGCGTGCCAAAACCGGTGGCCCGCGCGCTCTACGGGCTGGGCGACGCGGCGGGCTGGCTTGGCTGGCGTCCGCCGGTGCGCACGACGGCGCAAAGGGAGATCGCGCGCGGGGCGACGGGCGACCCGTCTCAATGGCGGCGGATCACAGCCATCGCGCCGCGCTCCGTGGCGGCCATGCTGGCCGCCCATCCGGCCTCCGTTCAGGAGAGATGGTTTGCCGGCCTCTATCTGCTGAAGCCGCTCGTTCTCGTCAGCCTCGCGATCTTCTGGATCGGCTCCGGCGTCGCCTCGCTCGGGCCGGGATTTGAATCGGGCATCGCCATGATGCAGCAAGGCGGCGCGAGCGGCTTGGCCGTGCTCGCCGTGCTCGGCGGCGGCGCGGCCGATTTGCTGGTGGGATTGGGCATCTGCCTGCGCCGCACGGCCCGCCCGGCCCTCGTCGCGGGCATTGCGGTTGCTTTGTTTTATGCCCTGGCCGGCAGCGTCCTCACGCCCTGGCTCTGGCTCGACCCCCTGGCGCCACTGCTCAAGATCGCGCCGGTCGCGGCGCTGCATCTGGTTGCCCTGGCCATTTTGCGAGGCCGCTGATGCTCTATTTCGCGCTGAAGTTTCTTCATCTCATCGGCGCCATCGTGCTGATCGGCACCGGTGCGGGCATCGCCTTCTTCATGGTGATGGCCCATCGCACCGGCAATGTCGCGAAGATCGCCGGGGTGGCGCGGATCGTGGTCACGGCCGATTTTCTGTTCACGGCGAGCGCCGTGGTCGTTCAGCCGATCACCGGGTTTCTGCTCGCCCGGCATGTGGGGTATCCCCTGTCGGAGGGATGGATCGTGCTGTCCCTCCTTCTCTACCTTCTGGTCGGTGTCTTCTGGCTTCCGGTCGTCTTCATGCAGATGCGCATGCGCGATCTGGCGGAGGCGGCGGAGAAGGCCGGAGCCGCCCTTCCCCCCGCCTATCATCGCCTGTTCTGGACCTGGTTCGCCTTCGGCTTTCCCGCCTTCGGCGCGATTTTGGGCATCCTGTGGCTGATGGTCGCCAAGCCGAGCATCGCCCTCTTCGGCTAAGGGCGCGCGGCGGGCGAGCGCGCGCCGACGCGATCCTGCAGACGGGGCTTGGAGCGCCGCCGCGCCCCAGGGGCCATCCCGGCCGCTGCGCGGACCTGCCGGTGCCCCATGACGGGCCGCGCTGCGAGCTAGGCCATGGGACAAATTCGGTTTTGTCTTGAACGGGGCAACGGGCCCTTTATACTGTGGGCGCCAATCAGATGGATCGGGAGAGCGCGCGCCAGCGCCGCCGAAGGAGCAACCGCCCCGG
The DNA here is from genome assembly GCF_040049235.1 of Xanthobacter luteus. NCBI lineage: Bacteria > Pseudomonadati > Pseudomonadota > Alphaproteobacteria > Hyphomicrobiales > Xanthobacteraceae > Xanthobacter > Xanthobacter luteus. The sequence continues at coordinate 909,231 of NZ_JBDZDO010000001.1, forward strand.
AAACTCTCAGGCAAAAGGACCGATTCATCAGGCACTCTGGAGAGAGGTCAGGGCGATCCTGATCCACCGAAGGGGATATCCGCCGCAGGCGGAGAAGCTCTCAGGTTCCGTGACAGAGGGGGCATGGACTGTCACGGAAGAGAGCATCGACCATGGGACATGTGATCGTCATCGGCGCCGGCATTACCGGCGTCACAACAGCCTATGCCCTGCTGCGCCGCGGACACGCGGTGACGGTGCTGGAGCGCCACCCCTACGCCGCGCTGGAAACGTCCTTCGCCAATGGCGGCCAGCTTTCCGCCAGCAATGCGGAGGTCTGGAACCAGTGGTCGAACGTCGCGCACGGCATCCGCTGGATATTCACGCGCTCGGCGCCGCTGCTGCTGAACCCCAAGCCCAGCTGGCACAAGTTTTCCTGGCTCGCAGAATTCGTGGGCCAGATCGGCAGATACGAGGAGAACACCGTCGAGACGGTCCGGCTTGCCATCGAGGCGCGTCGACATCTGTTCGAGATCGCCGAGCGCGAGGGCATCGCGTTCGATCTCGAGAGGCGGGGGCTCATGCATGTCTATCGCGACCCGACGAGCTTCGCCCATGCCACAAAGGTGAACGCCCTGCTGAAGCGCGGCGGCCTGGAGCGCGAGCCCCTTACCCCGGACGAAATCAAGACCATCGAGCCTGCGCTGGAAGGCACGTTCCACGGCGGCTTCTTCACCCCGCAGGATGCCTCCGGCGACATCTGCCGCTTCACGCGTGGCCTCGCCCAGGCCTGCACGCGCTTGGGCGGCAGGTTTGTCTACGGGGTCGAGGTGGGCGCAATCCGCGAGGCGGATGGCCGGCGCGTGGTGGAATGGCAGGACGTGGACGAGCCGCAGGCGAAAGGCGCCCTCGCTGCGGACCAGGTGGTCATCTGCGCGGGCGTCGGCAGCCGGCAGATCGCCGCCTGGGTGGGGGAACGGCTCAATGCCTATCCGGTCAAAGGCTACTCCATCACGGTCGCGGTGAAGCCGGCGGACGTGGACCATGCCCCGCGCGTCGCCCTGCTGGACGACGCTGCGAAGATCGTCACCAGCCGCCTCGGGGACACCCGCTTCCGGATCGCCGGCACCGCCGAACTGAACGGCTACAACCGCGACGTTCGGGCCGACCGCATCGCGCCGCTGGTCACCTGGACACGGCGGCATTTTCCGCGCCTCGACACGAGCGATGTGGCGGTCTGGGCGGGGCTGCGCCCCATGCTCCCGGGCATGCTGCCGCGGGTGGGCGCGAGCCGGCGCGCGCGCAACGTATTCTTCAATACCGGCCACGGCCACCTGGGCTGGACGCTCTCCTGCGCCACCGCCGAACTGGTCGCGGCGCAGATGTCCGCCTGAGGACCGGCCGGGCGGCGGGGTGCGCGTCCCGCCGCCCCGCGCCTAAGGGGCGGCGGCGTGCATGCGGATGAGGCGCCCGTAGATGTTCTGGGCGGTTTCGATCTCGTTCACGCCGCACCATTCATCGGTCACATGGGCCTGGCTGGGCTCACCCGGCCCGAGAAGGACGACGGGCGCCGGGGCAAGGTGGCAAAGCACCGAGGCATCGGTGAAGAAGGAGGCTCCGCGCGGCGGTTCCGCCACATGGCCCTCCGCTTCCCGGGCGGCGGCGCACAGGGCGACGAACGGGGCGGCGGGATCGGTCCAGACCGGGGCGAGGTCGTGCACGCATTCGAGGCGGCTGCCCTCGCCCGCGAGCCGGGCAAGACGGGCCAGAACCTGCGAATGGTCCATGCCGGGCAGGGTCCGGACGTCCACGTGCAGGCGGGCGCGATCGGGCACCGCATTGGGCGCGTGGCCCCCCTCGATCAGGCCGACATTGGCGGTCGCCTGCCCCAGCACCGGGTGGCGGGCGGCGAAATCCATGTCGGCGAAGGCAAGGGCGGCCGTGCAGGCGCGATAGATGGCATTCACCCCCAGATGCGGGGCGGATGAATGCGCCGATACGCCGGCGAAATGGGCGAAGCAGAACAAAGCGCCCTTATGGCCCAGGGCGATGGCGTTCGACGTCGGCTCGGCGACGATCCAGCCGGAGATTTCGGGCAGCGCAATCTGGGCCCGCGCCAGAGCCAATGCGCCCTCACATCCGCGCTCCTCGCCGCTCGTGATCACCAGGGCGAGGTCCGCCTCGACGCGCTGGGCGTCCAGCGCGGCGGCGACGAAGGCCGCGACCGCCGCCTTCATGTCGGAGGCGCCGCGGCCATAAAGACGCCCCCCGTGAATTTCGCCCGCGAAAGGATCGTGGCGCCACGGCGCGGTGCCCAGCGGCACGGTGTCAAGATGACCGGTGAATGCCAAGACCGGACGCATCCGACCGCTCCTGCGGACCGCCACGAGATTGACGCGCCCCGGCGCGAACCGATGCTGCTCGATGGCGAATCCGGCACCCGCGAGCCGCGGCACGAGGACCTCTGCCGCGGCCTGCTCGTTGCCGGGCGGGTTGCAGGTATCGACCCGCATCAGGGCCCGGGCAATTTCGATGGCATCCGTCATGGCCGACCTCCCCGCCCATCAGGCATGTCCGCCCGCCGAAGCGCAAGACAAAATACTCAATGTACTCGATTTGACTTTTCATGTCTGAGTGGCTTAGGAGAGACGCCGCGTTGTGCCAGGATACGTTTGGCGCGCTCGCCTAGCGGCGAATTGCTGTCGGCGCGGTGTCTGGGTCAGCGATGGAATGGCGGGAGACGGTGGTGATTGCGGGCCGAACGGCAATAGAAATCGCTGAATCCATCCGGTCAGCCGTCGATTCGGGCCGCCTGAAGCGGGGCGCGTCGCTGCCGACGGTGCGCCAGCTGGCAGAGGAGCTGGGAGTCAACCGAAACACGGTCGCTGCGGCCTACAAGCAACTGTCCGACTGCGGCCTTCTGCAGGGTCGGGGCCGGCAGGGCAGCAGGGTCGCGCCCGACACCGCCGCGCCGCCGCCCGCCGCGTCCCCGCGCGATCTCGCAGGGGGCAATCCCGACCCCGCCCTCCTTCCCGACATGACATCGGTGCTGCGCGGCGTCGGCTGGCATCAGCGGTCCTACGAGGACCCGCCGGACGATCCGGAGCTCATTCGCCTGCTGGGCCAGCAGTTTGCGCTGGACGATCTGCCGGTCGGCGAACTCTGGCTGGCGTCCGGGACCTTCGACGCCATCGGCACCATCCTGCGCAAGCTGCTGGCCGTGGGCGACGCGGTGGGGGTCGAGGATCCCTGTTTCATGACCACCCTCGGCCTGATGCGCCAGGCCGGCTACGTGCCGCTGAGCATGCCCGTGGACGACGAGGGCCTGACGCCCGGAGGGTTGCGGCGGGCGCTGGAGGCGGGCGCAAAGGCGGTCATCCTCACCCCGCGCGCCCACAATCCCGTGGGTGGCTCCTGGAGCTTGGCCCGGCTTGCGGCCCTGCGCGAAGAGATGCGGGCCTATCCCGACGTCCTGCTCATCGAGGACGACCATTTCGCCGTCCTCTCGCGCTTTCCGCCCATGACGCTGGTCGAGGCGGGGCGTCCCCGGTGGGCCATCATCCGCTCGGTGTCGAAATATATCGGCCCGGATCTCCGGCTGGCGGTGGTCAATTCGAGCCACGAGCTGAGCCGCGCGAGCCTGTCGCTCAGCGCCTTCACCACCCGATGGGTCAGTTCCATCCTCCAGAAGTCCGTGCTGGCGGTGCTCACGGCGCCGGGCTACCGGCAGCTGATCGCAGGCGCGGCGGCGGCCTATGAGCGGCGGCGGGAGGACGTTGTGGCGGCATTGGCCGGGCGCGGCATCAAGGCCCATGGCCGGGATGGCATGAACGTCTGGATCCCGGTGGAGGATGAGCAGACGGTGGCGCGGCGGCTGCTCGAGGCAGGCTGGACGGTACGCACAGGGTCGGTGTTCCGCCTTGCGGCCCCCCCAGCCGTCCGCATCACGACGAGTGTGATCCCGAAGCCGTTGGCGGAGGAATTCGCCCGCACCCTGCATCTGATCCTGCGGGAGGAAGTGGTCGAAAGGGGCGCGTAAGCTTCTTTCGACCTGGGCATTTCCGCGACGTCCTCAGGCCGAGCGCGCCAGCCCCGCATCATCCGGAACGGCGACGCCCAGGCGGCGCGCCACGCGGCGGGCGGTCTCGATCCGCTGCGCCGTCAGTTCCTTCACGGACTCCCGCGCGGCGGCGACGATGTTCTCGGGCGCCCGCTCAGGCGTACCGGCGTCGAACGGCGGCTCGGGGTGGTACTGCATGTAGAGCTGGATCTGCTGCGCGGCCTTCTCGCCGCGGAGCACCGCGGCAAGCTGCAGCGCCCCGTCGATGCCTGAGGTGACGCCGCCGGTGAAGATGTAGTTGCCCTCCACCACCACCCGGTCCGTGAGGGGAATGGCGCCGAAATAGGGCAGCACCCCCAAAGCCGCCCAATGGGTGGTCGCGCGCTTGCCCTTGAGCAGCCCAGCCGCGCCGCAGATGAGGGCGCCGGTGCAAACCGAGAACACGTACAGGGCGCCGGCCGCCTGGGTGCGGATGAAGTCGAGCGTCTCCTCATCCTCCATCAGCGCCTGCTGGCCGGGACCACCGGGGACATGCAGCACGTCGAGCTTCGGCATTTCGGCGAAGGTCTTTTCCGGCGTGAGCACGAGGCCGCGCATGTCCTTCACCGGCGCCCGCGTCTTGCCGGCGATGTGGAGCGTCGAATTGGGAATGCGGGCGAGGACCTCGAACGGTCCCGTGAAATCGATCTGATCCAATCCGTCGAACAGGATCGAGCCGATGTGAAGGTGCTGGTCTGACGGAATCATCGCTGGCCTTTCCTGAGGCACTTCCCGCGCCGCCGCGGATGCCCATGGTGTGACAGCCGCACAGCCGATCGTCAAGACAAATAAGGTACAAACTCATTAATGACTTTAAATGTCACAACGGAGCCGCCCTATGAAACTGTTATAAAAGGCGACTTCTGGCGCCCCTTCCGGCCAACGGGATAATCTGTTTTGGCGTTTCCCCTCGCTAGTGATCAGACAAAACGTGGGATATAGAGACAAATATATGACAAAAAGAAGGGGGAACTGGAATGCCTACCGCAGATGCACCCGTCGCCCGCTTGGTCCGATTGCGCTGGCGAGTCGCGAGTGCCCTCAGCCTTGCTATGATGCTGATCTATTTCGGCTTCATGGGGCTTCTTGGCTTCGACAAGGCGCTGCTCGCCACGATCGTCGCCCCTGGTCACGGCGCTGCCCCTCGGCCTTGCCGCCCTGATGGCGCGACGCCCCTCGCTCCAGCGGCTTTGACGCCGCGTCGGCAAGGCAACGCGCCCCGCTCCCCTTGTGCAGGAGATGACCCCATGACGGCGACCTGGGTCGACCGCATCACCGGCCATCTGGCGCGACGGCCATCCGGCCGCATCGGCCGCACCCTCTACCGCCATGCGGCCGGCCATCAGGCCGGCTTCCAGTTCGCCCTTCAGCAGGTGCCACGCGGTCCGGCCGATCGGAACGGCGCGCGTGCTGCTCATCGGCGCCGCTGAATGATGCCGGACGCGGCCCCATCGGAGGATCTGATCAGCCACTTGGTTGCCGACGGCTGCAACTCTTGGTTTAATCGTCGTGGACGGGTGGTAATGTGTCCCGATAACGGCCAGCAAGGTCGAAGAAGGGCAGCGCATGGGCGATTATGTCGAGAAGCTCCGGCGCTATATCGCCGGCATCGAGCTCCGCGACGGCACCACCTACGCGCCGCCCACCCCGAGCTTGCCGGGCTTCGACCCTGCCGCGCAGCCCTTCGATGCCGCCCGCAGCGAGGCGAGCAGCCTCGAGGCGGTCATCCGGATGGCGCGGCCGGTCCTCGATGTCATCTCGGATCTGGCCATTGGCATCCCCGAGATCGTGCCGCTGCACCCAGAGGCGCGCGAGATGGCCGATCGCGTGGCCACGAAAGCCGCGGCGCTGGCGCCAGTCATGCGATCGGTGGGACGGATCGAATTGGCCGGCAACGATGACTATGCGTGGGTGGGCACCGGCTGGCTCATCGCCAGCGAGATGGGTGACGACATCATCGTCACCAACGCCCATGTCGCGCTGATCTTCTCCGAAGCTGCCGGCAAGAGCTTCGTTTTTCGGGAGACCACCGACGGCCGCATGGGCCAGCAGACGGCTCATATCGATTTCCGGGAGGAGGTCCGCCCCACGACCCCGCGCGAATTCCCGGTGAAGGACATCGTCTACGTCTCGCAGACTCGCGGGATGGACGTCGCCTTCCTGAGGGTCAGCCGCACGTCCGGCGCGGACCGGTTGACCGCGCCCATTGTTCTGGCACCGGCCATCCCGTCGCCGACCGCGCTCCTGGCCGCGATCGGCTACCCTGGGTACAGCAGCACCGACCACGATTCAGAGACGCTTCAGCGCATCTTCGGCAATGTCCACGAGCGCAAGCGCATCTCGCCCGGGCGTCTCATGGGGCTCGAGCCGCGCGGGCTCGCTCATGACTGCTCGACCCTGCCGGGCAGTTCGGGATCCCTGCTGGTGGATCTCGAGACCGGCACCGCCGTCGGCCTTCATTATCGCGGGCGCGCGCTGGAGGCCAACCACGCTGTGCCGGCGGCGGACATCCTGCGGCTCATCCGGGAGCGGCCCTGGCAAGGCACCGGGCTCGCCGATGGCAGCCCGGTCAAAACGGACCCGCCGATCGTGGGATCGGCCAAAGAGGATGCGGCACAGGGGGACACCATGGCGACCAAGGCAACCGTGACCACCGTCTCGGCGACGCGTGCTGATGGCTCCATCACGCTCACGATCCCGCTGGAGATCACAGTTCGGCTGGGCTCCATGCCGCGCGGCGCCGATGCCGCACCCGCGGTGGAAAGAACCTTGCCCCCCACCCGGCGCAATGCCGAACGCGCCGCCGAAGCGGCGAAGGAGCGGATGACGGGCCACGCCCAAGTGCTGTCGGTGGCCGCCGGCCTGATGTTCAAGGAAGGCCTCATAAGCGAGGATTACGGCGTCATCGTCAAGGTCCGGCCCGAGGCGCCGAAGAGCGCCGCCGCCTACGGCCTGCCGGACGCCATCGAGGGCATTCCGATCGTGGTCGAGACCGCGTCGGTCGAAAGGCTGCTCGCGGCCGATTTCGGCATTGCGGCGGAGGAAGCGGCGCTGCCGGCGCGGTTCGGCTACGAGCGCGATATCACGGCGCCGGAGTTCAGCCTCGCGCCGGTCACCGAGGAGATGACCATCACGCTTCATGTCAGCCCGGAGGCCGGCTGGTCCCAGCTCTCTTCCTTCCTGGGCCGGACGGATTTCAACCGTATGACCGTGGGCATGTACCACATGTCGGCGCCGCACGTCCTCGAGGCGATCCTCAAAGCGATGCAGCCTGCCGGCAGGGAGCTGAAGCTGACCATCGACCGCAAGAAAGGGGACGACATCGGCGAGGGCACCAAGAAGAACGACAAGCCCGAAAGCGAGACGCTCGCTGCCTGGGGCGAGGCGCTCGGCGCGCGTTTTGAATTCACGCCCGCCGCCATCAGCGGGCGCAACAAGCTCTTCCATTCCGCCTATCACATCAAGGTCGCGGTCATCAGCGAGGAGACCGGCGCGAGCCCGGGAGACAAAGCGTTCTGGCTGTCGAGCGGCAATTGGCAGTCGTCGAACCAGGCCCCTCTCAAGAAAGCGGTGTCCGAGCTCACCTTCGGCGACGTCCGCGACTACAACCGAGAATGGCACGCCATAGTCGAGAGCCCGACCCTGGCCGGGGTCTTCAGGCGGCATCTAGAGCAGGACTTCCTGGACAACAAGGCCGCTGGCGGCGAGGAGGCGGCCGCCCTCGAATTGCCCCTCGTGCTCGTGCCGGAGGCGCTGTTCGACGCGGACGTGGAGGCGCCGCGCGCCTTCCGGGCCTTCGAGCCCCTACGTCTCGACCGGCGCCGGGTCACCGTGACCCCCGTTCTCACGCCGGACAATTATGCCGATGTGGTGATCCCGCTGATCGAGAGCGCGCGGACCTCCGTTCTATTCGAGAACCAGAGCTTCGGCCTGAGCGAGGACGAAGACAACATGCCGGATCATTTCCTGGATCTGGCCAAGGCCCTGCGCCAGCAGCAGCGGCGCGGACGGGACGTGCGGATCATCTTCCGCTCGGGCTTCGGCAAGGAGCGCGACACCGTCCGCAAGCTGGTGGAATTCGGCTTCAAGGCGGGCTCGATCCGCTTCTTCGACAAGGTCCACACCAAGGGCATCGTGGTCGATGCCGCGAAGGTGCTGCTCGGGTCGCAGAACTGGACTGGGGCCGGCACAGGCCCCAACCGGGACGCATCGCTGCTCATCGAGACCGAAGAAGCCGGCGCCTATTTCCAGCAGATCTTCGAATATGACTGGCGTGAGATGGCCCGGAGCCGGGTGCGGGACGATCTGGAGGCGCTGCCGCCGATCCGCGTGCTGCGGGGCGGCAACGAGGCTGGCATACCAAATGGCTATCGCGTCGTGCGTTGGGCCGACGCCATGGATTTCTGAACGCCATGTCCAAGGCCCCAAAGACCAAGGCTACGGCGCCTGCGGCTGTCCGCGAGCGCCCCTGCTTCATGACCGAGACCAATGGCGGCAGCAGCATTGAGCGGGTGCCCGGCTTCGACATCTCGCGCGCCATGACGGCAGGCTTCAGGCCCGCCCGGATTTCGGGGCCGACCATCCTCTCCGGACGCCCGGACAGCGCAACCTTCTCGGTGCCGAAGGTGATCATGCCGCCCGGCGCGACGCCGCAGCTTCCGGGCAGCAGCGTCGCGCGGCCAGAGAATGTCCTGGGCTTCGACGACCGCATTCAGATCGCGGACACCACGGCCGTGCCCTGGCGCTGCATCTGCCATTTGGAGATCACCTATGACAGTGGGGCGGTCGGTCTGGGATCGGGTTGGCTTGCAGGCGCGCGCGTCGTCGTGACGGCGGGCCATTGCCTGCATGACAGGGCAAATGGCCGCCGGGCCAAGTCCGTCCGGGTGATACCCGGCAGGAACGGTCCTTCCGCGCCTTACGGTTATGTGGTCGCCGACACGTTTCATGTGCCGGATCCGTGGGTCAAGCTGCCGAGCCAAGCCGAGGCCGCCGCATTCGACTACGGCGTTATCGAGCTGCCGTCGATCGAGGTGGAGAATGAACAGTTCGGCACGCGCATCGGCTTCTTCGGCATGCGGGTCTATTCGGACGCCGCGGCGGAGAAGGACCTGCAGATGCTCATGATCAACAATGCCGGTTATCCGTTCGAGGCCGACAAGCCCTATGGCACCATGTGGTTCAATGCTGGACGCGTGAGCAGCGTTCAGCCCGCCTTCCTCGAATACATGATCGATACCGAAGGCGGCCAGAGCGGCAGTCCCGTCTTCGTCTTCGATTCCTCCCGCAACGAACGGCAGGTCGTGGCGATCCACACGACCGGGGACTTCGTGAACCGCGGGCTGCGCATCACCGAAGCCGTGTTCGACTGGATCTCGCAGCGGATCGAGGCCGCGCGATAGAGGAGCCGGGGTGCCGGTCAGGCATCTCAATCACAATCGACGAGGGAACGGGCCAGAGGCAGGCCAGTCCGCATCATTCGTCAGGGAGGGGGCCTGCAGCCATCTCTGCGCCCGGCGCGACATGAAAACCTGAAATCGCCGAGCGGGGGCGAGGACACCGGAAAGCCTACCTACCAGGAGGCGTTGGCGAAACTCATCCCTGCCGAAGTCGTCGGGCTTCATCCGGGTGGCAAGAACGCGATCGAGGCCTATTTCCAGGCGGCGACGCGATCTCAGGAATCGCCGACGGGTTTCTGGATCGGCTGGACGGTGCTTTGCGTTCTCGGCCTTCTCATCTATCGCGCCTAGGGCACCTCGGGTCTTAAGGCGCAGGTCCCCCCGGAACATCCCGCGATCGCGATCAACCTCGGCTCGTTCCTCGCATGGGTCTATTCCTTCGGGGATGCCTTCCGGATCCTCGGCCTCTGGCATCCCCTGTTTTCCACCCTGCTGGTCCTCGCCTGGACCTTCCCGGCGCTGCCAATCTATCAGCGCTGGCTGAACTCCAAGGAAACCGATGGACGTCGTCTCTTCTTGCGTCGTCGTGCAGGATCGTCTGGTCGACCAATGGGTCAGCCTGATCGGCCGATCCAGCGGATTACGGCTCAGCACAGCCGTTCACGAGCCTAGAGGGCGTTCTGCTTTGAAGGCTGGCCCAACTGTCTGAAGACGCTGATGTTTTACAGACGGATCTGAGCGAGACCGAGAGTTCAGCAGTTTCGCCTTAGAATAGGTATAGATCATTGGTCTTGCGTGACAATTTTTCTTTGCGCTAAGCCCTCTCCGTCGTGTTGGACGCCCGTGGCGTTCGCCGGCGCGCGGAGGGTGGTGCTTCAATGGGCTGGGATCTCGCCACATTGTTCAAGCGGCACGCGAAGGATATCGCGCAGGCGTTGCGCCGGCGCGGCCTGACGGCGGACATGGCCGCGGACATCACACAGGACACTTTCGTCCGGGTGCTCGTGTCGCCGCCCGCCGACACGGCTCCGGTGAGCAATCCCGCCGCCTATCTCTTCCGCGTGGCGCGTAATCTCTCCATCGATCATCAGCGCCGCGAGCGGCTGCTGAATCGCGTTGACCTGGACCCGGACGGGTTCGAGGCCATCCTTGATCCGTCCCCCTCTCCGGAGGCGGCCGTCTATGACAGGCAGAAGCTGGCCTTGACCGCAGCCGCGCTGGCGGCGCTGCCGGAAAAGACCCGGCGGGCCTTCGAACTGCACCGCATCGAGGAGATGACGGTCGCGGAAGTGGCTGCCGAGCTTGGCCTGTCCCGGTCGCGGGTCTGGGCCCTCGTGCGGGACGCTTACGAGCAGATCGACCAGCGGCTGAGCGGCCTTTGAGCGGCCGGCGCCGCCCGCGCTGAACATTCGCGCGGTCCATTCGTATAGTGATAGGAAGCCTGCGATCCTGCCACCCTGGCAGCCCGCCCGCATGAGGGATGTCCATGAGCGAAATTCCGGAAGAGCGCCTGCTGTTTCGGGAAGCCGCCGATCTGGCCATTCGCCTGCAGAATGATCCTGCCAATCCAGTCTCGCTCGAAATGGTCCGCGCCTGGGCCGCCCGCAGCCCCGGCCATGCCGCAGCCTGGGCGCGCGTCGCGCAGATCCACGGCATGACCGGCAAGGTCCTCGGCGACCAGCGAAAGGCGGGCGATGCCCAAGGGGGGCTGACACGCCGCGCGGTCATCGGCGGCGGCGTGATCGGCCTCGGCGCCGCCGTGGCGGGAACCTGGCTCGGACCCGAGGCTATCCGCCGCGCCCGTGCGGACCAGGCGACATCCACGGCCGAGATCCGGCAGATCACGCTTGCCGATGGCAGCATGATCACCCTCGGCCCGGACAGCACGCTCGCCATCCATTTTTCAGAAGCCAGGCGGGAGATCACGCTGCTCGACGGAATGGCCTTCTTCGAGGTCGCGCGCGATCCGGCCCGGCCTTTCTCCGTGCTCACGGGATCGGTGTCGGCGACGGCGATCGGCACGGCGTTCGACGTGTCCAGCGACGGGGGCTACGTGACCATTTCCGTCGACCAGGGCATCGTGGAGGTGCGCGGGCCGGACGCGGCGCTCGGACCCGGAGAGCGGCTGAATGTGGGCGACTGGATGACCCTCGATCCGTCCGCGCACAAGCTGGCCCGTGGTGTGCGCGATGCCTCCCAGATCGCCGCGTGGCGCGACGGCATGGTCATCGCGGATGGCGAGACCGTCTCGGCGATGGTGGCGCGGATCGCCCGCTGGCAGCCGGGGCCCGTGGTGATCGCGGACCCCTTCCTCGGGTCGCGCGTGGTGAGCGGCGTGTTCGACCTGAGCGACCCCATCCGTGCCCTTGAGGCCGTGGTGCGCCCCTTCGGCGCGAAGGTGCGCCGGATCGGGCCGTTCGCGACCGTTATTTTCCCCGTCTGAGAAAAAATCGCGGGATCGCAGGAGAATCCGGAGCCCCGTTCGTAAGGCCCTTAGGGGCTCCAGCAACCAACCATTCGGCCATGCCAGCCCTCCTGTGAAAGCGACGGAGAGGCTGGGACATGCGGCCAGGGTCTGGGACGAGGGGTTTCGCCGGCATTGGCCGGAAGGTGATGGTCGCGACGCTGCTGGCGACGACCGCAATCCTGACGCAGGGCGCGCTCCTGGGCGGCGAGGCGCATGCCCAGTCCAGCGTCCAGATCACCTTCGACATTCCGGCTGGCCCCTTGAGCCGCGCCCTTGTGGCCTTCGGGAAGCAATCGGGCACGCAGGTGTCCTACGAGGCCGCGATCGCCAACGGCAAGACCTCGCTCGGATTTCGGGGAACCGCCACGCGCGGGCAGACGCTTGCGCAGCTTCTCCAGGGATCGGGGCTCACCTATGCCTTTCCGGACGCCAGGAATGTCCTGATCACCCAGCCGCGTCCCCAGGCTGGAGCGATGGGAAACGATGGCTCGATTGTCCTCGATACGGTCAATGTCGAAGCGGAAGGGATCAACAATTGGGATGCCCCGCCATCCTATGCCGGGGGCCAGGTTGCCACCGGCGCGCGGCTCGGTGTGCTCGGCAATGTCAGCATTATGGATGCGCCCTTCAGCATTACCAGCTACACCTCCAAGGTGATCCAGGAGCAGCAGGCGGTGACGGTGGCCGACGTCATGGCCAATGATCCGTCCGTGCGCGTCTTCACCAACGGCATCAGCTCCTCCGCCGGCGCGGGCGAAGTCTTCTTCATCCGGGGCTTCAGCGTCACCAACCAGAGCATCCTGATCGACGGTTATGGCGGCATCTCTCCCGATCGCCTCATCCCTGTGGAAACCATGGAGCGGGTGGAGGTGCTGAAGGGGCCGAACGCGCTGCTGACCGGGTATACCCAATATGGCTCCCTGGGCGGGTCCATCAATGTGGTTCCCAAGCGTGCCACGGACGAGCCCATCACCCGCGTCACGGCGAGCTATTTTTCCGATACCCAGCTTGGCACCCAAGTCGATGTGGGGCGGCGCTTCGGCGCCAACAAGGAATGGGGCGTGCGTGTCAACGGAATCTTCCTGGATGGCGACACGTCCGTCGACGGCCAGTCCGCCCGGCTCGGGGCGGGCACATTGGCCCTCGATTATCGGGGAGAGGACCTGCGGGCGAGCTTCGACGCGGGATATATCGACCAGAAGACCTATGCCCCCACCGGCGCCGCCGGTTTTAGCTTTGCCTCCGACATCGCCATTCCCCGCGCGCCGGACGCCAGCAAGCAAATCTACCAGGATTGGGAATATTCCGGCACCAAGACGGCCTATGGGCTGGCAAAGTTCGAGTATGACATCAATCCGGCATGGACCCTCTATGGCGGCATCGGTGGCAGCACGTATCGGCAGACCATGCTGTCCACGGACATCAATGTCCGCGATTCCGCCGGGAACGCAACGGCCACGGCCTATTATAGCCCGATCAACGGGAACGCCGTTTCCGCACAGGCGGGCCTTCGCGGCGAGTTTGCCACCGGCCCCATCGGCCACAAGGTCAACCTGAACACCTCGTACCTGTACCAGAACCTGTACCAGGAAAGTAATTATTACGGATTCCTTTCCTTTGACACGAACATCTACAACGCGCCCACCATCGCTGCCCCGTCCACGTTCGGCTTCAGCGACGATCCTCCCAAGTATTGGGATATCAATGCGCCGGCCGTGACGCTGACGGACACGCTCTCCTTCCTTGACGAGCGCATCTTGTTCACCGCCGGGGTGCGCTACCAGCAGATCAAGGTGGACGTGTTCAACCCCGATGGAAGCGTTTCGCAGGCGTATGACAAGCAGGCGGTCACGCCCGCCTTCGGCCTCGTTGTGAAGCCTGTCGACCGGATGTCGCTCTATGCCAACTATATCCAGGGCCTCCAGCAGGGGCCGATCGCCTACCAGGGCACGGTGAATGCCGGCGAGGTGTTCCCGCCGATGATGACCGAGCAGATGGAGGCCGGCATCAAGTATGATTTCGGCGTCTTCACCGCCACCGCCAGCATTTTCCAGATCACCAGGCCCAGCAGCATCATCACCACCAATGCCGCGGGCGAATCCGTCTTCAGCGTGAATGGCGAGCAGCGCAACCGGGGCGTGGAGGTCAACGTCTTCGGCCAGCTCTGGCAGGGCCTGCGCTTGTTGGGCGGCGTCGCCTATACACAGGGCACGCTAACCCAGACGGCGGACGGCCTCTTTGACGGCAATTCGGCGGTTGGCGTCCCCGCCTGGCAGACCAACATCGGCGTTGAATGGGACCCGGAGCCCATTGCCGGCCTCACCCTTTGGGGCCGAATGATCGCCACCAGATCACAATACGTGGACCAGGCGAACACCCAGCAGATCCCAAGCTGGATCCGCTTTGATCTCGGGACCCAATACAAGACACGGGCCTTCGACCATCCTCTCGCCTTGCGCTTCGCGGTGGAGAACGTCTTCGACAAGAGCTATTGGGCGGCGGTAAATGATGGCTGGGTCTCGACCGGCCTTCCGAGAACCTTCAAGTTCTCGGCCGTGATGGATTTCTGAGGCTGGAGCTGGCCAGTGCGCGGCCCAGCATGCCCGGTTATTCGGCGACCGATGCGGGGCACTGTCCCCTCATCAACCGCGACGAGTGCCTTCGGCCAGAAGCAGTCACGTCGCGGATGCGGGGCCAGATCTGCGCGCGGCGGATGCGCGGGACGGACATGCGGAATGCGAGCTTGCGCCAATTATCAGATGCCCGCTTCCGGACGAAGGCCTCATTGCCGCTTCTGGCGCAAAGCGGACCTTGCTGAAAGGGCAGTCAAGGGGCAGGTATGGCTCACCCTAGACCCTTGCGAACAGGGCTCTTCCCTCCGGCCCGATCGTTAGGGCTCGACCAATCCTTGAAGCACAGTCCCGTTGGAAGCGGAGACGGGAGCCCCCTGCTGCGGTTGCTGTGCGAGAGCAGCCGGATAGCGCCCTCCTTGGCAGGACGCATCCGTCACAGGGCGTGTCAGATCAGCGACCAAGGAGCGAGAAGTGGAGGCGAGAGCTGGGCAGCAGGATGAAAGACAGAAGCTGCCCGGTGTTTTGCAAAAAAAGACCTGATCGCTGCGGTGAGACATCGGGGGCTACCGACCTCGTGGCACGCAGGAAACGGTGGGAGCCAGGAACGCCAAGCCGCGCGTCTCGCACGCTGCCAAATTTTGGAGAAGACGGGATTCGGATGCAGGCAGGCGCCTTCGCACCGCGCGCGCCACGCATCGCCGACATGGCGTCCGGCCTTGCCGGCGGCCTGCTCATGGGCTGGGGCGCCATGACGGCGCTGGGCTGCACGGTCGGCGTCCTGCTCTCCGGCATCCATGCCGGCGCCCTGCCCGGCTGGGTCTTTCTCGCCGCGGCCTTCGCCGGCATGCTCGCCGGGCTGCCGATCCGCCGCCGGATCGCCTGAGCGCGCGCCCGCCGCCTCAGCGCAGGCCGAAGCCGAGGGCCGCGAGCGCCTCTCGCATCCGGTCGCGGCCGCTCAGGGCCTCGGCACCGCGCACACGGGTGAGGGCGGCGCTGGTCCAGCCCACCTCCGGCAGGCCCTGCCCCTTCTGGAAGTCCTTGAGAGCCTGCTCATAGTGATCGAGCGCCGGCTGCGGCAGGCTGGCATCGTAGCGCTCCCGGTGGAGCACGAGCCGCGGCGAAAGGCGCGGCTTCACCTGCGCCGGCCGTTCCGGGTCGGGATGGCCGATGGCGAGGCCGAACACGCCGAGCACGTGGGGCGGCAGGCCGAGCAATTCGGCCACCTCCACCGGCCGGTTGCGGAAGGCGCCCAGATAGACCCCGCCGAGGCCGAGGGATTCCAGCGCCACCAGCGCATTCTGGGCGGCCAGGGCGGCATCGAAGATGCCCACGAACAGCGTCTCCAGGAAGCCGAGCGCGTCGGTGGGCTTCGCTTCCCGGCGGCCGATCTCCTCGAGGCGGGCGAGGTCGGCGAGCCACACCAGCACCAGCGGGGCCTCGACCACGTGCTTCTGGCCGCCCGCGATCTCGGCGAGGCGTGCCTTGGTGGCGGGGTTCTCCACCGCCACCACGCTGAAGGTCTGCAGGTTGGAGGACGATGGCGCCGACTGGGCCGCCGCCACCAGCGTCTCGACCAGCCCGTCGGGCAGCGGGCGATCAACAAAGGCCCGGACGGACCGATGGCAGAGTAGGCCGGCGATGGTGTCGTTCAGGAGAATGCCTGACGGCGCCTCCGCCGCCCCGTAGCGCGCCTGGAGGAGGGTCCGCAGGGCGGAAGCGTCGATGGACGGTCCGGACCGGGCGGGTGTATCGACGACGGCGGCAGTCATGGGCATCTCCTTCGAGGGCGCGGCGACGGGGTCGATCTAGACCGTCCCCCGGCGACAGGTATCGGACGGATCAGGCCCGGGCGACGCGCGGACGCGGCGTCGCGGCCGCCCCGCCCGTCCCCCGGACGCCCGCCGCGGGATGGGTGTCCGGAAGGGTCGGGCCGCGGCCCGGAAACAGCTTCTCGCGCAGCGTGCCGCCCTCATAGGCGGTCTTGTACACGCCGCGGTCCTGCAGCTCCGGCACCACCAGATCGACGAACGCCTCCAGCGTCTCGTGCGAGACCAGCCGGTTGAGGTTGAAGCCATCCACATCCGTGTCCCGGACCCACGACACGATCTCGTCCGCCACCTCGCCGGGCGCACCGACGATGAAGGGCGCGCGGGCGCCGGTGGCCGACAGCGTCGCGAGGTCCTTCACCTTCAGCGGCTCGGGACTGCGCAGGGTGAGGTTTTCGAGCGTGGACTGGATGGCGTTGCTCTTCACGTAGGAGATCGCCTCCTCCGGATCGAGGGTCGAGAGGTCCACCCCCGTCCACCCCGAGAGCAGCGCCAGCTGCCCGGCCGTGTGGACATATCGGGCATAATCGGCGAGGCGGTCGAAGGCCTCCGCCCGCGTCGGCGCGACGATCACGGTGGCACCGGCGAACATGCGGATGTCGTAGGGGTCGCGCCCGAAGCCCGCCGCCGCCTGCCGCACCGCCTGAACCGCCTCGGCCAGGATCGGCCGGGTCTGGCCGTTCAGGAAGATGCCTTCGGAATGCTTCGCGGCGAACAGCCGTCCCCGCCCCGAGGTGCCCGCCTGGTAGAGCACCGGGGTGCGCTGGGGCGAGGGCTCGGTGAGCTGGATGCCGTCCACCTTATAGAACGGCCCGTCGTGGCGGATGGCGTGCACGCGGGCGGGATCGCTGAAGATGCCGGCGTCCCGGTCACGCCGGACCGCGCCATCCTCCCAGCTTGCCTCCCACAGCTTGTAGGTGGCGGCGAGGAAGTCCTCCGCCGCCTCGTAGCGCAGGTCATGGGAGCGGTTGGCCGTCTGGCCCATCCCCCGCGCGCCGCTGTCGAGATAGCCGGTCACGATGTTCCAGCCCACGCGCCCGTTGGTGAGATGGTCCAGCGTCGCGAACCGGCGGGCGAACTGGTAGGGGTGTTCGTAGGTGAGGTTGGCGGTGACGCCGAAGCCGATGTGGCGCGTCGCATGCGCCATGGTGGGCACCACCAGCGCCGGGTCGATCTGCGGCGTCTGCGCGCCCGACAGGAGCGCGGCGTCCGGGCTGCCGCCATAGACATCATAGAGGCCGAACACATCAGCGATGAAGATGCCGTCAAGCAGGCCGCGCTCGGCGATCCGTGCCAGATCCACCCAATAGTCGAGGCTGTTGTAGTCCGTGGCCCGGTCGCGCGGGTGCGCCCACAGGCCGGCCCAGGTGTGGCCCGGGGCGGCCATGTTGAAGGCGTTGAAGCGGATTTGCCTCGGACGGCTCATGGCAGATCCTCGCGCTCAGCTGTAGAGTGGGGTGGCGGTGATGGTGCCGTTGAGCGCGAAATTGCCCACCTCGCGCGATTTGTAGACCACCGGATCATGCAGGGTATGGGTGCGGATGTTCCGCCAGAAGCGGTCGTAGCCATAATGGGCGGCGGTGGCGCGGGCGCCCATTAGCTCGAAGATCTTCGAGGTCACCTCCAGCGCGGTGCGGCTGGCATGGACCTTGGCGGCATAGATGGCGGCGGCCGCCACGTTGCGCTCCTCGGGCGTGATGTCGTTGCCGCGGGCGGCCGCGGCCTCGAACTCGTGCCCGGCCACATCGGCAAGGGCAACCGAAGCCCGCAGGTCCACATCGAGATTGCCGTAGTGCTCAAGGATGTAGGGGTCGAGGCGCGCCGTCTCCACGCCGGAGGCCTGCCAGGGCCGCGACGTGGTGCGGACATAGCGGGCGGCCTCCGCGAGCGCCCCCTGCGCCGTGCCGATGTAGAAATTGACGATGAGGAGCTGATGGAACGGCACGACGAGGCTGGTGCGCGGCGCCGGCGCGGCGGTCGGGTCGCCCAGCACCTCGTCCTCGTCCACCCGCACGTCCGCGAAGGTGATGGTGCCGCTCTCCGACAGCCGCTGGCCGAAGGCATCCCAGTCGTTGCCGTGGGTCACCCCCGCGCGATCGCCGGGCACGACGATGACCGCGAAGCCGTCGCCGAGCTGCGCGCGCAAGGTGATCTTGTCGGCAAGCGCGGCGTTGGAGGCGAAAGTCTTGCGCCCGGACAGGCGATAGCCGCCCGCCGCCGGCGTGAGCCGCGATTCGGGATCGCGCGGGTTGGACGCGCCGCCCCAGAACCATTTGCCTGCCACCGATCCGCGGGAGAGCCGCTCGGCTTGCTCCGGCGTCGCTCGCCACACCGCATTGGTGAGGTGGAGATAGTGGTAGGCGAGGAGTTGCGCGATGGAGGCATCCGCCTGCCCGATCACCCGGGTGGCGACCAACGCGTCGGTGAAGCTCCCCCCGCCTCCACCATGGGCAACGGGATTGAGCAAAGCGAGCAACCCCGCCTCCCGCAGCAATTCCAGCTCCCGTCGCGGCGATGCGCCGACGTGGTCGCGGGCAGCGGCATCCGGCACGAGCACGTCGGCGACGCTTCGGGCGAGGGCCGCCCAGTCCGGCTGCGGCGACGGACGCGCCACAGCCACGGGCTGCAGGGAAGAACGGGTCATCAGCGAGGCTCCTGTGGCGCGGATCGACTGCAGCGGACGGGCTCTCACCAGGCCGGCAGGATACTTCCCTTGAACTTGGCGAGGGTGAAGTCCTTCATCGGCTGGGACCGATAGATCTCGATGAACGTCTTGATCCGCGGGTCGTCCTTGCGGTCCTCGCGGGCGGCGAAGACCCGGGTGAAATAGGGTTTGGCCTCCTCCGCCGCCGGCTCGGAAACCAGCCCCGTGTTCAGGTCAAGGCCGGCGAGATAGGCATAGTTGGAGGTGACGAACGCCGCCGCGACGTCATCCAGCGAGCGGGGCAGCTGGGCGGCGTCGGTCTCGACGATCTGCAGCTTCTTCGGGTTCTCTGCCACATCCAGCACGCTGGTTTCGATGTCGCCGGCCTGCAGGGCCGCGTTCGGCTGGTTCCAGTCGGTGAATTCGATGATCTCGGCCTTGATCCCCTGCCTCACGGACAGCCGGGCCGCTTCGCGAGGGACGTCGCCATAGGGGCCGGCGGATACGCCCACCTTGAGCGGCTTATCGCTCGCTGCCGCGGGGGCCTGCGCGGGGGCAGCGCTGCCGACCGAAAGAAAAGTCAGGCCGGAAAGGAGCAGCGCAAGGAAGCGGGAGCAGGAAAGGGAGGTCATGAGTCCGCCACGGTCTGGGCCGGCAACGCCGGAGATTGGGGGGGCTGTGCACCCGATCAATATCGATTGATTTAGTAAGTTATGAATCAGAGAAATGCTCCTCCTTGTGGCGCTCCCGGGAGTTGGCACCGCCGGGGGGTATGCTAGGGAAGCGCGCCCGCCAAAGCCGTTCGCTCAAATCCCTCCGCCGATATTGACGAATCGGCGATCAGCCGGGCGTCGGGGCGATGGGGCGGGGGCGCGGCGCGGGACAGTTCCCCGACCAGCTGCTGCACCTGCACCGCGATCTCGGGCACTGCGGTCACCTCCCAGAATGCGGGCCGGGTCAGCGGGCCGAGGGCGAACAGCCAGGTCGAGGCGTGGCCATGGCGATCCACGACGGCCGAGCCGTGGGTCTCAAGGCCGAGGCCGAGGGGGTCCGGGGTGATGCGCCCGGCCTCGCGCAAGGCATCGAAAGGCGGCAGGGCGAGGCTGGCAAAGTCCGAGCGCGGGCCGGTGCAGTTCACCACACGGGCCACCTCCAGCGCGACGGAGCGCCCGGAGTGGCGGCGGCGCACGGTGGCGGCGACACCGCCGGGCACCCGCTCCAGGCCGGTGATGCGGCCGGGAACCACCTTCAGCTGGCCCGAAGCCAGCAGGGGATCGAGCAGGGCAGCGACGCGCGGCGCCATGCGATGGCGGTGGATGTCCCAATAGGTGCGCGCATGGCGCAGGAACCGCTCCCGCGCCACCCGCGGCCAGCCCGCCCACACCTTCGCGACGGCGGGCCGCGCCGCGTCCATCACCCGCTGCCACGGCACCCCCTGCGCCGCGGCCCGCGCCACCGCCGCGCGGATGAAGCGCAGCGCCATGACCGGGTCGCGCGCCGCGGCGGGATGGAGGAAGGGCTCACAACCGGGGCCGCGACCCGCCACGTCCACATGGACATGGGGCAGGAGCCCATGGCGCGACACGCTCCAGATCGGGCCGCGATGGCCGCGTCCGGCAAGCATCACCGCCACGTCCACCATGGTGAGGCCGGAGCCGATGAGCAGGACCGGAGCATCGGGGGAGAGGCCGTCCAGGTCTTCCCAGCGCCACGGATCAGGCACGAACAACGGGCTGTCATAGACCCCGCCGTCGCGGCAGCGGGGCGGCTTGGGTGGAAGGTTGCCGGTGGCGAGCACCACGTGGGTGCCCTCGATCCGCCGCCCGTCGGCGAGCTGGACGCCGGGGACCGGGCGGTCGGAGACGCGCACCACGTCCCCGCACACCCGCCGCAGCCGCGTGTTCCCAGCGGCGAGCGCCTCCTCCAGCCGCTCGGCGAGATAGGCGCCGAACAGGGCGCGGGGCACGAAGGCGCGGGCAAGATCCCCGCCAGCCTCCTCCAGCGCGGCCGACAGGTCGGCGCCGGAGGCCGCGAGCCAGCGGGCGAATGTGGGTGACAGCCCCACCTCCATGCGCGCCATAGGCACGTTGAGGAGGAGATCGGGACCGCACGCGCCATAGGCGAGGCCGGGGCCCGCCACCCGCTCGCGCTCCACCAGCACCACGTCGAGGCGTGGCGCCGCAGCCGCCGCGAGGGCGAGCAGGGTCCCGGTGAAGCCGCCGCCCACGATGACCACGGATATGTTCGGTTCCCAGACGTTCAGCATGGCGTTGCTCTCCGCGTTCCGCCGGATCAGGAGGCCGAGACGCGCCGCGCCTCCGGGACGATAGCGTTGCCGATGATCTCGCCGAACGGACCGCGATGGGTGGTCACCACGCCCGGCGCCCCGGTGGTGGCGGCGCGGGGCAGCAGAGGAAGCACGCTCTCGCCGAAGCGCCAGGCTTCCTCCAGGTGGGGGTATCCGGAGAGGACGAAGGTATCGATGCCCAGCGCCATATATTCCTTCATCCGGTCTGCCACGGTCTGCGGATCGCCCACCAGCGCGGTGCCGGCCCCGCCGCGCACCAGGCCGACGCCGGCCCACAGATTGGGGCTCACTTCCAGCCTGTCGCGGCGCCCGCCATGCAGGGCGCTCATCCGCCGCTGGCCTTCCGAATCCATGCGGGCGAACACCTTCTGCGCCTCGGCGATGGTGGCGTCGTCGATGTAGCGGATGAGGTCGTCCGCCGCCGCCCAGGCCTCCCGCGCCGTGTCGCGGACGATGACATGGAGGCGGATGCCGAAGGTGACCGCGCGGCCCACCGCGGCGGCGCGGGCGCGGATATCGCGGATCTTGTCCGCCACCGCCGCCGGCGGCTCGCCCCAGGTGAGATATTTCTGCACCTGCCGGGCCGCCACGTCATGGGCGGGGGCGGAGGAACCACCGAAATAGAGCGGCGGATGGGGCTGCTGCACCGGCGGATAGAGCAGCTTGCCGCCCTCCACCTGCAGATGCTTGCCGGAGAAGGTGACCTCCTCGCCTTTCAGGAGGCGGGTGTAGATGTGAAGGAACTCGGCGGTGATCTCGTAGCGCTCCGCATGGTCGGCGAAGAAGCCGTCGCCCTTGTTCTCGGTGGGATCGCCACCGGTGACCACATTGATGAGCGCCCGCCCGCCGGAGATGCGGTCCAGCGTCGCCGTCATGCGCGCCGCCACGGCCGGGGAGAGCAGGCCCGGCCGCACCGCCACCAGGAAGCGCAGGCGCTCGGTGAGACCGGCCAGCGCCGCGGCGACCACCCAGCTGTCCTCGCAGCTGCGGCCGGTGGGGATCAGCACGCCGTAATAGCCGATCTGGTCCGCCGCCTGGGCGATCTGCCTGAGATAGGCAAGGTTCACCTCCCGCGCCTTGTGGGACGTGCCGAGATAATGGCCGTCGCCATGGGTCGGCAGAAACCAGAGGACGTTGGCTTCGCGGGCGGCGGGCAGGGTCGGATCGGCGGTCATGTCGGACATGGACAGGCTCCGGCTCGGGAACCCGGCGCGGCGGGCGACGCCGGCGCCGAGGTCAGTATATAAACTTGATAGAATTTATTGACTAAGTTCCGGCACCCTGTCTATCGTTTTCTCCGATCCGTCGCCTCCGATGTCCCGGAGCCGCCACCCACGCCCCACGCTGGACCTCCTGCCGGCCCCAGCGCTCCGCCCCGCGAAGGCTTTCCCATGAACGCTCATGTCTCTTCCGCTGCCGTCGTTCCCTCCCCTGCCGGCGAGGAGCCGGGGGCTTCGCTCGTCTTCCGCGCCGCCATGCGCAAGCTCGCCGGCGCGGTCAGCGTGCTCACCGTCGGCCAGGGCGAGGCGCGCACAGGGCTCACCGCCACCTCCGTTTCCTCCCTGTCGGTGGAGCCGCCGACCCTGCTCATCTGCGTGAACCGTGGGGCCTCGTCCTTCGCGCCTCTGCTGGCAGAGCGGACCTTCGCCATCAACGTGCTGCGCCCGCACCACGAGCCGGTGGCGGACCGCTTCGCCGGCAAGGGCGGGCTCAAGGGCCCCGCCCGCTACGAGGGCGCCGACTGGACGCGGCTTGCGACCGGCGCGCCCGTGCTTGCGGACGCGCTCGCCGCCTTCGACTGCGAGCTGGAGGACGCCATCGAGCGGCACTCCCACGTCATCGTCATCGGCCGGGTGGTGGCCTCGCGCATCACCGAAAACGCCGACCCCCTCCTCTACTGGGCCGGCAGCTATCGCGGCCTCGCCCTTTGATCCCCATCCGCCCTCCAAGGAACGCTCCCATGCCCTTCGACATCAGCCGCCGCCGCTTCGCCCTCCTCTCCGCCGGCCTCGCCGGCGCTCTCGCGAGCGGGCTGGCCCTCACCGCCGTGCCCGCGCTGGCGCAGGAGAAGGTGGTGCGCATCGGCTACCAGAAGTACGGCACCCTCATCCTGCTGAAGAACAAGGGCCTGCTGGAGGGGCGGCTGAAGCCGCTGGGCTACAGCGTAAAGTGGGCTGAGTTCCCCGCCGGCCCGCAGCTGCTGGAGGCGCTCAATGCCGGCGCCATCGACTTCGGCAACACCGGCGAGGCCCCGCCCATCTTCGCCCAGGCGGCCGGCGCGCCGCTGGTCTATGTGGGCTTCGAGCCCGCCGCGCCGCAGGGCGAGGCCATCCTCGTGCCCAAGGGCAGCCCGCTGCAGACGGTGGCCGACCTGAAGGGCAAGACGATCGCCCTGAACAAGGGGTCCAACGTCCACTATCTGCTGGTGAAGGCGCTGGAGAAGGCGGGCGTCTCCTACGCCGACGTCAAGACCGCATTCCTCACCCCAGCCGACGCCCGCGCCGCGTTCGAGCGCGGGTCGGTGGACGCGTGGGCGATCTGGGACCCGTTCCAGGCGGCGGCGGAGAAGACCATCGCGGCCCGGCAGCTGGCGGACGGCACCGGCATCGTCTCCAACTACCAGTTCTATTTCTCCACCAAGGCGTTTGCGGACCAGGCGCCGCAGGTGGTGGACGCGGTGCTCGCCGGCGTCGCCGAGATCGGCGCCTGGGTGAAGGCTAACCCCAAGGCCGCCGCCGCCGAATTCTCCCCCCTCATCGGCATTCCCGCGCCCATCCTCGAGGTCGCCCTGGCCCGCCAGCAATATGACGTGAAGCCTATCACCCCCGAGGTGGCGGCGGCGCAGCAGCAGGTGGCGGACGCCTTCCTCGCCCTCGGCCTGATCCCGAAGCCGATCCGCATCTCTGACGCCCTGCGCGCGCCGAAGTCGTGATGCGGACGTGAGGAGGCATCCGTGAGCCCACCTGCCCGGAGCGAGGCCGCCGTCCTGCCGGCGTCGGCCGCCGTCCCGTCCGCCGCTGCGGATACCATTGAAATCCGCCAGACCGGCGCGCGGGCCGCCGCCGTCGGCCGGGCGCTCCTGCCCTGGGCCCTGCCCCTCGGCGTGCTCGCCATCTGGCAGGCGGCGGCCAGCCTCGGCCTCCTGTCGTCGCGGGTCCTGCCGGCGCCGAGCGACGTGGCGCTGGCCTTCTGGCAGACGCTGAATGACGGTACGCTCGTTACCAACATCTCCGTCTCCACCGGCCGGGCGCTGACCGGCCTCGCCATCGGCGGTGGCATCGGCTTCGCGCTGGGCGTGGTGAACGGCGTGTGGCGGCCGGCGGAGACCGCGTTCGATTCGACGCTGCAGATGCTGCGCAACGTGCCGCATCTCGCCATCATCCCCCTCGTCATCCTGTGGTTCGGCATCGGCGAGGAGGCGAAGATCTTCCTGGTCGCGGTGGGGGTGGCCTTCCCCATCTATCTCAACACCTTCCACGGCATCCGCACGGTGGACCGGGGTCTCGTGGAGATGGCGCGGGTCTATGGCCTGTCCAATGCGGCGCTGTTCTGGCGCATCGTCCTGCCCGGCGCCCTGCCGTCCGTGCTGGTGGGTCTGCGCTACGCGCTCGGCATCATGTGGCTGACCCTGATCGTCGCCGAGACCATCTCCTCCACCGAGGGCATCGGCTACATGACCATGAACGCGCGCGAATTCCTGCAGACCGATGTGGTGGTGCTGGGCGTCCTCGCCTACGCCCTGCTCGGCAAGCTCGCCGACAGCCTGACGCGGGCCATCGAGCAGCGCGCCCTCGCCTGGCATCCGGCCTACCAAAGCGAAGCGGGAGGCGTGGCGTGACGGAAATCTTCGCGGCCAGCGATGCCGATATCGCCGCCGAGGTGCGCGCGGCGGACATCCGTGCCACCTTCCGCCCGCCCGCGCCCGCTCAGCCGCCCCGGCGCTGGAAGGGCGAGGCCCTTCGCCTGTCCGCCGTCACCAAGAGTTTCGGCGCCCGCCCGGTGCTGCGCCGGCTCGATCTGGACGTGCCCGCCGGGCAGTTCCTCGTCGTGGTCGGCCGCTCCGGCGGCGGCAAGACCACGCTGATGCGGCTCATCTGCGGGCTCGACACGCCGACGTCCGGCGACGTGTTCGTGGGCGAGGCCCGCGTCGCCGGCCTCATGCCGCAGGTGCGCCTGCTGTTCCAGGATCCACGCCTCGCGCCTTGGCAGCGGGTGCTGGGCAATGTCGGCATCGCCCGCGGCCCGTCATGGCGTGAAGAGGTCTATGCGGCGCTCAAGGACGTGGGCCTGGCCGATCGCGGTCGGGACTGGCCGTCCGTGCTCTCCGGCGGGCAAAGGCAGCGCGTGGCGCTGGCGCGCGCCCTCGTCTCCCGGCCCGGCGTGCTGCTGCTCGACGAGCCATTCGGCGCTCTCGATGCCCTGACGCGGGCCGAGATGCATCGACTGACCGAGCGCATCTGGACGGAGCATGGCTTCACCGTCGTGCTCATCACCCACGACGTGGCCGAAGCGGTCGCGCTGGCGGATCGCGTGGTGGTGCTGCGGCAGGGCGAGATCGCCCTGGACGTCGCCGTGGACCTGCCGCGGCCCCGGACCGAGGCCGATGGGGCCGAAGCTACGGACCTGCGCCGACGGATCCTCGCTGCGGTGTGAAGCGCCAAGTCCGCATGCAGTCCGCACCGACACCGGTGCGGACTGCATGCGGACGTGGGCCGGCGAGCGACTTGGGCCGGCGAGCGACTTGGGCCGGCGAGCGACTTGGGCCGGCGAGCGACTTGGACCGGCGAGTTGCGTCCCCATTCGATCCACGCCCGGCTCGCTTCAACAGCACCGGGGGGCGCGTTTCGCCTTTTCTCCACCCGCCGCGCACCACCTCGCGACCTGCACCCAAGTCAGCGCTGCAGGTCAGCGCTGCAGGCCCCAGCGGCGCACCGTGCGCTGCTCCACCAGCCGGAACAGCACCTCCACCATCAGGCCGATGAGGATGACTGTCACCAGGCCGGCAAAAACCTTGTCCGTGAGCAGCTCGTTGCGGTTGCGATAGATGTACCAGCCGAGCCCGCCGGAGCGGGAGGACACGCCGAACACCAGCTCGGCCGCGATCAGCGT
Source organism: Xanthobacter luteus (assembly GCF_040049235.1). Lineage (NCBI taxonomy): Bacteria > Pseudomonadati > Pseudomonadota > Alphaproteobacteria > Hyphomicrobiales > Xanthobacteraceae > Xanthobacter > Xanthobacter luteus. Next base: position 935,635 of record NZ_JBDZDO010000001.1, read on the forward strand.
GCGCCAGGCGAAGGCCCAGGCGATCTTGAGGCCCGAGAGCAGGGACGGAAGGGCCGCCGGAATCAGGATGAGGGCGATGTAGGAGATGCCCCGCAGCCCGTAGTTTCGCCCCACGAGGCGCTGGGTCTCCGGCACCTGCTCGAAGCCGGTGAGGGCGGCAAGGGCGAACGGCCACAACACCGCATGCACCATCACCAGCAGCAGGCTCGCCTCGCCGAGGCCCAGCCACAGCATGGCCAGTGGCAGGAGGGCGATGGCCGGGAGCGGGTTGAACATGGCGGTCAGCGTCAGCAGCACCTCCTTCACGAACGGCACCGCGATCGACACCGAGACGAAGGCGAGCGCCAGCGCCACGGCGAGCACATAGCCCTTCAGCAGCACGGTGATGGAGGCGACCGATGCGGGGAAAAGGTCCTCGTGGCGCAGCCCCTCGGCCAGCGCGGCAATGGTATCGGTGAAGGTGGGGAACAGCAGCGGATTGTTCTGCCACAGCGCCGCCACCTGCCACGCCGCCGCGAGGCCGGCAAGCACAACCGCCCGCCGCACCAGCGTGACCTGCCAGAGGGCCGCGAGCACCGCCGAAGGCTCGAAGCGGCGCCGCGATACGGCCGGCGCGCCGGCGACGAGCCGTCCGGCGCGGGCGAGGTCAGCGTCAGACATGGTGGCCTCCATCGGCGAACAGCAGCTCATGAACGTCGCGCACCACCTGCTCGAAGGCGGGAGTGCCGCGCTCGGCAAGGCCGAGGCCCGCGGTCTCGAAGGTGGCGATGGTCCGGCCCGGATGGGCGGCGAGGAGGTGAAGCCGGGTGCCCACCAGCACCGCCTCGTCGATGGCGTGGGTAACGAACACCAAAGTGAAACCCTGCTCCTCGGCGAGCTTGAGCAGGTCTTCCTGCAGCGTCCGGCGCGTGAGCGCGTCGAGGGCGGCGAAGGGCTCGTCCATCAACAGCACGTCGGGTTCGGCCGCGAGCGCCCGGGCGATGGCGGCCCGCTGCTTCATGCCGCCGGACAGGGTGTGAGGATAGGCATCGAGGGCACGGGCAAGGCCGACCTTCACCAGTGCCGCATCCGCCCGCTCGCGCGCCTCCATGAGTGGCACCTTGCGGGCGACGCGCAACGGAAAGGCCACGTTGTCGCGCACGCTCTTCCACGGCAGCAACTGGTCGAATTCCTGAAACACGACGATGCGGTCCGGCCCGGGTCCCTTGATGGCCGCGCCGCGGATGCTCACTGTCCCTGACGCCGGCCGAATGAAACCCGCCAACGCCTTCAGGATGGAGGACTTGCCGCAGCCGGACGGCCCCAGCAGCACCAGCCGCTCCCCGGCCGCGACGTCGAAGCTCACATCCTCCACCACCCTGAGGCGCCCGGCCGATGTCGGATACTCGAGGGTAAGGCCACGCGCCTCCAGCACCGGAACGACGCTGCGGACTTCGCCGGGTGGGATCACGGGCAGGACCGTCATGAGCACCTCCTCAGCTGCCGGAGGCCGAATGCAGGTCTTTGAAAGTGAAGTCCCTGAAGCTCGTCGGCTTTGCCTTGATGGCACCGATCCGGTTCATGAAATCCGCGAACTTCAAAGTGCCCAGCGGCACGAGGGTATATTGGGTGTCGGGGTCGGAGAGCACTTCGGTGACGAAGGCCGGATCAAGCTTGGACTGCTCCACCTTCACATAGATCTGCGCCGCCTCCGCGCGGTTCTGGTCGACCCATTTGGTCGCCTCCTCGAACGCATCGAGGAAGGCCTTGTAGGTTTTCGGATTGTCCTCGCGGAACTTCACCTTGGCGTAGGCCACAGTAGGGGTCAGCGGGCCGCCGAAGATCTCGTAGGAGGAGAAGACCTTGTGAATCCTGGGATCCTTCAGCGCATGGTTCTGGAACGGTGCGTTGGAGAGATAGCCGGTGATCTCGGTGGAGCCGGAGAGCAGGGCCGCGGTGGCGTCGGGATGCGGCAGCGTCACCATCAGCGGATCCAGCTTCTTCGCATTGCCGGGGCCGAAGGTCTCCTCGGCCGCAAGCTGAAGGATGCGCGCCTGCACCGACACGCCGGCCACCGGCATGGCGATGCGGTCCTTGTCGGTGAAGTCCTTGATGGTCTTCACATTGGGATTGTTGGTAAGCAGGAAGTTCGGCTGCGCCCCGAACGCGCCCGCGATCTTCACCTCATTGGCCGTGCCGCGCGTCTTGTCCCACAGGGTCAGGAACGGCCCGATGCCGGCAGAGGCGATGTCGATGTTGCCGGCCAGCAGAGCATCGTTGACCGCCGAACCGCCGGACAGGCGCGTCCAGTCCACGGTGATGTCGATGCCGAGCGCCTTGCCGTGCTTCTCGATCAGCCCCTTCTCCTTCATCACATGAAAGGGCGTGTAGAGGGTGCCGAACTGCTGGGAGATGCGCAGCGTGCCCTCGGCCTGAGCCGGCGGAGCGGCGAAAGATGGCCCAAGCGCAAGGATCAGGGCGGCGAGACGGGAGAATGTGCGGCGGGTGGTCATGGATGCGTCCTCTGCTCGAGCTCAGGAAACGGCGGCGAGGCGCCGGTCCACGCTGTGGGAGCCCACGGCGAACTCATTGACGATATTGTCGGAAACCTTGCGGCGGCGGCCGTCGATGCCAAGTTCCGGGAACAGCAGCTCGGCGACGCGGTAGGCCTCTTCCAGATGCGGATAGCCCGAGCCGATGAAGGTCTCGATGCCGATGTCCTGATACTCGCGGATGCGCGCGGCGACGCTCTTCGGATCCCCCACCAGCGCGGTTCCGGCGCCGCGCCGCACCATGCCGATGCCGGCCCAGAGGTTGGGCGCGATCTCGAGCTTGGTGCGATCTCCCGGCTGAAGGGCGGCCATGCGCGCCTGGCCGACGGAATCCATTTCCACCTTGAAGCGCTTCTGCGCATTTTCGATCTGCGCGTCGGAAACGCGGGAAATGAGCCGGTCGGCCGCCGCCCAGGCCTCGGCCTCGGTCTCGCGCACGATGAAATGGATGCGCAGGCCGAACTTCAGCTTGCGCCCGCGCTTGGCCGCGCGCGCCTGCACGTCCGCCAGCTTGTCCTTCAGGATGTGGGGCGGCTCCCCCCAGGAGAGATAGACGCTGGTGTGCTCGGCGGCGACCTCGTGGCCGGCCTCCGAGGATCCGCCGAACCACAGCGGCGGATGGGGCTGCTGCACCACCGGGAAGTCGAGCCGGCCGTGCGCCACGCGATAATACTTGCCCTCGAAGTCCACCGTCTTGCCGGCGACGAGATCCCGCCAGATGGCCAGGAACTCGTCGGCCTGGGCATAGCGCGCGTCATGGTCAAGGAAGATGCCGTCGGCACCGAGCTCAGCGGGATGGCCGCCCACCACCACGTTCAGCAGCAGCCGCCCGTCGCTGAGCCGGTCGAGCGCCGCGGCCTGGCGCGCGGCGAAGGCCGGGGACGTCACGCCCGGACGCAGGGCCACCAGGAATCGCAGGCGCCCGGTGGCGGTGGCAAGGCCGGCGGCGGTGATCCAGCTGTCCTCGCAGCTCTGGCCCGTGGGCAGCAGGACGCCCTTGAATCCGAGCCGGTCCACCGCCTGCGCCACCTCTCGGAAATAAGCGAATTCCGGCGGGCGCTGCTGCGTCTCCGAGCCGAGATAGGCGCCGTCGCCATGGGTCGGGATGAACCAGAAGAAGTCGGGGCAGCCAAGCCGTTCATTAGGCGCACTCATGGGGGGCTCCGTCATTTCCGCAAAAATGACGGGCAATTTTAGATAATGTCAATTGATTTAATATACTAATATCGGGAGTGGATTTCTCAGGCCGAGGCTGCGTGGGTTACCTCGCTTGGTTCACGGATTCAGGGCGTGTCGGCATTTGGCGCGGTCGACCATTCTGACCAGAATGGCCGACCGGCATTGAGTGGTATCTCTGGAGATGTTCCGCGCTGGTCGATCACGGCGGGACGGCGAGGGGCACGACGACCCTGCGTTCGGCGAAACCATCCACGATTTCACGGTGAGCCACTTTCAGGTGCGGGTTAATTCCAGCGATGTGTTGTCGCCCGCACGGAAAGTGGCCGCTCAAATATAGTCCACGAACATTGCCAAGGTGTCGTCAGTGAGGTCCCGCATCTCGGCAAGCGTATAAGTATCGAGGACAGTTCCGATTGCATCGCGGACGCGCACCATAAGGCGGCGGACCTCACACTTGGCCACATCGCAATCGTCGCAGGCAACATAGGCATTGCGGCTGGCACACGGAATAGGCGCTAGCGGCCCGTCCAGGGTGCGGATCATTTCGCCCACCACGATGTCTTCCGCCGGCTTGCCGAGGCGGTACCCGCCGAGTTTCCCCTTCTTTGAGGCCAGAAATCCGCCGTTGCGAAGCTCGTTGAGGATCACGTCCAGAAATTTCTTCGGAATATGGTTGGCTTCGGCAATCTCTGCCACCTGTATCGACGCTCCGGAAGGCAGGCGCGCAAGATAAACGGCCGCCTTCAGCCCGTACTTTCCCTTCTTCGTCAGCATAAATGACCTCGCGCGGGCTCTCGTTTCATGCACCCGAGCGCCGCTCGGCCACACGTGGATCCACTGGAAAATTCGGAAGCCTTCTGGCGCCCCATATCCCGAACTCCGGCCTACCACATTTCTTCGTTGTTAAAACTTGAAACCCGTACGGCAGTTGGCGCTCCTCTGAAGCGGCCGCCCGCGCATTCGCGATTTGTTCCGTCTTTCGACAATTTCCCAAGCCGGTCAACCCTTGTCCGGAAACGCAAATGCGGCTTGACACACGATAAAAATACTTATTCTATAAATTTGATAGATTTAAGGTGAGACATGCCGATTTCCCCTCTCCGCATTGGCGTTTGGGCTCCCGTCCACGGCCCGCGCGCCGCTTGGCAGGACCCGGCCGAACCTTTCGATGCCTCATGGCAGCATAACCGGGATACCGTGCTTGACGCCGAAGCCTTGGGCTATGACGCCACGCTCGTCGCTCAGCACACAGTCAACCCGCATCTGCCCGAGAAAGACCAGATCGAGGCCTGGACGGCCGCAGCGGCCCTTGCGGCACTGACGAGGCGCATCGAGATCATCGCCGCCATCAAGCCCTATCTGTATCACCCCGTGGTGCTGGCGAAGATGGCGCTCCAGATCGAGAACATCTCGAACGGCCGGTTTGCCTTCAATCTGGTGAATGCCTGGAATCGTGCGGAATTCGAGAAGGCGGGCATTCCCTTCGGTGACCATGACGCGCGTTATGCCTATGGGCGCGAATGGCTCAGCGTGGTGGAACGCCTCGTCTCCGGCGAGAGCGTCACCCATGCGGGCGAGAGCTTCCACATCAGCGATTACAAGCTGTCTCCAGCCAGTCCCGTGCGCGCCCGCCCCCGCATCTATCTCGGCGGCGAATCCGAGCCGGCGCGCGCCCTCGCGGCGGACCATTCGGACGTGTTCTTCATCAATGGCCAGCCCCTTGAGGACGTGAAGGCCATGATCGCCGATCTCGCCGCCCGTCCCCGGCGCGGCGCGCCCCTCGCCTATGGCCTCGCGGCCTTCGTCATCGCCCGCGAAAGCCAGCAGGAAGCGGAGGACGAATATCACCGCCTGCTCGCCCTCGCCGCCAAGGACGCGCCCGCCAAGCAGGAGCAGGCCGCACGGACCGATCCCAACGTGGTGATGATCCGCACCTTCGCCAAGTCTGTCCGCGTCGGGACCAATGGCGGCACGGCCGCCGGACTTGTCGGGAGCTACGATCAGGTGGCGGAGCGGATCAAGGTGTTCCACGGCGCCGGAATCGAGCTGTTCATGCTCCAGTTCCAGCCCCTGCGCTCTGAGCTCCGGCGCTTTGCCGAGCATATCTTCCCGCGGCTCGGCCGCCCCGCGACCGGCACGACGGCCGCGGTCGCCAGCCCGCGCGCCACGCGCATCGGCTGAGGGAGCCGGACATCCGATGACACATGCAGATCACACCGCAAGCCTTCCGCTCCCTGCCCTCGCCGCAGACCGGGCGCAACCCCGCACACGCCGCCGGCCCGCGGTCGTCAGCCCCCGCTTGTTCATCATCCTCTCCTGGATTGCACCGATGCTGCTGGTGGTGATCTGGGAGGTCCTGGCCCAGACCGGTTTCGTGACGCCGCAGGTGCTGCCCGCGCCCAGCAAGGTGGTGCGCACGGCCTTCAAGCTGGCCACCACGGGCTCGCTGCTGGAAGACCTCGGAACCAGCCTGCTGCGCGCGGCGACAGGCTTCATCATCGGCGGAGCCATCGCCTTCGCGCTCGGCATCCTCGTCGGCTTCTCGCGCCTCGCCGAAGCACTCGTGGATCGCAGCGTGCAGATGGTGCGCGCCATTCCCTTCCTCGCGCTGCTGCCGCTTGTGATCGTGTGGTTCGGCGTCGGCGAGGCACAGAAGATCTTCCTGGTGGCCCTGGGTGTCGCCTTCCCCATCTACATCAACACCACCCTCGGCATCCGGCAGGTGGATCCCAAGCTCATGGAACTCGGCCGCGTCCAGGGGCTCTCCACGCGCCAGATGATCACCCGGATCATCCTTCCCGGCGCCCTGCCCTCCATCCTGACCGGCGTGCGCTATTCGCTGGCCACCGCATGGCTGGCGCTGGTGGTGGCGGAGACCATCGGAGCCCAGGCGGGCATCGGCTTCCTCGCCATGGATGCGCGCGAGTTCCTGCGCACCGACGTGGTGGTGCTCACCATCGTCATCTACGCCCTCATCGGCGTGGCAGCGGATTCCGTGGCGCGCCTGCTGGAACGCCGGTTGCTGGCCTGGCATCCCAATTTCGGGGGCGCGGGACGATGAGTGCGCCGTGGCTTGCGCAGGTCGCCCCCGCCGTGCGGGTCGCCGGCCTCACCCGGGCCTATGGGGATCGGGTGGTCATCGATCGCCTCGACCTCACCATCCCCCGCGGCGAATTCGTCGCCCTTCTGGGCGAGAGCGGCTGCGGCAAGACCACCCTGCTGCGCGCCCTCGCGGGGCTCGACCCCATCGACGGCGGGCGGATCGAGGCGCCCGGCAAGCCGGCGGTTGTCTTCCAGGAACATCGCCTGCTGCCATGGGACAGCCTGTGGCGCAACGTGTCGCTGGGCTTGCCCGAGAGGGGCGCCCGGGAGCGGGCGGCCACAGCATTGGCCGAGGTCGGCCTCGGCGGCCGGCTCGACGACTGGCCGCGCAATCTCTCCGGCGGTCAGGCGCAGCGCGTCGCGCTGGCCCGCGCACTGGTGCAGGAGCCGGAATTGCTGCTGCTGGACGAGCCCTTCGCCGCCCTCGACGCCCTCACCCGCATTCGGATGCACGTGCTGGTGAAAGACCTTGTCGCCCGCCACCGGCCGGGCGTCCTGCTCGTCACACATGATGTGGAAGAGGCCATCGCGCTGGCCGATCGCATCCTCGTCATGCGGGGCGGGGCCATTGCGGCCGAACATCGCCCGACAGAGCCCGGACGGCCCGCCGCCACCCGCGCCACCCTCCTCGCCGAACTCGGGGTCGAGAACGACCTGCCGAGCGCCTGATCCAAACCCGAACGAGACGCCCTATGCCTGCATTCCTCACGCCGTCCCGCCGCCAGTTCCTCGCCACCGGCCTTGCCGGCCTCGGTGCCGGCAGCCTCCTGCCCTTCGCCGCTGCGGCGCAGAAGGACACCCGCAACACCGACGTGGTGCGCCTCACCTGGGGCTTCCACGGTCTGACGCTGATCGCCAAGGAGCGTGGCGTGTTTGAGAAGACGCTGGCGGACAAGGGCATCAAGGTGGAGTGGCTCGGCCCCTTCCCCAACCATGCGCCGACGCTCCAGGCTGTGACCGGAGGCAGCGCCGACTTCGGCTTCGGCGGATCCACCACCCCGGCCTTCGCCGCCATCCTCGCCGGCTCGCCGCTGGTCTTCTCCCAGTTCGTGCTCTACGAGCCGCGCACCACCGCCATCATCGCCAAGGACGATTCCGGCATCAACACGGTGCCGGACCTCATCGGCAAGTCGGTGGCGGTCAATCGCTCCGGCCTCGGCGAGTTCCTTTTGGTCGCCGCGCTGGAAAAGCACGGCATCGACCGTTCAAAAGTGAAGTTCGTCTATCTGAACCCGCCGGACGCCGCCCCCGCGCTCGCATCCGGCAAGGTGGACGCGTGGTCCATGTGGAGCCCCGGCGTCGATATCGCCCGGCTCGAATACAAGGCGCATGATGTCTTTCTCGAAGGTCGCGACCTCGATTTCTTCATCGACTACAGTTCCTACGTGACGCGCCGGACGTTCGCGACGGAGAATTCGCAGATCGTGAAGGCTGTGGCGGCCGCATACGAGGCCGAGGCCAAGTGGACCAACGCCAACGTGGTGGAGGCCGAGGCCATCGTGCAGAAGCGCGCCGGCTACAGCGAGATCATCCGCGACCAGTTCATCGAACGCAAGCGCCATTACACGCTGATCCCCGTCACCGACAAGGCCTTCATCGCCCAGTTGCAGACGGCGGCGGACTGGCTCGCAGCGCGCAAGATCCTGCCCGAGAAGATCATCGTCGCCGATCACCTCGCCCAATACTGATTGCCGCACGCGTCACACCCCGAGGATTGCCATGAGCAAGCCCGTCATCCCCTTGCCCACCGAGACCGCCGGCGCGCCCGCCAGCCGGCGCTCGGCCGACCCAGCCGACTGGCGCGCGCTGTTCAAACAGATCGGCGCCGGCTCCAGCGAACGGGAGCGCGACCGCGTGCTCCCGTTCGAGGCGATCGGACTGCTGAAGGAGGCGGGCTTCGGCGCGCTAAGGCTCGCGCAGGTGGACGGCGGGGCGGGCGCCACGTTCCGCCAGACCTACAAGCTGGCGCTGGACCTCGCGGCGGCCGACGCAAACGTGGCGCACATCTTCCGCAACCACTTCACCGTGGCCGAACAATATGCCCGCCTGCCCTATGATGCGAAGAGCAAGGCCTGGCAAGCGGAGGTGGCGGCGGGCGCCATCTTCGGCCTCGCCTCCACCGAATCCGGCGACAAGCCGGCCGGCGGCTTCGCGCCCGACACCCGGCTCGATCCCGAGGGCGACGGCTTCCGCCTGAATGGTGTGAAATATTACAGCACGGGCACGCTGTTCGCCGAAACCATGCTGATCCGCGCGGCAACGGCGGACGGGCGGGTGGCGGCGGTCATCATCCCCACACGGCGCGAGGGCATCGAGATCCTGGACGACTGGGACGGCGCCGGCCAGCGCCTCACCGCCTCGGGCACCACGCGCTACCACAATGTGCGGGTGGAGGCGGACGAGGCGGTGTTCGACAGCCCCGATCGCGGCTACGGCCTCGCTTATTCCAACACGCAGGCGCAGCTCTTCCTCACCACAGTGGTGGCCGGCATCACGCGCGGCGCGCTGGAGGATGCCATCGCGCTGGTGAAGCGGCGCAAGCGCAGCTTCTATTATGCGCCGGTGCCCACCCCCGCCGACGACCCCTTCCTGCAGCAGGCCGTGGGCCAGCTCGCGGCCAATGCCTTTGCCGCCGAGGCGGTGATCCTCGCCGCCGCCGAAACCCTCGACCGCGCGAGCGACGCCCGCGATCGCGGCGAGGACGCGCAGGCGCTCGCCGCCGAGGCGGCGAAGGCAGCGGCGCAGGCCAAGCTGGTGGTGGATGATCTCGCGCTGAGGTCCGGCTCGCTGCTGTTCGAGACCGGCGGCGCCTCAGCCACCGAGCGGGCCGTCAACCTCGACCGCCACTGGCGCAACGCCCGCACCATCGCCTCGCACAACCCGTCGAGCTACAAGGCGAAGGCCATCGGCGAACTGCTGGTGAAGGGCACGCCGCTGCCGGCCAAAGGCTTCTTCTGATCGGCTCTTTTGCTGCCAGACGATGGCCCCGCCGCACCGGCGGGGCCATTGCTTTTAAGGGTCATGCCGCCGGGAAGGCGCCCTCGAACACGGTCTCGGCCAGCGGGCGGCGGCCGCTCGGCGTCTCGCCCTTGTGGAAGCTCTCCGGCAGCAGGGACGTGTCGCCGCGACGGCCCAGCGCGACGGCGATCTCCACCTCGTAATCGTCCGGCACCTTCAGCTCCGTGCGGGCCTTCTCCCCGTCGAAGCCGCCCATGCCGTGGGCATGCCAGCCGAGCTTCGTCGCCTGCAAGGCGAGGTTCGCCCAGGCGGCGCCCGCATCGAAGGAATGGCTGCGCGCCGGCACCGGCTCGCTCGTCCCCGGCCGCACGAAGCTGCGGGCCGACACGACGAAGACGAGCACCGCCGCATTCTGAGCCCACTGCTGGTTGAACGGCACGAGCAGGCTCAGGAAGGTATCGAACGCGGGCGTGCCCCGGCGGGCATAGAGGAAGCGCCAGGGCTGGGAATTGAAGCTGGAGGGCGCCCAGCGCGCCGCCTCGAAGATGGAATTGAGTTCGGCCTGCGGAATCTCCTCGCCAGTAAAGGCGCGGGGCGACCAGCGCTCCAGAAACAGCGGCTCCACGGGATGCTCGCTCTGGCGGGGGGCAACGGCAACGGTCATGGGGCAATCCTTAAGTGGACGGAACGGATGTCAGAGCCTCAGGCCGGCCTGCTTCAGCAACGGCAGGATATCCGTGGCGAAATGGTCGAGGTCGGCGGCGAAGTCATAGAAGTTGAGCTGAACGCCGTCGATGCCGGTGCGCTTCAGTGCCGCGAGCTGGTCCACCACTTCTTCCGGCGAGCCGATGATCTCGATGTTGCCGCCGAGATTGAGCCCCTGCTTGTGCGTCGCATCGCGCCGGCCGAGCCAGGCCACCGCATCGCTGTCATAGCCGCGATGGCCGAAGGAGGTGTGGGTCGGCGCCGGCACGCCGGCGGCGATGGCGCGGGCATAATCGTGCGCCTCGGCCGAGGTGGGGCGGCTGACGATGATGGGGTTGATGATGGCCTTCACCTCCCGCCCCTTCGCCCGCGCCCGCCCCTTGATGGCGGCGATGTGGGCGGGCAGCGTCTCCAGCGCGCTGTCGATGTGCGCGCCGCCCGGCGAGGTGATGAACAGCAGGTCCGAATGTCCCGCCGCGAAGTCGATGCCGGCCTCCGAGCCCGTCGCGGTGACGAGGATGGGCCGGCCATGGAGCGGCTTCGGCGTGATGTAGCCGTTGACGATCTTCCACGGGTTCAGCCGGCCTTCGACGGAATAGTTCTCGGTGTCGCTCCACAGGCGGTGGAGCACGTCGAACAGCTCGCCCGTCATGTCGTAGCGGCGGTCATGCTCGATGCGGTTCCAGCCGAACATCTCGTGCTCGATGGCGCGGTGGCCGGTGACGATGTTGATGCCCCAGCGCCCCTTGGAGATGTGGTCGAAGGTGGCGCCGATCTTGGCGATGTGCAGCGGGTGCCACGGGCCGTAGAGCACATGCAAAGTGGAGATGAGGAGGATGTTCTTCGTCGTCGCCGCCATGGCGCCCAAGGCCACGAAGCTGTCCAGCGAGGCCTCCCCGTCATAGCCGCCCTTGGGCAGCCACTGGGTGCGCGAGAAGGCGATGTCGAAGCCCAGCGCGTCGGCCTTCTCCACCAGGGCGGAATTGTAATCGTAGGTCCAGCTGTTGCTGGTGGGATGGTCGGAGAAATGGATGTCCTGAAGGTTCAGGAACAGCCCCAGCATCAGCGGCTGGCGGGCGGAGCGGGAGAGCGGGCTGTCGGGAAAGTCGAGCGGGCCGCGCAGGAGGGGAGCGGCGGCGGGGACAGCGGACACGAGAGCGGACATGGCATACCTCGCGGGAGGACGGAAATAGCCCCGGCCCCTTCCCCGAGCGACCGGGAAAGGGGCCGGATCCGTGTCGCCGCCTGGGGAGCGGCGGCACGAAGGGATGGGGAATGCTCAGGCGGTGGCGCGCGCCGCCTCGGCGAACTGGCTCTGCGGCCGCGGCAGGCCGTAATGCTCGCGCAGCGTCCGGCCGGTATAGTCCTCACGGAAGAGCCCGCGCTTGCGCAGGATCGGCACCACCTGCGAGGCGAACAGGTCGAAGCCGGCGGCATACCAGGGCGGCATCACGTTGAAGCCATCCGCCGCGCCGCTCTCGAACCAATGCTGGATCTCGTCGGCGATCTTCTCCGGCGTGCCCACCACCACGTAATGGCCGCGCGCGCCGGCGAGCCGGTCGATGAGCTGGCGCAGCGTCGGCTTTTCCCGCCGCACGATGTCCACCACCAGCTGGAAGCGGCTGGCCACGAGCTTGGCCGGCCCGGCATCCTTGAAGGCGTCCAGCTCCACCACCGCATTGAGGGGATGGCCGGAGAAGTCCACGCCGGTGATCTGCTTCAATTGCGAGATGGAATATTCCGGCTGGATGAGGTCGCTGAACGCCTCGTGCAGCTGGCGCGCCTCGGCTTCCGTCGAGCCGATATAGGGGCTGATGCCGGGCAGGATCTTCACATGGTCCGGATTGCGCCCGAGGCCCGCCGCCTGCCTCTTGATGTCGGCATAGAAAGCCTTGGCGCTCTCCACCGTCTGGTGGGCGGTGAAGATGGCTTCCGCATAGCGCGCCGCGAACGAGCGCCCGTCGTCGGAGGAGCCCGCCTGCACATAGACCGGACGGCCCTGCGGGATGCGCGGGGTGTTGAGCGCGCCCTTCACCCGATAGTGCCGGCCCACATGCTCGATGGGGTGGATCTTGGTGTCATCCGCGAACAGGCCGGAATCGGGATCGGCGACGAGGGCGTCGTCCTCCCAGCTGTCCCAGAGCTTGGTCACCACGTCCACGAACTCCGCCGCCCGGGCATAGCGCTCGGCATGGCTCGGGGTCTCGGCGAGGCCGAAATTGGCGGACGCCTGGGGCACGGCGGTGGTGACGATGTTCCAGCCCGCGCGCCCGCCGGAGAGATGATCCAGCGAGGCATAGAGCCGGGCGAGGTTGTAGGGCTCGTAATAGGTGGTGGAGGCCGTGCCGATGAGGCCGATATGGGTGGTGGCGGCGGCAATGGCCGAGAGCCAGGTGAGCGGCTCGAGGCGGAAGCGCGAGGCGTAGCGGATGTTGTCCACCTGCGCCGGCCCGTCGGCGAAGAACACCGCATCGAGCTTCGCCGCCTCGGCCGAGCGGGCAAGGTCCTGGTAGAAGGTGATGTCGAGCAGCCGCTCCGGCCGTGCGCCGGGATAGCGCCAGCCGGCCTCGTGATGTCCACCGGGATAGATGAACAGGTTGAGGACGAGCTGCCGCCGGGCCTGGGCGGCTTGGGTCGATGCAAGTGCCATGGGACCTCTCCTTTGATCGCTCAAGGCGTGAAGGGGCAGAACATTCAGTTGTTTCAGGCGACGCGGGCGGCCACACGCGCTTCCGCGCGCTCCTGGACGCGGGCGGCCGCATCGCCGCCGCCGGTGCGGGGCACGCGGCCTTCCACCGGGTGGCTGGGGTCGGTGTAGAATTTCGTGGAGACGTGCCCGTCCGGCACGAGGGAGGCCACCAGCGCCTCGTCGGCGGCCGTGAAGCCGTAGTCGAGGGCGGCGACGTAATCGTCCCACTGGGCCTCCGTGCGCGGCCCGGCGATGGCCGAGGTGACGAGGCGGTTGTTCAGCACCCAGGACAGCGCAAAGGTCGCCGCCGGAATGCCGGCCTCGGCCGCATGGCGGGCGATGGCCTCGGCGATGTCGATGGATTCCGCGCGCCACTCGGTTTCCAGAATGCGCCGGTCGCCGCGCCCGGCCCGGCTGTCCGCCGCTGGGGCCGCACCGGGCACGTATTTGCCGGTGAGCACGCCGCGCGCCAGCGGCGAATAGGAGACGATGCCGAGGCCGTAATGGTGGGCGGCGGGAAGCTGCTCCACCTCCGCCGTGCGGTCCACGATGTTGTAGAGCGGCTGGCTGGCGACGGGCCGGTCGATGCCGAACTCATCGGCGAGATGCGCCACCTCGGCGATGCGCCAGCCGCGGAAGTTGGAGACGCCGAAATAGCGCACCTTCCCCGCCTTCACGAGGTCCGCCACCGCCCGCACCGCCTCGCCGAGCGGCGCGTCGAAGATGGCGCGGTGGAAATAGAGGATGTCGATGTAATCGGTGCCGAGCCGCCTCAGGCTCGCCTCCGCCGCCTCGATGATCCACTTGCGGGAGATGCCCTGCCGGTTCGGTCCCGTTCCGCCGGGATTGGCGAATTTGGTGGCGAGCACATAGGCGTCGCGGTCGCCCTTCACCGCGCGGCCGACGATCTCCTCGGTGCGCCCGTTCTGGTAGGCGTCCGCCGTGTCGAGGAAGAAGAAGCCCTGCTCCTTCGCCTTGTGGATGATGCGGTGGGACGTGGCCTCGTCGGTGGGCCCGCCGAACATCATGGTGCCCAGCGCCAGCTTGGGTACCTTCAGGCCGCTCTTGCCGAGATAGCGATAGTCCGGCGGCGTCACGGGCTTCGCCGGGGGCTGCGGAATGGCGTGGGCGGTCATTGGCGAAATCCTCAGTGAAGCGCCTCTTCGGGCGCGTGATGGCAGGCGACGGCGCGGCCGGCCCCGAGGGGGCGCAGCGCGGGGTCGGATTGGGTGCAGAGGGGCGTCGCCAGCGGGCAGCGCGGATGGAAGCGGCAGCCGGTCGGCACGTTGCGCGCGCTCGGCAGGTCGCCGGAGAGCGGAGCGGCATGGCGCCGCCGCCCGGGCGTCGGCACGGCCTCGATCAGCGCGCGGGTGTAGGGGTGGAGCGGCCGGGCAAAGATGGACTGCCAGGAGCCCGTCTCCACGATGCGACCGAGATACATCACCAGCACCCGGTCGGCGAAATAGCGCACGACAGAAAGATCATGCGAGATGAAGAGATAGGAGAGCCCCAGCTCCGCCTTCAGCCGCGCCAGAAGGTTCAGAATCTGCGCCTGGATGGAGAGGTCGAGGGCCGACACCGGCTCGTCGCAGATGACGAGGCGCGGGGAAAGGATGAGCGCGCGGGCGATGCCGAGACGCTGGCGCTGGCCGCCGGAGAATTCATGCGGATAGCGCGTCAGCGCCTCGCGTGGCAGGCCCACCCGCTCCAGCGCATCCCCCGCCGCCTTGAGCCGCTCGCGGCGCGGCACGAGGCCGTGCACCGCCAAAGGCGCGGTGAGGATGTCGGCGATGGACTGGCGCGGGTTGAGCGAGGCGAACGGGTCCTGGAACACGATCTGCGCCTGCCGGCGATAGGCCTTCAGCGGCGTGCCTTGAAGGCCGCCCACATCCACCCCGTCGAACACCACCCTGCCCGATGCCGGGGAGACGAGGCGCATGATGACCTTGGCGAGGGAGGACTTGCCGCAGCCGCTTTCGCCCACGAGGCCCACCGTCTCCCCCGGCTCCACGGCGAAGGAGACGCCATCCACCGCGCGCAGCAGGCGCCCGCCGGACTCGTAGCCGGCATGCAGGTTCTCAACCGAAAGCAAGGACATGGCGCGCCTCCCTTTGCGCGGCCACCGTGGTGACGGGGCAGGCGACGAGATGGCCCGGCGCTACGGCATCGAGGGCCGGCACGGCGGCGCGGCACAACGCCCGCGCGTTCGGGCAGCGCGGGGCGAAGGCGCAGCCCTCCTCCCCCGCCGCCGAGGCGATGGAGCCCTGGATCTCCGCGAGCGCGCCGGCGGAATAATGCTGGCCGGCATCGAGCCGGGGCGAGGCGGCGAGCAGGCCGCGCGTGTAGGGGTGGAGCGGCGCGCCGAACAGGGTCTCGAAGGGCGCGTCCTCCACCTTGCGGCCGGCATACATCACCGCCACCCGGTCGGCCCATTCGGCGACCACGCCGAGATCGTGGGTGATGAGCAGGAGGCCCATGGAGAGGTCGCGCCGCAGGGCGTCGAGCAGGTCCAGGACCTGTGCCTGGATGGTCACGTCGAGGGCCGTGGTGGGCTCGTCGGCGATGAGCAGGCGCGGAGAACAGGCGACCGCGATGGCGATCATCACCCGCTGGCGCATGCCGCCGGAGAGTTCGTGCGGATAGTCCCCCACCCGCCGTCGGGGCTCGGGGATACGCACGAGGTCGAGCAGTTCCACCGCGCGGGCAAAGGCGGCGCGGCGGGAGAGGCCCTCATGCAGGCGCACCACCTCGGCCACCTGCTGGCCCACGGAGAGCACCGGGTTCAGCGAGGTCATGGGCTCCTGAAACACCATGGCGATGTCCCGCCCGCGGACCTGGCGCAGCGCGCGATCCTCCAGCCGGGCGAGGTCGCTCACCGCGCCGTTCCGGTCCCGGAACAGGATCTCCCCGGAGGCGATGCGGGCAGCGTCGGGCAGGAGGCGCATCAGGGCGAGGGCGGTGAGCGACTTGCCCGACCCGCTCTCCCCCACCAGCGCCACCGTCTCCCCCGCCTCCACCGTGAGGGAGAGGCCGCGCACCGGGGTGGCGCGCGGGAAGGCGATGGAGAGGTCGCGCACGTCGATGAGCGGCGCCATTCACCCCTCCCCGCCGAGGCGCGGATTGAGCGCCTCGTTGAGGCCGTCGCCGATGAGGTTCAGCGACAGCACGGTGAGCACGATGGCGACGCCCGGCACGGCGCTGAGATACCAGGCCGTGCGCAGGAGATCGCGGCCGGTACCGATCATGGAGCCCCAGCTCACCACGTTGGGATCGCCCAGCCCCATGAAGGAGAGCGCGCTTTCCATGAGGATGGCGGTGGCCACCGTGACCGATGCGAGCACGATCACTGGCGGCAGGGCATTGGGCAGGATCTCGCGGAAGATGATGCGCCCATGGCCGAAGCCCAGCGCCCGCGCGGCGGCGACGAAATCCTTCTCCTTGATGGCGCGGAACTGCGCCCGCACGAGGCGCGCCACCTGCGGCCACGACACCGCCGCGATGGCGAGCGCGATGGCCGGCACCGAGGGCTGGGCGATGGCCACCAGCACGATGAGCAGGATGAAGCCCGGCACCGTCTGGAAGATCTCGATGAGCTTGGAGAGCACATCGTCCACCACGCCGCCGAAATAGCCCGCCGTGGCGCCCACCAGAATGCCGGCGAGGAGCCCCGCCAATGTCGCCGAGGCGCCCACCAGCAGGCTCACCCGCGCACCGTGGACAAGCCCGGCCAGCACGTCCCGCCCCAGCGCGTCGGTGCCCAGCGGAAAGCGCGGGTTCTGGCCCGGCCACTGCAAGGGCCGACCGGCCATCTCCAGCGGATCGTCGGGGAAGAGAATGGGGGCAGCCAGCGCCGCCCCCACCACGACGGCGAGGATGAGGAGGCCCGCCACCGCCGTGGGATTGGACAGGAACACGAGCAGCGCATGGCGCCGGCCCACGGGCGCGAGCCGCGCCACGTCCGCCGTCACGGTGCGGGCGGCATCCGGCGCATGGACGTTGGGCCAGAAATCCGGCTCGCTCGGAGGAGCGGGCACGCGCTCGGCGCCCAGCGCCGCGGCCGTCGCGCGGTCCTCGGCGTCGGCTGCCAGGGATTTGGCCGCGAGGGCCCCGGTGGGGAAGGTGTCGGTGCCGTGCATCAGCGCACCTCGATGCGCGGGTCGAGCCACGCCTGGAGGATGTCGATGGCCGCGTTCACCGCCACCACCAGCAGCGACGACAAAAGCAGGATGCCGAGCAGCACATGGAAGTCCCGCCCCATCACCGCCTCATAGGCCAGCCGGCCGAGGCCGGGCCAGCTGAACACCGTCTCCACCACCACCGCCCCGCCCATCAGCCCGGCGAGGTGGATGCCGGCCATGGTGGTGACGGGGATGAGCGCGTTGCGCAGCACGTGATCGCGGGTGACGGCGAAGGGCGAGAGGCCCTTGGCGCGCGCGGTGCGCACATGATCCTGCGTGCGCACCTCGATCATGTCGTCGCGGGTAAGGCGGGCGTAGATGGCCACATAGAAGAGGGCGAGGGAGAGCGCCGGCAGGATCTGGTAGCGGGCCCGGTCCAGCACCGCGTCCCATCCGGTGAGGTTCGCGCCGATGGTCTCCGCCCCGCCGGTGGGCAGCCAGCCGAGCTTCACCGAGAACAGGACGATGAGCATCAGCCCGATCCAGAAGCTCGGGATGGAATAGAACAGCAGCGCGACGACGCTCAGCACCCGGTCCGCGGGCCGCCCGGCGAAGCTGGCCATCAGCGCGCCCAGCGTGATGCCGATGACGAGCGCGAAGACGAGGGCGAGGCCCATCAGGCTCAGCGTATTGGGCAGCCGCGCGGCGATCAGCTCCGCCACCGGCTGGTTGTAGCGCGGCGAGACGCCGAGGCTGAAATGGGCGAGGTTGGAGAGATAGCCGCCGAGCTGTTCCAGCACCGGCAGGTCCAGCCCGAACTTGGATTTCAGCGCGGCGAGCGTCTCCACCGTCGCCGCCCCCGCCTCGCCCGCCAGAGCGTCGGCGGCATCGCCCGGGGTCAGGCGCAGCAGGAAGAAGTTGAGGATGAGGATGCCGATGACGGTCGGCACCGCCTGCAGCGCGGTGCGCCGCAGGGCTTTCAGGATGCGGGGCAGACGGCGCGTGGTCATTTCTCGATCCACACGTCGGCGAAGGAGGCATCGACGCCGGTGACGCCGATGGTGTGGTTCTTCACCTTCTTGTTGAAGATGGTGACGCCGTCGGTGGCGATGAGGCCGAGGGCGGCGACGTCCGCATAGACCACCTTCTGGAAATCGAGCCACAGCTGGCGGCGCTTGGCCGGATCCGGCTCGACGGCCGCCGCCTCCAGCAGCCGGTCCACCTCCGGATTGGCGTAGTGGGAGGCGTTGGAGAAAGGCAGGCCCACGCGGAAATTCTTCGACCAGAGCGTGCGCTGCACGCCGAGGGTGGGGTCGAACAGGTTCTGCAGGGATTCCAGCGTCAGGTCGAAGTCACGGCCGGTATAGGTCTTCTGGATGTAGGTGGAGAAATCGAAGAACTGGAAGTCCACGGCGATGCCGACCTTCGCCAGCGCCTGCTTCACGAAATCGCCCGCCGCCTGGGTGTTGAAGGGGTTGGCGTAGAGCTTCAGCGCAAAGCGCGTGCCGTCCGCATTGCGCGGATAGCCGGCCTCGTCCAGCAGGCGGTTGGCGGCTTTGAGGTCGAAGCCGTAGGGCTCGAGCGCGGGGTCGTAGAAGGCCTTGAGTTTCGGGCTGATGACCGAGGGCGCGGCCTTGCCGTAGCCGTAATAGACCACGTCCAGCAGCTTCTGCTGGTCGATGGCGTGAGCGATGGCGAGCCGCACGCGCTTGTCCTGCAGGATGGGCCGCTCGAAGTTGAAATAGAGCTGGGTCATCCGCCCGGCATATTCATAGCCGCGCGTCTCGGCGCCGATCCCCGGCAGAGCGGAGACGCGGGCGAGGTCCGCATAGGGCACGGGCGGGCCGCCGGCGAGATCGAGCTCGCCCGCCTCGAACGCCGCCGAGCGCGCGCTCTGGTCGGCGATGAAGCGCACCACGATCCGGTCCAGATAGGGCTTGCCCTTGTCCCAGTAATCGGGATTGCGCTCCAGGATGATGTGGCTGCCCCGCACCCATTCCTTGAAGATGAACGGGCCGGTGCCGATGGGCGCCGCACCGTTCTTGTTGGTGAGCGGATCGGTGCCCTCATAGATGTGCTTCGCCACGATGGGGGATTCGTTGGCGTCGAGGGCGGTGAGGAGATAGGGCGCCGGCTTCGACAGGCGGATGATCGCGGTGTGGGGATCGGGCGTCTCCACCGCCGTCACCGAGGCGAAGGTGCCGCGGCCGCGCGGGTGGCCTTCCTTCAGGAGCTGGATGGAATAGGCGACGTCATCGGCGGTGAAATCCCGCCCGTCGTGCCACTTCACGCCCTCGCGCAGCTTGAAGGTGTAGGTCAGCCCGTCCGGGCTCACGCTCCACGCCGTCGCCAGCGCGGGCTTCGGGTTGAAGTCGAGATCGTAGGTGAGCAGGCCCTCCGTCACCTTGGGCGACACGCGCTGGGTCGGCCCCGCCGTGTGGGCGATGGTCACCAGCGTGGATGGCTCGTGCTCCACCAGGAAACGCAGCACGCCGCCGCGCACCGGCATGGGCGCGGGCTGAGGATCCGCCGCCCATGCCGGTGTTCCGCCCGCCGTTCCCAGCACGCATGCCACCGCCAGAAGCCCCTTCAGCACCGCCCGGCGCGGGCGCGAAGCTGGGGAAGGGAATGTGTCAGTGCTCGGCAGGGCCATGCCAGGTCTCCTTCGATGCGGGGGATCGCGAGGCCCAACGATATGGCCCGGCTCCGGAGCGTCAATTGTTTTTTTGATTAAATCTATAAAAAAAGTATTATATCTCGAAGAGAGAGCGCCGGAGGATCATCCAGAGCGCCCGACCGCGCCACGACCCGGCGCCACAACCGCCTGCCACGAAAGGAAAACCGATGTCGAGCGCCGCGCCCGTCCCCTCCAGCGAAAGCGGATTCGCCGACCTGGCGCCGCGCCATATCGCCGTGCATCCGCTCACCGGCCATATCGGCGCGGAGATCGAGGCGCCGGACCTGTCCCGTCCGCTGTCGCCGGTGGTGGTGGACGAGATCCGCGCCGCGCTTCTCAAGTGGAAGGTGGTGTTCTTCCGCGACCAGCCGCTGAGCCATGCGGAGCATGTGGCGCTGGCCTCGGCCTTCGGCGCGCCCACCATCGGCCATCCCGTGTTCGGCTTCGTCGAAGGCTACCCGCAGGTCTATTCCATCGGCCGCGACCGCTTCGCCACGCGCCACACCGGCGAGCCGCTGATCCGCCCCTGGACCGGCTGGCACACGGACGTGACCGCCGCGGTGAACCCGCCCGCCGCCTCCATCCTGCGCGGCGTCACCATCCCGCCTTATGGCGGCGACACGATCTGGACCGACCTCGCCGTCGCCTATGAGGCGCTGTCGCCCACTTTGCGCGGCTTCGTGGATACGCTGCGCGGCATCCACGCCTTCGCCCCGCCCGAGGGGCAGGCCGGCACCGCCGATTTCAAGGAGAAGAACCGCCGCCGCCCGCTGGTGAGCGAGCACCCGCTGGTGCGCGTCATCCCGGAGACGGGCGAGCGGGTGCTGTTCGTCAGCCCCTCCTTCCTGAAGAGCATCACCGGCCTCACTCCGCGCGAGAGCCAGCAGTTGCTGGACCTGCTGTTCGAGCACATCACGCGGCCGGAATTCACCGTGCGGTTCCGCTGGCGGCCGGGCTCCATCGCCTTCTGGGACAACCGCACCACCGCGCACCTCGCCCCGCGCGACATTTATGCGCTCGACTTCGACCGCCAGCTCTACCGCATCACGCTCAAGGGCGACGTGCCGGTGGGCGTGGACGGGCGCCCGTCCAGCATCATCGAGGGCGAGCCGCTGGAGGCCTTCAGCGCCGGCACCGCCTGACGGCGGCGGTCTTGGGGCAGGCGGCAGACGTCCCACCGGCGCCGACGCCCCTACCCGCACGCCCAAGCCTGCTGGTCTGGAGCGTTGGCGCCGCTCCTGGGCTCCGGCCCTGTTCTGCGGCTCACCATCTCACCCACAGAGGATCCGCGGCGTGGAAGGCCCCACAGCGCGAGCGATGTCGGTCATCGATGACGCTTGACTCAATTTCAATTATTTCTATAAAATTACTATACATTGGAAGTTGCGCGTCATCCGGCCCCGGCAGCGACCGATCGGGGCCATCAGAAGCGCCCCTCTTCCGTAGCGACCCAAACGCTGAGGACAGACCGATGACCCATCAGCTCATCGAAACGGCCCATCTCGATGGCGTGCCGCGATCGGACCGCGGGCACGCCCTGCGCAGGCCGCTCTGGCGTTCGGGCCTGACTTCCGGGCTCCTCTGGCTCAGTGCCGGCGCCTATGCCGGCCTCGTGCCCGATGTGGATGACTTCGCCTACACGCGGGAATTTGCCGTCGGCCTCGCCGCCATCGGCGGCCTCCTGGTCCTCGCCGCGCTCGCCGGCCCCGTGGCGGGGCTGCGGCTGAAGGCGCTCCGGCACTGGGGGCCGTGGCTTCTCGTCCTGCCCCTCGGCCTCATCGCCTGGGAGGCGGTGACGGCGAAGCTGGAACTGCTGCCGCGCCCCTTCTTCGTGCCGCCGCAGGCGCTGCTGGAGGTCTATCTCGACGACTGGCCGAAACTCGGCCTCAGCGTGGTCGCCTCGCTGAAGCTGCTCGCCTGGGGCTACGTTATCGGCGCCGCGGTGGGCGTGACGCTCGGCGTGTCCATCGGCTGGTGGCGCGTCGCCGGCTACTGGGCGCATCCGGTTCTGCGCTTCATCGGCCCGCTGCCCGCCACCGCATGGCTGCCGGTGGCCTTCTTCCTGTTTCCCTCCTCCTGGAGCGCCAGCGTGTTCCTCCTCGCGCTGGCCACCGGCTTCCCCGTCACCATCCTCACCTGGTCGGGCATCGCCTCGGTCAACAAGGACTATTACGACATCGCCCGCACGCTGGGCGCCAGCGAGCGGTTCCTGGTGCTGAAGGTGGCCATTCCCGCCGCTTTGCCCCATGTCTTCGTCGGCCTGTTCATGGGCCTCGGCACCTCCTTCGCGGTGCTGGTGGTGGCGGAGATGCTGGGCGTGAAGGCCGGCCTCGGCTGGTACCTGCAGTGGGCGCAGGGCTGGGCGGCTTATGCCAACATGTATGCGGCGCTGCTGGTGATGGCGCTGATGTGCTCCAGCCTCGTCACCCTGCTGTTCCGGCTGCGCGACCGGACCCTCGCCTGGCAGAAGGAGCTGGTGCGGTGGTGAGCGCGGCCCTCTCCCTCCGCCCCAGCGCCCCGGTTCCCGCCGCCGCAGCGGGCCTCAACCTCGACGTGGAACACGTGAGCCACGCCTTCCAGCTGGAGGGCGCGCCCCTCCCGGTGCTGGACGACGTGAGCTTCTCGGCCGAACCCGGCGCGTTCGTCGCGCTGCTCGGGCCGTCCGGCTGCGGCAAGTCCACCCTGCTGCGGCTCGTCGCCGGCCTTGATCCGCCCACCGCCGGGCGCCTCGCGGTGGACGGGGAGCCCATCGCCGCCCCCGATCCCTCGCGCATCCTCGTGTTCCAGGACCCGACGCTCTATCCGTGGCGGACGGTGGAGGCCAACGTCTCGCTGGGGCTGGAGGCGCGCGGCCTGCTGAAGGCCCAGCGGCGGAGGGTGGGCGATGCGCTCTCCCTCGTCGGCCTGTCGGGCTTCGCCAGCGCCTATCCGCGCCAGCTCTCCGGCGGCATGGCCCAGCGCGTGGCGCTGGCGCGCGCGCTGGTGAACGAGCCGCGCCTGCTGCTGCTCGACGAGCCCCTGGGCAAGCTCGACAGCCTGACCCGCATCACCATGCAGGGCGAGATCCTGAAGCTGTGGCAGGACGCCCGCTTCACCGCCCTCCTCGTCACTCACGATGTGGAGGAGGCGCTGTTCCTCGCCCAGCGGGTGATCGTCTTCTCCGAGCGGCCGGCCCGCATCAAGGCCGACGTGACGGTGGACGTGCCCTATCCACGCCATCGCGGCGACCCGCGCCTCGCCGAATTGCGCCACCACCTCCTCGGCCTCCTCGGCCTCGACGCCACCTGGTGAGCCTTTCGCCCGCCCTCGGGCACCCCTCGCATTCATCCAAGTGATTTCAGGAGCCCGCCATGACCCACGACCCGAACACGGACGCCGCAGACGCCCCCCGCTCCACCTCCCGCCGCAGCCTGCTGCGCTATGGCCTTGCCGCCGGCGCGGCGACCCTCGCCGGTGCCGCCGGCGGGCGCGTGCTCGCGGCCAATCTCATGCGCGCGCCGGCGAGCACGGTGCCGGATTTCCCGCTCTGCCTCGCAGCCGCGGAAGGGGCCGCCCCCACCGGCCCGCTGCGGCCGCTCAAGCTCGCCTGGAACGCCAGCGCCATCTGCACCGCCGCCGCGCCCGTGGCCAAGGAAACCGGCATCTTCGCCCGCCACGGCCTCAACGTGGACTTCGTCAATTTCGGCAGCTCCACCGAGCAGCTGCTGGAAGCCATCGCCACCGGCAAGGCCGACGCCGGCATCGGCATGGCGCTGCGCTGGCTGAAGCCGCTGGAGCAGGGCTTCGACGTGAAGATCACCGCCGGCGTGCACGGCGGCTGCATGCGCCTGCTCGGCGATACCAGCGCCGGCGTCACCAAGGTGGCGGACCTCAAGGGCAGGACCATCGCCATCTCCGACCAGGCGTCGCCAGCCAAGAACTTCTTCTCCATCTACCTCGCCGAGCACGGCATCGACCCGTTCAAGGACGTGGAATGGCGCCAGTATCCGCTGGAGGCGCTGCCGCTCGCCATCGACAAGGGCGAGGCGCAGGCGCTGGCCGACGCCGATCCGCGCACCTGGATCTGGATCAAGGAGTCCAAGGGCAAGCTCAGCGAGATCGCCACCAACCTCTCGGAGAAATATGCCGATCGCGCCTGCTGCATCATCGGCGTGCGCGGCAGCCTGATCCGCGACGAGCGGCCGGTGGCCACCGCCCTCACCCGCGCCATCCTCGAAGGCGCGCACAAGGTGGGCGCCGACCCGGAGCTGGCCGCCCGCACTTTCTCCGGCTACGGCGGCAAGGGCTCGATCGATGACCTCGTGGCCATGCTGAACAGCCAGGACCACCACCATGCGCCGGTCGGCGCCGACCTCAAGACCCAGCTCGCAGCCTATACGGACGAGCTGAAGCTGGTTCAGGTCATCAAGCCCTCCACAAACTCCCAGCGCTTCGCGGAGAAGATCTATGCGGACGTGCTCACCGCCTGAGGCAGGTTCCGCACCCACTATTCCGGCCCGACGCTGCGGGAGCATTTTGGACTCCGACACCCTGCCAGGCGCTTCGCCCCCGGCATGGCGGTGGCCGCGCCGCGGGCGGCCGCCGGCCTCTGAGCTGCCCGTTTCATTCTGAGGACCCATCTTTCATGAGCCAGATCGAAAACGCCTGGGGCGCCGGCCCCACCGACCGCTACGAGGAACTCGCCAGCCGGTTCCGCCCCATCTTCCGCGACATCCGCGACAGCGCGGTGGAGCGCGAGCAGACCCACCGCCTGCCCCGCGCCGAGATCGCCGCCCTGAAGGAGGCCGGCTTCACCACCCTGCGCCTGCCCAAGGACGAAGGCGGCTTCGGCGCCACCTTGCCCGAGCTGTTCAACCTGCTGATCGAGTTGTCGGAAGCGGACAGCAACGTCACCAACGCGCTGCGCGCCCATTTCGGCTTCACCGAGGAGGTGCTGAACTCGCCCTTCAAGGACTATCGCGACCGCTGGGTGAAGCGCATCGCGGCCAAGCAGACCTCGGGCAGCGGTTTCACCGAGGGGGCGGACAATGCGGTCGGCCACTTCAACACCCGCATCGTGCGCGACGGCGACCGGCTGCGCCTCGACGGCCAGAAATTCTACACCACCGGCTCCCTCTTCGCCGACTGGATCAATCTCGGCGCCGAGGACGAGGAGGGCAATTTCATCCTCGCCCAGGTGCCCACCGGCGCGCCCGGCGTGAGCATCGTCGACGACTGGGACGGCTTCGGCCAGCAGCTCACCGCCTCCGGCACGGCGAAGTTCGACAATGTCACCCTCTCCGACGACCTCATCAATCCGCAGCGCAAGCGCTTCCGCTATTCGGTCGCCTTCTACCAGTTGGTCCACCTCGCTACCCTCGCCGGCATCGGCCGCGCGGCGGCGGGCGACGTGGCGCGGCTCGTCTCGGTGCGCAAGCGCGTGTTCAGCCACGGCAATGCCGACCGCGCGGGCGCCGATCCCCAGATCCTCCAGATCGTCGGCAAGGTGCGCGCCAGCGCCTACGGGGCCGGCGCGGTGGTGCTCAAGGCGGCCGAGGCGCTGCAGCGCGCCTACGACACCCGCGAGCGGGAAACGTCGGAAGGACAGGACATTTCCGTCGCGGTGGCGGACCTCGAGGTGAACCAGGGCGTCACGGTGGTGACCTCCCTCATCCTCGATGCCACCTCCCACCTGTTCGACGCGCTGGGCGCCTCCTCGGCGCGGCGCGGGGTGGGCCTCGACCGCCACTGGCGCAACGCCCGTACCCTCTCCTCCCACAATCCGCGCGTCTACCGCGAGCGCATCGTCGGCGACTTCGCGGTGAACGGCACCTGGCCGCCCGGCCCCTACCGCGTCGGCGACGGCGTCGCCGCCAAGGCCGGCTGACCGCTCCTCCTCCGTCACGGGACAAGACCATGACCACGCCCGCCACCCCCGACATCAACGCCCTCGCCCGCCTGGCCGCGCAGGCCCAGGCCGATCTCGCCCGCATCGGCGAGACCGGCACGGACTGGGTGCCTCCGGCCGAGGGCATCGACCACAATGTGGTGGTGGTGGGCGCCGGCCAGAGCGGCCTTGCCGCCGCCTTCGGGCTCAAGCGCGCCGGCATCGGCCGCGTGAGCGTTGTCGATGCCGCGCCGGCGGGCCACGAGGGCATCTGGCGCGGCCCCGCGCGCATGACCATCCTGCGCACCCCCAAGGTGCCGCCGGGCCCGGAGCTGGGCCTGCCCAGCCTCTCCTTCCAGGCCTGGTACGAGGCGGCCTACGGGGTCGAGGCCTATGCCGCGCTGCCGACCGTGCCGCGCGAGATCTGGGCGGACTATGTGGCGTGGTTCCGCTCGGCGTCCGCCGTCGAGGTGCGCAATGGCGTCACCTTGGCGCGGGTGGAGCCGCAGGAGGGGCGCCTGCGGCTCCACTTTTCGTCCGGGGGGAAGACCTTCACCGAGACCACCCGCAAGCTGGTGCTCGCCACCGGCATCGCCGGCTCGGGCGGACCGTTCATTCCCGATGTGGTGGCGAACCTGCGCGGCCATCTCTACGCCCACACCCACGCCTTCGACCCCAAGGCCCTCACCGGCCGGCGCGTCGCCATCCTCGGCTCGGCCGCTTCCGCATTCGATGCGGCGGGCGCGCTGCTGGAAGCCGGCGCGGGGGCGGTGGACCTGTTTTCGCGCGGCGCAGACCTTGCCCGCGGCTCGGCCATGAAGCCGTTCGGCTTCTTCGGGGCGTGGGAGCATTTCCATGCGCTGCCCGATGCCGAACGCTGGGCGGTGATGGCCCATTTCCGTCGCCGCGCCTCCTTTCCGCCACCGGCGGCGGTGAAGCGGGCGGTGGCCCATGCCAACTTCCGCATCCACCTCGACGCGGGCTGGCGCGTTGCCGCGCCCCACGGGGACGGCGTGCGCGTCACGCTCAATTCGGGCGCGACCTTCGACGCCGATTTCATCCTGCTCGGCACCGGCTACCAGGCCGATGCACGGCTCTATCCGCCCTTTGCCGATTTTGCCCCCGCCATCGCCCGCTGGTCGGACAAGGTGGCGGTGGACGCGGCCGACGCCGCGCTCGCCAGCGCGCCCTATCTCGGCCCGGCCTTCGAGTTGATGGAGCGCGAGTCGGGCGCCGCGCCCTTCCTCGCCGACATCCACTTCCTCGCCTTCTCGGCCATGACCAGCACCGGGCGCCCGGTGGGCGACATTGCGAGCCTGCGCCACAACATCCCGCGCGCGGTGGCGGCCATCGGCCGCGACCTGTTCGTCGCCGACCGCGCCAAGCACCTCGCCCGCTTCCTCGCCCCGGTGGGCACCGACGACCTGCCGCGCGACCTCTATGCCGTCGCCCTCGCCGCCGGCGACGCTTTGGCCGCCGCCGAATGAGCCGCCACCTGCCCTCACCTTTTCGCTCCGGGCAACCGAGATGACCGTCCAGCCGCCCGCGCCCACCTTCCTCGCCTCCGGCGCCGGACAGCCGCCTCGGGGCGTCAAGCTAGGTCGTGAGGGCGTCAGCCCGCGCGCCGGGCAGACGATCTACGGCAGCCGAAACCTGAAGCCGAGAGCATGGACCATGCGGCGAACCAGCAGCTCGGGAGCTGTGTCCCGCTTGCGGATGAGCCGCATCTGGGCGCTTCGCTCGGCGGGAGTGAGACGGTCTGCCACGGAAATCACCTAGTTTAGGTCCGGCCCCACAGAGGGAAGCGCGTCAGATCCAGGCCGCCAAAGCCGCCAGGTCGGATCGATGGGATTTATAGCGATAGGTTATCCACCCCCTCAGTTCATCAGCGCCTACCTGGGGGTGGCGGCTCTGCAGTCCCTCCCGCCATGGCGTCGAATGCGTGAAGGAAGACACTCACCATCGCATCGAGCCGCCGTCGCTTGACCCCGTCGCGCGCCTGCACCGAAAGGCCATGAAGCAGCGTGGCGCAGCAATCGCCGATGGCCACTTCATCGAAGGTCGCTGGAAGCTCGCCCGCCTGCTTCGCCCGCCTCAACCGTTCAATGAGTGATTGCGTGCGGGCTCTTCGATGATCTGCAAGCCAGGCGCCCAAGGCCGCGTTCTCCTGCGCGCAGTTGGTCGCCGCTGAAACGACCATGCACCCTCTCTGCTTCACGGTGTAGAGCTTGATGGCCTCGCGGAACATCTCCTCCAAGGCGGAACGCAGATCCTTCGTACCCGCGAGGGTGCGATCGGCGAAGCCGCCTTCCTCGGCCTCGTAACGGGCGATGGCTTCGCGGAATAGCGCCTCTTTCGAGCCGAAAGCCGCATAGATCCGTGCGGACGCAATCCCGAGCGCCGCGACGAGATCGGACATGGAGGTTCCCTCGTAGCCCCGCGCCCAGAAAAGGTCGCGGGCGCGTTCAAGGGCGAGCCCCCTGTCGAACTCTCTCGGCCGTCCTGCCATGGGCCGGTCTCCATTTCAGATCGATCGACAAATAGTGCGCTTGACTCCGGCAGGCAAGGCCTCATTCTTTTATGATCGACAAAGAATGGTGAGCCGATGAGAACCATCAACGGTCCGAGCCTCCACCTCGCGCAGTTCAGCGGCGCACAGCCGCCGTTCGACCGGCTTGAGAACATCGCGGCGTGGGCCAGCCGCCTGGGCTTCAGGGCGGTCCAGATTCCGGCGTGGGACGAGCGCCTCTTCGACGTTCGCACGGCTGCGGAAAGCCAGGCCTATTGCGATGAGATTTCCGGCGTGCTCGCCGGGCGCGGTCTCGTCGTCAGCGAGTTGACGACGCACATCTTCGGCCAGCTCGTCGCCGTGCACCCGGCCTATGACGTGATGTGCGACGCCTTCACGCCCGAGCCGCTCAGAGGCAACGCCGCCGCGCGCAGCGAATGGGCGCTGGAGCGGATCAAGCTGGCGGCCAGGGCCTCGTGCCGGCTCGGCTTGACCAACATGGGAACCTTTTCCGGCTCGTTCCTGTGGCCGTACTTCTTTCCCTTCCCCCAGCGCCCGGAGGGGCTGGTGGAGGCGGCTTTCGATGAGATGGCGCGGCGTTGGCGTCCCGTCCTAGACGCCTGCGACGAGGCGGGGGTCGATCTTTGCTTCGAGCTCCACCCGAGCGAGGACCTGCACGATGGCGTTACCTTCGAGATGCTGCTCGATCGGGTCAGCGGGCATCCGCGCTGCCGCCTTCTCTATGATCCCAGCCACTTTGTCCTTCAGCAGCTCAAATATCTCGACTTCATCGACATTTATCACGACCGGATCGGCATGTTCCACGTCAAGGACGCGGAGTTCAACCCGACCGGCCGCCAGGGGATCTACGGCGGCTACCGGCCCTGGATCGACCGTGCCGGCCGCTTTCGCTCTCTCGGCGACGGGCAGGTCGATTTCCGCTCCATCTTCTCGAAGCTCGCCCAGTACGGGTTCGAGGGATGGGCGACGCTCGAATGGGAATGCTGCCTCAAGGACCAGGAGGACGGCGCCCGCGAGGGCGCGTCCTTCATCGCCGACCACATCATCCGGGTGACGGACAAGGTGTTCGACGACTTCGCAGGAACCCCGCTGAGCGCGACTGAGACAAGAATGATCCTCGGCATCGCCTGATGCCCCTTCTCAGGGAAGAAATCATGACACGCTTTAACGCCAATGACGCGCTGGCCGATGGCCTCGTTCATCGCTATCTTCGGGTGGACGGGCAGAAGATCCATTGCGCCATTCTCGGCAGTGGCCGGCCCATCCTCCTCGTCCCCGGCTGGCCGCAGACCTGGTACGCATGGCGCCACACCATGGCGGCGCTGGCGCAGAACGGCTTCCAGGCAATCGCCGTCGATCCAGTGGGCACCGGATATTCGGCCCGGCCCGAGACCGGATACGACACCGGCTCGGCCGCCCGCATCCTCCACCAGGTGATGCTGCAGCTCGGCCACGCGCGCTACGCCGTCGCCGGTCACGACGTCGGGATGTGGGTCGGCTACGCGCTGGCCATCGACTTTCCCGAGGCGGTGGAGCGCATCGCGCTGACCGAGGCGGTCATCCCCGGCCTTGCGCCCGCGCCGCAGATCTTTGTGCCGCCGGCCGACAACATCTTCCTCTGGCACTTCATGTTCAACCAGGTGCTGGACCTGCCGGAATTCCTCACGGCCGGCCGGGAGAAGGAATATCTTAGCTTCATGTTCGACAAATGGTCCCACCGGCGCGACCGGGTGGCGGCCGAGGTCTATGCCGACGCCTACGGGACGCCGGGCGGCATCCGCGCCGGCTTCGCCTACTACCGTGCCATCCCCGAGACCATCCGGCAGAATCTCAAGCGAGCGGAACGGCCGCTCACCATGCCGGTGCTGGCCATCGGCACCGAGTTCGCGACCGTCGATGCGCCGCTCGCGACGCTGCGTCCCCACGCCGCCGACCTGCGCGGCGAGATCATCCGCGACAGCGGTCACTTCGTCATGGAGGAGACCCCCGAGGACTTCAATGCGCAGGTCCTGCCCTTCTTCCTGGAGGGGGCAGGACGATGACGCTCGACGCCGACATCGCCGCCTTCCTGGCGCGCCCGCCCGCAGCCCAGCCGGCGTCGCTCGAGGCGATCCGGGCTGAGACCGACCGGGTGCTCCTCACGCTGCAGGGAGCGCCGGAAGCCGTCGACCGGATCGAGGACCTCTCGGCCGACAGCCCCGCGAGCGATGCCGCGGTGCCGGTCCGGGCCTATTGGCCTGCCGGATCGGCGCGCGGCCAGGCCCTGCCGGCCCTGGTCTTCGGCCATGCGGGCGGATGGTGTCTCGTGTCGCTCAAGACCTACGATACTCCTTGCCGCGCGCTCGCGAACGCTACCGGGTGCGTCGTCTTCTCGGTCGACTACCGGCTGGCTCCGGAGCATCCCTACCCGATCCCGCTGGAGGATTTCTATCGCGCCCTCCTGTGGGTTGCCGACCACGCCGAGACGCTGGGGATCGACGCCAGCCGCATCACGGTCGCCGGCGACAGCGCCGGCGCAAACCTCGCCGCTGGGGCCGCGTTGCTGGCGCGGGACCGTGGCGGGCCGCGCATCGCCCATCAGCTTCTCATCTATCCGCCGGTGGACACCGATCTCGGCACGGCCTCCTACGAGGCCTTCGCCGACGGATACTACCTCACGCGCGAGACGATGCGCTTCTGCTGGGAGGCGTATCTGGGGGAGCGGCTCGCTTCGCCTCCCATCTACGCGGCGCCCCTCAGGGCGGACCTGTCGAGCCTGCCGCCGGCGACTGTCATGGTCAGCGAATGCGATCCGTTGCGCAGCGAGGGCGAGGCCTATGCGCGCAAGCTCGAGGAGAGCGGCGTTCCGACGAACCTGATCCTCCTTGAAGGCATGGTGCATGGCTGCATCCACATGGCCGGCGTGGCGCCGGCCGCCGCCGGCCTCTTCGCCCGCGCGGGCGAGGCGGTCCGCGCGGGTCTCCGGTCGACGCCGTCCGTTATCGCGGCGTCGGAAAAACGCACGGCGACAGGTAATTGAAGGTTCAGGCCGGCGCGGCGCCGCTTGACCGCGCCGGCTCCGCGCGGCGTCACTGAGAGTGACGCTGGGATCGCGGCCAAAAAGGAAAGATCCGACACAAAGGTCGGCCGGGAGGAGATCATGAGAGAGCCCATCAAGGTGCTCCGCGGCACATTCGGACGGATATCGCTCATCAGTGTGAGACGCGATTTCGTGACCCACGCCCACCGCGAGGCGCACATCATCATCTGGCTCGGCGGGGCGCCGGGAGAGATGACGGTCGGCGGCCGCAGGGCCTGCGTCGGTCCGGACACGGCGATCGCCATCAACCCCCTGGAGCCCCACAGCCATGCCTTTCCGCCCGCGGGCGAGCCGGGCCTGTTCCTGGTCTTCTACCTGGACGACGACTGGCTGCGGGCGAGGAGGCCGGGCGGAGCGTTCGCATTTGACGGTCCGCATCTTCCGCTGGGCGCCGAGCAGCGGGCGACCGCCGTGCGGATCAGTCAGCTGCTCGAGGGCGGCGAGGATCCCGCCGACCTTTCCGCCTATGAGATCGAGCGGTTTGCGGACAGCCTGTGCCGGCCCAGCAAGGCGGCGCAGGGTGCCGCCACATGGGACGGGCGGGCACGCGACTTCCGCATCCGCAAGGCGATCGCGATGATGAAGGACGCGGTGGGCGCGCGCCCGTCCTTCGACGACGTGGCGCGGTCCGTGGGCATGTCGCGTCCGCATTTCTTCGCGGTCTTCAAATCCCAGACCAAGCTGACGCCCAACATCTATCTCAATACGCTGCGGATCGAGGAAAGCGTTCGCCTGCTGCAATCGGGCGAACCCCTCACCTTCATCGCGCATCACGTGGGCTTCACCCAGCAGAGCAACTTTTCCCGCTTTTTCCGCGACCACGTTGGCGTGACGCCGACGGCCTATCGCTCGGCCAGCCAGCACCGGCAATAGCGGCAGCGTCTCGTCGTCGCGTTTTGCTCCCGGCAGCGATTGTCTCCCATCTGCTCATTTAAGCATACGGGACGATAACGGGAATATGATGCTCAACGAGAATTTCGGAAATAATCGCAGTATAAATAAAAATGAACAGAACAGAGGAGAAACTGACGGCGAATACAATTGCGTCGTCGATCGCCAAAGCTTCAGCCATGGACGGCGCGTAAGCACGCATCCTGCGCCGCCGCGGGTCCGCCACGAAGGCGTGGCCGCTCGCAAAATCAAGCCGGATTGATGGAAGAGATGACGGCGCCGCCGAGCTCGCGGACGTTTAGCTGATCCATGTCCTTCGCCGAGGAGGCCCGCTTCGGCGCCACCATGCGGCGGATGCGAGATGTCCGCACGGCCGCTTTGTCTCGGCGCTCCTGAACGATCACGCAGCGAAACTCACCACTGCAGTGAGCATTGACCTGGCGCTTCGCGCCGCCGGGAACGCGACGGCGCGCCAACGTCGTCCGGCCCGCCGGGACCGATCCAGCGCATCAAGCGGGCAGCGCCTCCAAGCCAGTCCAGAACAAAACAACTCAATCGGGAGGGAAAGATGATTATTACAACAAAACCCAATGTGAAATCCGCCCGCCGGCGTAGAGCAACGAGCGCCTCATCTGCGCGACCGAATCTTTATTGCACCCTGCTGGCCAGCATGGCCCTGCTCCAAGCAACGCCATGCCATGCGGTAGACGTGAACTCGGCGGATTACCTACCGGCGGCACCGGGAACCAATCTGTTCGCCTATTATGCCCAATACGCGACGCGCAGCGAGTATGTGAGCACTTCGGGAGCCGCGACCGGCAACCAGACGAGCTTGGACTCCTACGTCAATCTTCTGCGCTACGTGCATTTCTTCGAGGTGGCCGGGTTCACCGGCGTGGTCCAGACCATCGTGCCGGTGGGCACGCTGTACAATGGCAAGATCGGCGGGGTGAACCTTGGCTCCACCGCCGGGTTCGGCGACCCCATCTTCTCCCCGGCACTTTGGCTCGTGAACAACAAGGCGACCGAGAGTTATTTCGCGGTGGCGGCATTCATCTTCGCGCCGCTTGGCCAGTATAGCGCGGATCAGGCGCTCAACATGGGCGAGAACCGCTGGAAGCTTGACCTCCAGGCCGGCTACTACCAAGGTCTCGGCAACGGGTTCGCGCTGGAACTCGCGGCGGACGTCATCTGGTATGGCGCCAATTCGCAGGCCGGCGACGGCGACCAGACGCTCACCCAGGACAATTCCTATCAGTTCCAGGCGTGGCTTTCCTACGCCTTCGCGCCGACGTGGTCGGCGGCGGTGGGCTGGTCGAAATACTGGGGCGGAACGGAATATCTCTCCGGCATTCCCACCGGAAACGCCACCGACAAGGATCAGCTCCGCTTCGAAATCTCCAAGTTCATCACCCCGACGTTTCAGGTGCTGGCGCATGTCCAGCGCGATTACAACACTTCGGGCGGATTTCCCGAGGACTTCCGGGGCACGCTCAGGCTGGTGCAGATCTTCTGACCGCATCCGCCGGAAGCCGGCCTACAGCCCCGAGGCGCTGTCGTCCCCGCGGGAGCGCCTCCCGGCTTCGCGCCGAGATCCGTTTATTCAGACCCTGAGACAGGGGTTCAAGACTGGCAGATAAGCGCGCCCGCCGATCCTGTGTCTCTTTACACCTGTGAACCGGGGAGGAGACGACGCGATATGGCCAGCGTGACGGTTTCAAGCATCATCGAAGCCCCGATCGGGGCGGTGTGGGAGGTCATCCGCGACTTCAACGGGCTGCCGGACTGGCATCCGCGCATGGTTGAAAGCGCGATCGAGGCAGGTCCTGTCGCCGATCGGGTCGGTTGCGTGCGGCGGCTCACGCTGGCGAGCGGCGCGGTGCTGCGCGAGCGGCTGCTGGCGCTGTCCGACCACGACCATTCCCTCCGCTATGCCATCGAGGAGACGCCGCAGCCGATCTCCAACCACGTGGCGACGCTCAGGCTCGCGCGGGTGACGGATGGCGATCGCACGTTCGCGGAGTGGTCGGCGACGTTCGACGCGCCGGCCGATGAGGCGGAGAAGATCGCCGCCGCCATGGGCGAGAACGTGTTCCAGGGCGGGTTCAACGCCCTGAAGCAGCGCTTCTCGCGCAGCGCGTGAGGGGGCCGCCGTGAGCGTGACACTTCAGACCTTCACCGACCTCGAAGACGCGGGAGCGGCCCTGACCGCTCCCGGCGCAGCCTATTTCGGTGGCGGCACCCTGCTGGTGCGCCGGGCCAACGAGGGCGACGTCGCGCTTACACGCTACGTTCGCCTCACCGCGCCTGCCTTGCGGGCCATCGAGGTCCGCGCCGGCATGGTGCGGATCGGCGCCGGCGTCACCATGGGCGAGATCGTGCGGCACCCGGAGCTCGGCTTTCTCGGCGCCGCGGCGCGGCTGGTCGGCGGACCAGCGATCCGCAACGCGGCGACCGTCGGCGGCAACCTCTTCGCCCGCGCGCCTTATGGCGATTTCGCCGTTGCGCTGCTGGCGCTCGATGCGGTCGTCCACCTGGGCGGCCACAAGCTGGGGCGTGACGTCCCCATCGGAACGTTCCTGGCGGAGCGCGAGACCGCCTTCGCCAAGTTGGTGGTGACGGCGGTCAGCTTCGCTGTGCCGGCCGCGAAGGCCTTCCGCTTCACAAAGGCGAGCCGTGTCCGGCCCAAGGGGCTCTCAGTGGTGACGGTCGCCGCCGTCCTGGAAACGCGGGATGGACTCATCTCGTTCGCCCGCGTCGCCTTGGGGTGCGCGGCGGATCGGCCGATGCGGGCGCTCGCGGTGGAGGCGGCCCTCATCGGCCGCGCCCGGACGCCCGAAGGCATCGCCCCCGCCCTCGCGGTGGCGCTCAACGGCACGGCACCCATCACCGATGCGGTGGCGAGCGGCTGGTACCGCGGCGCGGTCCTGCCGGTGCATCTGGGCCGGCTGCTGCTGGCGGACACCTGATTGTCCGAAACGCCGGCACCAAGAACAGCGACAGGGAGAACCAAGGTGGCAAAAGTCGCCATTCATTTCACGTTGAACGGCAGCGAGAAGGCGGAGTTCGTCGAGAGCGGCACCTCGCTCCTTGATGTCCTGCGCGAGAAGCTCGCCGATTTCTCGCCGAAGGGCGGGTGCCTGCAGGGCACGTGCGGGGCCTGCTCGGTGCTGATCGACGGCGAGATCCGCCTCGCCTGCCTGACACTGGCGGAGACCTGTGAAGGTTGCACCATCGAGACGGCAGGCGGCCTCGCGAAGGATGGCGTGCTGCACCCGCTGCAGATCGCGTTTGCCGACGGCTTCGCCACCCAGTGCGGGTTCTGCACCGGCGGAATGATCGTGGCCTCCAAGGCGCTGCTCGACCGAAACCCCGCCCCCAGCCGCGCGGACGTCATCGAGGCGATCTCCGGCAACGTCTGCCGCTGCACGGGCTATGAGCCGATCATCGGCGCGGTGCTTGCCGCCGCGCGGGCCAACTCCACCAACAAGGCCTGAGGAGGCGCGCCATGGAACTGCGAAAAGCCTATTTCGCCGACGAGCGGCGTGACGACCTCAAGGAGATCGGTCAATCCAGGCCGCGCTCGGACGCCTTCGGCCATGTGACGGGGCGCACCTCCTTCTTCGCCGACCGCACCTTCGCCGGCACGCTCCACCTCAAGATGGTGCGCAGCCCGCATCATCACGCCCGCATCCGCTCGATCGACACGTCCGAGGCCGAGCGGCATCCGGGCGTGGTGAAAATCCTGACGGCGAAGGACGTGCCGCACAACCTCTACACGATCCTGTCGCTCATCCAGGTGGGGCCGGAGGACGAGCACGTGCTCGCGGAGGAAAAGGTCCGCTGGAAGGGGGAGGCGGTGGTGGCCGTTCTCGCCGAGACGCCGCGGGCAGCCTTCGAGGGCGTCGCCAAGGTGCGCATCGACTACGCGCCCCTGCCGGCGGTGCTGGACATGGAAGCGGCGCTCGCGCCCGGCGCGCCCATCGTGAACGAGCGCCACGGCGGCAACTATTATCACTATGACAGCGGCGCCAGCCGGAAGGTCCGGCTGGGCGACGTCGCGGACGGCTTCGGCCGGGCCGACCACATCCTGGAGCAGACCTACGCGTCGGCGCCCATCGAGCATGCGCCGACGGAGACCACGGGGTGCATCGTCGTGCCCGAGGGCAACGAACGCTTCACCTGCTACACCAACACGCAGGCCATGTTCTTCACCCTCGACAACGCCTCCATCATCCTGCAGATGCCCGGCCACAAGCTGCACATGGTGGGCGGAACGGTGGGCGGCGGGTTCGGCGGCAAGGTCGACGTCATCGTCGAGCCCATTGCCATCCTCGGTGCCAAGCTCACGGGCCGCCCGGTGTCGTTCATCTACGGGCGGGAGGAGGAGATGCAGATCTCCTCGCCGCGGGCTGCCGAACGGATCGTGCTGAAGGACGGCGTGACGCGGGACGGGCGCATCGTCGCGCGCCAGGTCCATTGCTACGTGGACGCAGGCGCCTATTCCCGGCACTCGCCCTACGGCACGCAGAAGGGCGCCGCCCATTTCCCCGGCCCCTACACCATCCCCAACGTCTCCATCGATTCCTTCTGCGTCTACACCAACCGCACGCCGTCGTCCGCCATGCGGGGGTTCGGCGTCACCATCGGCGACTTCGCGCTGGAGGTGCAGATGGACAAGCTGGCGCGCCTCATCGGCATGGACCCCATCGAGTTCAGGCTCATCAACGCCTATCGCGACGGCGACCTCAAGGCCCACCGCCAGCCTACCGAGGGCGCGGCGCTCATCGAGTGCATGCAGGAGGCGTCGCGGGTCGCGAACTGGCTCATCGCCGACCGCTTCTTCGAGCTGTCGTCGCGCACGAGGAGGGACTGAACCATGGCGCTCCGGCACGGCCGCGGCGTGGCCGCGATCAACTATCCCACCGGCATGAACCTGGGCGGCGATCCGACCCAGGCGCTGGTGCATTCGACCCCTACCGGCAATTTCATGGTGAGCCTGTCCAGCGTCGACCTCGGGCAGGGGCTGAAGCATATCATGGCCCAGCTGTGCGCCGAGACCATCGGCGTGCCGACGGAACGGGTGATCGTCGATACGGCGGACACCGACACGGGTCCCCATTGCATGGGCACCTTCGCCTCGCGCGGCACCCACCGCGCCGGCAATGCGGTGATCGCCGCTTCCCGGGAGGCGCGGCAGGTGATGCTGGAGGTCGCGGCGACGGCGCTGGAGGTCAATGCCGATGACCTAGACACTGACGGCCAGGGCAACATCCACGTCAAGGGCGCGCCCTCCCGCGCCATCTCGATCATGGACACCGCGCTCATCGCCCATTTCAAGCAGGGGCGCTCCATCTCCGGACGCGGCATCTTCCTGGTGCCGCGCTCCTATCCCGACGCGGCCACCGGCGCCATGAAGCCCGCGACCTGCTACGCCCATGCCTGCACCGTCGCCGATGTGGAGGTGGACGACGAAACCGGCGAGGTGCGCGTGCTCGCGGTGAAGAATGTGTTCGAGGTGGGCCGCGCGCTCAATCCGAAGATCGTGGAGCAGCAACTGGTTGGCGGCTCATGGATGGGCATCAGCCACGCCCTCTACGAGACCACCGAGCCCTACTATCCCTCCCGCGACCATGGCCCCACCGACTTCAACGAATATCTCATGCCCGGTCCCGGCGATCTGGCGCATACGGAGACATACGTCCTGGAACGGCCCGCCGCCGATGGCCCCTATGGCGCGAAGGGGCCGGGCGAGATGTGCGCGAACCCGCAGATTCCCGCCATCGCCAATGCCATCTTCGATGCGGTCGGCGTGCGCATCGACGTCATGCCGATCACCCCCGAGCGGATCCTCAAGGCGCTGCTGGAAAAGGCGGCCGCGTCGCCGGGCGGCGCGTCATGAGGCAGGAGGCTGCGCCGGACGAGGGTGTTGCCGCGCGGGCCACCTCGCCCGAGTCGATCGCCGCGGAACTCGCCAGCGTCTCCTATCTCGCCGACCAGAGCCTCGCCACGGTGATCTTCCTGGCCCTGCGGCTCGGCAAGCCGGTGCTGCTGGAAGGCGCGCCGGGCGTCGGCAAGACCGAAGCGGCGAAGGCGATCGCGCGGATCCTCGGCCGCGACCTCGTTCGGCTGCAATGCTACGAGGGCATCGATGCGGCGCAGGCGCTCTACGAGTGGAACTACCAGCGCCAGCTCCTCGCCATCCGTCAGGCCGGCGAGAGGGACGTGGACATCTATGACGACCGCTTCCTGATCGCCCGCCCTCTGCTCAAGGTCCTGAACGCGCCGCAGGACAGCGTGCTGGTGGTGGACGAGATCGATCGCGCAGATCATGAATTCGAGGCCTTGCTGCTCGAATTCCTCTCCGATTTCCAGATCTCGATCCCGGAACGCGGAACGCTGTGCGCCGCGTCGCGCCCGGTCGTGGTCCTGACATCGAACCGGACGCGAGACCTCGCCGAGGCGCTGCGCCGGCGGTGCGTCTATCACTACATCGACTATCCCGACGCAGCCCGCGAGGCGGCGATCATCATGCTGCAGGCCGGGGACGTCGCCGAAGCGACGGCGCGGGCCGTCGCACGGGCGGTACGGGACATCCGCGCGCGGCCGCTCGCCAAGCCGCCCGGCATCGCCGAGGCGATCGAGTGGGCCAACGCGGCGACCGTCCTCGAGAAGGGCGGCAGCCCCTGGCCGGAGGCGTTCCGCCGCGCGATCGGCATGCTGGTCAAGGACGAGGAGGACCTTGCAGCCCTCCGCCCGGAGCTTGGGGACATCGTCGAAGCGGCCCTTTCATGATGGCGGCTCCTTGCCTTCCGCGCGCAGCGGCGCCGCTGGTGGCGTTCGCCCAGCTCCTGCGGCAAAGCGAATTTCCGATCTCGTCCGAGCAGGTCATTGACTTCCTGAAGGCGGTGGCGCTGCTCGGCCCGCGATCCATGGATCACCTTTTCGACGCCGCCCGCGCCACCTTCGGCCCCTCTCCCGACCGCGGCGAGGAGTTCGCCTTGCTATTTCGGCGTCATTTCTACGGCGAGGTCGATGGTCCCGACGACGGCGTCAAGGGCGCGAAGGCGCAGCGGGCAGAAGCGGACGACGCCGTCGGTCAACGCGCCCGCGACGTTCGTCGGGAGAAGGGTGGAACGCTCTCGTCGGCGGCCGAGGTGCTCTCCGCGCGGCAGTGGGACGGCGATTGTGATGACCGCGGCGCGCTCTCCCGCTTCCGCCGGCTTCTGGGCCGTTCACTGCCGGCTCGCGCCTCCTTCCGGATGGTGTCCGCCCGCGCGCAGGGTCAGCTCGACCTGCGCCGCTCGTTGCGCACGCTGGTTCGGACTGACGGCGACGTGCCCTGCCCCCGGCTGAGGCGACGCAAGCCGGTTCAGCGCAACCTGCTGGTGCTTATCGACATATCCGGCTCGATGAAGCTGCACACGGCCGACTATCTGAACGTTGCCCATGCCATCGTCCGAGGTGCCGACCGGGCGGAGGTGTTCACGCTCGGAACCCGCCTGACGCGGATCACCGCCGCGCTCCGCCCGGCGAACCCCGCGCGGGCCTTTGAGCGCGTCTCCGACTGCGTCGAGGACTGGGATGGGGGCACGCGGATCGGATCGAGCCTCGGCGCGCTTGTCGCCTTCCCGCGCTTCGCTGCGTTCGCCCGCGGCGCGGCGATCCTCATCCTGTCCGATGCGCTGGAGCGTGGCTCCCACGAGGAGATGGAACGCGCTATCCGCCAGCTTTCCCGGCGGGCCTTCCGGCTGTCCCTCGCGACCCCGCTTGCGGCCGATCCCCAATTTCAGCCCGAGACGGCCGCGTTGCGCGGCATCCTTCCCGTCCTCGACGATCTCATTGACGGATCGTCCATATCCAGCCTGACGCGCTTCATTCTCGCCCTCGGCACGCCAGGGGCGGTGGCTCGGGACAAAGGAAAGCGAGAGCAATGCGACCGGTAATCGATTCCCATTTCCACATCTGGCGTCAGGATGATCTGCCCTGGCTCCGTGGGCCCATGGTGCCGCGCATCTTCGGGCCCTACGAGGACATCCGGCGAGATTACCTCATCGGTGAGTATCAAGCCGACCTAGCCGGCGCCGGTGTGGGGCAGGCGGTTTATGTCCAGACCAACTGGCCGAAGGAGCGTTTCGAGGACGAAGTCACATGGGTTCAGCAGACCGCCAATGAAAGCGGGTGGCCCCACGCCATCGTCGCCTATGCGGACATGACCGCCGACGATGTGCGGCCCCAGCTCGACCGGTTGATGCGCTATCCCCTCGTCCGCGGCGTCCGCATGCAGCTGCATTGGCACGAGCGGCCGGAGTTCCGCTTTGCGGAAGCTCCCGATCGCATCCTGGATGAGAGGGTCCGCAGAAACCTCGTCTGGCTCAAGGACTACGGGCTCAGCTTCGACCTCCAGCTCTTCCCCTCTCAGATGGAAGCGGCAGCCGGTGTGATCGGGGACAATCCGGAAACGACGTTCGTTCTTGTCCATGCCGGCATGCTGGCCGACCGATCCGATCGCGATGCGGCGGCGTGGACCGCGGGTTTGACAAAGCTTGCCGCGTTGCCAAACGTCTACTCGAAATTGTCCGGACTTGGGACGTTCATTCATAGGAACGACGGCGATCTCATCGCCTATGTCGTGGCAACTCTGGTCGAGCTGTTCGGCAGCAGGCGCCTGATGTTCGGCTCCAATTTTCCGATCGAGAAGATTTGGACCAGCTATGCGGACCTGATCGGCGCCCATAGACGCGCCGTCGCGCAATTCGGCGGCGCAGCCGAAGACGAGGTATTTCACGGCGTGGCGGCGAGGGTCTATCGTCTATAGGCGAGGACGTGCTCCCCTGAGTTCCTGCCACGGAAAAGTTGGGTCCTTCGATCAGGAGAAGGACCATCAGGCGCAGCCGTTTCAGCGAGGAGCAGATCATCTCGGTGCTGAAGGAGCACGAGGCGGGGATGAAGTCCGCCGCCGAGTGCCGCAAGCACGGGATCTCGGACGCCACGCTCTACAAGTGGAAAGCAAAGTACGGGGGCATGACGGCCTCCGAGACGGCGCGGCTCCGCACGCTTGAGGAGAAGAACCGGCGGCTGAAGAAGCTGCGGGGCCGAGCAGATGCTCGACAATGCGGTGCTGAAGGATCTGCTCGGAAAAAACTGATCTCGCCTGCGGCGCGGTTCGCGACGGCGAAGCGTGTGATCGACGATCATGGCTCCTCGGAGCGCCGGGCCTGCAGGCCGATCGGGGTGGATCGATCGAGCGTCCAGCATCAGCGCGAGGCGGATGGCGACGCCACCGTCCGCACGCGCCTGCGGGAGCGTGCCAATGAGCGCCGCCGGTTCGGCGGCCTAGGCCCGTCGATGTTCGCAAGCTGGTCCCATGAGGACCAAAACCCAGCCGGGCCTAACTTATGACCGGCAGGAAAATGGGGCGCACGTCACGCGACGCGACGTTATATCCATATCGACGAGGCGTTGCGGCTCGCGGACGAGATGGCCGACATGCCGCGCTGTTTCCCTCAGGTCGCAGCGGCATGGCCAAGATCACCGTCGGCGCGTGGCGTACGGCTCAATCCGGGCCGATGCAGGTCGTTTCCGGGCCGATCGGGCGCGAGCATGTCCATTTCGAAGCGCCGGGGGCGGAACGCCTTCCGGCCGAGATGCAGGCCTTCCTCGCGTGGTTCAACGCACCCTGCAGCATCGACCCCGTCCTGGTCGCGGCCGTGGCCCATCTGTGGTTCGTCACCATCCACCCGTTCGAGGATGGCAACGGGCGCGTCGCCCGCGCCATCGCCGACATGGTGCTGGCCCGCTCGGAGGGCTCGCCGCAGCGGTTCTACAGCATGTCCGCGCAGATCCGGATCGAACGGAAGACCTATTACGAGACCCTGGAGCGGACCCAGAAGGGCGACCTCGACATCACGGCGTGGCTGTCCTGGTTTCTGGAATGCCTGGACCGCGCCTTCCACGGGGCAGAGGCGGCCCTGGCCACGGTTCTGCGCAAGGCGCGGTTCTGGGA
Organism: Xanthobacter luteus; assembly: GCF_040049235.1. Lineage (NCBI taxonomy): Bacteria > Pseudomonadati > Pseudomonadota > Alphaproteobacteria > Hyphomicrobiales > Xanthobacteraceae > Xanthobacter > Xanthobacter luteus. The sequence goes on from NZ_JBDZDO010000001.1 coordinate 977,966, forward strand.
GGCTCATGCCAGGAGCGCCCTCAACCCGAGGCAGCACCTCGTGGTCAACCGCCTGCTTGACGGCTTCGAAGGCAAGCTGACCTCGTCCAAATATGCCACGCTCGCCAAGTGCTCGCAGGACACCGCCGCGCGCGACATCGAAGACCTGTGCGGCAAGGGCATTCTGGCCCGGGATCCGGCCGGCGGGCGGAGCACCAGCTACAGCCTCATCGCCAGCGCCGCCGATGCCCTGGAGGCGGTGGCACGCTGGGTCCTGGCACACGCCGGCAAGGCGGCGCGGGATGGGCCGGGATCGCCCAGTCCGGAGGAGGACCGGACTCGGATGGAGCGCATTCAGGCTATCGGTGGTGAGCTTCAGACGCTCGCTCGCGAGTTCGAAGCGACGTCAAGCTATGCAGACTTTGAAACAAGGCTGCGCGCGCTGCACGATCTGGGGATTTTCCCGGACGAGCGCTTGGTTGGCGCGGTCGCGCAGGCCATCCAGCGCGGCATTTAGCTGAAATGAAAGTCCAGCAACGACGATAAAATAGCAGGCCGCCGCGCTCTCGCGCCAGCACGTGCGGGGCCGCGTGTGGTGTCACCGGATGTTCGGCGGTGCCCTTTTAGCCACACGGTCGATGGCATCCGCGACCGTGCCATGCAGCGTGGCCGGCAGGTGGTGTCCCATGCCGTCGATCAGCATGAACTCGGCGCCCGGGATCGAGGTTGCGGTATCCGCGCCGCAGGCCGGAGGGATCAGCGGATCGTCGGCGCCATGGATGACGAGCGTCGGCACGCCGATGGTGGCGAGGCGCGCGCGACGATCGCCGGCCACGGCCATGGCGGCGATCTGCCGTCCGGCGCCGCCCGGATCATAGGCGCGAGCGACCTCCTCCAGAACAAGGAGGCGATGCGCCGCCTCGTCGACCGGGTGGCCCAGGCCGGCGATGCGGCGCGTGAAGGCGAGGCCGTGCGCCAGAAATCCGGCCTCGTCCGAGACAGGATCGGGCGCGGGGCGCATCATCATGGCCATGACGTCCGGCTCGGCTTGCGGAAGGGCGGGATTGCCGGTGCCCGACATGATCGAGGTGAGGGACAGGACCCGTTCGGGATGCTCGCTCGCCATGATCTGCGCGATCATGCCGCCCATCGACAGGCCGACCACATGCGCCCGATCGATGGCGCGGGCATCGAGCAGGCCGATCGCGTCGGCAGCCATGTCATGAAGCGCATAGGGAACCTCCGGCCGCCGCCCGGCCATGAGCGCGGCAGCCAGCGCGCCAAAGTCCGGCGGGGCGTGCTGGCTGAAATGCGTCGAGCATCCGGCGTCGCGGTTATCGAAACGGATCACATGATAGCCGCGTGCCGCCAGTTCCTCGCAGAACGGGACGGCCCAGCGGATCATCTGAACCCCCAATCCTGCGATCAACAGGATCGTTGGATCGCCCTCGCGGCCGAAATGATCCCAAGTCAGATCTATGCCGTTGGCTTTCGCGATATTCATGGGCGTGCTCTTTCCGGGTCAGGTCGGAAACGGCAATTCGGCGAGGGGAAGCAGGCGCGAGTCCGCCAAGGCCGCCGTGCGGTGGCCGAGGCCCGCCAGATAGGCGCCGTGGCGCGCGAAGGCGAGGAAGGCGGCGACGCTCGTCTGGCGCACCAGCATGGCCCTGTCCCATCTCTCGCCCTCAGGCCCGATCAGGAACGGCCCGCCGGCGCCGAGAAGCACGACGTCGCCGCCGCTTTCGCGCAAGAAGGGCAGCGTGTGCCTGAAATACCGATCGAAGGCTTCCGCCCCGCTGATCGACGCGGCCGGCGCGAGGTCCGGATGGGCGGTGTAATCGGCGACCTCCCGAAACCGCAGCAGGTTCAGCATGATGACGGGACCATCAAAGCCGCGTTGCACGAAGAGCCGGCCGGCGCTCTGCGTCGGTTCGAGGTGGCCGATGTCGGCGGGCGCGGTCATGGCGTTTCCTTTCGGTCGCTCTCCGAGGTCGGGGCAGCCGGCGCGCCGAACGCCAGACGCAAAGCGTGCGCGCGGATGTCGTGCGGCCAGTCGGCGATGCGATGTTCCAGTCTCGATCGATCGTTGGCGAAGAGCGCGCGTGTCGCTTCTTCATAGCCGGGCAGGTCGCCCGCGATCGCCTGCATGAAGTGATAGGCGGCCTCCTGCGCCGCCCGCCGTGCCTGCCGCTCCCCGCCGTTGCGCCGGGCATCGTCCACCAGACGTCGCAAGACGGCGGAGGCGCCGCCCGGCTGGGTGGCAAGCCATTCCCATTGCTTCGGCAGCAGGGTCACCTCGCGGGAGACGACCCCCAATTTGGGCCGCCCCCGGCCTCGCACTTCGGTGCCCTCGACCTTCGCCGCATCGTCCTTCGCAGGCTCGGCCGGCTCGTTTGCAGGCGGTCGATGGCGCCCGACGAACGTTTGAGGCGGCCGAGACAGTCGTTCGATGATCTCGGCCGTGCCGCCGCGCAGGTCGAGATCGACGACGCGGCCGGTTGTGTCGTCGAAGACGAGGATCGCGTTCGGCGACCCGGCTTCGGCCGCAGTCTTGACGGCGAGAGCGACCTCGACCAGCGGGCCGGAGAGCAGCAATCGATGGCCTTCGAAGGCCGTACAGGGTTTTGACGGAAGGCCGGACATTGACTGCGCACCTGAGAAGCGATGGTGCGTTTAATATCCGGGTGAAAATTATCCGTCAATATTACCCGGATTAAATTACACCCAAGTCCGGCATCGCGCACGAGCCTCTGAAACCCGCTGCGCCCTGGCCTGACTTGTCAGACGGTCTCGAGGAGGCTCCACGTTTGGCTGTGCGGTCATCGGCGATGAGCCGAGCGGGCGGCCCTGAGCGCATCCGAGCGCGGCCTTGTCGGAGCCGGCCCGCAAGCTTCGCTATGTGGTTATGGCTGGCGAGTACTGCAGCTTCCCCTAAGGCGACGATGGCTCTTCGCGCCCAGGAATCGGCGGTGAGCCGTCGTATCCGTGACTTCCATGAACGGATTGCGTCGCATCTGCTTGCCTTGATGGATGGGCAGCTGCAAAAGCAGGATGCGTCGCGGCAAGAGCTTCTACCCTCAGAATGCGCGGATAAGCTTCCAGTGAAACATGAAAACGCCGCGCGGAAAAGACTTGGGGGATCAAGTACACATCGGCCAGAGAGGGCGTGAACCCAAAGCAGAAGTCATTATCCCCGATCAGCCTTTCGACGGCTTGAAAGCCCGCATGGATCCAGTTGCAGATCCAGGCCGAGGCGGCGGCCTCGCGCTGCCCGAGTTGCTGCCGCAGATAGTTGAGTGGGGATGAATTGTTAAGGGGATGGATGTCGCAGCCGATGAGGGCCGCGACTCCGCGCACTCGCGCGCGCTCCACCGCGGATCTGGGCAACAGGGGTGGATCTGGAAAGACATCCTCAAGATATTCGAGGATGGCAGGTGACTGAATGAGCACTGTACCATCATCGAGCGCAAGGCTAGGTACACGCCCCTGCGGATTGATGGCTCGGTAGGCTGGCGAGTGCTGGTCTCCGCCATGCCGTGCCAGGTTCACGGGCACCTGCTCGCAGACGACGCCCTTGAGTGCAAGGGCGATCCGAACGCGGTAGGCCGCCGACGACCGATAGTAAGTATAGAGTCGCACAATAGATGCCTCTTGGTCCGTTCGAAAGCCTCGACATGGGAAAGCCCGCGCCTTGAGCGGGCTTTCATGGGCGCGACCGCAATTGGTCATGCATTCCGCAAGGTAGGATCGAACCGTTTCTCCAGGCTGGCCCAGCAGGCGATGTAATCCGCCTGGAGCTGCGGCACGCCCGCCGCATAGCCGGTCACCCGTTGAGCCAGCCGCGTCTCGAACATGAAGGCAAGGGTGTTCTCAAGCTTCACGGGCTTGAGCTCGGCATGGACGGCCTGTTCGAAAGCCTGCGCGTCAGGGCCGTGGGGCAGCATCAAGTTGTGCAGGCTGAAGCCGCCAGGGACGAAGCCTTCGGGCTTGGCGTCATAGACGCCATAGATCAATGCCATGAATTCGGACATGATGTTGCGGTGATACCAAGGGGGACGGAACGTATTTTCCGCGACCATCCAGCGCTCCGGAAAGATCACGAAGTCCACATTGGCCGTGCCCGGCGTACCCGAAGGCGAGGTGAGCACGGTAAAGATGGACGGGTCCGGATGGTCGAAGAGGATGGGCCCCACCGGCGAAAAATGTCGTAGGTCATACTTGTAGGGCGCGTAATTTCCGTGCCAGGCGACCACGTCGAGAGGCGATCCGCCGATCTCCGTTACGTGCAGGTCTCCGCCCCACTTTACATAGAGGAGAGAAGCCTCCTCCTTATCCTCGTAGGCAGCGACAGGGGTCAGGAAATCGCGCGGGTTGGCGAGGCAGTTGGCACCGATGGGGCCGCGGTCCGGCAGGGTGAAGGTGGCGCCGTAATTCTCGCAGACGAAGGCGCGCGCGGGCGTTCCTGGAAGTTCCACCTTGAAGACCACGCCACGCGGGATGACGCAGATTTCCCCCGGCGCGATGTCGATGCAGCCGAACTCGGTTCGGAAGCGCAGCCGACCCTCCTGCGCCACCACCAGAAACTCGCCATCCGCACTGAAAAAATACTCGTTCTCCATGGATTTGGTGACGAAGACGAGATGAGCCGCCATGCCGGCTTGGCTGTCCGCATCTCCCGCCGTGGTGAGCGTGCGTAGCCCAGTGACGAATGTGAGCTCTTCCGCAGGGATGGGCAGCGCCGTCCAGCGGTACTGGCCCAACGGCAGATCGCTCTCCTCCCGCGCCATCGGCGCAGTACGGATGAAGCGCCTATCCACCTTCCGGTAGCGGCCAGAGTGCTTCACCGTGGGGCGGATGCGGTAAAGCCACGAGCGCTCATTGACGGCTTGGGGGGCGGTGAAGGGGGAACCTGAAAGCTGTTCGGCATAGAGGCCGTAATTGATCTTCTGTGGGGAGTTCCGGCCGATGGGGAGCGCGCCTTCGAGCGCCTCCGTTTCGAAGGAATTGCCGAACCCGGACATGTAGCCGGCCAGGAGGGTGCTTTTGCGCGCGTCGGCGCCGGAAGGGGGGAACTGGGACAGAACATTCATCGTGGCCTCCTAATTATAGTTGCAAATGTGATGGTCGCAAATGTAACTAACAAGCATGAAGCAGCTCGATCTCGAACATTTCCTGCCATATCGTCTCAATCGCGCAGCTGCCGCAGTGTCAGAGCAACTGCGGGCGGTGTACGGCCGCAAGTACGGCCTCACCATTCCCGAATGGCGCGTACTGGCAACGCTCGCCCAGTTCCCATGCAGCACGGCGCAGTTTGTGGGGCGGCACGCCAGCCTGCATAAGACCAAGGTGAGCCGGGCGGTCCAGGCCCTGGACGAGCGGCGCTGGCTTTATCGCAAAGAAAATCCCCAAGACAGACGCGAAGAATTTCTGGAATTGACGAAACTCGGTTGCCAGCAATACGTCCTCATCGTTCCCGAAATGGCCCGCTTTGAAGAGCGGCTGCTCGCGGCGTTCGAACCGGAAGACGCGCGCTGCCTGTTCCAGGCCTTCGCGCGGCTCGAGGAGGTCCTCGGGCTTTCGCCGGACCCTGCGCTCATTCAAGACGCTCGGCGCAAAAAAGGCGTGTGATTAGAGGGACAAGGCGATCGCCTTCCTCGGATATGCGCCTCAGCCTCGGGCGCAACGCGAACTCATCCTTCAAGAGCTCGCCACATTTCAAGGTCGCGTTCGGCGGTCCATATCCGCGGTTTGTCGATACCCCTCGCCTCGTCATAGGCCCGCGAGATGTCGAAGGGCATGCAGTGGTCGAAGATGACCCAATGCCCGTATTTCGGACGCATCTGACGAATGGCCTCGGCATAGACGGTCCTGAGGTCGTGCCCGGCCTTCACACCCGCCTCGGCGATGGCGAAGGCATCGCGCAGGAAAGCGCGGGTACCCTCGAGACCGGCCCGGACCGCATCCGGGGAAACAAGTGCTTCGCCTCGTCCGGGCACCAACTTTTTCGCTTGGAATCCGGCCAGCCGATCCAGGGTCTTAGGCCAGTCGCGGAAGTGGGCATCCCCGCAATAGGGTGTCGCGCCGCATTCCACGAGGTCACCCGCGAAGAGGACCCGCTCTTTCGGTAGCCAAGCGATTGTGTCGCCGCGTGTGTGGCCCCGCCCCGCATGGATGATGCGCACTTCCCGGGAACCGAGCCAAAGGGACATTTCCTCCTTGAACGTCACTGTCGGCCATGTGAGGCCCGGGATGGAGTCCCGCGCCCGGAACAGCCGCGGGAAGCGCTGGATTTCCGAGGCCATGTCCTCGGCGCCGCGCTCGGCGATCATGTCACGGGTCGCATCGCTGGCGATGATGTTGACGCGCTCGGGGAAGCCGGCCACGCCCAGCACCCGCACCGCGTGGTAGTGCGTCAGCAGGATGTGGCGGATCGGCTTGTCGGTGATGGCGCGGATGCGCGCGACAAGCTCCTGAGCCATGATGGGTGTCGCGCGTGCATCGATCACGAGCACGCTGTCGTCGCCGATGACGACGCCGGAGTTGGGATCGCCTTCCGCCGTCAAGGCGAAGACGCCATCCGCAAGTTCAGCCAGGGTCTCCTTCCGCTCTGAAAGATCCCCTTGGCTCGCGAATGTCGTGGGCGTGGTTTTCGAAGCGATGCTCACACTGTCCTCCTTCCATTCGGGCGCGCGGCGCATGATGTCCACCTCGCGGTCCGCCAGCTCATGACGCGCGGCTAAATCACCGAGCGGGGCGATGGCGCGGAGACTTTCTGATCGATGCTCCCGAAGAGGTTTGTGCCTGCGTCGTCGAGCATTTCTATTCTCACGCGGTCCCCCGGCTGCAGGTACGGCGTGGCAGGCTGGCCTTGCTCGATGGTTTCGTAGGTGCGCAGTTCGACCAGGCAGCAATAGCCCACCCCGCCATTGGCGATGGAGGACCCCCAAAGTCCCCCCTGCTTGTTGGAAACGGTCCCAGTTCCCACGATCGACCCCGCGCCGATGGCGCGTGTGCGCGCTACGTGGGCGGCGAGCTGCGCAAAGTCGAATGTGGCATCCACGCCCGCATTCGGACGGCCGAAGGGCTCGTCATTGAGGAAGACCCGGAGCGGCAGATGCACCCTGGTGTCTCGCCAGGCCGTGCCAAGCTCGTCCGGCGTCAGCGCCACCGGACTGAAGGCCGAAGCAGGCTTGCTCTGCACGAAGCCGAAGCCCTTTGCCAATTCCGCCGGGATGAGGTTCCTCAACGACACGTCGTTGACCACCATCAGCAGGCGGATCTCAGCCGCTGCCTCCGCGACGGTCGCGCCCATGGGGATGTCACCGACGATGGCGGCGATCTCGGCTTCGAGGTCGATGCCCCAGTCCGGTTCGCCGACAATGTCGTCGCAGGGGCCGAGGAAGCCGTCCGATCCGCCCTGGTACATCAAAGGATCGGTTTGGAAGGAGGCGGGGAGCTCCGCTCCCCGCGCACGGCGGACCAATTCCACGTGGTTGAGATAGGCCGAGCCGTCGATCCATTGGAACGCCCGTGGCAGGGGCGCGTGGCACCGGCCGGGATCGAACGCCAGAGTGCCTTCGACTTCGCCCGAATTGAGCTTCTGCGAGACGTCCTCCAACTGGGGGGCGCGGCGCGCCCAGTCGTCAAGTGCCTCCTGGAGGGTGGCGGCGATCTCCGGCACCGCGCGGCAGCGCGCGAGGTCGCGGCTGACGACCACCAGCGTGCCGTCGCGCCCGCCCGCTTTCAGCGTGGCGAGCTTCATGCCTTGGCTCCTTCGCTTGCGAGGCTGCCGTCGTGCATCCAGCGGGCGTGCTGGGGCGCGCGCTTGGTTCGCGCCCATTCCTCGAGCATGGGCCATTTCACCTCGTCGAGCCGGCTCAGAAGATTGGAGGCGCCGGAGTTCACGGCGAGTTCGATGCGATGGCCGCTCGGGTCGAAGAAATAGATCGAGGTGAAGAGGGTATGATTTGTGGGACCGACCACGTCGATCCCGTCCGCCTCCAAGCGGGCCTTGATGTCGAGCATCTCGTCCATGGACTCCAGTTCCAGGGCGAGGTGCTGGGTCCAGCTCGGCGTGGTCTCGTCGACGACGCGCGCCATGGGGGGGCGCGTCGGCAGCTCGAAGAAGGCGAGCACATTGCCGCCGCCCGCATCAAGGAAGATGTGCATGTAGGGGTCCGGCTCCTTGGTGGAGGGAACCTCATCCTCGGCGATGGCCAGCAGGAAGTTCATCTTGAGATATTTGCCGTACCATTCGACGGTCTGCTTCGCGTCGGCGCAGCGATACGCGACATGGTGGACTTTCTTGATCATGGCTTCCTTCCTCCGATTTGGCCGTGGCGCGGGCGAACCCCGTGGCGGCGCGTGACGAACTGATCTGTAGGCGCCGGGACGGCATCGCCTGGTGCACGATCCCTTTCCGGGGCTGGGCTCCTTCTCCTCCCGGGAGCGGACAATGGCGTATGCACCCCGCCTCTCCGACCAGGCGGGTCAGTGGACGCCGAGATATGCGGCGCGGATCCGCGGATCGCTCAGCAGATCCCGCCCGCGTCCGGTGATCGTGATGCGTCCGGTTTCAAGCACATAGGCGCGATCGGCGGCGGCCAGGGCCTCGCTGGCCATCTGCTCCACCAGCACGATCGTCAGGCCAAGGTCGCGAAGCGTCCGGATGATGCGGAAGATGTCCTGAACCACCATCGGCGCGAGGCCCAGCGAGGGTTCGTCGAGGAGCAGAAGGCTCGGCTCGCTCATGAGCGCCCGCGCGATGGCCAGCATCTGCTGCTCCCCGCCCGAAAGCGTGCCGGCGGCCTGCTGCCGCCGCTCCTTGAGGCGCGGGAAGAGTTCGAACAGGTGCGCGAGACGGGCTTCGACCTGGCGGCTGCCCTCCCGCTTGCTGTATGCCCCCAGAACAAGGTTGTCGCGCACGCTTTGATCTGGAAAGACGCGGCGCCCTTCCGGCGACAGAGCGAGGCCGAGGCCGACACGCCTGTGCGCCGGAACGGGGCCGAGGTCCCGTCCTCCGAGCAGGATCCGCCCCGAGGCCAGCGGTCTCAGGCCCGCTATGGCGTTGAGGAGCGTGCTCTTGCCCGCGCCGTTGGCGCCGATGATCGTCACCACCTCCCCGGGCGCGACCGCCATGGACACGTCGCGAACGGCATGGACCGGGCCGTAGGAGACATGGACCGCGTCGAGCGTTAGCAGATCGTGTTGCGACATCCTCGGTGCCTCCTAAGCGGCCTGTGACCCGGCGCCGAGATAGGCGGCGATCACGCAGGGGTTGCACTGCACGTCGGCGGGCCGGCCTTCCGCGATCTTCACGCCGTGGTCGAGGACGATGACGTGGTCCGAGATGCCCATGACCATCTCCATGTGATGCTCCACCATGAGGATGGTGATGCCGTGCCCCGCGATGCGCACCAGCAGGTTGCCCAGCTCGCGCGTTTCCTGGGGGTTGAGGCCCGCCGCCGGCTCGTCGAGCAGGAGGAGCATGGGCGCGGTGGCGAGGCTGCGCGCCAGCTCGACCCTGCGCTGAAGCCCGTAGGCCAGCTGACCCGCGGGCACGTCCGCCACCGCGGACAGCCCGGTGAAGTCGAGAAGCTCGCGCACCCATTGGCGGGCGTCCGCTTCCGCGTGCCGCGCCGCCGGGAGGGCGAGGAGCTGCGCCCAGATCCCGCGCGGCAGGCGCGGGTGACGGCCGAGCATGACATTGTCCACCACCGACAGTCCGCCGAACAGGCGCAGGTTCTGGAAGGTCCGGGCGACGCCCAAGCGGCAGATCGCGTGCGGCGCGGCGCCGGCGATGGGAGTGCCGGCGAAGGCGATGTCACCGGAATCGGGGTCAATGACGCCCGTCAGCATGTTGATCATCGTGCTCTTGCCGGCGCCGTTCGGGCCGATGAGGGCATGGATGTGCCCGGGCTGGAGGCAGAACGATATGTCCTGGGCAGAGCGCACGCCGCCAAAGGCCTTGCTGACCTGCTGCACGGCAAGCACGTTTCCGGGGGCGCGCGCCCCGTCGAGGCCGGGGCAGGCGGGGAGGTTCCCTCGGATGTGCTGTCCGTGCCGTGCCTGCGTCGGAGGTTGCGCGGGTCGGGCGCTAAGGCCCCGGCGCCACGCGCCCGTGAGAACGCCCGCCACGCCGTTCGGCATGACATAAAGAGTAAGCAGCAGGAGCGCGCCATAGGCGAAGTGCTGCAAGGCTGGCCACTGCGCGAGCTGCGCGTCGATCAGAACCAGGGCGGAAGCCCCGAATAGCGGCGCGTAGAGCGATCCCGCCCCGCCGAACAGGACCAGCAGCAGGATGAAGATCGACAGATTGAGCGAGATGAAGTCGGAATTGATGTACTGGTTCTGCTGGGCGACCAGCGCGCCGGCGAGGCCGCAGGTCATGGCGGCGATCACGAAGGCGAGCACCTTGTAGCGGTGGACATCGACCCCCACCGAGGCCGCGGCGATCTCGTCCGCCTGAAGCGACAGGAGGGCGCGGCCGAAATCGCCGCGGACCAGATTGCCCAGGAGGATCTGCACGATCACGCACAGGGCGATGGCGAACCACACCCAATGCAGGTTGGAAAAGGCCGTGCCGTCGAAGGACAGCGGTGCGATGCCGTAGAGTCCCTGGGGACCCCCGAACACATCCGACCACTCCGTCACGAGCTTCTCGACCACGAGCCCGAATGCCAGCGTCACCATCGCGAGATAGGGGCCCTTGGCGCGAAGCGAAGGCAGTGCAATGAGGGCGCCGAATGCGCCCGCGACCAGGGGAGCCAATGCCAAAGCGAGCCATGGGCTCAGACCGAAGCGGGAACTCAGCACGGCCGCGCAATAGGCCCCGGCTGCGAAGAATCCGGCCTGCCCGAGCGATTTCTGCCCGGCGTATCCAACAAGGATATTGGTGCCCGCGGCGCACAGATAGTAGACGCAGATCGTGAAGGCGATGGTCAGCTGGTAGTCATTTCCAAGCTGTGCGGCCAGGACTGCCATGAGAAGGCCGAACGCAACGGTGGCGACCGCCGGGCGAGAGATCCATGTCATACTTTTTCCACCACCTTCGCGCCCCAGAGGCCGCTCGGCTTCAGACCGAGCACGATAATCACGCCGAGGAACACGACGATCTCCCGCCACTGCGCCTGCCAGAGGTTGATCCAGGATTCCGTGAGCCCGAGAAGGAGGCCACCGAGTACGCAGCCGCGCGGATTGGTCAGGCCGCCGACGATGGCGCTCGAGAAGCCCTTGAGCGCGATGCCAAGGCCCATGTAGAGCGAGGCGCCGGTAATCGGGGCGATCAGGATGCCGCTGAGGCCGGCTAAGGCGGAGCTCGCGACGAACGCGCCGGCCATGTAGGCCTCCACGGGAATACCCATGAGGCGCGCCGTTGCGGGGTCGTGGGCGACCGCCCGCATGGCCTTGCCAGCCACGGTCCAGCGCATCACGATTTCGAACACCGTCGCCGCGACGAGCGCGGTCAAGAGAACCAGCAGTTCCTGGAGCCGCACCCCGGCGCCGAACATGCGGATGATGCCGTCGCCGAACGGCGCAGGCACCATCACGGTCCCGGGTCCCCAGGCGGCAAGTCCCGCGCTCTGCAGGATGATGCCGAAGCCTATGGAGCTCATGACCCATGACATGCCTGGCTTTCCGGCGAACGGGCGGATCGCCAGGCGGTAGAGCGCCGCGCCGATCAATCCCATGCCGGCCGCCGCCGCGAAGATGGCGAGAAGTGGGACCCAGCCGGCGATCGCAGCGCCGGAGATGCCGCCGGCGAGGGGGGAGCTGGACAGCAGCACGGCGCTGAGGCCGAGGAAGGCGCCCACTGAAACGAAATCGCCTTGGGCGAAGTTCAGGGTCCTTGTCGTGGTGAAGGTCAGGCTGAAGCCCAATGCGATCAGTGCATAGGATCCGCCCACCGCCAGGCCGCTGATCGAGGCCTGCAACAGGGCCGTCATCGTCGTTCCTCCCGGTCTGCCGCCTTGCCCCGGCGGCGATCTTGTTGATGGCTGTCCGCCCGAGGTTGCCGGTGGTGGCCGGCCTGCCGCGTCGGCGGGTTCCTATTTCTTGAAATCCGCCGCGCCGAGCTGCCGCGTCACGTCATCCGCATAAGTCTGGACTTTCCCCTCCCGCCATTTCACCCATCGGAAGTCATTCGAAGACAATGCTTCGTGCTCGCTAATGGTGAATGGCGGCGCATAGGTCTTCACGTAACCTTTGACAGGGCGCGTGAGATTTTCCAGTGCCGCGCGGACCTTTGGGCCATCGGTGGATTGCGCCTGCTCCAGGGCGGCGGCGAGGACCAGCACCGCATCGTAGCCTTGCGCCGCGAACAGGAAGAGGCTGGCATTGGGGATCTTGCCGGCTAGGCGGCGGTAGAGCTCTTCATTACGTGGCGAACTCTCGTCCGTCACGGTGGTCATGAAGAGCGGCCTTACCATCAGCTCCGTTCCGGCGACCTGCACGAAGGCATCGTTGCCGGACGACCACGTGGTCAGGGTCAAAGGGAAATAATCGACCTTCTCCATGCTGCGCAACAGATGGGCGATGGGCGCGCTCTGCGCCCAGACCAGGATCGCATCCACACCCGCGGCCTTGGCCTTGTTGAGTTGCGAGGTCATGTCGGTGTCCTGCACGTCGAACTTCTCGATCACGACCGGCTTGATTCCCTGCAGCGCAGCGATCTCCTCAAGATCTTTCAGTCCCGCCTGGCCATAGCCGGTCGTCTCGGCGAAGAAGCCGATCTTCTTCACGGCAGGGTTCTTCTTGACATAGGCGATGAGGGCGGCCGCCTGATCCCGGTCGACCATCGAGATGCGGAACATGTAGTTCTCGGGTCCCATCGGCCGGGTGACATCGGTGGCAGTTGCGATGGGAACGATGACGGGGATCTTCTTCCGATTTGGAATATGCCGCCATGCCAAAGCGTTGCCAGATGAGGTGGGGCCCAGTACGGCAACCACCTTCTCGTTGTCGATGAGCTCGTTGATGTTCTGGATCGACTTCGGGGGCCGCGCGACATCGTCGCGCACGACGATCTCGAGCTTGCGGCCCAATACGCCTCCGGCCTTGTTCAGGTCATCCACGGCGACCTGCGCACCGAGCAGCGCCACCTGCCCGGACTGGGCCGTGGGCGACGCCGATAGATCTCCGTTGAAGCCGATTTTGATGACTTGGGCCTCCGCCTGAAATGCACCAGCCGCCATCAGCAGAGCAGCCGCCGCGGTGCGGCGGACAAGATTCAAGATCATATTTTCCTCCCAACATGCTTTTCTTATCTTTTGGCAGTTGTTCTGCTGTTCGATATGTTCCGTGCCGCCGCGCGCACAGGTCTGGCGTCACACGACGCGATAGGCACGGACCTCCCACGTGGCGACCACTTCCGCGACCGCCGCGCGGCTTTGGACAAGGATCTGCGAAAAGTCGCCCGTGCGCAGGGCCTCGAGGTTCGATGGATCGGCGCAGGAAAGATCCTCGATGCCGTGGACAGTCGGCGCACCCCAGGGGACGGGACCGAGCCCATGGTCGATGACGAGGCGTCGGGTCCAACCCGTGCCCCGAGGCGCGGAAGCCGCGAGGTCTTCGCCGCCCATCCACCACCGATCATGGAACGTCGCGGCGTCCACGCCCTCGCGCCGCTGCAGCAGGGTGATAAGGCGATGCTGCCCCGGATTGCCTTCGGGGAGGAGCCTGCGCGGAACCGTTGTGAGAAGATCGAGCCCGCCCACGAAGGCCTTCTCATCGTCCACCAAGGCGGCGATGACCGCCGGCGTAAACGCCGCCTTGATGGCGGGCAGGTCGTCGAAAGACAGAAAGGCGATGCCGTCGACGGTGAGGCTGCCCAGCCTGTTTCCAGTTGCCTGGAGATCCGGGGCGAGGTCGCATTGAACATAGCTGCGGAGCCCCGGTATTTCCGCGGCAATGGGACCGTGAACGTCGCGCCAGTGGCGTTGGAAGGCGGTGACGGAGAGTCCACTCTTCCTTTCGAGGAAGACAAGTCTATCAATCATTACTATGCGCTCTACTGACCATGATGTCCTGGGACATCCTGGAGATAGGAAGAAGGGCCTCGATCTGAGGGGGACCTGACAGCCCCGGCTGGACCGCCTGCCCGGCACCCATGATATTGATGCATTGAGATCCCGCGGGCGGAATTTTCTCCATTGACAGGAGAATTGATGTCACCATTCTCCGCGCATGATCTCCGCTGGCGTGCTCAATGGCATTCGCACCTTCGTTGCTGCGGCGGAGGCGGGGAGCTTTGTGATCGCGTCCGAGAGGCTCGGCCTGTCCCGCTCGGCGGTGAGCAAGAGCATCGCGCGGCTCGAAGCGCGCCTTGGCGCGCAGCTGTTCAACCGGACGACGCGCAGTCTCGGCCTCACCGAGGAAGGGCAGGCCTTCTACGACAGGTGCGTCCGCGCGTTCGCCGACCTCCAGGCGGCGGAACTCAGCCTGGCGTCCGGCCGCCAGGTGCCCACCGGGCGGCTGCGCGTCGATCTGCCCGTGGTGTTCGGGCGGCAATGCGTGATGTCGGTGCTGCTGGAGACCGCCCGGCTCTACCCAGAGCTCGGGGTCGACGTCACTTTCAACAACCGGCGCGTCGATCTGGTGGAGGAGGGCTTCGATCTCGCCGTCCGCATCGGCAATCTCGACGACAGCACGAGTGTCGTCGCCCGGCGTCTCGGCGTGCAGCAGATGGTGGTCTGCGCGGCGCCGTCCTATCTCCGGGAACACGGGGCTCCTCGTACGCCGGACGACCTCGCAGGCCACGACTGCCTAACCTACTTCTATAGCGGGCGCACCAGCCCATGGCTCTTTCCCAGTCCTGGCGGCCAGCCTCTGCCGCGGCAGGTCCAAGGCCGGTTGCGGCTCGGCAGCGGCGATGTGATCGCCGATGCGGTGCTGGCGGGCCAGGGGTTGGCACAGCTTCCCACGTGGCTGATCGCTCCGCACCTGATCTCGGGCACGCTGGTGGCGGTGCTGCCGGCACACGTCTGCGCCGGGCTGCCGATCCACGCGATCTGGCCCCAGGGCCGGCAGTCGACGCCGAAGGTTCGGGTGGTCATTGACGAACTGGTGGCCCGCTTCCTGCCCGTGCCTCCCTGGGATCTGGCACTGCCGCACCTCGTAGCCTGATCGGCGGCATCTCTCCTGATTAGGGAAATTCAGTCAACAGAGTTCGGCAATTAAGCCGGCTGGACTGATTTCCTGTCACTCATATCTTGGCCCCGACGGTCGCCCGGCACGTGAAACTCCCCATCGGGCGGCGCATCGAGATCCAATCGCTCCGCCGGCTTCGGTGCGGCCGACCAGCCGAAGGCACGCGTGCGCTTGGCCAGATCACAATGGAGACCGCACATGAAACACGTTGTCCTCAGTCGCGATTTCGGCGTCGAGAATCTATCGCTTGAATCCGGCACCAAGCCGACGCCGAAGAGGGACGAGGTTCTGGTGCGCATGAAGGCCGCCGCCCTCAACTTCGTCGATCTGGCGATGATCAAGGGCCTGCTCGATCCGCATGCGAAGCTTCCGTTCGTGCCGGTGGCCGACGGCAGCGGACAGGTCGAGGCGGTCGGGGAGGGCGTCAGCGGCTTCAAGCCGGGAGATCGTGTGGCCACCCTCTATATCCCGAGCTGGCCGGGTGGCCGTTACAAGCAGAAGCACATCGATCTTGCGATACGGCCGGGCGCGGCGCTAGTGCCAGGGCAGCTCTGCGAATACAAAGCCTTCCATTCCGACGAGTTGATCCTCATCCCCGATGCGCTCGACTATGCGGAGGCTGCCACCTTGCCCATCGCGGGGCTGACGGCGTGGAACGCGCTCGTTTACGGGGGCATCAAGGCGGGGAACTCGGTTCTGCTTCATGGCACGGGCGGCGTCTCCATCTTCGCGCTCCAGTTCGCCAAAGCATTCGGCGCCAGGGTGATCATCACCTCCGGCGACAATGCGAAACTCGAGCGCGCCAAAAGCCTCGGGGCGGATGGCGTCATCAATTACAGGACTGCGGACGTCGGCGACGCGGTCAGCCGCCTGACGGATGGACAGGGAGTCGACCTGGTCGTGGAAACGCTTGGCGGGGCGAATGTCCAGCGCAGCCTTGAGGCGGTGAGGCCCGAAGGCAGCATCTCGGTCGTCGGCTTCCTCAATGGCATCGAGGCGAACATCAATTTGATCACCCTCAACCTGAGGCGCGTCACCGTCCGTGGCGTCAGTGTCGGCAGCACCGAAGACTTTCAGGACATGCTGGCCGCCATTGCCGCCGATGGGATCCGGCCCGTGATCGACGCGCAGTTCGACCTCTCGCAGGTTGCCGAAGCCTTCCGGTATCTTGAGGCCGGAAAGCATTTCGGAAAGGTTGTCATAAATATCTGATCTCAAAATAAATTCGAATTCGTCGTCGAAATGAAGCGTAACGCGGGAGGGGATGGCCCCTCCCTATTTGCGGATACGCAACTCCCTCCGCCAGCGCAGTGTTAATGGCGTTAATTTACACGAGACGACATTCCAGATGATGAAGAGCACGATGCTAAGCCGTCGCGGTAGAGAGACGGCCGCCCCCCGTAACCCATCCGGCAGGCGGCAGCCATGAACATTGCCCAATGGCTTCACGCGAGCGCCCGCCTTGGGACAGCAGCTCTCGCCCAGGTTCGCTAACTGGCTCCGCCAGATCGTCGTGGAGCTTGCGATAGCCATAGACCTTGCCGCTCTCGCGCCATGCGGCGCGGATCAGCGCGGTCTGTCGGTGGTCTTCCCGCGCCCGCTTGCTCAGCGGGGCCTTCAGCCAGGCGTAGAAGCCGCTGGGCTGGACACGCAGGCACCGACACGTGGCGAGGATCGAAAACAGCAGGCGATGCTCGGCGATGACCGCGTACTTCACTTTGCATCCTTGGCGAAGGTCGCGGACGCATTTTTAGGATGTCGCGCTCCTCCGTCACCCGCTGCAGCTCGCGCTTCAGCCGGCGGACCTCAGCGGCCTGATCGTCATCGCGGGCCACGGCGGCAGGCTTGCCGTACCGTTTCCTCCACTCGTAGAGCGAGTACTTGCCGATCCCCAGCCGCGCCGCGGCCTCCGCAACCGGATAGCCCCGCCCGGTGATCTGAACGACCGCGTCGCGCTTGAAGTCCTCGGTGAAGTCCGCTTTGCCCATCGGGGCCTTCTTGCCTCAAAATTTAGGGAAGAAGGCGTCCAGGAATCCAGGGGCGGTTCATGTCCGTGCGACCGGCGAACGCTGGACACGGGCGTCGGGCAAGGGCCTCGTTCCATCGGACTGGCCCGTTCGCGCCGACACCTGAGGGTGCTAATCACGCTGGGGTGCGGACGCAGGATGTCCGGAGTTCGCCGGCACGCCCATGTCCGCTCCTGGCGCGTCGCGGTACATCGCGAATAGCTTTATTGGGCCAGGATGCTCTCCACATAATCGGCAAACGCGCGCGCCTTGGCACTTGCCAGGCGCCCGGTGGGGAACACGGCCCACAGATCGACCGGCGGAAGCTCCCAGTCTTCCAGCACGCGCCGCACTGCGCCGGTCTCAAGCTCGGGGGCGAACATCCAGTCGGAATTGACCGTCAGCCCCATGTCGGCGAGCACGGCGGCGCGGATGCCCTCCGCCGCGCTCAGGCGCACGCGTCCCCGCACCGCGACCGAGGCCTCCGTGCCGTTCCGGCGAAAGGTCCAGCTGGCACCGAGCTGGCTGTAGACGATCGCCTCGTGGATCGCGAGGTCAGCCGGAGCCAGCGGCGTGCCCGCACGGGCGAGATAAGCGGGCGTGGCGAGCACCGAGCGCCGCCCGCGAGCGATGCGCCGGGCGATGGCGGCGGAATCGGTGAGCTCGCCCATCCGCAGGGCCAGATCGATGCCCTCGGAGACGAGATCAATGACCCGGTCATCGAGCAGCACGTCGATTTCGATGTCGGGATGACGGGCGAGGAATTGCGGCAAGCGCGGAACGATGAGCAGGCGCGCGAAGGTGGTGGCCGCCGAGACGCGCAGGCGTCCCGACAGGCCCGCGCCGGCGCCCCGAGCCTCCAGTTCGGCTTCCTCCGCCTCGCGGATCGCCGAGCGCGCCCGTTCATAGAAGCGCACGCCCGCATCGGTCGGCGCGAGGCTGTGCGTCGAGCGCACGAGCAGGCGCACCTGAAGGCGCTCCTCGAGCTGGGCAATGGTCTTGGAGATGGCAGGCTGGCCAACGCCGATCCGCCGCGCGGCAGCGGAGAACGAGCCCGCCTCCACCACCGTCACGAAGGCCTGCATGGCCTGAAAGCGATCCACCATCATTCCTCCTGGGAATGAGCATTATCGCTTCGACCGGCCTGCCGCAACAGTTCGGGAATGATCATAACAGGCTCACGAACACGCCGAGACGGGGTGCGCGGAGCTCAACATGATCGAAGTCTATGCATTTGCCACGCCCAACAGCGTCAAGGTCCCGATCGCGCTGGAGGAGATGGACCTTGCCTATGAGCTGAAGCCGGTGAACGTCCGCAACGGCGAGCAGAGGGACGCCGCCTTCCTGACCCTGAACCCCAACGGCAAGGTGCCGGTGCTGGTCGAGCGCGAGGGCGACGCCGCATTCGTGCTGACCGAGAGCGCGGCGATCCTGGTCCATCTCGCGCAAAGGAGCGGTCTGCTGCTGCCGGCCGACGCAGAGGGACGGGCGCGCGTCTTCGAGCAATTGTTCTTCCACGCGTCCGGCCTGAGCCCGGCCTTCGGCAATGCTGGATTCTTCAAGCGGTCGTCGCCCGAGCCTCAGCCCATCGCCGAAGCCCGCTTCTCCGCCGAGGCAGAACGCCTGCTCGCGCTTCTCGACGAAAGGCTGGCAATCCAGCCATTCGTCGCCGGCGACGCTTTCACCATCGCCGACATCGCCCATTTCGGCTGGCTCTGGCGGCGCGCCTTTCCCGGCGTGACGCTGGACGCGCGCCCCAACCTCTCCCGCTGGTACGACCAGATCGCCGCCCGGCCCGCCGTGCAACGTGCCATCGCCCGCGTCGAGGCGCTCGTCCCCGCCGCCTGATCTTCCCCCCGATCCATTCAACCGTGCGAACGCATGCAGGAGCCATCCCATGTCCCGCTTCGACACCTATAAGAACGCCTTCCCTAACGCCCAGCTCACCCGCTCGCAGAGCGGCGTGCTCGAAGTCCGCCTCCATTCCGATGGCGGAAAGCTGGTCTTCAACGGCCATACCCATGAGCAGTTCGTCGAGCTGTTCCATCAGATCGGCGCGGACCCCGACAACCGGGTCGTCATCCTGACTGGATCGGGCGACGCCTTCATGGATGCGATCAGCCCCGAGGGCTTCGATTTCTTCTCGCCGCGCGGCTACGACAAGATCTATCGCGAGGGCAAGAAGGTGCTCATGAACATCCTCGACATCGAGGTGCCGATGATCACCGCGCTCAACGGCCCCGTATTGCTGCACAGCGAATATGCGCTGCTGACCGACATCATCCTCGCCACGCCGCAGACCGTGTTCCAGGACAAGCCGCATTTCGACTTCGGCATCGTGCCGGGCGATGGCGTCAACCTGCTCTGGCCGGAAGTGATCGGCAGCGTGCGCGGCCGCTATTTCATCCTCACCCGCCAGGTGCTCGACGCCGCGACGGCGAAGGACTGGGGCGTGGTCAATGAGATCGTCCCCGCCGACAGGCTGCTCGCCCGCGCCCATGAGATCGCCGAGGGGATCGCTGCCCTCCCTCCGCTCACCAGCAGCTACACCCGCATCGCGCTGACGCAGAAGCTGCGCCGGATCATCGACGAGGGCGCCGGCTATGGCCTCGCGCTCGAAGGCATCAGCGCCGCCGAGGTCGCCCGCGCGATGGCGGCCGGCTAACCGCTGGTTCTGCTCTTCACCACACGCCGTTCGACCCGACAAGGAGCAACCCCATGTCCCTCCAGGCGAAGCTTGACGCCTTCAAGGCCGATTTCGAAGCGGGCAAATCGCCCTACAACGTGCCGCCCGCGGTGATCGAGACCATGCGCCGCGCCACCACCGAACTCATCGCCTCCGGCGCGGCACGGCAGGCGCTCAAGGCCGGCGAGACGATTCCCGCCTTCGCCCTTGCGGACCCCGAGGGCCATGCTGTGTCCGCGGCCGATCTTCTCGCCAAGGGGCCGCTGGTCATCAGCTTTTATCGCGGCGTCTGGTGCCCCTATTGCAACATGGAATTGCAGGCGCTCCAGGAGGCGCTTCCGCAGCTCCAGGCGCTCGGTGCAAGCCTCGTCGCGATCTCGCCGCAAAACCCGGTCAACAGCCGCAAGTCGATCCGCCAGAACAACCTGTCGTTCCCAATCCTGTCGGACCCCCGTAACGAGGTCGCCGCGGCGTTCGGCCTGCGGTTCGCGCTGCCGGACTATCTGATCGATCTCTACAAATCCCTGAAGAACGACTTGCCGTCCTTCAACGGCGATCCGAGCTGGACCCTGCCGATGCCGGCCCGCTTCGTGGTCGGTCGGGACGGCACCATCCTCTATGCCGAGGTCAATCCGGACTATACCCGCCGGCCCGAACCGGCGGACATGCTGCCCGCCCTTCGCCGGGCCGTGGGTTCCACCGCCGCCTGATCCACTCGGACATGCCCCGCCCCATGCGGGCGGGGGGAGAACACCCCATGCAACGGACCTTCCTCATCACCGGCGCCAGCAAGGGCATCGGCCTCGCCCTCTCCCTGCGCCTCGCGGCGCAGGGCCATCGCCTCATCGGCATCGCGCGACACCGGAGCGAAGGCTTTCCCGGAGAGCTCCACACGCTCGATCTCAGCACCGAGGATGCGGGCCGGCGGTTGGCGCAGATCGTCCATGCCGACCCGGTCGACGGCATCGTCAACAATGTCGGGCTGGTGCGCGCCGAGCCGCTCGGGGCGATCGAGACCGCGACCCTCGACGAGGTGCTGCGGACCAATCTCCATCCCGCGCTCGCCGCCGTCCAGGCAGCTTTGCCAGGCATGAAGACGCGCGGCTGGGGCCGCGTCGTCAACATCGCCAGCCTTACCATCCTCGGCGCCGTGGAGCGCACGTCCTACGCCGCAGCCAAGGCCGCGCTGGTGAGCTTCACCCGCAGCTGGGCCCTGGAGCTTGCGACCTCGGGCATCACGGTCAACGCCGTCGCGCCCGGGCCGACCGAGACCGAATTGTTCCGCGCCAACAATGCGCCGGGCAGCGCGGGCGAGGCGCGCTACCTGTCCGGCGTGCCCATGGGGCGGTTCGGAACCCCGCAGGAAATCGCCGCCGCCATCGCCTTCCTGTTGTCCGACGATGCGGCTTTCGTCACCGGACAGACAGTGCATGTGGACGGAGGCGCCTCGATCGGAAAGGCGTCGTTCTGATTTCAGGTCAATGTCGGGATTGGGAGGCGCAGCCGGTGTCAGCTCCCTGGCGCAAGGCGGCTGAGGCGTCCGTGCGGACTTTGACCCTTCTCGGACGTTCGTTTTCATCGTAGCGAACTTCTGCATCTGGCGCGCCGCTGATCAAAATGGCGCGCTCGGTCCGCGCACGCATTGTAGTCCGGCATTGAATTCTTGCGCATGTAATCAGCTTACCACCGGAAGATCCGGCGCGATCCTGGGACGATCACGATACGCCGACGCATTCTCATGGACTCCGGCCATGGCTGAGCCAAAAATTTGGACACTCGCAGCCTATGGCAAGAGGCCGTGGCAGCCAGAAGATACTTGTTGTCCCTCTCCAGGCCGAATAGCCTGCGCCTCATAGCTTGGCGGGGATGGTCACGTGCGAGCCCTAGAGACGTCCAATCGCGAGCTGACTGCGTTCATGGCGGAAGCGACAAAGCTCGTCGCCGAGTATTGGACTTCGCTGGAGGAACGACCGTCCTATCCATCGACCGGAGGCGCGGAGACAGCACGTCTGTTCGATCGCCCGTGGCGAGATGAAGGTCAAGGACGGGATGTTCTCAACGATTTCAAGGCAATTGCCGAGCACGCTCGGCCGTGCACGGGCCGCTTCTTCGGCTACGTCGCGGGCTCGGGCGAGCCGATTGGCGCCATCGGCGACTTTCTGGCATCGGCACTCAACCAGAACACGACATCTTGGCGTTCGGCTCCCGCGGCGGTCACCATCGAGCGCACGGTCATCGGCTGGCTCGCCGAAGCGGTGAGGTGCGAGGGCTTCACGGGAAGCCTTTGCGGTGGTGGTTCGATGGCCAATCTCATGGCGCTGGCGATCGCCCGCGAGAAGATGCTGCCCGCCAACGACGAGGGCGCGCGGCCCGGGGTGGTCTACGCGTCCGAACAGGTGCACATGTCGATCCCCAAAGCCATGGCGCTGTTGGGCCTGGGGCGCAGCAACCTTCGCCTGATCCCGGTCGACGAGGACTTTCGGTTGCGGTCCGACGCGCTCGCGGCAGCCATTTCCCGTGACAGGAGGTCAGGCAAGAAGCCCCTGGCGATCGTGGCAAGCGTCGGCACGGTGGCCACCGGCGCGATCGATCCGTTGCCCGAGATTGCGAAGATTGCGGAGACCGATGGTCTTTGGCTTCATGTCGACGGTGCCTTCGGCGTCCTGGCGGCGCTGGCGGCCCCGGACAGGTTCGAAGGATTGAACTTGGCCGACTCGGTTTCTCTCGATGCGCACAAGTGGCTCTACCAGCCAATCGATTGCGGATGCCTGCTTTATCGCGATCGCGACGCGGCGCGAAAAACCTTCTCGGATAGCGGGGATTATGTCCGGATTCTCAATCAGGACCCAGGAGAATCTTTCGCGTTCTTTGACGAATCGATAGAGCTGTCGCGGCGCTTCCGGGCGCTAAAGCTCTGGCTGTCGCTGCAGTATCATGGACGCAAGGCTTTTCGAGAGGCCATCGCCCGGGATCTTAGGCACGCCCAGCTCCTTGCCGAAACGATCCAGGCGCACCCGAAGCTCGAACTGCTGGCGCCGGTGCCCCTCAGCGCCGTCTGCTTCCGCTATCGCGGAAGAGACAACGAGGCCATCCTGCGGCGCGTGATCGCGCGGGGGCGCGTGTACCTCTCGAATGCCACGATTAATGGTCATTTTGCATTGCGCGCGTGCTTCGTCAATCATCGGACAGGACCGGAAGATATTCATGAGATTATTTACGAGGTGATAGCTGCTGCGGATGACGTAAAGTCTTAGACCGCTGAAATATTCATTGTGTGTGTCGGAAACGAACTGGGTCAGCCGGCACGGAAGCGCCCCATGCCGAAATACGTTGTGAGGCTCGTGATGGGCTTCCAGCCCAGCGCCGAGCCTGCGCCCGCTGGAAACTGGCGATGGGTCCGCATCTCGTCGATGCGGGGGCCCCACCTGCACATCAGCATCAGCCGCGCATTGCGGCTCGACCCCAAACGCACCGCCGTGATCATCGATCAACGCGATCATGTCTTCGACCGGCGGTCGAGCTCCGCCAGGGCGAAATATGCGGAGGCCTTGCGCAGGATCTCGTTCGCTTGCCGCAACTCGCGGTTCTCCCGCTCGAGCGCCTTCAGCTTCGCCGCCATATCCGTCGACAGGCCGGCCCGCTTGCCGGCATCGACCTCGGCCTTCTTCAGCCCCTCGTTCAACGCGTGCGCCGAGCAGCCGATCTTCGCCGCAATCGAGACAATCGCCTGCCAGCGCGACGGATGCTCGGCCTCGTGATCCAGCACCAACCGCACGGCCCGCTCGCGCACCCCAGGCGAAAACGTGTTCGTCGTCTTGCTCATGGTGGCTCATCCTTCTCAGGAGTTGAGCCCTCCGGCAAACCCAGTGCGGTTCATCATCGCCTTCTCATCGGAGACTGTGAATCACACCCTCAGTTCTATTAATATGTCCTGAGCCTAGATCGCCTGCATCGGACGCGAGTCAGGCCCAATTTTCCATGCCGAAACACATCAAAGGCCATTGTTAATCCTCCGGGTGGCGCTGTTCAAGCCTCTCGCTCCTCGAAGAGAGAAGACTTTGCATGCGAACAATAAGGATGAACAACCGTCTGTACTCGGCGTCCCGATCATTTCGCCAAGGCATCCGGTCCGACACATCGAAATCGAACTCGGTAAGTGCCGGGGGACAGGCCGACCGACGCACGGAAATGCTGACGGAAATTTGTGGCCGTACCGAAGCCTGAGCGGGTCGCGATGTCCTCTATGGACAGGTTCGTCTCTTCCAACATGTCACGGGCATAGGCGAGACGCCGCCGCTGCAGCCATTCCCCAGGCGGCATTCCGGTCGCCTCGCGGACCTGCCGGTGAAGGCTGCGCACGCTGACACGGGCCTCGGATGCCATGCGCTTCACGCTCCATCGCTTGTCTAGGTGCTGCTCGACCGATTCCAACAAGGCCGATAGGCGGGCGCCCGAGGGCGGTGGCAGTGAGCGCTCGATGAATTGGGATTGGCCGCCGTCCCGGTGCGCGGCAACGACAAGGCGCCGTGCCACGCTGTTTGCGGCCTTCGCGCCGAAATCCTTCCGGACGATATGGATGCATAGGTCTAGGCCGGACGCACTGCCGGCCGAGGTGAGGATATCACCCTCGTCCACATAGAGCGCCCGCCGCTCGATTGAGATGTCCGGATAGCGGGCAGCGAGCGTTGCGAGGTGGTGCCAGTGGGTGGTCGCGCGCCGGCCCGTGAGCAGGCCGGCCTGCGCCAGCACGAACGCGCCGCCGCATATGGAGACGATGCGTGTGCCGTTGGCGTTCGCCCGGCGCAGGGCGTCCAGCATGGGTTCGGAAGCCGCGGCCGTGGGACCGCGCCAGCCGGGGAGGACGATCGTGTCCGCTTGCTCCAAGAGCTCCAGTCCGCCATCGGCCTCAATCCGTAGGCCGCCGGCGCCGCGGATGGGTCCTGGCTCCGCCGCGGCGGTCAAGCAGCGATACCAGTCCGGTCCCATCTCCGGCCGGGACAGGCCGAACACCTCGAAGGCGCACCCAAACTCGAAGGTGCAGAGCCGATCGTAGGCGAGGATGACGACGAGGGGGGCGCGGCCTTTTGGCATGATCCTTACGCTAATGGCAATTCCAGCCACTCGCAACCGCAGCTCCGGGCCTTTAGCGTCGCTCGTGAAGGTGGACTTGCGATCCACCGAAGGTAGCCAAGACAAGGCAAGAGCTAGTCCCATGAAACTGGTCGGAATGCTGGATTCGCCCTATGTGCGGCGAACGGCCGTCTCCCTGCGCGCGCAGAACATCCCCTTCGAGCATCTGCCCCTATCGACTTTTGCGAGCTTCGACGCCTTCGCCGCCATCAATCCGGTCGTCAAGGCGCCCTCCTTCGTCACGGACGAGGGGATTGTGCTGATGGATTCCAGCCTGATCCTCGAATACGGGGAACGGCTAGCTGCGCCTAGCCTCAAGCTCGCGCCGCAGGACATGGAAACCCACGCCCGGGCGCAGCGGATCATCGGCCTTGCCCTGGCCGCCTGCGAGAAGACGGTTCAGATCGTCTATGAGCACAACCTGCGTCCGCCAGAAAAATGGCATCAGCCCTGGCTCGATCGCGTGCGCAGTCAACTCGTGGCGGCCTACGGCTTGCTTGAGCAGGAGGTCCGGCGGGCCGACCCGTGGCTCTTCGGAGAGCGGCCTCTTCAGGCCGACATCACCAGCGCCGTCGCGTTCCGCTTCACGCGCGAGAAACTACCGCAAGCCATTAGCGCCGAGGACCATGCGGCCCTTGCAGCCCTTTCGGCGCGGGCGGAGGCCACAGAGCCGTTTTGTGCCTTCCCCTTCGTTTGACCCGCAGAGCAAGGATGCGAAGCTGCCCATGACCGCGCTTCAACTTTATTTCTGGCCAACAGCCAATGGCCGCAAGGCGGCCATCATGCTTGAGGAACTGGGCGTCCCCTATCAGTTGAACTTCGTCAATATCGTCAAGGGGGAGCAATTCGCGCCCGAGTTCCTCAAGATCTCACCCAACAACCGCATCCCGGCGCTGGTCGATACCGGTGGGCCGAACGGTACCTGCCTCTCCGTCTTCGAATCCGGCGCCATCCTTCAATATCTCGGCCGCAAGTTCGGGCGCTTCTACGCTGACGACGAGAGGCGCCGGGTGGAAGTCGAGCAGTGGCTGTTCTGGCAGGTCGGCGGGCTCGGCCCCATGGCCGGACAGGCGCACCACTTCCGGGAGTATGCGCCGGTCTCCATTCCTTACGCAGTCGACAGATACACGAAGGAAGTCGAGCGCCTCTATGGCGTCATGGAGCGACGGCTCGCCGACAGGAACTTTCTCGCCGGCGAGTACTCGATCGCCGATATCGCCTGTGTTGGCTGGATCGTGCCCTACGAGAAACAGGGGCAGGACCTTGGGAACTTTCCCCGTCTGAAGACCTGGTTCGAAACCGTCATGGCGCGGCCGGCGGTGGAACGCGCCATGGCGATCGGGCGCGCGGAGCGGGATCGGACAAACTTCGCTGAAGTCGCGTCCTTCAGTCCGCCTTAGACGGCACAGCCCCTCTGCTTATCAGAAAGGAAACGAACGCGGCGCCGTCGCGCCACCGCGCCTCGCGATGACCGCAGACCGTTCCGGTCCCAGGTCGATGGACTCTCAATCGCGCCTATTGCGCTCGCAATAAAATCCACTAGTGTATTCACTAATGATTGAAGGGAAGATCGGGTGTCGCATTTTGACTTGACCGGGCGTATCGCCCTGGTGACGGGGGCTTCCTCCGGGCTTGGTGCGCATTTCGCCGCAACGCCGGCGCGCAACGGTTGCGCCGTCGCCCTGGCGGCCCGTCGCATAGATCATCTGCCGGCGCCAGGCGAGCGAGTTTCAGGGGATGGCGGCGAGGCAATTACGGTCCCGATGGACGTCGGCGACCTTGGTACCATTTCAACGCCATTGCCCCCGGTTATTTCGAAACCGAGCTCACACGACAGTTTCTCGCCAGCGATGCTGGCGAGAAACCGCGCCGGCGCATTCCGACGCGGCGTGTCGGACGGCTTCAGGGGCTCGACGGGCTCCTCCTATTGCTGGCCTCTGACCTCGCCAACGTCAGGACCGGCGCGGTGATCCCCGTGGACGGAGGGCATCTCCTTGCCAGCCTCTGACCCCGATCTCGAGCCGTCGGGGACGCTCGGCCTGCCCGCTATCCTGCCCGCGCATGCATCGCTGCGAAGAGACGTAACAGATGACTCTGATGCCGGTTGACTTAAACGACAAATATAAGCTTGATAAATCACGGATCTTCATCAGTGGAACGCAGGCGCTTGTCCGCCTCTGCCTCACCCAAAGCTGGAGAGACCGCGGGGCCGGACTGAATACCGCCGGATACGTGACCGGCTATCGCGGCTCGCCACTCGGCGGGCTCGATCATGAGTTCCCCCGGGCCAAGGAGCGGCTCGACGCCGCGAACATCGTCTATGAGCCGGCCCTGAACGAGGACTTGGCAGCGACCGCGCTCTGGGGTTCGCAACAGGCAGAGATGCGCGGCGAAGGCCGGTATGATGGCGTCTTCGGCCTTTGGTACGGCAAGGGACCCGGCGTCGACCGCACGGGGGATGTCTTCCGCCATGCCAATTTGGCAGGCACCTCGGCAAGGGGCGGGGTCCTGGTCCTGATGGGCGACGACCACACATGCGAGAGCTCAACAACCTGCCACCAGAGCGAGTATGCCTTGGTAGATGCCATGATCCCGGTGCTGAACCCGGCCGGCGTCGAGGAAATCATCGATCTCGGCCTGCACGGCTGGGCGCTGTCGCGTTTCGCGGGCACTTGGGTGGGCCTCAAATGCGTCAAGGACAATGTCGAATCCACCGCCTCGATCGATGCGGATCCGGCCGCTTTCCGCTTCGTCCTGCCGGCCGACCACGCGCTGCCTGATGGCGGGCTGAACATTCGTCCGAGCGACGCTCCGCAGGAGCAGGAGGTGCGCCTGCATCGGCACAAGCTCGATGCCGTACGAGCTTATGTGCGGGCCAACGGGCTCGACCGGGTCGTGCTATCCGGCGGTCCGCGGCGCCGCATTGGCATTGTCTCGACCGGGAAGTCCTATAACGACGTGCTCTCCGCGCTCGACGAGCTGGGCATCGACGCGGCGCGCGCCGATGCCCTGGGGCTCGCGCTCTACAAGGTCGCCATGCCTTGGCCGCTGGAACCTGAGGGAATCGCTGAATTTGCCTGCGGGCTCGATCAGCTCGTCGTGGTCGAAGAAAAGCGCGGGCTCATCGAAGATCAGATCCGCTCGCAACTCTACGCAGTGGCAAACGCGCCACGCTCGATCGTCGGCAAGGCGGACGAGCAGGGCGCGACGCTGTTCCAAGCCGAGCTGGCGCTCAACCCCATGCAGATCGCCGAGGCCATCGGCCAGCGCCTCGCCGCCGCCGCCGGCGACGCCGATCTTGCGGCGCGTGCCGCGTCGGTCCGCACGCGGCTGGCAGCCGAGCGCGAGACATTGACCGTTCAGCGCAAGCCTTATTTCTGCGCAGGCTGCCCCCATAACACCTCCACCCGCCTGCCCGAGGGCGCGCGCGGCTATGCGGGCATCGGCTGTCACTGGATGAGCCAGATGATGGAGCGGAACGTCGAGGGCTACACTCACATGGGCGGCGAAGGTGCCAATTGGATCGGCGAAAGCAGGTTCTCCACCCGCAAGCACATGTTTCAGAACCTCGGCGACGGCACCTACAACCACTCGGGCCTTCTGGCGATACGTGCGGCCGTGGCCTCCCGGACCAACATCACCTACAAAGTCCTCTTCAACGACACCGTCGCCATGACCGGGGGGCAGGATCACGAGGGTGCTCTGAGCCCGCAGAAGATCGCCGCCGAGGTCCATGCCGCCGGCGTGGCAAGGCTGGCCTTCATGTCGGATCGGCCGGAGCTCTATTCGAGCGAGGACTTCCCGCCGGGCACCAGCATCGATCATCGTGACAATATCCTGCGGGTGCAGAAGGAACTGGCCGTCGTCGAAGGCGTGAGCGTCTTGCTCTATGAGCAGACCTGTGCCGCCGAGAAGCGTCGGCGTCGCAAGCGCGGTAAGATGGGCGAGCCCGAGCGCCGCGTCGTCATCAATCCCACCGTCTGCGAAGGCTGCGGCGATTGCGGGAAGGCTTCGAACTGCGTCGCAGTACTGCCTCTCCCGACCGAGTTCGGCCGCAAGCGCGAGATCGACCAGTCTGCGTGCAACAAAGATTTCAGCTGTCTCAAGGGGTTCTGCCCATCCTTCGTGTCCGTGGTCGGCGCTCGCCTGAGGACCTCGCGGACGCAGGGGACAACGGTGCCCGAGCCAGGCGAACCCGTGCGCGCGGCGACGCTCGACCGGCCCTTTGCCATCGCGCTGGCGGGCGTCGGCGGCACCGGTGTCGTGACCATCGGGAGCCTCCTCGGCATGGCGGCTCACCTGGAAGGCAAGGGATGCGGCATCATCGACATGACCGGCATGGCGCAGAAGGGCGGCGCTGTGATCTCCCACATCATGCTTGCCGCCCGGCCCGGCGACATCAAGGCGATCCGCATTCCGCCGGGCAAGGTCGATCTGGTGCTGGGTTGCGATCTGGTCGTCAGCGCCTCTGACGGGCTGATGCGATTGGTCAATCCCGCCAGCCGCCTGGTGGTCAACACGGCCGAGATCATGACCGGCGACTTCGCGCGCGACGCTGACTTCCGCCTGCCGCTCCCCCTCATGCAAGCGCGCCTGGAGGCGGCTGTGGCTGGCGGAGCAGCAACCTTCGTCGATGCCACGCGCATTGCGCGCGCCCTGATGGGTGACAGCATCGCGGCCAATCTCTTCCTGCTCGGCGTCGCGTATCAGAAGGGCCTTATCCCCTTGTCCAGCGAGGCGATCCTGCGCGCCATCGAGCTCAACGGGGTCGCCGTGCCCTTCAACACGCAGTCCTTCGCCTGGGGCCGCCTGTGGGTTCAGGAGCCCGCGCTGATCAAAACCCGCGCGACGCAGGGGTCGGAGCCGAAGGTCGAAGCCCCGATGGCTCTGCATGAGCTGATTGCCCACCGGGTGTCGGAGCTGACGGCCTATCAGGATGCAGCCTATGCCGCGCGCTACAAAGCCCTGGTGGATCGCGTTGCGGCCGCCGACCGGGACGGGGGAAAGGCGCTGACCATGGCGGTCGCAAGGAACGCCTACAAGCTGATGGCGTACAAAGACGAGTATGAAGTTGCCCGGCTCTACACCGATGGGCGCTTCCGCGATCTCCTCGCGCGCCAGTTCGACGGCGACTTCACTTTGCGCCTGCACTTGGCGCCGCCGATCTTCTCGCGACGCGACCCGGAGAGCGGCCGGCTCGAAAAACGCACGTTCGGGCCTTGGATTCTGCATGCGATGAAGATCCTCGCGCGCCTGAAAGTCCTGCGCGGGACGGCCTTCGATATTTTCGGCCGGACCGAAGAGCGCAGGTTGGAACGATCGCTTGTTGAAGACTATTTCCGCGACGTCGACCTCATCCTGGGAATGTTGCCACGGGCCGATTATTCGACCGTGGTGGCGTTGGCTTCGCTGCCGGAACGAATTCGTGGCTTCGGCCATGTGAAGGAGGCCAGTGCGGCCGCCGCGGCAGAGGCACGCGCGGACCTCCTTCGGCGCCTCGCCACACCGGAAATCGAGCTCGCCAGGGCCGGGTGACATCTCAGGAGGAAGAATGGGCCAGGATGTCTTGATCCTCAGCGGGGTTCGCACCGCAATCGGCACCTTCGGAGGCGCGCTCGCCTCCTTTGCGCCGGCGGACCTTGCGGCGCGCGTCGCGAAGGAGGCCATCGCCCGGTCCGGGCTCGATGCGGCGGATATTGGCCAGACGGTGATGGGCAACGTGATCCATACCGAGCCGAAGGACATGTATTTGTCGCGGGTCGCGGCGATCGACGCCGGCGTTCCCCCGGAGAGCCCCGCGCTGACGCTCAATCGACTGTGCGGCAGCGGCCTGCAGGCTGTTGCCTCCGCCAGCGAGGCGATCCAGCTCGGCCACTGCGCGGCGGCGCTGGCGGGCGGAGCCGAAAGCATGAGCCGCGCCGGCCACCTTCTCTCCGCGGCGCGGTTCGGCATGAAGGCGGGGGACGTGACGGCCGCCGACATGATGGTTGGCGCGCTGACCGACCCCTTCGGCAACGGGCACATGGGGATCACTGCCGAGAATGTATCGGTCCGCGAAGGTGTGGACCGCGCGGCGCAGGACGCCCTTGCGCTCGAGTCGCACCACCGGGCAGCGCGAGCCCAGGCGGAGGGCCGCTTTGACAGTCAGATCCTTCCGATTGACGTGCGCCGCGGACGCGAAACCACAAGCTTCCGCGCCGACGAGATGGTGCGCGCGAGCGTCAGCAGCGAAGACCTCGCCAAACTTCGGCCGGCCTTCAAGGCCGAGGGGTCGGTGACGGCCGGCAATTCCAGCGGCATCAATGACGGTGCTGCTGCGCTGGTGCTGGCATCAAGCGAACTGGTTCGCGAGCGCGGGCTGATACCGCTCGCGCGGATCGTCGCCTCTGGGCTTGGCGGCGTCGCCCCCGAGCTGATGGGCCTTGGACCGATACCCGCCACCCGCCAGGCCCTGGAGCGCGCGCGGCTGAGCATCTCCGATCTCGACGTGATCGAAAGCAACGAGGCCTTCGCTGCCCAAGCCTGCGCAGTCTCCAGATCACTCGGGTTCGACGCCGGGAAGGTCAATCCCAACGGCGGCGCGATCGCCCTCGGCCATCCGATCGGGGCTTCTGGAGCGATCATCTTGGTAAAGCTCGTCTTCGAGCTGCAACGGACCGGCGGCCGGTACGGCCTCGCCACCATGTGCATTGGCGGCGGTCAGGGTATCGCGCTCGTCGTCGAGAACATGCGCCGGTAGGCCGGGGGGCGGCCGAACGACCTCGCCCGCCGAGCCCTGTGCCCTGCAACCCGATAAACAGCTATGCCGCGGTGTCGAAGAAGATGCGAGCCAACCCCTCTTTGGTGACCTCAACGGCATGGGCGGAACTCATGACGATGTGCTTCCGAAGGGTTTCTTCGCCATCCACTGCGCGCTTGCGCAGACGATCGAGGATGGTGGCATGCTCGAGATAGGTATTTTCCCGGCGCTTGGCATCTTCAAGGTCGATCCTGCGAAAGAAGCGAATCTTGGCATTGAGATCCTTCAACGATTTGACGATGTGAGGGTTCCCCGCGAGATCGGCGATCGCGACATGGAAATTCTCGTCGGCTTCGCTGATCATCTTCCAGTCGTGGCAGCGTGTCGTCTGCTCCTTCCAGGCGCGCTGAATGCGTCGGATCGCGTCGTCCGTCGCCCGCTCGCAGGCAAGGCGAAACGCACCGCATTCGACCAACGCCCGGAACTCGTAGATCTGCCGGATATCCTGAGGCGTTATCTCGCGCGCGAAGAAACCGCGATTGGGCACGAAGGTGACGAATTCTTCCTGCTCCAATCGGTTCAACGCCTGACGGACCGGCGTGCGCGAGACGTCGAAACGTTGTGCCAACTCGACCTCGTTAATCCGCTCGCCCGGCCTGAACCGGTAGTCGATCGCCATGTCCCTGACCTGCCGATAAACCTTCTCGACGACATCGGCCGCCCGTTTGGTCTTCGGTGCGGTGCTCTTCTCGGTGGTGGTCATCCTGCCGATCCTACATTTTCAAACACTTACGGCGGCGGACAAGGCGCCGACGATACCGCGGGACGCTAGCTGCGCGGAGTGGTCGAAGCAAATGAAAATTTCATTGTGTATTCACTTATGCTTTGATATGGTGATTCAATTAAGCGCTGGAGGGGTGAATGAGCAGCATTACGCGTATCGACGCAGGCCCGCGCATGAGCCAGGCCGTGGTTCACGGGGACACGGTCTATGTTTCGGGACAGGTCGCCCTTGATGCCGGCGGCGAAAGCGTCGCGGCGCAGACCGAGAACATTCTCGCCCGGATCGATGCCTTGCTGCACAAAGCGGGAACCGACAAGGCGAAGCTGCTCTCGGCGTCCATCTGGCTGGCCGACATCGCGGATTTTGCCGAGATGAATTCGGTCTGGGACCAATGGGTCGCCAAGGACAGTGCCCCGGCTAGGGCGACCGTGGAATCGAAGCTTGCCGCCCCCCAGTTCGCGGTGGAGATCGCCGCGATCGCAGCCCGTTGATCGCTGGATATTCGCGGGGAGCGAGAAGATGCGCGTTGCCGTGCTCGGTGCCGGGGTCGTCGGCGTCACGACCGCCTATGAGCTTGCCCGGGATGGGCACGATGTCACCGTAATCGATCGGCTGACCGAGCCGGCGGCCGAAACCAGCTTCGCCAATGCCGGGCTCATTGCGCCCGGCCATGCTTATACCTGGTCGTCGCCACGAGCGCCGGGCATCCTGCTCCGTTCGCTCGTCGACGACGGCCAGGCGCTGCGTTTCAAGCCCAGTCTCGATCCCCGGCTGTGGTCGTGGTCATGGCAGTTCCTGAAGAATTGCACGGCCGAGAAGGCGCGCATCAACACCAAGCGGAAGGTGCGGCTCTGCCGCTATTCGCAGGAGCGCCTCGCAGGCATTGTCGCCGATACCGGCATCAGCTACCACGGCCTCGATGGCGGGCTTCTCTATCTCTATCGCGACCCGGGCTCGTTCGCTCGCGGGTCCGCCAACACGCGCATTCTCGCCGAGGAGGGCCTGGATCTACGGGCGGTCTCGCCCGAGGAAGCCGTCCGCATCGACCCGGCGCTCGCAAACGCCAGGAACAGACTCGCCGGGGCGGTCTATTGCCCCTCCGACGGCAGCGGCGACGCCCGCGTCTTCACGCAAAATCTTGCTCGACATTGCACAGAGCACCTCGGGGTGAGGTTCCTTTTCGATACCGAGGTGAAGGGGTTCGAGGCTTCCGGCGATCGCATCTTGAGTGTCGCGACCACAAGGGGATCAGTCGCGGCCGAGGAATTTGTGCTGTGCCTCGGGGTCGTTTCTCCGGCTTTCGCGGGCGACCTGGGCGTGGCGCTGCCGATCTATCCCGTCAAGGGTTACTCGGTGACGCTGCCGCTCGATGAAACCCATGTGGCGCCAA
Source organism: Xanthobacter luteus (assembly GCF_040049235.1). Taxonomy (NCBI): domain Bacteria; kingdom Pseudomonadati; phylum Pseudomonadota; class Alphaproteobacteria; order Hyphomicrobiales; family Xanthobacteraceae; genus Xanthobacter; species Xanthobacter luteus. The sequence continues at coordinate 1,011,827 of NZ_JBDZDO010000001.1, forward strand.
CGGTCGGCGGCGTCGACGAGGACAATCTTGTCGCCTATGCCCGCTTCGGAGATCGGATGCGCGTGACCGCGACCGCCGAGTTCGCGGGCTTCGATAAATCGCACAGGCCGGAAGACTTCCGCCACATGCTCGCGGCGGTCCGGGATCTGTTTCCAAGCGGTGCCGACTATGCCCGGCCGCAATATTGGGCAGGCTTGCGGCCCATGACGCCGGAAGGCACGCCCATATTCGGCCGCGGTGGCCGCTTCTCCAACATGACCTTCAATGTGGGTCATGGCCACATGGGCTGGACCATGTCGGCGGGATCGGCCCGTATCACGGCCGATATCGTCGGGCGGACGAGGCTGGAGTTCGACCCCTCAGGCCTCATGGTACAAGACGCGAAATCCTGGTTTTCGGGCTCCCGTCAACGGTTGAACTGATCAATCGGGCAGTATGTGGATATTGAAATTCAGGTTTTACCGCTCAGATCTCAAGTATCTGGCATGCATCGTCCAATTCAGGGAACAATATCAAGCTTGACGTCCGTAAGTGTATTCAATTATGTGTACGAAATAAGATGCGCCTTGTTCAACTCAATGACCCTTGGAACACCGGGCATCGCCGACAGCAGTCGTGGCCAGACGCGCCTCTCCCTTGAGGGCGCGGCCACCAAAAACCACCAGCGGGGGAAACTACATGCATCAGGTGAAGAAGCATCTCTTGGCGGCCGCATTGCTCGCCGTCATGCCGGTCGTGGCGGAGGCCGCCGACGTGTCCATTGGCGCGGTGCTGCCGCTCTCCGGGGCGAACGCCACGCTGGGCGATGACCAGCGCCGCGGCATCGAGCTGGCGGTTGATCAGATCAATCGCAATGGCGGTGTGCTCGGCGGTCAGAAGTTGCGCGTCATCGTCGAGGATTCCGGCGGCCGCGCACCATCTGCGCTCGATGCAGCCAAGAAGCTCGTGACAGTCGACAGGGTTCCGATCGTCCTCGGTGAGTATTCCTCCGGCATCACCATCCCGATCGGCCAGTACCTGGTTCAGGAAGGTCGCGTTCACGTCAACATCGGCTCCTCAAGCGGCAGGATTCGCGGGCTCGGCGACGGCGCCTTCAGCGTCGTCGGCCTCGACAATGTTTCCGCCGCCTTTGCTGCTCGGGACGTGATCGGCAGCGGCTGGAAGAAGGCGGCCGTAATCGTGCCGAACAACGCCTACGGCCAGAGCGTCGCCGAGCAGTTCCGAAAGGCATTTTCCACGGTTGGCGGTGAGGTGGTCTCGACCATCCTCTACACCGAGGGGCAGACGACCTACCGCCGCGAACTGCAGCAGGTCGAGCGCGCGGCGCCGGATGTCTACGTCTATTCAGCCTACGGCAAGGAAGCGGCCACCATCAACCGTGAAGCGTTCGAGCTCGGACTCAATGCGACGCCCTGGTACGGTATCTATCTGTCCATGTGCACAGCGGACGCCGATCCCAAATTCGTCCAGGGCCAGTATGGCCTCGACCTCAATTACATCGGCCCCGATGGGGTGGCCTACGAAGCCGCCTACAAGACCCAGTACAAGGAACCGTTCAAGAGCAGCTTCAGTGGCTACGGCTACGACGCGGTGATGCTGGCGGCGGCGGCCATCAACAAGGCAGGCTCGGCCGATCCCAAGGCGATCACAGCGGCCCTGAAGGAGATCGGCCACGGATACAAGGGCGCCACCGGAGACATCACCTTTGACGCCGACCGACAGCGCGCCGCCCAGCCCTACCTCAAGCTGATCCTGAAGAACGGCCTCCAGCAGCGATAGGAGCACGTGGCCGGGGCCGGGGCCGGCTGGTGTGCCGCCCCCCGCAATCGCACGTCTTTCACGGCGTGCCACGCTCAAGCTCTGCTGGGAAAGAAGCCATGATCCAGTTTGTCGTCGATGTCTTGATCCGGGCGGTCGACCTGGCGCTGATCGCCGTCGGCCTGAGCAGCGTCTATTCGCTGATCCGCTTCCCAAATGTCGCGCTGGTGCAGTATGCGACCACCGGCGCGCTGCTGGCGCTCGGCCTGCAGCTGGCCGGCCTGCCGCTGATCGCCGCGGGGATCGTTGCCTGCGCACTCGTGGGTCTGATGGCAGTGGTCCTCAACATCGCCATCTTCGAGCGGCTGCTGTGCGCCGGCTCGGCCATCGCCATGATCGGCTCTCTGGCGCTGAGCATGGTGTTCTCGGCGGTCCTCCTGGCGGTGGCCGGATCGCGCGCGCAAAGGTTCGAGGTGGAGATCGCCCCCCCGCTACGGCTTCTCGGCGCGAGGCTGACGGAGCTCCAGCTGATCTCGATCGGCATCAGCGCTCTCGCCATCGCGGTCCTCGCGCTGATCTTGTTCCGAACGGACCTCGGCCGCTGTATGCGCGCTACCGCCACCAACCCGGTTCTTGCGCGTGCCACAGGCATCGACACCCGCAAGGTCACCAACACCGTGGTCTTCCTGTCGGGTGTCATGGCCGCGCTGGGCGGCATCGGTCTCGCGGTGAAGGGAGAGATGAGCGCCCAGCTCGGTCCGGACATCCTGCTGCCGGTGTTCGCCGCTGCCATCCTCGGCGGGCTCGGCAACCCGCTCGGGGCGTGCGCTGGCGCGGTCGTCATCGCGCTGGCCGAGACGCTGGTGACCAACGTCAATTTCGGGCCGCTGTTCGGGCAGCCGGTGCTGTTCATTCCAGCCGCCTACGCAACCGCCGCGTCCTTCCTGCTGCTCGTCCTCGTGCTGCTGGTCAAGCCCCACGGCCTGTTTGTCTCCGAGGTGAAACGTGTTTGAATTTTTCGTCCATGTCGCGGTCATGGCCTGTCTTTACGGGCTGCTCGCGCTCAGCCTCAATCTGCAGGTCGGGTTCGCCGGCCTGGTCAACTTCGGCCAGATCATCCTGTTCGGCTGCGGCACCTATGCCGCGTCGATTGCGTTCTCGCACCAGCTCGGACCGCTCGCCGGGATCGCGCTTGGCGTTGTCTTCGCGCTCTGCGTCGCCGCAGCCTTCGCCCGGCTTGGCCGCAACCTTGGTGCCGACTATTGGGGCATCGCCACCCTCGCCGTGGCCGAGGTGCTGCGCATCCTCGCCAACAACGAGACGTGGCTGACGGGCGGCGCGCAGGGGGTCGGTGGCATCCCGCTGGTCTTCGCAGGCATATCCCGTCCCGTGGGCCCGCTGTTGACCCTGGGCCTCTGCCTTGCCCTGCTGCTCGCCGCATGGTGGCTGTGCAGCCGCCTGACCGCCAGCCGCTACGGCCTCTCGCTCAAGCTGATGCGCGAGGAGCCGCTGCTCGCCGCCTCGCTCGGCTACGACCTGTCGAGGCTCAAGATCCAGACGCTCATGGTTGCCGCCGTCATCGCCGCCGCCGCAGGTTTCGTGTTCGCTCACTACACCACCTTCGTCGGCCCCGACCAGTTGGTCAGCTCCGAAACTTTCCTGATCTGGGCGATGGTCATCATCGGCGGTGCCGGAACCCATCTCGGCGCCATCGCAGGCGCGTTTCTGCTGCAGTTCGTCCTCGCCTTCGTGCCCTTCGTGAAGGATGCGCTTGGCCTTCCTTCCGAATATGTCGCCATCATGCGCATGACGCTGATCGGCGGCGGCCTGCTCGCCTTCCTCATGTGGCGCACGCAGGGACTCATCCCCGAACGCTTGGGAGAGACGCGCCGTGGCTGAAACGATCCTCAAGACGGAGCACATCGCCAAGGCGTTCGGCGCCCACCAGGTGCTCGCCGACGTCGGGTTCCAGATCGGCTCCGACGAAATCATCGGCCTGCTCGGGCCGAATGGCTCCGGCAAGTCGACCCTGCTCAATCTCATCTCCGGCTTCGGCGGGGCGGATGCCGGCGACGTGACCTTCCTCGGCAGCAGCATTGTCGGATTGGCGCCGCATCAGATCGCCCAACGCGGCTTGGTGCGCACCTTTCAGCTACCGTCGATGCCGCACAGGATGACGGTCCGCGAGGTGCTGCGCGCCGGCTCGCGCGAGCGGGCCGGACTGCTCGACGCCTTCAGGCGCGATGCCGGCGAGGATAACGCCGAGGAATTGCTCGAGCAGTTCGCCCTGAAGTCCGTGGCGCATCAGCCGGCAAGCTCGCTGTCGGGCGGACAGAAGAAGCTCCTGTCGATCGCAGTCGCCTTGCGCACGCATCCGAAGCTTCTGTGCCTCGACGAACCGACTGCCGGGGTCCATCCGCTGTTGCGTGGTCACATGGTTGACCTGCTGAAGGCCATCAACAGGCGCGGCGTCGCCCTTCTGGTCGTGGAGCACGACATGCACTTCATCCATGAGTTGTGCCAACGCTGCATCGTGCTGGACCGGGGAAGCATCATAGCCGGCTGCGCGCCCTGCGAGCTTGCCCAGAACGAGCGCGTCGTCGAGGCATATCTCGGCAAATCCCTAGAAAGACAAAAGGTGCTGGCATGATCCGCGTCGAGACCGTCCGGGCTGGCTATGACGAAGGCCCGGACATTCTCCGGGGCATCGATCTTGCTGCCGCCGCTGGTGAGATCGTCACCATTCTGGGGCCGAATGGGTGCGGCAAGTCCACACTCCTCAAATGCATCGCAGGCTTTGTCCGCCCGCGCGACGGCTCGGTGAAGCTTGAGGGCCGCGACATCGGTGCGATACCCGTTCACGCCAAGATACGGCATCACCACATGGGCTTCGTGCCGCAGACCGATAACGTATTCTCGACGCTTACTGTTGCGGAAAACATCCTGCTGGGCGCGCGCCACCTGCAATCCGTCGAGCGAGGTGTGCGTTTCACACGGTTGATGACCCAATACCCGTCGCTCGCCTCCAAGCAGGACCGCAAGGCGTCCGCACTCTCCGGGGGCGAGCGCCAGATCCTCTCCCTTGCGCGGGCCCTGATCTCACACCCAAAGGTGCTCTTGCTGGATGAACCTTCGGCGGGCCTGTCGCCCCTCACGACGCACGAGGTCTTCAGTGCGATCGCCGAGATCCGCGATCGCACTGGCATGTGCATCGTCATGGTCGAGCAGAACGCGTTCGAGGCGCTGGGCGTTGCCGACCGGGCCTATGTGCTCTCGCTTGGAAGGGTGGCGCTGGAGGGGCGGGCGAGCGTCCTCCTCGCAGATCCGGAGATGCGCCATCTCTATCTCGGCGGCGAACTCACAACGGTGGCCGGCAACGACCGATCGCGCGCCACCGCATGAGCTGCGACCATAATCTTTTGAGACTGGATACCTTAAGGGCAGGCCATGACAATCGTCACACAGGCAGCAGGCCGGGCAGGCCTCATCGCCAACATTGAAGACATTCCCTTCGAAATGGATAGCGGTGTCGGCTCCGCAGCCAACCTAGGTCTCGTCGTGCTGCGCACGGACCAAACCATCGAGGATGAATTTCGCTTCGTCGTACCGGATCGGATGGCGCTCTATGAAGTGCGGCTTCCGTCGCCGGTCGAGATCACTCCAGAAAACCTGAGCGGGATGGAAGCTGATATCCCCGCAGCGGTCGCCCTGCTGCCCGACGTCCGCTTCGACGTGATCGGGTTCGGCTGCACCTCAGGCGCGCTCGTGATCGGTGAGGCGAATGTGGCTAGGCGGGTTAACGAAGTAAAACCTGAGACGGCGGTCACGGACCCTATCACGGCAGCGATCGCAGCATTCCGGGCATTGGGCGTAACACGCATTGGCCTCCTCACCCCCTACATTGAGAGCGTCAATCATGCGTTGCGTGAAGCCTTCATCGCCCGCGGAGTGGAGATCCCGGTTATGGGTTCGTTCAACGAGCCCGATGACAACCGCGTAGCCCGGATCGCTCCCGAGGCGATCGAGAGAGCAGTCTTAGAAGTTGGGGCATCTGATGAATGCGACGCGGTGTTCGTCTCCTGCACGAGCCTGCGTGTCGCACGCATCGTGGCAAGGATTGAAGACAAGTTGGGCAAACCGGTCACTTCCAGCAACCACGCGCTGGCATGGCACATGCTATTCCTTGCGGGTCACGTCGAGGCCATCCAAGGCCTCGGAAAGCTATACACCAGATTTCTCAACAAAAATGCGGATATGTGAGAATACATGAGCATAGGGTCAGTCTCACGGATTCGAGATACTTTTATGTCTCAGCAGATATTGGGAGCTTTCGGAAAGCCTCAGGTCTCGTAGGCATCCGAGAACCTGCCATCAGCCGGCGCATCCGAGGCTTGGAAGATCAGATCGGCGCATCTTTGTTCATTCCGCGCACGGGTGGCGTTGCCCTCACATTGGCCGGCCAGCGCTTTCTGGCCCGAGCGCGGTGGGCGTTGCGCCAGTTGGACCAAGGCGCGAGGGAGGTAGGCGCGATCGGCCGCTCACAGACAGGCCATCTGCCCGTGGGACTTTTCTCGTCGATCGCGTCCGGCTTCGTCTCACGGCTGTTCGCCGCCTACGACAACAAGCATCCCAATGTTGAGGTTGAGTTCTGCGAGGACTCTGCGACGCATCATCTGTTGAGCTGCGTGTCTCGATTCGCTAGCAGAGACCTCGACCAGGGCGTCCACTCGGCGGATGTGATCCTTAACATCCTCGCCCGACGCCGGGAGCCTGCAGACCATGTCACCATCATCACGCCTGATGCCATGCGCCTCCGCCACGCCCCGAGCGCCGACTGCTCACGATACGACCTGCTAAGGAGATCACCATGATGGAGCGTTCTCAGGTCATCGAGACCATGAGCGAGCTCAAGTCCTATAGCATGAAGTCCGCCTACGACGAGATCCTCGCCACCGCCGTCAAGTGTCAGCATGAGCCGCAATGCATCGGCGGAGATTTCCGAGAAGTAGGCCCGCTCCATCAGATACCAGATCCCCCGTGGAGGCCGCTCACCGACCGCCAGCTTGTCCGTGAGGTGTCCAGCATCGTGCAGGGTGGATCAGTGTGTTAGTTGGGGCGGCAGCGGAGATTGAGACTGTGAGATCTACGAAAACCCTGCACGTCGATATTGCGTCGGCGTGCGGCCCATCACACGGCGAAATGCCGTGCTGAAGGCCGCTTCAGATTCATAGCCGACGGAAAAGCCGATGGTCGCAACGCTTTCATCGCTGCGGTGAAGACGATCGGCGGCCAGCCGCATCCGCCAACCCGCCAAGTAGTCGAGTGGCGTCTGTCCGACGACACTACGGAAACGCTCGGCAAAGGTCGTGCGCGACATGCCGGCGAGGCCCGCAAGATCGGCAAGCGTCCAGCGGCGTTCCGGTTCAGCGTGCAACGCACTCAATGCGCGGGTTAGCCTGTGATCAGCCAGCGCGCCTAGCCAACCGGAATGCTTGCCGGAAGCGAGCCAGAGCCGCAGCACCTGAAGCAGCATGATCTGCGCAAGATAGTCGGCCATGAGTGCGCCGCCGGGTGATCCCTGTTTAAGTTCCATCGCCAACTGCTCGAGCGACCAGCGTAGCACCGCTGCCTGATTGGAGGCATCACGGACATGGACGATGGGGGGCAGCGCATTGAACAGCAGCCCTGCATGATCTCCCTCGAACGAGAAGCGTCCGCCGATCAGAAAGAAATCACCACCACCGTTGCAGGTTGCGATCCCATCCGTTGCCTTGTCGTAGATCGTTGCGGAGTCGATGGTTGCCGGTGCTCCGTCAGAAGCGAACTGGAACGGCCGGCCGCGGGTCAGCAGGAAGCAGTCTCCGGCCTCGATCCGTAGCGGTGCGTCGACTTCACCTTCTACAGACACCCAGCAGGCTCCCTGCACCACGGTGTTGAACTTGATCCCTTGATGGGCGGAAAATCGGATCCCCCATTCGCCGCCGGCATCGAGACCTGCACTGATCGCGGTTTTGGGTCTCAACAGGGAAAGAACGTCGGACAAGGGGTCCAAAGCGGCATATCCGTATCATCGCAAAAGAAAGTCGGACTATACAGCATGGATCGTTCGACTGCCATTGCTCATCTTCGCCTTAGCGAAATCAGCCGCCCCGCCCTTGCACGGGACTGTCCTGAACTGCGGAGAAGCATCATGGCAGATCATCAGAAACCGTTGGGGTCAGGGTTCGGAGCGCACTCGACCGCGTCGGATGTGCTGTCTGGCATCGACTTGACCGGCAAGCGCGCGATCGTCACGGGCGGCCATTCGGGCCTTGGCCTGGAAACTACCAGAGCGCTGACGGAGGCCGGCGCGGAAGTGATCATCGGCGTACGCGATCCCAAAGCAGCGAGGTCGGCGACGCGCGACCTTCCCAATGTGACAGTGGACGCTCTCGATCTTGGAGACCTCGCCAGCGTCGATTTGTTTGCGAAGCAGGTTCTAGCGTCCGGCCATCACATCGACATGCTAATCAACAATGCCGGCATTATGGCCTGCCCGGAAACACGTGTGGGCCCGGGATGGGAAGCGCAGTTTGCCACCAACCATCTCGGCCATTTCGCGCTGACGAACCTGATCTGGCCGTTGCTAGAAGGTGGCGCGCGCGTGGTTTCCGTCTCCTCTGCCGGCCATCACAATTCGCCGATCCGCTGGGACGATGTACAGTTTGCGGACGGCTACGATAAATGGCTCGCCTATGGTCAGTCGAAGACGGCGAACGCTCTGTTCGCTGTCCACCTCGACCGAGTAGGCCGGAAGCATGCCATCCGCGCTTTCTCGCTCCACCCCGGCAAGATATTCACGCCGCTCCAGCGCCACCTGACTCAGGCCGAGATGACCGCGGAAGGTTGGCTGGACGAAAATGGCAATCCCGCCGATCCAACTTTCAAGACTCCGGCACAAGGCGCGGCAACACAGGTGTGGGCCGCGACATCACCTCAACTAGACAGCCTTGGTGGCCTCTATTGTGAGGATTGCGACATTGCCGTCCGGGCCGAAGCTGCTGGCGAACCTTTCGTCGGAGTCAAAGCCTATGCGACCGATGCGACCGAAGCGGAGCGTACGTGGAGGCTGTCCGTGGAATTGACAAAGATCGGGTCACGCTGACGGTCGGAATAAGCGAAGATGCGGTGGGATCGGAAGTGTGGAAAGGAGCCATCGAAAGCCGATCGAGACATGCTTCGCGGCATTCCACTAGCCTCCATGCGTCACGTCGTTGTCGTCGCTGAGGTGTTGAACTTCCATTACCCCGCCAATGTTCTCGGCACGACACAATCGCGCGTCAGCGCCCGTGACGTTGCCTCAAGTTTTATCCAGCGGCGAGTTCGTTCTGGCGGTTGAATTTGACCTTGTCGGCCGGGTGAACGGGGCGATCTGGCGCGGGGCTTTGGACTTGGCGCAGCGGCAGATCTCATCGCGGACGGAAAGCGGCGGCGAATGCGGAGGGCTCTGCCGGTCGAGGGCGGAGTGCGGCCGGGATGCAATGTAGTCGGACCGCCACCTGCCCTGGGCCGTTCTGGCATGGCTCAGCGCCGAGAACGGCGTCTCGTTGAGCAGCTCATCGCGCAGCCGGTCGTTGAAACTCTCGAAAAAGGCGTTCTGCAGGGGCTTGCCCGGCGCGATGTAATGCCATTCCACCTGTGCCGCGTCTGCCCATCGGCGTTAGCCCATGCTCGCCGATGAAGCAGACGCTGAGCGACGTCATCGCTCAATCCCTCAGAACTCGCAAAAAGAGGATCTTCTCAAACGAGATCGACTGGTGCGTGCTGTCTCGCCGAGGCAAGCGCTGCGCTGATGACCTCGACCACCGGTCGGATCTCGACGGCCGAGGCTTGAGGCACCCTGCCCTCCCTGATTGCCAACGCGAATTCCCGGAACTGGTTGTCGAAGGATTCATCGCCTTCAATGTAGGGGGTCAACGTACTGTCGATGACCTCCTGTCCATCCAGTTTCAGTATGCGGTCGTGGGTCAGGTGCATGCTGCCATTCGGTCCGATGATCCAGCGTTCATTGGTGTGAGGACGCATGTTGAAGGACAGGTGCCCTGTCGCCGTACTGCCGTCGGCGAAACTGAGAACCACGGTCGCCTGATCCTCACCCTGCCAGTTCTGCGGCTTTAGCTGCCCGGTCCGGGCGTAAACTGTGATCGGCTTCTCCCCCAGCAGCCACAATATTGTATCGATGACGTGCGGTCCGTTGAGACCGAGCGCCAGCCCGCCTGTGGCATCGGCCGACTTCCACCAATCAGCTTGCGCCTGAGGCACATCGACACCAAGGATATGAATGATGTCGAGCGGCCGGCCGAGCTCCGCGACGCGCTTCTTGGCCTCCTGAGCACCAGGAAAAAAGCGGCGGCACTGCGCGACCATCAGAACGCGACCAGTTGCGTTGGCAGCGGCGATCATACGGTCGGCTTCGTCGACCGTGTTCGACAGTGGCTTCTCGACCAGCACGTGCTTACCGGCTTCGAGCGCCTTGATGCCGACCGAGCAATGTAGGTGGTTGGGGACCGTCAGGACGACGGCATCGATCGATGCATCGTTGAGGATCTCGTCGAGATCGTGAGAGACGCGCTCGGCGCGAAAGCGCGTCGCCAATTCGCGCGTCTTCTCCGCCTCATGTGGCAGGCCGACGATGGCGACAAGTTCGGCGAGGTCGGGGTTGTTCTGGATTGCCGTGAGATGGGCCAGAGCGATCCGGCCCGGTCCGACCAGTGCTGTACGAAGTTTCGTCATGATGTCGATCCCGGCTAGTGGGTCACGAGGCCGCCATTCACATCGAGCGTTACGCCGGTGATGAAGCGGGCCTCGTCAGACGCGAGAAACACGATAGCGGGGGCGATATCCTCCGCGTCAGGGATGCGCCGCAGCGGCGTCTTGCTGATCAGGTCGCGTTCCTGTTCGGGCGACATGATCTCGGAGAGACGTTCGCCGCGGAAGGCGGTCGGCGCGATGGCATTTGCGGTGACGCCCTTGGGGCCATACTCATGGGCAATGTGCCGCGTAAGGCCGAGCGTGCCGGCTTTGGCGGCGGAATAATGGGAGCCGAGGAAATAGCTATAGGTGCGCGCCGCGAGAGACGACACATTGACGATGCGGCCGTAGTTCTGCTTGACCATGGTCGGCAAAACCGCCTGACAGCACAGGAAAATACTCTTCAGATTGGTATCGACGATGCTGTTCCACTCCTGTTCGGAGGTGCTGATTAACCCGTTGTAGTGATGGTATCCGCCAGCACAGTTTACGATGGCGTCGATCCGCCCATTCCTTTCCAAAGCCTTCTTGACCATGCCGTCGATCATCAATGGCGACGTTACATCGACTTTGACCGCGACGGCCTGCGAATTCTCCGGTGACGAAGCATTGATGTCGGCGGCGACCTTTTTTAGCCGATCCATGTCCAAATCCGCGAGCACTAGCGAAGCTCCTTCCTTTGCCAACATCCTGGCGGCTGCGGCTGCGAGCCCACGGGCGGCGCCCGTAACGATGACGATCTTGTTTTCGAAACGCATGGTCGCTCTCTTTCAGACTGACTGTTGCAGACGCTTGAACTGGCGCGCCTGATCGGTGATGGCGATCTCGGTCGGCAGACGCTCCATGCTGGAGGCTCCGAAAAAGCCGGAGATGCCGGTGGTGTTCCTGAGGATAAAATCGACGTCTTCCGGCCCGGAGATCGGCCCGCCATGACAGAGCACATGAACATCGGAACGGACTTGCTTGGCGGCGTCGTGCATTGACTGCACTCGCCGCGCCGCCTCCTCCAGCGACATGGCGGTCTGGGCGCCGATCGCGCCTTTCGTGGTTAGTCCCATATGTGGGACGATGATGTCGGCGCCGGCCTCGGTCATCGCCACTGCCTCGCCGTCATTGAACACGTAGGGACTGGTCAGCAGGTCGAGCTCATGGGCATGGCGGATCATGTCGACCTCAAGCCCATAGCCCATGCCGGTCTCTTCGAAATTCGCGCGAATGATTCCGTCGAAGAGGCCGACGGTCGGGAAGTTCTGAACGCCGGTGAAACCCATTTCCTTCAACTGGCGAAGGAATTGCGGCATCAGGCGGAACGGATCGGTTCCACAGACACCGGCGAGCACGGGCGTATGCTTGACGACGGGCAGGACCTCGCTTGCCATCTCGACGACGATGGCGTTGGCATCTCCATAGGGCATGAGGCCGGCCATGGAGCCTCGGCCCGCCATGCGGTAGCGGCCGGAATTATAGATGATGATGAGATCGACGCCGCCCGCTTCCGCGCATTTGGCCGACAATCCGGTGCCCGCGCCTGCCCCGACAATTGCCGCACCGGACGCGACAGTCGCCGCCAATTGCTCGAGTGCTTGCTTACGGTTCATGAGACGTCCTTTCAGAAGTGTACGGCCGCTTACAGGCCGAGCGCATGGACCAGCCCAAGCGATAGCCAAGGCACATAGGTGATGAGCAGGAGATTGAAGATCAGAGCGGCCAGGAACGGCAGGCATGCCATCGCCACATCCCACAGCGGGACCTTGGTAACGCTGGAGACCACGTAGAGCACGACACCGACTGGCGGGTGGATGAATGCGACCGCGAGATTGGCGATCATGATGACGCCGAAATGGATGGGATCGACGCCCACGCTCTTGATCGCTGGCAGAAGGATCGGCGTCAGGATCAGGACTGCTGCCAGCCCCTCCATGAAGATGCCGACAACCAGCAGAAGGATGTTCACCAGAAGAAGCAGCAGATATTTGTTGCCGCCCGACACGTCGATTAGGAATTCGGCGATCATCGCCGGCACCTGCTCGACCGTGAGGATGTACGAACTCAGCGACGCGCAGGCGATGAGGAACAGGGTCGAAGCCGAAATCCGTGCCGACTTCAGAAGCAGTGCCGGCAGGACCGAGACCTTGGTGTCGCCATAGATGACGATGGCGACGACCGCGGAATAGATCACGGCGATAACGGATGCTTCGGTAGGTGTGAAGTAACCCAGAGCAAAGCCGCCGATAATGAAGGCTGGCGCAAATACTGCAAAGAAGCTGATCTTCCCTTCATGCAGCAATTTATGGAACTCGAATGGCTGGCGGTCGCCCCAGCCGGCGCGGCTGACGATCAGATAATTCGTCGCCATGAGGAAAAGTCCGCCGAGGATACCCGGAACAGCGCCGGCGACGAGCGCTGCCGACACCGGCACATTGGCGGTTACGGCATAGACAACCGCGATGATGCTCGGCGGGATCAGAACATCAAGCGAGGCGGCGGCGGCAATGAGGCCGGCAGCGTAGGAGCGCGGATAGCCATGCTTTTCAAGGGAGTTTACGGATATGGGCGCGAGGGCCGCCGCGTCCGCCACGGACGAACCGGAAATTCCACCGAAGATCATCGCGGCATTGATGACCACATTGCCGAGGCCTCCGCGAAACCCACCGACCAATGCCTGCGAGAAACTGAAGATGCGCCGTGCAATGCCACCGGAGTCCATAAGGAAACCCGTCAGCGCAAAGAACGGCACGGCGAGAAGTAGGAACGAATCCATAGAGTTGTACATCATGATAGGAATGATGCTGAATGGGACAGATCCCGAGAGCCCGATCGCCAGCACCGCCGCGAGACCCATGCTTACGGCGATGGGCGTGCCCAGACAGGCAAGAACGGCGAAGCCGATCACCCAAATGAGTGCCATACTCATAATGACAGTTCCCGATTTTCGACGGATTATTCAACGGCCGGCGGCAGTTCTGACGCCTCGTCCGGCAGATCCACGACGTTTCGTGCGGCATAGATCGAGCCCAGCGCGCTCGCCACGGGAAGCGCCAGTCCGACCCAATAGATCGACATGGGGAGCGTAATGGCGGTCTGCTCCGAAGAGACCAGGCCGGCGACCCACACCGAACTCAGGCAAAGAATGACGAGCATAAAGACCAGTGTGCCAATACGCGCCACAAGCCGAAGCAGTGTCCGTATCGGGGCCGGCGTGGATTCGGCGAGCAGCACAAAACCAATGTGCTCATCGTGCCTGACGCATACGGCTGCGCCGAAAAACATCAGCCAGACCATGAGATAGCGGCTGATCTCCTCGGTCCAGGGCGGTGGATGGCCCATGAAGCGTGATCCGATTTGCAGCACCACGAGGCCAAAGAGCGCGATCATAATGATGATCAGGATCGCGCTTTCGAGCCGATCGAGCCCTCGGTCGATCGCCCGCCACGTTCTACTCATCGGTTTAGCTGCCTACGGCCATCTGGGCGCGCTCGATCATGCCTGCCGGCAGTTTTGCGCCCCACTGTTCCCACACCGGCGTGACCCCGCGCTTGAAGGCCTCACGATTCTCGCTGGTGAGAACGTTCACCTCCATTCCGGCCTTACGCATCGTGTCGATGACGATGGCGCGCATCGATTTCTCGCGCTCGAACTTCGCTTCGCCCGCCGTGCGAAAAGCGTCGGTCAAAATACGTTGAACGTCAGGAGGCAGACTGCTCCACCGCGCCTTGTTGAAGGTTGGCATCAATGCGTCGCCCGTATAGGCGGAGATAGTGAGATATTTGGCGATGCTCTGCCACTTTTCGCCAACGATGAATTCAGTTGGTCGCTCAGCTCCATCGAGCGTTCCCAGCTGAATTGCTGTGAATACTTCGCCAAAAGACATGGGCGTCGGCGTTGCACCAAGCGCCCGGAAGGTCGCGACCCACAATGACGTCTCCGGCACCCGAAAACGAAGACCCTTGATGTCATCCGGAGTGATGATCGGCCGCTTGACATTGACCCAATGCCGCAGATCGCGTGCCCAGATGTCAACGGCGTAGAGGCCAAGCGGTTCGACGGCCTTCTTAACGTCATCGCCGACACTGCTCGACACGAGCTTCTTCATGTCTTCGACGCCGGACAGCAGGAACGGCAACGAGATAATGTCGGCGCGCGGCGTCCAGTTGTTGAGAATGCCGGTGGCGGTGATGGCGATGTCGATGGCGCCGGCCTGGTTCTGCTGAAACTGCGCCTTGAGATTGCCGCCAGCGAGCTGCGCGCCGGGAAAAATGGCGATCGTAACTTCGCCATTGGTCTGTTTCTCGACGGCCGCCGCCATTTCGGTCAGCACACCGTGTGTGATCATCGTCGCCGGCTCGTCGTGCGACAGGCGCAGCTTGATCGCGTTCTGCGCAATCGACACGGACGGGGCTAGGCCGACCGCTGAAAAAGGCACAGTTGCCGCGGCTGCTTTCAGCAGCCAGCGGCGTGATAACTTCTCGCGACGCATAGTATCCTCCCACGTCTATTTTTTAGCGCTCACTTATCGTGAACGTTCACGGTTCGCCGGAAAAAGCGGGTGCGCCCGCTCCGTGAACGTTCACGAAGAAATGCCATCGAAGCTACGCCATGTCAAGCGGGCTACTCCGACGGGACTTTCTCACCTGTCGCAGTGGTCGCGCGCTTACGACGGAACCACCAACCGCGTCGGCAAGCGGATCTCCGCAGCTTCGCCGGTGCCGGTGATCATGCCGAGCAGCATGGCGACAGCCTTTCGCCCGATATTGTGGGTATCCTGCGCGATCACCGTGACTGGAGGATCGAGCAGCGCGGCCCAGGGAAAGTCGTCAAAACCCACCAGTTCCACGTCGACACCGTGTCTCAGCCCCAGATGCCTCAGCGCCATCAGCACGCCCTGCGTGATGCGCTGACTTGAGGTGATGATGGCGGTCGGTCGGTCGGAACGCTTCAGGATTTCGATTGCCGCCTCGCATGCGCCCTTCGGATAGATCGTACCCGCTGCGGTCCAATGACGCTCGATCGGAAGGCCGAGCCGCTCCATGGCGCTTCGAAAACCATCCAGACGCTCTTGTGACGTCATCAGATTGGGGCTGCCGACGACAGCACCGATCTTGGTATGGCCGCGCGTGACCAGATACTCGACCGCCGCCCCGGCACCTTCCCTGTTCTCGCTTAGCACAGCGCCATAGAGCGGCGACGACAAGCTGCGGTTGATCGCGACGACGGGAAAAGTTTCCGGCAGATCGGTCTTGAGAAAATCATGCTCCCCCTCCGCCGGGGCGACGATCAGCCCGTCTACACGGCTTTCGAATAGATTGAGGATAGCCGTCCGCTCGCGATGAATGTCTTCGCTGGTATTGGCAAGAAGGACAGAGTAGCCGCGCTCGGTCGCCTCGGCCTCGACGCCGGCCGCTACCTCGGCGAAGAACAGATTCTCGATATCTGAAACCACTAGCCCCAACGCCTTAGACTTCGCGCTCCGTAGGCTGTTGGCCAGTCGGTTCGGGCGATAGCCCAGTTCAGCAGCGATTTTCAGCACGCGCTGCGAGGTCTCGGCGTTGATCTCTCCAAATCCGTTGATGGCGCGCGAGACGGTCTGATAGGAAACGCCCGCCGCGGCTGCAACATCTTTGAGCGTGACCGGGCGTCGGAGAGATTTCTGCATCGGAAGGTCCATGCGCTGCGTCGGTCCGACAATAGACTTTACAGCACGGCATTTCATCTCCTATCACTCTTACCGTGAACGTTCACGAAACGCAATGCGAACGCGCCGGCGTCTCAAGAGGGTAGATACGATGGGTGTGGTCTATGTGGTTGGAACGTGCGACACCAAGCAGGATGAACTGGCTTTCGTGAAGTCGGTCATCGTGGAGGCTGGGGTGAAGGCGGTTCTCGTCGATGTCGGGACACGCGGGAGCGGCCATGCCGATATCACCGCCGAGGATGTGGCGGCGCACCATCCGGCGGGGAAGAACGCCGTCCTTGGCCTCAATGACCGGGCGACCGCCGTCGAGGCAATGGGCCTTGCGCTGAGCGCCTTTCTCTCGGCACAAGGCAATATCGACGGCGTCATCGGACTAGGCGGGTCCGGAAATACCGGCATTGTCACCCGCGCTATGCGAGCGTTGCCCGTGGGCGTGCCCAAGATCATGGTGTCGACCATCGCGTCGGGTAATGTCGCGGCCTATGTCGGCAGTACCGACATCGCCATGATGTACTCGATCACTGACATCGCTGGACTGAACCAGATCAACCGGACGGTGCTCGGCAATGCGGCTCATGCCATCGCTGGCATGGCGAAATGGCATCTTCCAACGGTCGACGGCTTGCATCCACAAATCGGCCTGACCCAGTTCGGCGTCACGACACCATGCGTCGATCAGGTGCGGAGCGAATTGGATGATGAGTTCGACTGCATGTCTTTCCATGCCACCGGGATCGGCGGACAAACCATGGAAAAGCTGGTCGATTCAGGTTTCCTCTCCGGCGTGATCGACATCACGACAACCGAGGTGGCGGACTTTCTCGTCGGAGGTGTCCTGCCCTGCACTGAAGACCGCTTCGGCTCCATTATCCGCACCAAGATTCCCTATGTGATGTCGCTCGGGGCCCTGGACATGGTTAATTTCTGGTCTCGTGGCTCGGTACCCAAGGAATTCGGGGACCGGACCTTCCATATGCACAATCCCGAAGTCACGCTGATGCGGACATCGGTCGACGAATGCAGACGTATTGGCGAATGGATCGCCGCCAAGCTCAATCGCTGCGAAGGTTCCGTACGCGTCCTAATCCCGGAAGGGGGGATGTCTGCGCTCGATATGCCCGGCAAATCATTCCACTCGCCGGAGGCTGATGCCGCACTATTTGATGCGCTTGAGCGCGATACAATGACAACGAAAGATCGCCGTATTAGCCGGCTTCCCTACAATATCAATGATCCGGCGTTCTCGACTGCACTGGTAAAGGCTTTTATAGAAATCGCTCGGCGACAGTGACGCGCTCTCGACGTCGATCGCCGTTAAGGAAGCCGCCCCAGACCAAAACCTAGCCGGCTCGTCCATCGCCATCATGTCGCAAAACCTGAAATTTCACACCGCATCTCGAATATTATACCCATTGAGCTCGGTTTATTTTATTTGAACGGCACCGTGAGGCCGTTAGCACTCAAGATTGATTTTCGCCATCTCCGATATTTCATCGTTGCGGCGGAGACCGGAAGCTTTCGCGAGGCGGCAGCCGCACTTGGTATTCAAGAATCGTCTGTTAGCCGCCGGATCCGAGACATTGAGGATCAAACTGGCGTTTCCCTCTTCGTGCGACATCATGGCGGAATCAACCTCACGATAGCTGGCCAGCGCTTCCTGCATCGAGCGCGTCACGCTTTGGAGCAGATCCGGGAAGGCGCTGCGGAGGTTGCAGCCATTGGAAGAGCCGAGGGCGGCCATCTCCGGGTCGGGCTGTTTTCATCCCTGTCGTCCGGCTTCCCATCTGCGCAATTTAGCCGGTATGATTCACGGTATCAGTCGGTTCACATTGATTTTGTCGAAGGCGAGGCTCATGAGCATATCAATGCGCTGCGTCAATTTCGTATGGATATTGCCTTTGTCATCGACATGGCAGATTTCGCCGACTGTTACGCGAGCCATCTCTGGTCGGAGCCGGTTTTCGTTGCCCTCCCCCAGGCCCACCGACTCGCCTCTTCAGAAGAGCTGACCTGGAAGGAACTCGACGCTGAAAATATCCTCCTGCGGGATACCCCTGCCGCTGGTCGCATTGAGGATTATGTCGTGCACAGAATCCGGGAAGCCGGTGGGCACCACTGGTCGATGCCCAGCGCGTCGGACGCTACAAGCTCCTCAACCTTGTCTCAGCCGGCGGTCGGCGGGTTCATCTCGACCCTGGAAGTCGCAAGCTAGCAGCAGCTGAAAAAGCTGAGTGAGCAACCGTCAGGTCTACCGGACAAATTTCGAACCGCATGTGGGCGGGGAACGCATACGGCACGTGTGCTTTCCCGGCCCCGCTCTCTAAAAGCCGTCAGTCTGCCTCCGGTGCCATCAGGATGGTAGAGGCCGAGGCAATAAACTTGCTCGAGACCGGAGATTGCCAAAGGCCGCTTCGGGTCATCTTTTGCCTCTGCAGTGAGGACAGTCACCCAGGCTTCCAGGTCATTGGGGGCTCGCCAAAATCCGGAACCTCAGTTCCCGTTGGAAGCGTGTTAGCAGCCCAGCTGTTGGTGCTCCCGTCATTCAGGACAGTGATATAGCGCCTGCTTCCCACCACGCGTCCGTAGCGAAGCGTGTTCATATCGCCCACCAACGAGGGAGAGCTGGTCGCGAGTGGAAGGGACAGCAGCTCGACGTGACGGGAGGCGGGAGCGGACCTGGTGCTTGTGATTGACGATCTGTGAGCGGCGGGGAGGCATCGGGCGTCTGCCGACTTCTGTGCTCTTCAGAGGCCGCCGTGGAAGCAGGCTCGCCCAGCCGAGCGTCTCATAGACCGTCGAATTTTGGAGGAGGCGAGATTCAGATGCAGGCGGGAGCCGCGCCCCGGTCTTGCCAAGGCGGTCAATGAGCGTCCAGCGTTAGGATGGAAAAACGCGACTTCCGCGCAAATACCAAAGCAACTTCTGATTGTGATGGCGCACCCGGCACGATTCGAACGTGCGGCCTTTGCCTTCGGAGGGCAACGCTCTATCCAGCTGAGCTACGGGTGCAGGCTTTGAGCCGGTTCGGCCTTCTTAGTCCATGCGCACGCCTCCGGCAACCGTGCCGCACGGGCGTGCACAGGCGGGCGGGGAAATTCGGCCGCGGCGGCGCCGGTCACGGCAGCCGGCGCTCATGCGCCTCGGCGCTGCCGTCGGCCTTGGCGTAGAGGCAGGCGAAGGCGGCTGGCGGGGCGCCCGTCATGTGCGGCTGGGGCCAGCGGCCGCGCACCAGGACGAGAACGTGGGCCGAAAAATCCACCGGCGCGCCCTCCACCCGCGCCTCGGCGAGGCCGGTGGCGGCAAGGCAGGCCGCCTCGGCGGCGCGGAACAGCTGCGCCCAGGCTTCCGGCGTCGACGCCGCGGCGGGCGCGGCCGCACCGCCGGCGCCGAGTAGCGCGGCAAGAAGGCCGGCGCGCACCAGTCTCGTCCCTTCCCGCGTCCCGTCCGGCGTCCCTTGCCGCGTCCCTTGCCGCGTCCCTTGCCGCGTCCCTTGCCGCGTCCCCTGCCCCGGCCCGCGGCGGCTCACCGCGCGTCCTCCAGGATCATGCGCGCGCCCTTCTCGGCGATCATCACCGTGGGCGAGTTGGTGTTGCCGGAAGTGATGGCGGGCATCACCGAGGCGTCCACCACCCGGAGGCCGGGAACCCCGATCACCCGCAGGCGGGCGTCCACCACCGCCAGGGGATCGCTCTCAAGGCCCATCTTCGCGGTGCCCACGGGGTGGAAGATGGTGGTGCCCACCGCGCCCGCCGCGCGCCGCAGGCCCGCCTCATCGGCGTCGGCGATCGCTGCGCCCGGCACCGTCTCCTGCGGCCGGAACGGGGCGAGCGCGGGCCGGCCGACGATGCGCCGGGCGATGCGCAAAGACTGGGCGGCCACCCTTAGGTCCTCCTCGCTGGACAGATAGGCCGGCGCGATGGCGGGGGCGGCGGCGAAGTCCGGGCTCTTCAGGCGCAGGGTGCCGCGCGAGGTGGGGCGCAGGTTGCACACGCTCATGGTGAAAGCGGGGTAGCGGTGCAGCGGGTCGCCGAACTTGTCGAGCGAGAGCGGCTGGACGTGGAATTCGAGGTCGGCGCGCGCCTTGTCGGGAAACGAGCGGGTGAACAGGCCGAGCTGGGAGGGCGCCATGGTGAGCGGCCCGCGCCGGCGCAGGGCGAAGTCGAGCCCCATGCCCATCTTGCCGAACACCGAATGGTAGCGCTCGTTCAGCGTGCCGACGCCGGCGACCTTGAACACCGTGCGCAACTGCAGGTGGTCCTGGAGGTTCGCGCCGACGCCCGGAATGTCGCGCGCGACCGCAAGGCCCATCTCGGCGAGGTGCGCCGCCGGCCCAAGGCCGGACAGCATGAGCAGCTGCGGCGAGCCGAGGGCGCCGGCGGCGAGGATCACCTCGCGCCGGGCGTTGATGCGCCGCGCGCCGTCCTTGGTGCGCACCACCACGCCGGCGGCGCGGCCGTCCTCGAGGATCACCTTCTCCACATGGCCGGCGGTGACGAGGTCGAGGTTGGGGCGCGCGAGGACCGGCTTCAGGAAGCCGCGCGCGGTGCTCCAGCGCAGGCCGGCCTTCTGGTTCACGTGGAAATAGCACGAGCCTTCATTGTCGCCGGTGTTGAAGTCGGCGATGGGCGGAATGCCGTCCTGCGCCGCCGCCCGGCGCACCGCGTCGAGCAGCGGCCAGGTGACGCGCGGAAACTCCACGTGCCATTCCCCGCCTCTGGCATGGTGTTCGTTCGGGCCGAGGAAATGGTCCTCGTGCGCCTTGAACAGCGGCAAGACGTCGTCCCAGCCCCAGCCTTCCAGGCCGAGCTGGCGCCAATGGTCGTAGTCGCCCGCCTGGCCGCGCATGTAGATCATGGCGTTGATGGCCGAGGAGCCGCCGATCACCTTGCCGCGCGGATAGGAGAGCTGGCGCCCGTTGAGGCCCGGCTCCGGCTCGGTCTTGAAGCACCAGTCGGCGCGCGGATTGCCGATCGCGAACAGATAGCCGACCGGGATGTGGAACCAGATCCAATTGTCCCGCCCGCCCGCCTCGATGACGCAGACGCGCACCTTCGGGTCCTTCGAGAGGCGGTTGGCGAGCACGCAGCCGGCCGAGCCCGCGCCGACGATCACATAATCATAGGGCTGCGTGAGATCCGCGCCGGCCATCCGTCCCTCCCCCGTTCTCGTTGGCCGGACTTTGGCGCCCCCCGCTTCACGCGGCAATGGAACGCGGACTGCCGGCTCGCAAGCGGGATAGGCCCGGCCGCGGCGCCTGTCGATGCCCCGTTCGGCGGAGGCGGCGCGCGCCCTCACCCGGCGCGGGCGGCGTCCTCCTCCTGCTCCAGGGCGGCGATCAGCGACATGAAGCGCTCGCCCTGCACCAGAACGTGGGCGCGCACGCGCTCGGCGGCGGCGGCGCCGTCGCCGGCGAACAGCGCCTCGAGGATCGCCTCGTGCTCGGCGAACGAGGCATCCATGCGGCGCGGCACCTTCAGCTGCAGCCGGCGGTAGGGCTGGAGCGCGCGCTGCAGGCGGAGCGCCTCGGCGCCCAGCACCCGGTTGCCGGTGGCGGCGTAGATGGCGGCGTGGAAGCGGGCGTTGGCCGGGTAGTAGGCGGCGTCGTCCGAGGCCGCCACCGCCGCGCGGCATTCGCCATGGGCGGCGGCGATGGCAGCGCGGTCCGCCGCGCCCATGCGGGCCGCCGCGAGGCGCGCGCAGGAGGCCTCGATCTCGGCCATGAGCTCGAAGGATTCCACCAGCTCGCGCGGGCCGAGCAGGGTCACGTGGGCGCCGCGCCGGGGGCGGATGTCCACGAGGCCCGAGGCGGCGAGCTGGATCAGCGCCTCGCGGATCGGCGTGCGCGAGACGCCAAAGCGCTCGGCGAGGCCCACCTCGTCGAGCCGCTGGCCGGGCCGCAGGCGGCCGGCGACGATGTCGTCCTCCAGCGCCTCCCGCAGCTTGGGGGTCTGCTCTCCGCGCACCGCCGTCTCCTCCGCCGCCGAGGGAAGAAGACCTTGGCTGGAAATGCAAGAGGAAAAAATTTGTATACATGAACGTTGACAGCGCATGCAGAGTGCGGCTTCAATGGTGAAAACAGGCGATCATGGGTCGATCATGCGCTTTGCGGTCACCGAACTCCGGACGAGGCAGATGCGCCCCATGGCGGCGCCGGGCGCATCATCGGCGGGCGCCGGCGCGCCGGCGCGGTTGGCCACGGCAGCGCTTGCCTTTGCAGGGCTTGCCTTCGCGCCCGTTCCCTTGTCCCATGGCGGCCGGGCGGGGCTTTGGCAGGCAGCGGCGGGAGCGCTCCGATGAACGCGAACACCTCCTTCTTCGGCGAGCTGCTGACCTCCATCGCCGACCGCGGCCGCGCGCTGCTCGACCGCAACAGCCGGGTGAGCGGCGCCACCAAGGCGGCGACCCTGGTGGAGCGCTGCGAGGACCTGCTCTCGGGCAAGGGCGAGGCCTCGGGCGTCGCGCTCGCCACCGATATCCTCGGCCGCTACACTCGCATGAAGACCGGCGAGCGCATCGCTTTCTTCGAAGGGCTGGCGGAGCAGTTCGGCCCGGACCGGGCGCGCCTCGGCGCCGCCGTCGAGAGCTACGCCCGCACCGGCTCGGACGCCGCCGTGGCCGAGATCCACGCCGCCTCCGAGCCGCGCCGCCAGGAGCTGTTCCGGCGCTTCAACCTCGCCCCCGGCGCCACGCTCTCCTTGGTGCGGATGCGCGAGAACCTGATGGACGCCATGGCCCACCGGCGCGACCTTGCGAGCGTGGACCGGGATTTCGGCCACCTGTTCTCCTCGTGGTTCAACCGGGGGTTCCTCGTGCTGCGCCGCATCGACTGGTCCACGCCCGCGAGCGTCTTGGAAAAGATCATCCGCTACGAGGCGGTGCACGAAATCCGCGACTGGAACGACCTGCGCGCCCGCGTCGACAGTCCGGACCGGCGCTGCTACGCCTTCTTCCATCCCGCTTTGGTGGACGAGCCGCTGATCTTCGTCGAGGTGGCGCTCATGAAGGAGCCGCCGGCCGCCATCGCCCCGATCCTCGACCAGAAGCGCGAGCACCTGGAGCCCGAGAAGGCCACCACCGCGGTGTTCTACTCCATCTCCAACTGCCAGCGCGGGCTTGGCGGCGTCTCGTTCGGCAACTTCCTGATCAAGCAGGTGGTGGAGGAGATATCCCGCGAGATCCCCTCGCTCACCACCTTCGTCACGCTCTCGCCGGTGCCGGGCTTCCGCGCCTGGCTGGAGGCCGAGCGCGCGGCCGACAGCTCGCGCGCGCTGACGCCCGCCGACAAAGAGGCGCTGAAGGCGCTCGACGCGCCGGACTGGGCCGAGAACGAGGCGGTGCGCGCCGACATCACGCCGGCGCTGACCGCCGCCGCCGCCCATTACTTCCTGGTTGCGAAGACCAGCAAAGGCAAGCCCCTGGACCCGGTGGCGCGGTTCCACCTCGGCAACGGCGCGCGGCTCGAGCGCATCAACCCCATGGGCGACCTCTCGCCGAAGGGCATCGCCCAGGCGGCGGGCCTGATGGTGAACTACCGCTACATCCTGGCCGACATCGAGAAGAACCACGAGGCATTCGCCGGCAAGAGCGAGGTGGTGGCGAGCCCGGCGGTGCGCAAGCTGTTGCGCGCGGACCCCTCGCCGCGCGCACTCGTCCCCATCCCCTGAGCCCAAAAAAGAACATGACCACGAACCATCTCTTCAGCGCCGTCCGCGCGGCCATCCCTGACCTCGACAAGCCCCTCGCCCTCCATCCCTCCGGCGGCGCCGAAACCTATGGCGACGCGCTCGCGCTGTCGGCGCAGCTCGCCAACCTTCTGGTCGCGCGCGGCGTGAAGCCGGGCGACCGGGTGGCGGTGCAGGTGGAGAAATCCTGGCCGGCCTTCGCGCTCTATCTCGCCGCGGTGCGCGCCGGCGCGGTCTATCTGCCGCTCAACACCGCCTACACGCTCAACGAGGTGGAGTACTTCCTCTCCGACGCCGCGCCGACCGTGTTCGTCTGCCGCCCGGAGATCGCCGCCGAGGCGAAGGCGCTGGCGGGCAAGCTCGGCGTGGCGGCGGTGGAGACGCTGGGGGCCGACGGCACAGGCTCGCTGACCGCGGCCGCCGCCGCTTTGCCCGCGACCTTCGAGGACGTCGCACGCGGTCCGGAAGACCTCGCCGCCATCCTCTACACGTCCGGCACCACGGGCCGCGCCAAGGGCGCCATGCTCACGCACGACAACCTGCTGTCGAACGCGCTGACGCTGAAGGACTACTGGCGCTTCACGGCCGACGACGTGCTGATCCATGCGCTGCCGCTGTTCCACACCCACGGTCTGTTCGTGGCCTCGAACGTGGTGCTGCTGGCCGGCGCCTCCATGATCTTCTGTCCCAAGTTCGACGCCAAAGAAGCGCTGGCGCTCATGGGCAAAGGCGCCACCAGCCTCATGGGCGTGCCCACCTTCTACACCCGCCTGCTGGACCAGCCCGGGCTGACCCGCGAGGCGACGGCGCACATGCGCCTGTTCGTCTCCGGCTCCGCGCCGCTGCTCGCCGAAACCCACCGCGCCTTCGCGGAGCGCACCGGCAAGGCGATCCTCGAGCGCTACGGCATGACCGAGACCGGCATGAACACCTCCAACCCCTATGACGGCGACCGGATCGCCGGCACGGTGGGCTTCCCGCTGCCGGGGGTGGACCTGCGCGTCACCGATCCGGAGACCGGCCGCGTGCTCGGCGCCGACGAGATCGGCATGATCGAGGTCAAGGGCCCCAACGTGTTCAAGGGCTACTGGCGCATGCCGGAGAAGACCGCGAGCGAATTCCACGACGGCTTCTTCATCACCGGCGACCTCGGCAAGGTGGACGCCGCCGGCTACGTGCACATCGTCGGGCGCGGCAAGGACCTCGTCATCACCGGCGGCTTCAACGTCTATCCCAAGGAAGTGGAGGGCGAGATCGACGCCATCCCCGGCGTGCAGGAGAGCGCCGTGATCGGCCTGCCCCACCCGGACTTCGGCGAGGGCGTGACCGCGGTCGTGGTGCGCACCAAGGGCGCGGGGCTCGCCGAGGCCGACATCCATGCGGCGCTGGAGAGCCGGCTCGCCAAGTTCAAGCTGCCGAAGCGGGTGTTCTTCGTTGAGGAACTGCCGCGCAACACCATGGGCAAGGTGCAGAAGAACATCCTGCGCGAGACCTACAAGGACACCTATCGTAACGTAGCGTAAAGCCGTAACGGCCGGACCCTCCCCGCCAAGGGAGGGTCACCGACCGGGGAGAAACCCCGGCGGACCAGGGAGCAACGCAATAGCCGGCCGCCGGAATCCGCGGCCGCAGGGAGGAAGACCATGACCAGGCACCCCAACACCGGCATGCGCACCGCGCTCGCCGCCGCCGTCTGCGCCGCCGTCGCGCTCGCCGCGCCCGCCCTCGCGCAGGACATCACGCTGAAGGCTTCGCACCAGTTCCCCGGCGGCAAGGGCGACCCGCGCGACGAGATGGTGCAGATGATCGCCCGCGACGTGGAAGGGGCGAACGTCGGCATCAAGATTCAGGTGTTCCCCGGCGCCTCGCTCTTCAAGCCGAACGAGCAGTGGGGCGCGCTCACCAAGGGCCAGCTCGACATGAGCTCGTTCCCGCTCGACTACGCCTCGGGCCGCGTGCCGCAATTCTCGGTGACGCTGATGCCGGGCCTGGTGCGCAACTTCGACCGCGCCGAGCGCCTCAACGATTCCGACTTCATGAAGGACATCAAGAAGATCATCGAGGCTCAGGGCGCCATCGTCATCGCCGACGCCTGGCTCTCCGGCGCCTTCGCCTCCAAGAAGAACTGCATCACCGGTCCGGACAGCATCAAGGGCCAGGTGACGCGCGCCGCCGGCCCCGCCTTCGAGCAGATGCTGGCCAAGGCGGGCGCCTCCATCGCCTCCATGCCGTCGTCGGAAATCTATTCGGGCATGCAGACCGGCGTGCTGGACGCCACCAACACCTCGTCGGAGAGCTTCGTCTCGTACCGGCTCTACGAGCAGGTGAAGTGCCTGACCGCGCCCGGTGCCAACGCCCTGTGGTTCATGTACGAGCCGGTGCTGGTGTCGAAGGTGGTGTTCGACCGCCTGAAGCCCGACCAGCAGAAGGCCATCCTCGCCGCCGGCAAGAAGGCCCAGGACTGGTTCGCCAAAGAAGTGCGCAAGGGCGACCAGAAGCTGATCGACACCTACAAGAAGGCGAACGTCGAGGTGATCGAGATGTCGGCCGCCGATTACGACGCCTGGCTGAAGGTGGCGCAGGACAGCGCCTACAAGAACTTCGCCGAGAAGGTGAAGGGCGGCGACGAGCTGATCAAGAAGGCGCTCGCCGTCCGGTAGCCGCGCCGGCCGCTTCCCCGGCGCCGGGCACCACCCCTTCGACACCGAAAGTCCCCTCTCCCGTGCGCGGGAGAGGGCGCGGCGACGGCCGCCAAGGCCGGACCGACCGACGCCCATTGCGAAAGCAGACGCCATGATCCGCCTCTATCTGAAGACCGTGGACACCCTGTCGAAGCTCGCCGGCGTCGCCTCCGGGCTCATGCTGGTGGCCGCCATGCTGGTGATCTGCCAGATGATCTTCCTGCGCTACGTGTTCCGCTCGCCCACCATCTGGCAGACCGATTTCGTCATCTTCTCGGCCACCGCCGCGATCTTTCTCGGCGCGCCCTATGTGCTGCTGACGCGCGGCCATGTGGGGGTGGACGTGATCGAGATCATGGCCCGCCCGCCGGTGCGCCGGGTGCTGGGGCTGATCGGCGCCGTGCTGGGCCTCGCCTTCGCCATCGCCATGACGGTGGCGAGCTTCATCTTCTTCCACGAGGCCTATGTGAACGAGTGGCGCACCTCGTCCGCCGCCGCGATCATCCTGTGGGTGCCGCTGCTGCCGCTGCCCGTCGGCTTCGCGCTCCTCAGCCTGCAATACATCGCCGAGATCCTGCGCCGCCTCGCCGGCACGGACGGCTTCGGAGCCCATCCATGAGCGCGCTCTCCCCCACCACCGCGGGATTCCTCATCGTCGGCACGCTGCTGCTGCTGCTGGCGACCGGCATGCCCATCGCCTTCGCGCTCGGGCTCGCCGCCATCGCCGGCCTGCTGGTGGCGAACGGCATCGGCGTGTTCGACGTCTTGGCCGAGACCATGTTCGCCGGCATCGGCAACCTCGCTTACGTCTCGATCCCCATGTTCGTGCTGATGGGCGCGGCCGTGGCGGCCACGCCGGCGGGCAAGGATCTCTATGAGGCGCTCGACCGCTGGCTCAACCGGGTGCCGGGCGGGCTGGTGCTGTCCAACATCGGCGCCTGCGCCATCTTCGCCGGCATGACCGGGTCGAGCCCAGCCACCTGCGCCGCCATCGGCAAGATGGGCATCCCGGAGATGCTGAAGCGCGGCTATCCCGCGTCGGTCGCCACCGGCTCGATCTGCGCCGGCGGCACGCTCGGCATCCTGATCCCGCCCTCGGTGACCATGATCGTCTACGGCATCGCCACCGAGACCTCCATCGGCCGCCTGTTCCTGGCGGGCGTGATGCCGGGGCTGATGCTCACCGCCATGTTCATGGCGTGGGCTCTGATCGACTGCAAGCGCAAGGGCTTCCGCTTCGACGATAGGGGCACGCGCTTCACCTTCGGCCAGAAGCTCGCGGCGCTGCCCAAGGTCACGCCCTTCATCATCATCATCGTCGGCACGCTCTACGTGCTCTATGGCGGCGTCGCGACGCCGTCCGAGGCGGCGGGCGCGGGCGCCTTCCTGACGCTCGGCGTCGTCATCATCATGTACCGGCTGTTCCGGCCGAGGCCGATCATCGAGATCTTCTCGTCGACCATGCGCGAGAGCATCATGATCATGATGATCATGGCGTCCGCCGAACTGTTCGCGTTCGCCCTGTCCTCGCTGTTCATCACCCAGACGGTGGCCTCCACCATCGCCGGCCTGGAGGTGAACCGCTGGGTGCTGATGGCGATCATCAACGTGTTCCTGCTGGTGGCCGGCATGTTCCTGCCGCCGGTGGCGATCATCGTCATGTCGGCGCCGCTGTTGTTTCCGATCGTGGTGGCGTCGGGCTTCGACCCCTATTGGTTCGCGGTGATCCTCACCATCAACATGGAGATCGGCCTCATCACGCCACCGGTGGGGCTCAACTTGTTCGTGGTCAACGCCATCGCCCCGCAGGTGCCGACCGCGCAGGTGCTGTGGGGCGCGCTGCCCTACGTCATCGCCATGGTGCTCGGCATCTTCATCCTGTGCCTGTTCCCGGAGATCGCCACCTGGCTGCCGGACCAGGTGATGGGGCCGGCGCAATAGGGCGCGGCGACGGGGCGAAGCGCCCGACGGCGGCGGCGGGGAGAGCCGGCGGCCCCCCTGCCCTAACCGCCGTCATGCCCCGGCTCGTCCGGGGCATCCACTTTTCCGCCTGCGCGCGGCCCAAGAACGAAGCGCCGGCCCGGCCGCCGGGTGGATCCCCCGGACGAGCCGGGGGATGACCGTGGCGGCAGCGGCGAACGGGCGCCGAACACCCAAACCGCCGTCATGCTCCGAACTGATCGGAGCATCCATGGCCCCGGCGTGGCGTCTCCGACCGGCGGCCATGGGCCCTCCGGTCGAGCCGGAGGGCGACGGCGTGAGGGAGGGAAGGCGCGGTTCTGAAAGCTGAGCGACGCGGGAGGCTTCGAGATCCGCCCCCTCACCGCTCCACGGGGATCACGTCGACGCCGACGGTGAGGATGTGGTCGCCCGAGGCGACGATGACGCCGTCCACCGGCGCCACGTCGGCATAATCACGGCCGATGGCGAGGATGATGTGGTCGTCGCCCGCCGGGATGGCGTTGGTGGGGTCGAGGCCGATCCACCCCGCCCGCGGGCCGCACCACAGTTCCACCCAGGCATGGGTGGCGTCCGCCCCTTCGAGGCGCGCCTGGCCCTCGGGCGGCACGGTGCGCAGATAGCCCGACACGTAGCGCGCCGGCAGGCCGAGCCCGCGCAGGCCAGCGATCATCACCTGGGCGAAGTCCTGGCACACGCCACGCCGCGCCTCGAACGCCTCGTGGGGCGGCGTGGTGACGATGGTGGAGCCCGGCTGGTAGAGGAACTCGTCCTTGATGCGATGCATCAGCTCCAATCCGGCCTGAAGCACCGGCCGGTCGCCCGGAAAGCTGGTCGCGGCCCAGTCGGTGATCTCACCGTCGAGCGGCACCGCGCGCGAGGCGAACAGGCCGTGGCAGGGGGCGCGGGCGGACAGGTCCGGGATCTCCAGCGCCGCGGCCCGCACCGTGTCGACGCTCGGCGTCTCCTCCGCCTCCGGCAAAGCGGTGGCGGCCACCTCGACGCGGCTGCGGGTGGAGATCTGCAGATGGTCGTGCGGCTGGTCGAGGGTGACCCAGGTGACGCCGTTGCCGAAGAAGTCGATGCCCTGCTCGCGCTCCGCCGGGTCGGGCTGGATCTCCAGCATGTGGGCGATCACGTGCTGGTGCCCGGCGCGGTCCACCGGCGTCATGCGCAGCACCTGCCGCGCCACCCGCACCGGCACGGTGTAGGTGTAGGAGGTGGTCTGGCGGATGTCGTAGAGCATCGGCGCCTCACAGAGCCAAGGTGAGGGTCATCTCCGGGGAATGGCCCTGGAGGAAATAGTGGGCCGAGACCTCGTCGGACAGCTCCATGAGCAGGTCCTCCATGGACTGGAACCAGTCGGGATCGAAGCTCTCGGCGGTGGCGGCCGCCAGCTCCGCCTGCATGCGGGCGACGAGCCGCTCCCAGCGCGGCGGCGGCGCGTCCATGTCGCGGCCCGGCAGCACCTTGAGGTGCGCCGCCATGCGCTCCACCTGGAACGCGACCGAGCGCGGATTGTCGGGGTCGAGCAGCACCAGATCGAGCACCGGCCCGCGCGCCTCCATCATCACGTAGCGCGTGCGGTAGGTGATGCGGCTGTCCGACACCTGGAGCAGCGCGTCGAGCGAGCCGGCGGGCGCGCCCTGCTCGCCGAAGGTGCGGGCGAAGCGCAGCGTGCCGATGGCGCGCTCGGTGCGCCGGCCGAGCTCCAGGAAGCGCCAGCCGGTGAGGCGGTTCATGTTCTCCGAGGCGAGGCCCGAGAAGGCGGCGATGATGCGCAGCGCCGCGTCGGCCCGCTCGTGGGCGTCCGCCTCCGAGGGGGCGGCGGGCACCGGCAGGTTCACGCACGCCTCAAGATCCACCAGCGCCCCCCAGGCATCGGGCGAGAAGCGGTCGCGGATCACGGACGCCGCCGAGCGCGCGGCGAGCACCAGCTGCGGCAGCGCCCCGGGGATGTCGTGGCGGGTGAGCACGGCGATGGCGTAGCGCGCCGGCGTCGCCCGCGCCAGATCGCGCGGCATGGCGCCCCAGGCGCCCAGCAGGCCGAGCAGGCGCGAGACCAGGGGGCTGGTGCCGACGTCGCCGCTCTCGGCGAGCCGGCTCACCAGCACCCGGGCGAGGCGCAGCGTCGCCTCGGCGCGCTCCACGTAGCGGCCGAGCCAGAACAGATTGTCGGCGGCCCGGCTCGGCAGCGTGCCCGAGGAGCGGCGCACCTTCACGTTGGCCGGGCTCGGCAGCAGCGTGGTGTCGGCCACCGCCTGGTCCGAGAGCACCCACACGTCGGCCGAGCGGTCGCCCTTCTGGAGCGAGACCGCGCGCGCGTCGGGCGCCGAGGAGATGCGGCAGAAGCCGCCCGGCATCACCTCCCAGCCGCGCTCGGTGGCGCACAGGAACACGCGCAGCATGAAGGGGCGCGGGGTCAGCTTCTCGCCGGTCCACACCGGCGTGGTGGACAGGCGGGCGATGTCCTGGCCCACCACGTCGGCGCCGCGCCGGGCGAGCACGGTGGACAGGCGCCGCCGGGCGGCGGGCGAGAGGTCGGCGCCGATCACCGAGCCGCCCTCCAGCAGGCCCGGCACCGTCCGGCCGAAGGCCGAGCCGAGCACCAGTTCGTCGAGATGCTCCAGCACCTGGGCGCGCTCGGCCTCCTGGCCGCACCACCAGGTGGCGACGTGCGGCAGCTTCAGCGGGCCGCCGATGAGGCGCTGGGCGAGGCGCGGCAGGAAGGCGAGCAGCGCCGGCGATTCCACCAGCCCCGAGCCGAGCGCGTTGGCGAGCGCCACCCCGCCGCTGCGCGCCGCCTGCACCAGGCCGGGCACGCCGAGGCGCGAGCGGGCGTTGAGCTCCAGCGGGTCGGCGAAATCGGCGTCGAGGCGGCGTAGCAGCACGTCGATGCGGCGCAGGCCGGCAACCGTGCGCACATGGAGCGCGTCGCCGCGCACCGTGAGGTCCTCGCCCTCCACCAGCAGGAAGCCGAGATAGCGGGCGAGCAGCGCGTGCTCGAAATAGGTCTCGTTGAGCGGGCCCGGCGTGAGCAGGCCGATGCGCCCCTCGCCGGTGCGGTCGAGTTTCAGCAGCGAGGTGCGCAGCGCCTGGAAGAAGGCGGCGACCCGGTGCATGCGCAAGGCGCGCGAGACGTCCGGCAGCGCGCGGGTCAAAGCGAGGCGGTTCTCGAGCGCATAGCCGGCGCCCGAGGGCGCCTGGGTGCGGTCGGAGAGCACCCACCAGCGCCCGTCCGGGCCGCGACCCACGTCCGCCGCATAGAGCCGCAGATAGCGCCCGCCCACCGGCTTCACGCCCACCAGCGGGCGCAGGAATTCCGGGCTGCCGGCCACCGCGGCGGCGGGAATGTCGCCCTCCGTCACCAGGCGCGCGGGGCCGTAGAGGTCCTTCAGCACCAGTTCCAGCAGCTCGGCGCGCTGGGTCAGCCCCTGGCAGAGCGCGTCCCAGTCGGCCGAGCCCAGCACCAGGGGCAGGTGGCTGAGCGACCAGGGCCGCTCGTCGCCGCCGGCATCGTCATAGACCCGGTAGAAGACGCCCGAATCCTTGAGGTAGCGGTCGGCGGCGGCGAAGCGGCGGCGCAATTCCTCCGGCCCGAGCTCGGCCAAGGCGGCGAGAAAGGGCACCCAATGGGCGCGCGGACGGCCATCCGCGTCCATCATCTCATCGCGCACGCCCGGCAAGGTCTCGTAGCCGCCGAGCACGCTCTCGACCGCAGCCTTCTCGAACACGTCGCTGCGCTGCTCGGCCCCCGACACGAAATACCCCTTCCCCGCGGCGCACTCCGGCCGGGCGGCCATTATGCCCAAAGGCGAGGGAGATGCACCCGCGCGCTCCGGCAAAGCGCGGCCGGCGCGCGCGGGCGCAGGGGATGGCGCGAGGGGGCGGTGGCGCTGGCGGTGGGGCGGTTCACGCCCGCCGTCGGCCTCCCCATCGAGGAAAGAATTATTCTCAACGATGCGCGAGGGCCACACATGGCGTCCCGCGCCGGCGCGAAGCGACGGACGCGAAAAGGCCGGGCCCGATGGGCCCGGCCTTGCGGAAGACGGAGGCGGTTCAGCCGAACAGGATCGCCGCCAGGATCACCGCATAAGAAAGCGCGAACAGGATGCTGTCGCGCACGAGAGGGGAGGTTCGGGAGGTCATCGGACGTCAGCCGGCGCGATTAAGTTGATCAAACTTATCGAGTTGTCGTGAGTTTGGTCAATAACCAATTATTTGACGTTAATTAAAACGTCCCCGGTCATCCACCCGTGAACTTGGGCGCGCGTTTCTCCACGAAGGCGGCCACGCCCTCGGCGAAGTCGCGCGAGCCGGCGCTGGCGACGAAGGCATCGCGCTCGGCGTGAAGCTGCTCGGACAAAGTGTGGGAGAAGGAGGTGCGCATCAGGTGCTTGATGCGGCCATAAGCGAGGGTCGGGCCGGCGGCGAGGCGGCATGCGAGCGCGTCGGTCTCGGCGGCAAGCTCGGCGGCCGGCACCACCTTGTTCACGAGCCCGAGCCGCAGCGCCTCGGCGGCGTCGATCACGTCGCCCAGCATGGCGAGCTCCAGCGCCTTGCGCAGGCCCACCACGCGCGGCAGCGAGAAGGTGCCGGAGCCGTCCGGCGTGGTGCCGATGCGGGCATAGGCCATGGTGAAGCGCGCATCGTCCGCGGCGATGGCGAGGTCGGCGGCGAGCGCCACCGACAGTCCCGCCCCCGCCACGGCCCCATGCAGGCTGGCGATCACCGGCGCATGCAAGGAAGCAAGCGCGACGATGGCGTGGTGGAACGGCTCGATGATCGCCGCCACCACCTTCGGCGCGTCGCGCCCGGCGGCATGGAAGCGGCCGACGTCGCCGCCCGCGAGGAAGGCCCGGCCCTCCCCCGACAGAACCACCGCCCGCACCGAGGGATCCTTCGCCGTGCGCTCCACCGCGTCCTTGAAGGCGAGGATGGTCGCCTCGTCGATGGCGTTCAGCACCGCCGGCCGGTTGAACCGGATGCGGGCGATGCCGTCCGCGACCGCATACAGGATCGGGGCGGCATCGGCGGATGAGCTGTGGGGCGGACTGTCGGACATGGGCGCTCCTCGACCTCGTTGCCCGGCCGGCGGTGCCGGGCCGAGGCGCCGCAGGCTGCCCGAGGCCGCGGGGCCACACAAGCGGGACGCGGCGATGTGGGCCAAGCGGCGATCCAATTTCACATGTATTAAATGCTAATATTTTCATATTGCGCAGATTGATGATGCGTTTTATTTTATATTCCACGATGAAATGTTGTTTTAACGCCTCCAACCTGTGGTTTGCAGCGCGGTAGCGAGGAGCATCCGATGACCTCTCCCCTCCAGCGCAAGCTGAAGATCGCCGGCCCCACCGTGGTGACCGCGAACCGCCTCGCCGACGGCGCGGTGGTATGGCTCGGCAAGGGCGGGCGCTGGACCGACCGGATCGCCGAGGCCGAGGTCGCGACCACCGCCGACGCCGCGCTGCACCTGCTCGACCTCGCCCATGCCGACGAGCGCGCGGCGGTGGGCGCCTATCCGGCCACGGTCGCCCTCTCGGCGGCGGGGGTGCCGCAGCCCGCGACCCTGCGCGAGCGCATCCGCACCGCGGGCCCTACCGTCACCCTGCCCGGCGCGCTCTGAGCGCGCGGCGACTGATCGGGTTTCCCCATGTATGTCCATGACGAGTTCGACCGCGCCTTCCTCGCCGAGCGGGTGGAGGATTTCCGCGGCCAGGTGGCGCGGCGCCTGTCCGGCGCGCTCAGCGAGGAGGAGTTCAAGCCGCTCCGCCTCATGAACGGCGTCTATCTCCAGCTCCACGCCTACATGCTGCGGGTGTGCATCCCCTACGGCACGCTGTCGGGCACCCAGTTGCGGGCCTTGGCCGCCGTGGCGCGCACGTATGACCGCGGCTATGGCCACTTCACCACGCGCCAGAACATCCAGTTCAACTGGATCAAGCTCGCCGAGCTGCCGGACGCCATGGCCGACCTCGCCAAGGTGGGCATCCACGGCATCCAGACCTCGGGCAACTGCATCCGCAACACCACCACCGACCCCTGGGCCGGCGCCGCCCCCGACGAGATCGAGGACCCGCGCCTTTATGCCGAGATCATCCGCCAGTGGTCGACGCTGCACCCGGAATTCACCTTCCTGCCGCGCAAGTTCAAGATCGCCATCACGGCGGCGACCCACGACCGCGCCGCCATCAAGGTGCACGACGTCGGCCTGCGGCTGCACAGGAAGGACGGCGAGACCGGCTTCGAGGTGATCGTCGGTGGCGGGCTCGGCCGCTCGCCCTTCATCGGCAAGACCATCCGCGACTTCCTGCCGAAGGAGCACCTGCTCTCCTATCTCGAGGCGGTGCTGCGCACCTACAATCTCGAGGGCCGGCGCGACAACATCTACAAGGCCCGCATCAAGATCCAGGTGCACGAGATCGGCCTCGAGGAATTCACCCGCCGCGTCGAGGCGGAGTGGGCGGCGATCCGCGACGGCGCCTTGCGGCTCGACGCCGACGCCATCGACCAGGTGCGCGCCCATTTCGCGACCCCCGACTTCGACCGTCTGGAGGACCGCCCGGCGGTGCTCGCGGCGGCGCTCGAAGAGCCGGACTTCGCCCGCTGGCACGCCAATGCGGTGGCGCCCCACAAGGCGCCGGGGCACGCCATCGTCACCTTGTCGCTGAAGCCGATCGGCGGCCCGCCGGGCGATGCCACGGCGGACCAGATGGACGCCATCGCCGACCTCGCCGAGCTTTACGCTTATGGCGAGGTGCGGGTCGCCCACGAGCAGAACCTCACCTTCCCGCACGTGCGCCAGAAGGACCTGCCGGAGCTGTGGAAGAAGCTCGACGCCATCGGCGTCGCGACCCCGAACGTCGGCCTCGTGAGCGACATCA
This sequence comes from Xanthobacter luteus, assembly GCF_040049235.1. Classification (NCBI taxonomy): domain Bacteria; kingdom Pseudomonadati; phylum Pseudomonadota; class Alphaproteobacteria; order Hyphomicrobiales; family Xanthobacteraceae; genus Xanthobacter; species Xanthobacter luteus. Next base: position 1,047,276 of record NZ_JBDZDO010000001.1, read on the forward strand.
TCTCCTGCCCCGGGCTCGATTACTGCTCGCTCGCCAACACCCGCTCGATCCCGATCGCGCAGGCGATCTCACAGCGCTTCGCCGACCCGGCGCGGGCCGCCGAGATCGGCCGGCTGCACCTCAACATCTCCGGCTGCATCAATGCCTGCGGCCACCACCATGTGGGCCATATCGGCATCCTCGGGGTGGACAAGAAGGACGAGGAATTCTTCCAGATCGCCCTTGGCGGCAAGGGCAATTTCAAGGCCCGCCTGGGCGAGCTGATCGGCCCCGCAATCCCCGAGAGCGAGATCGTCGATGCGGTGGAGCGCATCGTCGACACCTATCTGGAACTGCGCCTTTCCCCGTCCGAGACCTTCATCGCCGCGGTCGAGCGCCTCGGCCCCGACCCGTTCAAGGAGCGCGCCTATGCCCCTCGTTAAGTCCGGCGCCGTCACGGCCGATCCCTTCGTCTTCGTCGCCGACGGCGAGGCGCTGCCCCAGGGGGCGGTGATCGTCTCGGCCGCGCGGCTCCTGTCGGGCGATCCGGCGCTCGCGGCCCATGCCGGCCCGCTCGGCGTCGCCTGGCCCAACGACAAGGATGTCGCGCTTCTGGCGCCGGTCCTGCCGCGCCTCGCGCTGGTGGCGCTCGCCTTCCCGAAGTTCCGCGACGGGCGCGCCTTCAGCCAGGCGCGGCTCTTGCGCGAGCGCCACCGCTTCCGGGGCGAGGTGCGCGCCACCGGCAACGTGCTGCAGGACCAGGTGCTGTTCATGGCGCGCGCGGGCTTCGACGCGTTCGCGCTCGAGAAGGCGAGCGACGCCGCCGCCTTCCGGGAGGCGCTGGCGCGCTACTCGGTGTTCTACCAGCCGACCGGCGACGGCCGCCGCACCGTGCGCGACCTGCGGGCGCGTGCCCAGGAGCTCGAGGCCGCCGAATGAACGCGGTCGACCCCCTCCTGCCGCGCATCGACGCCGCGGCGCTCGACGCGCGTCTGCGCGCGGCCGCGCCCACCGCCATCATCGCCGCGGCGCTCGACGCGTTTCCCGGCCGCGTCGCCGCGGTCTCCTCCTTCGGCACCGAATCGGCGGTGCTGCTGCATCTGATCTCGCTGGTGGACCGGGCGACGCCGGTGCTGTTCCTCGACACCGGCCACCTGTTCCCGGAGACCCTCGCCTATCGCGACGCGCTCGCCGCGCGGCTCGGCCTCACCGGCATCGTCACCTTCGCGCCCGATGCGCGCGACCTGGCCGCGCGCGACCCCGAGAGCGCGCTCTGGGCGGAGAATCCGGACGCCTGCTGCGCCCTGCGCAAGGTGGCGCCGCTCGCCCGCGCGCTCGCCCCCTATGGCGCCTGGATCAACGGCCGCAAGCGCTACCAGGCGGCGACCCGCGCCGAGATCCCGGTGGTGGAGGCGGATGGGGCGCGCGTGAAGTTCAACCCGCTCGCCGGCATGGCCCGGGCCGACCTCGAAGGCTACATGGCCGCGCACGATTTGCCGAAGCATCCTTTGGAGGCGTTCGGCTTCGCCTCGGTAGGCTGCATGCCCTGCACCACCCGCGTGATGCCCGGCGAGGACCCGCGCGCCGGACGCTGGCGGGGCCGCGCCAAGACCGAGTGCGGCATCCATATGGGCGAGGGAATCTGAAGCGCCGCAACGGGTTGCGGACCGGCGGAGGGCCTTGCCGCCCGCCGGTTTTTATTGTCCGATAAGTTATACTTTAATCTATCGATATTATAGAAAATTGCATTGACCCCCCGGGAATCCGATGCCATCGTTTTACTCGATCGGAATAATCGGGGCTGACGACGGCTCCCTAGGAGGTTCCATGACGCACCGTTCCGCGCCCCTATCGGCCCTCTTCGCCGGCGCCGCCCTCGCGCTGGTCTCCGGCGCCGCCCTCGCCGCCGACACGACGCTGCTCAACGTCTCCTACGATCCCACCCGCGAGCTGTATGTGGACGTGAACAAGGCGTTCGCCGCCGAATGGCTGAAGTCGCGCCCCGGCGACACGCTGAAGATCAACCAGTCGCACGGAGGCTCGGGCAAGCAGGCGCGCGCGGTGATCGACGGCCTGGAGGCGGACGTGGTGACGCTGGCGCTCGCCTACGACATCGACGCCATCGCCGAGAAGGGCCTCATCGCCAGGGACTGGCAGAAGCGCCTGCCGGAGAATTCGGCGCCCTACACTTCGACCATCGTGTTCCTGGTGCGCAAGGGCAATCCCAAGAACATCAGGGACTGGGACGACCTGGTGAAACCGGGCGTCAAGATCGTCACGCCGAACCCGAAGACCTCCGGCGGCGCCCGCTGGAACTACCTCGCCGCCTGGGGCTACGCGCTCAGGAAGAACGGCGGCGACGAGACCAAGGCGAAGGACTTCGTCAAGGCGCTGTTCAAGAACGCGCCCGTGCTTGACACCGGCGCCCGCGGCTCCACCGTCACCTTCGTCGAGCGCGGCATCGGCGACGTGCTGCTGGCGTGGGAGAACGAGGCCTATCTCTCGGTGAACGAGCTCGGGCCGGACAAGTTCGACATCGTCACCCCCTCGCTCTCGATCCTGGCCGAACCGCCGGTGACGGTGGTGGACAAGGTGGTGGAGAAGCAGGGCACGCGCGACATCTCCGAGGCGTACCTCAAGTTCCTCTACACTCCCGCCGGCCAGGAGATCGCCGCCAAGCACTATTACCGCCCGCGCGACGAGCAGGTGGCCGCCCGGCACAAGGACACGTTCGCCAAGGTAGACCTGTTCACCATCGACCAGGTGTTCGGCGGCTGGCAGAAGGCGCAGAAGACCCACTTCGCCGACGGCGGCGTGTTCGACCAGATCTATGCGAACTGAGCGTTCCGGCCGCTTCGGCATGACCATCGAGACCCGGTTGGGTTCGGCATCGCGCCCCTCCCCACAAGGGGGAGGGGGTGCGCCACGGCAAGGGCCGGCGATGGCGGACCGCGCCGGCCCCCTGCCGCCCGCACCGTCCGGACGCAGGCACCGATGACCATGCGCGCCCATAAGTCCCGCCCATGACCGCCGCGCCCGCCCGACGCCGCCTCCGGCGCCCGAAGAGCGTGATCCCTGGCTTCGGTATCACCATGGGGCTGACGTTGACCTGGCTCAGCCTCGTCGTGCTGCTGCCGCTCTCCGCGCTGTTCATCAAGACCAGCGAGATCTCGCTGGAGCGCTTCGTCGCCATCGTCACCAGCCCGCGCACCCTGCACGCGCTGCAGATCTCGTTCGGGCTGTCGCTGGCGGCGGCGGCCATCAACCTGGTGTTCGGCGCCGTCGTGGTGTGGGTGCTGGTGCGCTACGACTTCCCGTTCCGCAAGGTGGTGGATGCGCTGATCGACATCCCCTTCGCCCTGCCCACCGCGGTCGCCGGCATCGCGCTGACCGCGCTCTATGCGCCCAATGGCTGGATCGGCTCCCTTTTGGCGCCGCTCGGCATCGCCGTGTCCTTCACCCCGCTCGGCATTCTCGTCGCCCTCGTCTTCATCGGCCTGCCGTTCGTGGTGCGCACGGTGGAGCCGGTGCTCGCCGACCTCGACCGCGAGCTGGAGGAGGCCGCGGCCAGCCTCGGCGCCTCGCGCGGACAGGCGCTGTGGCGCGTGGTGCTGCCCTCCATCTGGCCGGCGCTGCTCACCGGCTTCGCCCTCGCCTTCGCCCGCGCGGTGGGCGAATACGGCTCGGTCATCTTCATCGCCGGCAACCTGCCCGGCGTGTCGGAGATCGCGCCGCTGCTCATCGTCATCCGCCTGGAGGAGTTCCGCTACGCCGACGCCACCGCCATCGCCTGCGTGATGCTGGTGGCGTCCTTCGCGCTGCTGTTCGTCATCAACCGGCTCCAGCGCTGGGCCGAGCAGCGGGGGGCGAACGCATGAGCGGCGCCGTCAGCGGAGCGCACGCCGCCGCCAGCGAGGGCCTGCCCACCGGCGCCGCCCGCGTCGACGCCGCGCGCCGCGCGGCGGGCCGGCCGGTGCACACCGAGCCGGCCGCGGTGCGCATCGCGCTCACTCTGGTGGCGCTCGCTTTCCTCGCCCTGTTCATCGGCCTGCCGCTGGTGGTGGTGTTCGTGGAGGCGCTGAAGCGCGGCCTCGCGGCCTATGCCTCGGCGCTGGCGAACCCGGACGCCCTCGCCGCGATCCGCCTGACGCTGCTGGTCGCCGCCATCTCGGTGGCGGCGAACCTGCTGTTCGGCCTGGTGGCGGCCTGGGCCATCGCCAAGTTCGAGTTCCCCGGCAAGAGCCTGCTCATCACCTTGATCGACCTGCCGTTCTCGGTCTCTCCGGTGGTCGCGGGCCTTGCCTTCGTTCTGCTGTTCGGCGCCCAGGGCCTGTTCGCGGCCCCTCTCGCGGCCTGGGACGTGAAGATCATCTTCGCCGTGCCCGGCATCGTGCTCGCCACCATCTTCGTCACCTTCCCGTTCGTGGCGCGCGAGCTGATCCCGCTGATGCAGGAGCAGGGCACGGCCGAGGAGGAGGCCGCGGTCTCGCTCGGCGCCTCCGGGCTCTCCACCTTCTTCAGGGTGACGCTGCCCAACGTGAAGTGGGCGCTGCTCTACGGCGTGCTGCTCTGCAACGCCCGCGCCATGGGCGAGTTCGGCGCCGTGTCGGTGGTGTCGGGCCACGTGCGCGGGCTCACCAACACCATGCCGCTGCACATCGAGATCCTCTACAACGAGTACCAGTTCGCCGCCTCGTTCGCGGTGGCCTCGCTGCTGGCGCTCCTCGCCCTCGTGACCCTGGTCGCGAAGACCATCCTGGAACACCGGCTCGCCGAGGAAGACACATGACCATCGAGGTCGCAGGCGTCACCAAGCGCTTCAAGAACTTCACCGCGCTCGACCATGTCAGCCTCGCCATCGCCACCGGCGAGCTGGTGGCGCTGCTCGGCCCCTCGGGATCGGGCAAGACCACGCTGCTTCGCATCATCGCCGGGCTCGAATGGCCCGATGCGGGCGAGGTGCGCTTCGACGGCCAGGATGCGCTCGCCCGCTCGGTGCGCGAGCGCAATGTGGGCTTCGTGTTCCAGCATTATGCCCTGTTCCGGCACATGAACGTGTTCGAGAACGTCGCCTTCGGGCTCAGGGTGCGCAAGGGCGCCGACAAGCTGCCCGAGGCCGCCATCCGCGCCAAGGTCGAGGAGTTGCTCTCCCTGGTACAGATCGACTGGCTTGCCGAGCGCTATCCCTCCCAGCTCTCCGGCGGCCAGCGCCAGCGCGTGGCGCTCGCCCGCGCGCTCGCCATCTCGCCCAAGGTGCTGCTGCTGGACGAGCCGTTCGGCGCGCTCGACGCCAAGGTGCGCAAGGAGCTGCGCCGCTGGCTCCGGCACCTGCACGAGGAGCTGCCCGTCACCTCGGTGCTCGTCACCCACGACCAGGAGGAGGCGCTGGAGCTCGCCGACCGGGTGGTGGTGATGGGGCACGGCCGGATCGAGCAGGTGGGCTCGCCCGCCGAGGTCTATGACGCGCCCGCCACCGCCTTCGTGCACGACTTCATCGGCGAGACCGTGGCCCTGCCCGGCGAGGTGCGCGCCGGCGCCCTCTACCATGACGGCCGGCCGCTCGGCCTTGCCGCCGCCGGCGTGCCGGACGGGCCGGCGCGCATCCTCGCCCGGCCGCACCATGTGGACCTCGCCCCGCCGGGCACCGCGCCGTTTTCCGGGCGCGTGCGCGCGCTGCGCGCCTTCGGCCCCACCCGCCGGGCGGACGTGGAGATCGCCGACGGCGCCGGCACGGTGGTGGTGGAGGCGGCGGTGCCGCTCGACCTCGCCATCGAGGCCGGGGCGCTGGTGGGCCTGGTGCCGCGCGCCTACAAGGTGTTCCCCGCCAAGGCATGAGGCGGGCCGGGCCAGATTTCGCCATAGGCCCGTGCTTTGCTTCACCGAATCGGTGTTCCGCCGGCCGATCGAGGTTCGAGGAGAGGTCCGTGCCGCCGCTCGTCATCGCCGCTTTGGGAGTTCTCGGCGCCGCCGCGCTGGTGAAGCTGCTCGCTTCGGAGAGCCGCCGCGTGAACGAGGCGCTGGCGCGCCGCCGCGCCGCCGAGGCGGCGCCGCCGGAGCCGGTGACGCGGCTCGAGCGCGACCCGCAGAGCGGCGCCTATCGTCCCCGCGCAGACTGAGGGGCGCGCACGCACGCCCTCGCCGGCAGGCCCGCGCGGGGTTTAGCGCAGCGGCGCCGCAGGTTACCGCGAATTCACTTCGACGGCCGGCGCGAAACGACTAATCTCGTTTCGGCAACGCACCATCGACGGTTCCAGCTTTCGCTTCTTGCGCGGTATCCATGCTGCAGACGCCACCTCCCGATCCATCCCGCGCCGGCGCGCCCGGCGCCGCGGCGCGCGCGCCGCTCGCCCCCGCCGCCCGGCAGGCGGCGCCGTGGCGCCGGTTCGCCGCGTATGCGCTCGCGGGCGCGCTGCTGGCCGGCGGCGCCTTCTGGTGGAGCCGCGGCGGCGCGGATGGCGCCGCCGCCCCCGCGCTCCAGACCCAGCCCGTGGTGCGCGGCGACATCGAGCAGCAGGTCACCGCGCTCGCGGTGATCGAGCCCAAGACCTATGTGGACGTGGGCACCCAGGTCTCCGGCCTTTTGCGCAAGATCCACGTGAAGATCGGCGACGAGGTGAAGAAGGGCATGCTGCTGGCCGAGATCGACCCCACCGTCTACCAGGCCAAGGTGCTGGGCAACCAGGCGCAGATCGACAATCTCAAGGCCCAGGTCGACCAGCAGACGGCGCAGCTCGAGCTCGACCGGCTGCGCAACGACCGCGCCCAGAAGCTGCTCGCCTCCAAGGCCGGCAGCCAGGACACGGCGGACGCCACCGGCGCCACCGTGCGCATCGGCGAGGCCAAGATCGCCGCCCTCAAGGCGCAGATCAACCAGACCCAGGCGACGCTCGACGGCGACCTCGCCAATCTCGGCTACACCAAGATCTTCGCGCCCATGGACGGCACCGTGGTCTCGATCGACGCGCGCGAGGGCGGCACGCTGAACGCCAACATGACGGCGCCGGTGATCCTGCGCGTCTCCGACCTCGACACCATGCAGGTCAAGGCCCAGGTGGCCGAGGCCGACATCCCCAAGGTGAAGGTGGGCATGGAGGTCTACTTCACCACCCTCGGCATGCCGGACCGCCGGTTCAGCGCCAAGGTGGTGCAGATCCTGCCGACGCCGGAGACCATCAATGACGTGGTGCTCTATTCGGTGCTGATCGACGTGCCCAACACCGAGCGCCTGCTGATGACCTCCATGAGCGCGCAGGTGTTCTTCCGCCTCGGCAGCGCCACCGACGTGCTGGTGGTGCCGGTCTCCGCCGTGCGTCCGCTCGCCCGCGGACGCAGCGGCGAGGACCGCAGCCTCGCCATGGTCCGGGTGATGGAGAACGGCGCGGTGAAGGAGAAGCGCGTGCGCATCGGTCTCGCCAGCCGCACGCTGGTGGAGGTGCGCGAGGGCCTGAAGGAGGGCGACGAGGTGGTGACCAGCACCGACGTCAGCCGCACCGAGCGCGCCATGCGCCCGCCGCCGCCGAGGATGATGTGAGCGCGCCCAGCCCTGCCCCGCTCCTGGATCAAGCCGCGCCGGCGGACGCCGCAACGCCCCTGATCGCCCTCGACCGGGTCGACAAGCTCTACCCCTCGGGCGAGGGCGTGGTGCATGCGCTCGACGACGTCTCGCTCACCATCATGCCGGGCGAGTACGTGGCAATCATGGGCCAGTCGGGCTCGGGCAAGTCGACGCTCATGAACATCCTCGGCTGCCTCGACCGGCCGACGCGCGGCACCTACCGCGTGCTGGGCCGGGACGTTTCGACCCTGTCGCCGGACGCGCTCGCGGCGCTGCGCTCGCGCACCTTCGGCTTCGTGTTCCAGCGCTACAACCTCCTGCCCGCCATCACGGCGGAGGAGAATGTGGAGATCCCCGCCATCTATGCCGGCCGGCCGCGCGCCGAGCGGCGCGAGCGGGCGCGGGCGCTGCTCGCCCGCCTCGGCCTTGCCGACCGGGCCGACCACCGGCCCGCCCAGCTCTCCGGCGGCCAGCAGCAGCGCGTCTCGATCGCCCGCGCGCTCATGAACGAGGCGCCGGTGATCCTCGCCGACGAGCCCACCGGCGCCCTCGACAGCCATTCCGGCGAGCTGATGCTGGCGCTGCTGGGCGAGCTGCACGCCGAGGGGCGCACCGTCATCCTCATCACCCACGACAAGGAGGTGGCGGCCCACGCCGAGCGCATCGTGCGGATCCAGGACGGGCGCATCGTCGCCGACGAGCGCCAGCGGGCGGCGCCGGCCGCGCGCGCCTCCACCTTCGGCGCCGAGCATCTCGACCTCCGGGCCCACAATCCCTTCCTGTCCGACCTCTCCGAGGCGGTGAAGATGGCGTGGCGCTCCATGGCGGGCAACGCCTTCCGCACCGCGCTCACGCTGCTCGGCGTGGTCATCGGGGTGGCGGCGGTGATCGCCATGATGGCCATCGGCCAGGGCTCCAAGCAGGACGTGCTGGACCGCATCGCCTCCATCGGCACCAACCTGCTGATCGTGCGGCCCGGCGCGCCGGGGGTGCGCACCACCGGCGTCAACGCCTCGCTCAAGGAGGAGGACGCCGCCGCCATCGCCGAGGAGATCGACAACATCGTCGCGGTCTCGCCCGAGCGCTTCCTCACCGCGACGCTGCGGGTGGGCAATCTCGACTACGCCACTTTGATCCAGGGCTCGGGGCCCGGCTACACCACGGCGCGCGACTGGGGCATGACCTCGGGCGCCATGTTCACCCAAGCCGATTACGACGCCTACGCGCCGGTGATGGTGCTGGGCGCGACCGTGGCGAAGGTGCTGTTCCCGGGCCAGGACCCGGTGGGGCGCTACGTGCTGGTGCGCAACGTGCCGTTCCAGGTGCTGGGGGTGCTGGCGCCGCGCGGCGCCAATGCGTTCGGCTCGGACCAGGACGATCTGGTGCTGATGCCGCTCTCCACCGGCTTCATCCGCATCTTCGGCCGGCGCTACGTCAATTCCATCACCGTGGCGGTGGCGGACACGAGCCGGGTCGACGAGACCCAGGCGGAGATCACCTCCCTGCTGCGCCGGCGCCACCGGGCCGACGATTTCCAGATCCGCAACACCTCCTCGCTGCTGGACATGGCCACCGCCTCGGCGGACACGCTGACCACCATGCTGGCCTCGGTGGCGGCGATCTCGCTCATCGTCGGCGGCATCGGCGTGATGAACATCATGCTGGTGAGCGTCACCGAGCGCACGCGCGAGATCGGCATCCGCATGGCGACCGGGGCGCGGCGCTCCAACATCATGCTGCAGTTCAACACCGAGGCGCTGGTGGTGTGCGGGGTCGGCGGCCTCGTGGGCGTGGCGCTGGGGCTCGGCGTCACCCGGGGGCTCGAATATCTCGGCGCCACGGTCGCCTATGCGGCGGAGCCGGCGCTGCTCGCCTTCGGCTGCGCCTTCCTCACCGGCCTCGTGTTCGGCTATTTGCCGGCGCGCAAGGCGGCCGGGCTCGACCCGGTGGTGGCGCTCGCCTCCGAGTGAGGCGCGGGCTCAATAACAAGGCCAAATTGGAGAAGACGATCCCACGCTAGCGGCTATCCCGATCAGCAGGTCGGCCGCAAAAGGCTTATGTACCGGCTCTCATTCGTGGGTTAGCATCGGACCAGCCTCTCAGGATTGTGGTGCAATTTATGGGCGACAATGACTGGATCACGCTGATAATCGAGGGGCTGCCTGAGGACGAGGGCAGGGTCCGACTCAGCGCGTTTGTGGCACAATTGCAAAATTTGAACGCAACAATTTCTAAGATTGATAAAGAAGCTAATGGCAAAACGACGACCTATTTGAGAATTGCGGAGCTATCTTATAACAGTCCCGTTAGAGTTGTTTTGGAACCACAACCCCTCCCTAATGCTTCTTATTTCGGCTCCATCTTAATTGGAAATCTGGAAAGACTAACAACAACCATCAACCATGGTGGCGACTTATCTGTCCTGGACGCCGATTTGCTGGAAGATATACGTGGATTGACGCGCCCGGTTGGACGGACAGTCAAGAGTTCCGCTCTTGTTTTTAGAGATCACACCTTCGACCTCACGCCAAAAATTTTAAGTGACGTAGAAAAAGCACTGGCCGTCGATGAAGAATGCCGCGGCTCCATTGAAGGGATGTTGGAGCAAATAAATCTTCACGACGGAGCCAATGTGTTTCATATCTATCCGGACGTCGGGCCACGTAAAGTCATTTGCCATTTTCCAACCCGGCTTCTGGATGATGCTGTCGCAGCCGTCGGCAGGCGGGTCGAAGTGCAGGGAACACTACGCTATCGGGCAGGTGCCTTTTTTCCACATCAAGTATCTGTGGTGGAAATTGAGGCCTTCCCGATAGCATCTGATTTGCCAGATTGGGAGGATTTGCGCGGTCGGGCACCTAACGCAACGGGCGATCTTAGCAGCGAAGCGTTTGTGCGGGAGCTCCGCGATGGCTGGCGCTGAACCCATCTACTATTGGGATACCTGCCTATTTCTGGCTTGGATCAAGGACGAGCAGCGTAAAACTGGAGAAATGGACGGCGTTCGCGAGGTTATAGAACGCTTCAAACGTCGCGAGGTAAAACTAATCACTTCCACGCTGACAACGGTTGAGGTTCTGCAAAGCAGGCTACCGGTTGGCATGGAGCGGCTCTTCAATGATTTTATGAAGCGAATTACGCGCATTGGCATGGACACCAAAGTCGCCGCGATGGCGCACGACATTCGAGACCATTACCAGCGCCATTCAAGTCAATTCGGCGACAAAAAACTTACGACTCCAGATTCCATTCATCTAGCCACTGCCATCATGTACCGAGCCACAGAGTTTCACACATTCGACGACGGCGGGAGCGGCTCCAAGAGTATTGGCCTCCTAGGCCTATCCGGCAACGTTGGTGGGCACAGACTGACAATATGCAAACCTCAGGCAAAAAACCCGCAGTTAGATCTTAGAAAACCGTAGCTCTGAAAATCAGATCTATGAACATGTTTTAAAAGCCTCAGTCCTTGGGCGCGGCGAGGGCGGCGGGCGGGCAGGCGGGCGCCCCGGCCGCGTCCGCGCGGCCGGCGCGGCGGCTGCGTCGGCGCTCGGCATTGATGGAATAGAGCCCCGCCCCCACCACCAGCACCATGCCGAGCGCGGCGAACGGGTCGGGCAAATCGCCGAACACCGTGTAGCCGGAGACGATGGCGCCGAACACCAGGACGTAGCGCAGCGGCGAGATCAGGCTCACCGGCGCGCTGCGGAAGGCGTAGACCAGGGCCAGCGTGCCGAGCGCGAAGGTGAAGGCCGAGGCCGCCAGCTGCGCGACGGTGAGCGCGGACGGCACCCGCCAGGGCTCGAACGGCGCCGACAGCGCGCACACCAGGCCGAGCACCAGGGTGGTGGAGACACCCACCACCGATCCCGGAATCTCCATCGCGATGCCGCGGGTGACGATGTCGCGCAGCGACCCGCTCAAGGCCGCGACCAGCGGCAGCAGCGCCACCCACTGGAACGTCGCCGGATCCGGCCGCATGACGATCACCGCGCCGGTGAAGCCGACGAACACCGCGCACCACTGGGGCAAGCTCACGCGCTCGCCCAGCAGGGGCACCGCGAGCGCCACCGTGATGAGCGGCGCGGAGAGGTAGATGGTGGTGGTGGAGGCGATGGGCATCACCCCCAGTGCGCCGACATAGAGCACGGTGGTCAGGGTATCGAGCCCCGAGCGCGCCAGCACCTGCGGCCGGAAGGCGTGCAGCACCAGCCCCAGCTCCCCCGCGCGCGCCACCAGCGCCAGCAGCAGCACGCCGGCGAACAGCGAGCGCAGCGCCAGGGCCTGGCCCAGCGGCACCTCGTGCATGGTCACCTTGAGCAGCGTGTCGTTGGTGATGAACAGGGCCATGGACACCACCATGGAGACCATGCCCCGGACATGCGACGGGCCGCTCACGGCCGGGCCTCCACGGCGCGCGCGGTCGCGGGCGCGAGGGCGGGCTCGAAGGGCAGAGGACCGATCGCTCTGGGGCGCATGGGATCGCAGGGTGTGGGAGCGCAGAAAGGCATGACGGCCGCCGCTTCCGGCGGGGACCCGGCGGCGCCGGAGCGGCGTTCGCCTCGACCCGTCCCTGAACCGGAAAGGTGAATGGTTTCCTAAGGATCGGCGCTGCACGCAGCAGCCGCCGAGATCATGTACCCGATTTGCGCGCGCCGCGTCCTGCGTGTTCCTTGGATCTTGGCCGCGAGCCCGGCGCCAGGGGCATGGCGCCGACATGGAGGCGCCGCAATCGGCCCCTCGGGCAGCGCCGGGGGTCAGGCGGTCATCCCCCGCTCCCCAAGGCGCCATCCCGCCTTGGTGGAACGCTCAACCCCTGGGGAGCGGGCGGCGTGGGGGAAGGCTCCGTCGGATGCGGGCGGTCGGGCGCGGCGCCCGCCGCCCGGCGGCGCACACCCGCGGCCCGCTCTCTGCCCGAGGATCGGGCTCAGCCGCCGGTCATGCTCATGTGGCGGCGCACCGCCGGCTGGCGGGTCTGCCGGTCGATGACGAAGTCGTGGCCCTTGGGCTTGCGGAAGATCGCCTCGTCGATGGCGGCGTCGAGCCGCGCGTCGTCCGGCGCGGCGCGCAGCGGCGCGCGCAGATCGGCGGCGTCCTCCTGGCCGAGGCACATATAAAGCGTGCCGGTGCAGGTGACGCGCACCCGGTTGCAGCCCTCGCAGAAATTGTGGGTCAAAGGGGTGATGAAGCCGAGCCGCCCGCCGGTCTCCTTCACCTCCACATAGCGCGCCGGGCCGCCGGTGCGGTAGGCGATGTCGGTCAGCGTGAAGCGCTGCTCCAGCCGCGCGCGCACCTCAGAGAGCGGCAGATATTGGTCGACGCGCTCCTCGCCCACCTCGCCGAGCGGCATCACCTCGATGAGGGAGAGATCGTGCCCCTCCCCGTGCGCCCAGGCCATCATCGTGGCGATCTCGTGCTCGTTCACGTCCTTGAGCGCCACCGCGTTGATCTTCACCTGGAGGCCCGCCGCCTTGGCGGCGCGGATGCCCTCCATCACCTTGCCGAGGTCGCCCCAGCGGGTGATGGCGCGGAACTTGTCCTGGTCCAGCGTGTCGATGGAGACGTTGATGCGCTTCACGCCGCAAGCGGCGAGGTCGGCGGCGTAGCGGGCGAGCTGGGAGCCGTTGGTGGTGAGCGTCAGCTCGTCCAAGAGGCCGCTCTCCAGGTGGCGCGAGAGGGCGCGGAACAAGGTCATCACGTCGCGCCGCACCAGAGGCTCGCCGCCGGTGAGGCGCAGCTTGCGCACACCGCGCCGCACGAAGGCCGAGCACAGGCGGTCCAGCTCCTCGAGCGTGAGCAGGTCCTGCTTGGGCAGGAAGGTCATGTGCTCCGCCATGCAGTAGACGCAGCGGAAGTCGCAGCGGTCGGTGACTGAGACGCGCAGATAGGTGACGGCGCGGCCGAACGTGTCCACCAGCGGCGCGCTTTGCTGGGCGGCGCCGGCCGGGCGGTCGATCAGGTCCCTGAGCATGCTTGCCTTGCGGTCCAAACTTGCGCTCCTCACGTCTCCCCCCGCCCCTTCGCCGCCGGTTAGAACCGGTCTGCTGCCCGACAGCGGTAAAGCGTGCGGACGGGGCGCGTCGTCTATATATCGTATGCGCCGCGCCGATGGGTAGGCGCAAAGCCGCACAAATGCGTGCTGCCATGCAACACAGGAGCGCCAAGCCGTGGCCCCTTCGCAGTCCAGCGCCCCGCCCGCCGCCGACGACACCTGGCCCACGGAGCTGAGGGTGGTCGAGGACCGCCACGCGCTCGCCGTGACCTTCGAGGACGGCGCGGCCTTCACCCTGCCGGCGGAATATCTGCGGGTCGAGAGCCCGTCCGCCGAGGTGCAGGGCCACGCGCCGGACGAGAAGATCACGGTGCCCGGCAAGCGCCGGGTGCGCATCGCCGCCGTGGAGCCGGTGGGCAATTATGCGGTGCGGCTCCAGTTCGACGACGGCCACGGCACCGGGATCTACACCTGGCCGCTGCTCCATGCGCTCGGGCGCGAGCAGGAGGCGCGCTTCGCCGCCTATCTCGCCGAGCTGGAGCGCCAGGGCCTGTCGCGCGGCTGACGCGGCTCAGGGCGCCCGCAGCAAGGCGAAGAGCGGGCGCAGCATGCCCTCGAGCCGCGCGGGCGAGGGATCGACGCGGGACAGGACGCGCAGGCCCAACAGCTGGCCGAGCAGCATCCCGGCGAGCTCGTCGGCCTCGCCCGTCGCGGTGACGACGCCCAGCGCCCGGCCCTTCTCCACCTGGCGGCGGAAGAAGCCCTGCATCGCGCCGAGCACCTCCTCGACCAGGCGCCGGAACCGCGGGTCGTGGGGCGCCAGCTCCAAAGTGGCGTTCACCAGGAAGCAGCCCTTGCGCGCCGGATCGCCGAGCGCGTTCGCCACCACCTCGGCGAAGAAGGTCTCGATGGCCTCGAGCGGCGGCAGGTCCTCGAGCCGCGCGATGCGCGCATGCACGCCCTCGCGCACATAGCGCGCGAACGCCTGCTCGTAGAGCGCCCGCTTGTCGCCGAAGGCGTTGTAGAGGCTGGCGCCGGTGATCCCCATCTGCGCCGCGAGGTCGCGCACCGAGGTGGCCTCGAAGCCCTTGGACCAGAAGCAGTCGACGGCGGCGTCGAGCACCGCCGCCTCGTCGAAGGCGCGGGGCCGGGCCATCAGGACGCGGTCCTGTGGAAAAGGGGCAAGCAGGCGATCATCGCGGAATTCTAGAGCAAATGCTTGGAAACTCAAGAAAGCGGCTGGGAGAGCCGGCGCCGGCCGGGCCGGACGCCCGCCCCGGGGCTTGTCAAGCGCGCGGCGCCGCGTCATTTTAGATCGAACGCTCTAAATACAGGTCCAGCCACCCGGCGCCTTGCGCGCGGCGGCGGGAACCGAGATGCCGCCATCCACACGCCGGGAAGGACCCCATGATCCGCTTCTATTTCCACCCCACCCCCAATCCCCTGAAGGTCGCGCTGTTCCTGGAGGAGGCGGGCCTGCCCTACGAGGTGGTGCCGGTGGACACCCGCAAGGGCGAGCAGCACGACCCGGCCTTCCGCGCCATCAACCCCAACGGCAAGCTGCCCGCCATCGTCGACACCGACGGGCCCGGCGGCGCACCGGCGCGGGTGTTCGATTCGAGCGCGATCCTCATCTACCTCGCCGAGAAGACCGGCGCCTTCCTCGGCCGTCCGCAGGACCGGCCGGAAATGCTCTCCTGGCTGTTCTTCATCGCCACCGGGCTCGGCCCCTATTCGGGCCAGGCGGTGCATTTCCAGCTCATGGCGCCGGAGAAGCCGGCCTATGCCGTCAACCGCTACCGGCGCGAGGCGGAGCGCCACTACGCCATCCTCGACGCGCGGCTCGACGGCCGTCCGTTCCTGCTGGGGGACGACTACACCATCCTCGACATGTCCGCCTGGGGCTGGATCGAGCGCGCCAAGGCGGTGCTGCCGGGCAGCGAGGAGCCGCTGGCGGCCTATCCCCACATCGCCCGCTGGCACGCGGCGGTGAGCGCCCGGCCCGCCGCCGCGCGGGCGCGGCTGGTGGGCTCCGGCCACGCCTTCAAGCAGGAGATGGACGAGGAAACCCAGCGCGCTCTGTTCCCCTCCAACTATTCCGCGGCCTGACGCGGGCGGGAGCCTTCTCATGCAGATCGACGGCAAGCGCGTCCTGATCACCGGCGGCACCAGCGGCATCGGCCTCGCCGCGGCCCATCTGCTCCAGGAGAAGGGCGCCCGCCTCTTCGTCACCGGACGGCGGCCGGACGCCCTCGCCGCCGCGCTCGACGCCCTCGGCCCCGGCGCGCGGGGCCTCGCCGCGGACGTGGCGAGCGACGCCGGCCGGGCGGCGACGCTCGAAGCGGCGCTGGCCGCCCTCGGCGGCCTCGACGTGCTGGTCAACAATGCCGGCGCCGTGCGCGCCGGCCGGCTCGAGGAGACCGGCGCGGCGGAGATCCGCGCCATGGTGGAGGTGGACCTCCTCGCGCCCATCCTGCTGACCCGCGCCGCGCTGCCGGCGCTGCGGGCCTCGGGCGATGCGATGGTGGTCAACGTCGCCTCCGGCATCGCGCTGGTGGGCGTGCCCTTCTACGCCACCTATGCGGCGGTCAAAGCCGGCCTCGCCCATTTCGGCGAGGCGCTCCGGCGCGAGCTCCTGGGCGAAGGCGTGCACGTGCTCACGCTCTATCCCTCCGCCACCGACACGCCGATGATGAGGACCTCGCGCGCCGGCCCCGACCTCGGCTTCGTCAAGGAGACCGCGCAGGAGGTGGCGGCCGCGCTCGTGGCCGGCATGGAGGCGGACGCCCTCGACGTGCGCCGCCTGAGCGAGCAGCGCGCGCAGATGGTGGCGCTGAACCGCGCCGACCCCGCCGCGCTCGACGCGCGCTTCCGCGAGCTGAAGCCGGCGCTGGCCGCGGCGGTGAAGGACCATTCGGCCTTGTGAGACGCGCCCTCAGCCGCGGCCGATGAACGGCATCTTGGTGGCCATGACGGTCATGAACTGCACGTTGGCCTCCAGCGGCAGGCTCGCCATGTAGACCACCGCGCTCGCCACGTGGGCGACGTCCATCACCGGCTCGACCTTGGTGGAGCCGTCGGCCTGCAGGATGCCGGCCTTCATGCGCTGGGCCATGACGGTGTCGGCATTGCCGATGTCGATCTGGCCGCAGGCGATGTCGTAGGCGCGCCCGTCCAGGGAGGTGGACTTGGTGAGGCCGGTCATGGCGTGCTTGGTGGCGGTGTAGGGCGCCGAGAACGGGCGCGGCGCGTGCGCCGAGATCGAGCCGTTGTTGATGATGCGCCCGCCGCGCGGCGCCTGCGCCTTCATCACCCGGAACGCCTCCTGGGTGCACAGGAACGGGCCGGTCAGATTGGTGTCCACCACCGCGCGCCACTGGGCGAGGGTGAGCTCCTCCAGCGATACGGGCGGCGCGCCGGTGCCGGCATTGTTGAACAGCAAATCGAGCCGGCCGAACTTCTCCACCGTCGCGTCGAACAGCGCCTTCACCGAGGCGGGATCGGTCACGTCGGTGGGCGCCGCCAGCATGTCGGCGCCGGGCACCAGGGCGGCGGTCTCCGCGAGCGCATCGGCGCGGCGGCCGGCCAGCGCCACCGCATAGCCCGCCTGGGCGAGCGCCACGGCGACGCCGCGCCCCACGCCCGAGCCGGCCCCGGTCACCAGCGCGATCTTCTTGGTCATTCTTGTCTCCTCCCGTCCGGCGCGGCGCCCGCCGCGGGCGCGCGCCGCGCCACATCTAGCCGGAATTTGCGCGAATCTGAATCGATTTGAGCCGCCGCCGCGCTTGCGCGCCCCCAAGGGCGCGCCCGAGCACGCGTTTCCGAGGCCGGGAGCGTTTCCCCAAGGCGCGACGGGGCCCCTGCCCCGCCGCTCAGCTCTTGCGGGCGGCGACGAAGTCGGCGGCGGCGGCGAGCACCGCGCCGCGCGGGCCGAACGGGGCGAGCGCGGTTTGGGCCTGCGCCACCAGGCCCGCCAGCGCGGCCCGCGCCGCATGAAGGCCGAGGGCGGACACCAGCGTCGCCTTGCCGGCCTTCGCGTCCTTGCCGACACTCTTGCCGGTCGCCTCGACGCTGCCCTCCACGTCGAGGATGTCGTCGGCGATCTGGAATGCCGCGCCGAGCGCCCGGCCGTAGGCGGACAGCGCCGCGCGCGCCCCCGCCTCCGCCTCGCCCAGGATCGCCCCGGCCTCGCAGGAGACCAGCAGCAGCGCGCCGGTCTTCATGGCCTGGAGCTCGCCGATGGCGTCGGTCCCCAGCGCCAGGGGCCGGCCGGCGTCGAAGCGCCCTTCCGCCGCGAGGTCGAGCATCTGCCCGCCCACCATGCCGCCGATCCCCGCCGCTCGCGCCAGCGCCCGCACCAAGGCGATGCGCACCGCGGGGCTGGCATGGGCGTCCTCGCCCGAAAGCAAGTCGAAGGCGAGGGTCAGCAGCCCGTCGCCGGCGAGGATGGCGGTGGCCTCGTCATAGGCCCGGTGGACCGTGGGCCGTCCGCGCCGCAGGTCGTCATTGTCCATGGCGGGCAGGTCGTCGTGGATCAGCGAATAGCAGTGGACGCACTCCACCGCCGCCGCCGCGGTCGCCGCCGCCTCCGGCGCGATGCCGAACAGCGCCGCGCTCTCGATCACCAGGAATGGGCGCAGCCTTTTGCCGCCGGAAAGCGTGCCGTGCCGCATGGCCGCCATCAGCCGCGCGGGCCGCGCCCGCTCGCCATCCGCGGGCGCGTCCGCAAGGGCGCGGGACAGGCGCGCCTCGGCGCGGGCGGCGGCGGCGTCGAGGCGTTGCGCGAGGAGGCTGTTCACGGGATGGCCTTGGCGAAAGGGGGAACCGGTGGCGGGGCCGGGGGTTGACGCAGGGGCGAATGCGAAGCTTGACTTCGCCGCTCCCGGTGCCCGATCGGGGCGGCGAGGTCAAGACACTGCGCGCGGAAGCGCCGGGCGCGCCAACGGAAAGGCCGGAACGTGATCCGCCTGCTGCTGCGCGTGATTTTGATCATCATCGCCGTCCCGCTGGTGCTCTCGGTGCTCTACACGGTCGTGAACCCGGTCTCGACGCTGATGCTCGGGCGCTGGATCAAGGGCGAGCGGGTGGAACGCATCTGGACCCCGCTGTCGCGGATGTCGCCGGTACTGGTGCGCACGGTGATCGCCTCGGAGGACGCGAACTTCTGCCACCATCCCGGCGTCGACCTCGGCGAGATCCGCCAGGCGATCGAGAAGGCGGACGAGCTCGAGGAGGCGCGCGGCGCCTCCACCATCCCCATGCAGGTGGCCAAGAACCTGTTCCTGTGGCCGGGCCGGGAGCTGATCCGCAAGGCGATCGAGATCCCGCTCGCCATGTGGCTCGACCTGGTGCTGAGCAAGGAGCGGATGATCGAGATCTATCTCAACATCGCCGAATGGGGGCCGGACGGCGAGATCGGCGTCGAGGCGGGCGCGCGGCGCGCCTTCGGCATCCCGGCGGCGCAGGTCAATGCCGGCCAGGCGGCGCTGCTCGCCGTGATGCTGCCCAATCCGCTGCGGCGCGACGCGGGCAAGCCCACCGCCAATCTCCAGCGGCTCGCCGCGCGGCTGCGCGAGCGGGTGCCCAAGGAGGGACCGGAGCTGGTCTCCTGCCTGCCGCCGGGCAAGTGAAAGGCGGGCGACGTCGCGCCTCCTCGGCGGGAAGCCCTCTCGCGCCGTCCCCCCTTGGCGCCGCCATGGGCCATGGCATGCGCGGGCGGCGCGGCGGGCGCTCCGCCGTCCCGGCCTGCCGACGCCGGTCCGGGAGCCCAGGACCGGCACCGCACTTGATTGTCGCGCGTCCAGGCGCCAAATGAGAGGTTCCGGCGGCACCTGCCGCCACGGTTCCAGCGTTTCCGGAGACCTGCCATCATGACCGAGGCCGCCGCGGCCCCGCCCAGGAAAATGAACCCCTGGGTGAAGATCCCCCTCGAGATCGGCCCCCTGGTGCTGTTCTTCGTCGGCAATTCCTACGGCGGCATCTATTTCGGCACCGGCGTGTTCATGGTGGCCACCGTGCTCGCGCTCGGCGCCATGTGGGTGCTGGCGCGGCGCATCGCCGTGATGCCCCTGGTCTCGGCGCTGGTGGTGATGGTGTTCGGCGGGCTCACGCTGTGGCTCCAGGACGACCACTTCATCAAGCTGAAGCCGACCTTGCTCAACGCCGTCTTCGGCCTCGCGCTGTTCGGCGGGCTGGCGTTCCGCAAGCCGCTGCTGCCTTATGTGTTCGACGGCATGGTGAACCTCACCGACGAAGGCTGGCACAAGCTGACCGTGCGATGGGGCCTGTTCTTCCTGCTCATGGCGGCGCTCAACGAGGTGGTCTGGCGCTCGGTCTCCACCGACACCTGGGTCTCCTTCAAGACCTTCGGCTACCTGCCGCTCACCTTCGCCTTCGCGATGGCCCAGGCGCCGCTGATGGCGCGCTATGAGGCCAAGCCGGAGCCCGGGCCGCCTCTGGCGGAGGGCGGCGCCTGAGCGCCGGCCCGGCGCGCGCGGCGCCGGGGGCTCAACCTTGTTGACTTGAGGCGACGGCTTCACCATAAGCCCTCGAAGGGGCTCTGAATGCTGACGAAAAAAGGAAAATACGGGCTCAAGGCGGCGGTGCACCTGGCGCGCCTGCCCCCCGGCGCGTCGACCCAGGTCGCCGACATCGCCGAGACCAACCATATTCCCAAGAAGTTCCTGGACGTGATCCTGGGCGAGCTGCGCAATGCCGGCTTTCTGTCCAGCAAGAAGGGCAAGCTCGGTGGCTACCGCCTGGCGCGCGCGCCGGAGGAGATCATCGTCGGCGAGATGATCCGCGCGCTCGACGGCCCGCTGGCGCCCTTGCCCTGCGCCAGCCGCAACGCCTACGAGCCGTGCGAGGACTGCAACCTGGCCCGGTGCGAGGTGCGCCTCCTGATGGTGCGGGTGCGCGATGCCATCGGCACCGTGCTCGACACCTACACGCTGGCCGAGATGCGCGACCTCTCCCAGGACGAGCTGGCCTCGTTCGTGGACTATATCTGAGGGCGGGACGAGCCCCTCTCGCCTTGCCGGACAGGGACGGAGGTCCGCGCCGCCGGCGCCGTGCCTCAGCCGTCCACCAGCTTCTGGAGCGCCATCGCCCCCGCGGGGGCGCGCACCTTCGCCCCGTTGATCAGGAACACGAACACGTCGCGGGCGGCATCGGCCGGCGCCTTGCTTTTTGCCGGCTTGCCCTGCGCCGTCTTGCCCTGCGCCGTCTTGCCCTCGGCGCCCTTGCCGGCTGCCGGCGCCGGGCCGGCACCGCACACCGGCAGGCCCTCCGGCACCCGGCCCCGCGCCCAGTCCCCGGCGGCCGCGGCCCAGCGATTCAGGGCTCCGGCATCGTAGCCGGTCTCCACCTCCTCCCGCGCCGTCATCAGCCGGGCATAGGTGAAGGGCGCCGTCACGTCGGCGATGGCGGGATAGGTCTCGTGATCGGCGAACACGACGGCGACGCCGTGCCTTTGGGCGAGGTCGACAAATTCGGGGCAGGCAAAGGTCGGGTGGCGCACCTCGACCGCATGGCGCAGCGCGAGGCCGCCGCATGTGCCGGGAAGAAGAGCGAGAAAGCGCGCGAAGTCATCGGGAAGAAACGCCTTCGTCGGCGCGAATTGCCAGTTGATGGGGCCGAGCTTGTCGCCGAGCTCGGCGATGCCGCTGTCGATGAATTTCGCGACGCTCTCCCCCGCCTCCGCCAGCACCCGGCGGTTGGTGGCATAGCGCGGCGCCTTGAGCGCGAAGACGAATCCCTCGGGCGCCTGGCGGGCCCAGTCGGCGCACGCCTTCGGCGTCGGATTGCGATAGAATGTTCCATTGATCTCAATGGTTTGCAGCGCCCTGGAGGCGAAGGACAGCTCCTTCGCCTGGACCAGGCCGTCGGGGTAGAAGACCCCGCGCCAGGGCTCGAACGTCCATCCGCCTATGCCCACCCGGATCGCCATCGCGCCGTCTCCCACGCCCCTCAGGGCAGGGGCAACACGTTGGAATATTTGACCTGTTCGAGCGCGAAGGAACTCTCGATGGAGGCGATGCCCTCCACCCGGGTCAGCTTCTGCTTCAAGAACCTCTCATAGGCGTCGAGGTCCGCCGCCACCACCCGCAAAAGGTAGTCCCGCGCCCCCGTCATGAGGTAGCACTCCAGCACCTCCGGCCAGGGACGGATGGCGGCCGCGAACGCGTCGAGGGCGTCCTCCCGTTGGCGCTCCAGCTTGATGGACACAAAGACGCTGACCGGCAGTCCGGCCTTGCGCTGGTCCAGCACCGCCACGTAGCGCGCGATCAGCCCCGTCTCCTCCAGCGCTTTCACCCGGCGCAGGCAGGCGGACGGCGAGAGCCCCACCTCCCCGGCAATGTCGGCGATGCTGGCCCGCCCGTCGCGCTGGAGGGCGGCGAGGATTTTTCTGTCAGCCGGATCAAGACGCACTTTTCCGTCTTTCTGGATCGTTCAAACACCAGAATCGTGCACCAAACACGCTCTGTCCAGCACAAATCGGCGAAAAGCGCCGTCGTGCCCGCGCTAGACTGGCCGCCATGCCGGCGCCGCGCCGGCCGGCCCGGAGCGGGCCGAAGGAAGGGCCGAGGACCAGCGCAATGGCACGCGACATCGACATCCTGGCCGCCCTGGAGCGCAAGGCGCTCTGGCTGGCGAGCTACATGATCCACAACGCCAACCACCTGCGCGCGAGCGAGGACGGGCTCAAGGTGGGCGGCCATCAGGCCTCCTCGGCCTCGCTCGCCACCATCATGACGGCGCTCTATTTCCATGTCCTGCGACCGCAGGACCGGGTGGCGGTGAAGCCCCATGCGAGCCCGGTGTTCCACGCCATCCAGTATCTGCTCGGCTTCCAGAGCCGCGAGAAGCTGGAAAATTTCCGCGGCTACAAGGGCGCCCAGTCCTACCCCTCGCGCACCAAGGACGACGACGACGTGGACTTCTCCACCGGCTCGGTCGGCCTCGGCGTCGCCCAGACGCTGTTCGCCTCCCTGGCGCAGGACTATGTGCACGCCCACGGCCTGGCGGGCGGCCGCAAGAAGGGCCGCATGATCGCGCTCGTCGGCGACGCCGAGCTCGACGAGGGCAACGTCTTCGAGGCGCTGCTGGAGGGCTGGAAGCACGACGTGCGCAACACCTGGTGGGTCGTGGACTACAACCGCCAGAGCCTCGACGGCGTGGTGCACGAAGGGCTCTACGAACGCTTCGTCGGCATCTTCGAGGCCATGGGCTGGCAGGTGGTGATCGTCAAGTACGGCGCGCTCCAGGAGGCGGCGTTCCGCGAGCCCGGCGGGCAGGCGCTGAAGCGCTGGATCGACGAGTGCCCGAACCCGGACTATTCCGCCCTCACCTTCCAGGGCGGCGCCGCCTGGCGCAAGCGCCTGATGGACGACCTCGGCGACCAGGGCGAGGTCTCGGACCTGATCGCGCGGCGCTCGGACGCCGAGCTTTCCGCGCTCATGACCAATCTCGGCGGCCACGACCTCACCACCTTGATGGACGCCTTCGACGCCATCACCCACGACCGGCCGGTCTGCTTCCTCTGCTACACGGTCAAGGGCTACGGCCTGCCGCTCGCCGGCCACAAGGACAACCATGCCGGCCTGATGACCGCCGGCCAGATGGAGGAGCTGCGCGCCGCCATGAATGTGCGGCCGGGCCACGAGCTCGACCCGTTCGAGGGCCTCGCCGTGCCGCCCGCCCAGATGGAGCGCTTCCTCGAGCAGGTGCCGTTCGCCCGCGAGGGCCGCCGGCGCTTCTCCTCCCCCGCTCTGCCGGTGCCGGAGATCGCCCCGCCGCCCAATGCCACGCTCTCCACCCAGGCGGGCTTCGGCCTCATCCTGCAGGAGCTGGCGAAGGGCGACGGCGCGCTGGCCGCGCGCATCGTCACCACCTCGCCGGACGTCACCGTCTCCACCAATCTCGGACCGTGGGTGAACCGGCGCGGCCTGTTCGCCCGGCGCGAGCTCTCCGACGTGTTCAAGCGCGAGAAGATCCCCTCCACCTTCTCCTGGCAGTTCTCGCCCAAGGGCCAGCACATGGAGCTCGGCATCGCCGAGATGAACCTGTTCCTGCTGCTCTCGGCGCTGGGTCTTTCCCATTCGCTGTTCGGCGCCCGCCTGGTGCCGGTGGGCACGCTGTACGACCCCTTCATCTGCCGCGGGCTCGATGCCTTGAACTATGCCTGCTACCAGGACGCCCGCTTCATCGTCGTGGCGACCCCGTCCGGCATCACGCTGGCCCCCGAGGGCGGGGCGCATCAGTCCATCTCCACGCCGCTGATCGGCATGGCGCAGGACGGGCTCGCCGCGTTCGAGCCGTGCTTCGTGGACGAACTGGCGGTGCTGATGCAGTTCGCCTTCGACTATGTGCAGCGCGAGGGCGACGGCGAGGCGGACGAGGCCAACTGGCTGCGCGACGAGACCGGCGGCTCGGTCTATTTCCGCTTGTCCACCCGCCCGCTGGAGCAGCCGGCGCGCCAGTTCAGCGAGGAGCAGCGCCGGCACATGGTGGACGGCGCCTATTGGCTGCGCCCGCCCGGCCCCAATGCCGAGGTGGTGATCGCGGTGCAGGGCGCGCTCGCGCCCGAGGCCATCGCCGCGGTGGCGCTGCTCGCCGAGGACCGGCGCGACGTGGGCCTGCTCATGGTGACCTCGTCGGACCGGCTGAACGCCGGCTGGACCGCCGCCGGCCGCGCCCGCGAGCGCGGCCTCCATTCCGCCCGCAGCCACATCGAGCGCCTGCTCGAGCCGCTGCCGCGCCATTGCGGCATCGTCAGCGTGGTGGACGGCCACCCGGCGACCCTCGGCTGGCTCGGCGCCGTGTGCGGCCACCGCATGCGGGCGCTGGGGGTGGAGCATTTCGGCCAGTCCGGCAGCCTGCCCGACCTCTACCGCCACTATGGCGTGGACACCGCCGCCATCCTCGCCGCCGCCCAGGCCCTGGCACCTGGGCGTCCGCTGCGGCATCTGCGGGCGGTGTGAGGCGCGCCCGTCCGTCGGGGACGGGGGCCGATGCGGGCTTGTCGGCGGCAACACTCTCCGCTAGAAGCGGCGCCGACCATGCGTCCGGCCGTCCTGTGCCGGGCTCTGCGGAGAGGTGGCAGAGTGGTCGAATGCACCGCACTCGAAATGCGGCATACGGGCAACCGTATCGGGGGTTCGAATCCCTCCCTCTCCGCCACTTCAGTCCCTGAGTGGGCACTGAGTTTACGCCGTTTTTCGCGGTGAGCGCCTGAAGTAGCCGCGTCTTCGATCCCATGATCCGAACCTCGCCGTCCGCGACCTCGACCCGCTGGGCGAGCGCGCGAAGATGGTCGCGGCGGTAGCCGCCACCTTCGAGGCGGATGCGCTGGCGGGCTGTCTTGGCGAAGGTGCGGACCATCTGCGGGGTGATGGCCTTGGAGCCGGAGTTGTCGAGCATGGCTTGGGCGCGCTCGGCGTCGGCCTTCGCCTGGTCCCTGATGGCCTTGAGGCCGTCGATACGGTCCTTGAGGGCGGGATCGTCGATGTCGGCCACGCCTGCTTCAATGGCGTCGTAGAGGCGTTTCAGCCGTAGTTCCGATTCGGATGCACGCTTGTTCAGTTCGGCTATATGCTCGCGGCGGCGCTCGGATTGCTCCTGTCGCCGGTCGAGGACGCTGGCAAGAATCATTTCCAGCCGCTCGGGCTGGAGAAGCTGGTCTTCGAGGTGGCTGGCGACCAGATCGTCCAGCTTGTCCATCGGCACGGCCATGCCCTCGCAGGCGGTCGGCCCCTGCCGGGCTTTCATGGAACAGGCATAGTAGCGGTAGCGCCCGCCCTTGCCGGTGCGGATGGTCATGGCCCCGCCGCACTTGGCGCAATGGATCAGGCCGGTCAGCATCGTGGGGCCGCTGATGACGGCGGATGGCGTGACCTTCGGGTTGCGGGCCTTCAATAGCGCCTGCACGGTGTCGAACGTCTCGCGGTCGATGATCGGCGGAACCTCTACCACCACGATCTCGCTGACCGGCTTCAGTTCCTTGGTCTTGCTGCGCTTGTTGAACTCATGCTCGCCCATATAGGTGCGGCGGGTCAGGATACGGTGAACCTGACCGATGCCCCAGCGCCCGCCGTCACGGGTGAAGATGCGGCGACTGTTGAGATAGGAGACGATGTTCTTGACGCCCATCTGGCCGGTCGTGCCGTCGCCTTCCAACGCGAGGCGATAGATCAGCCGCACCGTGTCGGCGTGGAGCGGGTCGATCTCCAGCTTTTTCTTGGTCTTGGCCCCGCGCTGCTCGGCCGCGACTACACGGTAGCCGATAGGAGGAAGCGAGCCGTTCCAGAAGCCTTGCCGCGCATTTTCCTTCAAGGCGCGGATGACGTGCTTGGCGTTTTCCTTCGACTGGTATTCATCGAAAAGGGCCATGATCTGCCGCATCATGACGTGCATCGGATCGTCGCCCATCTCCTGCGTGATGGAGACCAGCTTGACGCCGTTCTTCGCCAGTTTGCGGACGTAGAACTCAAGCTCGAAATGGTCGCGGAAGAAGCGCGAGAAGCTGTGAACTACCACCACGTCGAACAGCGCGGGCTTGGACGTGCCTGCTTCGATCATGCGCTGAAACTCTGGCCGGCGGTCATTAGTCGCCGACGCGCCGGGCTCCACATAGGTCTCGACCAGTTGCAGGCCGCGCGCCTCGCAATAGGCTTCGCCTTGGCGCTTCTGATCGGGGATGGACACGTCATGCTCGGCCTGCCGCGCCGTCGAGACGCGCAGGTAAAGGGCGGCGCGCAGGGGGATCGTGGAAGAGGCAGCGCTCATGCCGGGTCTCCTTGGGCAGTTGCCTCGTTCGGCGACAACACGGCGATACCGAATGGCACAAAATGCTTCGTGTTGCGGGTGATGATGACGAGTTCATGCGCTGCGGCGATACCGGCAATCACAGCATCGGCCATGCCGGGGTCGTGACCGGCCGCAAGCGCCTTCGCTTCCAGCCGCCCGCCGATTGCGGCAGCCTGCGCGTCGAAGCCAATGATCTTGTCATCGTATGTGGAGACGAGACCACTGAGCCATGCTTTCAGGCTCGCGGCCTTCGCCGTTGTCCCCTTATGGTCGAGGAGCGCGATTCCCTTCTCGATTTCATGGATGGAGACGACCGACAGGAATAACCGGCCGTCGCCGTCCATGCGGTCCAGCCAGGTGAGGAAGTCAGCGGATGCTTCCGACTTCGACGGCGCCAGCATGGAGACGACGTTGGTGTCGAGAAGAAAACCGCTCAAAGCTCGACATCCCGCGATGGTTTGCGGTTACGCGGGAACTCTCCGCCTGGGAATGTCCTGAGATAGCTGACAAGACCTGCCCGTTTGCGTTCGAGCGCCTTGCGGGCGATCTCCGCCGCCTCGACCGAGACCAGTGCCGCGACGGGTTTGCCATGGCGGGTGATGGTCACGATCTTTCCTTTGACGGCCTCATCCACAAGGCTGGAAAATCCGGCCTTAGCGTCTCTGAGGTTGATGGTCAGCATATTGCGCCCTCCACATGTGGTCATGTATGACTACATGTAATCTATTGGAAGGCGGATTTCAACGCCGATTTCAAATCCCCGAGGTGTTAGCCCTTGGAGCCAAACAGTTCATCGAAGATGTCGCCAAACCATTGCTCGAACACCTCGATCTCGGCCTCTGTGACCGGAACGGGATGGGGCCAGTCGTCGGTGACGGTCCATGTGGACAGGTCATGTTTGGGCGGCCGGCCGGGGAACGGCCACGAATAGCCCAACAGCGCCTCAAGCTGCTCCGATGCCGCGGGCGGCCTGACGCGCCGGGCGCGGGAGCGCGCGCCGCGATCAGACGCCATCGAGGTCACGCCCGCTTCCGGGCCGCCACGCCACAGGATTGGCGATCCATTGGTTGATGTCGGATTCCCGCCAGCCCGCGCCATTGACGCTGATCCTGATCTGGGGCGGGAACGTGCCTTCGGCGATCTTGCGGTAGATGGTGGACCGGGACAGGCCGGTGCGGTCAAGGACGGTGTTCAGGCGGATAATACGGTCTGGCTGGCGCATGGCCGCGATGCCTCCTGCTGGCTGTTTGTGGGACTGCCAGGACAGGCAATGGCAAGGATTTATTGTTGTGCAATAGATAGTTAGGCGTCGTAGGGCTGTGGCGAAGAGGCGGCGGAAAATAGGATGGTTCTACAGTCCGAGACCCCGGCCCCGACCGAGCCCGAAAGTGAGGGTGAGGTCGCGGCCGACGCCCATTCCCGAATCGAATGAGATGCCGAGTTCGCGCTTGCGGCCTGCCAGAAGGGACTCCATCTGCGGGTCGCGTTCGAGGCTGTGCGCCATGTTCCCCATTTCCGCCCGCGCGGCCCTGTGACCGGAATAGTCGCCCGCCGCATACCGTTCGTCGCTGGCCCTATGGAGATTTTGCCAGCGTTCCACGAAACGGTCGGCGCGCAGGCCGGGATCGGTGCGCAGCTCGGTTTCCAGTTGCAGGGCACGGATTGCGCGCCGGGCGTCGCCGGACGCCGCCTCCGCCGCAAGCTCCGGGTTTTTCTTGTAGGCGGCTTCGGCGTCGTGCGAGCCGTAGGGGCGCACCTCTTCGAACCGCTGGCGCGCCTCCTGCAATTCCCTGATCTGATCGGGGCTGGTCTTGTTGCCCTGTTCCTGCGCCGCGAAGATCGCATCCACGGCGCGCGCATGACGGACGAGCGCCCGGCCACGGGCGCGGCGCAACGCCGCCTCCGGGTCTTCCTCCACCTTCCTTTCCGGCCCCTGTCCGCCCTCGGCTGGCAGGCGCAGCCCATCGAAGATGCCGCGCACCTTTTCGGGAACCTGGCGGACGATCTCGACAACCCGTTCCACCCGCTCGCGGAAGGTGATGCCGCGCCGCGCGGCATAGTCGCGGGCGGATTCGTAGTCGCTCGCCATGTCCTTGGCCCGGTCGCGCGACAGGGCGCTGACAAGCCGGTCCCGATGGATAAAGTCGTCGTGGCCGTAATGCAGGTCCATGCCGTCGCGGTGCCGGGACAGGGCAACGTAGCTGCCGTGGGCGTCCATGCCCGGCGTTGCCAGGACATGAGTGCGATCCACGGTCATGCCCTGCGCCTTGTGGATGGTGGCGGCATAGCCGTGGTCGATGCGGTCGTAATCCTTAAGGTCAAACGAGATGCTGCGCCCATCGTCGGCGCGGACGGTCATGCTCTGCGGACTGACCTGCTCGACGGTTCCGAGCGTGCCGTTCTTCACGCCAAGGCCGCGCTCATTTTGTAGGAACATGATGCGGTCTCCGGGTGCGAAGTTCCGCGCACCGCGTTCGGCGGCGACATGCACGTCCGCGCCAAGTTCGCCTGCGTCGCGCATCCGGTCGCGGGCCGCCTCGTTCAATTCCCGCACCTCGTCGTTGGTGTGGGTGAGTATAATACGGCTGGCGTCGGGGCTGGCCTGCCGGTCACGGTCCCAGCGGTCGATCAGGTCGCCGCGCGCCTGCTCGCGTGTTTCGGCGGCATGGACCATGCCGTGATTGTCATAGGCATGGATCGCATCGCCGGTTCTGCCGGTCGCTAGGTCGCGGGTGGCGTCGCGCTGCCAGTCCTCACGCTGGCGTCGCACCTCGCCGATCTCCGCGCCGCCGTGGCGCTCGTGGATCGAGCGGAACGCCGCCCCCGCCTCGATGGATTGCAACTGCTGCGGATCGCCGACCATGACGACTTTCGCGCCAGCGTCGGCGGCATAGGACAGCACGCGCTCCAACTGCCGCGTGCCGACCATGCCCGCCTCGTCGATCACCAGAACGTCGCGGGACGTGAGAAGGTCGCGGCCCTGCGACCAGCCATGCTCCATGCTGGCGATGGTGCGGGACGCAATGCCCGATCCGCCCTCCAGATTCTCGGCCGCGATACCGGACAGGGCCGCGCCGCGCACGGTGTAACCGGCATCCTCCCAAGCCTCGCGCGCCACACCCAGCATCGCGCTCTTTCCCGTTCCGGCATAGCCGACGACAATGCCAAGATCGCGTCGGTCCGTGACATGAGCCAAGGCATCGGCCTGCTCGCCGGACAGGACAAGGCCGCGATCCGCCGCGCGGGCCAATGCGGCTTCGCGGTTCCTGCCGCTGACCTCATGACGTTCCCGTTCCGCCATCATCGCGGCGGCACGATGCAGGCGCTGTTCCGCTTCGATCATGTCGCTTGTGGTGAAGCGGTCCTGCCCGGCATCGTCCTTGCCGAGTTCGACCAGATCGGGCGCGCTGCGCATCGCGCCAACGACCTCGTTGAACTGGTCGATCCCGTCGCTATGTCGGTGCGCGAACATCGCCATGTCGCGCCGCGTGAACGTCGATTGCTGCTGCGTGATCGCGCCCAGCGCGGCGGAGGGATTGGCGACGATCCGCGCGCCGTTCTCGTGGGCGATGCGGCGGTGATCTTCGGCGCGGTCGGCCTCGATCCCGGCGGCCTCGATGCGCTGCGCCGGTGCGCCGATCTTGGTCTGCGGCTCAAGACCGATGCCCTGCGCCTCAAGGCTGCGATGGTCGATCCGCGCGTCGATGTCGAGTTCGG
Organism: Xanthobacter luteus; assembly: GCF_040049235.1. Classification (NCBI taxonomy): domain Bacteria; kingdom Pseudomonadati; phylum Pseudomonadota; class Alphaproteobacteria; order Hyphomicrobiales; family Xanthobacteraceae; genus Xanthobacter; species Xanthobacter luteus. Next base: position 1,077,326 of record NZ_JBDZDO010000001.1, read on the forward strand.
CCAGCCGCTCGTTGACGTGATCGGCCCAACGCTCGCGCCATTGCTCGACCAGCTCGGTACGGTTCCAGTCCCGGGCCTTTGGGCCGAAACCGTTTTCGTCAACCGACCGCATGGTGAGCATCACATGGGCATGGGGCTTGGGCTGGCCGTCCGCGCCCATGTCCCAATGCACATTGAAGTCCGCGATCATGCCCTGATCGACAAATTCCCGCGCCACGAAATCGCGGGCCAGTTCGACGCCCTGGGCCTGTGTCATCTCACGGGGAATGGCGAACTCCACCTCGCGGCAAAGCTGGGCGTCCTTTCGTTTCTCGAACGCCTCGACATCGTTCCAAAGCTTTTCGCGGTCGCGCCATTCCTCGGGCGCGTTCTCCGGCAGCATGACCTCGGAATGGACGACGCCCGGCTTGTTCGAGAAGTCATGGTCACGGTCCAGCCGGTCGTCGCGCAACCGCGATGCCGAGCGGTAGGCAGCGGCTGCGACCGCGCTACGGCCCGCCGCGCGTCCGATGACCTGAACAGAGAAGTGGTAGATCGCCATGGCGACCGACCAGATACTGCTCTAAAGCGCACGTCGGAACGACGTATAAGCGCGCCCTCGAAACTAATTTCTCGGGAATGCTCGCGCCAATTCAGCCCGTCCCGGCAACATTACTGCATTACGCGCCCACTCAACTACGCTTCCTTCATCGTCACTGATGGAGGACATGATGCGCAAGCCACGCGACTACGACGCGGAACTGAAGGCGCTCGAAGACAAGGCGCGGGACCTGAAAGCCCGTAAGGTGCAGCAGCTCGGCGAGCTCGTCATCTCGACCGGAGCCGACGCGCTGACCGCCGACGAACTGGCGGGCGCGCTGATCGTCCTGGCCGAAACCAGGGACGCCGGAAAGAGGGAGGCATGGGCCAAGCGCGGGGCCGCGTTCTTTCAAAGCCGGGCGCGGCGATCTGTGCCAGCGCCTCACCGCGACGCTGGCGGCGCTCAACCGCAATCGGACAGCGCTCAACCGGCATCAGGCGGCGCGGGCGCGGCGTGACGTGCGCACCTGGCAGGTCGAGCGCCGTAAGCGCACGCGGCATCTGATCGAACTCGGCGGCCTCGTCGTCAAGGCAGGCGTTGTCGAACTCACTGGCGACGACCGCGCCACCATCTACGGCGCGATGATCTGGATGGCCGAAAAGCTCAAGAGCGGGGACGGCGAACGGGCACGCGGCGTCTGGACCAGACTCGGGAAGATGGCGTTCGAGACTGAACGTCACGGCGTGAATCTTGCCGCCATGCAGGACCGGCACGATGAGACGTGACCGATGGCGGGCGGCGCGGAGACCCCCACATATCGCAGCGCCGCCCGCCACCGCGCGGCAACGCCGCGCAGACGCAGGTTCTCCTGACTAAGTTGCCATTGCCGAAAAGAGCTATTTCGCCCTAAATGGAGCAATGGATCGGCTCAGGATTCGGCCATGAAAACCATGTCGGCGCGCGAAGCGAAGAACGGCTTTGGCCTGATGATCGACACCGCGCGTGCGGAGCCGGTGCTGATCGAAAAGCACGGGCGCGGCGTTGTGGTGGTCGTCTCGGTAGAAGAATATGAACGGCTTTCCGTGCAATCTGGACGCACGGAAAACGGGGAAACGGCGACCAAGGGGGCATCGAAAGGTGGCCAATGAAACGCTCGAGCACGTCAAGATAGACCAGCTTCTGAAGGACGCCGATTGGTCGCTCACCAACGGCCGCAGCGTGCGCTTCGAATATGCGCTTGATGACGGCGGTAAGGCGGACTACGCGCCGTTCGACCGCCAGGGCCGTGCGCTCGCCGTGCTGGAGGCCAGGAGCACCAACGTCGATTCGGGCACAGGCGGAACGCGGAAAGTGCGCTGCGCCAATGCCTGATTTTCGCATCTCCCCGATCTCGATCGTCAATCAGATCAAGAGCAATCTGCAAGATCGCTACGATTCCGGGTATCCGATCCTCAAGGAGTTGCTGCAAAACGCCGACGACGCGGAAGCCCAACGATTCAGGCTCGACGTGCTGCCTAGCTGGCCAAACGCGGTGAATCCGCTGCTGCGCGGGCCGGGTCTTCTGGTCGCGAATGATGGCTTCTTCCGCAAGCAGGACGAGAGCGGAATCACGTCGTTTGGCGCGATAGCAAAGCCGCCGACAATGCCGCGATCGGCAAGTTTGGTTTCGGCCAGAAGGCCGTGTTTCACCTCTGCGATGCGTTTATCGTCTACGCCCGAAGGGAAGACGGCGACGTCTTCAGCACGGTCGTCAACCCGTTCCTGGAGGTGGATGTCGCAGGCAATATCAGTCGGCAGTGGGAGCCTCTCGACCCCGCGATGTCGGATTCTTGGGAGGTAAGGTCGTCTCAGATTTCCCGGATCGCCACCTCATTCTTTGGCTGCCGCTGCGCCGGGAAAATATCCAGCCAGCCCCAGGGGTTTTTCCAGCAACATGCCATCGGCAGCAGAGACGATCAGGGAACTCATCCGACCTGATGATTTACGCGCTGTCCTGACGACGCTGCGCCACCTTCGAGCGAGCTCCGTATCCGTCGCCTGGCGGACTCGACTTGCTACACCGGACGATCTCTTGATTTCCCGGAACTCCTGCGGGCCACAATATCTGCCGGGAACAAGCTCGCGGATTCCTGTCCGCAAAGTCGGTCCAGCGCCCGCCCCGCATCCTGCTAGATTCGTCAACGCCGAGCTTCAGCGTAAGAACCACCAGTCAACCGATCCGTTATCGAGCACGAATGAGGGCGAGAGTGCCCGCGACCATCAGGATCGCCGCAATGGCGAAGGCGAAGACCGGCGACACAGCGGTCCACAACGCACCGACGGCCGCGCTGGATACGAACTTCGCTGCGCCGTTGACGGTGCCGAGCGCCCCATAGCTCGTCGCGAGCGTATCCTGGCTGACCATCTCGGCGGTCACGGTCGATTCAAGGGCCTCCTGAACGGCAACATAGAGACCCGCAACGAAGAAGATCCCGGCAAGCATCACGACGGTGCCTGCGCCAGTGGCGAAAGCGTACGCGGTCAGCGCCGCAGTGAGCACGCCCAAGCTATAGCCCGCGATCAGCACGCTGCGCTGGCCGTAGCGATCCGCCAGCACGCCGATCGGATAGGAAGTCGCGACCTGGACGATATTGCGCCAGACATAGAGCAGGCCCGCGACCTGGGCGGCTTCGATCACGCCCATCGAAGGCGTCAGCATCTGGGTTGCGGCCAGGATGAGCAGGCTGTGCGAGAAATCGCCCATCCCGAAAATGCCGACCGCGGCAAGGTAGCGCTTGAAGCGCGCCGGCAGGTCCCGCAGCGTCGAGAACAACTTCAGCCCCGGGTTCGGCGATTGCTCGGGATCACGAACGAGAATCAGAAACGCCAGCACCGCGAGGAGGCCGGGAATGAGCGTCAACCAGAACACCAGCCGGAATGGCCCGGCGGCCGTCTCCCACTGGAGATGCTGCGCCCAGCCGAGCAAGGCGACGCCGAGCAGCGGTCCGGCGACCGCGCCGATGGTGTCCATCGCGCGATGGAAGCCGAAGGCACGTCCGCGGGTATCCGGCGCAATCGACTGGATGACGATGGCGTCGCGCAACGGGCCGCGCAGGCCCTTGCCGAACCAGGACACGATGCGCCCGAGCAGGATTAGCGGCCAGCCGACGGCAAGCGCGATCAGCACCTGGCCGAGCGGGGTCAGGCCATAGCCGACCAGCACCAGCAGCTTGCGATGGCCGAATTTGTCGGCGATGTAGCCGGCGATCATCTTGGTGAAGCTCGCCACGGCGTCGGCAATGCCCTCGATGATGCCGAGCGCCGCCGCCGGCACGCCCAGAACGGCGAGAAAGCCCGGCAGGATGACCGTCGTCGTCTCGTAGCAGAAATCCCCCAGCGCGCTGGTGATCCCCGCACCGGCCACGGTCCGGTTGAGCCAGCCCTTTGGCTCGATATTGGGGGGCGTTACGGTGGCTTCCGTTTTCAATGTCATGGCGCCACCTCGAAGGTTGCGACAATGGGATAGTGATCCGACGCCATGTCCGTCGCAGGCGTGCGGACGACCTCGTAGCTGGCAGCGCCTGCCGCCATGGCCTTTGTTGCCAGCACATAGTCGCAGCGCATCGCCGCGAACTCCGTGCCTACGAACCCGGCCGTCGGCACGGTGGGCGTGATCGCCTCGTCAAGGACATGGCCGACATCGACCCACCCGGCCGCCTCAAGATGGGCGAGCACGCTTCGGTCGGCCCCCTTCAGATCATCGGCGAGATAACGGGCGCGATGGTGAGCCGGCAGTTCGTCGAACCCCGCCGGCTCGGGATCGTGCGGCGAGGCCGAATTGAAGTCGCCGGTGAGAAGCGCGAGGGTATCCGGCGCGGCCTGGACCGCGAGATGCGCGGCCTCGCGCCGGCGGATTGCCGGGCCATTCGGGCAGAGATGAGTGCTAATCAGCGTCAAGGGCCGCTCGGCGCCTGGCAGCTTCACCTTGAGCGTTGCCAACGCATGGTGGAAATTGGCGCTGTCCGCTTCGAAGGAGATCGGCTTGAGCGGTTCGCGAATGAAGATCGCGACGTTCTGCCCGGTGCGCGGCGCGACTGCGAGGAAGCCGCGCATGCCGATCCTGGCTTCGAGCGCGTGTAAGAGCGCGCCGCCTGCGGCATCGAACCCTTTTGCTTCTTGCATCAGGAAGACGTCGGGCTTGATGCCGCTGATTAGCTCGATCTGTGCCGCGGCCCGGCGATCGTCAACGCCGTCGCGGCCGGCAAAAAGCGTATTGTAGGTCAGGATGGTCAGCGTCACCGGGCGCCCCTTTCATTTGTTCTCGTCATGGGCGTCGAAGACGCGTTGCGCATATGTATCGAGCAGAGCTTCGCAGGCTTTCAGCCGCTCAGCCGCCTCAGCCGCCACGGGCGCGCCGTAGAAGTCGAGCTTGCGGATCTTCTCGAGCCAGCCCTTGAGTTTCTTCAGATCAACGTCGTTTTCTTCCAGTTCGGCATAGGTGAAGTGCTCCGCCGCCGTTTCCTTGGCGATTTCTTTTTCGAAGTCGTCGCACTTGTCGATGAACTCGCGGTAGGCCTCGTCCCTGTCGGCTTTGAAGCGACCGACGACCTTTTCTTCCTGGCCACGGTCGAGCGCGACGGTTTCCAGCAGGACCGATTCGCCAGCCACTTCGGCGACGTCGTTCTCCAGCATTTTCAGGCGCCGTACATGGTCGTCCGTCTTCGGGAGCAAGCAGACGCCGTTTTGCAGATAGACCGCGCCCATGCCTTTCAGCCGCCGCCAGATGGCGACGCGCTTGGAAGCCGGCTCAGGCGGAACCTTGTAGGTAAGGAGGAGCCATGATTGAGATGTCATGTCTCATGAATATTGTAACGACAGTAACATGTCAATTGATACCAAACGGCGTTTCCGCTGGTGCCTAGCTCGGCTTTCGTCGCGCTTGCCAGCTAGGCGTGCCGCCAGACTTTGACCGCCGAGACCAACAGGATCGCTGCCAGCGACAGGCTGCCGGCAGGCTTGATGTCGGCGCCGAATAGGAGCACGAGCGTTGGGATCGACACCGCAGAAAATCGTAGCGAAACACAACTATCCCAAACTAATCGTGCTTTAGAGGGCTATAGCGTAGATGTAGTTCTCATCAGGGTCTCGCACGGCCCGCCAGTTCAGTCCCAGACTATCGCGCTGCGCGCGCAATCGGCGGCTATGGTCTGCGCCATAGTTATGCAGATGCCGCCGATCACCGCACGCCGCAGCAAGGCGCAATTGGGGATTGGCTTCCCGCTTCCTTCCCCGACCGAACGGCCACCTTCGCGAAGCGACGTCGCGAGACTCACGGGACGAATGAATCCCGCTGCGTTCACAAGAACGTCCATGCGATCGAAATCAGCGAACGCCGTTTCCACGTCCGCGCGGCAGCCGACATCTGCGCGCCGCCACTGAGCTGCCGAACCGAGCGTTCTCACCGCTTCCCTTGGGCGTTCTTGATCCCGGCCAACGACAACAACGGCATATCCAGCCCTGATGAGGGCTTCCGAGAGGCCGAGCCCTATGCCGCTCGTGCCTCCGGTCACGATTGCGGCTTGCTTTTCCGTCACTTCACGTCCTCGAACATTAACAAACCGCGTCAGAATGGAGCAGCAGAAGTGATATGTCGGACGCGGTTGATATTTCTATTTGATACGATAAATATATCACATGCTTAGCCTGCGCCAGTTTCAGCAATTCCTCGCGGTCGCTGAGACCATGAACTTCCGCCGTGCGGCGGAGCGGCTGAACATGGCCCAGCCGCCCCTAACGGCGGCCATTCGCCAGATGGAGAAAGAGCTTGATGTGCGTCTGTTCGAACGCAGCAACAGGATTACCGGTCTGACAGCCGCAGGCGAAGTTCTGCGCCAGGAAGCACTAAGGACCATTGCTCAAGCCGAACGTGCTGTCGCCATGGCGAAGCGCGCTGGCAAAGGTTCCATTGGGACGCTTCGGATCGGTTTCGTCGCCAGCGCCGTGCGCCATCTGGTGCCGCACATCGTCGCCGCGTTCCGGCAAACCCATCCGATGGTCGTGCTGGAGTTGGAGGAAGCGACCACAGCGCGGCAAATCGCGGCGCTCATGGCCGAGCGCATGGATGTCGGTATTGCCGCTCTACCGGTCCCGGCCGGCGCAGAAGCACATGTCTCGACGAGACTCTTGGTGGAGAGCCGTCTAATAGCGGCTATCCCAGCCGACCATCCGTTGGCTCTGACGCCTTCATCTCCGCTCGCGTTGGCTTCGCTGGCAAACGAATCTTGGGTTCTATTCCCCGGCGGAGAAGGCCCCGGTCTCTACGCCACAATCCTGCGGGCTTGTGCCGAAGCGGGCTTTGCTCCCCGTGTCGCACAACGGGCCGTGCAGATGGAAACGATCATCGGCCTTGTCGCCACCGGCCTTGGCGTGGCCTTGGTGCCCGAACTATTCCGATCCTCGAATCGTGACGGCGTGATCTTCAGGGACCTTGCTGGAACCGGCACACCTGTACCCTACCGGGTTGGTTTAGCCTGGCGGGAGGGGCGATCTTCAGCCGTCCTTTCCTCGTTCCTACAATCAGCGGGGAGCTTGAACAAAGTAACTTCGCTTCGCTGACGTTTTCATGATCCCCTCTCGCGCTCGCGCGGCGCGGCGAGAAGATCGCGACGGTGGAAGGCTCGAACCTTGCCTGCTCCAGATGGATCGTGCGCGACCAACCCAATTGCCGCCGGTTGTCATTCTTTCGTTGCGACCGGCCTGTTTCCTGACCTGATCCTGACGGCCAAATTCGGGACAAGCAGACACGATCCCCGGCGCGACTGACCGGCCCGCAATGGTCGGCTCAAACAGGTCTGGACCAGCGGTCCAGATCATTCGCCGCATGGCCTGCGCCAGGCGAAGGCAGCGGCGCGCCAGCGAATAGTGCCAAATCATCCAAGGATTGGTCGAATGCCCAGATCCCGCCTCATCATCACAACGCTCTTGGCTGCATCCGCTCTGAACTTGGCGCTCATGGTTCCTGGGGGATTTGTTGAGACGCGAGATTTCAGCGCCTATCCCTCCCTTGTGCTCGGCGCATTCAATGTGTTCTTGACGGTGCTGGGTTTGGGCAGCCTTGTACTGGCCTACACCGTCACGGCAGCCGGCAGGGCATATGGCTGGTCGGCACTGGCCGGCCTCGCCTTCGTCGGCGTCTACGTGCTCGATCTCGGCGGTATTTTTCCCGTGCCGCCCGACCCCATGTCGACGCTCCTGGCGACGCTGGAATGGATCGGCACAGGCCTGGGCGTGGCCTTGGCCGCCGCCGCGCTCGTCCTGCCACAGGGCGCCACGGCGACCTCAGCCACATCATCCCTGCCGAGACCGGTCGTGGTCGGCCTCGTCATCGTGGCGCTGATCATTGTCGCCTTCGCGACCAAATCGGCGATGGGAAACTAAAGCGCCTGCCGATCCGATCGCAGCTTGAGGGGCGCGCGGCGGCGCGGGTCAACTGCAACCCCAAGCGGCACCGCAGGGCCATAGCGAAGACGTAGTGCTCATTCCCGTCGGGCGCGGCCGCCAGAACTTTCCGCCAAGCACCTGGCGCGCCAGCCGTTGCGACGCCGGAGCGTTGGCCGGCGGGGCGCACGAGGTGGCGGCGGTGGGTGCGGCCACGCGGGGGGCGCCTCCCCCGATGAAGGCGCCGAGGAGCGCGCAAACCGCCGCCAAAGTCGCATCGCCGCAGACAGGTCCGCCGCCGCCGCGCCGTCCGGGCGCGCGCAAAGCGGCAGCCTGAGGGGCACCGGACCATTCGGCCGCGTCCTGGCGATTGCGGGATCGCCTGGCTGCTGCTCGGCGGGCGATGACGCCCGCTCAGTCCACCACGCGCCCCCGATCGGGTCGCGCCCTAGCGGCGCTGGCTGAGGGGCGGGAAGTGCCACTTGCCGTCGCGGATCGGCAGGAAGGCGCCGTCATCGACGCCCACCTCCTCGGCGATCCGCCCGTTCAGCTTGGCGTTCATGGCCATGATCAGGTCGCCATTGGCCTTCACGTCCATGGCGAGATTGCGCGTCTCATCCGGGTCGTTCTGAAGGTCATAGATCTCGAGGTCGTTCTTCGCCATCAGCTCTTCCACGGTGCTCGGCGTGTTGAAGCCCACTGGCGAGAAATAGCGGCTGAAGCGGTAGCGGCCGTCGAACATGCTGCGGATGCTGCAGCGGTTCGAAAAATCGGGATCATTCGCCTGGAGCTTGGCGAAGCGGCTTTCGAGCGGAACCTTCTTGTCGTCCATATAGACGTCGAACTCCACCGCCCATTTTGCGTCCTGGAAGGTCAGCATGTCGTAGCAGAACAGCGAGGCTGGCCTGAGCGCATCGGCGCCGGCCTTCTTCGGCTCGCTCATGAGGGGCGAGAAATCCCGGCCGGCAAGGCCCGCGCTCGCCTTCTTCAGGCGGTCGGGGTCGGCGCCCGTGAGCGCGAGTAGCGTCGGGGTCAGGTCCACCTGCGAGGTCACGGCATCGCAGCTGACCCCGCCGGGATAGGCCGGGTGGACGATCATCAGCGGCAGATGGACCTGCTGGCGGTAGGTGCAATTGCCCTTGCCGCGCATCTGGTGATGACCCCCGAGTTCTCCGTGGTCGGCGGTGAAGACGATGATGGTGTTCTCGCCGAAGCCGTTGGCCTTCACAGCCTCGAGCACCCGCGAAACCTGGATGTCGCAGTCGCGGATGCAGTTGAAATAATAGTCCTGCAGCACCCGCCAGCGCCGGTCCTCGTCGGGCCAGATGCCGACCAGGACGTTCATCACCTCCTGGTAGATGTGGTGCGCCTTGGGCCGGCCGGGGGCGTTCCAGGCCTGGGTGCGCGTGCTCGGCAGGGGCACGCGGTCCCAGGTCGCCTTGTAGAGATCGTTCCGGGGCGCGCGGGCGATGGGCATGGCCGTGCCCTTGCCCTGGATATTCTGGCCCGGCAGATCCGAGTTAATGAACATCACGTCGTGCGGGTTGACGAAATTCACCGCGAGGTACCAGGGCTTTCCCTCCTGCGCGAGGTCCTGGGCCTTGGTGCGCAGCCAGCGCGTCACGAACGCGGTGGTGGTGTCGTCGTAATTGTATCCGCCCAGCGTCGTGTCGTTGATGTCGCCGACGCCGAAGAAGTCGTCGAAGCCATAGCTCTCGATGATCTTCCGATATTCAGGAAATGGAGCGTCGATGGCCCGGGTCACCTGATCGAGGTTTACCGAGAGGTGCCACTTGCCTTGATATGCGGCGTGATACCCAAGCTCGGCCAAGCGGTGGCCGATGGTCTTCACGTCCAGGGACATGTTCTTCTGCCACAGCGAGTTGGCATTGTCGAAGACGCCGGTATGGGGGATGTGGAGGCCGGTGTAGACGGTCGAGCGCGCCGGTGAGCACACGCAGGATGCGCCCTGGTGGTTGTTGAAGGTGATCCCGCGGGACTTGATCCACTCGCGGCCCGGCACCGGGAACGGCCAGCTCTCGAAGAAATGCTCCTGGTCCACGAGGATGAAGAGGATGTTGTAGCCTTTCGGCGGGGCGCCGGGCGCCTTGATGGGCGACGGCGGCTCAGCCCCCTGGGCCTGAGCCACATTCGGCAGGATGCTGGCGCCCAGCAGGGCGGCACCCGAGGAGACGATATCGCGACGCGACGGATCCGATCCCGATTGCGCTTTCTTCGCCATGATGCTGCGCTCCCGCTAGCCAGGGGGGGATAATTGCAGCTCCGCCTTAAGCCCGCCAGCGCCGCGGGCCACGCGCGCCGTGCGCGATCCGGCCTGCGGGATTGCGGCCGGCCTCTTTGGCGCCTGCGGGTCCGCGCTCTCAGGACCCGCCCGGGCGGCGCGCCGGCCCTGGAGGGGCGCATCCCTGCGCCAAGTCAGGACCGCTCCGGCGGGGCGATGCCGGCAGCCTCGATCATTGCCTGCGCCTTCTTTCTAGCCTCCCGTCGCTCGCTGTAGCGGTCGGTCAGATAGTCCGTGCGTCCGCGCAACAGGAGCGTGAACTTCATCAGCTCCTCCATCACGTCCACCACCCGGTCGTAATAAGGCGAGGGCTTCATGCGCCCCGCATCGTCGAACTCCTGATAGGCCTTCGCCACGGACGACTGGTTCGGGATCGTCACCATGCGCATCCATCGCCCCAGCACCCGCAGCGCGTTCACCGCATTGAAGGACTGCGATCCGCCGCTCACCTGCATCACGGCCAGCGTCTTGCCCTGGGTCGGCCGCACCGCGCCGATCTCGAGCGGAATCCAGTCGATCTGGCTCTTGAAGATCGACGTGATGGTCCCGTGCCGCTCCGGGCTGCACCAGACCTGCCCTTCCGACCAGGTGGACAGCGTGCGCAGCTCCTGCACCTTGGGATGATCCGGCGGGCAGCCGTCCGGCTGCGGCAGGCCGGTGGGATCGAAGATGCGGGCCTCGGCGCCCATGCGGGTCAGCAGGCGGGCCGCCTCCTCGACCAGGAGCCGGCTGTAGGAACGCTCCCGAAGCGATCCGTAGAGCAGGAGGATGCGCGGCCGATGGGCGATGGCCCCAACGGGCGCGAGCTTCTCCAGATCGGGAACGTCGAACTGGCTCTCGTCGAGCGCGGGAAAAGAAGCGTCGAGCAAAAGGGGCATGGATCCGGTCTCAGAATGTGGTGCCATGATCGCGGCGCGACAGCAGCGCGGCAACCCAGAAGGCGACGGCCAGGACCGCGCCGCCGCCGGCCATGACCAGCAAGGCGCTGCCGTAGGACTGGGACTGCGCCCACAACAGCGCCGCGCCCGCCGGCGCCACGGCGCGGGCGATCATGGCGGGGGCCGCCAGCGCGCCGTTGACCGCGCCATACGCCTGACGGGTCAGCATTTCGGGCACGGCAAGCCCGCGCACGATGGTCATGATGCCGTTCGCGCCGCCATAGAGCACGGCGACGCCCGCCACCAGCGCGAAGCTCGGCGGCATCCAGGCGAGAGCGAGCAGGGAGAGCGGGAAGGCGACCACCACCACGCTACCGATGACGCGCACCGGCGCCTGCGGCGCCCAGACGGATATGGCGATGCGCCCCGCCACCTGCGCCGGGCCAATGATCGCCATGGCGATCACCACGCTGGCCGTGTCGATGCCGCGCTCCAGCAGCAGCGGGTAGAGGTGGAAGGTGAATGCGGAGAAGGTGGCGGCAAAGGCCGTGAAGGCCACCGCCAGGGCCCAGAAGGTGGGACGCCGCACCATGGATCCCATGACCTGCCGCAGGGTCGCCGTTTCCGCCAGCGGAGCGGCGTGGACCGGCGACGTCGGCTGGTCCGCGGACGGCCGGATCACCGCCGCATAGAGCGGGGCGCAGAGCAGGAGGTTCACGGCGCCGAGCGCCACCAGCGTGCCGCGCCACCCCACATGGTCGAGCAGGGCCTGGATCAGCGGAACGAAGACCGTGGAGGCAAATCCGCCCCACAGCGTGAGGGCGATGATGCCGGCGCGGGCCCCCGCCGTGCCGGCGCGGCGGGCCACCACCGCGAAGGCGGGCTCATAGAGCGTCGCCGCCTGGAGCACGCCGATGGCGGCCACGAGGACATAAAACAGCCGCAGCCCGTCCACCTGCGACCATGCCAGAAGGGCGATGCCGGCGAGGCCGGCGCCCGCCGCCATGACCAGCCGACCGTGTCCCCTGTCGATGGCCGCGCCCACCGGAAAGGCGGCGATGCCGCCCAGCGCGAGGCCGAGGCTCGCGGCACCGTAGAGCTCGGGCTTCGACCAGCCGAGCTCGTGCTCCATGGCCTGCGCCAGAAGCGGGAAGCTGTAATAGAGCGATCCCCAGGAGCAGATCTGGCCGATGCCGAGCCCGGTGATGAACAGGCTGCGGCCGCTCAGCGGGTCCCGGGGCGCAGCCATGGGCTCGGCAAGGTCCGGCTCGGCAAGGTCCGCGCTCATGCCCCGGCGCTCGCCGTCGCGCGCGCCCGGCGCGCGGCGCGCCCGCGGCCGGAGCTCAGCGGCAGCACGACGCGGCGCTCCCGTCACCGGGCGCCGGGCGCTCGACCATCTTCTTGGCCTCCACCAGGCAGCGCGTGACGTCGATCCAGGCCTCCACCGCCACCTTGAAGGCGGTGCGGCCCTTGTCGGTGAGGGAATAGACCTTGCGCGCGCGGCCCGAGACCACCGCGTTCGCGCAGGTGACGTAGCCGCCCTCCTCGAACTCCCGCAGCACCGGATAGATGGTGCCCTCGGTGGGGGAGCAGCAGCCGTTGGTCGTCGCCTCCACCGCCCGCGCCACGTCGTAGCCGTGCATGGGCCGCTGGTGCAGAACGCACAGGATGAAGAATTTGGAGAGGCTCATCTTGATGGTGCCGTTCCAATAGGTCCGGCTCAGGAAATCGGGCGCCGTCTTGGCGACGGCGGCAGGCCGCGGGGATCCAGGCATGAAGCAATTCTATACCTTGATCATCGATGCTTCAATGGCCGCGGCCTCTGCAACGCCACGCCGGATCCGCCGATCCCGGATCACGGCATCGAGCAAAGGGGCGATCCCCTGGGAGAGCGGTCGCTTCCGGCGGCGGAGAGGGCGAGCGGGATCGGCCTCAGCTGCTCGGCAGGGCGCTGCCCGGAGCTGCGTTCTCGGCGAGGCGGGCCTGGGTCGGCAGCAGCAAAGTGGTGAGCCAGCAGATGCCAAGCATGATGGCGGAGCCTATGAGGCAGGCGGTGATGCCGCCCATCTGGTACAGCAGGCCGGAAAGCAGCGTTCCGGCGAACCGCCCCGCGGCATTGGCCGCATAATAGAAGCCCACGTCCTCCGCCGCCTTCTCCGAGCCCGCATAGGCCAGGATGAGGTAGGAATGGAGTGAGGAATTCACCGCGAAGGCGGCGCCGAAGATGCCGAGGCCGATGACCACCACGAGGTCCGGCCGCATCGGGGTTGCGGCGAGCAGCACGGCGATGGCCACCGGCACCAAGGCGAGCGCCAGCGCCCACCAGCGCGCCGCCGGGACCTCCTTCGACAAGCCGTCCGGGCTGCGGCTCACCACGGCGGGCGCCGCCGCCTGCACGATGCCGTAGCCGATGGTCCACAGCGCCAGGAAGCCGCCCACCATGGGGAAGGTCCAGCCGAGGCCATAGAGGAACACCGGCACGCCCACCACGAACCACACGTCCCGGGCGCCGAACAAGGCGACGCGGGCGGCGGCGAGCAGGTTCACCCCCCGGCTCTTGCCGAACAATTCCTTCGCCGAGGAACTGGCCTTGGCCTTGCCCATCATCGGCGGCAAAGAGAGCAGCACGCCGAGCAGAACGATCGCCAGCACCCCCGCCATGAGCCACAGCGACAGGCGGAAGCCGAACGCCTCCAAAAGCACGCCGCCGAGGAAGAAGCCGAAGCCCTTCATGGCATTCTTGGAGCCGGTGAACCACGCCACCCAGCGGAACAGGCGCCCCTCGGCATTGCCCTTCGCTTCCGCCTCCGTGACCTTGATGGCGGACTTGGAGGCGGTCTTGGTGAGGTCCTTCGCCACTCCGCAAACGCCCTGCGCCGCCACCACCCACGCCACCAGGAAGGCGGTCTCCCACGAGGGCGACATGGCCGAGAGCAGCAGGAAGCCGGTGATCTGGGTGGTGAGCCCCACCGTCAGCATGCGGGTGATGCCGAAGCGGGCGGCGAGCCAGCCGCCGATGAAGTTCGCGCCGATGCCCGCTGCCTCGTAGAGCAGGAACAGGAAGGCGAGGGTAAAGGGCGAGTAGCCGAGCTTGAAGAAGGTGAACAGCACCAGCATCCGCAAGGCGCCGTCGGTCAGCGTGAAGCCCCAATAGGCCGCCGTCACGATGGCGTAGTTGCGGATGCCGGCCGATGACGACGCCACCATCTCACAGCCCCGCCTGTTCTAGGTGGCAGGCGAGGTCCACCATGCGGCAGGCATAGCCCATCTCGTTGTCGTACCAGGCATAGACCTTGAGCAGGGTGCCGTCGGTGACGAGGGTGGATGGCCCGTCGACGATGGCGGAGCGGGTGTCGCGCGCATAGTCCGCCGACACCAGCGGACGCGGCTCGAAGCCGAGGATGCCGTTGAGAGCGCCTTCGGCGGCCTCGGCGAACAGGGCGTTCACCTCCTGCGCCGTGGTCTCGCGGTTCAGCTCGAACACGCAATCGGTGAGCGAGGCATTGAGCACGGGGGCGCGCACCGCATGGCCGTTCAGCTTGCCCTTCAGCTCGGGATAGATGAGGGCGATGGCGGTGGCGCTGCCGGTGGTGGTGGGCTGCAGCGAGAGCATGGCCGAGCGGGCGCGGCGCAGGTCCTTGTGGGGCGCGTCCACCACCACATTGGTGTTGGTGGGATCGTGGATGGTGGTGATCTGGCCGTGCCGGATGCCGATCTTCTCGTGCACCACCTTCACCACCGGGGCGAGGCAGTTGGTGGTGCAGGAGGCGGCGGTGACGATGGGGTGGCGCTCGCGGTCGTAGAGATGCTCGTTCACCCCCACCACCACGTTCAGCACCGAGGGGTCCTTCACCGGCGCGGCGACGATGACGCGCTTGGCGCCGCGCTTCAGGTGGCCTTCGAGCACGGACGGGGTGAGGAACTTGCCGCTGGATTCCAGCACCAAATCCACCCCGAGGTCGCCCCAGGGGATGTCCGCCGGAGCCGCGTGGGACGAGAAGGACATGGCCTTGTTCCCGATGCGCACGCTGCCCTCGTCATGGGAGATGGGCGCACGCCAGCGGCCCTGCACGCTGTCGAACTCGAGCAGGTGGGCGCAGGCCTCGGCGCCGCCCTTGATCTCGTTGAGATGGACGATGTCGAGCCGGTTGTTGCCGCGCGGGTCGTTGTCCGGGCGGTGCGCCGCCCCCATGGCCGCGCGCAGCGACAGCCGTCCGATGCGGCCGAGGCCGTTGATCCCTACTCTCATGGCACCGTCATTCCCTGTGATCGTCCAATGGGGCGGCCCCGGCGCGATGGCGTCAGGCCCGCGGATGTCCGGCGGCGGCTTGCGTCCTCATGCGGCCAGCCCCGAAAGGGTAAGGTCCGTCGCGCCCTCCATCCGTCCGATCTCGCCGATGCGCTCCTTCAGCGAAGCGAGGTCGAGCTGCTCGAACGGCAGGTTGACGAAGGCGGAGACGCGGGCGGCGAGCCGACGATAGGTGGCGAGGAAGGCCGCCTTCTGCTCCGCCTCGGTTCCCTTCACCAGGATCGGATCGGGCAGGCCCCAATGGGCGTGGAGCGGATGGCCGGGAAAGGCCGGGCAGATCTCGCCCGCCGCCGCGTCGCAGGTGGTGATGACGAAATCCATCTGCGGCGCGTCCGGCCCGGCGAAGGCGTCCCAGCTCTTGGAAGCAAGGGGCGCCGTGTCGTAGCCGAGCTGGGCGAGCAGATCGAGCGCCATGGGGTGCGGCTTGCGCTTGGGCCGGCTGCCGGCCGAATGGGCCAGGAAGCGCCCTCGCCCCTCGCGGTTGAGCAGCGCCTCGGCGATCAGGGATCGGGCCGAATTGGCCGAGCAGATGAGCAGCACGTTGTAGACGCGATCGTTCGCGGCGGCGGGGCGCAGCTGCGGGAAGGCGGCGGCGCCGATGCCGCGCCGCGGCGAGACGGCAAAGCCCATTTCCCCCATCAGCTGGCTCAACAGGGGACCCGCCGCCGACAGATTGACGGCATAGAGGACGGAGCGGCCATCCCGCCGCGCCGTGACGAGGCCGGCGCGCTCCAGCACGGCGAGATGGGTGGACATGGTGTTGTGCGGCACCGCCAGCAGGCGGGCGATGTCGCCGGCCGGCAGGCCGTAGGGCACATAGCGCAGCAGGAGGCGATACGTTTCGAAGCGCGTGCCCTGGGACAGCGCATCGAAGATCCGCGTGGCGTCTTCCGCACTCAGCTTCGTCTCGTCCATCTCGCCTCGCTGCAATCTTCCCTCGAGCATTCCGTCGGGGCGCTCAGGCGCCGCCCTTGAAGGTCTTCGCCCAATAGTCCTTCACCTGCTGGATCAGGACGGCCGGCAAGGGAACATAGCCGAGTTCGGAGGCATATTTCTCGCCTTCGCCGAGGGCGAAGCGCCAGAACTCGAACGCGACCTGGCTGTTCGCGGGAACCTTCGGCTCCTTGTACATGAGGGCGAAGGTGGTGGCCGCGATGGGATAGGCATCCTCGGCGGCGGAATCGTTGATGACGACGAAGAAGTCCTTTGCGGACGCCCAATCGAAGCTCAGCGCCGCGGCCTGGAACGAGGCGGCGCTCGGCGCGATGAACTTGCCCGCGCGGTTCTGCACCAGGCCGTAGGCAAGCTTCGCCTGCACCACATAGGTGTATTCCACGTAGCCGATGGCGTTCTTGACCCGCTTGACCTCGGTGGACACGCCCTCGTTGCCGCGCGCGCCGGTGCCCACGGGCCAGGCCACCGCGCTGCCCTCGCCCACCTTCTGCTTCCATTCCGGGCTCGCCTTGGCGAGGTAGGACACCCAGTTGAAGGTGGTTCCCGATCCGTCGGAGCGGTGCACCACCGCGATCTGGGCATCGGGCAGCTTGAGATCGGGATTGAGCGCCTTGATGGCGGGATCCGACCAGATGGCGACCTTGCCGAGATAGATGTCGGCCAGCAGGGCGCCGGTGAAGCGGAGCTTACCCGGCGCCACACCGTCGAGATTGAACACCGGCACGACGCCGCCGAACACGATGGGGAACTGGCCGAGGCCGTATTTCTCCAGTTCCTCCGGCTTCAGCGGCTTGTCCGACGCGCCGAAATCCACCACGCCGTCCTTGACGCGGTTGATGCCGGCGGACGAGCCCACCGACTGGTAGCCGACGAGGTGGCCCGCGCGCTCGCGGAACTCCTGCGCCCATTTCCAGAT
This sequence comes from Xanthobacter luteus, assembly GCF_040049235.1. Classification (NCBI taxonomy): domain Bacteria; kingdom Pseudomonadati; phylum Pseudomonadota; class Alphaproteobacteria; order Hyphomicrobiales; family Xanthobacteraceae; genus Xanthobacter; species Xanthobacter luteus. Next base: position 1,094,621 of record NZ_JBDZDO010000001.1, read on the forward strand.
GATGGGATAGGCAAAGGTGGAGCCGGCGCCCCGCACCTCCGCCGCATGCGCGGGCACGGCCATGGAAGTGACCGCGAACGCAGCAGCGGCGGTCAAGGCAAGAATGCGGCTCACGGCTATGCGGTTCACGGCGGACCTCCCTTGTGCCCTTGCGGCGTCCATTTCAGGCCGCTCCCTAACGAGTCATTATGTCGATAGGAATGGACATATCGCTAAACGCCGATCATGTCACCCGTGTGACACCCTGCGCGCCGCCCCCCTTCCGCAACGACAATATAACCTTCAATATGTCGATACCAATAGAAACAAAGACGTCTAAACCGGCTTCCTTGGCGCGGTTGAATCGCGAACTTTCCGGATCCCCCAACGCGCGCGGCGCGGTCTGGCAGGCATTTCGAACAGAAATCACCGCCCCCGGGGACCGCGTGAAGCCTGGCAGTTTTTGGTCTGCCACACGGGAACGGGGCTGCAATGCTATAAAATACCAAGAGACGATGCCGTTGAACGGAAACGTATACACTGTATTTAGATTGAAAAAATCCGTTCTAATTCAGTCTTATGGCCAGATATACACCGCTTGTCATTAAATTGTTACGGAATTTGCCTAGAGCACATCGAGCTGGGGGAGCGCTCGAAGCCCCGGCGACATGGTCCAGGGAGACGCCAACTCATGAAGATCATCACTCTCGCGAGCGCCTTCGCGCTGCTCGCTGCCGGCGCGGCGCTCAATGGCGCGGCGGCCCAGGCGCTGGTCAAGGCTGACGGCTCGTCCACGGTGTTCCCCGTGACCGAGGCCATGGCCGAGGAGTTCCAGAAGGCGAACAAGGACATCAAGGTGACGGTCGGCATCGCCGGCACCGGCGGCGGCTTCAAGAAGTTCTGCCGCGGCGAGACCGACATCTCCAACGCCTCGCGGCCCATCACGGCGAGCGAGCAGAAAGCCTGCAAGGAAGCGGGCATCGAATATATCGAGCTGCCCGTGGCGCTCGACGCGCTCACCGTCATCGTCCACCCGTCCAACACCTGGGCGGGCGAGATGACGGTTGCGGACCTGAAGAAGATCTGGGAGCCCGAAGCCCAGGGCAAGATCACCAATTGGAAGCAGGTGCGCGACAGCTATCCCGACCGTCCGATCACGCTCTACGGGCCGGGCGTCGATTCGGGCACGTACGACTATTTCACCGCCGCCATCGTCGGCAAGGAGCACTCCAGCCGCGGCGACTTCACCGCTTCCGAGGACGACAACGTGCTCGTGCAGGGCGTCGCCGGTGACCAGAACGCGCTCGGCTTCTTCGGCCTCGCTTACTACGAGGAGAACCACAACAAGCTGAAGGCCGTGAAGATCAAGCTCAACGACGCTGCCCCCGCCGTCGAACCCTCGGTGGAGAATGCCCGCACCGGCAAGTACCAGCCGCTGTCGCGCCCGATCTTCATCTACGTGAACAAGAAGGCGGCGGACACCCGCCCCGAGGTGGCCAAGTTCGTGGAATTCTATCAAAATCCCAAGAACGCGGTCGAGCTGGTCAAGGAAGTGGGCTATGTGCCGCTCCCCGAGGCCGCGCTCAAGGCGTTCCAGGAGCGCTTCAAGAAGCGCGAGATCGGCACCGGCTTCACCGGCTCGAAGGTCGGCGTGTCGGTCGAGGACCTGGTCAAGGAAAAGCTCGTCTACTGACGCGCCAGGGCATCCATTTGCGAGGCGGGAGTCGGCTCCGATCCGATCGCTGCGCGATGCGCGGATCCGATTCCCCGGGGGAGGCGGTTTGGCGTCCTCCCCCTCACGACCGAGAGCTTGATCGAAGTCATGGCCGTCCAAGGCAAGCCCGCACGACCGCGCCTGACGGTCTCGCCCGCCTTCCTCGCGCGGCGGCGTGTGGTGGACCACACCATGCGCGTCGTGCTCTTTCTCTGCGCGGCCCTCTCGGTGCTGGTCACGGCCGGCATCGTCTATGTCCTGTTGTCCGAAAGCGTCACATTCTTCGCCCAGGTGTCGATCATCGACTTCCTGACCGACACCCAGTGGACGCCGGTGTTCCAGGACAAGCATTTCGGCATCATGACGCTGGTGTCCGGCACCCTGGTGAGTTCGCTGATCGCCCTTCTGGTCGCGATCCCCGCCGGAACCGTGCTCGCCATCTACCTGTCGGAGTTTGCCCAGCCGCAGGTGCGCGAGACCATCAAGCCGTTCCTCGAGCTGATCGCCGGCGTGCCCACCGTGGCCTTCGGCTATTTCGCGCTGTTGTTCCTCACGCCCATCTTCCAGATCTTCATCCCCGGGCTCGCCGGCTTCAACCTCTTGGTGCCCGGCGTCGTCATGGGCATCATGATCTTGCCCTACATCGTCTCGGTGAGCGAGGACGCCATGCGCGCGGTTCCCACGGAACTGAGGGAGGGCGCCTATGCCCTCGGCTTCACCCGGCTCCGGACGGCGACGCGGGTGGTGATCCCCGGCGCCTTCTCCGGGGTGACGGCGGCCTACATCCTCGGCATGTCGCGGGCGGTGGGGGAGACCATGGTGGTGGCCATCGCCGCCGGCCAGCAGGCCAAGCTCGCCCTCAACCCGCTGGAGGGCGCCGCCACCATCACCGCTTACATCGTCCAGATCAGCCTCGGCGACGTGCCGCACGGCTCGATTGCCTATCTCACCATCTTCGCGGCCGGCATGACGCTGTTCCTCATGACCTTCGCCTTCAACATCCTCGCCTTCTGGCTGCGCCAGAAGTACCGCGAGGTCTATTGAGGGAGATGCCCGTGAAGCCGCGCGCCACTCCCTTCACCCGGCGCCGCTCGGACGCCGAGATCATCGCCCGCGCCCACCGGTCCGACCGCAGCTTCGCGGTTCTCGGCCTCGGCGTCCTCGTCCTCACCATGATCGTGCTGCTGTCGCTGATCGTGGACTTCATGGTGGACGGGCTCGGGCGCATCGACCTCGACTTCCTGACCAGCTTTCCCTCCCGGCGCGCGGCGGATGCCGGCATCCTGTCCGCCTGGGTCGGCACCACGCTGGTGATGCTGGTGACGACGGCGCTGGCGGTGCCGCTCGGCGTCGCGGCGGGCCTCTATCTCGAGGAATACGCGCCGCGCAACTGGATCACCCATCTCATCGAGATCAACGTCACCAATCTCGCGGGCGTGCCGTCCATCATCTACGGCCTCCTCGCCCTGGGCCTGTTCGTCCAGACCTTCGCCATGGGCCAGACCATCCTGGTGGCCGGCATGACGCTCGGGCTGCTCATCCTGCCCATCATCATCGTCGCCACCCGCGAGGCGGTGCGCTCGATCCCGCTCGAGATCCGCGAGGGCGCCTATGCGCTCGGCGCCGACCAGTGGCAGACCGTGAGCGGCTACATCCTGCCCGCGGCGCGTCCCGGCATCCTCACGGGCGCCATCGTCGGCATGTCCCGGGCGATCGGCGAGACCGCGCCCATCATCACCATCGGCGCCCTCACCTTCATCGCCTTCCTGCCGCCGCCGCCGGTGCAAGACACTTTTCCGTTCCTCAATTTCCACTGGCTCAGCTCGCCCTTCACGGTGATGCCGATCCAGATGTTCAACTGGGTGTCGCGCCCGCAGGCGGCGTTCCACGTGAACGCGGCCGCCACCGGCCTCATCCTGCTCGCCATGACGCTCATGATGAACGCCGTCGCCATCTGGCTGCGCTACAAGATCCGCCGAGGCATGCGGTGATGCGGCAGCCCGGCCTTTCGGAGAACGCGATGACCGCCGTGCCCCCCGCGTCGGACGCCGTGGCCGGCCAAGCGCCCGCCCCCCTGCGCGCGGCCGTTCGCCAGCTTGATTTCTTCTACGGCGACACCCAGGCGCTCAAGGCGGTGGAGCTGCCCATCGTCGAGGGCAAGGTCACCGCCCTCATCGGCCCCTCTGGCTGCGGCAAGTCCACGCTCCTGCGCTGCTTCAACCGCATGCACGATCTTTATCCGGGCAACCGCTACGAGGGCGAGATCATCCTCTACCCGGAAGGGATCAACATCGTGGCGCCCGATGTGGACCCCCTGCTCGCGCGCCTGCGCATCGGCATGGTGTTCCAGAAGCCCAATCCGTTCCCGAAATCGGTCTATGAGAACGTCGCCGCGGGGCTTCATGTGCGCGGCCTGCGCAACCGGACGGAGATCGGGCATCGGGTGGAAGCCGCCCTGCGTCAGGCGGCGCTGTGGGACGAGGTGAAGGACCGCCTGCAGGAATCCGCCTACGGCCTGTCCGGCGGCCAGCAGCAGCGCCTGTGCATCGCCCGCACGCTCGCCCCCGAGCCGGAGCTGATCCTGCTCGACGAGCCGACCTCGGCCCTCGACCCCATCGCCACCGCGAAGATCGAGGAGTTGATGGACGAGTTGCGCGGCGCCTACACCATCATGATCGTCACCCACAACATGCAGCAGGCGGCGCGCATCTCCGATTTCACCGCCTTCATGCATCTCGGGCAAATGGTGGAATACGACGTCACCGACCGCATCTTCACCAACCCGGCCGAGGAGCGCACGCGCGCCTACGTCACCGGCCGGTTCGGCTGAGGCGTCCGCGCGCCGAACCGGCCGGGGCGGACTGAGATGACCGTCCTCGTCTTCCTCGGCTCGCTGCTCGGGGCGAAGGCGATCGGCATGCCCATCGCCTTCGCCCCGCATCCTCAGCCCCAGATGTCGGCGGTGATGCCCGCATACCAGCCCATGTTCTCCTGCTCGGTCTGCTTGCGCAGCTCGGCGCTCTCGCCGGTCTTGGAGATGAAGCCCTCCACCTCCTTGATCTTGCCCTCGCCGGGGGCGTAGCGCCCGCCCACCTTCACCGCGTCGTCGGTGTCGATGAGGCTCCAGCAGGTGTTGGCGTAGCGCGCGGGGAACGCCTTCGAGCCGGTGAGCGCGGCGCGCGCCGCCATCGCCGCCACCTTGGCCTGGCTGTTGGCGGCGAATGCGGACTTCGGCATGTCGCCGGGGATGGCGGCATCGCCGACCACGAAGATGTTGGGGTCCATCTGCGAGGCCATGCTCTCCGGATCGATGGGGCAGAATCCGGAGGCGTTGGCGAGCCCCGCGTCGCGGGCGATGGCGCCGGCCATCTGCGCCGGGATGACGTTGACCAGGGCGGCGTTCTTGTAGGTCTCGAAGCCGGTGACGACGGTACCGGTCTTCGGGTCCACCGACTTCACGCCGTCATTGATGGTGGGCGCGAGCCACTCGACCATGCCGGGATAATGGCTCTCCCAGCCCTGCTGGAACAGGCCCATCTTGGAGAACTTCTCCTTGGGATCGACGATGATGATCTTGGCCTTGCCGCGGCCCGAGGCCTTGAGCGCATGCGCCATCATGGAGACCCGCTCATAGGGCCCGGGCGGGCAGCGATAGGGATTGGGCGGGGCGATCATGACGATCAGGCCGCCATCCGGGACCGCGTCGAGCTTGGCTTTCAGCAGCTTGGTCTGGGGCCCCGCCTTCCAGGCGTGGGGCATGACCTCCTCCGCCGCCTTCGACCAGCCGGGCACGGAATCGTATTTGAGGTCGATGCCCGGCGCGAGCACGAGGCGGTCGTACGGCAGGCGCGCGCCGTCCGCCAGAACCACCTCCTTCTTGTCCCGGTCGATGGATTTGGCGGCCTGGCGCACCATCTTCACGCCCTGGGCGGCGAGCTTGTCGTAGCCGTGCTCCAGGCTGTCGAAGGAGCGGAAGCCGCCGAGATAGAGGTTCGAGTGGAAGCAGGTGACGAACTTCGGCGCCGGCTCCACCAGCGTGACGTCCACGGCGCCGCCGGAATCCTTGGCGACGTAGCGCGCCACCGTGGCGCCGCCCGGGCCGCCGCCCACCACCACGAGCCGAGGCTTGGCCTGGCCGAGCACCGCCGGAGCCCCGAGCGTCGATGCGAAAGCGAGCGTGCCCGCGCCGGCGACGAAATGCCTACGAGACAGATTTGTCATTGTCGTTTCCTCCCAGTGCCGGCCTGTCAGCCGATCTTGATGTAGGCGAAGCCCTTGTTCTGAAGCGCGCCGACGGTGGCGACGCCCGAGGGCACGAAGGCGATGTACGGCGCCTTGCGCACCTTCTCCTTGTCGAGCTTGAGGCGCTCGAAAGTGATGGAGCAGAGGTAGATCTTGAGCCCGTTCTTGGCGACGCCGTCCACCTTCTCGAAGATGGACGGAACCATCACCTCTTCCTTCCAGGTGGTGCCGTCGAGATTTTCCAGGAAGAACTTCACCCCCTGCCCGTGCGCCACCACGGCGAGTTGCAGCGCGAACGGGTCCGCGCCATAGGCCGAATAGTGGTTGGAGATATTGGTGAGCATCTGCACGAAGCGTGGCGGATCGCCGAAGTCGCAGTGATAGAGGCAGGCATTGTCCGCCTCCTTCTTGATGTCGGCGAGCTTGAGGCTTTGTGCCGCGGAGGCGGCGACGGGCGCCGCGCCGGCGAGCGCCAAGGTGCCGAGAAAGGCTCGGCGGCCGAAATTGAACATGGACTCCTCCTCCCGTACGGGCGCCTTTGCGGCGCTCCATTGCTGCGCGCCGGGAATGCCCCCCGGCCGGCTTGGGCCCGCCCGCGGCCGCGCAAGGCGGCGGGCGGGGTCGTTCAGTGCCCGCCCGCGGGCTTCAGGCTGCCGAAATAGGCCGCGAGCGCGGCCATCTCTTCCTCGGTCAAGGTGGCGGCGATGGTGCGCATCACCTCGTTGTCCCGCTCTTTCTTGCGGTAGGAGTTGAGCACCGCGACGAACTGGTCCTCCGGCCAGGCGACGATGGCCGGGACGCCGCCCACGGTCGCGCCGGACGCCTGGTGGCAGGTCACGCACTGCGAGGCGAGATAGGCGCCGTACTCGCGATCGCCCGAGGCGCTCGCGTCGGCGGGACCGATGAAAAAGGGCGCCAGAAACGCCGAGAGGGCGGCGCGCGAACGCACCGCCCTGGCGAGGAGCGCCCGCGCGGGTCGGGCGGTCACTCCAGATTGCCCTTCTGCTCGCCGTCCGTCGTGGCGTCGAAAATGCGCGCGCGGCTGATCACCTTCACCTCCCCATTGCAGTTGTTCATGCAGGGATTGTTATTATCGAACGTTTTTCGCTTCTCCTGATCCCATCCTGGAAATCCGCATGTTTCGACAGCACCATTTTTCTCGCTGCGCCAATTTTATCCTTCCGCGCACGGAGCCGGCGCGTGGTCTATTTTTTCGAGCCGTCCGCCTTGAACTGGGCGAGAAAGGCGATGAGGTCCTTGCGCTCGTCCTCGTTCTTGATGCCGGCGAAGGCCATCTTGCCCTTGGGCGCGACCGCCTTGGGGTTGGTGAGATAGGCATCGAGCGTCGCCTCGTCCCACACCTTGCCGGCGGCGGCGCCGTCCTTGATGTCGGCGGAATAGCTGTAGCCCTCGAAATGCGCCCACTTGGCGCCGACGATGCCGTTCAGCGGCGGGCCGACCTTCGGCTTCGCGTCGGGGCCGATGGCATGGCAGGCCATGCACTTCTTGAACGACGTCTCGCCTTTGGCCACGTCCCCGTCGGCCCGCGCCGGAGCGACCGCGGCGCCGACGATCAGGAGGGCGATGCTGAGGGTGTTTCTCACGATCCTTGTCCTTTCCGTTGCCGGCTGTCTGCCTGCCATCCTCGGCCGGGCGCGCCGCAAGCGCTGCGTCATTCCAGGCTGCCCTTGGGGGCGTCGCCGTCGGGCGTCACATTGAGGATCTGGGCTCGGGCGGTCACATGCACCTCGCCGCTGCAATCCTTCATGCAGGGATTCTTCTTCCAGAAAGCCTTCTCGGCGGTCTCGCGGTCGTCGTCGAAGAAGTTCGCCTCGTTGGGCAGATCCACCTTGGGAAAGTTCTCCTTGGAGAGCACGTAGTTCTCGGGGACGAGGTCGTTGAGGTTCAGCAGATACGCGACGATGGCATAAGTCTGGTCTGCCGTCAGGGTCAGGTTGCTGCCGAACGGCATGGCGCGGTGCACATAGTCGAACGCCGTCGACGCGTAGGGCCAGAACGAGCCGATGGTCTTTTCCGGCCGCTCCGACTTCAGCGAGCCCCGTCCTCCGGCGAGAACCGGCCAGCGGCCGGCGCCTTCGCCGAACTCGCCATGGCAGGTGGCGCAGTTCTGCAGGAACAGTTCCTCGCCGTCCTTTACCGAGCCCTTGCCTTCGGGCAGGCCCTCGCCGTCGGCGCGCACGTCGATGTTCCAGGCCGCGATCTCCTCCGGCAGAGCCGGACGGCCGAGCGCGATGGCGCGGGCGGAAGCGGCCGGCGCCGGGATGTTGGCCGCCCCGCTCTCGGCACTCTGGGTCTTGCCCGATTTCAACGTCGGGTCAGCCAGCGCCGGGCCGGTGGCGAGGATCCCGGCGAACGCGGCGGCGGCGAGCACCATCTCAGCCGACTTCCACATTTTCCGTCTCCCCGTTAGAGCGCACCAGCCAGGTCTGGATGCCATTGTTGTGATAGATGGAATTGGTGCCGCGGACGGCGCGCAGTTGCTGTTTGGTGGGCTGGACGTAGCCGGTGTCGTCCATGGCGCGGGACTGCACCATCAGCTCCTGTCCGCCCCAATCGAAGTCGAGATAGAAGCGTGTCATGGACATGGGCATCGCCGGCCCGTCGATGCGGGCGGTGGTCCAGTTGCGCCCGCCATCGAGGGAGACATCCACCCGCGTGATGGTGCCGCGTCCCGACCAGGCGATGCCGGACAGAACATTCGGCCCCTTGTGCTTCAACGGCGCCTGCGGGCTCGGGCTCGTCACCACCGATTTTGCGTCCATCACGAAGGTGAAGCGGCGCGAGCGCCCGTCGGCGAGAAGATCCGTGTATTTCGACGTCTCCTCGCGCTGCTGCCAGGGCTGGTCTCCCACCTTGAGGCGGCGCAGCCACTTGACCCACATGTTGCCTTCCCAGCCCGGCACCACGAGCCGCACCGGATAGCCCTGCTCGGGCCTCAGCGCCTCCCCGTTCATGGCGAAGGCGACGAGACAGTCCTTCATGGCCTTCTCGAGCGGGATGGACCGCGTCATCACCGCCGCGTCCGCGCCCTCCGCCAGCACCCACTTGCCCTTCGGGCTGACGCCGGCCATGTCCAGCAGCGTCTTCAGCGGCACGCCGGTGTAGAAGACGTTGTGGATCATGCCATGGGTGAACTGGCAGCCGTTGAGCTGGGCGCCGCGCCATTCCATGCCGGAATTGGCGGCGCATTCCAGGAAGTAGGCCCGGTTCACCCGTCCGGGCATACGCTTGATGTCCTCCGCCGTGAACACGAGCGGCTTGTCCACCATGCCGTGGATCATCAGCCGGTATTTGTCCGGGTCGATTTCCGCCTCGCCCCCGTGATGGCGCACGAAGCACAGGCCGTTGGGCGTGATGACGCTGTCGAGCGCATAGAGCGGGGTGAAGCTCACCGAGCTCTCGGAGCTCGCGGTGAGCCAGGTCACCTCCCGTCGCACCACGTCCTTCTCAAATACCGAGGGCTTGCCGTAGGGGTTGGCGTTGACCGGCGCGCCGAGGGACTTGGTCCAGTCGGGGACCGGCACGATGTTGGGGTCCGGCGCGCCCGGCGCGGGACCGGCGAACGCCGAGCCGGCCCCCGCCGCGGCAGCCCCCGCACCCAGGCCGGCCAAGTTGAGGAAACGCCGCCGGGACAGGGGCGGCACCGCGCCGGTGGCGCGGTCCGTCCGGGGCAGCTGTGATTCGGACATGGCGTCCTCCCTGATATTCTTTTATTCGCAGATTTGAATATATACGGAAAACCAAGACAGGGCAACGCCTTGGTGCGCCAGACCGGTCTCAGGCCCCACTCACCTTCACCGAGGCATTGGGGGCGATCTTCACCGTCTTCACGTCGGCCACGTAGCGCTCCACCAGTTCCCATACCGGCGGCCCTTCCACGTTCTGGGCGACGGAGGCCCAGCCGGCGACCGCATAGGCCTTGTCGGCCTCGAGCGGCTTGCCGGTTTTCAGGAAGGTGAGATCGGAGATGCGCTGGCCGGTGCCCTTCGACACGTCGATGGCGTAGCCCACCCCGCCGACGCGCACCATGTCGCCGCCGCCCTGGAAATAGGGATCGGGATGGAAGATGTTGTCGGCCACGTCCTCCAGCACGTCCTTCAGCTGCTTGCCGGTCATGGTGGTGCGGTAGCAGGCGGGATAAGTGATGGCGGTGGCGTTGGCGATGGCATCGAAGGTGATGGGGTCGCCCGGCAGCAGCGTGCCGCCCCAGCGGAAGCCCGGCGAGAGGGCGATCTCGGCGTCCCGCTCCTTCATGATCGCGTCGCAGATCATGTCATCGAACGTGCCGTTGAAATTGCCGCGGCGATAGAGAAGGCTGTCGGCCCGGCCGACCTCGCGGGCGAGATCCTTGGCATAGGGCGCGCGGATGTCGGCGACGAGCTTTGTCATCTCGGGATCGGGCGCGACGGCGTCGGAGAACACCGGGATCAGCTGGAACCTGTAGCCCGCAACCTTCCTGTCCTTCACGTCGAGGTCGAGGCGGGACAGGAACTTGCCGTGCGAGCCGGTGGCCACCAGCACCGTCCGGCCCACCTCCACCACCCGCGGCATGGCGTCATGGGTATGGGCGGTGAGGATCACGTCGATGCCGGTGACGCGGGACGCCATCTTGCGGTCCACGTCGAAGCCATTGTGGGAGAGCACCACCACCACGTCGGCGCCGCCGGCGCGGGCCGCGTCCACCTGTTTTTGCATATCCTCTTCGCGGATGCCGAACTCCCAGTCCGGGATCATCCAGCGCGGGTTTGAGATGGGGGTGCGCGGAAAGGCCTGGCCGATGACCGCGATCTTCGCGCCGCCCTTCTCGAAGGTCTTCGCCGCCTCGAAGACCGGCTCCTGCCATTCGGCCGAGCGCACGTTCTGGGCAAGGAAGGCGAATGGCGCCTTCTCTTTGATCTCCGTCACCCGGTCGGCGCCGTAGGTGAACTCCCAGTGTCCCACCATGGCCTCTAGGCCGAGGGCGGAGAACACTTTCACCATGTCCTCGCCCTTGGTCTTGAGCGAGGACCAGGAGCCCTGCAGCCCGTCGCCGCCGTCGAGCAGAAGCACCTTGTCGGCCCCCCGCTCGGCGCGGATCGCCTTCACCAAAGTGGCGATGCGGTCCGCCCCGCCCATCCGCCCGTAGGTGCGGGCCAGCGCGGTGAAGTCCTCCGCGGTGAGCGCATAGGCGTCGGACGTGCCCGGCTTCAGGCCGAAATAGGAGAGGAACGCCATGTCGGTGAGGTGCGGCGGCACGCCCCGCGCCTCGCCGACGCCGAGATTTATCGACGGCTCGCGGAAATAGAGCGGAACCAGCTGGGCGTGGATGTCGGTGAGGTGCAGAATCGTCACCGTGCCCGGCCGGCCGAACTTCAGCAGGTCGGCCTGGGTGAGCGCCTGCGCCCGCACCGCCTGCGCCAGCCCCGTTCCCGACGCCGCGAGCAGCCCCGCGAGCGCCGTTCCGGCGGACAGAAAATCGCGCCTTGAGATCATGATGACCGTGCTTTCCCAAGTCATGGCGCGGCCGTTTGCCGGATCGCCGTGCGATCCGGCAGTACATCCGCCCCGCGCCTCATGAACAAACGTATTGCAGGCCTGCCCTCAAGCGACGGTGAGCTTGGCGGTGGCCTTCTGCTCGGCCCCGGCGTCGTCCTTCCAGCTGAAGGTGAACTCGCCGCTCTCCTTGGCCCTGAAGAACAGGGACTGGTAAGGGTTCGCCGAGATCGACGGGAACCATTCCGCCGTGAAGAACGGCTTGCCGTTGAAGGCGGCCTGGAAGGTGTTGATGATGTCGCGCGGCACGGTCTTGCCCGCGGAGTCCTTCCGCTGGCCGCTCTCCATCTCGTGGGAAATCAGCGTCTTGATCTCAATGATCTCGCCCACCTTGGCTTGGGCGGGAACGCGCACGCGCGGCTGCGACTTGATGGCCATCGTTTCCTCCGGTTTCCGAACGGGGACGCCAGACGCGCCCTCCCAATCTGTTCTTGTGCTTTGAGACGTCGCGGGGCCGTCAGCCGCCGCAGCCGCCGATGGTGACCTTCACCTGCGCCTTGGCGGAGTAAAGCGCGCCGTTGGACATCTCCGCCACGGCGATCACGTTCTGGGTCTGGGCGAGGCGCATGCGGGTGGAGGCGGACGCCTTCCCGCTCTCCGGCGTGAACCGGTAGGTGACCACCTGGGGCAGCGGATTGCCATCGGCAAAGACATGGACGGACTTGACGAAATCCGCCTCGGTCATGGGGCTTTCCACGTCGACGGTGATGGGCACGACGAGACCGTTCTCGGCGATCTCCGGCAGATCGAGCTTGATTTTGCCCTCTCCCATCGCCTTGCCGCCGAAGAGCTTCTTCAGCTCGTCCGCGACCTGCGCCTCGCTGGCGAGCAGCATGCGCGGGGCGAGCGCGGCGGTGAGCGCCGCGAGCCCGGCGATCTTGAGGGCGCGGCGCCGCGAGGCGAGAAGAGTGGCGTCGAGGTATGGCGACATACGTTTCCTCCTGGGGCGACCCCGTCGAGAGCAAGGGCCTTTGACGTTTTTTCGGTCAGCGGGAGCGCGGGAGAGCGATAAACGCCGCCGATCAATTTCACATATTGTGATATCGAATTTTTTGAATGTAAAGTGTCTCCCGTCAGGTGATCGCCGCCGCCTCTCGCAGGCGGGCGCGGTCGGGGCACACCACCGCTCTTCCCAAGGGCTTCTGCAGAAAGCCTTGGAGCGGCGGAACGTCGTCACGTGGAGGATCTATGCGACCCAAGGCCACATTATTCACCTGCCTATGCGCTCTCGCGCTGGCGCTCGTGCCCCTGGTCGGTGCCAGGGCCCAGGAGGATCCGAGCGAGAAGGAGATCGAGCGCTATCGCGCGATGATCAACGACCCCATGGCCAATCCCGGCTACCTCGCCGTCGATCGCGGCGAGGCGTTGTGGGCTGAGAAGCGGGGCGCCAACAACGTCTCGCTGGAGACCTGCGATCTGGGCGTGGGCCCCGGCAAGCTCGAAGGCGCCTTCGTGCGATTGCCGCGCTACTTCAAGGACGCTGACCAGGTGATGGACCTGGAGCAGCGCCTGCTGTGGTGCATGGAGAAGATCCAGGGTCTCGACACCAAGCCGTTCAAGGCGAAGCCCTTCTCCGGCCCCGGACGGGGCTCCGACATGCAGGACCTCGTCGCCTTCATCGCCAACAAGTCGAACGGCATGAAGATCGACGTGGCGCTGGACGATCCCAAGGAACGCGAGGCCTACGCCCTCGGCGAGGCCCTGTTCTTCCGCCGCTCGTCCATCAACGACTTCTCGTGCCAGACCTGCCATGCCGAGCCCGGCAAGCGCATCCGCCTCCAGGGGCTGCCGCAGCTCGACGTGCCCGGCAAGGACGCCAAGGCGACCATGAGTTCCTGGCCCACCTACCGGGTCTCCCAGAGCGCGCTGCGCACCATGCAGCACCGCATGTGGGACTGCTACCGGCAGATGCGCATGCCGGCGCCCGATTATGCGTCCGAGGCGGTCACCGCCCTCTCGCTGTTCCTGAACAGACAAGCCAACGGGGCCGAACTCAACGTGCCCTCGATCAAGCGCTGAGGGGAGGAAACCAATGAAGATCATACGGATGGCCGCCGCGGCGGCCCTGATCGTCCCGTCCCTCGCTCTCGCCCAGCAGATCCCGCCCGCGCCGCAGGCGATGGTGGACAAGGTGGTGAGGGAAAGCTTCACCAAGCTGCCCGAAGGCTGGGCGGCGCGCCTGGTCCAGGACGAGACCATGATGGTCTGCTCGCAGACCCGCAACCAGCCTTCCGCCGCGCAGGCGGACGCCATCCTTGCGCGCGAGACCAAGACCGTGGTGTTCCCAGCGGACGGCAAGCTGCTTGGCGATTGGAAGGCGGGCGCCAAGGTGGCCCAGAACGGACGCGGCGGGCAGTTCTCCGACCCGCCCGGCACGGTGAGCGGCGGCAATTGCTATGCCTGCCACCAGATGGATCCAAAGGAGGTGAGCTACGGCACCCTCGGTCCCTCGCTCACCAATTACGGCGCGGACCGCAAGTATTCGCCCGAGGATGCCAAGACCGCCTATGCCAGGATCTTCAATCCTCAGGCCGCGTTCGCCTGTTCATCCATGCCGCGCTTCGGTCACAACGGCGTCCTGAGCGAGCAGCAGATCAAGGATGTGGTCGCCTATCTGTTCGATCCCGAATCGCCGGTGAACAAGCCGGCCAAGTAGGAACCACGCAGGAACCAGGTAGGAACCACGCGCAGGGGGGCTCCGGCCCCCCTGTGCCTCAGCCCTTGCCGGCGCTTTGGCGGGCAAGCCAGGCGTCGAACGGCCCGTCCCGGTATGCGCCCTCCGCCACGTAGCGGAACAGGGCGGAAAATTCCTTGCGCGGCAGCAGGCCCGGCATGCGCGCCACCTCCTTGGGCGCCCCGTTCACCTCGGCGAAGAACTGGAAGGTCGGCGTGGCGCGGACCCTCTCGCGCTGGCCCAGCGCCTTCTCGCTCAGGCGCGCGCCGTCGAGAAACGTCACCTCCCGCGCCCCGAACAGATCCAGATGGACGATGTCGAACGCGTCCTTGATCGGCGCCTCGATGGCCGGATCGGCGAAATAGGCGGTGTGCAGCTCCTTGCAGTAGATGCACCCGCGCTGGCTCCATTGGAGGGCGAAGGTGCGCCCCTTGGCGCGGGCCGCGGCGAAGTCCTCGGGCAGATCGAGGAAGCCCTCCACATACCAGTCCTGGGTATAGAGGCCGTCATCGCCGAGGCGCGCCTTGGCGGCGGCCTGACCCGGCACAAGGGCGACGGCGCCGAGACCGGCGCCGGAGCGGAGAAAGCCTCTCCGGCTCTGCATGCAGGTATCATCCATGGGACGAACGTCCTCCCTATCCTAGCCGATGGTGCCGAGGCTCGGGACCGCGTCGAGCAGCCATTGGGCGATTTGCGGCATGAAGCCGGTGATGAAGGCGATGCCGGTGAGAATGAGCAGCCCGCCCGCCACCTTCTCGACGAGGCCGAGCCGGCGGCGCGCCGCCTGCGCCCAGACGAGGAAGCGCTCGGTGAACGCCGCCGCGATGAGGAACGGGATGCCGATGCCCGCGGCGTAGACCGCCAGCAGCGCCATGCCCCGGCCCACCGACGCCTCGGCGCCGGCCACGAGCAGGATGGCCGCCAGCACGGGCCCGACGCAGGGCGACCAGCCAAAGCCGAAGGCGAGCCCGACCACATAGGGGCCGATCAGGCCTGTCGGCCGCCTCCCCGGCTCGAGCTTCGCCTGGCGATAGAGCAGCGGAATGCGCACCAGGCCGGCCAGATGCAGCCCGAACACGATCAGCAACCCGCCCGAGATCAGCGTCAGCACCTCGATGTGCTGCAACAATTCCTTGCCGAGCGAGGAAGCGGTGGCGCCGAGCAGCACGAAGACCGAGGCGAAGCCGAGCACGAACAGCACCGCGGCCGGAAAGACGCTCCGGCGCCGCGCCGCCGCGGATCCCTCGGCGCTGTCCCCCGCCGTGCCGGCGAGGAAACCGAGATAGGCCGGCACCAGCGGCAGCACGCACGGCGAGGCGAACGACAGGAGGCCGGCAAGGAAAGCCCCTGCGAGGCTGACGTCCAGGAACATGCTCCTCCCCGATCATCGTGTTCCGCGTCGATTCCGGTGCGCGGATTGGTCCTCTTCATGATATATGCGAATGCGATAATATGTCTCCCCGAATCCACGGCAGGACTTTAAATTCATGCGGGCTTTCGCTGGACTGATTCTGGCCGCGGTCTTCTTGTCCCCCGCCGTCCTCGCGCCGCGCCCCGCTTTGGCCGGCGAACTGCTGATGTTCGAACGCAAGGGCTGCGTCTACTGCCTGAAGTTCGACCATGAGGTGGCGCCGATCTATGAGAAGACCGACGAAGGCCGCCGCGCGCCGCTGCGGCGCGTCGACCTCGGGCTGGGGTTGCCCGCCGGCGTGGCGTTGGCGTCTCCCGTGCGCTTCTCGCCCACCTTCGTGCTCGTGGATCACGATCGCGAAGTCGGGCGCATTACAGGCTATGCTTCCGACGAGGCGTTCTGGGGATTGCTGGGCGCGATCACGAACGGGATGGCGAGTGCTCAGCCGTGAGGCGGCGCTGCGGGAGGAGAAGGTTCACTCATGGCGATCGTTTCCAAGCGACTTGAAGACGAGCTCCGGGAGGGGCCAGAAATCTCGCCCGAGCTCGACCGCCTGATGCGCAACGCCCGCAAGGCGAGCGACTTCCTCAAGGCCCTCTCCCACGAGAACCGGCTGCTGCTTTTGTGCCTGCTGGCGGAGGGCGAGCGCTCGGTCACCGAGCTCGAGAACATTCTGTCCCTGCGCCAGCCCACGGTCTCCCAGCAACTGGCGCGCCTGCGGCTCGACGACCTGGTCGCCACGCGGCGCGACGGCAAGACGATCTATTACAGCCTCGCCAACGAGGACGTCCGCCGGGTGATCTCGGTGATCTATGACATGTATTGCGGAGCCGAGCGTTCAGGACGAGAGTGACTTCAGCGACAGGCGCCGGGCTGGCGACGGGACACCAAAAGTTCCGCTCTGGCCGTCTCAGGGAGGAGGCGCGCGTGGACATTTCGAGCCCCTGGTGGACCGCGCTCGCGGGCCTGGCGGTCGGCGGGCCGGCCGGCTTTGCCGTGTTCCGCGCGCGCCTATGCACCTTCGGCGCCATGGAGGACGCCATGGTCGGGAGCGACTGGCGTCGGATGAAGGTTTTCGCCCTCGCCCTGGGCATTGCCCTGATCGGAACGCAGATCCTCGCCCTCGCCGGCATCTTCGACCCCGAGCGGACCAATTACGTGACCACGGCCTTGCCCTGGCTGGGCATCCTGGCGGGCGGCATCCTGTTCGGCCTCGGCATGGCGCTGGTGGGAACTTGCGCTTTCGGCTCCCTCGTGCGTCTCGGCTCGGGCGACCTGCGCAGCCTCGTCGTCCTGCTCGTCTTCGGCGCCGTCGCCTACGCCACGCTAAGGGGAATCTTCGCCACCATCCGCGTCGATGGCCTGGAACGGATCGCCGTGGCGCTGCCGGCCGGCACGAGGTCGGATCTGCCCTCGCTGCTGGGGTGGCTCACGGGCCATGACCTCAGGGCGATTCTTACCGCCTGCCTCGGCGTGGGGCTGGTGGTTCCCGCCCTGGCCGATCGCCGGCTGCGCCGCGCGGGCCGGCTGATGACGGCGGGCGTGCTGCTCGGCCTCGGCGTGGTCGGCGGATGGCTCGCCACGACCCTGCTGGTGGACGAGTTCGCCCATTCCGGCACACCTCAGAGCCTCACCTTCGTGTCGCCGGTGGCGCGGACCCTATTCGGCGTCCTGTTCGAGCAGTCGAGCCTCGCCGAGTTCGGCGCCGGCAGCGTGGTCGGCGTGGCGCTGGGCGCCTTCCTTGCCGCGCGCCTCGCCGACGAGCTGCGCTGGGAGGCATTCGACGACCCGCGCGAGATGAAGCGCCACCTGCTCGGGGCCGTGCTCATGGGCTCCGGCGGCATCCTGTGCGGCGGATGCACCATCGGCCAAGGCCTCACGGCCGGCTCCCTGTTCGCGCTGTCGTGGCCGCTCGCCGTTGCCGGCATGGCGCTCGGCGCGCGGCTCGGCATCGCGCTTCTGATGGAGGGATCGCTGAGCGGCCTCGTGCGCCAGACGGTGGTGGGGCGCTTCGGCTTCCACAACAAGCCCTGATGGTCCGGATCGCGACGCCGCTGCGGTGGACCAGCCTTCAGAGGCTGGCGTCGCTCGGCCTGGAAATCCGCTGCGTGGGACGCCGGCCGTCGATGCCGGGAATCTCGTGGACGAGGGCGGACTTCAGCTTGGCGATGCCGCTTCGGACCCCCTCGGGCGTCAGCGTCGCGTAGCCGAGGATGAGGCTGCGCGGGTGCGCGCACAGCGTCTCGTAGGCGCCCGCGGCCGACAGCGTATAGACCCCGACGCCTTCGCCGGCGGCGATGCGGCAGACATCCTCCGCCAGAGGAAAATGCTCCGGCATCTGCCACATGATGTGCATGCCCGCCTCGGCGCCGGAAATCTGCACGTCGCCGAACCGCTCGGCGAGGGCCTCCAGAAGCGCCGCCCGCGATTGCGCGTATTGCTGCCGATTGCGCCGCACATGCCGCGCAAATCCGCCGCCGCGCAGGAATTCGGAAAGGAAGATCTGCTCCACCCAGGGATGCCCATAATTGGCCAGACCCTTGGCGCGGCGGGCGGCATCGACCAGATGCTTCGGAACGATCAGGTAGCCGGTCCGCAGCCCCGAGCCGATCGATTTCGAGAAGGTGCCGAGATAGATGACCGAAGTGTTGTTTCTCAGGCCCGCCAAAGAGGGCAGAGGCGGGCCGTCGTAGCGAAAGTCGCTGTCGTAGTCGTCCTCGATGATGTAGGCGCCGTTCTGCTCCGCCCAGTCCAGGAGCTCCGTGCGGCGGGCGCGGGTCATGGTGACGCCGGTGGGAAACTGGTGCGAAGGCGTGACGTAGATCAGCGTCGCGCCCGAGCCCTGCAGCAGGGCTGTTTGCATGCCATGCTGGTCCACCGGAATGGCGAAGAGCGAAGCGCCATAACTGCGGAACACGAGCGCCGCGCCGAGATAGCAGGGGTCCTCCACGGCGATGCGGATCGAAGGCTGGACGAACAGGCGGCTGATCAGGTTCAGACCCTCCTGCGCGCCGGCGGTGACGATGACCTGATCGGCGCTGACCGACGCCGCCCGGGTGACAGAGATATGGGCAGCGATCGCCTCGCGGAGCTCCAGAATGCCCTCGGGCGGACCATAGTGCGAAACATTGGCGCTGGTGCGGGAGAGGTTCTCGGTCAGGATCTGACGCCACTCGCGCAGCGGGAAGTGCCGCCAGTTCGTGCCCCCATACCAGAAGTCGACCTGCAGGGTGCTGGGCCCCGACTGCGCCATGCGCAGCCTGCCGGGGCGCAGCAGGACCGAAGGATGCCGGACCCGCCGCTCCCTCGGCTCGCGGTCGCCGCCGCTCGCCTCGGCGACGGCAACCCGGTCCTGCGGGGCGGGCGCGCTGGCACTGGCTTCCGGAACCGCCTCGGAGACGAAGGTCCCCGCGCCCTGCCGCTTGAAGATGTACCCCTCCTCCTCGAGCCGGTTGTAGGCCAGGACCGCCGTGTTGCGCGAGACGCCCAGGAACTGGGCGAGATCGCGCGACGAGGGCAACCCGGCACCGGCGCGGAGCGTGCCGGCGAGGATCGCGCCGCGCACTTCGCGGTAGATCTGCTCCTGGAGGGAGATCTCGCTCGCGCGCTCCAGACGGAGGGGAATCATGCCATTGCCGGTCATGCCCTGTCCGAAGCAATTTCCGCGCCAACCGCACCCCGCCGGTTCCTCACAGCCGGAACAGAACCTTCGGCATGTAAGTGGCGAGGCTGGGGAACAGGTAGACCAGGAAGAGCGTCAGCATCTGGACCAGGATGAAGGGAACGACGCCGCGGTACATTTCCACGAGGGAGATCAGGCGCGAGGCGATGGATTGCAGATAGAAGATGGAGGGCGCCATGGGCGGCGTCAGGTACGACGTCTGCAGCACGACGCACACCAGGACCGCGAACCACACCGGGTCGATGCCCAGCGACAGCACCACCGGATTGAAGATCGGGACGGTGATCAGCAGGATCGATGCCCAATCGAGCACGAAGCCGAGCACGAAGATCACACCGAGGAACAGGAACAGCGTTCCGTCGGGGCCGAACTCGAGGCTGGCCAGGAGGCCGCGCACCAGCCCGCCGCCGCCGTTGACCATGAAGGCATTGGTGAACAGCGAGCCGCCGAGCATGATCATCAGCGTCATCGCCGTGATGGCCACGGTCCGCTCGAGCGCCTCGGACAGCAACCGCCTCGAGAACTGCCCGTACCAGAGCGTCAGGGCCAGGGCGCCGGCCGATCCGATCGCGGCCGCCTCCGAGGGCGAGGCGACCCCGGCGAAGATGCTGCCGATCACCGCCAGGATGAGCCCGAAGCAGGGCAGCAGCGCCGTGAACAGAAGCCAGATCTTGTCCCGGAAGCTGACGTCGTCCAGTTCGTCCTCGGAAATCGCCGGCCCGTCCTGCGGGTGCGCCACGCATCGGACGACGACGTAGGCCAGGAAGCCAACCGTCATCACCAGGCCGGGAACGAGGATGCCCGCGAACAGGTCGCCGATGGAGAGGTCGGCGATGGAGGCATAGATCACGACGATGACCGAGGGCGGAATGATGGTTCCCAGGGACCCGCCGCCGCAGATCGATCCGGCGATCAGGTCCTTCTTATAGCCGGCGGCGACCATCGCAGGGACCGCCATGAGGCCCACGAGGATCTCGACCGCGCCGACCACGCCCGAGCTGGCGGCGAAGAGGGCGCAGATCAGGATGGTCGACACCGACAGGCCGCCGGGGAAGCGCCCGAGCAGCAGCCGAAGCGCCTTTAAGAGATTTTCCGCGATCTGCGAGCGCTCCAGCAGGGCGCCCATGAAGATGAACAGCGGAATGGCGACGAGCACGAAGTTCGACGCGAGGTTTGTCAGACTTCCATGCACCTGAAGCCCGATATTGTTTCCGAATACGGCGTACCCGAACAGCATGCCCATCGTCAGAAGGCAGAACGCGACCGGAAGACCAAGAAAGATCAGGCCAAACAAGGCAGGGAACATCAACACAGGCAACAAGCCCTGCATGTCTCAGCCTCTGGGGTTGGAGGATGGCGTGAGCGCGCCGGCCGCTGACGGTTCGCTCCAGACCGCCGCGAGTGCTTTCAGGGTTTCGGCGAGAACCTGAAGCCAGAGACTGCACACGCCGACCGCGATGCCGGCGTAGAAGGGCCAGAGCGGCGGGGCCCAGACGCTGACGCGCTCCACCGTCCCCTCCACATAGGCGTCCACGGCCTGCCCGACCGACGCATGGGCCAGGAAGCCGAGCGCGGGCAGGAGGAGGAGAATGTAGAAGGCGGCGTCGATGAGATGGCGCGCGCGCGCCGGAATGTTCTGGGACAGGAACGTGACGCGCACATGCTCGTTCTTCATGAGCGCGTAGCTGGATGCGCCGATGAAGATGCATCCGTTGAGCATGTACGAAAGATCGAAGGCCCACACGGTCGGGGCATTCAGGAAGCGGCGCATGATCACCTCGAAGATCATCACCGCGACCAGGACGACGACCACCGCCATGACGATCCGGGCGAGGGCGGCCGATGTCCAATCGATCACGTCGACGATCTGCTTCATGACCGCGCTCCCCGGTGCCCCGCTCGGCCGGCCTACTGGTTCACGACGCGGATGTCGGCGGCCGCCACCCATTTGTCCTGGAAGGGGTAATAGGAGTTCGCGAACTTCTCCATCCAGGTATTGCCGCTGTCGGCCTGCTTCTTCGCGGTCTTCATGGCCCACTCGCGGCCGTATTTCTTCACCGCTTCGACCAGGCTCGGCTCGGGCGAAAGGAACACGTTCTTGCCCTCCGCCTTCATCTTGGCGATGGTGTCGATGTCGTCGACCGACAGCTTCATGAGCCCTTCGATCATCGTCAGCTGCCCGGCCAGCACCAGCTTCTCCTTGAGATCGGCCGGCAGCTTGTCCCAGGTCTCGGTCTTGACCATGAACTCATAGACATAGGTGGGCTGGTGGATGCCTGGAACCATCACGTACTTCGCGATGTTCTGCAGCCCCGTCGCATAATTGATGCTGGGGGTGACGTACTCCGTCGCGTCGATCACCTTGCGGTCGAGCGCGGTGAAGATCTCTCCGCCCGGCAGCGTCACCGGGGAGGCGCCGAAATAGTCTTTCAGGATGGCGGCCCAGGCGCCGGTGGTTCGGATCTTCAGGCCCTTGAAGTCCTCCGCCTTGGTCAGCGGCTTGTGCGCATGGGCGAAGACCTCGGTCGGCCCGATGCAGGCGACCACCGGGTGAAGGCCCATCTTCTCGCGGCGGAAATTCTCCCACAGCTGCCGACCGCCGCCATAGAAGATCCAGGCCATGGTCGCGTCGGCCGGCATCCCGCCGGGAAGCCCCGCGAGGAAGGCGTTGGCGGGGTCCTCATTGACCATGAAGGCGGGAAAGTAGATCCCGGCATCGGCGATGCCGTTCTGGACCGCCTTGGCGGTTTCGAATGCGGGGGCGAGAATGCCGGCGCCGAACGCCTGGATCTTGATCTGGCCGCTGGTCAGCTTCTCGACATTGCGGATGAAGGGCGCGACGCATTCGCGAAAGTCCGCGTTGCCCTCCGGCGAGAAGGTCGTGAGGCGCCAGTTGATGGGTTCCGCCTGGGCCAGGCCGGACACGAGGCCGAAGGCCAGGGCGGCGACGGCCGTTTTGGTCAGAGCGCGCGCCGTGCGCTTGATCGAGCTCATATCCTGGTTCCCTTTGCGAGAAGAGGTAAGACGTCAGGCAATGCCGGCGCGCGCGATCGCGGCGGCAAGCTCCGCTTTCGCGGCGCCGGTCAGTTTCGCCAGCGGGCGCCGCGGTCCGCCGAGATCGCGCCCGATGAGCTCGAGGCCCGTATGGGCAACCCGGATGATCCCGTAGCGCCCGCCGATCTCGCTGACCTCGAAGAGCCGCTGGCTCAGCGCGAACGCGGCGGCGGCGTCGCCGCCCTTCGCGGCGTTCCAGAACGCGACGCATTCCGCCGGACAGAAGTTCGCAAGGCCCGTAAACCAGGCCGGCGCGGGCCCCATGACCGGCTCCAGCGCGAGGGTGTCCTGGCCGAGCCCGACCTTCACCCGCCCTTCGCTCATCCGCGGAACGGTCCACACGCGGGTGAGGTCGCCGGAACTGTCCTTCATGCCGACAATGTTGGGGACGCGCGCGGAGACCTTGGCCATGAAGTCGGGCTTGAGATCGATGCCGGCAAGGCCGGGATTGTTGTAGACCCAGACCGGTATTTGGCTCGCCTCGCCCACGGCCGCATAATGGTCGAGCAGCTCTTCCTCGGTGGGCTTCCAATAATTCAGCGGAACGACCAGCACCGCATCGGCGCCGTTGGCGGACGCGAACGCGGCAAGCCGCACGCTCTCGGCGGTGGTCATCGCGCCGATGCCGAACATCACGGGCACGCGGCCCGCCACGTGCGCCGCCACCTTGGTGAGGGCCTCCTGCTTCTCGCCCTCGGTAAAGTATCCGTTCGCGCCGGTGCTGCCGAAGAGCGTTATCGTGTGGATTCCGGCCCCAATGGCGAAATCAATATGTCGCGCCCATTGGTTGAAATCGATGGATCCATCGTCGCCGACCGGGGTTATCGAAAAAAGCGAGACGCCTTCGATAGCTGATTTATCGGCAGTCATTCGTTCACCATGGCATGAGCGCGATTTAGAGCTTGTGTAGGCTTGATCCTGCGGTCGATTTGATGCACCGACAAGGGCGCCCATGGATCCAATTTCAAAAAAATCGATGAGACCACCGCCTCCTGGCATGTTTTGCCTGCGCCTCACCGTCTAAGTTTTTCGTGCAAAGCGCCGCCACAACGTCCCCGCGCGGTGACGGACCGTTCGCAGATCGTCCGGTGCTGCAGGGCGGCGCGCGCGTCAGGCATTTTCGTGAACCAAAGGATGAGGAGATCATGAACGATACCGTCGATCCGACAGAAATTGCCGGAGCGCCGAGCGAAAAAACGCGGCTTCGCCGTTATAATTGGCTCGCGAAATATGATCGTGACACGATCAATGCCATCATCGATGCCGGCATCGTCTGTCAGGTCGGCTACGTCATCGACGGCATGCCGTATGTCACACCGACAAATCATTGGCGTATTGATGACTTCGTCTATTGGCACGGCTCTTCGGCCAGCCGCATGCTGAAGGCACAGCAGAAGGGCATTCCGGTCTGCTTCACCGTCACCCATCTCGACGGCATCGTATTCTCGCGTGCCGCCTTCAACCACAACATCCAGTATCGGTCGGTCATGGCGTTCGGCGAGGCCGAACTGTGCGCGGAGGAGGTCAAGCGTCGCGCGCTCGCCACCTTCACCGACCGCCTGGCGCCCGGCCTGTGGGACTATGCCCGCCTGCCCGCCGAGCAGGAGTGGAAAGCCACGAAGGTGATCCGCATGCGGCTGGACGAAGTCTCGGCCAAGGTCGCCGATGGCCTGCCAAGCGAGGACGAGGAGGACTACCAAAGCGACCGCTGGGCAGGATCGGTGGCGCTGAAGATGGTGCAGCTGGATCCCGTGCCGGACCCGAAGCTGCGCGGCGGCATCGAGATGCCCGCCTTCGTGCGGAATTTCCGCTATGTGGGGGTGAAGTGACCGGCTGAGAGCCAGCCAGGGTCGTCCGCCAGGAAAAGCCGGCGGCCGCCATCGGCCCAATGGAGCGGTCACGCGTCGGCCCGGTCCGGGCGGCGCGGACGGTCGGGCGCGCCGCGAGCGCCGCCGCCGGCGACAGGACGGCGTCGGCGGGCCCGCGGCCGGCGGGAACGGACGCCCCCGTGCGAAAAGATCTGGCCCCCCGGGGCGCAAAGGGGGCTGTCTCGCGCGGCGACAGGTGCTAATCCAGAGCCAGTTGCCGCACCTTGGATTGCCTCGCGGCAACCGCTCTTTCGCTGCCCTACAGAGTGGACATGAGGATACCGCGGCCCCACCCATGAGCACGTCGTCGCCCTGGAAGCTCCCTGTCGCGTGGGCCGTTGCCTATCTGCTCGTCATGCAGATGGTCCTGGCCGGATTCGCGCTCGGAGCCCAGGCGGGGCAGGCGCGCGGACAGGCCACAGGCATCCTGTGCGCCGCGTCCGGATCCTCCGATTCCGGCGGCGGCGACAGCCCGCCCGCGAGCCATGTGGACTGCTGCGTCAGCGGCTGTCCCATGGCCGGCGCGCTTTGGATCCCGGCGCCCGGCCAGGCAAGCGTTCCCGCGCCGCAATTCATCGCCGCTCGCAAGGCCCCTCCCCCCGCCGCCGAAGGGCTGGAACCGGCACGGCGGGAAGACCCGCAGTCCGCCCGAGGGCCGCCGCGCGCCGGCTAGACGTCCGCGCGGATGCAGGTCGAGGAGCGCCGGCGCCCGCCGCAAGCGGTGCCGGACGCCGGATGGCGTGCAGCCGCCGCGGAGCCTTCCGCGCCTGCCCCTCATCATCGGACACCACGCCATGCCCCATGCGATTGCGCGCCGCGCCGGCGGACAGCTGAGCCTTGCCGTTCTGCTCGCCTCCACGTCGGCTTTGCCGGCCTTTGCCCAACAGGCCCCCCAGGAGCTCCCCGAGCTGACGGTTCAGGGCGACACCCCCCAGACCGCCGCCGCGGCCCTGGTCCAGCCCGAGCTCGACAAGCTTGCGACCCAGAACGAGACCGGCAGCCTCGTGGGCCTCACGCCCTTCGAGACCCCGGCGGCGATCTCCATCGTCACCCAGCAGGAGATGCAGGAGCGCGGGCTCACGACCCTCACCGACGTCTATAACATCGTGCCCGGCGTCACCGCGGGCAACCTGCCGGGCGAGCCGGGTGTCACCTCGATCCGCGGCTTTTCGCGCGACGCGGTGGGCTATTCGGTGGACGGGATGCAGGTGCCGGACCCGCTCCTGATCTCCCGCAACTATGACAGCTTCAGCTTCGAGCGGGTGGAGGTGCTCAAGGGGCCGGCCTCGGTGATCTACGGCAACGGGGCGCTTGCCGGCACCATCAACCTCGTGACCAAGCAGCCGGTGCTGAACCAGAATTTCGGCCAGGCGCTCGCCAGCATCGGCAGCTTCCAGAGCTATCGCGCAGGCGCCGACTACAATTACGCGATCGGCGAGAATGTGGCGCTGCGGGCAAGCGGCGTCTATTCCCAGTCCGGGGGTTACGTGGACGACACCGATTCCCAGAACGGCGCGTTCACGCTGGCGGCGACGGCGAAGCTGTCCGAGCGCCTGACCACCACCACCGCGCTCGACTATTTCCACGACGATTACGAGACCCCCTACCAGGGCGCGCCACTCATCCCCTATGCGGCGGCCATCAAGCCGTCGGGCATCGTTTCCGCCCCGGGCGGCATGGTGATCGACGAGGCTTTGCGCGACAAGAACTACAACGTCTACAATGGCGAGATGAATTCCACGTCGTGGTGGGCCCGGAACCGCACGGAATACGCCCTCACCGACAACTGGACGCTGCGCAGCGACTTCAATTATTATACGTCCAACCGCCTCTGGGCGAATTCCGAAGACTTCACCTACAACACCGCCACCGGCCTGCTCGACCGCTCGACCACCTTCATCTCCCACGACCAGCAGGTGTGGTCGGAGCGCGCCACCGCGCTCTATGACGGGATGGTCGGCGGAATGCGGCACCGCTTCGCGGCAGGGCTCGAATATATCGACACCACACTCTACTCCCAGCGGCGCTTCGGCGAGACCACCTCGGTGAGCCCCTATTTCCCCCAGCGCGGCGTCTTCCCGGCCGACACTGCGGCGAACTTCCCCACCCGCGTGGACTACGACAGCAAGATCGGCACCTTCGCCGGCTTCGCCGAGGACGCGGTGAACCTCACCGACAAGTGGCTGGTGGTGGGCGGCCTGCGCTACGAGAACATCCAGCTCGACCGCAAGGTCATCAACCTCAACACGCCCGGCACGGATACCTTCGACAACACCTTCAACAGCGTCTCCTGGCGTATCGGCACGGTCTACAACATCGCGCCCGGCACCGCGCTGTTCGCGCAATACAATCAGGCGACCGTGCCGGTCGCCTCGCTGCTGCTGAGCAACCTGGCCGATTCCCAGTTCGAGCTTTCCACCGGCAATTCCGTTGAAGCCGGAATCAAGACCGCCTTGTGGGACAACCGCGTGGTGGGAACGGCCTCGGTCTACCAGATCGAGCAGTACAACATCCTGACGGTCGATCCGGCGAACCCCTCCCAGACCATTCAGGGCGGCTCGCAGCGCTCGCGCGGCGCCGAACTGGAGCTGGCGGTGGCGCTCACCGACCAGTGGAAGCTCTCGGGCTACGTGTCCTACATCAACGCCGAGTTCATGGAGCTCTGGAGCGCGGGCAGGAGCCTCGCCGGCAACCGGCCGCCCAACGTGCCGGAGCTGACCTGGCTGCTGCTCACCAGCTACCGTTTCGACAAGATCCCGCTGACCGTCAGCGCCCAGGTCCAGCATGTGGGCGCGTTCTACACCGACACGGCCAACACCATCGAGGTGGCGGGGCGGACCATCCTCGATGCCTGGATCGACTATGAGATCGGCAAGGGCACGCTGCGCCTGCGCGGCCGCAACCTGACCAACGAATTCTATGCCAACTGGTCCGGCTACAGCCCGACCCAGGTCTATCTCGGCGCGCCGCGCAGCGTCGAGCTGTCGTATTCCGTGAAGTTCTGAAGCCCGAACTGCCCATGCTGTCTCGCGCCCGCGATTCATCTTGGACAGCACACCCGTCGCCTGTCGATGCGTTGGAGCGCGGGCCCATCGGTTGCCGCGCTCGATCGGAGATCGGTTGAAAAGCCCGCCTGTCCCGCGCCAGCCCTGGCCGGGACGGGTCGGCTGGAGATGAAGCCATGCCGGATGCCGTCTGGTCCGCCAGCGCCCATTATCGCGCCGTGTGGCGCTGGCATTTCTATGCCGGGCTGTTCTGCGCCCCCATTCTAGTGATCCTCGCCGTCACCGGCGCCATCTATCTCTTCAACGACGAGATCAACGATCTCGCCTATCCCGAATTGCGCCTCGTTGCGCCGTCGGCGCGCACAGCGGCGCTCTCCACCATGGCCGATGCGGCGCTCGCCGCCTTTCCGGGCGGCCAGGTCACCCGCATGGACACGCCGAAGGAGGGGCGCAGCGTCGAGGTGTTCGTGACGCCGCAGGACGGCCCGCCGGTGCGCGTCTTCGTCGACCCCGGCTCCGGGGCCGTGCTCGGGTCCTACGTCTATGCCCGGACCCTGGTGGGCATCGCCGACCTCACCCATGGCTCCCTGATGCTGGGCCCGTTCGGCGATGGCATGGTCGAGCTCGCCGCGTGCTGGGGCTTCATCCTCACCGTGAGCGGGCTCTATCTGTGGTGGCCGCGGGCCGGGGGCAAGACCCAAGGCGCCTTCCTGCCGCGATGGCGCCTTGGCGGGCGGGCCTTCTTCAAGGAATGGCACGCCGCCATCGGCCTGTGGACCGCCGGGCTGATCTTGTTCCTGATCCTCACCGGCCTGCCCTGGGCCAATCTCTGGGGCGACCTGCTGCGCCGCGGCACCGAATTCGCCGGCATCGGCTATCCGGCGAGCCATCAGGGGTACGCCGTGAGCCTCGCTTCCACGGTGAAGCAGGCGAGCGACGGCGCCGGCCCCTGGACCACGGAGAACGCGCCGGCGCCGCTGTCCGACCCCCATGCCCATCATCACCCCGGCGCAGGCGCATCGCCCGCAGGCGCGCCGCACGCCGCCATCGGCGTCGACCGCGTGGCCGAGATCATCGCCGGCGCAGGCATGCGCGCGCCCTACCGCCTCAATCTGCCGCGCGACGCGACCGGCGCTTACATGATCTTCACCTATCCGGACCAGCCGGAGGGCCAGCGCACGCTCTATGTGGACCAGTATTCCGGCAAGGTGCTCGACGACGTGGGCTTCGCCCACTACGGCATCGCCGCCCAGGCCGTGGAGCTCGGCGTGCAGATCCACATGGGCAATTATTTCGGCCGGCTCAACCAGATCGTCATGCTGCTGCCCTGCCTCGGCATCCTGTTCCTCGCCGTCACCGGCCCCTATATGTGGTGGCGGCGGCGCCCCAAGGGCCGCCTGGCCGCGCCGCGACCTCTGGCGGCGCCGACCCTGAAGGCGCTGGCGATCATCGTGCTCGCCGTGAGCATTCCCTTTCCCCTGGCCGGCGCGTCGCTCGTGGCGTGCCTCGTGGTCGACCGGCTGGCCGCGGCCGGCTGGCGGCGGCTCATCCCCGGCCCCGGCTGAATGCGCAAACATCGCGGCGGACCCCGTCCCGCCCGCGCCGTCGCCCTCGCCCGCTCCCCGCGCGCATTTCTCCAGCCACGTTGAAACGCCTGCCACGCTGCGCCGTTGACTATCAACGTGCGTGGAGCAGGAGCGGCGCGATGGACCAGGACAAAAAGCAACAGAGCGAACAGAAGAAGCAGTCTGAAGGCGGCCTCGTCGGCAACCACCAGGAGAGCAACCGCGAGGCGCCCGGACCGGACGCCGAGGCGTGCGAGCGGGCACCCGGCGGCCTCGTGGGCAACCACCAGCGCGGAAAGCCCGATTGCGAAGCGCCGGCCGCCGAGGCCGCGGCCGAGGGCGCCCCCGCCCGGCCCGCGGCCCGCGGCCGGCCGGACCTGGTCCGGCGCGACGACCGGACTTAGGGCGCGTCCGGAGGCATCACAGAACGCGCCGCGGCGGCCGGGCTCACACGGCGGCCGCGGCGCCGGTTCGGCCCGCTGCCTCCCGCGCACCCAGCCGCGCCACCTCCTCGGCGATGGCCAGGGCACTGGTGAGGCCGGGCGATTCGATGCCGAACAGGTTCACCAGGCCGGCGACCCCGTGGACATCGGCGCCCTGGATCAGGAAGTCCGGAGCCGCACCGCCGACGCCCGGTATTTTCGGTCGGATGCCGGAATAGCCCGGGACGAGGTCGTCCGGCTCCACTTGCGGCCAATAGCGGCGGATGGAGGCCAGCATGGAGCCGCGCCGCGCCGGATCGACCTCATAGCGGCGCTCGGCCACCCATTCCACGTCCGGGCCGAACCGGCCCCGACCGGCGAGGTCCAGCGTCAGATGGGTGCCGAGCCCGCCCGGCTCCGGCACCGGATAGATCAGATGGCGGAAGGGAACCTTGCGGGTGCAGGTGAAATAATTGCCCTTCGCCAGGGTCTGCTGCGGCACCAAATGGGCCGGCATGCCGGCCACCGCGCCCGCCAGAGCCGGCGCGTCGAGACCCGCGGCGTTCACCAGGAGCCGGCAGTCGAGCGTCATCGGCGCGGCCCCGCCGGTGCGCACCCTGAGCCCTCCGGCGACCGGCTCGGCGCCGAGGAAGGGCGCGGCGAGGGCCAGCATGCCGCCGGCCGCCTCCATGTCGCCCAGCAGAGCCAGCATGTAGCCGTGGGAATCGACGATGCCGGTGGACGGCGAGAGCAAAGCGGCGTGCACCGACAGCGCCGGCTCGAGCGCACGCGCCTCGCCGGCATCCAGCATGCGCAGATCGTGGACGCCGTTCCTGGCGCCGTTGGCGGCGAGCTTTTCGAGATAGGCCACCTCTCCGGCGCTGGCGGCGACGATGAGCTTGCCGAGCCGGGCATGAGCGACGCCGTGGCTGGCGCAGAAGGCATAGAGGGCCGCGCGCCCGCGCACGCAGAGCTTGGCCTTCAGGCTGCCCGGCTCGTAATAGATCCCGGCGTGGATCACCTCCGAATTGCGGGACGAGATGCCGGTGCCGATCGCCTCGGCCGCCTCGATCACCACCACGTCGCGACCCGAGACGGCGAGCGCGCGCGCCACGGCGAGCCCGACCACCCCGGCGCCCACCACCATGCAATCGACCTGATCCATCGCACTGACCGCCCTGCGCCAATCGCGGACCGCGCCGGGGTCGCGCGCGACCGGGCCGGGCGGACCCCATGCGCCATCCCAGCACACGCGGAGCGCCGGCGGCAACCGTCTCAGTCCGGGGGCGGGGCCAGGGCCGGCGCGCCCACCATGGCGGCGAAGGTGGAGAAGAACTGGTCGGACAGCTTCCTGGCGGTCGCCTGGATCAGCCGCCCGCCGAGCGAGGCGAGCTTGCCGCCGATCTGGGCGTCGGCGACGTAGGTGAGCACGGTCTGCGCGCCCTCCTCCACGAGGCTCACCTTTGCCTCGCCCTTGGCGAACCCGGCCATGCCGCCATTGCCCTGGCCGACGATGCGGCAGGCGGCGGGCGGATCGAGATCCTGCAGCTCCACGGTGCCGGCGAAGGTGGCGGAGACCGGCCCCACCTTGAGCTGCACCTTGGCCACGTAGGCGCCCTCTCCGGTCCGCTCCAGCTCCTTGCAGCCGGGGATGCAGGCGGCGAGCACTGCGGGGTCCAGCACCGCCCGCCACACCACGTCGCGGGGGGCGGCGATACGATATTCGCCGGTGATCTCCATCTCATGCTCCTTGCGGGAGGCCGCAGGCCGCCTCAGACCGCGCAATAGCGGTCCTGGATGTCCTTGTCGGCGAGCAAAGCCGCGGCGCTCGATTCGTACACCTTCTCGCCCTGGTCGATGATGATGGCGCGGCTGGCGAGCTTCAGCGCCCATTCCACGTTCTGCTCCACCAATAGCAGCGTGGTGCCCTGGTCGCGCAGGGTGCGGAACAGGGCACCCATCTCCTCCACCAGCACCGGCATGATGCCTTCGGAGGGCTCGTCGAGGAGCACCATCTTCGGCCGTGAGATGATGGCGCGGGCGATGGCCAGCATCTGCTGCTCGCCGCCGGACATGGTGGTGCCCTGCTGGTCGAGCCGCTCCTTGAGGCGCGGAAAGCTCTTGGCGATCTCGTCGATGGCCGCGCGCTCGTCGGTGCGGCCGGCGGCGACGAGGCCCAGTTGCAGGTTCTCCCGCACGGTGAGCGAGGGCACGATGCGCCGGTCCTCCGGCACATAGCCGAGGCCGAGGCGGAAGCGGGCATGGGCGCCGAGCGGCAGCAGGCTCGTGCCGCCGAAGGCCACGCGCCCCTCGGCGCGCGGCATCAGCCCCATGATGGCGCGCAGCGTCGAGGTCTTGCCGGCGCCGTTGCGGCCGACGAGGGCGACGATCTCCCCCTCTTCTACGCGGAAGGAAAGGTCGTGCACCACATGGCTCGGGCCGTACCAGGCATTGAGCGCGTCGACCTCAAGCATAGCCATCGTTCTGCCCCAGATAGACGCGGCGCACCTCGGGATCGGACTGCACCTCGGCCGGCGCGCCGTCGGCGATGAGGCGGCCGTGATGCAGCACCAGGATCCGGTCCGACAAACCGAGGATCATCTTCATCTTGTGCTCGACCAGGAGGATGGTGCGATCGGCGGCGAGGCGCTCGATCAGCGCCACCATCTCCTTGGTCTCTTCCGGCCCCATGCCGGCGGTGGGCTCGTCGAGCAGCAGCAATTCCGGCTCGGCGACCAGGGCGATGGCGATCTCCAGCGCCCGCTGCTCGCCGTGGGCGAGGTCGCGCGCGCGCCGGCCGCGGCGGTGAAGCAGCCCCACCTGGGCGAGCGCCGCCTCGGCCTTTTCATCGAGTTCGGGATAGCGCGCGCGGTGGCGCAGGATGTCGTAGCGGGTGGTGAGCGCCTGCGCCGCGACGCGCACATTCTCCTCCACCGACAGGTGCGGGAACAGGTTGGTGATCTGGTAGGAGCGGGCGATGCCGAGATGGGCGAAACGGTGCTGCCTCAGCCCCCGCAATTCCTGCCCCTTGAAGCGGATCGAGCCGGTGGAGGGCGCGAGCACGCCCGAGAGCACGTTGAAGAAGGTGCTCTTGCCGGCGCCGTTGGGGCCGATCACCGCCGTGACCTTGTTGCGCTCGAATTCCGCCGTGATGCCGGCGAGGGCGATGAAGCCGCCGAACGCGCGGCCCACGTCCTTGACGCTCATGATGGCGTTCATTGCTGCGCCCTCCCCCCGCGGCGCGCGAGCGCGATCAGGCTGCCCCAGATGCCCTTGGGCATGAACAGCACGAACACGATGAAGACGATCCCCACGATCAGCTGCCAGTGGGAGGTCCACAGCGAGGCCACGTCCTCGATCAGCAGGAACACGAGGGCACCCACGAACGGTCCAAAGAAGGAGCCGGCTCCGCCCAGCATGGTCATCATCACCACGAGGGAGGAGGTGTGGTAGCCGAGCGCATCGAGCGGCACGATGGACAGGTGAAGGGCGGAGAGCGTCCCCGCGAGGCCGCAGACCGCGCCGGACAGGACGAAGCAGAGGAGCTTGGTGCGCTCCACGTCGAAGCCGCAGGCGCGCGCCCTCGTCTCGTTCTCGCGCACCGCTTCGATGGCAGCGCCGAAGGGCGAATTGAGCACCCGCGAGACGAACCACAGCGCGAGCGCGGTGAAGACCATGAGGAAATAGTATTTCTGCAGCGGGTCCAGAAGGTTGACCGAAAGCCCGCCGATCAGCTCGGCGCGCGCCACGGTAAAGCCGCGCAGGCCGTTCTCGCCGCCGGTCCAGCCCGAGGCCTGGAGCGCGAGATAATAGACGAGCTGCGCCAGCGCCAGCGTGACCATGCAGAAATAGATGCCGCGGGTGCGGATGGCGAGGGCGCCGATGGCCGCCGAGAGCAAGGTCGCCCCGGCGACCCCGGTGAGCATGGCGGGAAACCAGCCGAAGCCGAAATGGACGATGGCCATTCCGGTGAGATAGGCGCCGCCGCCGAAGAAGGCGGCATGGCCGAAGGAGAGCAGCCCGGTATAGCCGAACAGCAGATTGAAGCCGACCGTGAACAGCCCGTAGATCAGCACGTTCACGGCGAGCGCCTGGGACGGCAGCACCCAGGGCAGCAGGCACAGCACGCCGACGGTGAGCGGCACCCGCCAGCGGTCGAGCGCGGCGCCTGCGGACACCGGGCCGCGCGCGGCCAGCTCGCCTGCCGCGGCGAGGTCGGAAGTGGTCATGGTGTGGTCTCCCCGCACGCGCCGGTTTCCCTCACGCCGCAAGTCTTCCTGCCGCAAGTCTTCCTGCCGCAAGTGTTCACGCCCGAAGTCCTCACGCCCGCGCTCCCGGGCGCCCGAACAGGCCCTGCGGCCGCACGAGAAGGATGACGGCCATCAAGGCGAACATGACGATGGTCGCCATTTCGGGAGCGAACAGCGCCGTCATGCTGACCGCGACGCCCACCATGAGCCCGGCCACCACCGCCCCGAGAAGCGAGCCCATGCCGCCGATGACGGTGACGACGAAGGCCTCGGCCAGCACCAGCGTGCCCATCTCCGGGCTCACGTTGCGCATGGGCGCGGCGAGCACGCCGCCGAGCGCGGTGAGGCCGACGCCCAGGCCGAACACGATGAGCCAGAGCTTGCTCACGTCCACCCCCAGCACCCTCATGATGAGCGGATCGCGGGCCCCGGCGCGCACGATCAGCCCGAAGCGGGTCTTCTCGAGCGCGATCCACAGCAGCCCCAGCACCACCGCCACCAG
The DNA here is from genome assembly GCF_040049235.1 of Xanthobacter luteus. Taxonomy (NCBI): domain Bacteria; kingdom Pseudomonadati; phylum Pseudomonadota; class Alphaproteobacteria; order Hyphomicrobiales; family Xanthobacteraceae; genus Xanthobacter; species Xanthobacter luteus. The sequence goes on from NZ_JBDZDO010000001.1 coordinate 1,128,542, forward strand.
CCCCACCACGAACAGGCGGTAGAGCGGGAAATAGCCGAAGCCGAGATCCACCACCCCCTGGAGCGCCTCCGGCGCCGAGAAGGGGATGCCGTCCGAGCCGAAGGTGATGCGCACCCCCTCCACCAGCACGTAGCCGAGGCCGAAGGTGAGCAGCAGCGGATCGTCGGGCGTGCGCCCGTAGAGCGGACGGATCAGGACCCGCTCGATGAGCATGCCGAAGGCGCCGACGAGGATCGGCGCGAGCACCAGCGCCCACCAGAAGCTGCCGGTCTGCGCCGCGATCCACAGCCCGGCATAGGCGCCGACCATGAACAGCGCGCCGTGGGCGAAGTTCACGATGCCGAGCATGCCGAACACGATGGTGAGCCCGAGGGCCACCATCACGAGGTTCGCGCCGAGGGCGAGGCCGGAGAACAACTGAATGCCTAGGAGTTCGAGGTCCATCGTCCGGTCTCCGGCCGCCTTCGGGTCAGGTCGGGAAGCCGAGTTCCGCGCAGGTGCGCAGCATCTGCTCGGAACCGGGCTCGTTGGCGATGATGTCGAACAGGTCGACCGGGCTCTTCATCTCGGCCTTCGCCTTGGACTTGAGCACCAGCACCGACTGCACCGACTGGTGGTCGCAGGCGCGGTAGTATTGCGGCCCCTTGGCGACGTCGTATTTCAGCCCGGCAAGCGCATCGACCACCTTCTCGGTCTCGGTGCCGCCCGCCTTCTCCATGGCGAGCAGCAGCGCGGAGACGCCGGTGAAGCCGTAGGCGCCGTAGTCGGTGGGCACCGCGCCGTCATAGGCCGCCTTGAAGGCGTCGTTGAAGCGCTTGGCGGTCGGCACGGTGGATTCGAGCTGCCAGTAATAGTTGGCGCCGCCGATCACGCCCTCGAACACCTCGGGCGCGACCGCGATGCGCTGGTTGTAGAGCAGCACCGGCACCACGATCTGCATCTGCTTCTGCATGCCGAAGTCGTTGGCCTGCTTGATGGAGTTGGCCTGGTCGCGGCCGAAGTTGCAGATCGCGAGGATGTCCGGCTTCATGGCGCGCAGGCGCGGCATCAGGGTCGAATAGTCCGGCGTGCCGAGCGGGTGGAGGATCTCGCCCACCACTTCCGCGCCCATGACGGCGGCGGCGCGCTTGAAGCCGCGCAGCATCTCGTGGCCATAGGCGTAGTCCGCCACCAGGAAGGCGATCTTCTGGCCCTTCTTGAAGGTGGCGCGCGCCACCGCGGCGGTGGTCATGTGCGGGTTCAGCGCCTCGTGGAAGGTGTAGCGCGAGAAGTCCTTCACCTCGTTGATGGTGTCCGACTGGCTGATGGACACGTAAATGACCTTGCGGGCGCGGGTCACCTCGTTCACCGCCAGCTGGACCGCGCTCGAGAGCGCGCCGACCACCGCGTGCACCTTGTCCTTCTCGATCAGCTCCAGCGTGCGCGTCGCCGCCTCGCCGGCGTTCAGCTTGTCGTCGCGCACCAGAAGCTCGACCTTGCGGCCGGCGACGCCGCCTTTGTCGTTGGCGAGCTTCACGGCGAGTTCGGCGCTCTTCACCTGGTCCTTCGCCTCCGCCCCGAAGGGACCGGTGAGCGGGACGGGAAAGCCGATGCGGATGGTCTCGGCCTGCGCGCGAACGATCGAAGGCGCGGCGAGAAGGCCGACGCCGGCGGCGCCCATTCCGGCGAGCACGGCGCGGCGGGATACGCTTGAGAAGGGACGCTCTTTGGCTCCGGTCATGTCATCCTCCCGAGTGGCTTTTTGTTTGTGGTCAAATGGTTCCGAGCGCCTTGAGGAGGCGCGCGGGGGTCATGGGGATCTGCGTCAGCAGGGCGCCGTGCGGCGCCAAAGCGTCGTTGACGGCGTTGAGCGCGGCGGCGGCCGAGGCGGCGGTGCCGGCCTCGCCGCAGCCCTTGGCGCCGAGCTCGGTGTCCCGGGTCGGCGTCTCCATGTGGGCGATGACGATGTCGGGCATCTCGCACGCCATGGGCACGAGATAGTCGGCGAGCGAGCCGTTCAGGAGCTGGCCGTTCCCGTCGTAGCGGCATTCCTCGAAGAAGGCGGCGCCGAGGCCCTGCACCACGCCGCCGCGCACCTGCTCCTCCACCAGGAGCGGGTTGATGATGCGGCCGCAATCCTCCACCACGAAGTGCTTCAGGATCTTCACGAGGCCGGTCTCGGTGTCCACCTCCACATGGCAGCCATGGACGCCGTTGGTGAAGGCGAAGGGATAGCCCTTCGGGGCGTAATGGTGGGCGACGGTGAGCTGGGCCTCGATCCCCGGCGGCAGCGTGTCGGAGCGGAAATAGGCGATGCGCGCCACCTCGGCGAGGGCGAGGCGCACCGCGCCGCCGCCGGCGTCCCGCACCGCGCCGTCCACGAGGTCGAGGTCGCAAGGCTGGGCCTGGAGGATGGCGGCGGCGAGCGCGAGCACGTTGGCCTTGAGCTTCTTGGCCGCCTGGAGCGCGGTCTCCCCGCCGATCCCGGCGCCGCGGCAGGCCCAGGTGGCGCCGCCGTGGGGCGTCGTCTCGGTGTCGCCGGTGATGACCCGGACCACGTCGCGCGAGACGCCGAGATAGTCGGCGACGATCTGGCCGATGATGGCCTCGGTGCCCTGCCCCTGCTCGGTCACCGAGATCGTGCAGCGCACCTCGCCGGAGGGCGTCACCGTGATCACCGCGCCGTCCTGGGCCGAGATGCGGGCGCCGCCGACGCCGTAGAAGGCCGGCGTCGGGTTGGTGATCTCCACGAACGCGGCGATGCCGATGCCGCGATAAATGCCGCGCGCGCGCGCCGCCGCCTGCTCGGCGCGCAGCCGCTCATAGTCCATGAGCGCACGCAATCTGCCGAGGCAGGCCTCGTGGGAGAGCTTTTCAAACTGGTAGCCGGTGGGTGAAGCGCACGGATAGGCGTCGTCCGGGATCAGGTTGCGCGCGCGGATGTCGAACGGGTCGAGGCCGAGCCGGGCGGCCGCGCGGTCCATCAGGTGCTCGGTCACCGCGCAGGCGATGGGATGGCCGACGGCGCGGTACTGGCTGGTCTGGGTCTTGTTCTGGAACACCACCTTCAGCTCGCCCCGATAGGCCTCAAGCCGGTAGGGCGCGCCGATCAGGCGGATCACCTGGTTGCCCTCCACCGCGCTGGTGCGGGGATAGGTGGAGAACGGGCCGATGGCGGTCTCGTCCTGCGCCGCGATGGCCAGAACCCGACCGTCCGCGTCCACCGCCGCTTTGGCGCGCACCCGGTGATCGCGGGCGTGGATGTCGGAGACGAAGGCTTCCAGGCGGTCGGCCACATACTTCACCGGCCGGCCCGCCAGCATGGCGAGGCCGATCACCGCCATGTCCTCGTGATAGACGTGCAGCTTGATCCCGAACGAGCCGCCCACGTCCGGCGCCACCACCCGCACGCGGGCTTCGGGAAGGCCGTAGTGCCGGGCATAGATGTCCTGGAACTGGAACGGCGTCTGCGTGGCGTGATGCACCGTGAGGCGGCGCTCGCTCGCGTCGAAGTCGGCGATCAAGGCGCGCGGCTCGAGCGTCACCCCGGTGTGGCGGCCGAAGGTCATCTCCGTCTCCACCACGTGCGCGGCCGCGGCGAAGAGCGCCTCCACCTCGCCCTTCTCGACCACGCTCCGGAAGCAGACATTGTCGGCGAACCCCGGCGCGATGGCGGGGGCGTCCGGCGCCAATGCGCCGTCGAGATCCGCCAGCACGGCCAGTTCCTCGTATTCCACCTCCACCAGCTCGCAGGCGTCTTCCGCCGCGGCGCGGCTCTCCGCCACCACCGCCACCACCGCCTGGCCGCTCCAGGTGACACGCTCCAACGGCAGCGGCAGCTGCGGCGCCGACTTCATGCCCTGGAAATGGTCGAGCGTGCCGACCCAGGGCGTGCAGAGCCGGGCGAGGTCCTCGCCGGTCGCCACCAGGGCGACGCCCGGCGCGGCGCGGGCCGCCGCCACGTCGATGCGGGTGATGCGGGCATGGGCGAACGGCGCGCGCACGAAGGCGGCGTGCAGCATGCGCGGCAGCTTGATGTCGGTCACGTAGGTGCCCCGCCCCGCAAGCAGGCGCTTGGCGCTGGGCCGCGGCAGCGGCGCGCCCACATGGGGCCCGGCATGGGCGTCGGGACGGCCGGCCTCGGGCGAGGGGCGATCGGGCTTGCCGAACACGGTGGGGGCGTTCATCGCGCGCCTCCCTCGCCGCGTTCGGCGCGGGCCGCGGCCTCGATGGCGTCCACGATCGCCTCATAGCCGGTGCAGCGGCAGTAATTGCCGGAGAGGGCGTCGCGGATCTCCTCGCGGTCCGGCACGCCGCCGCGCTCCAGCAGCGCGTGGGCGTTCACCAGCATGCCGGGCGTGCAGAAGCCGCATTGCAGCGCGTTGCGGGCGTGGAAGGCGTCCTGAAGCCGCGCCAGCGCGCCGCGCGCCACCAGGCCTTCCACGGTCTCCACCTGCTGGCCCTCCGCCTGCACGGCGAACACCAGGCAGGAATGCACCGGCACGCCGTCGAGCAGCACCAGGCAGGCGCCGCAGGCGCCCATCTCGCAGCCCACATGGGTGGCGGTCAGCTCCAGCTCGGTGCGCAGGAAGTCGGCCAAAGTGGTGCGCGGCGCCACCATGCGGGCGAGCGGCGAACCATTGACGGTCAGAGCGAGCGGGACGGGGCCCGGGGCGGTCATGGTCATTGCGGCGCCTCCAGCTTTGCGAGCAGCCGGCCGAGCAGGACGCGGGCCAGGTGGCGGCGCAGGCTGGCGGGGATCTCGGCGTCGTCCATGGGGTCGATGTCGCCGTCGAGGGCGCGCTGGGCCTCGGCGATCGCCGCGGCGTCGGGCGCGCGCCCCTCGAGCACCGCCTCGGCGCGCCGGGCGCGCACCGGCGTCGGCCCGACCGAGAACAAGGCGATGCGGACGCCGCGCAACCCATCGCCGGCGCGCTCCGCCATCATCCCGCCGCCGACCATGGCGTAGTCGCCCCGGCGGCGCGCCAGTTCGTCGAACGCCCAGCAATGGCTGGAACCGGCCGCCGGGACATGGAGCGCAATGAGGATTTCTCCCGGCGCGATGGCGGTCTGGTAGAGGTCCTGGAAGTATTCGTCCGCCGGGACGCGCCTGAGGCCCTCGGGCCCGGAAATCTCCATCTGCGCCCCCATGGCCAGCATCATGGCCGGGAATTCGGACGCCGGATCGGCCAAGGCGACGCTTCCGCCCAGGGTTCCGCGGTTGCGGATCGCCGGGTGCGCCACGAACGGGGCGGCGGCGGCGAGCAGCGGCGCGTGGCGGCGGATGAGCGGTTCGGTGAGGGTTTCCGCATGGCGGGTGAGCGCGCCGATGCGCAGCGTCTCCCCTTCCAGGCGAACGCCGCGCAACTGGTCCAGGCCCGCGAGATCCACCAGCAGCTGGGGCGCCTGGAGCCGCATGGCGAGCGCCGGCACCAGGCTCTGGCCGCCGGAAATGAAGCTCGCATCTCCCTGCGCCGCGTCGAAGGCGGCATGGGCCTCCTTGAGCGTGCGCGGACGAACATATGCGAAAGCCCGAGCCTTCACGACGCCTCTCCCCATCGACGCGGCCTATTTGTGACCACTTGGTCACAACATGAGGCCAGCGGCGGGGCGCTGTCAACCGGATTTCCCACACGTCTGCGGAAAAGCTTGCTGCGCCGCAGGAAGGGTCTGTTTCTACGGTGGAAGCCGATCGTTATATTCCTCAGTATATAACGTTGTTCATGAGCAATTCTTGGGACCCATGTCGGGAAGCTGTCCGGAATGGCCGCCGTGTCGCGCAAGGCCGATGGCTGTCATCGCGTCATCCCGGGGACAGGCCGGAGCAGGACGGCCGGCGACCAATGACGGCGGCGCGAAACGGAGCCCCTCCCATCCCCAGCCCCCCGCCCCCCTTGGTGCCGGCGCCGGCTTGCGCTATCGCAGACGAGGCGCGAAACGCCCCGCCGGCGGCCAACGACGAGAGACGCGGTGAAGCCATTGCCCGAGACCACGGCCAAAGCGCCGGCCGCGCGCCCGCCGCGGCGCCACATGCGCGCCGCGGACCGCGAGCAGGCCATCATCGAGGAAGCGGTGCGCTTCTTCGCCGAGCGCGGCTTCGAGGGGCAGACGCGCGAGCTGGCCAAGCGCATGGGCATCACCCATTCCGCCATCTACCGCTACATTCCGAGCAAGGAAGCGCTGATAGAGCGCGTCTACGAGCACGTCTATCTCAGCCGATGGAAGGCCGACTGGGCGCTCCTCGTCACCGACCGCACGCGCCCGCTGGAAGAGCGCCTCACCCAATTCTACCTCGAATATGTGGAACGGGTGTTCGACTACCATTGGGTCCGGATCTTCGCCTTTTCGGGGCTGAAGTCCTTCGACATCACCAGCCGCTACCTCGCCATCGTGCGCGACCAGATCATCCTGCCCGCCTGCGCCGAGCTGCGGGCCGAGCTGGCGCTGCCGCCGCCCACGGAGGCGCCGATCTGCGAGCGCGAGGCCGAGCTGTTCTGGGGACTGCACGGGCGCATCTTCTATCTGGCGATCCGGCGCTACGTTTACGGCACCAAGACGCCGGACGACCTCGCCCCGGTGGTGCGCGACGCGGTGAAGAGCTTCCGGGCGGGCGTCGCCCCGGTGCTGGCGGACATCCTGCGCGAAGAAGCGCGCTGAGGCCGCCCCCTCCCGCCACGTTCATTCGAACGTCATATAACTGACGCTCCAGGGTCAACGAGCCCGTCTACGGTCCGGTCAATGTTCGAATGAACATTTCGGCGGGCGGGAATGAACATCACATTGCGGCAGCACGACATTGTCGACCTCGCCCGCCAGGGCGGCTTCCTGAGCGTCGAGATGCTCGCCGAGCATTTCAGCGTCACCCCGCAGACCATCCGGCGCGACATCAATACCCTGTGCGACGCCAACCTGCTGCGCCGGCGCCGCGGCGGGGCGGAATATGTGGAGGCGCCGCGCCTCAATCTGCCCTACGATTCCCGCCGCATCATCCACCCCCTCGCCAAGCAGGCGATCGGGGCGCTGGTGGCCGGGATGATCCCGAACGGGGCCTCGGTGTCGTTCGGCATCGGCACCACGCCGGAATTCGTGGCGCTGGCCATGCAGGGCCACGCCGACCTCACGGTGGTCACCAACAACCTCAACGTCGCCATGGCGTTGAGCGTGGCGCGCGCGAACCGGATCATCCTGCCGGGCGGCGCCCTGCGGCTGCCGGACCGCGACATGCTGGGCCCGCACGTCGAGGAAATGTTCGGCAATTATCGCGTCGATGTCGCCATCTTCGGCGTCGGCGGCATCGAGCCCGACGGCACGCTGGTGGATTTCGACCGCGCCGAGGTGCTCGCCCGCGCCGCCATGCTGGAGAGCTGCCGCCGCTCCGTCCTGGTCGCCGACGTGAGCAAGCTCGGCCGGCCGGCGCCGGCGCGCGGCGGACGCCTCGACGACGTCGACCTCGTGGTTCTCGACGCCCCGCCGCCGGCCGAATTCGCCGACCTGCTGGGCCGGGAGGCCATGGCCGGCCGGCTGCGCGTCGCCACCCAGGGTGCGGGACCATGAGCATGGCCGCGCCCGGTGCCGATTTCGTCCGCCTCGACGGGGTGACGCGCCTCTTCCCGGGCGGCGGCGGGGTCGTCGACCTGTCGATCGCCATCCCGCGCGGCGGCTTCACCGTGCTGCTCGGCCCGTCCGGCTGCGGCAAGTCGACCACCCTGCGCCTCATCGCCGGGCTCGAGGCGCCGGACCGCGGCCGCATCGCCATCGACGGGCGCGACGTGACCGCGCTCGCCCCGTCCGCGCGCGGCCTCTCGGTGGTGTTCCAGTCCTATGCGCTGTTCCCGCACCTGTCGGTGGCGGAGAACATCGTCTTCGGCCTCAAGGTGCGCCGGGTGGCGAAGGCGGAGCGGCAGCGCAAGCTGACGGAGGCGCTGGCGCTCACCGGCCTCGAAGGGCTCGGCGCGCGCAAGCCGGCCCAGCTCTCCGGCGGCCAGCGCCAGCGCGTGGCGCTGGCGCGCGCCATCGTCGCCGACCATCCGCTGTGCCTGATGGACGAGCCGCTCTCCAACCTCGACGCCAAGCTGCGCCACGCGGTGCGCCAGGACATCCGCGCCCTGCAGCGCCGGCTCGGCATGACGGTGGTCTACGTCACCCACGACCAGACCGAGGCCATGGGCATGGCGGACCAGGTGATCCTCATGCGCGCGGGCCGGGTGGAGCAGCAGGGCGCGCCCGCCGTCCTCTACGAGGCGCCCGCCTCGGCCTTCGCCGCCGGCTTCGTCGGCACCCCGCCCATGACCCTGCTGCCGGGCGCTCTGGTGCCCGTGCCCGCGCCCGCGGGCCATGCGCCCGACCGGCTGCTGGCCGGCGTGCGCGCCGAGGCGCTGCGGCTTTTGCCGCCGGGCGCCGGCCTGCTGGCCGCGCGCGTGAGCGCGAGCGAGTTCCTGGGCGCGGAGACCTTCGTCTATCTCGAGATCGAGGGTGGCGCGCAATTGATCGCCCGCCTGCCCGGCCGCAGCGAGCCGGCGCCCGGCGCGCCGGTGTCGCTGGGCTGGGCACCGGAGGACACCCACTGGTTCGACCGCGACAGCGGCCGGCGCATCCCCGCCGGCCCGGCGCCCGACCGGCCCGCTTTGAGCCCGTCCGCGCCGCCGGTCCCCGCGGTCACGGCCCCGGCTTGACCGCCTCGAGCTTTCACCCGCGTACGCGTTCCCCCAAGGCCAGAAGGACACTGACCATGAGACGCTTCTTCACCGCCGCCGCCACGGCGGCGAGCCTCCTCGCCGCAGCCACGGTCCCGGCCTTCGCCAAGACCGAGCTCACCATGTACTACCCGATCGCCGTCGGCGGCCCGCTCACCAAGGTCATCGACGACATGATCCAGGGCTTCGAGAAGGAGAACCCGGACGTCGCCGTGAAGGCGGTCTATGCCGGCAATTACGACGACACCCGCGTGCGCGCCCTCTCCGCGCTCAAGAGCGGCCAGCCGGCGCAGCTCTCGGTGCTGTTCTCCATCGACGCCTACGACCTCATCGAGCAGGAGCTGATCCTGCCGTTCGAGGACGTGGTGAAGACCGCCGAGGAGAAGGCCTGGCTCGAGAGCTTCTATCCCGCGCTGATGGCGAACGGGCGCATCGATGGCAAGACCTGGGGCATCCCGTTCCAGCGCTCCACCATCGTCATGTTCTACAACAAGGACATGTTCCGCGAGGCCGGCCTCGACCCGAACGCGCCGCCGAAGACCTGGGACGAGATGGTGGCGGCCGGCAAGAAGCTCGCCAAGGACGGCCGCTACGGCCTGATGGTGCCCTCCACCGGCTATCCCTACTGGATGTTCCAGTGCTTCGCGATCCAGAACGGCAAGGAGCTGATGAGCAAGGACGGCGCCAGCGTCGCCTTCGACGACCCGGCGGTGATCGAGGCGCTCGCGTTCTGGAAGTCGCTTTCCAGCGACCACAAGATCTCGCCCGCCGGCCTCGTCGAGTGGGGCACCCTGCGCCAGGCCTTCGTGCAGGGCCAGACGGCCATGATGTGGCACACCACCGGCAACCTCACCGCGGTGAAGAAGGAAGCGAAGTTCGACTTCGGCGTCGCCGAGCTGCCGGCCCACAAGCGGCCCGGCTCGCCCACCGGCGGCGGCAACTTCTACCTGTTCCGCAACGCCTCCGAGGCCGAGCGCGGCGCTGCCCTGAAGCTGATCCGCTACATGACCGCGCCCGAGCGCGCCGCCGAGTGGTCGATCGCCACCGGCTATGTGGGCGTGAGCCCGGCGTCCTACGAGACCGCCAAGCTCGAAGCCTACGGCAAGGAGTTCCCGCAGGCGCTGGTGGCCCGCGACCAGCTCAAGGTCGCGATTGCCGAATTCTCCACCTGGGAGACCGCCCGCGTGCGCGAGGCGCTCAACAACGCCATCCAGGCGGCGCTGACCGGCACCAAGAGCCCGGCCGACGCGCTGAAGGGCGCCCAAGCCACCGCCGACCAGCTGCTCAAGCCCTACAAGCGCTGACCGGCGCTTGGCCTGCGCCGCCGTCATCCCCCGGCTTGTCCGGGGGATCCACCCCTCGGCCGGGCCGGCCTTTTCATCCTGAAGCGCGGCGCAGGCGGCCGCGTGGATGCCCCGGACAAGCCGGGGCATGACGGGCGTGAAGAATGACGACGACCTTGGGTGGCGGCCCCTGATCGCCGTCACCCGCTTGTCCCCAACCCCCGCTTTTTCCTCACCGCCGCCGGCGAACCCCAGGCCCGCAATGTCCGCGACCCGCGCGCTCGATCCCATCGCCTTGCAGCAGCGGCGCCTTCAGGCGCTCTACGCCTTCATGCTGCTCGCCCCGGCGCTGATCCTGCTGACGCTGTTCGCCTTCCTGCCCACCGCCACGACCCTGATCGCCAGCGTCCATTCCCGCGGCACCGCGCGCCGGCCCTCGGTGTTCAACGGCGCCGAGAACTATGCCGATCTCCTCGCCGATCCCACCTTCTGGACCGTGCTCGGCAACAACCTCGTCTATGCCGGCATCACCATCCCGGTCTCGATCGCGCTGGCGCTCGTCATGGCGCTGTGGGCGGACGCGCGCCTGCCGCTGCGCGGCTTCGTGCGCGGCGCCTATTTCACCCCCACCATCCTGCCGATGATCGCGGCGGCGAACCTGTGGCTGTTCTTCTACACGCCCGGCCTCGGCGTGATCGATAGCTTCACCGGCCTCTTCGGCCTGCCGCCCGTGAACTGGCTCGGCCAGCCGCAGACGGCGCTCGGCGCGGTGATCGTCGTCACGGTGTGGAAGGAGGCGGGCTTCTTCATGATCTTCTACCTCGCCGCGCTGCAGACCATTCCCCCCGACCTCAAGGAGGCGGCGCAGGTGGAGGGCGCCGGGCGCTTCACCTATCTGCGCCGCGTGCTGCTGCCGCTGCTGATGCCCACCACCGCCTTCATCTTCATCAATGCGCTGATCAACTCGGTGAAGCTGATCGACCACCTGTTCATCCTCACCAAAGGCGGGCCGAACAACGCCACCAAGCTCGTGCTCTACTGGATCTGGGAGATGGCCTTCTCCTATTTCGACCGCGCCCACGCCGCCGCTCTGACGGCGCTGGTGCTGGCGGTGCTCGGCGCGGTCGCGGTGCTCCAGTTCGCCGTCCTCGACAAAAGGATCCACTACCGATGACGCCCGGCCGCACCCTTCGCCCGGCCGTCTGGAGCGACGCGCTCGATGCCGTGGGCGCGTGGCTGCTGGCGCTCGTCTGGATCGCGCCGCTTTTGTTCGCCGCCTGGGCCTCGGTGCGCGCGCCGGGACAGGCGCTCGACTTCTCGCTAAACGCGCCGTTCACGCTCGAGAACTACCGCGCCGCCTGGGCCGCGGCGCCCTGGCCCACCTACGCGCTCAACACTTTGGCGCTGGTGAGCTTCACCCTCGCCGGCCAGCTCGTGCTGTGCACGCTCGCGGGCTATGCCTTCGCGCGTTTCCGCTTCCCCGGCCGGGAGGCGCTGTTCGTGCTGGTGCTGCTGCAGCTGTTCATCCTGCCCGAGGTGCTGATCGTCGAGAATTACGCCATGGCGGCGCGCCTCGGCCTGATCGACTCCATCGCCGGCATGGGGCTGCCTTATGTGGCGAGCGCGTTCGGCATCTTCCTGCTGCGCCAGGCGTTCAAGTCGGTGCCGCTGGAATTGGAGGAGGCCGCGCGGGTGGAGGGCTGCTCCTTCATGGGCGTGCTGTGGCGGGTCTATGTGCCCGCCGCCCGGCCGGTCTATCTGGCTTATGCGCTGGTGTCGGTCGCGACCCACTGGAACAACTTCCTGTGGCCGCTGATCGTCACCAACGCGCCGGCCACGCGCCCGCTCACGGTGGGCCTGTCGCTGTTCGGCGCGCCGGAGAGCGGGGTGAACATCTCCATCATCAGCGCCGCGACGCTCATGGTGGTGGCGCCCTTGATGATCGCGTTCCTGATCTTCCAGCGCCAGTTCATCCAGGCGTTCCTGCGCGCCGGCATCCGCTGAGGCGGCGCGCGGGCAGGAGCCTATGGCAGGCGCTCGATGGCGACCGCGGTCGCCTCGCCGCCGCCGATGCACAGCGAGGCGACGCCGCGCTTCAGCCCGTAGCGCTGAAGCGCGGCCAGCAGCGTCACCATCACCCGCGCGCCCGAGGCGCCGATGGGATGGCCGAGGGCGCAGGCGCCGCCATGCACGTTCACCTTCTCCGCCGGCAAGCCGAGGTCGCGCATCGCCGCCATGGGCACCACCGCGAACGCCTCGTTGATCTCGTAGAGATCGACGTCCGCGAGCGCCCAGCCGGTCTTGTCGGCGAGCGTCTTCATGGCGCCGATGGGGGCGGTGGTGAACAGGTTCGGCGCCTGGGCGTGGGTGGCGTGACCGACGATGACGGCGAGCGGGGTGAGCCCGCGCTTCTCGGCTTCCGACCGGCGCATCAGCACCAGCGCCGCGGCGCCGTCGGAGATGGAGGAGGAATTGGCCGCCGTCACCGTGCCGCCGTCGCGGAAGGCGGGCTTCAGGGTCGGGATCTTGTCGAGCTTGGCCTTGGGCGGCTGCTCGTCCGTCGCCACCACGCGCTCGGCCTTGCCGGCCTTCACCGTGACCGGGACGATCTCGGCTTCGAAGGCGCCGCTGGTCATCGCCTTCTGGGCCTTCTCAAGCGAGCCGATGGCGAAGGCGTCCTGCGCCTCGCGGGTGAACTGGTAGGCCTCGGCGCAGTCCTCGGCGAAGGTGCCCATGAGGCGGCCCTTGTCGTAGGCGTCCTCGAGCCCGTCCAGGAACATGTGGTCGATCACCTTGCCGTGGCCCATGCGGTAGCCGGCGCGCGCGCGGTCGAGCAGATAGGGGGCGTTGGTCATGCTCTCCATGCCGCCCGCCACCGCCACCCGCGCCGAGCCGGCGGCGAGCAGGTCGTGGGCGAACATGGCGGCCTTCATGCCGGAGCCGCACATCTTGTTGACGGTGGTGGCGCCGGTCGCGAGCGGCAGGCCGGCGCCAAGCGCCGCCTGGCGCGCCGGCGCCTGGCCGAGGCCGGCCGGCAGCACGCAGCCGAACACCACCTCCTCCACCTGATCGGGCGCGAGCCCGGCGCGCGACAGAGCGGCGGCGATGGCGGCGGCGCCCAGCGCCGGGGCGGCGACGTCCTTGAGGTCGCCCTGGAAGCCGCCCATGGGGGTGCGAGCGGCGCCGACGATGACGATGGGATCAGATGCGGTCATGGCTCAATCCTCCCGGAATGACGGACGTGGTTCAGCGCGGTGGCATGCGCAGCGCGCCGTCGAGGCGGATCACCTCGCCGTTCAGCATGGTGTTCTGAAGGATGTGCCGCACCAGAGCGGCATATTCCGAAGGCCGGCCGAGGCGCGGCGGGAACGGCACGGTCTTGCCGAGGCTGTCCTGAACATCCTGGGGCAGGCCCGCCATCATGGGGGTCTCGAAGATGCCGGGCGCGATGGTGACCACGCGCACCCCGAAGCGCGCCAGCTCGCGCGCCACCGGCAGGGTGAGCGCGACGACGCCGCCCTTCGACGCGGCGTAGGCGGCCTGGCCGATCTGGCCGTCGAAGGCGGCGATGGAGGCGGTGTTGACGATCACGCCCCGCTCGCCCTCGGCGTCGGGCGCTTCCTTGACGATGGCGTCCGCCGCAAGCCGCAGCATGTTGAAGGTGCCGACGAGGTTGATGGCCACCGCGCGGGCGAAGCTGTCGAGCCGGTGCGGGCCCTCGCGCCCCACCACCTTCTCGCCGGGGGCGACGCCGGCGCAGTTCACGAGGCCGTGGACATGGCCGAACGCCGCGCGCGCCAGCGCAACGGCGGCGATGCCGTCCGCTTCGCTGGTCACGTCGGCGCGCTGGAAGCGGGCCGCGGCGCCGAGTTCGGCCGCCACCGCCGCGCCGGCCTCGGCGTTGACGTCGACGATCACCACCTTCCCGCCCTCGTCCACCAGCATGCGCGCCACCGCCGCGCCCAGCCCCGAGCCGGCGCCGGTGACGAGAAAGACGTGATCCTTGATCTGCATCCTGTGGTCCTCCCAGGCCGCGCCGGGTCGTTCGCCCAGGGTCGCGGCGATCTAGCCGCCAATCCATATGGCAAGCGATGACAGTTTCGGCATAATTTATCGATCGATTTTGCCATACCAGCGCGCACGCGGAGGGCCGATGGAGCGGCGCATGATTTCCGCCGGTTTCGTGGAGGACGCCCTCGCGGGCGTGCGCCGCGCCGGCCTGCCCGTGGCGCCGCTGCTCGCCCGCGCGGGCCTGCCCGCGAAGGTGCGCGCCTCGGTCTCGGCCGAGCAGTACGGCGCGCTCTGGCGCGAGATCGCCCGCGTGCTCGACGACGAATTCTTCGGCGAGGGCGCGCGGCCCATGCGCGCCGGCAGCTTCGTGCTGCTGTGCCAGGTCATCCTGCATGCGGCGACGCTGGAGCATGCGCTCAAGCGCGCGCTGCGCTTCCTGCGGCTGGTGCTCGACGCGCCCCACGGCCGGCTGGTGGTGGAGGACGGGCTCGCCAAGATCGTGCTGGCGGATGACGGCCCGGCCCGGTCCGCCTTCGCCTACCGCACCTTCTGGGTGATCGTGCACGGCATCACCTGCTGGCTGGTGGGCCGGCGCATCCCGCTGCGCAAGGTGGACTTCCGCGCCCCCGATCTCGCCCATGGGCCGGACTACCGCCTGTTCTTCGGCGCCCCGGTGCGCTTCGACCAGCCGGCGAGTCTGCTCGCCTTCGACGCCGCCTTCCTGAAGCTGCCCGCGATCCGCGACGAGAAGGCGCTGGCCGAGTTCCTGCGCCGGGCGCCGGCCAACATCCTGGTGCGCTACCGCCACGACGCCGGGCTCGCGGCGCGGGTGCGCACGCATTTGCGGGATGCCGCGCCCGCCGCCTGGCCGGGCATCGGCGCCCTCGCCGCCCGCCTGAACCTGTCGCAGCTCAGCCTGCGGCGGCGGCTCAAGGCCGAAGGCCAGACCTATCGCGGCATCAAGGAGGAGGTTCGCCGCGGCCTGGCGCTGGAACACCTCGCCACCGGCACCCGCGGGGTGGGCGAGATCGCCGCCGAGCTCGGCTTTTCCGAGCCGAGCGCATTCCACCGCGCATTCCGCAAATGGACCGGCATGAGCCCGGGCGCCTATCGCCGCGCAGCCTTGGAGCACGCGCCGATCGGCCTGCACCGCAAGCTGATCGGATAACGCGTTCTCCTGCTTCAATTCAGAGGACGAGTCCGATCGCATGGAGGCGATTTGCGGGAATCGCGCTCCAGCGGAAAGCGGCGGGCCTGCGCCTCAGCCCGCGCGAAGCCTGAGCCGGGCCGCGCCCTGGAGCAGCGCGGCGGCGAGCCCGAAGCCGATGCCGAGCGCGCTCACCAGCCCCCAGCCGCCGGCGTTCCAGGCGAGCGTGCCGAGGCCGGAGCCCGCGGCGCCGCCGAGGAACATGACGCCCATGAAGGCGGTGTTGAGCCGCGCCCGCGCCTCGGGCTTCAGCGCATAGATGATGTGCTGGTGCGAGACCAAAGCGCTCTGCATGCCGAAATCCAGCAGCACGCAGCCCACCACCAGTCCGGCCAGGGTGCCCCAGGCGCCGAAGACGATCCAGGACACGAGCGCGACGCCCGTTCCCAGCAGCACCGCGCCGGTCGGCCCGTTGCGGTCGGCGAAGCGCCCGGCGAGCGGCGCGGCGAAGATGCCCACCGCGCCGATCAGCCCGAACAGGCCGGCGATGTCCGGGCCGAACCCGAAACGGGGCGCCTCCAGGCGGAAGGCGAGGATGGTCCAGAACACCGAGAAGGCGGCGAAGATCAGCGCCTGCGTCGCCGCCGCGAGGCGCAGGGTCGGATAGGCGTTCCACAGCTCGACGATCGAGGCGATGAGGCGCCCGTAGCCCATGCGCGTGTCCGGCGCGCTGCGCGGCAGCACCAGCCCCATGAACGCCGCGGCGCCGAGCGACATGGGAACCGCGAGCCAGAACATCTCGCGCCAGCCGCCATGGGTGGCGACGAAGCCCGCCAGCGTGCGGCTGAGCAGGATGCCGGACAAAAGGCCGGCCATCACCGTTCCCACCGTCGAGCCGCGCTTTTCGGGCGCGGCGAGATGGGCGGCCAAGGGCACGATCTGCTGCGCCACCGTGGAGCCGAGCCCCACCATCAGAGACGCGAAGGTCAGCACGGCGGCGTTGGGCGCGAGCGCCGCCAACACCAGCGCGCCGGCGAGCAGCACGAACTGCACGACGATGAGGCGCCGCCGCTCCATCAGGTCGCCGAGCGGCACCAGCAGGAACAGGCCGAGCGCATAGCCGAGCTGGGTCGCGGTGGGGATCGCGCCCGCGAGCGGGCCGGGCAGCTCCTGCTCCATGAGCGCCAGCATGGGCTGATTGTAATAGATGTTCGCCACCGCGATGCCGGTCGCGGCCGCCATGGCGAAGGTGATGCCCGGGCCGGCGGTGCGGACCTGCGCGGGCGCCAGTTCGTGCGTGGTCATGTCCATTCTCCGGATCGCGCCCGTCGCCTATGCCTCGTCGGGCATGAGGGGCGGTGCGATGTCGGCCGGAAAATAGGCTATTGCGGATTGAGTTATAATCTCTTCCTTTGATGCACGGATATAACGGAATCTGCGATGCTGGATCTCTCCGCCCTCGCCCTCCTCGTCGAAATCGCCACGGCCGGCAGCCTGGCCGCCGCCGCGCGCCGGCTGCGCCTCTCCCCCATGGCGGCGAGCCGGCTGCTCGCCGGCCTGGAGCGGGAGCTGGGCGTGCGCCTCGCCCACCGCACCACGCGGGCGCTCTCGCTTACCGAGGAGGGCGCGGCGCTGCTGCCGCATGCCCGGACGATGATGGAGGAGCATGCCGCCGCCCTCGCCAGCGTGCGCGGCAGCGACGCCGGGGCACACGGGCTGCTGCGGGTGACCACCTCGTTCGCCTTCGGCCGCCGGGTGCTGGCGCCGCTGACCGCGCAATTCATGCTGGCGAACCCGAAGGTCCAGGTGGACCTGCAGCTGACCGACGGGGTGATGGACATCGTCGCCGAGGGCATCGACCTCGCCATCCGCATCGCCGCCCCGGCGGACAGTGGGCTCGTGGGCCGCCGGCTCCAGGACAGTCCGCGGGTGCTGGTGGCCGCGCCCGCTTACGTCGAGCGGCGCGGCGCGCCCGAGGTCCTGGCGGACCTGCGCGACCACGACTGCCTCACCATGAGCAGCGCGGCGCACTGGAGCTTTTCCGGCGGCCGGGAGATGCGCCGCGTCCGCGTGGCGGGGCGCTTCACCGCCAATTCCATCGACGCCATCCACGAGGCCTGCCGGGGCGGCCTCGGCATCGCATTGCTGTCGCTGTGGAACGTCGGGCCGGACCTCGAGGCCGGCCTGTTGAGACAGGTCAGGCTCGCCGACGCGGTGCCGGAGCCGCTCGGCATCTGGGCGGTCTATCCCACGCGCCGCATGGTGCCGGCGAAGGTGCGCCTGTTCGTGGAGGCGCTCGCCGCGCGCCTGAAGGCCATGGCCTGAGCGGCGCCCGGCGGCGCCGGCCCGGCGCGCGCCGCCCGCGGCCGTGCGAAGCGGATGGCGCCGTGCGCGGCGAAAAGATGCGCCGCCCGCACGTCCCTAGCCTGGTCCCGTCAGCGATGCGTTCCCACCCCGCTGACCGGCCCGGAAGTCCGCCCCCACAGCTTCCGGTCGCCCTCCCGGCGGCAGCCGCCGCGCTGCCGCCGGGACCATTTCGCCGGCGGCGGACGGGCGGACGTCGGGGGCGGCTGCGCGGAAAGGCATGCCCATGCTGCGGTCGAGACGCACCGGACCCCGAACCGAGATCGGTCGGCTGTTGGCGTTCCTGAGGAACCCCTATTGGGGCTTCAGCTGAGCCGACGCCGCCGCCCTGGAGACCACCATCGCCATCGCCGCCGGGCGCCCCTCTGCGGGAGGCTCGGCGGCGTGCGTCCGCGTGAGGGCGCCCTGCGCCGCGGCCGCCGCCTGCGGCCTCGTCTCCTTGCCGTCATACCCAAGTATCCTCTGGCGATCCGCACCGATTATCGAGACCTATCACTGTTCAATTCTTTATTTCGACTGACAGACATAAAACAGACTGCATCCAGAACGGAGATTTGACCATGAACGCCGCCACCAAGATTGTCGTGACCCTCGGCACCCTGGCTGTCCTCGGCATCGGCGCGCTGCAGAGCGCGTCCGCCGACGAGGGCACCACCCGCGAGAACCTGGAGCAGTACCAGGTGTTCGCCAATGACTATGCGCAGGCGCACGCCCCGGTGTACCGGATGCGCCACGCCGACCACGCGAAGTCGGGCCGCATGGGCGCGATGCCCTTCGAGCAGCGCGCCGTGCCCGCGGATGCGCTCCGCGGCTGAACGGCCGCGAAGGGACCGCGCGCGGGCTCACCCGCCGCACTTTTCCGGCTCTGCGGCCGGCGATCCCCGCGATCGCCGGCCGCAGGACGTAGGACGGCAGCGCCGGCGCGGGGGCACCGGACAGGCCGGCAAGCAAAACCCGCCGGCGCGAGGCGTCCGGCGGGCCATGCTTGGCGAAACGGAAACCGATTCACCGGTGGGTGCGGGTCGCCTCGTAAAGGAACCACACCCGGCGCTCGGCCTCGTCGATCCAGTTCTCGATCAGGCTTGCGGTGGCGACGTCGTTGAACTCGTCGCACACGTCATGGACCTCGCGCAGGAAGGTGATCATGCGCTTGTTGTCCTCCAGCAGCTCGGCGAGCATGTCCTCGGCGGTGACGAAATCGGCGTCGTTGTCGGCGAGGCGCTGGGTGCGGTGGATCTGGCCGATGGAGCGCAGCGTCGTGCCGCCCACCTTGCGGGCGCGCTCGGCGATGTCGTCGGTGGTGGCGAAGATTTGCTCGCCCTGCTCGTCGAGCATCAGATGGTAGTCGCGGAAGTGCGGGCCCGAGACGTGCCAATGGAAGTTCTTGGTCTTCAGATAGAGCGCGAACATGTCGGCGAGCAGGCCCGTGAGGGCGCCGGCGATGTCGCGCGTCGCATTGGCGCCGAGATCGGTGGGGGTGCGCAGGGCGGCCTGTTGGCGCTCCTTGACGGTGGTGGAGGGCATGATCGCGTTCCTCTGAGGGGATGGAAACCGGCAATCGCGGGCGCAGGAGATCCGGCGGTTCGCAAGAACCGGAACGCTGCAAGGCTAGCCCCGTTCCCGGGCGCGGAAAATTTGCGCCATCGTGTGCCCGCCTCATACGTGCGTATGGCCGGCTGTTGCCGGATGTTGGCGGAACGGGGCCGGAAGCGCCGCCAAGGCTCAGCGCAGCTTCATGCGCGCCCAGCGCGCCAGCGCCCGCAGGCGGGCTTTGATGCGGTCGAGACGGATGAAGTCGGTGATGGCGTCGCGCACCGAGGCGGCGGTGTTCACCAGCCAGGCCACCGGACGCAGCGTCATCAGCTGCGCGCGCCCCGCGGTGAAGATGCGCTCGATCAGCACGAACGAGACCAGGTGCGCCAGCAAGAAGGCGGCGCCGCCGGTCTTCACGTGGCCGTCGGCGATCTTGAGCAGAGCCAGGAACTTCAGCGGCTCCACCACCGCATAGGGCACGCCGATCAAGAGCAGGACCAGGTAGGGCGAGAGGCCGGACACCCACCGCTCCAGCGCCCGCATGAGGCCGAGCGCCGCGATCCATCGCACCAGCGGCCGGTAGAGGGGCCGCACCAGCTCGTCGAGCACGATGGCGGCGCCGCACACGACGCGGATCAGGAAGACGAGCGCCGCGAGGATCGGGCTGCGGGCGGCGCGGCGGGGTGGCGACGGGAGGGCGGGCATGGCGCTCCGGCTGACAGGCGCGCGCGTCCAAAATGCGGCGGCGCGACGCCGTCAGCCGTCCGACGGGCCGGCGCCGGACTGCAGCGCGCGATCGATGCACTCGATCATCGCGCTGCCCTCGAACGGCTTGGCGAGAAACCCGAACGTGCCGGCGGCATTCACCTGCCGGCGGACCCGCTCCTCGGG
This sequence comes from Xanthobacter luteus, assembly GCF_040049235.1. Classification (NCBI taxonomy): domain Bacteria; kingdom Pseudomonadati; phylum Pseudomonadota; class Alphaproteobacteria; order Hyphomicrobiales; family Xanthobacteraceae; genus Xanthobacter; species Xanthobacter luteus. The sequence continues at coordinate 1,148,443 of NZ_JBDZDO010000001.1, forward strand.
AAAGGCGGTGATGAAGATCAGCGGCGTGCGATGGCCGCGCGCCCGCAGATATTTCTGGAGCTCCACCCCGCTCATGCCCGGCATCTGCACGTCGGTGATGACGCACGCCGTCCGGCCGAGCTCGGACGAGTGAAGGAATTCCTCCGCCGAGGCAAAGGACCTCGCGCCGAAGCCCAGCGACCGGACGAGGCTTTCCGTGGCGACGCGAACGGATTCGTCGTCGTCGATGATCGTGATCATCGGAACAGGGGACACGACAGGTTACCTCGGCACGATCTTGCGTCGCACAACGACGCGTCTATTTAGGTGATCACCATACCCTTCCGGGCTACCAACCTAAATAATACACACGTTTGCGCCGGTATCCCTTGCGCTGTGTCAGACATGCCGGCCGATGCCACGGATTCATTCCTTGGCGCCGCCGAGGCCCAGCGCCTGCGCCATCCGGACCAGGTCGGCGAGCGAGTGCGCTTCCATCTTCCGCATCACGTGGCCGCGGTGGATCTTCACCGTGATCTCGCTGAGGCCCACCTCGGCGGCCACCTGCTTGTTCATCAGGCCGGACGTGACGAGGGCCATGATCTGCTTCTCGCGCGCGGTCAGCGCCTCGTAGCGCCCGCGCAGCTTGGCGGCCGCCTCGCGCACGCCCCGGCGGGCGCGGTCGACGGCGATCGCGCTCGCCACCGCGTCCAGCATGTCCTGGTCGCGGAACGGCTTGGTCAGGAAGTCCACCGCCCCCGCCTTCATGGCCCGCACCGTCATCGGGATGTCCCCGTGGCCGGTCATGAAGATCACGGGCATGTCGATGCCCGAGCGCGCCAGCTGAGCCTGGAAGTCGAGCCCGCTCACCCCGGGCAGGCGGATGTCGAGCACCAGGCAGCGCGGTCCGTCCGGCAGCGTGGCGGCCAGCAGCTCGCTGGCGGAGGAGAACAGCGCGACGCCGAGGCCGATGGAGCGGAACAGGCTGGAGAGCGCCTCGCGCAAGGCGAGGTCGTCATCCACCACGATCACCACGGGTTCCGCCGGGGCCGGCGCGGGGCGCGATTGGGGTCGGCTGGTCACGATGCTGCCTTCCTGCTGGTGGCGGCCGCGGCATCGGCGCCCGCATCCTGGTCCGGCGCCGCCGCCGGCAGCGCCACGGTGAAGCACATGCCCCCCGCCCGCGCGCGCGCGCCGGAGATGCGCCCGCCATGGGCCTCGACGATGGAGCGCGAGATCGACAGGCCGATGCCGATGCCGTTCTTCTTGGTGGTATAGAATGCGGTGAACAAGGCCGGGATCGCCTCCTCCGCCACGCCCGGCCCGTTGTCGCGCACCGTGATGGCCACGCTTGGGGCCGCTTCGTCCGCCATGCGGACGGCGGCGATGCGCAGCACGCGCCCCTCCGCCGGCACCGCATCCATGGCCTGGATGGCGTTGAGCGCCAGATTGATGACCACCTGCTGGAGCTGCACCCGGTCGCCCCGCACCGGCGGCAGGCCGCGCTCGAGGGCGAGGTCGAGCCGCACCCGGTGGTTGGCGAGCTCGCGTTCCAGCAGCATGACGCAATCCTCGACCACCTCGCTCGCATCGACCGCCACGTGCTCGGGGTCGGAGCGCCGCGCCAGCGCGCGCAGGCGCGCCACCACCTCGCTCGCGCGGCGGGCATTGGCGATCATGCGCTTCACCGTGGCGTCGGCCTCGGCGATGTCGGGCACCGGGCGGCCGAGCCACCGCAGGCAGGCCTCGCCATTGGTGACGATGGCGGCCAGCGGCTGGTTCACCTCGTGGGCGATCGAGGCGGTGAGCTCGCCCATGGTGCTCACCCGCGTCACGTGGGCGAGGTCCACCTGGGCGCGGTGCAGCTCGGCCTCGGCGCGCTTGCGCTCGGTGATGTCGTGATTGGTCTCCAAGGTGCCAAGCCAGCGCCCGCGCGCATCGCGCTGGATCGACCAGCGGCTCAGCGTGACGACCTCCGTGCCGTCGCGCCGGGTCTGGACCAGCTCGCCCTCCCAATGGCCGGTGCGCTGCAGCTCGGCCATGATCGCCTCGCGCCGGGCGGGAAAGGCGGTCTTCAGCAGCACCGCCGCCTGGCGGCCGAGCGTGTCCTGGCGCGTCCAGCCGTAGAGCTGCTCGGCACCGCGGTTCCAATAGGTGATGGTATCCTTCGGATCGCGCACGAAGATGGCGTCGTGGGACAGGTCCAGAAGGTCGGCCTGCTCGCGCAGGGAGCGCGTCGCCTCGCGGTCGCGCAGCAGCAGCAGGGTGGTCACGGTGATGGCGGCGACGCTCACCGTGCAGCGCATGGTGGCGGCGAAGCCGTAATCGCCCACATGCATGATGGTGTAGCTGACGAGCGTGAGCCCGATGCAGGCGCCGCCCACGAACAGCAGGCCCTGGCGCTCGACGAACTCCGCCGCGAACAGCACCACCACCACATAGAGCACGGCGATCGCCATATCGAGCGGCGACAGGGTATCGATGAGGAAGATCGTGGCCGCGAGCACAGCCACTAGAGCAAGCCCGAGCCGATTGCCGCGCCGCGCCGCCGCACTGCCACCCGAGATCGCGCCGCGCCGACCGAACATGGGATGCCTCGATTGCCCGATAAGGTGAGGGATACTGTGTACACCCGGCAAACGGACGCAAGGGCCGGATCCACGGCAAGCTACACCGCCCTGCGGCGGCGCAATTGCGGGAAAGCCGGCCCCTTGCCTATTCGCACCGCGAATGCGGCACCGCGTTGGCATGCACCAAAAGGGGGCCGCGGCGCGGCCCCCTGGGTCGACCGCCGGGCCGCGCCCGGCCCCGTCGGTCAGTCGTCGGTGCCGTCGGAGGCGCCGCCCCAGTGCGGGTCCGTGGCCTGGAACGGGCCGAGCGGCGCGTTGTAGGGGCCCTGGATGTGGAACGCGCTCGGACGGGAGATCCGGGCAAGCTCGGCGGTCGCCGCGGCGGGGGACGACGGAAACGCGCGCTCCTCGCGCGACACCGCATACTGCTCCAGATTCTCGCGGGTGGTCTCGGGGCTGGCGAAGGCGGTGCCGGTGGAGGCCAGCAGCGTGGCGGCGAAACCGACGGCGAGGATGGCGGACTTGGCAGACATGTCATTCACTCCGATGCGTGAGGACAATTCCTCGTTGAGAGTGACGACATGGTGCATACATCTCGAACATCGCTCAATTTTACTTATGTTTTCTAGTCATATCTTGTGTTATGGCGTGGCCATACCAAGGTTTTGCCGCCCCCCCGAGGCGGCGCGGCGGCCGCCGCCGCGCCGGACGCCCCGGGGCAGCACGCCCCTTTCGGCGTGCATTCGCATAACCGCGCGTGGCGATGAAGAAGAAGTCCCGCCCCGATCGTGAAAACGATGCCCGCTCCATGTATCCAGCGGACGGGGCGGACCAATGACGGCACCGGTGAAGGAGATCGAAACGGCGAAACGGACCGAGCCCCCCTCGGACCTTCCGCCGGAGGCGACCGGCGGCGCGCCCGCGGCGGCACGGGAGGCGCCGGCCGGCCGGCGGCGCCTCCGCCGCGCCGTCGAGGCGGGGCTCGCCGTGGCGGCGCTCCTCGGCCTCGCGTGGCTCGGCGACCAATACTGGTCCCAGTGGCGCTTCGAGGTCTCCACCGACGACGCCTATGTCCAGGCCGACATCGTCGCCGTCGCGCCCCAGATCCCGGGCACCCTCGCCACCGTTGCCGTCGGCGACAACCAGCCGGTGAAGGCGGGCCAGCTCCTCGCGGTCATCGACCAGCGCGACTACATCGCCGCCCTCGACCGCGCCGACGCCGAGGTGCGCCAGGCGCAGGCGGCGATCGCCACCACGCTGTCCCAGATCGCCCAGCAGCAGGCGGTGGTCACCGAAATCGCGGCCACCATCGAGGCCGACAAGGCCGCGGAGACCTTCGCCGAGCAGAACAACCGGCGCTACGGCACGCTGGCCCAGGACGGCTTCGGCTCGGTGCAGGTCGCCCAGCAGGCGGCGAGCGCCATCGCCACCGCGCGCGCCACCCGCGCCAAGGACGAGGCCGCGCTCGACGCCGCCCGCAAGCAGGTGGCGACGCTGACCTCGCAGCTCGAGGAGGCGCGGGCCGCGCTGGCCGCCAGCGAGGCGGTGCGCGCGCGCGCACGGCTCGACCTTGGCTACACCACGCTCACCGCGCCGGTGGACGGCGTCGTCGGCAACCGCACCCTGCGGGTCGGCCAATACGTGCAGCCGGGCACGCTTTTGCTCTCCATCGTGCCGCTGGCGCAGACCTATGTGGTGGCGAACTTCAAGGAGACCCAGCTCGAAGGCGTGCGGCCCGGCCAGAGCGTCGCGCTCCTGGTCGACACCTATCCCGACGCGCCGGTGCACGGCATCGTGGACAGCATCGCCCCCGCCAGCGGGCAGGAATTCGCGCTGCTGCCGCCGGACAACGCCACCGGCAACTTCACCAAGATCGTGCAGCGCATCCCGGTGCGCATCGCCGTCGACCCGAAGGACCCGCAGGCCGGCCGGCTGCGGCCGGGCATGTCGGTGACCGCGACCATCAGCCTGCGCGCGCCCGCGCCCCGGCCGACCGGGCCCGCATCATGAGCGCCGCCACCACCGGGGGCACCGCCCCCGTCGCCGCGGGCGAAGAGCGCGCCTCGCTGCGCACCTGGATCGCCGTCATGGGGTGCCTGCTCGGCGCGCTGATCGCGGTGCTCGACATCCAGATCGTCAATTCCTCCCTGCCGGACATCGAAGGCGGCATCGGCACCGGCGTCGACAACGGCACCTGGATCTCCACCTCCTATCTCATCGGCGAGATCATCATGATCCCGCTCACCGACTATCTGAGCCGGGTGTTCGGCTTTCGCCGCTTCCTGCTCACCAACGTGGTCCTGTTCCTCACCTTTTCCGTCGCCTGCGCCTTCGCGCGGGACCTGCCGACGATGATCCTGATGCGCGGCCTGCAGGGCTTTTCGGGCGGCGTGATGATCCCCATGGCCTTCACCATGGTGCTCTCCCGCCTGCCGGCGGCGCAGCGGCCCATCGGCATCGCCACGTTCGCCCTCACCGCCACCTTCGGGCCGGCCATCGGCCCCTCGGTGGGCGGCTATCTCACCGAGCAGTACGGCTGGCCCTACATCTTCTACGTCAACCTCGTGCCCGGCGCGGTGATGCTGGCCATGCTGATGCCCACGCTCGAGCGCGCGCCCCTCAAGCTGCACCTGCTCAAAGAGGGCGACTGGTGGGGCATCGGCACCATGGCCATCGGCCTGGCCTGCCTCCAGACGGTGCTGGACGAGGGCAACAAGGACGACTGGTTCGGCTCGCCGCTGATCGTGCGCCTGTCCATCCTCGCCGCCGTGATGCTTACCGCCTTCGTCGTCATCGAGTTGCGCGGCGCCGCGCCGGCGGTGCGGCTGAGGCTGCTCGCGACGCGCAATTTCGGCCTCGGCACGCTCGCCAACATGCTGGTGGGGTTCGCCCTGTTCGGCTCGGTCTACGTTCTGCCCGCCTATCTCGACGAGGTGCAGGGCTACAATGCCGAGCAGATCGGCGAGGTGCTCGCCTGGGCGGGACTGCCGCAGCTCTTCATCATCCCGTTCGTGCCGGCGCTGCTGGCGCGGTTCGATTCGCGCATCATCGTGTGCGCCGGGCTCGTGGTCTTCTCGGCCAGCTGCTTCATGAACGCGCATCTGTCCTTCAACGACGGCGGCCCGCAATTCATCCTCACCAACATCGTGCGCGCCTTCGGCCAGGCGATCGTGCTCTCGCCGCTCGCCAATCTCGCGATGGCGGAGATCGGGCCGAAGGATTCGGCGGCCGCCTCGGGCCTGTTCAACATGCTGCGCAGCCTCGGCGGGGCCATCGGCACGGCGGCGCTTGCCACCATCATCTCCAAGCGCGAGCAGTTCCACTCCAACATCATCGGCCAGTCGGTGACGCCATCGGCTCCGCGCGACGTGTCCTTCCTGCTGGAGATGCAGCGCTTCTTCGAGGCGCACGGTCTGCCCGACCCGGCGCGGGCCTACCACCAAGGCGAGATCCTGCTCGGCAAGCTGGTGGCGCGGCAGGCCCTCATTCTCGCTTTCTCCGATGCCTTCTTCGTCATGGCGGCGGTGCTTCTGACCGCGGCGTTCGCCATCGTCCTGACGCGCGCGCCGCGCCACGCCGCCGGTCCGCACCACCCCGCCTGAGGCCGGCGCCGCATCATACCAAGGTATGAGCGGGACAAACCCATCATATGCGCGGTCAAACGCACGTAGAGTGGAGCCTGCGGACCCGATTGCTATCCTTGTCCCGTCATCAGCCGGAGAAAGACGTAGTATTCATCGGTATTCACGGGGCAAATATTGCCACCTGATCCCCCAGATCAGCCAAACGTGACCCGCTGCGGAACCACGTCCTGCGGCTTCGTCCAGACCCAGGCAGCAAGGGGACCACTCATGTCCGTCCACGTCTCGCCGTCCCTTTCCGGACGCAGCGCCACGGCCCGCATCGCCGAACTCCATCGCGGCGCGATCCCCGCCGGGTCCCCCGCCCTGCCCGCGACGTCGCGAGCGTCCGGATCCGCCGAAACGCTCGCGATCCGGCTCGACCATCTGGGCCTCGTCCTCGACATCTCGCCGGCCAGGCAGACGGGCGCGGACCGGCCGGGCGCGGCGACCGCGGCCGGCACGATCCGCCTGCAGACCGATCGCCGCGCCGATGTCGGCGTGCTGTTCGCCGGCGCGGCCCGCGATGGCGGGGCGCCGCGCGCCGCAGCCGTCGGCGATCCGGTGGTGCGGCGGCTCGCCGAGGCCCTCGCCGAGGCGGAGCTCGGCAGCGATGCGTTTTCGGGGCTCTATGCGGATGCCCTGCGGCTCGCCGTCGTCACCCGCATGCTCGGCATCGATGCGCGCCCGGCCGAGGCCCGCGCGCTCCAGCGGGAGCCGCCGGCGCCGGCGCCCCGCGCCCGCGCCGGCCTCGTCAAATGGCGCCTGAAGCGGGTGACCGCCTTCATCGAGGAGAATCTCTCGCAGACCGTGACGCTGGCCGGCATGGCGTCGGCCGCAGGGCTGAGCCGCATGCATTTCGCCGCCCAGTTCCGGGTCGCCACCGGCCTGCGGCCCCACGACTATCTCCTGCGCCGGCGCATCGCCCGCGCCCAGCAGATGCTGCGCGAGACCCGCGAGCCGCTGGTGCAGGTGGCGCTCGCGGTGGGCTTCCAGACCCAGGCCCATTTCACCACCGTGTTCCGGCGCATCGTCGGCGACACGCCCCATCAGTGGCGCTGCGCCGCCGCCCCGGCGGGCCGGCAAGGGCATTCGGGACGCGATCTGCGCATCTCGGACTAATCGCACCCCGGATCGGCCCGCGATCGGCCGACCGCAACCCGCGCCGGATGGAAACGCTCGTTTCGTCGCCGCGCGCCGCAACGGAGAGAACACCATGCCGATGCCCGCGCACGCGCGCGTCCCGCTCGCCGCCGCCTTGATCATCGCCGGCGTGACCGGGGCGGGAGCCGCCGCCTTCGCCTACACCGCCGGGTGGCTGTCGCCCGGCCGCCTGACGCCGAACAAGATCCTCGACGCCCTGGACCCGAACCCCGCGCTCGGCCACCGGCGCAACCACGCCAAGGGCATCTGCTTCGCCGGCACGTTCGAGGCCAACGGCAACGGCGCCGAAATCTCCCGCGCGCCGATGCTGGCGGCGGGCACCTACCCCGCGCTCGGCCGCTTCAACCTCGGCACCCCCGATCCGGACGCCGCCGACGCCACCGTGCGCGTGCGCGGCCTGAGCCTGCAGATCACCAGCCCGGACGGCGCGGTCTGGCGCGCCGCCATGATCGACCCGCCATTCTTCCCGGTCTCCACCCCCGAGGGCTTCTACGAGCTGCAGAAGGCATCGAAGAGCAAGGACCCGGGCGCCATGGGCGCGCTCGCGCTCCGCCATCCGGAGGTCACGCCGTTCTTCGCATGGGCGTCCACCGCGCCCTATACGACCAGCTACGCGCAGAACCGCTTCAACAGCCTCGACGCCTTCATCGCCACCGACACGGCCGGCACCACCCGCGCCGTGCGCTGGTCCTACGTGCCGCAGGCCGCGGCGACGCCGGTCGGCGCCCAGGCGCTCGCCGCGCTCGGCCCCGATCACCTGGAAACCGAGATCGCCGCCCGCGTCGCCGCGGCGCCGCAGCGCTGGACGCTGGAATTCACGCTCGCCGCCCCCGGCGACCCCACGAACGACCCGAGCAAGGCCTGGCCCGCCGGCCGGCGCACCATCGCCGCGGGCACGCTGGTGGTGCGCGCCACCCAGCCGGAGCGCGACGGCCCCTGCCGCGACATCAATTTCGATCCCACCCTGCTGCCCGACGGCCTCGCGGTCTCGGACGACCCGATCCCCGCCGCGCGCTCGGCGGCCTACGCCAGGTCCTACGACCTGCGCGCCGCGGAAGCGCAGGACTATCCCCGCCACCTCAACACTGGGAGCGCCGCCCGATGACCCGTGACCGCACGCACTTCACCGCGCTCCAGCGCGCCCTCCACTGGCTCATGGCCGCGGCGATCCTGGCGATGCTGTTCATCGGCGTCGGCATGGTCTCCACGGTGGCGCCGGCCTACGTGCCGCTGCTGGCGACCCACAAGACGCTGGGCATCGCCATCCTGGTGCTCGCTCTGGCGCGGCTCGCGGTGCGCCTCAGGTCGGGCGCGCCCGCTTTGCCCGCCGGCCTTCCCGTCCCCGTCAGGCTGGCGGCGCACCTGTCGCACGCGGCGCTCTACGGGCTGATGATCGCGCTTCCGGTCATCGGCTGGGGGATGCTGTCGGCGGCCGGCTATCCGATCGTGCTGCTCGGCGGCATCCGCCTGCCGCCGATCCTGCCGCCGAGCGATACGCTCCACGCCGTGCTGTGGACCGCCCATGCCGGCCTCGCCTTCGCGCTGTTCGCGCTGATCCTGATGCACGTGGCCGCCGCTTTGTTTCATGCCTTGGTGCGGCGCGACGGGGTGTTCGAGAGCATGGCCCCGGTGCCCGCCGCCCGGGCGCGCCCACCGGTGCGGCCGGGGCAGGCGCCCGCCGAGTGAGAGCGCCGCGGGCGGACCAAGGCAAGCGCCGCCAGCCGGCGGCGCCGGACCAGGCCACGCGACCATGGCGTGCGATCAGCGCACGGGATCAGGTGGGGTTTGCGTCGAAGCGCCCGGCCGGGAAGCCGCAGGCACCGGCGCCATACCCGCGGCGGCGGATGCGCTGCTCGGCAAAGGCAGGTCACAGAAGTGGCCTGGCCTCCTGCGACAGACGGGCTCCCTCTGCCGCAGCGGAATAGCGGCGTGCTCTGCCGCCCCTGTTCCTATCGCGGCCAAATGCAGGTCAAATGCTCGCCGCACCATTGTCCAAGCTTGCAGCACCAATTGGCCTTGCCATTGTAGCAACACTTGTCACCATTACACGTAAAGCGCCCGCCCTTCCCATAGCAAACCTGCTCGGCAACTTTGATCATGCCGGCAGGCGCCGGCCGTGAAGCCGCAATGCGGTCTTTGATCTGAGCCAGGGATGTCGTGGCCGAACTGCTCGGATCTGCGCGAACGGGCGTCACCGAGAGAGCCAAGATTGCCAGAATCGCGATGACGAACGCACGCATGACACCCTCCCATCTCCAGTCGCTCTGTACTTATGCGGGGTGCTGCGAGGCCGCATCGCCCAATTGGGGGGGAGGTGGCGACCGCAGGGATGCGGTCGATCCGCTGAGTCATTCACCCTCGCCGGCGTGCGGCGGCGCGGCGGTTCCGGCACCGGAGCAAGGCAACCCGGCCGGAAAAACACGGCTGGTGTTCCATCGCTCCGGATCGCGCTCTAGGATCGGCCGAATCTCGCAGCTCCGGAGAGGCCGGTGGGCATCAGGCTGATCCATACGTCCGACTGGCAGATCGGCAAGGTCTTCCGCTTCCTGGACGGCGCCACCATGGGCGTGCTGCAGGAGGCGCGGCTCGCCGCGATCACGCGCATCGGCGCCCACGCCCAGGCGTTCGGCGCCGGGCACGTGCTGGTGGCCGGCGACGTCTATGACATGCAGGCGCTCTCGGCCCGCTCGCTCAACCAGCCGCTGGAGCGCATGCGCGCCTTTCCCACCGTGACGTGGCACCTGATCCCGGCCAATCACGACCCGCATCGGCCGAACGGGCTGTGGGACCAATTGGTGCGCCGGGGCCTGCCCGCCAACGTCCAGGCCCACCTGGCGCGCGCGCCGGTGGCGCTCGAGGCGGGCGCGGTGCTCCTGCCGGCGCCGCTGTTCCACCGCCACACGCTGGACGACCCCACCGCCTGGATGGACGCGGCCGAGACCGCCGACGGCGCGCTGCGCATCGGCCTTGCCCACGGCTCGGTCACCGGCTTCGGCCCCGAGGGCGTCGACCAGCCCAATTACATCTCGCCGCTGCGCCCGCAGACGGCGGGCCTTGCCTATCTCGCGCTCGGCGACTGGCACCGGCAGCAAAGGATCGGCCCGCGCTGCTGGTACAGTGGCACGCCCGAGCCGGACGCCTTCGACGTGGAGGAGGGCAAGGCGCTGGCGGTCGAGATCGACGGGCCGGACGCGCCGCCGCGGGTCGAGCCGTTCGACACCGGCGGCTTGCGCTGGGTGAGCCTCTCGGCGCAGCTGAACACCCGCGCCGACATCGACCATCTCGCCGCCCGGCTGCGCGCGCTCGCGGCCGATCTCGACCGGGTGCTGGTGCACCTCGAGGTGGAGGGCGCGCTCTCGCTCCAGGACCGCAGCGCGTTCGAGGCCGAGATCGTGGACGGGGTCTCGGCGGCATTGTGCGTCCTCAGGGTGGACGAGCGCCGGCTGTTCCCGAGCCCCACCGCCGAAGACCTCGACCGCATCGACCGCGGCGGCTTCGTGCGCGCGGCCGCCGAGGAGCTGCGGCGGCTCGGCGCGGCGGGCGGCGCCGAGGGCGCGCTCGCGGCGGAGGCGCTCCAGCGGCTCTATGTGGAGCACATGAAGCTCGAGGCGGGGCGCCGATGAGGCTGCGCGCGCTGGCGGTGAACCAGTTCAAGAAGTTCACGGCGCCGGTGCGCCTCGACGGCATCGGCGACGGGCTGAGCGTGGTGGTGGGCGCCAACGAGATGGGCAAGTCCACCCTGCTCGAGGCGCTGCACGCGGCGCTGTTCGAGAAGCACGCCTCGAAGGCGCAGAAGATCGTCGCGCTGCAGAACGACCGCAACCAGGCGGCACCGGTGGTGGAGCTGTCGTTCGAGGTGGAGGGCGGCCTCTATCGCATCACCAAGAGGTTCCTCAAGAAGCCCTATGCGCGCCTCGACTGCCCGGACGGGCGCACGCTGGAGGGCGAGGCCGCCGAGGATGCGCTGCGCGCGCTGCTGCGCTTCGAGGAGCCGGGCAAGGCCGGCGCCAAGGCCGACACGCTCGGCATGTGGAGCGTGCTGTGGGTGAAGCAGGGCCTGTCCTTCGCCGATCTCGCTCTGCCCGAGACCGCGCGCTCCAGCCTCCACGACGCGCTGGAGAGCGAGGTGGGCGCGGTGCTGGGCGGCCGGCGCGGCCTGGCCCTGCCCCAGGCCATCGAGGAGCAGCGCGACGATCTCCTGACCAAGGCCGGCAAGCCGCGCGGCGCCTATGCCAAGGTGATCGAGAGCGTCGAGGCGGTTTCGGCCGAGATCGCGGTCCTCGCGGCGCGCCGCCAGGACCTGTCCCAGACCCTGGAGGCGCTGGAGGCGGCGCAGGAGCGCCTCGCCCGCCTCTCCGCTCCCACGCGCGACCGCGAGGACGAGGCCGAGCTTGCGGACGCGCGCGCGCGCCATGGCCGCCTCGCCGAGCTCGAGGCGCGCATCGCCGGCGCCGCCCATGCGCTGGAGCTGCGCCAGCGCGACCTCGCCCAGGCCGAGGCGGCGGCAGCCGAGCGCGCGCGCCTGAGGGAGGACATGGCCGCCGAGGCGGCCGCCCTCGCCGGCGCGGCCGCGCGCCTCGCCGCGGCGCGCCACGATGGGGCGGCGGCGCGCGCGCGCATGGACGGGCTCAGGCAGGCGGTGCGCGCCGCCGAGGAGGAGGTGGCCGCCTGCGAGGAGCGCGCGCTCGCCGCCCAAGGCCGCGCCGCCGCCGTGGAGCGCGCCGCCCGCATCGGCGAGCTGGAGGCCCGCCTCGCCAAGGCCGAGGCCGCCGCGGCGCGCGCGCGCGACGCCCGTCAGAAGGCGGCGGCGATCCTGGTGAGCGAGGCCGCGCTCCTCGCCATCCGCAAGGCCGAGAAGGAGACCGGGGCGGCCGAGAGCCGGCTCGGCGCGGCGGCGACCCTCGTCAGCCTCGACATCCCCGCCGCGCGGCGCGCCGGGATCGAGGTGGACGGCCGGCCGCTGGCGCCGGACCAGGACACGATCCGCGCGGTGGAGGCGGTGACGCTCCTGATCCCCGAGCGCGGGCGTGTCACCATCACCCCCGCCATCAAGGACCGCGACCTCCTGCAGCGGCAGGCCGAGGAGGCCGCGGCGCGGCTCAAGGAGGCGCTGGCGCGCGCCGGCGTGCCCTCCCCCGCCGAGGCGGAGGCCCAGCACCAGCGGCGCACGCGCCTGCTGGCGGAGGCCGAGTTCGCGCGCAGCGAGGCGGAGCTGCACGCGCCCGCGGGCGAGGGACGCGCCGCCGGCGCGCCGGCGCTCGCCGATCACATCGCCGGCCTGCGCGCCATCCTCGCGCGCGAGGCCGCGGGCCTCGGCCAGGACGGCCTGCCGGGGCGCGAAGCGAGCGAGGCGGCGCTGCGCGCGGCGCAGGACGCATTGGCGGCCGCGCGCGCCGCGCGCCAGGCTGCCCGCGCCGCGCTGACGGGCCCGGAGGAGGACCTGGACCGGCTCCAGGCGGAGCTTGCCACCCTCTCGGCGCGGCACGAGCAGGCGGAGATGCGGGTGGCGCGCCTGCGGCACGCCCTCGACGGGGCGGCGGACGCGGTCGACGATGCCGGGATCGAGGCCGCCATCGCCGAAGCGCGCGCGGCGCGCGCGCGGCAGGAGCGGGACATCCGGGCGCTCGAGGCCCAGCGCACCGAGGAGACGCTGCCCCAGCTCGGCGCGCGCATCGAACGCCTCGAACGGGCGCTCGCCGACCGGCGCGAGAAGCGCGCGGCGCTGCAGGAGCAGATTGCCGGCCTGAAATCCCGCCTCGAAGTCTCCGAGGCGGCCGGCCTCGACGAGGCGCTCGCGCTCAAGGCGCGCGAGCTGGAGCTCTGCGAGGCCGAGCGTGCCCGCCTGGCGCGCGAGGCGGAGGTGCTGGCCCTGCTGGCGCGCACGCTGCGCACGGCCGAGGCTGAGGCCAAGCAGCGCTACCTGTCGCCGGTGCTGAAGCGCGTCGAGCCCTATCTGCGCATCCTGTTTCCCGGCGCGCAGATCCGCATCGACACCGACCTCAACATCACCGGCCTCCTGCGCGAGGGCGCGCACGAGGAGGCGTTCCACCATCTGAGCATGGGCACGCAGGAGCAGATCGCCGTGCTGGTGCGCCTCGCCTTCGCCGAGATGCTGGTGGAGCGCGGCGAGCCGGCCACCGTGATCCTCGACGATGCGCTGGTGTTCTCCGACGACACCCGCATCAAGCGCATGTTCGACATCCTCAACATGGCGGCCAAGAACGTGCAGATCCTGGTGTTCACCTGCCGCGAGCAACTGTTCGACGAATTGGGCGGCAAGCCGCTGACGTTGAAGCCCGGCAGCGGCGAGGATCTGATCTCCGCGTGACGCGCGAGGGGAGGTGCGCGGCGATCTGCCGTGGGCCGATCGCGCTCTAAATCAATGAAAGAGAACGCGGTGTCCGATCAGCTTGCGGTGCAAGCTGATCGGCGCGCGCTCTAAGGCGCGACCTCGGCAAGGAGGACGGCGAACAGCTCCTCCGGGTCGGTCCACCCGGCCACCGGCGTCCAGCCCGCCGCCCGAAGCAGGAGCGAGGCATCGCGCGGGCCGTATTTGTGGCTGTTCTCGGTATGGATGGTTTCCCCGGCGCGGATTGAGAACGGCCGTCCGGCGATGGTGAAGGCCAGATCGCGCTGCGCCTCCAGGTGCATCTCGATCCGCGCCGCGGCATCGTTCCAGCGCACGCGGTGGCGGAATGCCCTAACCGGGATGTTGGCCCCGAGCTCGCGATTGATGCGCACCAGCACATTGAGATTGAACTGCGCCGTGACGCCCTGCGCGTCGTCATAGGCGGGCAGGAGCACGTCCTCGCCCTTGATGCGGTCGATGCCGATCACCAGTTGCGCGCCGGCGCCGAGCGTCGCCGCCAGGGTCCGCAGCAGGTCGACTGCCGCGTCCGCCTCCATGTTGCCGATGGTGGAGCCCGGAAAGAAGCCGAGGCGCGGCGCGCCGGCGAGCGCGGCCGGCAGCGCCAGCGGCTTCAGGAAATCGGCCTCCAAGGGATGGATCGGCAGGTGCGGGAAGGACCTGGCCAGCGCGGCCGCGCTCTCGCGCAGGAACGCGCCCGATATGTCGACCGGCACATAGGCGGAGGGCGCGACGGCGCTCAGCAGCAGCGGCGTCTTGGCCGAAGAGCCGGAGCCGAACTCGACCACCGCGCGCCTCGGGCCGACACGCGCCGCGATCTCCCCCGCCGCCGCGGCGAGGATGCGCCGCTCGGTGCGGGTCGGATAATATTCGGGAAGCGCGGTGATCGCCTCGAACAGCTCGGAGCCGCGATGGTCGTAGAACCACCGCGCCGGAACCGCCTTCTGCGCCGACGCGAAGCCGGCGAGGACGTCCGCCAGGAAGGCCGGGTCGGCGGCGGACGCCGCGGGGTTCGCGGCGACGCGGTCGATCTCGCGCAGCATGATCAAAGATCCTTTGCCAACCGCACACCGGTGAACTGCCAGCGCTGGTGCGGGTAGAAGAAATTGCGGTAGCTCGCGCGGACATGGCCGCGCGGGGTGGCGCAGCTTCCCCCTCTCAGGACGAACTGGCCCGACATGAACTTGCCGTTATATTCGCCGATGGCGCCGGCGGCGGGGCGGAAGCCGGGATAGGCAAGATAAGCGGAGCCGGTCCACTCCCAGACGTCGCCGAACATCTGGCGCAGCCCATCGCCGCCGCGCGCCGGCAGCGGACAGGCCGCCACCGGCGCGTCCAGGAAATTGCCGCTGGCGGGATCGAGCCGGGCGGCGGCGCTCTCCCACTCGGCCTCGGTCGGCAGACGCGCCCCGGCCCAGCGGGCGAACGCGTCCGCCTCGTAATAGCTGACGTGCCGCACCGGCGCCGAGAGGTCGATCTCGCGCAGGCCGTCGAGCCCGAAATGCTGCGACCAGGCCCCCGCTGCGTCGCGCCGCCAATAGGCCGGCGCTTCGATGCCGTTCTCGCGCAGCCAGGCCCAGCCGTCCGCCAGCCACAGGCTCGCCGTCCCATAGCCGCCATCGGCCATGAAGTCGCGCCACTCGCCATTGGTGATGAGGCGGTCGGCGAGCGCGTGCGGCTGCAGCCAGGTGACGTGCCGCGGGCCCTCGCAATCGAACGCGAAGCCGTCGCCGGAATGGCCGATTTCCGCCGTGCCGGCGCGCCCCTCGACCCAGCGCAACGGCTCCGGAACCGCGCCCGGCGGCCGCGCGGCCGGCGCATAGGCGGCCGGGGTCAACGGATTTTGGGCAAACAGGTGCAGGAGATCGGTGAGCAGCAGCTCCTGGTGCTGCTCCTCGTGATGGCAGCCGAGCTCGACGAGCGCGAGCGTGGCCGGCGGCAGATCGGGCAGCACCCGCTCGATCTCCGCATCCACCGCCGCCCGGTAGGCGCGCACCTCGTCGAGCGACGGCCGGGTCAGCAACCCGCGCCGCGGACGGGCGATGCGCGCTCCCTCGGCCTCGTAATAGCTGTTGAACAGGAAGGCGAAGCGGCCATCGAACGACCGGTGGTTCGGGACATGATCGCGCAGCACGAAGGTCTCGAAGAACCAGGTGGTGTGCGCCAGATGCCATTTGCTTGGCGAGGCGTCCGGCATCGATTGCGCCGTGGCGTCCGCGTCGGAAAGCGGCGCCGCCAGATCGAGCGAGAGCTTCCTGACCCGCGCGAAGCGTCGCGCGGCCGCGGCGTGCGGTGCCGTCTCGGCGCTGCGCGCCATGGCATCGTGTCGAACACTCATGGATGCCTCCCTGGTTGATTGCGGAACGGCGGCAGGGTCATGGGGCAGTGGCGACGCTACGCACCCGGATCACCGGGACCTGGGAACCAAAGCCAAGGATTGCAAGACCTGCGCCTCTCGACCCTGAGCGCAGACGCGACCATTCGCCGGCGTCGCGCGCCGAAATCAACGCCGCGGGCCTCGCATCGGATCACGCCCGCGCCTAAAAATGTCGTGGCTGTCCCTCCGCCGCCGCGCACCCCCTTACCGGAGCACCCCATGATCAAGGCCTTCGTGTTCGACGCCTATGGCACCCTCTACGACGTCCAGTCGGTGGCGGATGTCACCGAGGCCGCCTTTCCCGGCCATGGCGCGCTCATCACCCAGATCTGGCGCATGAAGCAGCTGGAATACAGCTGGCTGCGCTCCATGATGGGGGCCTATGAGGATTTCTGGGCGGTGACGCGCCAGTCGCTGGCGTATTCGCTCGACGTGCTGGGCCTCGAACCGTCGGCGACGCTGATCGACGAGATCGCCGAGGCCTATAATTGCCTGACCCCCTATCCCGAGGCCGAGGCGGCGCTCGCCGCATTGTCCGGCTACCGGCGCGCCATCCTGTCCAACGGCAGCCCGGCGATGCTGGACGCGCTGGTGGGGCGTTCGCCGCTCGCCGCGCAGATCAGCACGGTCCTGAGCGTCGACGAAAAGCGCGCCTACAAGCCGGACCCGCGTGCCTACGATCTGGTGCAGGAGCGCCTCGGGGTCGCGCCGTCCGAGGTGGTGTTCGTCTCCGCCAACGGCTTCGACATCGCGGGAGCGAAGAAATACGGCTTCCGCGTCGCCCGCATCGCCCGCGTGCCCGCGGCGGCGCTGCGCGCGGAGATCGGCGCCGGGCCGGTGGGCCCCGCGACGCTCTTCAAGGCGCTGCGCAGCCAGCTCGAAGGGCTCGGCTACGCGCCGGATTTTGAGGTCTCCTCCCTCACCGAGCTCGCCCGCCTGCCCGGCGTGGCGCCGGCCGCGCATTGACGCGCCGTCCTTTGCCGGCCATCAAGGGGGCCCCGCCCGCGCACCGATCACCGGGGTTGACGTGTTCAACTGGAACGATCTGACCTATTTCCTGGAGCTCGCGCGGCAGAGCCGGCTGATGCCGGCCGCGCGGCGGTTGAGGGTCGACCACACCACGGTCTCGCGCCGGATCGCCGAATTGGAGAAGGACCTCTCGGTCAAGCTGTTCGACCGCAAGCCGGACGGCTTCGTGCTGACCGAGCACGGCCACCGCCTGTTCGCCATCGCCGAGCGCATCGAGCAGGAGGCGGGGGAGATCCAGGAATCCATCCGCGCCGCGCCGAGCGCGCCCACGGGCCGGGTGCGCGTCGCCTCCATGGAGGGGATCGGCGCCTTCTACCTCGCCGAGCGCTTCGCCGAGCTGGCCGAGAAGGAGCCCGGCATCGTCGTCGAGCTGGTCACCGAGCGCCACCTCATCAATTTGACCAAGCGCGAGGCGGACATCTCCATCTCCTTCGTGCCGCTCTCGGGCCAGCGCCTGGTGATGCGCAAGCTCGGCCAGTTCCGGCTCTCGCTTTATGCCGCGCCCGATTACATCCGCCGGCGCGGCCTGCCGCAGACGCCGGACGACCTGCCCGCCCACAGCTTCGTGGACTATGTGGAGGACCTGGTGGCGATCCGGCCGGTGCACTGGCTGCTGGACGTGCTGGAGCCCTCCAGCGTCGCCTTCCGCTCCACCTCCATGCACGCCCAGCAGAACGCCATCGCGCGCGGGGCCGGCATCGGGCTTCTGCCGCTGTTCTCGGCCAAGTCCAATCCGCGCCTGATCCCGGTGCTGGCGGACGAGGTCCAGGTAATGCGCGACGTGTTCGTGAGCGTCCACGAGGATCTGGAATTCATGGGCCGCGTCAAGGTGGTGCTGCGGCACCTCACCGACATTTTCAGGCGCGACGCGGACTTTCTGACCAAGCTCTGAGGGCGGGGGCCGCGCGCGCCGTCGCCCTCCGGCTTGACCGGAGGGCCCATGCCGCGGCCAGGCGCAACACCGGGCAGCGCATCGATGGTCCGGTCAAGCCGGAGCATGACGGCGACGGGCTTCAGCGGCCTGTCGCTCCTGTCACCGCCGTCATCCCCCGGCTTATCCGGGGGATCCACGCACCGGCTGGTCCGGAGCTCCATTTTTGGGCTGCCCGCAGGCTGCGGGGTGGATGCCCCGGACGAGCCGGGGCATGACGGCAATTGGGGCCGCGTTCAGCCAATCGCAGCCTCGCTCAGGCCGGCATCTTGGAGAGGTCCACGCGCGGCGGCATGGCCTTGCCCAGCTCCTCGCGGGTGACCTTCTTCTGCACCTCGAACTTGTTGTCGATGACGCGCGAGATGTAGCAGTCGATGATGCCGGAATGGTCCTCCTTGCGCAGCAGCTTGGCGCCCTGGGGGTGGCCCAGCGAATTGGCCATCTCCAGCCCCTCCAGCGCCTCGATGACGAGCACGTCGTCCTTCTTGGTCTTCCAGCCGCTCTTCTCGATCGCCTGCTTGAGCGCGAACACGTTCTCCCACGACTGCCAGGCGTGGCTCTTGGCCATCACCTTGGTGGAGGTCTTCTCGCGCGCGTCGACGTCGTCGATCTCCATGATCTCGTTGTGCTTCTTGTGATACTCGTCATCCTTGAACTTCAGCATGCGCGGGAAGTTCTCGACCAGATAGACCCCCTCGCCCGCGCCCTGCAGGTCCGCCGGGGCGATCGCCTCCATGGTGCCGCAGATGGAATACATGCGCATGGTCTTCTCGAGGCCCATGGATTTCGCCTGGGTGTAGAAGGCCACCGACTGGGCGCCGAAGAACACCGAGAACAGAACCTCCGTGTCCTGGGCGATCTTGGCGAGGTAGGGCACGAGGTCCTTGGCGTCGAGCGGCACGAAGATGGGCGGATGGACCTTGCCGCCGAGCTTCTCGATGACCGCCTTGTGCTCCTGATAGTGGCTGTGGCCCCAGGCATAATCGGGCGAGATGATGGTCCAGGTCTTGCCGAGATTTTGGAACGCCCAGGGCGCGCCGGCGGCGGCGAGGCCGTAGGTGTCGGTGCCGGTGCGGAACGAATAGCGCGTGCTCTTCGAGCCGGTGGCCTCGGTGGCCTCGCCGGCGGAGAAATAGACCGTCTTCAGCTCGGTCGCGACCGGGATGGAGGCCAGCATCACGCCCGAATGCACCGAGCCGACGACGAAGTTCGCGCCGCCGCGCTCGATCAGCGCCCGCAGCTTGCGCGCGCCCACCGCCGGGTTCGATTCCGTGTCCTCGGTGAGCAGCTCCACCTTGCGCCCGGCGATGCCGCCGCCCTCGTTCACGAGCTTGACGGCGGCCTTGGCCGCCTTGTCGTGCCAGTAGCCCCAGGAGGAGAAGCCGCCGGTCAGCTCGCAGTGATTGCCGATATAGATCGGCCCGCCGGCCTGGGCGTAGAGGTCGCGGGTCAAACCGAGATAGGCCGTGCCGGCGGCGACGCCGCCGGCGAGCGCGTGGCCGAGGAAGCTGCGCCGCGACAGGCCGGACGCCTCGGGCGCGGGGGACGCGGACAATTCGGGGGTGTTCGCCTTGCCGTCGGTCATCTGTTCCACTCCGGTTTTTGCGACCCCTGTCAGAGCGCCACGCCGAGATAGCGATGGACCGTCGAAGGATCGGAGGTGAGCTCAACGCTGGTGGCCTCGTGGACCACCTGTCCGCGCTCCATGAGATAGATGCGCGAGGCGAGCGCGAGCGCCGTGCGCACGTTCTGCTCCACCAGCAGCACGGCGACGCCGCGCCTGGCGATGGCGGCGATCTCGCGCCGGATCTCGGCGACCAGCTTCGGCATGATGCCTTCGGTGGGCTCGTCGAGGAGGATCAGCGAGGGCTTGCGCATCAGGCAGCGGCCGATGGCGAGGATCTGCTGCTCGCCGCCCGACAGCGTGCCCGCCGCCTGGAAGCGCCGCTCGGCGAGGCGCGGGAAGCGGGTGTAGATGTCCTCCACCAGTTCCGGATCGGGCGCCGACCTTAGGCCGAGGAACAGGTTCTCCTCCACGCTCAGCACCGGGAAGATGCCGCGCCCCTGCGGCACGTAGCCGATGCCGAGGCCGGAGAGCTTGTAGGCCGGCAGGCGGCCGATGTCGGCGCCCTGGAACGCCACGGAGCCGCCGCGCCGCGGCAAGAGGCCGAGGATGGCGCGCAGGGTCGAGGTCTTGCCGACGCCGTTGCGGCCGAGCAGCGCCACGGTCTCCCCGGCGCCGACCTTGAGGTCGACCCCGCGCAGCACCGGCACGCGGCCGATGGCGGCCTGAAGCCCCTTCACGTCGAGCACGGTGCTGCCGACCACGGGATGAGCGAGCGGAGCGTTCATGCCGCCTCCTCCGGAGCGCCGAGATAGGCGTCCTGCACCTCGCGGTTCGCCGCGATCTCCTTTGGCGTGCCGCGCGCCAGCACCCGGCCCGCCGCCATCACGGTGATGCGCTCGGCGATGGCGAACACCACCTCCATGTCGTGCTCGATGAGGATGATCTGCGTCGATTTCGAGAGCGCGAGGATGCGGGCGACCGTGGTCTCGGTCTCCGCCGGGCTCATGCCGCAGATGGGCTCGTCGAGCAGCAGCAGCTTCGGCGCGTTGGCGAGCGCGAGGGCGATCTCCAGCAGCGCCACGTCGCCGTAGGACAGCGTGCCGGCGACCCGCTTGGCGAGGCGCGCGAGCCCGGTCTCGGCGAGCAGCTCCTCCACCCGCCGGTTGACGCCGGCAAAGCCCGCGGCCGGGCGGAAGGGGCTCGCGATCTTCTCGTGCGCCATCACCGCGACCCTGAGATTGTCGGCGACGGTGAGGCCGGTGAACACGCTCTTGATCTGCAGCGTGCGCGAGAGGCCGCGGGCGACAATCTGGTGCGGCCTGAGGCCGGCGATGTCGTCACCCGCGAAGATCACCTGGCCGGCGTCCGCCGGCAGCATGCCGGTGATGAGGTTGAACAGCGTGGTCTTGCCGGCGCCGTTGGGGCCGATCACGGCGCTGAGCACGCCATAGGGGAAGTCGAGGTCCACCCCGTCCACGGCGGCGAGGCCGCCGAAGCGCTTGGTGAGGCCGCGGATGGAGAGCACGTTGTCCATCATTCGGCCTCCGCGCGGGCGGTCACGGGGACGCCGGGATTTTCCAGGTGCTCCTTCTCCTCGGCTTCGCCGCGCCAGGCGAGCGCATTGAGCGAGCCGACGATGCCCTTGGGCGCGAAGATCACCACCAGGATGGTGATGGCGCCCACGGCCATCAGATAGTTCTCCCACAGGCCGGAGACCACCTCGCGGAAGACGATGAGCAGCGCGGTGCCCACCAGCGGGCCGAGCAGCGTGCCGGCGCCGCCGACGATGGCCCAGACCACCGCCTCGCCGGACACGTGGTAGAACATGTAGGAGGCCGAGGCGTAGCGCCCGAACAAGGCGAGCAGCGCCCCGCCCACCCCGGCGATGAAGCCCGCCAGCACGAAGGCGATCCAGCGCGTGGCATAGACGTTGATGCCGATCAGTTGCGCCCGCTTCTCGTTCTCCCGCACGGCGGCGAAGCGCAGGCCGAGCGGGCTCGCCACCACCAGCGCCAGGAGCGCGTAGCAGGCGAGGCAGATCAGCAGGATGAAATAGTATTGGGTGGTGCGGTCGGTGAGCATCAGCCCGGCCGCGGCAAGGATCGGCGGCGCGCTGAAGGACAAACCGTCGTCGCCCCCGGTGAGCCATTTCGCCGACATGGCGAGGAAATAGAAGATCAGCGAGAACACCACGGTGATGATGGCGAAATAGTGCCAGGTGAGCCGCACCGCGAACGCGCCCGCCACCGCCGCCATGGCGGTCGCGGCGGCGATGCCGAGCCCCAGCGCCGGCCACAGCCCGAGCCCGAGCAAGGAGATGCCGATGGCGGTGCCGTACATGCCGAAGCCGAAATAGAGCGCCTGGCCGAACGACAGCAGCCCCACATAGCCGAACAAAAGGTTCACGCTGGCGGCGAGCAGCGACCAGATGAGGATCTCGGCCACCACGTTCACCCAGAAGGTGAGGCCGAAGGCGGGCAGCACCAGCGGCAGGCTGGCGAGTGCGGCGATGAGCGCCACGATCAGAGCGATGCCGGCGCCCCTCATCGCGTCGCCCCCGCGAACAGACCGTGGGGACGCGCCAGCAGCACGACGCTCATCACCACCAACGAGGAGATGCGCGCCATGGTGGGATCGGCGAAGGCGGAGACCACGCCCTCCATCACCGCCAGCAGCATTGCGGCGGCCACCGTTCCCTTGAGGTTGCCGAGGCCGCCGATCACCACCGCCATGAAGCAGACCGGCAGGATGTCGATGCCGGCGCGGAAGTCCACCGTGGTGATGGGCGCGGCGATGACGCCGCCGAGCAGCGCCAGCGCGGTGCCGAGGCCGAAGGTGAAGGCGCACACCAGCGTCACCGGGATGCCGAGCGCGGTCGCCGTCTCCCGGTCGTGGCGCACGGCGCGGATCCAGGTGCCGAGCGTGGTGCGCGACAGGAACAGGAAGAAGCCGGCGATGGCGAGCGCGGCGAACAGTGCCGCGAACAGGCGATAGACGTCGTAGTCGATGCCGAACAGATGGATGGTGCCCTCCACCGGGGCGGCCATGCGGCGCGGCTGCGGACCGAGGGTGGCGCGCACCGCCTCCTGGAGGATCATCGACAGGCCGAAGGTGATGACGATGGTGAGCGAGGCCGAACTGATGGCCGGGCGGATCACCAGGCGCTCGATCACCAGCCCCAGGCAGAAGCCCAGCAGCGGCACCAACACGAGGGCGATCCAGAAGCCCGTGGCGCCGGTGATGACCAGCCCGAGCACGGTGCCCACCATGAAGAAGTCGCCATGGGCGACGTTGATGATGTCCAGGAGGCCGAAGATGATGGAGAGGCCGAGGGCGATGAGCGCCACGATCAGCCCCCAGATCAGCCCGTTGATGGTCAATGCGATGACGATATCCATGGCTCTGGCAGGTTGTTGTGTTTCATCGAGTGTTGCCGCCCGGGCGCCCGGGGGGTACCGCGAAAATCTGCAAAAGGGTTTGCGGAAAAGGCACGCCCAAATTCTCGGCAGATGGCATCCCTTTCGGCATTTTCGCCGGCCGTCCGCCTGCAATGTCTTCAACGCATGGCGCAGCGCCGGGCCGCAGCCGCCGGAATGTCCGCACGCCCCGCTTCGACGCCCCCAGGCGCGGCCGAAGCGCGACGACCCCGCTCATTCACTCGATCCACTCATACGCACCCTCCTTTGTCATACGTTTGACTTTAGTGTAATGTTTTGTCTTTCAGCAAACAGGCCAGCGAGATTTCATATGGTATTCAGCCCTGGTGCCGATTTCGAGATGGAGGGCGGCGGCAATTCTTGCCACGCACAATCAGACTTTGCCACGTTAAATCAGACAATATGTGTCAAAAAAAGTTCTGTCAATGTTTGTCTTGACGATGGTTGACGTGCTTGTCACACAGGGCTGTCGCCAACGCGCGACGCGCCAAAGGAAGGACCAGCCATGATCCCCGCAGACACGCATCTCCAGATCGGTTCGATCCTGTTCGACGGGCTCGACCAGATCGACTTCACCGGCCCCTTCGAGGTCTTGTCGCGGATCCCCAACTCGACGCTCCATATCGCCGGCAAGAGCCTGGCGCCGGTGAAGGATACCCGCGGCCTCATCCTCACGCCGGAGAAGACCTTTGCCGAGGTCCCGAAGCTGGACGTGCTTCACGTGCCCGGCGGGCCGGGCCAGGAGGCGCTGATGGAGGATGAGGAGACGCTCGATTTCATCCGCACCCAGGCCGCAGGCGCGCGGTTCGTGTTCTCGGTCTGCACCGGCGCGCTGATCTGCGGCGCGGCTGGCCTGCTCAAGGGCAAGCGCGCCACGACCCACTGGGCGGCCATGGATGTCCTGCCCTACCTTGGCGCGACCGCGCTGACGGACCGCGTGGTGATCGACGCGAACTACATCTTCGCGGGTGGCGTGACGTCGGGCATCGACGGCGCGCTGCACCTGGCGGCCATGCTGCGGGGCGAGGCGGTCGCCCAGCAGATCCAGCTCTATATGCAGTACCACCCCGAGCCTCCGTTCGATGCGGGCATCCCGGAGCGCGCGCCCGCGGAAATCGTCGCCGCGGCGCGGGACTCCGTGAAGCAGCTCACCGAGCGCCGGATCGCAACCGCGAAGCGGGTCGGCGCGCGCCTGGGCATCGCCCACCACGGCGATGCGGGACAAGTGCCTTCGGCCTGAACACCCGTGGGGTTGGAAGAGGATCAGGCACCTCTTTCGACCCCCTCGTTCCGGACGATCGCGGCCAGCGTCCGGGCGAACTCCTCGGACAAAGTCTTGTCGATTGCGCTCGCGGTGACGCGGATGGCCGGCGGCGAGGCCAGGCGGAAGATGGCGCCCGTGCGCACGGTCCAGCCGCTGTCGAGGAGACGGCGCGCGACCGCCTGCTCGTCGTCCACCGGGATCCAGACATTCATGCCATCGCGGCCATGGGCTTGAATGCCCTCGGCGGCCAGAGCGGCAATGATGCCTTCTCTGCGCCGCTCATAGGCGGCCGCGGCTTTGGCGATCATCTGCTCGTGACCCGGCGCCGGCCTGCCGCATCAGGCCCAGCGTGGTCATGAAGCAGGGATCTTCCACTCCAATGGCATCCCCGGGCGCCAGCATCTTGCGGAAGATGGTGGCGATGGCGTCGAAGGTGCCCGACGCCAGCCACAGTTCGCCGATGGGCAGCCCGTCCCTTTCGAGCCTCTGGCCGAGGATGCGCATCAGCTCCGGATCGTCGGGAGGATCCTCATAGGCCCGCTGGTGCCACCCCATGGCCCTGAGCACCGACGTCATGTCCGGCAGCAGCGCGGGATCCGGATTTCCCCCGGCAAGATCGCGCGGCGAGGTGCGCATGCGCGGCGCAGCGGCGGCATCGCTGGTCACGCGGCTGCCCTGGCGCCCGCGCCCCTCGATGATGCCCGCTTCGGAAAGCAGCTTGTAGGCCGCCGCCACCGTATTGCGGTTCACGCCGAGCTCGTCCGCCAGCGTTCGCACCGTGGGCAAACCCTGCCCCCGCTTCAGCTGGCCGCCTTCCACTGCGGATTGAATGCTCTGGACGATCTCGGCTGCCCTGCGGCCCGTAATCACGCCTCGATTCCCTTCGTCCCATGCGCGGGCGGCCCGCCCCTGCGAGGAGCGCGCCCAAGGTGGGCAACGCTCAGCGCTCCGCCACCTGGAAGCAGTGATGACGCTGGATTCTCTTAGCGCCATCAGACAAATAACGTCAAATTCTCTATTTCACGCTTTTGTCTTGAATACCGGCATCGCGGTAGTCATTCTTGCCCAGACAAAGCCGATCGAGGAGAGGATCACATCGGCAGCAGCGTGACGCGGCGCGAACGATCCGCGCGAGGCGTGGCGGAAGCCTCCGGGCAGAAGTGCAGGGGGATGTGCGGAAATTCGCGGTTCTCCCCGCATTCGGCCTCCCCACTAATGGTCCGAACCCGCGCGCCGCGCGCCGTCCAGAGACCGGGGCAAAGATGACCGTCACCTATCCGCGCTTCAAGGCCGCCGCCTGCCACACCTCGTCCGTGTTCCTCGATTCCGAGAAGACCGCCGAGAAGGCCTGCGATCTCATCGCCGAGGCCGCCCATGCGGGCGCCGCTTTGGTGGCGTTCCCGGAATCCTTCCTGCCCGGCTTTCCGGTCTGGGCCGCGCTTCAGGCGCCGATCTACAATCACAGCTTCTTCCGCGCGCTGGTGGCCGAGGCGCAGAAGCTCGCCGACCCCGCCATCCGCTCGATCCGCATGGCGGCGCGCCGCCACGGCGTCACCGTCTCGCTCGGCTTCACCGAGGGCACGGACGCCAGCGTCGGCTGCATCTGGAATTCCAACATCCTGATCGGTCCGGACGGCGCCATCCTGAACCATCACCGGAAGCTCGTGCCCACCTTCTACGAGAAGCTGGTGTGGGCCAATGGCGATGCGCGCGGCCTTCGGGTGAGCGCCACCGAGATCGGCCGCATCGGCATGCTGATCTGCGGCGAGAACACCAATCCCCTCGCCCGCTACGCGCTGATGGCGCAGGGCGAACAGGTGCATGTCTCCTCCTATCCGCCGATCTGGCCGACCCGTCCGCCGAGCGAGGAGGGCGGCTACGACTTGAAGCGCGCGATCGAGATCCGCGCTGGCGCCCACGCCTTCGAGGCCAAGGTGTTCAACATCGTCGCCTCCGGCTTCGTCGACGCGGCCATGCGCGAGGCGCTCGGCTCGGTGAACCGGGAAAGCCTCGATATCATAGACAATTCCCCGCGGGGCATCTCCCTGGTGCTCGACCCCACGAGCGAGGTGATTTCGGACGTGCTCGCCGATCACGAGGGCATTCTCTACGCCGAGATTGACACCGCGCGCTGCGTGGAGCCGAAGCAGTTCCACGACGTGGTGGGCTATTATAACCGCTTCGACGTGTTCCACCTCGAGGTCAACCGCGCGCCCCACGAGCCGGCCCACTTCTCCCAGGACGCCGGTGAGCTCGATAGCGCGCCGCTGGTCCATGCGGCCGCGGACACGCTGGACGAGCCGTTCTTCGCGCGCGCCAACGGCGCCCTCTGAGGCGCCGCCCCGGCGCGGTCGCACATCCGGCGTCGGCGCGTGAACGACCGGCGCGCGTGTCGCGGGCCCGTCGGTCGCGCGCACCGGATGGCAGCCCGCCATCTCGCTGCCCTTTGATTCGCGGCCCCCGCATCGTCCTGCGAGGCGGCAGGACGGCGCGCGCTTACGCAAGGGTGCGGTCTTATCCGCAAGACGCGGCGGCGCGGCGAAGGCGATGGTCCGGGGCGCCTGCAAACGGCGCTGCGCGCTGGCCGGCAGGCCCGGCGCCACCGCTGCCCCGAACCGCGAAGGAACTCCCCAATGCCCACGATCACCACCAAGGACGGCGTCGACATCTTCTACAAGGACTGGGGTCCGAAGGACGCCCAACCGATCGTGTTCCACCACGGCTGGCCCCTGTCGTCCGACGACTGGGACACGCAGATGCTGTTCTTCCTCGCCAACGGCTATCGCGTGGTGGCCCACGACCGGCGCGGCCACGGCCGCTCGGCGCAGGTTTCCGACGGGCACGACATGGACCACTATGCCGCCGACGCGGCGGCGGTGATGGCGCATCTCGACCTCCTGAACGCGGTGCATATCGGCCACTCCACCGGCGGCGGCGAAGTGGCCCGCTATGTGGCGAAGTTCGGCCAGCCGCAGGGCCGCGTCGTCAAGGCGGTGCTGGTCAGCGCCGTGCCGCCCGTCATGGTGAAGACCGCAAATTATCCCGGCGGGCTGCCGATCGCGGTGTTCGACGGCTTGCGCGCCGCGCTCGCCGCCAACCGCTCCCAGTTCTTCATGGATGTGGCCTCCGGCCCGTTCTACGGCTTCAACCGCGACGGCGCGACGGTGTCCCAGGGCGTGATCCTCAATTGGTGGCGCCAGGGCATGATGGGCAGCGCCAAGGCCCATCTCGACGGCATCAAGGCGTTCTCGGAGACCGACCAGACCGAGGATCTCAAGGCCATCACCGTGCCGACCCTGGTGCTGCACGGCGAGGACGACCAGGTGGTGCCGATCGACAATGCCGGCCGGCTGAGCGTCACGCTGGTGCAGAACGGCACCCTCAAGACCTATCCCGGCTACCCGCACGGCATGCTCACCACCCATGCCGACGTTCTGAACCGCGACCTGCTCGCCTTCGTCAAAGGCTGAAGGCCGCGCCGCCGGTCGGCACGGGGGCCAGGCGACGTCGCGCCGCCCCGCGGCGGCCCGGCGTCGCAGGTGCGCCTCTCGCTCGAACGGAACCTCACGCCACGGGGGCGATGCCGAGCGGGCGGCCGAGCGCCATCTCGGCCGCCTTGGCGACGCGCAGCAGCTTGAGATCCTCGCCGAACGGCGCGACGAGCTGGATGCCGAGCGGCAGGCCCTTCGGCCCGACGCCGGCCGGCACGGCGATGGCCGGCACGCCGATGGTGGTCCACGGCACGCACAATGCGGGGTCGCCGGTATTGTCCAGGGTCTCGGGCGCCTCGCCATAGGCCGGGGCGGTGAGCAGCACATCGAAGCCGGCGAGCGCGCCGGGCAGCGCCGCCCGCAGCGCCGCCTGGTCCTGGCGCGCGGCGACATAGGCCGGCGCCGGCACCGCCCGCCCCGCCGCCGCCAGCGCCTTGAGCCGGTCGCTGGCCTTGTCGGGGAAGCGGTCGGCGAGCGGGCCGAGATGGAAGGCGCCCTCCGCATGGCAGATGGTGGTGCCGATCTCCACCAGGCGCTGGAACGCGGCCGGCAGGCTGATCTCCTCCACCACCGCGCCGGCATCGGCCAACATCCCCGCGGCGTGGCGCAGCACCTCGCGCTGGGACGGCTCCAGGAGCGCCCATTCGGGCCCCATGAGCAGGCCGATGCGCGGCTTCGGAAACGGGGCGAGTCCGTCCAGCGGCACCTGGAACGGCGGGAAGGCGCGCGCGCCGTCGCCCTCGGCGATGAGCGCGAGCACGTAGGTCGCGTCGTCCACCGAGCGGGTGAAGAGGCCCACATGGTCCAGCGACAAAGCGAGCGGATGCACCCCCGCCCGCGGCACTGCGCCGAACGAGGCCTTCAGCCCCACCACGCCGCAATAGGCGGCCGGCCGCAGCACCGAGCCGAACGTCTGGGTGCCGAGGGCGACAGCGACCGCGCCGCAGGCCACCGCCGCCGCCGAGCCCGAGGACGAGCCGCCCGGCGTATGGCCGGCGTTCCAGGGGTTGCGGGTGCCGGCGGGATGGCGCCAGGCGAATTCGGTGGACTGGGTCTTGCCGATAGGCACCGCCGCGAGCGCCTTCAGGCGCTTCACCACCGCCGCGTCGGCCGCCGGCACATGGTCGGCATAGATCGGCGAGCCGTAGGTGGTGGGCATGTCCGCGGTGTCGATCACGTCCTTCACGCCGACGGCGACGCCGGCGAGCGGTCCCGCGCCGGGGTCGGGCGCGGCGCCGAGGTCGGCGAGATACGTGAAAGCGCCCACCGCCGGCTCGCAGGCGCGAGCGCGGGCCGCGGCCGCGGCGAGGCTCGCGCGCGGATCGAGCGTGCCGGCGGCGACGGCGCGCACGGTTTCGAGCACCCCCTTCGGGGCGAAGGTCTCAGTCATGGATGTGCCGAAGGTCCAAATTTCAGGGCGGCGGCCGGTCCCTCGGGGCCGGCCGCCGCCTGGTGGATGAAAGACGGGGCCCGGGGGGCGGCGTCAGTTGATGGTCAGGGCCTTGTCGATGAATCCCTTGCCCACGAAGGTCTTGTAGTCGGGCTGCGCCTTCAGGTTGCCGAGCGCGATCTGGGTATCGAGGCCCACCTTCAGCGCGGCGGGGGTTATGTCGACGCTCTTGGGATAGACGTCGTCCGCCAGCATGCGCTTGGTGGCGGCCTCGACCACCGAAGCATCGAGCTTCGGGAACTCCTTCTTGGCGATCTCCACCGTCTCGGCCTCGTTGGCGTGCATGAAGCGCATGGCGCGCTCCAGGCCGTTGGCGAGGCGCTGGGCGAGGTCGGCATCCACGTCCTTGCGGGCGGTGATGGAGGAGAAGGCATAGGGGCCGTAGAGCTTCGGGAAGCCAAGAATGACCTTCATGCCCCGCGCCACCACCTGGTCGAGGCCGGGCTCGTACATCACCGCGAGCTTGGCCTGGCCGGCAGCCAGCGGTCCGGGCTCGGAGCCGATCGGCACCTGGATCATCTCCACGTCCGTCTCGCCCAGGCCGTTCTCCTTGAGCAGCTTGATGAAGAGCGAGGTGCTGGTGGTGGGCATCTGGCCGGTCACCACCTTCTGGCCCTTGAAGTCCTTGGGGCTCTCGAACTTGAAGTCCGGGGCGGCGGCGATCCACACGGCGGCGCCGTTCACCACATTGGCCATGATGAAGACCGGAGCGCCCTTCTCGGCGGCGATGGCGGTCCATTCCGGCCCGTGCAGCGAGAATTGGGCGCTGCCGGAGATCACCGCCGAGAGCGCGGCGGTGGGCGAGCCCGCGGTCTCCTTCGTCAAGTCGAGGCCCTCCTTCTCGAAGTAGCCCTTGTTGATGGCCACGTAGAGCGGAAGATAAAGCATCGACTGGAAGGCCTGCGAGAGCACCACCTTCTTGCTCTGCGCGGCGGCCGGCGCGGTGCCGGCGGCGAGCGCCACGGCCGCCGCGAGCGATGCCATCTTCAGTTTGCGCACAAAGGACATGGGCAATCTCCGATCGGGTTGGAAAGGCGGGTCGGTGAGGGGGTCAGACGTTGATCTGGGTCGCGTGCTGCTCCTGCTTCCAGGGCAGCAGCCAGCGCTCGGTGAGTTCCACCAACTGGTAGAAGACGAAGCCCACCAGCATCAGCACGAACAGGCCGGCCCACACCGAGTTGAGGTCGTAGAGGCTGGAGGCGGTGTAGATCAGGTGGCCGAGGCCGTGCTGGGAGGAGATGAATTCGCCCACCACCGCGCCCACCAGCGCGAAGCCGATATTGATGCGGAAGGTGGCGATGATCGCCGGCAGCGTGGACGGCACGATCACCTTCTTGAAGATGCGGTGCTTGTCCGCCCCCATGGAGAACAGAAGGGCCTGCAGGTCCTTGTCCGCGTCCTTGGCGGCCTGGTAGGCGGTGATGAGGGCGACGATGGAGGTGAGCGAGACCGCGAGCGCCACCTTCGAGGTCAGCCCGGTGCCGAACCACAGGATGATGATCGGCGCGAGCGCGATCTTCGGCACCGAGTTGATGGCGGCGATGAACGGCTCGGTGAGCCGGGCCACGAACACCGAATACCAGAGCGCAAGGCCGATCACCGAGCCGATGACCGTGCCGAAGGCGAAGCCCAGCAGCGCCTCGAACACCGTGTAGCCGGTGTCGACGAACAGCGAGCCGTCGGCGACGGACGAGACCAGCACGCCGAGGATGCCGCTCGGCTGGCCCAGCAGGAAGGCATTGGCCCAGCCGATGTCCACCGCCACCTCCCACAGCAGGAAGAAGGCGACCACGGTGAGGATCTGGAGGGCGGAGCGCCCGAGGGTGGAATCGAGCGCGTTGCGGCGCGCCTTGCGGCGCCCGGGCGCCCTCCTCACGGCGGGCTTGGGGGCGGCACCGGGCTTGCTCATGGCGGTCTCAGACATGTCGCTCATGCGGTGGCCCTCGTCTGGATATCGAGCTCGGCGCACAACGTGTGGAAATAGCCGGAGAAGCGCGGATCGGAGCGGGCGGCGATCGGCGAACGCTCGGACAGCGCGATCTCGTGCACCGACTTCACGGTGGTGGGCCGGTGGCTCAGGACCACCACGCGCTTGGACAGCGCCACGGCCTCGTCGATGTCGTGGGTGACGAGGATCACGGTCTTGTGGAAGGTCTCGACCGCTTCCAGCAGCACCGCCTCGAGATACAGCCGGGTCTGGTAGTCGAGCGCCGAGAAGGGCTCGTCCAGCAGCAGGATGTCGGGGTCCAGCACCAGCGTGCGGATCAGCGCCGCGCGCTGGCGCATGCCGCCGGAGAGCATCTTGGGATAGGCGTTCTCGAACCCCGAGAGGCCGAAGGTGCTGATGTACTCACGCGCGGTGTCGCGCGCCTCGGCCGGCTTCACGCCCCGCGCGTCGAGGCCGAGCAGGACATTGTCGAGCACCGTGAGCCAGGGGAACAGCAGGTCCTTCTGCATCATGTAGCCGACGCGGCCGCGCAGGCTGTCCACCTCCTGCCCCCGATAGAGCAGCATGCCCTCGTCCGGCTCCGTGAGGCCGGCGATCACATTGAATACAGTCGTCTTGCCGCATCCCGACGGCCCGATGATGCTGACGAAGTCCTTTTCGTGGATGTCGAACGTCAGGCCGTCGAGCACTTTGACGGGCTCGGTCTTGCCCGGGAAGCTCTTGCGGATGCCGTTCAGGCGGAGCTGAACTTTGGGCGCCATCGGCGTCTCCTTTGTTGCCAGACCAAGAGGTAGCAACAAGGGTGCCAAAGCGGCGTCGGTGGATTTTTTGCTTTGCAACAAAGGCTTGCAGCGCAGCGGGCGGGGTGCCCCTGGGGCAGTGCGCTGATGCGATTGTATGCATGTTGCCGCCTTTTTTGTCATGGCAGCACCATGACGAGTGCATGCAGTCCGGACCCGATCCCGTCGTCGCCGCATCTTGCGTGCGCCGTGCGGTATTTTCGCGTGAGGTCGGCGCCGACCTGTGCCACAAGCGTCCGCCTACGGGGGGACGCGTTCATGGCAAGCTGGATCTCCTTCTGGGACGGCGCCAGTGCCGTCTATGTGAACAGGCGGCACAAGGCGGTGCATTACGCGCGGATCGCCGCCGACCTCGCCTGCTTCATTCCCTCGCCCGACGCGCGCGTCCTGGACTTCGGCTGCGGCGAGGCGCTCAGCGCCGGGCGGCTCGCCGAGGCCTGCGGCACGCTGGTGCTGTGCGACGCCGCCCCGTCGGTGCGGGAGGCGGCGAAGGCGCGCCACGCCGGCAATCCCAAGATCGAGGTGCTCTCCCCCGAAGAGGTGGCGGCGCTGCCGGACGGCAGCTTCCATCTCGTGGTCGTGAACTCGGTGCTCCAATATATCCCGCGCCCGGACCTGCCCGGCCTGCTCGCCGGCTGGCGGCGGCTGCTGGCCAAGGGGGGCAGCCTGCTGCTGGCGGACGTGATCCCTCCCGACGTGGGCATGCTGCAGGACGTGGCCGCATTGCTCGCGTTCGCGACCCAGGAGGGCTTCCTGCCGGCGGCGCTGCTCGGTTTGGTGCGCACCGCCCTTTCGCCCTACCGCAAGCTGCGCAACGAACTCGGCCTCACCTTCTACCAGGAGGAGGAAATGCTGCGGCTGCTGGAGCAGGCGCGCCTGCCGGCGAGCCGCGTGCGTCCCAATATCGGCCACAACCAGAGCCGCATGGCGTTCCAGGCGTTCCGCCTGCGCTGAGGGCTCACGCCTCCGGCGCGTGGCGGAAGGCCCAGATCCGATAGGCGCCGAAGGTCCAGATCAGCACCAGCCCGGTGGTGACGACCTGGGCGAGGAGATAGAACAGCCCCAGCCGGTGGACCAGGAGGTCCATGAGGAAGGCGTTCAGCGCGAAGGCGACGCCGGCCACGGCGATGAACCGCGGCACCGCCCCCACATGGGACCGGGTGGCGTTGAAGGTGAAGCGGCGGTTCAGCACATAGGAGATCACGCCGCCCACCAGGAAGCCGCAGGCCGAGGCGCGGACCGGCCCGGCGAGGCCAAGTTCCACCAGCGCCGCCAGCGTCGAGAAATGGCCCACCGCCGCCACCGAGCCGGCGCCGGCGAAAGAGATCACCTGCCTGATCAGCGGCTGGTAGCGCCGAACCAGATCGTGAACCATGGATGCCATGCAGGGCCGCTCCCGGCGGGTAGGGGAGGAAGGCGTCTTCCGTCACCCGGAATTATGGTCTAAGGAAGCCCATCAGTGTGACGGGCCAAGGGATATTTCGTCGCTCTCGCGCCGCCCTGCCCGCCCGCGCCGCCTTCGGGCGGTGATCGAGCTTAATGATGAGGGGCGCGCGACCCGCGGCCCTTTTTTTGCGCCCGAGGCGCGATCTTTGCCGAAAAGCGCATGACGGTTTTCGGGAAGGCGTGTCGCAGCCCGGGCGAACGTGGAACGAGCGCCGGGAAGACATGCCGAAACGCACCGACATCGACACCATCCTCATCATCGGCGCCGGGCCCATCGTCATCGGCCAGGCCTGCGAGTTCGACTATTCCGGAACCCAGGCGGTCAAGGCGCTCAAGGAGGAAGGATACCGGGTGGTCCTGGTGAATTCCAATCCGGCGACCATCATGACCGACCCGGATCTGGCGGACGCGACCTATATCGAGCCCATCACCGCCGAAATCGTCACCAAGATCATCGAGAAGGAGCGCGGCGACCGCTCCCGGGGCTTCGCGCTCTTGCCCACCATGGGCGGCCAGACCGCGCTCAATTGCGCGCTGTCGCTCAAGAAGATGGGCACGCTGGAGGCGTTCGACGTCGAGATGATCGGCGCCACCGCCGAGGCCATCGACATGGCCGAGGACCGCGAGCTGTTCCGCAACGCCATGACCCGGATCGGCCTCGCCACCCCGAGGTCGCGCCAGATCAAGACGCTCGCCCAGGCGCTCGAGGCGCTCGAGGAGGTGGGCCTGCCGGCCATCATCCGCCCGTCCTTCACCATGGGCGGCACCGGCGGCGGCATCGCCTACAACAAGGCCGAGTTCATCGAGATCATCGAGCGCGGCATCGATGCCTCCCCCACCAACGAGGTGCTGGTGGAGGAGAGCGTGCTGGGCTGGAAGGAATACGAGATGGAGGTGGTCCGCGACAAGGCGGACAATTGCATCATCATCTGCTCGATCGAGAACATCGACCCGATGGGCGTGCACACCGGCGATTCCATCACGGTGGCGCCGGCGCTCACGCTCACCGACAAGGAATACCAGATCATGCGCGATGCATCGCTTGCGGTGCTGCGCGAGATCGGGGTCGAGACCGGCGGCTCGAACGTCCAGTTCGCGGTGAACCCCGAGGACGGGCGCCTGATCGTCATCGAGATGAACCCGCGCGTCTCCCGTTCCTCGGCGCTGGCCTCCAAGGCCACCGGCTTCCCGATCGCCAAGGTCGCGGCGCGCCTCGCCGTGGGCTACACGCTCGACGAGATCGAGAACGACATCACCGGCGGCGCGACGCCGGCCTCGTTCGAGCCCACCATCGACTATGTGGTCACCAAGATCCCGCGCTTCGCGTTCGAGAAGTTCCCCGGTGCCGACCCGGTGCTCACCACCTCCATGAAGTCGGTGGGCGAGGCCATGGC
The DNA here is from genome assembly GCF_040049235.1 of Xanthobacter luteus. Lineage (NCBI taxonomy): Bacteria > Pseudomonadati > Pseudomonadota > Alphaproteobacteria > Hyphomicrobiales > Xanthobacteraceae > Xanthobacter > Xanthobacter luteus. Next base: position 1,183,277 of record NZ_JBDZDO010000001.1, read on the forward strand.
CATCGGCCGCACCTTCCAGGAGAGCCTGCAGAAGGCGCTGCGCTCGCTGGAGACCGGCCTTTCCGGCCTCGACGACATCGAGATCGAGGGCCTGCACCAGGGCGACGACAAGAACGCCGTGCGCGCCGCGCTCGGAACCCCCACCCCCGACCGCATCCTCTATGTGGCGCAGGCGATGCGGCTCGGCCTCACCGACGAGCAGATCCACGCCGCGTGCAAGATCGACCCCTGGTTCCTGGCCGAGATCCGCGGCATCGTCGAGATGGAGCAGAAGGTGCGCCGGCTCGGCCTGCCGGGCACGGAGGGCGCGTTCCGGCGCCTGAAGGCCATGGGCTTTTCCGACGCGCGCCTCGCCGCGCTCTGCGGGCTCACCGAGGCCCAGGTGCGCGCCCGGCGCCACGCCCTCGACGTGCGGCCGGCCTACAAGCGCATCGACACCTGCGCCGCCGAGTTCGCCTCGCCCACCGCTTATATGTATTCGACCTACGAGACGCCGTTCGCGGGCGCGCTCGCCGACGAGGCGCAGCCGTCCGACCGGGAGAAGGTCATCATCCTCGGCGGCGGGCCGAACCGCATCGGCCAGGGCATCGAGTTCGACTATTGCTGCTGCCACGCGGCCTTCGCGCTGAAGGAGGCGGGCTATGAAGCGATCATGGTCAACTGCAACCCGGAAACCGTCTCGACCGACTACGACACCTCGGACCGGCTCTATTTCGAGCCGCTGACCGCCGAGGACGTGCTGGAGCTGATCGCCCGGGAGAAGTCGAACGGCACGCTCAAGGGCGTGATCGTGCAGTTCGGCGGCCAGACGCCGCTCAAGCTCGCCAAGGCCCTGGAGGAGGCGGACGTGCCGATCCTCGGCACCTCGCCCGACGCCATCGACCTCGCCGAGGACCGCGACCGCTTCAAGACCCTCCTCGACCGCCTGAAGATCCGCCAGCCGGCCAACGGCATCGCCTATTCCGTGGAGCAGGCGCGCCTGGTCGTCGGCGAGCTCGGCTATCCCATGGTGGTGCGCCCCTCTTACGTGCTGGGCGGCCGGGCCATGCAGATCATCCGCGAGGAGCGCGAGCTCGGCGACTATTTGCTGGAGACCCTGCCAGGCCTGGTGCCGCAGGAGGTGAAGGCGCGCTACCCCAACGACAAGACCGGGCAGATCAACACCGTGCTCGGCAAGAACCCGCTTTTGTTCGACCGCTATCTGTCCGACGCCATCGAGGTGGACGTGGACGCGCTGTGCGACGGCAAGGACGTGTTCATCGCCGGCATCATGGAGCACATCGAGGAAGCAGGCATCCATTCGGGCGACAGCGCCTGCTCGCTGCCGCCCCATTCGCTCTCGCCGCAGATGATCGCGGCGCTGGAGAAGCAGACCGCCGCCATGGCGCTGGCTTTGGGCGTGGTCGGCTTGATGAACGTGCAGTACGCCATCAAGGGCGACGACATCTATGTGCTGGAGGTGAATCCGCGCGCCTCGCGCACCGTGCCCTTCGTGGCCAAGGTGATCGGCATCCCCATCGCCAAGATCGCGGCGCGGGTGATGGCGGGCGAGAAGATCGCCGCCTTCGGCCTCAAGGCGCCGCGCATCGACCACATCGCCGTCAAGGAAGCGGTGTTCCCGTTCGCCCGCTTCCCCGGCGTCGACACCGTACTGGGGCCGGAGATGCGCTCCACCGGCGAGGTGATGGGCCTCGACACCGATTATGGCGTCGCCTTCGCCAAGAGCCAGCTCGGCGGCGGCACCAAGGTGCCGAAGTCCGGCACCGTGTTCGTCTCGGTGCGCGACGAGGACAAGGCGCGCATCCTGCCGACGGTGAAGATGCTGCAGCAGCTGGGCTTCAAGGTGATCGCCACCTCCGGCACCCTGCGCTATCTCGAGGAGAACGGCGTCGCCGCCAGCAAGATCAACAAGGTGCTGGAAGGCCGGCCGCACATCGTCGACGCCATCAAGAACGGCGGGGTGCAATTGGTGTTCAACACCACCGAGGGCGCCCAGGCGCTGGCGGACAGCCGCTCGCTGCGCCGGGCCGCCCTCTTGCAGAAAGTGCCGTATTACACCACGCTGTCCGGCGCCATAGCTGCGGCGCAGGGGATCAAGGCCTATGTGGGCGGCGATCTCAAGGTGCGCCCGCTGCAGGGCTATTTCGACGCCGATGGAAGCGCGCGACGGGGCAACACCTCCGCCGCATGAGCCGTCGGCTCTCTTCGGTGGGCGTGGGCGGGCGCAAATCCGTCCGCGCGCGCCTTCATATGTGCCGGGCCTCTGCGGCGCGCACCGGAACACGGATCGCCCCTTGCGCTCCGGCCCGGTGGATGGCGCGAGGCGAGGCGGCCGAGCGGACGGTCCGGCGACAGACGGCGGGCCGCCGCGACAGGCCGATCGGAGCCCCCGGAATGGGGGCCACCGGCGGCCACAGGTTCAGGAGGTCTTGAAAGGACCCATGGAGAAGATCCCCATGACGGCGGCAGGCTATGCCGCCCTCGAGAAAGAACTGAAGCAGCGCCAGCAGGTCGAGCGCCCGCGCATCATCAACGCCATCTCCGAGGCGCGCGCCCATGGCGACCTCTCCGAGAATGCCGAATACCATGCCGCCAAGGAGCAGCAGTCGCACAATGAGGGCCGCATCGCCGAGCTCGAGGACAAGCTGTCCCGGGCGGAGGTGATCGACGTCTCCAAGCTCTCCGGCGACGTCGTCAAGTTCGGCGCCACAGTGACCCTCGTGGACGAGGACACGGAGGAGGAGCGGGTCTGGCAGATCGTCGGCGACAGCGAGGCTGACGCGAAGGCCGGCCGCATCTCCATTTCTTCTCCGGTGGCGCGCGCGCTCATCGGCAAGAAGAAGGGCGCCACCGTCGAGGTCGTCACGCCCAAGGGGGCGCGCTCGTTCGAGATCGTCGGTGTGCGCTGGGCCTGACGCGCTCCTTCGGCCGCCTTGCGCAGGCGGCAGGGCGCGGCTGAAAGGCCCCTCTTCCAGGCTCGAAAACGTTGGAGGGCGGCTCGCTGCCCATAGAAATCGCGTCGCGGCTCCCTATGGACGGCAAATCGGCCTTCATTTCTGGAATGGAGACGGGTTCGCTCCCCATGGGGAATCGCTCGGGCGATTGACCATGGGGCATCCGGCGCTAGCGGTAGAGCACCCAGAACAGGCCCACTCTGGGGTTGGCCGCGCGCACGGCGGCATCGGACGAGGCGAAGAATTTCGGCCCGGCGACCCGTGCCTGGACCTGGTCCGACAGGGTGGCCGGCAGCGCCAGTTGCAGCCCCAGCCGGCAGCCCGAGCCGAGATTGCCGAGCTTGCCGCCCTGCCAGTCCGCCACCACGCCGCCGGCCGGTCCGCTGAAGCCCTGGATCCGGAACGGGCGGCCGTTGGCCTTCTCCACGTCGGCAAGGCTCGCGCCGATGCCGATGCCGTTCACGGTCCAGGCGGTGGCCTCGGTGAAGGCGACGCGGCGCGGATTGGTCATGCCGATGGCGTCGCCCCAGGCGACGTCGACGCGCAAAGCGGGATCGCCCGGCAGCAGAACCGTGCCATTGGCGACCGAGCCGTCCGGCTCCATCACCGGGGCGGCGATCACGTTGGCCTGGCCGAAGTCGGCGGCGATGTTGACGGCGGTGGTGTTGGGCGCGAACGGGCCCTGGCACACGAACTGGCGCGGCCCGGCGGTGGGCTTGGGGATCGACACCACCGTCTCGGCATAGTCGCCGAAGGCGTCGGTCTCCTTCACCACGCCGGTGCCCCAGCTGTCCGGCGAACCCTGGCAGGCGGCGAGCCCCAGCACCGCAAGCGCCAGCATGCCAGTGGCGGCGCACGCCGATCGCGCAGGGGAACGGGTAGCACAACGCTTGGACATGGGTTTCTCCCGCAACGCCACCGTCTTAGCCCTTTCACGCCGGGCTCGCCAGGGGGCGCCCGTTACAGCGGCGTCACGGTTGCCGGGCAATGCTTGCCGCAGCGCAGAGGGGGGCGGATCCATGAACGAGATCGAGGCATTTGATACCCATGCCGCGGCGTCCAGCCATGCGGACGCGGCGCACGGCCGTTCGGTCCAGGACTATATCGACGAGGCGCCGGTCTGGCGCGACGGCACGCAGGTCGCCTCCACCCCCATGACGTCCATGCAGTGGCGCATCTGGTGGCTGGCCGCGGCGGGCAAGTTCTTCGAGGGCCTCGTGGTCTTCATGACCGGCGTCGCCCTGCCGCTGATGTCGAAGGAATTCGGCATGGACGCGTTCCAGCACGGCCTCGTGGGCGCGGCGAGCCTTGCCGGCATCCTGGTCGGCGCGCTGTTCCTGGGCGGCCTTGCCGATCATTTCGGCCGCAAGGCGATGTTCGTGGCGGAGATGGTGATCTTCATCGTCTTCCTGGTGCTGCTCTCGGTCAGCCCCACTTTCACCTGGACCGTGGTGTTCCTGTTCGGCATCGGCGTCGCGCTCGGCTGCGACTATCCCACGGCCCATCTGGTGATCTCCGAGAGCATCCCCTCCTCGGCGCGCGGGCGGCTGGTGCTCAGCGCCTTCGGCTTCCAGGCCGTGGGCGCGCTCACCGGCACGCTGGTCGGCTACCTGGTGCTCACCAACATCACCCAGGAATCGTCCTGGCGGCTGATGTACGCGCTCGCCATCCTGCCGGCGCTGGCGGTCACCCTGGGGCGCTTCTTCGTCACCGAGAGCGCCGCCTGGCTGCTCGCCCACGGCCGCGCCGAGGCGGCCGAGCGCGAGGCGGCGCGGCTGCTGGAGCGTACGCCGCCCTATCCCAGGCAGGTCAAGCTGGTGCGCCGCCACAGGCACCACCAGGCGCCGGGGGAGCGCCACCCGCTCGCTCTGTTCAATTCCAAGAACCGGCGCGCCACCATCCTCGCCAGCGTGCCCTGGTTCCTGCAGGACCTCGGCACCTACGGCATCGGCATCTTCACGCCCACCATTCTCGCCGCCGCGCTCGGCCATGCCGCCACGCAGGTGCAGGACCTCACCGACATCATCGTCAAGGACGAACTGGCGGCCGAGGGCGCGGCGCTCATCGACCTGCTGCTGCTGGTCGGCATCGCCGCCGCGGTGGGGCTCGCCGACAAGGTGGGCCGCGTGCCGCTGCAGATCATCGGCTTCATCGGCTGCGCCGCCGGGCTGCTGCTCGCCGCCTTCTCCTCCGCCTATACCGGGAGCACGCAGATCGCCCTCATCTTCGCGGGCTTCATGCTGTTCAACTTCATGACCAATCTCGGCCCAAACGCGCAGACCTACCTGCTGGCGGGCGAGGTGTTTCCGACCCACATCCGCGGCATGGGAGCGGGCTTTGCGGCGGCGTTCGCCAAGATCGGCGCGGTGATGACGGCGTTCCTGTTCCCGATCCTGCTGCACCGGATCGGTACCTCGGCGCTGCTCTACATCCTGGTGGGCACCTCGCTCCTGGGGGCGGTGGTGACCTACCTGTTCCGCATCGAGACCACCGGCAAGAGCCTGGACGATATCGGGCTCTAGGCCGCCCGCACCGCCGCCCCGCGCTGCGGCGGGGGGCGACGGTGGAGGACGGCCGGGCGCGGGGCGCGGGCGCCCCGCTCAGCCCCAGCGCTCGGAGACGTAGGCCCAGTTCATGCGGTCATCGAGCACCGCCTTCACGTGGGCGGTGCGGCGGTTCTCCCAGTCGAGATAATAAGCGTGCTCCCACACGTCGATGCCGGCGAGCACCTTCTTGCCGTCGGGCAGCGGGTTGATGGCGTCCTTGAGGCCCACCACCTCGAGCTTGTCGCCATTCCTCACCAGCCAGACCCAGCCGGTGCCGAACACGCCGTCGCCGGTGTCGGTCATGGCCTTCTTGAGGCCGGCGAGGTCGCCGAAGTCGCGCTTCACCGCATCGGCGAACGCGCCGGTCGGCGGATTGGAGCCGCCCTTGAACTCCATCCAGTAGAGATCATGGTTCCAGGCCTGCGCGGCATTGTTGAACACCGGCGCGTCATTGGCCTTGCGCGCGGCGACCACGACCTCCTCCAACGTCATGTCGGCATAGGGCTTGCCGACGACGAGGGTGTTGAGCTTGTCGTAATAGCCCTTGTGGTGCTTGCCGTAGTGCAGGCCCACGGTGCGCGCCGAGATGGTGGGCGCGAGCGCGCCCTCCGCATAGGGCAAGGGCGGCTGCTGGAACGGCGCGGCGGCGCGGGCGAGGCGCGGCATGGCGAGGGTGGCGGCAGCGGCGCCCGCCATCACCAGCGCGGCACGCCGGCTGACGGGGGCGGGAGCGGAAGCGGCAAGCACGCGGGCGGACATGGCGGTTTTCCCCATGGATGTTCCTCCAACCGCGATCAACGCCACGGCTCCGGTTCCGGTTCCGTCCCCAAACGGCCCGCGGGAGCGCAATCGCGTCCCTCAGCGCCGGGCCCGCTCCGCCGTATCGAGCGCCGCCTCGGTGTCGCCGGAAAGGTCGGCCTTGAGGAAGGCGGCGGTCTCCGGCATGGCGAGGCGGAAGTCGTCGAGCCGCTCCATCTCGAGGGTGATCCCCTCCCCCGCGCAGCCCAGGACGTGGCCGCCGCGGGTGAAGTCGGCGCTGATCACATGCAGGTGCCAGCCGGGAATGCCGATGCCGCGCGCATAAGGCGGCGTGTAGAACCCCACCATGGTGCCGGCCACGTCCGTGTGGTGGAACTCGGCCTGGTGGCTGGTGGCCTCGACCAGCGTCTCGTGCTCGCCGGCCTTGCAGGCGACGCGGTCGTGGATCTGGGAAAAGCGCCCGGTCAGGCGCACCGCGAAGAAGATGTTGTCGGTGTCGCGCCGGGCGTCGAGCGCCGCCAGCAGCTGCGCCATGGAGACGAACGGCGCCAGCGTCTCCTGGTGTTGCGGCGCGAAGTGGGTGACGAGCGCGAACGGCACCTGCATGGCGTCGCCGGCGCGGTGGATCGAGCCGTCCGCGCGCATCTGGAAGAACGCGCCGTCGAGGGCGATCATCTCGCCGTCGAGGCCGGCGAAGGTGCCGAGGCCGAAATCGCCGTGCTCGCGCAGCGTTCCCACCGAGACCACGCCGCCGAACAGCCCCTCCACGATGGCGCCGGAGGTGGAGACCTGGAACAGCGTGCCGTGCTCCACCTGGAGCGCGTCGGCGAGCGCGCGGGAGACGATGTGGTCGACGCTCTCCCCGCTCTCGGCGGCGGCGCGGGTCAGCGCGTCGAGGAGCGAGGCCGAGACCTCGCAGGTGAGTTTCGGCATGGCGGCTCCAAAGCGGGAACGGACGGGATTCGGGCCGGGAGCTTAGCGGAGCGGCGGAGCAGGGCGAAGAGGGTGGGCGCCGCGCGACGCCGCCCCGAAAGCGGGATCCCGAGAACTCAGCCCGCCGCCACGGCGATGCCCCACCAGTCCTCCACCGCGGCGAGATCGGCGGGCGCGAGGCGAGCAAGGTCGCCGACGAAGCCGTCCCACGCGCCGCGCACGGTGGGCGAGACCGAGGTGAGCACGCACAACTCCGCCGCCACGGCGGCGTGGAAGGCGCTGGTCAGCCCGCGCCCCTCCGCCTCCTGGCGGCCGAACTTCGACAGCACCACCACGGTGTCGGAGAGGTCGCCGCCCTCATCGAGCCGCGCGGCGATGGCGCGCTCGACGCCCGCGGCGGCGGCGGCGAGGCCGGCCGGATCGAGGCTGCAGCCGGCCGCGCCGGGGCCGAGATCCTGGTGCAGGCGATGGGTCTCTCCGGAGACCAGATCGAGCAGCAGCACATCTTCGTGGCCGCCGCCTTCGGGCAGGTGCTCGACCACGCCGATGACGCGCGCGCCGCCGGCGGAAAGCCGCCGGGCGGCTTGCGCCAGCAGCGCCTGGATCACCTCGCGGTCGGCGCCTTGCACGGCGAGGATCATGGGTCGTTCGAGCGGCATGCGTCACCCACCTGCGGCCCGCACACCCCACGGACCCGCGGGATGGCTTGCCGGTTTACGAACTCCATTATGCGCGGCGCCGCAAGCCTGTCAGCCTCGGGCAAAACCCGGAGGGCGCGGGCGCCCCGTGCCGAAGCGCGACGCCGCTTGGAATGGCGGGCGGGGCGTGCTTGTCTGTCGCACGCAACCGCGGAGGCCGCCATGGCCGATCACAGCCGACGGGACATCATGGCCGGCGGTGCCCTCGCCGGCGGCAGCCTTGCCGCGTCCGGCGCGCTGGGCGCTGCCATGGCGCAGGCCCTGACCCACGACGACGTGATGCGGCTACTCGCGCTGGAGCCCAACGCCACCTGCGGCTACGTGCGCCTGACCTATGTGAGCAAGGAGCGGATCGCTCCCGGCGGGCTGCCGGCGCCGTTCGCCGCGGGGCGCCCCATGGGCTCGGCGCTGTTTTTCATGCTGACCCCGGACCAGCCGGTGAAGCTGCACCGGATCCGCAACGACCAGCTTTATCACTATTATCTGGGTGACCCCATCGAGGTGCTTTTGATGCTGGAGGACGGCAGCACGCAGAGGCACGTCGTCGGCCCGGACCTGCGTGCCGGCCACACGTTGCAATTGTTCATCCCCGGCGGCACCTTCCACACCGCCCGCCTCGCCGGATCGCGGCGCTGGTTCCTGGGCGGCTCCACCGAATGGCCGGGCGTGGAGCCGCAGGATGTGGAGCTCGGCAAGGCCGACGAGCTCGCCGCCCGCTTCCCCGCCGTCGCCGAACAGATCCGCACCTGGCCGCTGCCGGCGAAGGGCTAGCGAAGGCCCTAGGTACCTCCGGCGAGGCGACGCCGGGCGCAGGTGGCCGGCGCCTCAAGTCCGAAAGACCGGCCCCGCCGCGCCCGTTCCGCCCCCTCTCCCGCGCGGGGAGAGGGGAGGAGCGACACGGAATTTCAGGGATCGATGATCGCGGAGTGGCCGCGCGCTCAGGAGCCGCAGATCAATCGCCACCTCCGCCTGCCCGCGGGCCGCACCTCTCAGGCGGCGACGCGCTGGAGCGCGTCGATCACCTCGTCCACCACGTTCTCCACCAGCTCGCGGTCCTCGCCCTCGCCCATGACGCGGATCACCGGCTCGGTGCCCGAGGGGCGGATGAGCAGGCGGCCGGTATTGGACAGGCGCTGTTCGCCGCGGGCGATGGCATGCTTCACCGCCTCGTTCTCCAGCGGCTTGCCGGAGCCGTAGCGCACGTTCTTCAGGATCTGCGGCATGGGCTCGAAGCGGTGGCACACCTCGGACACCGGCTTGCCGCTGCGCGCGACCACCGCCAGAACCTGGAGCGCGGCCACGAGGCCGTCGCCGGTGGTGGAATAATCGGACAGGATGAGGTGGCCGGACTGCTCGCCGCCCACATTGTAGCCGCCCTGGCGCATGCGCTCGAGCACGTAGCGGTCGCCCACCGCCGTGCGCGCCAACTCGATGCCCTCGCCGGCCAGATAGCGCTCGAGCCCGAGGTTCGACATCACGGTGGCGACGATGCCGTTGCGGGAAAGCCGGCCGTCCACCTTGAAGCTCTCGGCCACCACCGCCATGAGCTGGTCGCCGTCCACCACATGGCCCTTCTCGTCGATGAGGATCACGCGGTCGGCGTCGCCGTCGAGGGCGATGCCGATGTCCGCGCGCACCTCGCGCACCTTGGCCGAGAGCGCGGCGGTGGCGGTGGAGCCCACGTCGCGGTTGATGTTGAGGCCATCCGGCTCGACGCCGATGGAGATCACGTCCGCGCCCAGCTCCCAGAGCGCCTCGGGCGCCACCCGGTAGGCGGCGCCGTGGGCGCAGTCCACCACCACCCGCATGCCCTCGAAGGACTGGTTCCGCGGCAGCGTCCCCTTGGCATATTCGATGTAGCGCGCGTGCACGCCCTCGAGCCGCTTGGCGCGGCCGATCTCGGCGGGCTTCGCCAGCTTCTTGGAGAGGTTCTGGCCGATCAGGCCCTCGATCTCCCGTTCCACCTCGTCGGAGAGCTTGTAGCCGTCCGGGCCGAACAGCTTGATGCCGTTGTCGTCGTACGGGTTGTGCGAGGCGGAGATCATGACGCCGAGGTCGGCGCGCATGGAGCGCGTCAGCATGCCCACCGCCGGGGTCGGCATCGGGCCGAGCAGGAACACGTCCATGCCAACGGAAGTGAAGCCGGCCACCAAAGCGGTCTCGAGCATGTAGCCGGACAGGCGCGTGTCCTTGCCGATCACCACCCGGTGGCGGTGGTCGCCGCGGCTGAAGACGAGCCCCGCCGCCATGCCGACGCGCAAGGCGAGGTCCGCCGTGAGCGTGGCGTTGGCGCGACCGCGCACGCCATCGGTTCCGAAATACCTGCGAGACATGGGGTCCTCGTCCGAACGCTCGGGACTCTTGCCGCCATTTACCACTCGCCGAGAGGAGCCGCCATCATTCTGAATCAAATCGGGGATTTCACGTCCCGCGCCGGGCGTCCGTCCAAGGCCCTCCCAGGGCGTCTTGGCGCCCGCCGCAGGATCCTCCGCCGGTGCGCGCACCGCATGGCTGGCGGCGGTCCCGGCCGCCGGCTCCGCCTCGGTTCCGGTGGCCGCGAGAGCCGCCACGAGGCGCTCGAAGGAGGCGACGGATTGGCGGACTTCCTCCGGGCTCATGTCCCAGATGGACGGCCCGCGCGCCGGCTCCGGCGCGCGGCCGGCGACGCGCTCCAGAAGCTCGCGCATGCCCTGGGCGACGGCGGCCATGGCGCCCCAGCTCCCGCGCCCGTCGCGCATTTCTCCCGCCGTGAAACCAGAGGCCAGATCCGACACCGATCTTTCTCCCTCGCGGACAAAAGCGTGTTCAGGCACGGCCCGGTCGCCGGGACCGCCGCGCCTGCGCGCCCGTCTCGCCCACCCGCCGCGCGCGGCTGCCCAGCCTTGCCGCACGCCCCTCCATTTTACCGGTAAAGGTTAAGACTGCTTGCACGACAACCGCCTGGCGTGCACAAGACGCCCGATTTCACCGGAGACCGCCGCGCCGTGACCAGTCCTGCCCTCGACGTTCTCGCCATCGGAAACGCCATCGTCGACGTGCTTGCCCGGGCGGAGGAGGACGTCCTCGCCGCCCACGGCATGGCCAAGGGCAGCATGACGCTGATCGATGAGGCGCGGGCGGAGGCGGTCTACGCCGCCATGGGCCCGGGCACCGAGGCCTCGGGCGGCTCGGCCGCCAACACCGCCGCCGGCATCGCCTCCCTGGGCGGCAAAGCGGGCTTCATCGGCAAGGTGAGGGACGACCTGCTGGGCTCGGTGTTCGGCCACGACATCCGCGCCGCCGGCGTCGCCTTCGCCACCCCCGCCGCCGCCGACGGACCGGCCACCGCACGCTGCCTGATCCTCGTCACCGCCGACGGCGAGCGCACCATGAACACCTATCTGGGCGCGGCGCAGAACCTCACCACCGCCGAGATCGACGCCGCCATGGTGGCGAACGCCAAGGTGACCTATCTCGAAGGCTATCTGTGGGACCCGCCGCCGGCCAAGGACGCCTTCCTCGCCGCCGCCCGGATTGCCCACGGCGCCGGCCGGGAGGTGGCGCTGACGCTGTCGGACGCGTTCTGCGTCGACCGCTACCGCGCCGAGTTCATGGACCTGATCCGCTCCGGCACGGTGGACCTTGTGTTCTGCAACGAGGCGGAGCTGAAGTCGCTCTACGAGACCGCCGACTTCGACGCGGCGCTGGTGGCCCTGCGCAAGGACGCCAAGCAGGCGGTGGTGACGCGCTCGGAGAAGGGCGCTGCGTTCGTCACCTCCGGCGCGGTGGTCTCGGTGCCCGCGTATCCGGTGGAGCGCGTGGTGGACACCACCGGTGCGGGCGACCTGTTCGCCGCCGGCTTCCTGGTGGGTCACGCGCGCGGGCTCGACCCGGCGACCTCGCTGCGCCTCGGCGCGCTCGCGGCGGGCGAGATCCTCTCCCAGATGGGCGCCCGGCCGCAGCGCAGCCTGCTCGACCTCGCCCGCGAGGCCGGCCTGCTGTCGTGAGCGCGCCCCGTTGAGCGCGGCCGGCGGCGAGATCGAGCGCACCGAGGGGGACGTCCAGTCCGAGCGGGCGCTCGCCGCCATCGACGGCGGCGCGCGGGCGCTCATGGTGCTCGGCGGCGCCGGCACGGGCAAGACCACTTTCCTCAACCGCCTCAGGCGCGAGCCGCGCGGCAAACAGGTGTTCCTCGCCCCCACCGGGGTGGCCGCGCTCCAGGTCGGCGGCCAGACCATCCACTCCTTCTTCGGCATCGCGCCGCGCTTGCTCAACCCCGACGAGGTGAAGCCGCGCGTGCAGGTGCGCCGCCTGCTGAAGCGGCTCGACCGGGTCGTGATCGACGAAATCTCCATGGTGCGCGCCGATCTGCTCGATGCGGTCGACCTCTCCTTGCGCATCGCCCGCGACACGTCGGAGCCGTTCGGCGGCGTGCAGATGGTGCTGGTGGGCGACTTCCTGCAATTGCCGCCGGTGGTGGCACGCGGCGAGCAAGAGATGCTTGGCCGCATGGGCTATGAGGGCCCCTTCGCCTTCCAGTCCAAGGCCCTGATGGGGCAGGAGGCGGCCCGTGTGGCGTTCACCCACGTCCACCGCCAGACCGACCGCGCCTTCATCGCCATGCTCGACGCGCTGCGCCGGGGCCGCGGCGCGCGCGAGGCGGCGGAGGCGCTGAATGCCGCCTGCGTGCGCCCGCACCGCGCGGGCGCACAGCCGGTTCTGCTCACCCCCACCAATGCCCGCGCCGACGCCTATAACGCCCAGGGTCTGGCGGCCCTGCCGGGCGAAGCGCGCGAGTTCGGCGGGCTGGTGAAGGGCGAGTTCGGGCTCGACGGCGACCGCCTGCCGGTGCCCGAACGCCTGGCACTGAAGCCCGGAGCGCGGGTGATGGCGCTGCGCAACGATCCCGCCCGACGCTGGGTGAACGGCTCGGTGGGCACGGTGCTCGGCCTCGGCGCCCACAGCGCGGTGGTCCGGCTCGACGCCGGGCCGATCGTCGAGATCGAGGCCTTCACCTGGGAGCGCATCCGCTACGGCTGGGACGAACCAAACGGGCGCCTGGAGACGCAGGTGGTGGGCACCTTCACCCAATTGCCCCTCGCCCCCGCCTGGGCGCTCACCATGCACAAGGCGCAGGGCCTGACGCTGGACGACGTGCGCATCGATTTCGGCGACGGCGCCTTCGCGCCCGGCCAGGCCTATGTGGCGCTCTCCCGCGCCCGCTCGCTTGAGGGCCTCTCCTTGGTGCGCGAGATCCGCGGCACCGACGTGCGGGTGAACCGCAAGGTGGCGGCCTTCATGGAGGCGTTCGAGCGCGACGATGTCGAGGGCGAAGACTTCCAGGCCTAGGACCGGCGCAGAATGCCCGTGCCGGGCGCTGAAGGCGCTCCCCCTGCGCCGTCCTCACCCCTCCGGCGCCACCCCCATGCGCCGCTCGGGCTCGGCATAGCCTTCGGGCGCGGCGCCGGCCTCGAACGGCTCGTCCACCTCGACGAACGTGTCGGGATAGAAACCGTTGAAATGGGTGCGCAGCGAGAGCGAATAGGCGCCGATGTGGCCGATCTCGATCCAGTCGCCGGTGTCCACGCTCTCCGGCAGGAAGAACGGGCGCGAGAGCACGTCCACGCTGTCGCAGGTGGCGCCGTAGATGCGGAACGGCTCGATCTTGTCGCCCCGCCCCGGACGGCGGCGGCGCGCCGGATCGGGGATGTGGCGCACCGGCAGGACGATCTTGCCGGTCCAGGAATCCGACAGCGAGGCCCAGATGCCGTCATTGATGTAGAGCCGCTGGCCCTTCTTCAGCAGCACCCGCGCGATCACCGAGAAGGCGCGCGCCACGATCACCCGCCCCGGCTCCGCCACCAGCGGCGTGCCGGAAAAGCCGCCGCGCTCCACGGCGCCCATGAGGCGGGCGACGATGTCCGAGAGCGGCGGCATCGCAGGCTGCGGGCGGCGCGGGTCGGCGGCATAGGCGGCGGGAAAGCCGCCGCCCACGTCGAGCGCCGCGATCGGCACGCGCGCGGCGTCGCGCACCTCGGCGGCGGTCGCCACCGCGCGCTCGTAGGTGGCCGCGTCCTCCACCTGGCTGCCCACATGGAAGCAGAGGCCGCACCGGACGCCGAGGCCGTCGATGCGCTGGAGCAGTTCGGCCGCGTGCCCCGGCGCCGCGCCGAACTTCTTCGACAATTCGTAGGCCGCCTCCCCCTTGGAGGCGATGCGCACGAACAAGGTGAGGTCCTGCGGGTCGAGGTCGAGCGCGCGCACGATGCGCAGGATCTTCGCCACCTCGTCCTCGTGGTCGAGGGCGGTGACGCGGATGCGGTAGTGCTCCAGCGCCAGACGGATGTCCGCCTGCGCCTTCACCGGATGCATGTAGAGCAGCTCGGCGTCGGGCGCGACCGCGCGCACGGCGGCGAACTCATGCGGGCTCGCCACGTCGAAGGCGCCGATGCCGGCGCCGGCGAGCGTCTCCAGCACCATGGGCTCGTCATTGGTCTTCACCGCATAAGCGGTGCGGCCGGGAAAGGCATCGAGGAAGGCGCGGGCGTCGGCCGTGAGCACGCTCGGGCGGAAGCAGTAGACCGGATGGTCGGGCCGCAGCTCCAGCGCCGCCTCCCGGCCAGAGGGGAAGCGCGGCAGCGGACGGCCGGCCGCCCCGGTGCGACGGCCGTCGGGCGCGGAGCGGAACGAGGTCATGGCGGTCTCCCTTCGGTCTGCCCTGGCGCCGGCCTGCGGGGCGGCGCCATCATGCCTCATGGAGGGGCATTCGGGCGACGGCGCGGCGCACCCGTCCGGACCTGGCGTGTTTTTCTCCCCGGTGTGTCCCGCCTGCGCTTGACGGACCGCTGACGCCCGCCCCATCGTCCGGCCGGAGCGGGGTGCGTGCGGGCGCCCCATTGGCGTTGGCGCGCCGCGGCGCGCCGTCTCAACGGGGGATGCCGCGCTCGGGGTGCGCTCCCGCGATACGGGTGGAGAGGATCAATGGCCGATCGGGTGCGCGGTTCAGTTCCAGCGACCGCGGGCATGCGCCGCCAGGGTGCCCGTCCGGGCGTCCTAGGCATGATGGCCGCAGCCCTCACGGTGCTGGCCCTCCTCGCCGTCGCCGCGCCGCACGCGCGCGCCGCGAGCCTGCTGGAGAAGAATTTCTGGCTCTCCGGCCCCAATTACAGCGGCATCGTGCCGGCCTGCGACCAGCAGGAGGCGCTGAACATGATCGCGTCGCGCTTCGCCGAGACCGAGCGCATGTATTGGAACTCGACCCTCGCCATCGCCAGCTTCGACAAGCTGCACGAGATCGCCTTCCGCCCCTGGGGGCCGCAGTACCAGCCGCGCCGCTATTGCAGCGCCCGCGTGTTCACCACCGACAACAAGCAGCGCGCCATCTATTACTCGATCATCGAGGACGGCGGCTTCATCGGCGCCAGTTGGGGCGTGGAGTGGTGCATCGTCGGTCTCGACCGCAACTATGCCTATGCGCCCTCCTGCAAGATGGCGCGCCCGTGAGGCTTGAGCGCGCGCGCCGCCTTGCCGCGGCGCTCTGCGGCGCCTTTCTGCTCGCCGCGCTGCAGCCTTCGGGCGCCGCCCGTGCTCAGCAGGACGTTCCCGGCCGCTTCGATTTCTACGTGCTGTCCTTGTCCTGGTCGCCGGCCTGGTGCGAGGCGCAGGGCGCGGAGGCGGACGACGAGCCGCAATGCTCCCGCGCGCGGCCGTTCGCGTTCGTGGTGCACGGCCTGTGGCCGCAGCATGCCCGCGGCTTCCCGCAGTTTTGCGTCCGCCCGGCGCCGTACGTGCCGAACGATTTGCTGCGCGCCATGACCGAGGTGATGCCGAGCCGCGGCCTGGTGCTGCACCAGTGGCGCAAGCACGGCACCTGCTCGGGCCTCGGCCCGCAGGGTTATTTCGACCTGGTGCGGGACGCCAAGGCGAAGGTGGAGATCCCGCCCGAGTTCCAGCGGCTCAACACCTACCGCATGGTCTCGCCCCAGGAGGTGGAGGCCGCCTTCCGCGCCGCCAATCCCGGCCTGAAGCCGGACATGATCTCGGTGGAGTGCGACAGCCGGCGCCTGCGCGAGGTGCGGATCTGCATGAGCCGGGAGCTAGCCTTCACCCCCTGCCCCGAGGTGGACCGGCGTGCCTGCCGCCTCGGCAAGATGGTGATGCCCCCGGTGCGCGGCGGCTGACGCCGCTCCCCCGCGATCCCAGGACGGCCGCCCGATGAACTATCGCCACGCCTTCCATGCGGGCAACCCCGCCGACGTGGTGAAGCACGCCGTGCTCGCCTTGATCCTCGCTTACCTCAACCGCAAGGACGCGCCGTACCGGGTGCTGGACACCCATGCGGGCGCCGGCCTCTACGACCTCGCCGGCGCCACGGCGCAGCGCACCAAGGAGGCGGACGACGGCATCGAGAAGGTGCTCGCCGCCGCATTGCCGGAGCCGGCCGCAACCCTCCTCGCGCCCTATCTCGACGTGGTGCGGAAGCTCAGAGAGGACGGCGGCCGGCGCTATCCGGGCTCGCCCGCCCTCGCACTGGCGCTGGGCCGCGCGCAGGACCGCTTCCTGTTCTGCGAGACCAACCGCGAGGAGCGGGCCAAGCTCGAAAAGCGGATCGGCGCCGACCCGCGCGTCAAGATCCTGGCCCAGGACGGGTGGCAGGCGATCACCGCCCATCTGCCTCCGCGCGAGCGGCGCGGCCTCATGCTGGTGGACCCGCCGTTCGAGGAGCCGGGCGAGTTCCAGCGACTTGCCGAAGGTCTGATCGCCGCCCACCGGCGCTTTGCCACCGGAATCTTCATGCTGTGGTATCCTATCAAGGACCTGCAGGCGGTCGACGCCTTCCGCCGCGAGGTGGCGCGGGCGCGGCTGCCCAAGACCCTGAAGGTGGAGGTGGACTTCGCGGAGGTGCGGCGGCTGGACACGCTTTCCGGCTCCGGGCAGATGATCGTCAACCCGCCCTTCACGCTCGCCGACGACCTGCGCACGGTCCTTGGCGCCCTCGCGCCGATCATTTCGCGGGACGGGAAGGGCCGCGTGCGGGTATCATGGCTCACCGGCGAGGCTTGAAGGAGGCATCTCATGGGGTTGGTCTGGTTGCGGAGTGCGCTTCTCGTCTGCGGTGTCGCCATCGCCCTGGCGACACCTGCCGCCGCGGACTGGTCTCCGGTACCGTTCGCGCCCAAGATCGGAAGCCGCTTTCTCATCACGGTGGAGGACGGCACCACCGACGCCGTCCGCTCCACCACCCGGACCGTCACCTACAAGTTCGACCTCAACTATGTCGCCCGCGAGGGCGATGGCTACCGCATCACCTACCTCCTGCGCGACGCCGTGGTGACCGGAAACGCCCCTTCGGTGGTGCTGGCGCGCGGCGCGGTCGAGGCGCTGCGCGGGGTGATCGTGCGGGCCGTCACCGATGCCAGCGGCAAGCCCCTGCGGGTGGAGAACGAGGACGCCGTGCGCAATTCCATGCGCGGGCTCACGGAGCGCTTCCTCCTGCCCTATCGGGGCAATCCGCAGCTCACCCAGATGCTGAAGCAGGCGTTCGAAGAGCTGTTCACCGCCACCGGCAGCGAGGCGGCAGAGGTCTTCCTGACGCCCCTGCCGCTTCTTGCCAGCGCGCAGAACACCACGTTGAAGCCGGGCGAGGAGCGTCGCTCCAAGAGCAGCCTGCCGAACCCCTTCGGCGGCACCCTCGCCAGCGTCCAGGTGGTGAAGCTCGGAGCAAATCCCAAGCCCGCCGACTACAGCGTTGTGGAGACCGAGACGTTCGACGAAGCCTCGGTGAAGGCGGCGATCGCCGCCCTGACCGATCGCCTCCCGTCGGCGGCCACCCCAAGCGGCGCCGATCTGCGTGCCAAGCTGCCCCAGATCACGCTTTCGGTGACCAAGACGCGCACCGTGGAAGTGAAGGACGGCATCGCGCGGACGGCGCGCACCGTGGAGACGACGCGCGGCAGCGCCGGCGACCAGACCAGCGAGCGCACGCGCAACGTGAACGTTACCGTGACGCCGATTCCCTGAACGCGCCGACGCGGCGGGTCGAGGCCCTTGGTGCCGGCGGCGCCCCCTGCTTATGCTGGGCCGTTGGCGGGCCATCAGCCCTGCGGAACCGTGGCGCGGTTCCAGCGGGGCTGAGAATCGCCCGCTATTGATCGATCGAGGCATCCCGCCGCCCGCCAGGACAACCACCGGAAACGGCTCGCTTATGCTGCTGCGCACCTCGCCCACCTCGCCGTTCGTCCGCAAGGTCCGCCTCGCGGCGGACTGGCTCAACATTCCGCTCGAGCTGAAGCCGGCCGACACGGCCGACAGCTCCGACAGCCTCAGGCTCGAAAACCCCCTCGGCAAGGTTCCGGTCCTGATCACGGACGACGGCGAAACCTGTTTCGACAGCCGCGTGATCCTGGCCCATCTCGACCAGGTCGCTGGGGGCGGACGCATCCTGCCGGCCGATCCGAAGGCGCGCCTCGCCGCCATGCGGCTCGAGGCCCTCGCCGACGGACTGATGGATGCGGGCATACTGGTGCTCTACGAGACGCGGTTCCGGCCCGAGGATCGCCATGAGCCGCGCTGGCTCGACCACCAGAAAGGCAAGATGGACCGCGCCGTCGACGCCCTGGAGCACAATCCGCCGCGCGCGGACGACATGACTGTCGGCACCATCGCCGTGGCCTGCGCGCTGGGCTTCCTCGATTTCCGCTTCGGCGGCCGCTGGCGCGAGAGCCATCCCCGCCTGGCCGCCTTCCAGGACGCCTTCGCGGCCCGCTGCCCGGCGTTCGCGGACACCGCTCCGCGCGCGTGATCCCCCTCCACATCCCGTCTGTGGACACGGATGGGCGGCCGCCCCGGGGAGGGGCGGCCGCCCGGTTCGTGGGCCGCAGCGTCAGTTGACGATGTACACCACCTTGCGGGTACCCGGCTCGACGATCACACGCTGGCCGTTCACCACGGCATACTCATAGTCGCTGTTGGGCACCTCGTAGACCGCCACCTGCCGCGGCAGAGGGCGACCCACGCCGACCTCCTCGCGAACCGTCACGGACGGCCGCCGCTCCTGCACCACGTAGGAGCGCACCTCGGCGGGCGGCTCGGCCGCCGCGCCGACGGTCGCGCCGACGGCACCGCCGACCACCGCGCCCACAGGTCCGCCCACCACCGCGCCGACGGCCGCGCCGCCCACCGCACCGGTGGCGGTGGACGCCTGGGCGAAGGCAAGGCCCGGCACCATCACGGCAAGCGCGGCGCCGCCAACAAGCATCTTCCTGATCATCTCGTGTCTCCTCGTCTGTCAACCCTGTGATCGGAAACGAGGTCGGGAGCAATTCGTTCCAGGCTCGCGAAATGACCTCAATATTGACAGACCAGAGACGATGTCTTCATCGTTTTATTTCACTGCGACGGGAACCTGATCATCGTTCGATGATCGATACATAAGCTTTAGCTGCACCAAGCGTGACATTAGCATTCGGCCAGCCGCGAGCGGCGCACGAAACCTCGTGTGCGCCGGCGGGACCGCGCCGCAGCCGGCACCATCGCTTCTTGGATCGTGAAGGGCTGCGCCTCAGGCGGAGGCGCGCGCCGGAACGCGGGCCACGGGCACCATCAGGCCGCGCTTCAGGAGTTCGGCATGGGTGAGGTCCAGCACCCGCCAGGCGGTGGCCACCAGGTCGTCGGCCTCCTCGTAGCTGAGCGTGAAGGGCGGCGCGAGGATCATGCCGTCGCGCACCGCCCGCATCACCAGGCCTTCGCGGAAGGAGAAGTCGCGGCAGATCAGGCCGACGGTCCCCTCCTCCGCGGCGAAGGCGGCGCGGCTCGCCTTGTCGGGGGTCAGCTCCATGGCGCCGATCAGGCCCACCATGCGCGCCTCGCCCACCAGCGGATGCGCGGCGAGCTTCAGCCAGCGCTCCTGGAGATAGGGGCCGATGTCGCTCTTCACCCGGGCGACGAGCTTTTCCTCGTGCAGGATCTTGAGGTTGGCGAGCGCGGCGGCGCAGCCGCCGGGATGGCCCGAATAGGTGAAGCCGTGGTTGAAGTCGCCGCCGTGCTCGATGAAGCCCTCGGCCACCTTGTCGCCGACGATCACCCCGCCCAGCGGGAAGTAGCCGGAGGTGACCCCCTTGGCGAAGGTGATGAGGTCCGGCTTCACGCCCATGTGCTGGCAGCCGAACCACTCCCCCGTCCGGCCGAAGCCGCAGATCACCTCGTCGCAGACCAGCAGCACATCGCGCTCGCGGCAGATCTTCTCCACCTCGGGCCAATAATTGGGCGGCGGGATGACGACGCCACCGGCGCCCTGGATCGGTTCGCCGATGAAGGCGGCGACGTTTTGCGGCCCGGCTTCGTCGATGGCGCGGGCCACCTCGCGGGCGGCGAAAAGGCCGAACTCCTCGCGCGACATCTGCCCGCCCTCGGCCCACCAATAAGGCTGCTGCACGTGGATGATGCCGGGAATGGGCAGCCCGCCCTGCGCGTGCATGGGCTTCATGCCGCCGAGCGAGGCGCCGCCCACGGTGGAGCCGTGATAGCCGTTGCGGCGGGAGATGAAGATCGACTTTTCGGGTCGGCCCAGCGCGGCCCAATAGTGGCGCACCATGCGCAGCACGGTGTCCACCGCTTCCGACCCGCCGGAGGTGAAGAACACCCGGCTCATGCCCTCGGGCGCCACCTGCGAGATGGCGGCGGCAAGCTCCGCTGCGGCCGGGTGGGTGGTCTTGAAGAAGGTGTTGTAGTAGTCGAGCTCGCGCAATTGGCGCGCGATCGCATCGACGATCTCGTGGCGGCCATGGCCCACCTGCGAGCACCACAGGCCCGACATGCCGTCGAGGATGCGATTGCCCTCGCTGTCATAGACATAGACCCCTTCGGCCCGCGTGATGACCCGCACCCCCTCGGCGTTGAGCGCCTTGGTGTCGGAGAAAGGGTGGAGATGGTGCGCCGCGTCGAGGGCGCGCCAGTGGGCCGTGGAATTGGACGGGGGGCTGGACGTCACGATTGCGATGCTCCTTGGGAAGCCAGGTCACGCTCGGCTCAAGCATGTCATGATCCGGCGGAGAATGCGCGGTTCGGCGTGCCGCGCAAGCCGATCGGATGACGCGGGTCAGGCTGACAGGGGAGCAGGGGCCCGTTATCTTTCGTCGGCATTGCCGGCTCCGCTGGCGGATGCTCAAGCCGTCGCTGGTATTTGCGACCCGTGGGGCGCGTGCCCGTGGGCGCGGGGAAGAAGGCCGTCGAATGGACCCGGATTTCTGGCATGCGCGATGGACCGCCAACCAGATCGGCTTTCACGAAGGCAAGCCGAACGCCCATCTGGAGGCGCATCTGGGACGCCTCGGCCTCGCGGCCGGCGCGCGGCTGTTCCTGCCCTTGTGCGGGAAGACGCGGGACATTGCGTGGCTGTTGTCGCGCGGCCTCAGGGTCGCCGGCGCGGAGCTGAGCCCGCTGGCGGTGACGCAGCTCTTCGACGACCTGGGCGTCGCGCCCGAAATCTCGTCCGCCGGCCGCCTGGAGCATCGTCGCGCGGGCGGCCTCGATGTCTTCGTCGGCGACATCTTCGCGCTTTCGGCGGACCTGCTCGGCCCGGTGGATGCGGTCTATGACCGGGCGGCGCTGGTGGCGCTGCCCGCGCCCATGCGCGCGCGCTACGCCGCGCATATGGCCGCCATCACCGCTGGCGCGCCCCAACTGCTGGTCTGCTTCACCTACGACCAGGCGCAGGCGGAGGGGCCGCCCTTTTCCGTCCCCGCCGAGGACGTGCGCGCGCTCTATGGCGCAGCCTACCGTCCGGCGCTGCTCGAAAGCCGCCCGGTTCCCGGCGGGCTCAAGGGCAAGGTCCCGGCCGAGGAGCAGGCCTGGCTCCTGGAG
Source organism: Xanthobacter luteus (assembly GCF_040049235.1). Lineage (NCBI taxonomy): Bacteria > Pseudomonadati > Pseudomonadota > Alphaproteobacteria > Hyphomicrobiales > Xanthobacteraceae > Xanthobacter > Xanthobacter luteus. The sequence goes on from NZ_JBDZDO010000001.1 coordinate 1,205,006, forward strand.
CCCGCCTGACGGCGCGCGCCGGCCGCTCCTCTACAGGCGCGTCCAGACGGTCTTCAGGTCGCAATACTTGTCCAGCGCGTGCAGGGACTTGTCGCGCCCGAAGCCGGACTGCTTCACGCCGCCGAACGGGGTGGTGATGTCGTCGGCGTCGAAGCAGTTCACATAGACCACCCCCGCCTTGAAGCGGCGCGCCACCCTGTGCGCGGCGCCGAGGTCGGCGCTCCACACCGCGGCGCCGAGGCCGTAGACCGTGCCGTTGGCGATCTCCACCGCCTGGTCGAGCCCATCGAAGCCGATCACCGAGAGCACCGGGCCGAAGATCTCCTGCTGCGCCAGCGCGGAGGACGGCGCCACATCGTCGAACACGGTGGGGGCGACGAAGGCGCCGCCGGTCTCCTCCCGCACCGCCGTGCCTCCGGCGACGAGCCGCGCCCCTTGCTTCAGCCCGCCGTCGATGGCCGTGAGGATGCGCTGCTGGTGCTCGCGGCTCACCACCGCGCCGGCGGTGGCGGCGGGGTCGAGCGGGTCCGCAGGCATCCAGCGCGGGGCGAGCGCGACGACGCGGGCCACCAGTTCCGCGCGGATGCGGTTGTCCACCAGCAGCCGCGAGGCCGCGGTGCACATCTCGCCCTGGTTGAAGAAGATGCCGCCGGCCACCGCCTCGGCCACCGCGTCGAGGTCCTTGACGTCGTGGGCGACCACCACGGCGGTCTTGCCGCCGAGCTCGAGATAGACGCGCTTGAGGTTGCTCTCGGCGGAATAGCGCATGAAGTGGCGCCCCACCTCGGTGGAGCCGGTGAAGGCGATGGCGTCCACGTCCATGTGCAGGCCGAGCGCCCGGCCCGCCTCGACGCCGAGGCCCGGCACCACGTTGAACACGCCGTCGGGGATGCCCGCCTCCTGGGCCAGCTCGGCAAGGCGCAGCGCGGTGAGCGGGCTCTCCTCCGCCGGCTTCAGCACCACGGAATTGCCCATGGCAAGCGCCGGCGCCACCTTCCAGGCGGCCATGATCATGGGGAAGTTCCAGGGCACCACGCAGCCCACCACCCCGATCGGCTCGCGCAGGATGAGGGCGAGGTTCTCCAAAGTGGTCGGCGCCACCTCGCCATAGATCTTGTCGGCACATTCTCCGTAAAAGGCGAAGCAGTCGGCGGCGGCGCGGGCGTCGATGGCGCGGGCGTCCGAAATCGGCTTGCCCATATTGAGGCACTCGGTGAGGGCCAGTTCCTCCCGGTGCGCCCGGATCAGCTCGGCGAAGCGCTGCAGCGTGCGCTTGCGGTCGAGCGGCCTCAGGCCGGCCCAGCGGCGGTCCTCGAACGCCGCGCGCGCCGCCTTCACGGCCCGGTCCACGTCCTCGGCGTCGCAGGCGGCGACCTGCGCCAGCACCTTGCCGGTGGCCGGGTTCACGGCCGAGAAGGTGCGGCCCGAGGCGGCCGGCACGAACCCCCCGCCGATGAAGGCCTGCGTGCGGAAGGTGGGGTGTCCCTCCGGCGCCCGTTCCGCCACTGCCATCGGACTGCTCCTTCATCTTTGCGAGGCGGCAACCTCGCGCGGCCCCCGGAGGCCGTCAAGCCGGCCGCTACGGGGCATGGCCGCGCGGCGCGCGTGCACCCGTTGCCCAAGGGCAACCCCGAGGGAGAAACGCACCGGACGCTCCGCTCCGCCCTGTCGGGGGGGGGGGCAGGTATTCCGGTACGATTCCCTTTGGACGGCGAGGAGCGGGCTCATGGCACGGCGGCGGGTTCTGATGGCGTCCCGATGGGGCTGTGCCCTTTTGGCCTGCGTGCCGGCCTGGGCCGCCGATCTGGCGGACAAGGCGCCGCCCGCGCCGGCCGGGGCCGGCACCTGGACCGGTCTCTATCTCGGCAGCTTCGTCGGCGCCGGCATGGCCGACAGCTCTTGGCGCTGCGCCGGGTCGCCGCTCGCCACCGCGGCCCGACAGCAGCCCTCGCTCCAGAATTCCGGCTCCGGCGGCCTCATTGGCGCGCAGCTGGGCTACAATTACCAGCTTGGCGCCCTCGTGCTCGGCATAGAGGCGGACGCGGGGTCCGGCTTCCAGAGCGCGACCGTGCAATGCCTGCGCGGCTGGGCCTCCACCTGCACCACCGACACCGACGTTCTCGGCACGCTCGCGGCGCGCGTCGGCTATGGGTTCGACAATCTGCTCCTCTACGGCAAGGTCGGCGCAGCCTTGACAAACGAGAGCTACACCATCGCCGGAAACACCTATGCCGGCCAGTTCACCGGCACGCAGACCCGCACCGGCTGGACCGCCGGGGGCGGCGTCGAGATGGCGCTGACGCCGCAATTCTCGGTCAAGGCGGAATACGCGTTCCTCGACTTCGGCGAGAGCGACGCCACCCTGGTCAAGGGACCGGACCGCCTCGACGCCCAGACCTCGGCTTCCGCGCAGATGGTGAAGCTCGGCCTCAACTACCGGCCCTTCGGCGCCCCGCTGCCCGGCGCCGGCCCGCTCCCCGCCTCGCCCGGCCGGGACTGGAGCGGCGTTTATCTCGGCGCCTTCGCCGGCGGCGCCTGGGGCCGGAACGACTGGGCCGACGGCACCGGCACTTCGAGTTCGGCGGCAGCCCGCCGTTCACCACCGCCACGGTGCCGGCGCTCGCGGGCGTGAACCTCGCGCCAGGTTCGCTGCCGCTCGACATGGTGGGCCTGAACGTGAACTACCGCTTCGCCACCTTCGCCGGCGCCCCCTGAGGCGCGAACCGGGCGGATCGGACCCGCCGCGGCTCGCATCCGGCCCTAGCGTTCCGGCGCCCCGCCCTCCCCGTCCTCGTCCTCCTCGGAGGTGCCGGGGATGGCATAGGTGCCCGACAACCAGCGGTGGAGGTCCACGTCCGCGCAGCGCTTGGAGCAGAACGGGCGGTATTTCTCCACGGCCGGCTTGCCGCAGATCGGGCAGGGCCTGGCGGCGGCCGCCTTCTGCGGAGCGTCCTCGGCGCTCACGCGGCGCGCTCCACCCAGCCGGCGCGCACGTCATAGCCCTCGCTGGCGAGCAGGCCTACGGTCTCGGGCAAGGGCAGGCCGACCACATTGGTGTAGGAGCCCACGAGCTTCAGCACGAAGGTTCCGGCGATGCCCTGGATGGCGTAGCCGCCCGCCTTGCCGCGCCACTCGCCGCAGGCGAGATAGTCGGCGAGCTCGTCGCGCGACAGGCGCTTGAAGCGCACCCGGGTCTCCACCAGGCGGGTGTGGGGGCGCCGCTTCAGATCCATCACGCAGATGCCGGTATAGACCCGGTGGGTGCGCCCCGAGAGCAGGCGCAGGCACGCCTCCGCCTCGTCGGTCAGTTCGGGCTTGGGCAGGATGCGCCGGCCCACGGCCACCACCGTGTCCGCCGCCAGCACCAGGGCCGCGATGCCCGCCTCCTTGGCGCGCGTCGCCACCAGCCGCCCCTTTTCCTCCGCCAGCCGCTGGGCGAGACGGCGCGGCAGCTCTCCGCGCTCGGGCGCCTCGTCCAGCTCCGCCGGCATGAGCAGGTCCGGCTCGATGCCGGCCTGGTTGAGCAGTGCGAGCCGGCGCGGCGAGCCGGATGCGAGGACGAGCTTCACCTTGTCTTCCACGGCGATCAGAACCTTTCCGCGCTTGGCGACGGCCGCGTGGACCGGAGCGAACCGGCCCGCCAGGCCACCCTTCCCCGTCATCGGGAGGGCGCGTTCGCCAGCGGGCGGCACGCTAATGGAAAGGGGCGCCGGTGTGAACGGGGCAGTTGGCACAGGGCCTTGCCGGCGCGCCCGCGAGGCAGGGCCGAACCGGCGGATCGCGGCCACTGGACCCGCCCGGCGCGGCGTGCTATCGCCCGCGCCTCATCGGACGAGGATCACCCGGTCATGGCGCCCAGGATGCGACGACGAGAGGACGGACCGCGCGCAAGCGCGCCGCTTCGCCTGCCCGCCTGACCGCCAACCGGGGACGACCCCCGGCGTCGGACCTGCGGGCGACCGCGCCAGCTGATCCGAAGAAGACCATGACCGAGCTTCCCCTCCTGATCGCCGCCGAGCGGCCCGAAGACGCCGCCGCCATCGAGCGGCTCCACGAACGCACCTTTGGCCCCGGACGGTTCGCGCGCACCGCCTTCCGCATCCGCGAGCAGGCCGCCCACGCGCCCGCGCTGTCCTTCACCGCCCGCGTGGGCACCATGCTGGTGGGCTCGGTGCGGCTGACCCGGGTGCGCATCGGCGCTCATCCCGCGCTGCTGCTGGGCCCGCTCACGGTGGAGCCGCCGTTCCAGTCGGTGGGTATCGGCGCGCGGCTCTTGGAGGTGTCGCTGGACGCCGCCCGTGGCGCCGGCCACCGTCTCGTGATCCTGGTGGGCGATGAGCCTTATTATGGGCGGTTCGGCTTTTTCCGGGTGCCGGCGGGCCGGGTCACTTTGCCCGGCCCGGTGGATCCGGCCCGGCTCCTGGTGTGCGAGCTCCAGCCCGGCGCCTTCGAGGGCGTGGCGGGGCCGGTCGCGGCCTGACGCAAAGCAGGTCAGCGCAGGTGCTGGCCCGAATCGAGCGCCAGCATCTGGCCGGTGAGCGAGGGCGTCTCGACGAAATAGCGGATGGTGCGGCCGAAATCGGCGAGGCGCGGCGCATGCTGGAGCGGCGTCGCCTCGACCTCGCGGGCGAAGGCCTCCGGCGTGAGGCCCTCATGGGGCAGCACCGGCCCCGGCCCGATGCCCAGCACCCGGACGCGGGGCGCGAGGCGCTCGGCCAGCATGCGCGTCGCCGCCCACAAAGCGGATTTCGAGACGCCGTAGGCGAAATGGTCCGGGGTCAGCCGCAGCACGCGCTGGTCGAGAATGTTCACCACCACCCCGTCCGCGCCCTCGGGCAGGCGGGCGGCAAAGGCGGCGGCGAGCACGGCGGGGGCCAGGGTGTTGACGCGGAAGTGCCGCTCCAGGGCGGCCGCCTCCACCGCCGCGCCATCGTCCTCGAACAGCGCGGCGCAATTGACCAGGACGCCGAGCGGGCCGACCAGAACCTCGGCGTCGGCCAGCAGGCCCGGCAGCCGCTCGGCCTCGGCGAGGTCGGCTGTCACCGCCGCCGCCCGGCCGCCGGCGCCGGCGATCTCCGCCGCGAGCGCCCGCGCCGCCGCCGCCGAGCGGTTCGCGTGCAGCGCCACCGCGAAGCCGTTCGCCGCCAGGTCCAGGGCGATGGCGCGGCCGATCCGGTGGGCGGCACCGGTGACCAAAGCGACTCTCGGAACGGGCTGGGGCTCTCGCATCATCGCGCCTCCGCAAGGCCACGACACCGAAGCCGCGCCGCCGGACCGGCTTTGTCACATCTCTGCCGGCAAATGAAGGGGCGTGCCGGCTTTATTGCCGGGCGATCCAAGGCTAGGCTTTCGCCGTATAGGTCGCGCACGCCGACGCCGGTGCCGTCACAGCCGGCCTGGCCTTGGCGGGCCATCCGTCTTCGCAACGGAAGCGGGGGCGAGCGGCGATGGATCATGGCATGAAGCAGGACTTTGGGACCCAGTCTCCAGCGATCGGCGGCGATCCGGCCCGCCCCGCCTTCGATCTGCTGTCGAGCCACCAGAAGATCATCGTGCGCGGCATGAAGACCGACATCAATGTCGGCCTCCATCCGTGGGAGACCCACCCCGAGCATCCCACGCGCGTGATCGTCGACGTGGAGATGTATGCAAGCTGCGAGCGGCTCGGCGACAGCCTTTCCGCCATCATCGATTACGATCCCATCCGCGCTCTGGTGACGCGCGACTGGCCCAAGCGGCCCCATACGCCGCTGCTGGAAAGCTGGGTCGAGGAACTGGTGGCGTTCTGCTTCGCCGACCGGCGCATCGACGCCTGCCGCGTTTCCATCGTGAAGCCCTACATCTTCCCCGAGACCGAGGCGGTGGGGGTCGAGGTGTTCCGCCTCAGGCCACCCGGCACCTGACGCCGCGCCGTCCCGCCTCAAAGCACCCTGGCGGCCACCAGCACGCCCAGCAAAGCGGCCATGGCGAGATCGGACACCGTGGCGATCTGCTCCTTGGCGTTGCCGCCCCCGCGCGCCGCGTGCTGGACGCCGGCGAGGGCGAGGAAGACGCCGGCCGTCACCGCCGCCGGCACCAGGAAGGACGGGAACGGCAGGGACAGAAGTCCGAGCGCGCCGATGGAGGCGTTGGCGAAGCCGAGCTCGCGCACCAGGACGGCGGCCTCTGGATCGGCCACGCCGAGGATGTCCCGGGACGTGAACAGCGGCTGCGTGATCTGCTTGAGGCCGGCCGTGAACAGGCGCGCCCCCGCCCCCCAGAACACGAACCACTTGAGCGCCAGCGCCGCGAGGCCGCCGCCCTGAAGGCCCCATTCCACCGCCATGGTGCCGAGCGGCAGGATCAGCATCAAGGTTGCGATCGCGGCGAAATACATGGAGCGGCCCCCGGCTCGAATTTGGCGGTGAAAAGATAGTCGCAGTCATCTTGCCGCCTGGACAGGGCCACCGCGCGCGGGAAGGTCAGGCCTGCGCCTCGCGCGAAAGCGGGCGGGGGCGGCACGCTTTCACCGCCTGGCGCAAGGTGGGGTAGAGCGGCAGCGCATCGCGCGGGAAGCCGTGGCGGTCGAGCCATTGGAGCCATTCGGTCTGGCGTCCGGCGGCGGCGAGAACGATGCCGCTTGCGGCGAGCGCCTCCTTCACCTCCTTCAAAGCGAAGAGGCCGGTCACGTCCACGTCGGTGACCGGCAGCAGGTCGAGGATCACGGTCTCGACCCTTTCCCCCTCCCCGTCCGCCGCCTTCAGGAGCGCATGGCGGAAATGGCCGGCATTGAAGAAGACGATGGGGCCGTTGAAGCGGAAAATGAGCACTCCCGCGGGGGCGACGCCGTCCTTGTGCCGGTCGAGGGAATGGAAGCCCGGCAGGCCCTCGATACGGCCCAGGATCTCGACGCGCGGGCGGGCGCTGATGCGCACGAAGCGCAGCACCGCCAGCAGCACCGCGACCAGGATGCCCTGGATGGCGCCGAACGCCACCACGCCCGCGGTCGCCAGCACCGAGATGGCCGCCTCGGCCCGGTCGGCGCGCCAGATGAGCGCGAGGGTGCGCAGATCCACCAGCGACAGGCCGGCGAACACCAATACCGCGCCCAGCGCCGCCACCGGCACGTAGCGCAGGGGCTCGGTGAGGAACAGCAGCACGAGCCCAACGGCCAGCGCGGCGAACAGGCCGGTGGCGTGGGTGCGCCCGCCCGCGGCATCCGCCATGGCGGTGCGCGAATCCGCGCCGCTGACGGCAAATCCGTGGGTCACGGCGGAGACCATGTTGGCAAGGCCGAGCGCGGCGAAGTCCTGGTCCGCGTCCACCTCGTAGCGGTTCTTGGAGGCGAAGGAGCGCGCCGTGAGCATGAGGCTCGAAAAGCTCACCAGCGCAAGACCCGCCGCCTCGGCGAAGAGCTGCGGCAGCAGCGCCGGGTCCACGCGCGGAAAGGCGAGCCCCGGCAGGCCCGCCGGCACCGCGCCGAGCGTCCTCACGCCCCTCGCGTCGAGGCTCAGCACCGCCACCGCGAGCGCGCTCGCGGCCATGGCCGAGACCGCGGCCGGCACCGCCGGCAGAAAGCGCTGGCCGAGCAGGAACACCGCAACCGCCCCGAGCGCCACCAGCAGGGTCGGCAGATGGGTCTCGCCGAGGCGCATGGCGAGGTCGAGCAGGGTCGAAAGCACCCCCTCCGCCTGGAGCGGGATGCCGAAGACCTTGGCGAGCTGGCCGATGATGATGGTGAGGGCGACGCCGTTGAGGAAGCCCACCAATATGGGCTTGGACAGGAAATCGGCGAGCGCGCCGAGCCTGAGGAAGCTCGCGGCGACGCACACCAGCCCGGCGAGCAGAGCGAGCATGCCCGAAAGGCTCGCATAGAGCGCCGGGTCCCCCGCCGCGAGCGGCGCGACCGAGGCGGCGATCACCGCGCAGGTGGCGGCGTCCGGCCCGAGGATGAGCTGGCGCGAGCTGCCGAACAGCCCATAGGCGACGAGCGGGAAGAGGCAGGAATAAAGCCCGATCTGCGGCCCGAACCCCGCAAGCCCCGCATAGGCGATGCCCACCGGCACCGCCACCGCCGCCACCGCGAGGCCGGCCTTGAGGTCGGGCAGGAGGTCGGCCCGGCGATAGGCCAGGAGGGCGGCGAGGCCAGGCGCCCAGCGGGCGAGGTTGGGATGCGGCGTCACGGCATCGCTCCGGCCCGCCGCGGCGGCAGCCGGGGGGCGAAGAAACGGGGAAATCCCTTCGGAATCAATCTATACAGCATCATTTGCCGACATGATCGAAAGAGTTGCAAGCCGCCGCCCGGCGCGCGATGCCGATCGGCGGACGCAATGAAAAAGGCCGGGAGCGCATGCTCCCGGCCTTGTGGGCGTCGTGGCAACGCCACGCCTATCTCACTCCGCCGCCACCACCTTGTGCCTGCTGTGGTGGCGGCCGACTACTCCGCCGCCACCACCTGCGGGCGGCCGCGGGCGATGCGCTCGCGCTTGAGCAGCTCGGCCACCAGGAAGGCGGTCTCGATCGCCTGCTCGGCATTGAGGCGCGGGTCGCAGAAGGTGTGGTAGCGGTCGCGCAGGTCCTCGTCCGAGATGGCGCGGGCGCCGCCGGTGCATTCGGTGACGTTCTTGCCGGTCATCTCCAGATGCACGCCGCCGGCAAAGGTGCCCTCGGCCGCATGGATGTCGAAGAACGAGCGGATCTCCGACTGGATGCGCTCGAATGGCCGGGTCTTGTAGCCCGACGCCGCCTTGATGGTGTTGCCGTGCATGGGATCGCACGACCACACCACAGTGCGGCCCTCCTTCTCCACCGCCCGGATCAGGCCGGGCAGATGCTCGCCCACCTTGTCCGCGCCGAAGCGGCAGATCAGCGAGATGCGGCCGGGCTCGTTGTCCGGCTGGAGCGTATCGAGCAGGCGGATCAGCCCGTCGCCGGTCAGCGACGGCCCGCACTTGATGCCGATCGGATTGCGGATGCCGCGGAAGTATTCCACATGCGCATGGTCCGGCTGGCGGGTGCGGTCGCCGATCCACAAGAGGTGGCCGGAGGTGGCGTACCAGTCGCCGGAGGTGGAATCGACGCGGGTCATCGCCTGCTCGTAGCCGAGCAGCAGCGCCTCGTGGCTGGTGAAGAAGTCGGTGGTCCGCATCTCCGGGTGGCTCTGCGGATTGATGCCGCAGGCGCGCATGAAGTCGAGCGCCTGCGTGATGCGGTCCGCCAGCTCCTGGTAGCGCGAGGACTGGGGGCTGTCCTTCACGAAGCCCAGCATCCACTGGTGCGCGTTCTCGAGATTGGCATAGCCGCCGGTGGCGAAGGCGCGCAAAAGATTGAGGGTGGCCGCCGACTGGCGGTAGGCCTCGATCTGGCGGCGCGGATCGGGGATGCGGGCCTCGGGCGTGAAGGCGATGTCGTTGACGATGTCGCCGCGATAGCTCGGCAGGGTCACGCCGTTCTCGGTCTCGGTGTCCGAGGACCGGGGCTTGGCGAACTGGCCGGCGATGCGGCCCACCTTGACCACCGGCGAGCCGCCGGCGAACGTCATCACCACCGCCATCTGCAGGAAGACGCGGAAGAAATCGCGGATGTTGTCGGCCGAATGCTCGTCGAAGCTCTCGGCGCAGTCGCCGCCCTGGAGCAGGAACGCCTCGCCCTTGGCGACGCGCGCGAGCTCCGCCTTCAGCCGGCGGGCCTCGCCGGCGAAGACCAGGGGCGGGTAGGAGGCGAGCTTGGCTTCCACTTCGGCGAGCGCAGCCTTGTCGGGATAATCGGGCATCTGCACGCCGGGATAAAATCGCCAGCTATCCGGACGCCAGCCTTCGGCGCGGCGGGAAGCCTCGGCGCCAGGGACGGATGCGGATTGCGGGCGGGTGACCATTTCACTCTCCTGGAGATGAGTTCCAGCACGCCGTCGTGCCGGACCGGCCCGTGCCGCGTTCCTCTTGTGTTCGCGCCCTCGGCCGGAAGGCGGGCTTATACACGAGGAACTCGCCCCCCGAAAGATGAGGTCCATGCAGCCCGCGCGGGGCCAGACCGCGCCGCGCGGACCGCGCGCCGGCAAGCCCCGCGTGCACGCCGTTGTGAACGCACCGTCGCCCGCGCGCCGCAAAGCGGTCGCCGGCGGCGGCGAAAGTCGACGCTCTCGGCAGGCCGCCGATCTGCCCCGCGCCCGCGGACAAGGGAAAGCCCCATGACCTTCGCCCGTTTCTCCGTCGCCGTCTTCGCGCTGTTCGGCGTTCTCGCCGCGAGCGATGCCATCGCCCACCACGGGTGGGGCAGCTACGACACCAGCAAGGCCTTCACCATCACCGCCCCGGTGAAGGCGCTGGAGTGGGCCAATCCCCATGCCCACCTCATGCTCGAGCACGAGGGCGTGGTGTGGGAGGCGATCCTCGCCCCGCTCTCGCGCATTCAGGCGCGCGGCATCACCCCGGAGATGCTGAAGCCCGGCACCCCCGTCAGCGTCTACGGCTATCCCTCGACCCGCACCCCGAACGAGATGCGCGCCGAGCGCGTCACCGTCGCAGGCCTGACCGTGGAACTGCGCTGAGACGCCGGCATGACCCTGCTTTACGCGCTAGCCGCGCTGGTCGAAGGCTCGGCGCTGGGCCAGATGGCGCGGGCGAGCGTCTGGCTCTATCCGGTGGCGAACCTGGCCCACGTGCTCGGGGCCGCGCTGGTGGTGGGCGCCATCGCCACCTTCGACATAGCCGTGCTGAGGCGCGTGCCGGCGGCCCGCGGCCTGGTGCGCGCCGGCATCCCGGTGGCGGCCGCGGGCCTCGTGCTGGTGCTGGTCTCGGGCACCGTCCTGTTCGCGGCGGAGGCGGGACCGCTGGTGCGCAACGGCGTGTTCCTCGCCAAGCTCGGCGTGATCGCGCTCGGCATCTTGAACGTCACCTTGTTCCACCTCGCCATTTCCGGCGCGCTCAAGCGGGGCGAGGTTCCGGCCACCGCGCGCCTCTTCGCCGCCATCTCGCTCACGGCGTGGATCGCGGCCCTTCTCCTCGGACGCGCCATCGCCTATGTGTGAGCCGCGGCTGCGCTGCGGCGCAGCATAGGCCCGTCCCTTCGGCCGGACCGCCGCCTTCCGCCCGTTCTCCTCCTCCGTGTCTGTTGCGGGACACGCGCCTCTCAATCGAGTGATCGATGCCTCACAACGGCGCTCCCGCCGGCTCCTCAAAGCCGCCTTTTCTGGAGTTCGTCGCCCTCGTCGCCTTGATGATGGGCATGACGGCCTTCTCCATCGACAACCTCCTGCCCGCCTTCGGCGCGATCCGGGCCGACTTCGCGCTGGAAGACCCCAACCGCGTGCAGATGCTGGTCTATGCCTACCTCATCGGCATCGCGGTGGCGCAGATCGTCTACGGCACCATTTCGGACGTGGTCGGCCGGCGGCCGGCGCTGCTCGTCGGCCTCGCCATCTATGCCGCCGGCTGCATGATCGCCCTCCTCACCGACGATTTCGCGCTGCTCATCGTCGCCCGCGTGGTGCAGGGGGTGGGCGCCTCGGCGGGGCGCGTGATGGCGGTCGCCATCGTGCGGGACCGCTTCGAGGGCCGGGAGATGGCGCGCATCATGTCGCTGGTGATGATGGTGTTCCTGACCGTGCCCATCGTCGCGCCGGCGCTCGGCAGCCTGATCCTCGTCTTCGGGTCCTGGCACTTGATCTTCGCCGCCATGCTGGCGCTCGGCGTCGCGGTGGCGGTGTGGTTCGCGCTGCGCATGCCCGAGACCTTGCATCCCGAATACCGCGTGCCGTTCTCGGTGCGCGCCATCTGGGCCGGCATGGTGATGACGGTGACCAACCGCCGGGCGTTCGGCTACGCCACCGGGATGGGCCTGATGATGGGCGCCCTGATGGCCTATGTGGGCTCGGCCTCGCAGGTGTTCGACACCGACATCTACAAGCTCGGCCACCTGTTCCCGGTGGTGTTCGCGGTGGTGGCGGCGATCATGGCGGCGGCCTCGTTCCTCAACGCCTCGCTGGTGCGCAGACTGGGCATGCGGCGGCTCTCCCACGGCGGGGTGATCGGCTTCGTCGTCGTCTCGCTCGCCATGGTGGCCGCGGCGCTCGCGTTCGATGGGCGCCCGCCGCTGCTGCTGTTCTGCGGCCTCGTGGCGGCGGCGCAGTTCCTGTTCGCGCTCACGGTGCCGAACTTCAACTCCACCGCCATGGAACCGCTCGGGGCGGTGGCCGGCACCGCCTCCTCCTTCATCGGCTTCTACACCACGCTGATGGCGGCGCTGATCGCCCTTTTCGTGGGGCATGCGTTCGACGGCACGGTGCTGCCGATCACGCTCGGCTATGCCGGCCTCGGCATCCTCGCTTTGCTTGCCGTGCTGTGGGCCGAGAAGGGCCGGCTGTTCCACCACGCCTGAGCGGCGGCGCCTCCGCGGGCGGCGGCGGCCCGGCGGGTCAGGACGCCTTCGTGCGCATCGTCACGAGCTCTTCGGCGGCGGTGGGATGCACCGCCACCGTGCGGTCGAAGTCCGACTTGCGGGCGCCCATGCCGATCGCCACCGCGGCGAGCTGGATCATCTCCGAGGCGCCCTCGCCGACGATGTGGCAGCCGACCACGCGCTCGTCGGTGGCGTCCACCACCAGCTTCATGAACACCCTGGTGTCGCGGCCCGAGAGCGTCGCCTTCAGCGGCCGGAAGGTGGTCTTGTAGACGTCGACCTTGGGGCAGACCGCCCGCGCGCCGGCCTCGGTGAGGCCCACGGTGCCGATCTCGGGCTCGGAGAACACCGCCGAGGCGATGCCGGAATGGTCCACGCTCCAGGGCTTGCCGCCGAACACGGTGTCGGCGAAGGCGTGGCCCTCGCGGATGGCGACGGGGGTGAGGTTCACCCGGTCGGTGACGTCGCCCACCGCATAGATGGAGGGCACCGAGCTGCGCGAGGCGGCGTCCACCTCCACCGCGCCCGCCGCGTCGAGCTTCACGCCCGCGGCCTCGAGCCCGAGCCCTTCGGTGTTGGGGCTGCGGCCGATGGCGAGCATCACCTCGTCCACCTCCACCGCCGAGCCGTCGGAGAGCGTCACCTTCTTGCCGCCGGCGATCGCCTCGATCTTGGCGAGGGTCGCGCCGGCGTGCAGGTGGATGCCCTGCTTCACCATCTCGGAGGCCAGATGCGCGCGGACCTCGTCGTCGAAGCCGCGCAGGATCTGCGCGCCGCGGAACACGAGGTGGGTCAGCGCCCCCAGCGCCCGGAACAGGCCGGCGAATTCCACCGCGATATAGCCCGCCCCCTGTACCAGGACCCGCTCGGGGAAGCGCGGCAGATGGAACGCCTCGTTGGAGGTGATGGCGAGCTCACGGCCGGGAATGTCGGGCCCCGACGCCGGCTTCGCGCCGGTGGCGACCAGGATGTGGCGCGCCTCGATCTCCGCGCCGGTCGCGACGATGCGCACCGTCGTCGGCCCGGCCACCACGGCGCGGGAGGCGACGATCTCGACCCCCGCGGCCTCCGCATTCTTGCGGTAGAGCCCCTCCAGGCGGGCGATCTCCTTGTCCTTGTTGGCGATCAGGGTCAGCCAGTCGAACTCGACCCCGGACACGCGCCAGCCGAACCCGGCCATGTCCTCGAGATCGTGGGCGTAGCGTCCGGCATGGACGAACAGCTTCTTCGGCACGCAGCCGCGGATCACGCAGGTGCCGCCCATGCGGTATTCCTCGGCCATCATGACCTTGGCGCCATGCTGGGCCGCGATGCGCGCCGCGCGCACGCCGCCGGAGCCGCCGCCGATAACGAACAGATCCACTTGCTTCGACGACATCGGGCTCGACCTTTCGCGGCTGCCGGGACGGGGGCACACACAAGTCCGGCCGACCTCCCGCGTCAAGCGGTCCCGCGCTCGCGCGGCGGGTGCGCTTGCTTCACGCCTGGAATGAGTGGTTTAACGCGCGCGAAGCGACCGGATGAGCAGCGCCCATGGCGAATGAGATTGCCCCCATCGCCTTGCGGGACAGCGCATGGGCGGCGCAGGGACGAAGGTTTTACGTGCCGTGGCTGATGCGGCTGGCCAGCCTGCGCCGGGGCACGGTGGCGATGCTCACGGTGTCGGGCGTCGCCGGAGCGCACGAGTGCCGCTTCGAAGGCGGCGCGGGCGGCGCAAGCCTCACCCTAACGCCCGGCGCGCTCGAACCGGTCGAGATTCCGCCGGGCACCAGGAGCCTGCTGCTGATCGGCGATCGCGCCGCGCTGGCAGGGGTGCAGGTCGCCTATTTCCCGGTGCGCGGGCAGTTCCCCCTGGGCCGCGTGATCCTCAAGGTCCATTCCTTCCTCGCCGGATACCGCAGCACGGCAAGCGCCGGCGCGACGCTGAAGGCGCGCTGGCGGCAGGCCTCCGAGGCGGCGCGCCATCTCGGCTTCCAGATGGCGGCGCGGCTCGCCAGCTCGCCGTTGCAGCTGCGGATCGCCCGGCCCGTCTTCCTCAAGTTCCGCTCCCGCTTCGTCGAGGACTTCGCCGCCGTCGCGCCGCCCGAGGCCGCGCCGGTGCTGGTGTTCGTGACGCCGGTCGGCGCCGAGACGCCGCGCGCGGAGGAGCTGTCCGCCTGCGCCGCCGCTTTGCGCCAGCAGACCGACCCCGCCTTCCAGTGGCTGCTCGCCGTCGCCGAGGAGCGGCTCGCGCGGGAGGAGGCCGCCCTTTCCGCTCTGGTGGCGGGCATCGGCCGCCTGGTGCCGGCCGCGCGGGAGGGGGCGGCGGGCGCCCTCGGCGCGGCCCTGGCGCAGCCGGAGCCCGCCGACGCCTTGCTGAGCGTGCTCGACGCGCGCGGCGCGCCGACGCGCGATGCGGTGGCGATGATCCGCGCGGCGTTCGCCGACGTGCCGGGCCTGATGCTGCTCTACACCGACGAGGAGCACCGCGACGCCGCGGGCGAGCCGATCCAGGGCGTGTTCAAGCCGGCCTACAACCGCCACTTCCTGGAATCCTCGCCCTATCTCGGCGCGCTCACCGTCGTGCGGGCGGACCGCGCGCGGCAGATCGGCCTGCGCGCGCGCTTCGCCGCGGCGGCGCCCTATGATTTCCTGCTGCGCTATGTGGAGGGGCTCGACGCCGCGGCGCTGCGTCATCTGCCGCGCATCGCCTATGGCGGCCCGATGGAGCCGGCCGGCTTCCCGGACCCCGAGACCGGGCGCCTGGCAGCCGAGGCGCTCGCCGAGACGCTAAGCGTGCCGGTGCAGACCGTCGCCGACGGGCGCTTCCTGCGCCCGCTCTTCCCGGTGCCGCCGGCGCCGCCGCTGGTCTCCATCGTCGTGCCCACCCGCGACCGGGCGGAACTGCTGGGGATGACCCTGCGCACGCTGATCGCCCAGACCGCCTACCGCCGGTTCGAGATCGTCGTCGTCGACAACGGCTCGGTGGAGCCCGCGACCTTCGCTCTGTTCGACGAGGTGAAACGCCTGTGGCCGGCGACGCAGATCGTGCGCGACGACGGCGACTTCAACTTCTCGCGCATCTGCAACAATGGGATCGCCGTGACCTCGGGCGAACTGATCCTGCTGCTCAACAACGACGTCGAGGTGATCGACGGCAGCTGGCTCGACGAGATGGTGGCGCTGATCTCGCGCCGCGACCACGGAGTCGACACCGGCATCGTCGGCGCCAAGCTGCTGTTTCCCGACCGCACCCTCCAGCATGGCGGCGTCATCGTCGGCCTGTTCGGCTACGCCTCGCACTGGTTCTCGTCCTGCCAGCCGGAGGCGGAGGGGCCGCAGGGGCGGCTCCTGGTGCGCCAGGACATGACGGCGGTCACGGGGGCCTGCCTGCTGATCCGCCGCGACGTGTGGGAGCGGATCGGTCCGCTCGATCCGGTGCGGTTCCCGGAAGACTGCAACGACATCGATCTGTGCATGCGCGCGCGGCAAGCGGGCTACGGCGTGGTGTGGACGCCGCACGCGCTGCTGATCCACCACGAATCCGCCTCGCGCGGCACCCACCGCACGGCGGCGCACCGGGCGCGGCTGAAGCAGCAACACCGGCATTTCGAGGAGCTGTGGAAGGCGAGCGTGTTCGTCGACCCCCACTACAACCCCAATCTGAGCCGCGTGAACAGCTTCGCAATCGCCGGCAAGGCGCCGCTCGGCCCGCGCACCGCCCGCACCGCGCAGCCGTGAGGCCGGGCCGCGCATCCCGGTGCGTCGTCCTGGACTCGGCCCCTGACCAGGCCACGCGCCGCGCCGCCGCCCCCCTTTTGCTTCGGCGCCGGCCGAAGCGGCTGCGGCCTCAGAGGTCGTAGCCCTTCTTCTTCATCTCGGCGCGCACGCGCTCGAGCACCTCGGCATTGACCTGGGCGCCCCAGACCTGGATGCCCTGCACGGTCTGCTGCACGATGGCCGGCCGGTCGGCGACCAGCTTCTTGCCGGTGGCGGTGCGGTAGAAGGCCAGCGCCTCCTTCAGCTCGGCCTCGGTGAAGCGCGAGGCGTAGGCCGAAGCCAGGATCTGCACCACCTCGCCTTGGCGCTTCTCGAACTCGACGCGCAGCGTCTGGGCGACGTCGGCGAGCGGCTTTGCGAGATCGGGATTGGTGGGCACGAAGGAGCGGGCCGCGCCGTTGACGATCTCCGAGATCACACCCTCGAAGGCGCGGGCTTCGCCGTTCGCCGCCACCAGCTCCTTGGCGATGGCGATCAGCGCGGCCGAGGGCTGCGCCGCCTGCTGGGCGCTGGCGCCCACGGGGCGCAAGGGGGCAAGGCCGAGCGGGGCGGCCGTGACGGCGAGCGCCGCCAGGAGGCCGAGGCCGGCACGGCGGGCGAGGATCTGTGCGCGCATGGGATTCTCCGCAAAGAAGGTTGTCGCATTCTGGAGCCGGAACCGGTCGCATCGAGCGGTCCGGCCGGCGGGTTGGTCTCCGATCGATCGCGAAAGACCGCGGCGCCCGGCCGCCCCCGCAGGGCAAGCCGGCCGGCGCGGGCCTCAGAAGCTGGAGCGGTCGAGCACCTCGATCCCGTCCGTGCCCGCGAGCACGGCCCGGCCCGCGAGACCGAGGAACAGACCGTGCTCGACCACGCCCGGAACCTGCGCGATCGCCTGGGCGAGGCGCGCGGGATCGGGGATGCGGCCGAGATGGGCGTCGATGATGAGGTGCCCCTGGTCGGTGACGAAAGCATGACCATCGCCGTCGCGCCGCAGCACCAGCGGGCCGGCGCAGCCGGAAGCGGCGATCGCCTCGGCGAGGCTGCGCTCGATGCTGGCGACGCCGAAATCCACCACCTCGACGGGCAGCGGGAAGCGGCCGAGCACCGCCACCCTCTTGGAGGCGTCGGCGATCACCACCATCTCGCGGGCGGCGCGGGCGACGATCTTCTCGCGCAGCAGCGCACCGCCCCCGCCCTTCACCAATGCGAGGCCGGGGCCCACCTCGTCGGCGCCGTCGACGCACAGATCGAGCTCGCGCGCCTCGTCCAGCGTGGCGATCGGCACGCCGAGGTCCACCGCCTGCTGCAGCGTCTGCTCGGAGGTGGGAACGCAGAGCACGTTCAGCCCCTCGCGCACGCGCTCGGCCAGAAGGTCGACGAAATGGCGCGCGGTGGAGCCGGTGCCGAGACCGAGCCGCATGCCGTCGGTGACGAATTCGAGGGCGCGGGCGGCGGCGCGGCGCTTCAAGTCTTCGGCGGGGGCCATGGCGCTTCCGTTCTGGTTTGGCGGGAGCCGCGGCGCGGGCCGGCTGGCCCGGCGGGCGGTCCGATCCTCGCCTCTAGCCTCGATCGCGGGCGCCGACAAGGGACCCGGCGCCCCCTCCGTGCATTTGCCGGCCGCGCGCCGCGCGGCTCATTTGGCCGGCGGGGTGCACAGGATGATGGGATCGGTCTTGCCGGCCTGCGGCGCATCGCGCACGTAGCAGATGCTCATCTCGCCGGTGTCGCGGTTGACCCGGAAGATGCCGGTCTCGCCGGCGAAGCGGGTGGGGACGAGATCGTAGCTGCCCGCCGCCTGCGCGCCGGCCCCGTCGCCCTGGGCGAAGCACCGGGTGATGCCGGCAAAGCTGCCCGCCGGACGCTCGAACTGGCACACCGACATCTCGCCGGTCGCGCGGTTCACGCCATAGACCCGGTTGGCCTCCGCCGAGGGCGGCGAGGCGAAGCTGTAGGCGCCGGGAGACTGCGCCGCCGCAGGGCTCGCCAGGGCCGCGCCCGAGAGCGCGGCGATAAGCCCGCGCGTCAGGGCGCGCCCGATCGGTCCGAAGCCCGCCCTCCCGTCGTGCACCATCCGCATCGGCAACCTCCTCGTCCATTAAGAAAAAACAGGCTTCCCCCGGCCGCGAGGGGCCGGGTTCCGAAGCTGCGCGCCGAGCCGTGGCCCGCACGCCGGCTGCGCTGCCCGGCCGCAGGACGCTGGCGCCAAAAAGCGGCAGGATTTAAGGCAGGGTGCTGCGGCGGCGCGCGACGACGGGATCGGCCCGTCCCGCCGGCGCGCCGCATCGTCCGGGATCGCGCGGCCGAGCGCCGCTTCGGTCCGCCCCCGAGGGAAGAACCGCCAAGGACCGCCATGCCCGAAATGCCCGTGATCGCCTTCGACCTCGACGGAACCCTGGTCGACACCGCGCCCGACCTCCTCGACGCGCTCGACGTGGTGCTCGCCGCCCACAAGATTCCGCCGGTGGATCGCGCCGCGGCGCGCAACATGATCGGCGGCGGTGCGCGCCTCTTGATCCGCCGGGCCCTGGCGAGCGAGGGCATCGCGCTGCCGGTGGAGGAGATCGAGGTGCTGAACGCCCAGTTCATCGCCTATTATGCCGACCATATCGCCGACGGCTCGCGGCCCTTCCCCGGCCTGGTCGGGGCGCTGGACCGCCTCGCCGACCGCGGCGCCCGGCTCGCGGTGTGCACCAACAAGTTGGAACGCCTCGCCCGGATGCTGCTCGACCGGCTGGAGCTGACGGACCGCTTCTGCGTCATCGCCGGCGCCGACACCTTCGCGAAATCGAAGCCCGACCCGCTGCCGCTGCTCTCCACCATCGCCGCCGCCGGCGGCGGGGCCCGGCGCGCCGTGATGGTGGGTGACAGCATCACCGACGTGACCACCGCGCGCGCGGCGGGCGTCCCCTCCATCGCGGTCTCGTTCGGCTATACCGAGACGCCGGCGCACGAACTCGGCGCCGACCGGCTCATCGGCCATTTCGACGAGCTGGAGGAGGCGGTCCTGGCCCTGCTGGCGCGCGCGGCCGCCTGAGACCAAGCGCGCGCCCCGCGCGGGAGCCCGAGCACGGCGCAAACGGCCCGGCGCGGCTGGCGGCGGCAGGCCCCGCGGGCAGGCGTGGGCCTGGGGAAACCGGCGGTGCGCCCCTTGACAGCCGGGGTGCTCCCGCCCTACATCGCCGGTCTCGCAATTGGAGCGGGCGATTAGCTCAGCGGGAGAGCACTCCCTTCACACGGGAGGGGTCGCAGGTTCAATCCCTGCATCGCCCACCATTCTCAGCGAAACAGTGCCGCCATCGAACGCCTGCACTGTTTTTTGGTACCGAAGCGGATACCTTTTCGCCTCTTCGCAGCGCAAAATCCAGCCTTCCGCTCTGCACCAGAGCATGCCAAAGTGCGCGCGCGGTCCATGGAGGTGGGGCGATGAAATCGACGTCAGGCGAGTATTATCAGGGACTCGACCACATTCGAGCCATGGCCGCCTTCATGGTGTTCTCGTGGCACTTCGTTCATATCGGCAACGCAAGTGTCCCCTACGAATATGTCCCGACCTTTCCTCTCGCCTCATTGTTTGAAGAAGGACACACTGGCGTCGCCCTTTTCATGACGCTTAGCGGATATCTTTTCGCTAAAATGCTCAACGGCAAGCAAATTATATACAAATACTTTTTTTTCAATCGAGCATTGCGGCTTCTTCCTCTTCTGGTGCTGGTCATCTTCATCGTCGGATTGAGAAAGTATTTTGAGGGCGAGAATATTGCCGCCTATGCCGCGTCCATCGCCAAGGGCGTGGTAATGCCTACCCTTCCGAACGGCGGGTGGTCCATCACGATTGAGGCTCATTTTTATCTGATTCTGCCGTTGCTTTTTCTGATAAGCGCCCAGAATCATAATAGATTACTCTTGATCATTCTCGCATTCGTCCTCCTACGGACTGCAATATTTTTGACTACCGGTACAGTTCAATACCTGTCATACTGGACGATTATTGGACGCATTGACCAGTTTATATTTGGAATGATTCTGTCTTACTGGAGTCCATTTTTAAAAGGGCGACACATCTCCGCACTTTTGGTCGCGATTATATTTTGTATTTATTATTGGATGTTTAATTTGGCCGGAGGATTTTATAAAATAGTCCAATATCCGTCTCCCTCCCCAATCTGGATTATTATGCCGACCATAGAAGGCTTTGGATACGCATTTTTAATTGCCTACTATGATGAGACGTTTCAGTTTAGCAACGCCCTCTGGGCAAGA
The DNA here is from genome assembly GCF_040049235.1 of Xanthobacter luteus. Lineage (NCBI taxonomy): Bacteria > Pseudomonadati > Pseudomonadota > Alphaproteobacteria > Hyphomicrobiales > Xanthobacteraceae > Xanthobacter > Xanthobacter luteus. The sequence goes on from NZ_JBDZDO010000001.1 coordinate 1,225,382, forward strand.
GCCCTCGCTTTAATTGGAACTATATCTTATTCGATCTATTTGATTCATTTTTTCTTCTATGGACCCATGGTTAAGTTCATTCACGCACACATCATGTCTATCGACAATTACCCTACAGCCTTCCTTTGGTCGGTCGTTGGCTTTCTACTGACATGCCCCATCGCCTACGCGAGCTATCGCTTCGTCGAGACTCCCTTCCTTCGCTTCCGGCGCCCTTACACGATCAAATCCAATAGCATTCAGGAAAGATCGGAGAGCCTGAGCACGAAAACGGCATGACTGCAGCCTCCGGTTGACCGTTTGTGCCCAAGTCTTCCGCCGCACCCTCCCCGCCGGGGACGACTGGAAGCGCGGCATGATCGGGAGCGATTGTCAGGGCACTCGCGATCAGGGCGCTGGCTGGGTCGCCGGTGTGGAAGCCGGCGCCTCCGCCGGAGGCGCCGGGCCGATCAGTTGGCGTCTTCCTCGTCCCGCACGCTGTCCAGCACGCGGTTGGAGCACACGAGCGCGTTCTCCGGCTCCTGAAAGGCGGTCTGGGTCAGGAAGGAGCAGGCGGTGCCTTCGCCCGCCGCGATCCAGCTGGCGATGCGATGATCGACGGCGGCGACCGCCGCCGGGTCCTGCACCGCCTTGAAGGCGGCCTCGTCCGGCGCCTGGGCGCCGGTCCGGCGCGCGGTGCGCAGGCGGGAGACGGACGGCAGAAGCGAGATCGTGTTGCCAGTGTCGGCTGCGGTCACGAGCGGCGTGAGCGTGAGGGTGAACTGGTCGATCTCGCCCTTGCCGAGCCGCGTCGCCTCGGCATCGCCCTGGAGCGTCGCCCCCACAAAGGCAAGGCCGGCCGCGTCGCGCCCCACCTGGAGCCCGGACAGCTTGAACTTGCGCGCGCCGGGGCCGCGGGCGCCCGGCTCGGCGCCGGAGATCAGCCGCGGCAGCACCTGCTCCGCATAGGCCTTGAGCTTGGCCTCGCTCACCTCGGCGCCGTCCATGATGCGCTCGCGCGGCACCGAGACGAGAGCCATCTCGCCGCAGGAGGACGGCAGCGCCACCGCCGTCACCTGCGGCAATGCGCGCAGGGCGCGGGCGAGCTTCGCCTCGCCGCCGAGCGGCGCGCGCACGTCGACGGTGACCGGGGTGGCGTCGGCGGCCAGCACCGCCAGGCGCAGCCGCGGCCACACGTCCTTCAGCTTGGCGGTGGCCCGATTGGCGCGGTTGGGGCCGAGCACCACGTCGAGCGTGGCGAGTTCGGCCGGGGGCTCGGCCGTGCTCTTCAGCGCCTCGGTGCGCAGTTCGACCGCAAGGCCGCCGATGAGCTGCCCGCACCAGTTCGCGCCGAGATGCTGCAAGGCGAGGCCGCTTTCCGAAAAGCCGCCCACCGGCCGGAACAAAGCGACGGGGTCGAGATCGGCGACCGGCGCCGTCTCGCTCCAGACCTGCTGGATGTCCTGCTCGCCCTCGCGCAGATCGAGCGCATAGGCATTGGTGCCCGCGCCGATGACCAGCGTCATGCGCCCGTTGGCGAGCGTGCCGGAAAGCGGCAGGGGCGCGCGCGGGTCGCCGGCCGGCGGCGCCAAGGTGCCGCTCACCTTGCCGTCGTGCACGTCGATGGTGGCGATGGCCACCCGATAGGGCTCGAAGAAGGGCAGGCCGAGGGTCATGTAGCTCTCGGCCGCGCGGGCCGGGGCGGGCGCGAGCGCCGCGCCGCACAGGAGCGCGAGCGCAAGCGCCTGGAAACGGAACCGGATCTGCATGTGCATGCTCCCTGACGTGGTCGGCGCACTCGGAGGCTTACTCGGACGCTTCTTTTGGACGCTAAGCCGGCTCGCCCGCCGGCGGCGAGCGGAAGCTGCGATTCGCCGCTCCTGGTCGCTCATTGAGGCGATACGCCATCGGCGGATCAAGCTCCAGACACGTTCCAGGGGCTTGGCAGACGCCGCGACCTGAGGCAAGCCTCGGACCATGACGGATGCCGCCTTCCCTCCCCCAAGACCGCTGACCGTGGCCACACCCGACGGGCTTTCGATCGCCGCCAGCGTATGGGAGCCGGACGGCGCGGCGGCGGGTCCCGATGTGCTCTTCATCCACGGCTTCTCCCAGTGTGGCCTGTGCTGGTCGCAGCAGGTGGCGAGCCCGCTGCTGGCGCGCCGGCGCCGCGCCACCTACGATTTCCGCGGCCACGGCGCCTCCGACAAGCCGGAGGATGCGGCCTTCTACCAGGAGGCCGGGCGCTGGGCGGGCGAGCTCGCCGCGGTGATCGCCCAGGCCGGGCTGCGCCGGCCGGTTCTGGTGGGCTGGTCCTATGCCGGGCGCATCATCTGCGATTACCTCGCCGCCCACGGCGCGGCCGCGCTGTCCGGCATCGTGTTCGTGGACGGGGTGGTCTCCAACGAGAAGAGCTATTACGGCACCTCCAATCGCCTCATGCGGCAGATGTGCAGCACCGACCCCGCCACCAACGTCGCCGCCACCCGCGCGTTCCTGCGCAATTGCTTCGCGCGGGAGCCGGACCGCGCGGGGTTCGAGACCCTGCTCGGCCTCAACATGATGGTGCCGGCGAAGGTGCGCGCGGGAATGTTCGGGCGGCCGGCGGACTACGACGCCGTCCTGTCCGCCCTCGATCTGCCGGTCCTGGTGGTGCAGGGCGGGCGCGACATCGTGGTGGCGCCCGCCATGGCCGCCCACATCGCCGCGACCGTGCCGGGGGCGCAGCTGCTGATGTTCGACGAGGCGGGCCATGCCCCGTTCCTGGAGCTGCCGGAAACCTTCAACGACGCCCTCGCGCGCTTTCTCGCGGCGATCGGCGGCCCTTGAGCGGCTGCCGGTGCCGGGCGCCGGCGCGGCGGGTGGCCAGGCCGACCGTTGCCGGCGCACCGCAGGGCGCGCGAAAAGCGCATCACACTGGCGTGCGCCGCCGCCGAGTGAGGCACAAACCGGTTGCAGTCGTGTCGGATTTATGGCGACAACGTGCGGGGCCGTCCTTTGCGCCCGCGAGCCGAGACTGAGCCATGATGCATGTGAGAACCCTGGTCGTCGTCGCCTTGGCGGCGCTTCTGGCGGCTGCCGCACCGGCGCGCGCCGACGACCGCTACGAGATCTTCGACTTCTTCAAGATGTTCCACCCGCCGGCCGGCGGCATGTCGATGGGCGGCTCGGGCCCGATCCCGCGTCAGACGGTGTCCATCGACGGCAAGTATGCGCCCGGCACCATCGTCATCCGCACCTCCGAGCGCCGGCTCTATTACGTGACCGGCCCCGGCCAGGCGATCCGCTACGGCATCGGCGTGGGGCGCGACGGCTTCCGCTGGTACGGCGTGAAGTCGGTGAGCGCGAAGCGGGAATGGCCGGGCTGGACGCCGCCGCCGCAGATGCTGCGCCGCCGCCCTGACCTGCCGCGCTACATGCCCGGCGGCATCGAGAACCCGCTCGGCGCGCGCGCCATGTATCTCGGCTCGAGCCTCTACCGCATCCACGGCTCCAACGAGCCGGAGACCATCGGCCAGGCGGTCTCCTCGGGCTGCTTCCGCATGACCAACGACGACGTCGTGGACCTCTACAACCGGGTGCGCATCGGCGCGACGGTCTACGTTCAGCAGTGATCGCGCCGGCGCGGCGGCGTCTTGAGACGGAAAAGGCCCGGGTCGCGAGACCCGGGCCTTTTCGTTTCGCGCGTCAGGCGCGGCGCGGCTCCGGCCAGCCGGCCGGATCGCGCTCAGAGCGCGGCGATGTTCGACGCCTTGTTCTTCCCGCGGTTGTCGGCGACCACGTCGAAGGATACCTTCTGGCCGTCGCTCAGGGAATAAAGGCCGGAGCGCTCCACATCGGAGATGTGGACGAACACGTCGGGGCCGCCACCCTCCTGCTGGATGAAGCCGAAGCCCTTCTGGGCGTTGAAAAACTTGACAGTACCCGTGGCCATTGTGGCCTCCTTGCGTTCGGGCTCGTGATGCGAACCCGGTGCGGCGCCCACGCGCTCGCGCGCCGGCGGCTGCACCCGGTTCAGGACAAGTCCGAAGAAGGAAGGCTTATTTTGACGCGGCCCGAAGGATACGAAAAGAAGCAGGCCGAACCACGAACTGTCCATTGGGCTCGTCCCTTCGCGCACGATGAGAACATGCAAGCGAAGGGAACGAACACCCTTGCCGTCGCGGGATCGGAGTACATCCGTCCGTCTCCCGCACGCGCTCAAAAGCACGTTGTCCGGCTTGGGTGGTCCTGAGATAGGCTTCGATTGCGGCGTTTCAAGGGTAAGGCGTCACTTTCCCCCTTCCGACGCCTTCTTCACGAAGCGCGGATCGAAGGTCTTGGCGAGGTCGACTTTGGCCGCCTTCAGCTCCGGATCGAACTCCACCAGCATGTTGAGGGCGTTCTTCATGCCGCTCTCGGGGATCATGCCCGTCCTCGAATAGATCGGCAGGGAGTTTTTCACCGCGGCGACGTAGAGCGCTTTGTCGCCCAGCAGGTATTCCTCCGGCACCACCGCCGCCACGTCTTCGGGCGTGGCCGTCTTCAGCCAAGCGAGTGCTTTGTAGAAGGCATTGACCAGCTTCTGCGTGGTCACCGGATTCTGCGTCACGAAGTCGGTCTTCATGTAGAGCACGGCGGCCGGATTGGTGCCGCCGAAGATCTTGTCGTTGCCCTGCTCGGTGCGGCTGTCGGCCAGCACGATCACGTCGCCGTCGCTCTCCAGCTTGGTGATCACGGGATCGAGGTTCGACATGGCGTCGAGGCCGCCGCGCTTCATCTGCGCCACCGCCGAGGCGCCGCCGCCGACGCCCACGAACGCCACGTCCTCGGGCTTCAGGCCCTCCTTGGCGAGCAGGAAGTTGACGAAGAAATTGGTGGAGGAGCCCGGCGCGGTGACCCCGATCTTGGCCCCCTTCAGATCCTTCAGGCTCTTGATATTGCTGTCTTTCTTCGCCACCAGAACGATCCCGGGAAAGCGCCCGAGCTCGATCACCGAGACGATGTCCTGCCCCTTGGCCTGCATGCGGATGGTATGCTCATAGGCGCCGGTGACCACGTCCACCGACCCGCCGATCAAGGCCTGGAGCGACTTTGCGCCGCCGCCGAAATCGTTGATGGAGACGTCGAGGCCCTCGTCCTTGAAGAAGCCCTTGCGCTCGGCGATGGTCAGCGGCAGGTAATATAGCAGCGGCTTGCCGCCGACGCCGAGGGTGAGCTTGGGCTTTTCCGCCTGCTGGGCGACGGCCGGCACGGCCGTTGCGGCAATGCCGAGCGCCGCCACGAGGGCGAGCGCAGACTGCAGCACTTTCATCTTATTCCTCCCACTTCGCGTGCACTTCCCGTTGGTCTCATCCCTGCCCGGCGGCGGACTGCGGGCGCCATACCATGAGCCGGTTCTCGACCGCGCTCACCAGCGTGTCGATGAGGATGACGAAGATGGCGAGCACCAGCATGCCGGAGAACACCCCGGTCACGTCGAACACCCCCTCCGCCTGATGGATGCGGTAGCCCAGGCCCGCCGCCGAGCCTAGGTATTCTCCCACGACCGCGCCCACCAGCGCGAAGCCGACGGCGGTGTGGAGCGAGGAGAACATCCAGGACAGCGCCGAGGGCCAGAACACGTTGCGCATCAGCTGGCGCTCGTTCATGCCGAGCATGCGGGCATTGGCGAGCAAGGTCGGGCTCACCTCCTTCACGCCCTGATAGACGTTGAAGAAGACGATGAAGAACACCAGCGTCACCCCGAGCGCCACCTTGGACCAGATGCCGAGGCCGAGCCACAAGGCGAAGATCGGGGCGAGCACCACCCGCGGCAGCGCGTTCGCCATCTTCACATAGGGATCGAACACGGCGGCGAGCAGCGCCTTCCGGGCGAACCAGAAGCCGATCAGCACCCCGCCCGCGGCGCCGATGACGAAGGCGAGCATGGTCTCGAGCAAGGTGATGCCGAGGTGATACCAGATCACCCCGGTGTAGAAATCGTGGAAGGTGCGCTGGAACACCGCCACCGGCGTGGAAAAGAAGAACGGGTCGAGGGGATAGAACGGCTTCGGCGAGAGCGCCGGAAGGTCCAGCTTGAGGGTGGAGCCGAAATGCCAGATCGCGATCAGCACCACGGCGACCAGGATCTGCAGCGCCGCGAGCGCCAGGCGGTTGCGCGTCATCGTCGTCAGCCCGCGCTTTCCGATTGCCTGTAGCCCTTCACCACCTCGTCCTTCAGCGCGGTCCAGATCTCCCGGTGCAATTGGTGGAAGGCGGGTTCGAGGCGCACGTCCATGTCGCGCGGGCGGGCGATGGGCACGCGCCATTCGCCGATGATGCGCGCGGCCGGACCGGCGCCCATGATCACCACCCGGTCGGCGAGCGCGATCGCTTCCTCGAGATCGTGCGTCACGAACATCACCGCCTTGCGGTCGGCGCTCCACAGGTCGAGCAGCAGCGCGCCCATGATCTGGCGCGTCTGGGCATCGAGCGGCCCGAACGGCTCGTCCATGAGCAGGATCTTGGGATCGCGGATCAGCACCTGGGCGAGGCCCACGCGCTTTCTCTGGCCGCCCGAGAGCATGTGGGGATAGCGATCCGCGAATGCGGCGAGGCCGACCCGCGCGAGCCACTGCCGCGCCTGCGCCCGCGCCTCCTCATGCGGCGTGCCGACGATGTCGAGGCCGATGGCCACGTTGTCGAGCGCGGTCTCCCAGGGAAACAGCGCCTCGGCCTGGAACAGGTAGCCCGCCTGCCGGTTCAGCCCGGCGAGCGGCGCGCCGAAGATGGAGACCGCGCCGGCGGCGGGCGCGAGCAGTCCGGCGGTGGCGTTCAGCAAGGTGGACTTGCCGCAGCCGGTCGGCCCGACGATGGCGACGAACTCCCCGTCCGCCACGTCGAGATCGACCCCGTCCACCGCCACGAAAGGCGCATCCGCGCGCCCCGATCCGGGGAAGGCGATGCGCACGCCCGCAAGGCTGACGGCGCGCTTCGCCGTCTCGCGGCCTCCCTGCACCACGCTCAAGGGTCGCGACACCCGCGTCTCCTCCGCCCTTCCACGCGCCCGCTTTGGCCGGCGCCGCCGGTTGTTCCGGCTTGAAGCCTTTCGGCCATCGCGGCCGGGAGGCCAAGGTAGCCACGGGCGCAAAAGAGGCAAGGGGTGCGGAAGCTGCCGCGATGCGGCGCAGGCGCGATCGGCGCAAACGGATCCGGTCTGCGCGGCGAAGCGCCCGCAAAACTCGTGGACAGCGTGTTCTCTAGCGGACCTCCCGCTCCGGCAAAGCGAGCAGGATCAGAACGCCAAGCACCGCCGTGTACAAGCGGAAGGCCGCGGCCTGGCCGTTCCAGTCGCGCGACTGCCACATGGCGAAATACTCGCCCGCGACCACCATGAAGCCGAAGAACCAGACCATGAAGGCGAGCGCGCAGCCGAGATAAGCGAGGCCCTTGGCGCGCTCGAACGCGGCGGCGGGCGCGCCGAGACGGAGCGCCATGCGCACGCCTGCGGCGGCGAGCAGAAGGCCGGTCAGCCCCTCCGCCGCGATGATGGCGGCATAGGCGGCGCGCCAGACGCGTTCGTCGGTGATCGCCCGGCCCCTCAGCGCGTTGCCGGGAAAGGTCGTGTCCATGCTCAGCACGTGGCGCACGAACTGGTAATTGGAATCGTAGTCGACGATGTTGCCGTAGGCGACGACGAGGGCGAAGGCGGCCAGCGCGGCCACCAGCACCACCTTGGCGAAGCGAAGCTCCATCTTCCCCTCCCCTGGCACGGCGCGACGCCGGAATCCGGCGGCCCGCCCCTTCCCGCCGGCGGGGCAAGCACCAGCCGCCGCCCGCAGCCGCGGCCTGCCATCAGCGACGGCGGGCGCCCGCGGCCCAGAAATGGCATTAAGCAGCGTGGACTTGCCGAGGCAAGGGCCGGAAATCGGGCGCGGCCGCGGCCCGCGCGGTCAGGCGCGCCCGGGCAGCGGTGCGGTCTTCCGCCGGGCCAAGCGGGCGGACGTGGTGCCGGAGAAAACCAGCAGCGCCGCGGCACTCGCCACCAGCCACACCATCCGCCCCTCGTAGCGGCGGTTGGGGTTGGAGAGGGCGCCGCAGATGAAGGCATTGCCCAGCACGGCCGCAAGGACGGCCATCGCGAACAGGGCTTGGCGCGGCGCGCGCCGCACCGAAAGCGTGAACACAAGCAGGACCGCAAGGGAGCTGCCCATCACCGCCCGGGTCGGCCAGTTGAGGAGCGAGAAGTCGATGCCGCGCTGCTGCCGCGAATTCCGGAAGGCCTGTGCGCTGTCGGGATACCAGGCACCGATGTGCTGAAGATAATATGGCGAGCGCGGCTGAAGGCCATCACCGGGGTCGGGCATGAGCAATTGCGCGACGGTGAGGTCCAGCGCCTGCCGCGCCACGGCGCCGGGCATGGTTTCCAGCGCCCCGTCCACCAGCGCCTCCGCCTCGCCGCGGACCGCATTCCAGCCGCCGAGGGCATAAAGGGGCGAGGCGATGCGGTTCCAGAGGAATTCGTTGGCCGTGCGCGGCAGCGCATGGCGACAGGCGCAGAGCCGGAACGGCGGCCGCTCTCCATGGTCGGCGGCGTCGGCGCAATGATGGTCCAGATAGGCCTTGGCGACGCCGCCTTCCACCAACATGCCCAGCGTCTGCACGGCAAGGGCCATGAGCGCCCCGGCGGCGAGCGCGCCGGCGCGCTCCTTCTCGCGTGCGCCAGGCGGGGTCTCCGGCAACTCGGCGTGACGCGAAGACGGCATCTGGCTGCCAACCCGAGGAGGGTCTCAGCGGCGGCGGAAGTTCTGTTGGCGGCGCGCGCCGGGCGGCGGGGCGTTGCCCTCGGCCTTGTGGCGGAAGTTGATGCGTCCGCGATCCAGATCGTAGGGCGACATCTCGACCACCACGCGGTCGCCCTCGATGGTGCGGATGCGGTTCTTCTTCATCTTGCCGGCGGCATAGGCCAGGATCTGATGGTCGTTGTCGAGCCGCACGCGGAAGTTCCCGTCCGGGAGCACTTCCGTCACCGTTCCTTCGAACTCCAGCAATTCTTCCTTCGCCATATAGTCGTCTCCGAATGCGCCGTAGGGGGCGCGGAAGAGGCGGACTTCTCGCACAATTCCGGCCCGCGGCCTATAGCCAGTTTGGTCCGCGCGGGACAATCGCCCCGCTTGGCACCGGTTCTCGCGGCTGCAAGCCCGGGAGCCCGCGCCGATCGGCGCGCGGGGCGAGCGATCGGCAAACCCGTTGTCCCGCGTCACGCTGGAGCGCGACCGGCCGGCCAAGCCGCTGCGGCCTGGCCGGATCGCGCGCCAGGGCGTTTTCTAGCGCGCCGGCCGGCGGGCCGGCTTCGCCGCGCCGCTGGCGGGCTGGGCACGCGGCTGCGCGCGCTCGGGCACCGCCTTCATGAAGCCGATGGCACCGATCGGCTTGCTGACGCCGGCCGGGCCGCGCTCGGCGCGCGGGCCGCGGCCCTCGGACCGCTCGGGGCGGCCGGCGCCATGGGCGCGGGCCTCGTCCGAACGGGAATGGTCGGCCCGCGGGTGATCGCCGCGGGCACCGGGGTGGCGCGGCTTGTGCGCCTCCTTGCGGCCATCCTCGCGCCGCTCGCTTGCGCGGGCCTCGCCGGAGCGCGCCTCGATCGGGCGGCCCTCGCCGCTGCGGCCTTCCGCATGGCGGCGCGGCGGGCGCCCCTCGCGCACGGGCTGGCCCTCGCCGAAGCGCTGACCCCCCGGTCCGCCGCGGCGGCCGGCATTTTGCGGCCGCGCGGGCGGGCGGTCGTCCTGGCCGCTGTCGATGATCGCCTCGGGCGCGGCGGCGCCGCGCCGGTCGCTCGCCGGGATCTGCAGCTTGATGAGCCGCTCGATGGCCTTGAGGAAAGCGCGCTCCTCGTGGTCGCAGAACGAGATGGCGATGCCCTCGCGGCCGGCGCGCGCGGTGCGGCCGATGCGGTGCACGTAGCTCTCCGGCACGTTGGGCAGATCGTAGTTCACCACGTGGGACACGCCGGTGACGTCGATGCCGCGGGCGGCGATGTCGGTGGCGATCAGCACCCGGATCTCGCCGTCGCGGAACGCCTGGAGCACGCGGTCGCGCTGGTTCTGGGACTTGTTGCCGTGGATCGCCTCGCACGGATGGCCGGCCTTGGCGAGGATGCGCACCACCTTGTCCGCGCCGTGCTTGGTGCGGGTGAAGACGAGCGCGCGGTCGACCGGCTCCTGGGTGAGCACCTCGGCCAGCAGGGCGCCCTTGCGGGCCTTGTCCACGTGGATCACGCGCTGCTCGACGCGGTCGGCGGTCTTGGCGACCGGGGTCACCGCCACCGTCACCGGGTCATGCAGCATGGACCCGGCGAGATCGGCGATGGCGTGCGGCATGGTGGCGGAGAAGAACAGCGAGTGCCGCTTCTGCGGCAGGCGCCGGACGATGGCGCGGATCGCGTGGACGAAGCCCATGTCCAGCATCTGGTCGGCCTCGTCGAGGACGAGCACCTCCACCTGGTCGAGCCGCACCGCGCGGTTCTCGGCGAGGTCCATGAGGCGGCCGGGGGTGGCCACCAGCACGTCGACGCCGCGCGCCAAGGCGCGGATCTGCCGGCCCATGGGCACGCCGCCGATGGCGAGCTCGGCGCTGATGCCGGCATGGCGGCCGAAGCTCTGGAACGCCTCGACGATCTGGCCCGAGAGCTCGCGGGTGGGCGAGAGCACGAGCACGCGCACCGACTTCGGCTCGGGCCGGATGCGATGGCGGATGAGACGGTCGAGGATGGGAAGGGCGAAGGCGGCGGTCTTGCCGGTGCCGGTCTGGGCGATGCCGATCAGGTCGCGGCCGGCGAGGATCTTCGGGATCGCCTGGTCCTGGATGGGGGTCGGAGTCGTGAGACGCGCCTCTTCGAGGGCGCGGACGAGGGGCTCGGCGAGGCCGAGGGTCGAAAAAGAGGTCAAGCTCTGTCTTTCATGGGGCAGCGCGCGCCGGCGGCCCATGGGGCGCGGCGTAAGGCTGCGGGGTCTTCGACAACCCGCGTGGCCTGGGGTGTCCGTCAATCAGGGATGAGATCGGGCAAAGCCGCGTCTGCAAGCTTCTGAAAGCTCCGAGCGGTCTCCGCTACGCGGCCCGAGTGCGCCCCTTCGGGCCGAAGCGGCCGGAATTGAGCGAAGCGCGTGCACTTCATATGCCAAGGGTGATGTCGATTTCAAGGCGCATCTCGCAAGAACGTCGCCGCGGCGGCCGCCTGCGCGGTTTCGTCGCTCCTTCCCTAACGGCATATTTCGGCAGCGCGGCCGCGCACGCTCTTGCGCGCGCGGGGGCTTCGGCCGACATAAGGTGCGAGAGGTGACATGATCGATCCGGCCGCCATCGTCGACGCGACGACGACCTTCCTGAAGGACCATCCGAACCTCATGCCGTTGGTGATGTTCGCCCTCGCTTTCGGGGAATCGCTCGCGATCATCTCCTTCCTGGTGCCCGCCACGGTTCTCATGCTGGCCATCGGCGCGCTGCTGGAGGTGAGTGGCCTCAGCCTGTGGCCGGTCTGGCTGGCGGCGGTGGTCGGGGCCTCGCTCGGCGACGCGGTGTCCTACTGGCTGGGCTTCCACTACAAGGACCGCGCCCGACGCTTCTGGCCGCTCTCCCGGCGTCCGGACCTGATCCTGCGGGCAGAGGACTTCTTCACCCGCTTCGGCGTGTGGGGGGTGGCGATCGGCCGCTTCTTCGGCCCGCTGCGCGCGGTGGTGCCGCTGGTGGCCGGCATCCTCGCGATGCGCCAGGTGCCGTTCCAGGTGGCGAACGTGTCGAGCGCCATGGTGTGGGCCTTCGCCATGCTGGCGCCGGGCGCGGCCGCGACCAAGCTCCTGGGGTTCTGACGCCGCGCCGCCACGCGCCCCCTCCCCGCCGCGCAATCGGTGACGCCGGAGCCGTCCCGCGACCCCGCCGGGGGCGGGCGCGGCTATTGTCTTGCCATGCGATCCTATATATGAACGAACATATCACTTGGGAGCATTGCCATGACGACATTCGTGCACCTTAGCCGCGGAATGGCTCTGGGCCTCATTCTGGCCGCCACCGTCGCCGTATCCGCCCGGGCCGAGCAGCCCGCCGCGACCACCGCCGGCGCCACATCGACCGTCACCACCTTCGCCGCCGCCAGCCTCACCAACGCCTTCCAGGACATCGGCAAGGTCTACGAGGCCAAAGGCGGGCCGGCGGTGCGCTTCTCCTTCGCCGCCTCCTCGGCGCTCGCCAAGCAGATGGAGGCCGGCGCCCCGGCCGGCATCTTTGCCTCGGCCGACCTGAAATGGATGGACTACACCGACGGCAAGGGCCTGACCCTCAAAGACACCCGCGTGACCGTGCTCGGCAACACGCTGGTCCTGGTGGCGCCGGCCGACAGCGCCAAGCCGGTGACCATCGCCAAGGGCATGGACATCGGCGCGCTCCTCGGCCCCACCGGGCGCATCGCCACCGGCCTCACCGACAGCGTTCCGGTCGGCATCTACGCCAAGACCGCCTTCACCAGCCTCGGCGTGTGGGACAAGGTGGCCCCGCGCATCGTCGGCGCCGAGAGCGTGCGCGCCGCGCTGGCGCTGGTGGAGCGCGGCGAGGTGCCCTACGGCGTGGTCTATGCCACCGACGCCGCCATCGCCAAGAATGTGAAGGTGGTCGCGACCTTCCCGGCCGACAGCCACCCGCCGGTGGAATACCCCTTCGCGCTGGTGAAGGGGCAGGACACGCCGGCAACCCGAAACTTCTTCGCCTTCCTCGTCGGTCCGGAGGCGAAGGAGATCTATAAGAAGTACGGCTTCTCGGTCCGCTGACCTGAACCGGACGCCCGGCGAAGCCCCGCTCCGCCGGCGCCCATGCGGGCCGCGCCGGAGACGGCGCGCCGGGAGGCTTCTCACCGCGGCCGTGCCCGGCTTAAGATTTGCATCGTGCTGGCCGGGATGACGCAATGCTGACGCCGGAAGAATGGACCGCCGTGCGGTTGAGCCTGGAGGTCGCCTTCTGGGCGACGCTCTGGAGCATGCCGCCTGCCATCGCGGTGGGCTGGGCCCTCTCGCGCGCCCATTTCCCCGGCAAGGGCCTGTTCGACGGCATCGTGCACCTGCCGCTGGTCCTGCCCAAGGTGGTGGTGGGCTATCTGCTGCTCCTCACCCTCGGCACCCGCGGCTATCTCGGCCAGTATCTCTACCAGTGGTTCGGCGTCAGCCTCGTCTTCACCACCGCCGGGGCCACGGTCGCCGCCGCCGTGGTGAGCTTCCCGCTCACCGTCAACGCCATCCGCCTCGCCGTCGACGGCGTGGACAAGGGCGTCGAGACCGCCGCCCGCACGCTCGGCGCGTCCAGGCTCGACGCCTTCTTCACCGTGACGCTGCCTTTGATTCTGCCGGGCATCCTGTCCGGCGCGCTGATCGCGGTCGCCTCGGCGCTGGGCGAGTTCGGCGCCACCATCACCTTCGTCTCCAATGTGGAAGGCGAGACCCGGACCATCCCGCTCGCCATCTACAGCGCCACCCACATGCCCGACGGCGACGCCATGGCGCTGCGCCTCACCGCGGTCTCGGTGGTGCTGGCGCTCGGCGCGCTGATCCTCGCCGAGATGGCGGACCACCGCATCAAGTTCGCCCTGGGGCGCATATGATCGAGATCGACGTCTCGCTGTCGCGCGCCACCGGCTTCACGCTCGATGCGACCTTCACCGCCCCCGGCGCGGGCGTGACCGCCTTGTTCGGCCGTTCCGGCTCCGGCAAGACCACCATCATCCAGATCGTCGCCGGCTCGGTGAAGCCCGACCGCGGCCACGTGCGGGTCGACGGCGAGACCTTCGTCGACACCGCCAAGGGCGTGGACCTGCCGATCGAGAAGCGCAACGTCGGCTACGTGTTCCAGGACGCGCGTCTGTTCCCGCACATGAACGTGGAGAACAACCTGCGCTACGGCGAGCGCCGCACGAAGCGCGCGCGCACCATCTCGTTCGACGCGGTGGTGGGCATGCTCGGCATCGGTCACCTTCTGGCGCGGCGCCCCCACACCTTGTCCGGCGGCGAGAAGCAGCGCGTCGCCATCGGCCGGGCGCTGCTCGCCCAGCCGCGCCTGCTGCTCATGGACGAGCCGCTCGCCTCCCTCGACGAGATGCGCAAGGGCGAGATCCTGCCCTATCTGGAGCGCCTGCGGGACGAGCTGAAGCTGCCCATCCTCTATGTCAGCCACTCCATCGAGGAGGTGCTGCGCCTGTCCAGCGCGGTGGCGGCGGTGGCGGACGGCAAGGTGATCGCCTGCGGGCCGCTCGCCGACGTGCTCTCGCGGCCCGAGCTGCTGCCGGTGATCGGCCGCTTCGACGTGGGCACCATCTTCGAATGCATGGTGACGGCGCACGACACGGCCTTCGGCCTGTCCACCGTGTCGTTCGCCGACGGCGAGCTGCGCGTGCCGCTGGTGGGCAGCCCGGTCGGCGCGCCGGCGCGGGCGCGCATCCGCTCGCGCGACGTCTCGCTTGCGCTGTCGCGGCCCATGGATGTGTCGGTGACCAACCGCCTGTCGGGCACCATCGCGCGGATCACCCGGGCGGAAGGCCCGTTCGCGGACGTGGAGGTCGCGCTTGCCCACACCAAGCTCACCGCCCTGGTGACCCAGGAGAGCGTCCAGCGCCTGGCATTGGAGCCGGGCATGACGGTGTGGGCCATGATCAAGGCGGTGACGGTGGATTCGCGGCCCTCCGGATTCTCCTCGCCCGGCGCGGAGATCCTCAGCCCGCCCGCTTCCCCGACGCCGGAGGCGCCTCGACCTCATCGGCTTCTGCGTGTGGTCCCGGGCGGAAATCCGCCGCGAGGGACGCCGTGAGCTCGTCCACCGCCGCCCGGGTGGCCTTCGCCGCCTGCCGCTCGCTCGCCCGGTAGAGCGCGATCACGCGCGCGCCGAAGGCGGTCACCTCGGTGCCGGCGCCGCGCCGGCCGGGATAGGTGAGGATCACCTTCTCCTCGAACATGCGGTCGAGCTCGTCGATGAGCAGCCAGGCGCGCCGGTAGCTCATGCCGATGGCCTTGGCGGCGGAAAGGATCGAGCCGTGGACCAGGATCGCCTCCAGGAGCGCGATCTTGCCCGGCCCGAGCCTGCGCCCGTCGGGAAAGTCGATGCGCAGGAACAGGCGGGGCTCGGCGGGGCGGGGATCTACGGTCACGGCGGGCGCTCCTCGGTGGCAAAGCATAGCGCGCCGGGGCGCAAAAATCTCGCGCCCCCGCGCCCGCCCCCCGGCTCAGTCCATCGCCTCGGGCGCCACGCCGCCGCGCCGGGCCAAAAAGCGCCGGCACTGCTGCTCGCGGTCGTAGCCGAGCAGGGTGCCGAGCATGAAGTCCTCCTCCGGCGAGAGCGCCGTGAGGGGCTTATTGACCACCGAGCGGGTGGTCTCCACGAAGGCCGGGTTGCCGAAGAACAGATTGACCTTGTGGCCGTTCACGTCGTGCACGTAATGGGCGATGCATTCCCGGCACAGCCGGCCGACGATCTGCCGGCTCTCCGCCGCCGACATGGTCATCATGAACAGGCAGCGCACGCCGCGCCGGTATTCATAGAGGTTGTGGTTGAAGATCCGCGTGACGAGCGGATCGCCGGCACGATCCGGGGCGTCCGGACCCGGCCCTAGAGCAGCGACGCAAGCCATGCCGTGACCCGCTTTTCCGTCATGCCGGACTGGCCGTCCTGGTCGAGGGCGAGGCCGACGAACCGGCCGTCCCGCTCGGCGGTGGAGCCGGTATAGTCGTAGCCGGCGGTGTCGGTGAAGCCGATGACGGTGGCGCCCTTCTCGCGCACCTCGTCAAAAAGGATGCCCATGGCGTCGACGAAGCTGTCGGGATAGGTCGCCTGGTCGCCGGTGCCGAACAGCGCCACCTTCTTGCCGGCGAGGTTGGCCTCGCGCAGCTTGTCGATGTTCTCCTCCCAGTCGGTTTGGAGCGTGCCGTCGCCATAGGTGGGCGAGCCGAGGATGAGCAGGTCGCAATTCTCGAAGTCGGCCTTGCTGGCGGTCTTGATGTCGATGCTCCTGCCCTGGGCCTTCTTGGAGATCTTGGCAGCGACGCCCTTGGTGGCGCCGCCGTCGGAGCCGAAAATCACGTTCACAATCATCGCTTTGTCTCGTTATGGACGACTTATGAAGACAAGGGCGGCAAAAACCGGGGAGCGCCGCCACCACCGAATGCGATGAAAAATAAGTCACGCTCAAAGTTGTCTCAACTGAGGGGTGTCACGAATTGCCCGACACCGGCCGTTCTGCTATAAAGCCAAGAAGATTTTGAATTGCTCCATGTTTAATCTGGAGCACCGCGTCTTTATTCGTTCTGAAGTGCAGGCTCCGGACGTCTGTCCCGCGGTCCCTTGCCCGTAGGATCGCGCGACGCCGGGAGCTCGTCCGCCCTGGCGCGGCCTCAGGGGCGATCGAGTGGCCATTCCCGGACGCCGCGGGGCGATCTATGCTCACAGCCCTTTCGTTGCTCCGGGTCTCCGATGCCACAGCACATCCCCTCCCCGGCGCGGCCTCCGTGGCCGACCGCCTGGCTCTGCGCCGGCCTGCTGCTCCTTGCCCCTGCCGCCATGGCCGACCCGATCCGGACGCTCACACCCGGCGTGCTGAAGGTGTGCCTGTTCCCCACCTTTCCGCCCTTCGCCAGCAAGGATGCGGACGGGCGCTGGAGCGGCTGGGACGTGGCCTACCTCACCGCCTTCGCGGCGAAGCTCGGCCTCGCCTTCACCCCCGTGGAGGTCGACAGCTATGTGGGCTTCTGGAACCAGCCGGGCCTCGACCGCTGCGACATCGCCGCCTCCGGCGTCGCCAACCTCGCCTACCGGCGCGCGGAAACCGGCGACAAGGGCATCTGGTCCAAGCCCTACACCAGGGTCGTCCGGGCCTTCGGCGTGCGGGCGGGCGCGGGCACGGTGGCCTCGATCGAGGACCTTGCCGGGCGCACGGTGATGGTGGTGGAGGGCTCCACCGCCGAGATCGACCTGCGCAACCGCGCCGCCCGCGCCGGCGTGAAACTGACGGTCGTCGCCACCTCCAACGATGCGGACAATGCCCGCCGGGTGCATGAGGGCGCGGGGCCGGACGCGCCCTTCGCCTTCGGCTCGGGGCTCGCCAGCGTGGCCTATTTCAACGCCAAGCTTGGCGGCATGGATGTGGCGTGGCCCCATTGCCTGATGCTCGCCGACGGGACGCTGGACCCGGAACTGTTCTCCTTCATCGTGCGCGCCGCGAGCACCGGCCTTGCCGGCGCGCTCGACCGCGCCATCGCCGATCCGGCCAACCCCTATCCGGGCGGCGCGGGGCCCACCTGCGACCAATTGCGGTGAGCCGCGGCCGATGACGCCTGATCGAGGCGAAGCCGAGCTGAGGAGACGTCTGCACGCAGCCCTCCGGCCGGCGGGCGCGACAGATCAGGCTTGAGCCTCGTCCTTTGACGCGCCTTCCTGAGGCGGAATCCGAACCCGCTTTGCTGAGAACGCTCGATCCGAGACATCCCGTCATTCGGGCCCCCACCGCCACCGACGTTGCGGCGGCCCCCGTCGCAATGATGTAGTGAGGCTTGGCGTCCACCGGCGCGGAGATGTGCGAGATGCTGCGGCGCGCCGTCCTGATCCTGATCCTCGCTCTCACGCCGGCGCTTGCGGGGGCGGGGGAGCCCGCGACGGCCGAGGCCGCCATCCGCACGCGCCTCGCCGCATGGACCGAAGCCTTCAACCGCGGCGATGCCGCCGCCGCATGCACCCTGTTCGCCGACGATCTGAAATCGGACATGCAGGGCGCGCCCGCCGGCGACAAGGCCGCGGTGTGCGGACGCCTCGCGACGGCGCTGGCCAAGGGCGACCGGACGCTTTCCTATGCCTTCGACATCCACGAGATCCTGGTTTCGGGCGACCTCGCCGTGGTGCGCCTGACCTGGGTTCTCACGGAGGGGCCGGGCGGCAGGCTGCTCGCGCGCGACGAGGGCCTCGACATCTTCCGCCGCGGCCCGGACGGCGCCTGGCGCATCGCCCGCTACATGGCCTTCCCGGTGGAAGGCGAGGACGCGCGGGCAGGAAGCGGCGGGAAATAACGGCGGCAGATTGGGGAACGGTCTTCGGGCCGCGCGCTATTCCGCGGCCTTCTTCGGCGGCTTGCGGCGGCTCTTGGCGGGGATCACGAGATCGAACTCGGCGAGCTCTTCGTCCGTGGGCCAGGTCATGTCCTTGTCCCAGGCCCAGTGCGCGCGGATGTCCTCGTCGCTCATGGCGCGCAGCTTCTCCCAGTCGACCTCTTTGATCGCCCGGTCAGCTTCCTCCAATTGCTTCTTGGTAGGCACGCCGCTCGCTCCGCTTCGCCATCCTCAAAGATATGGCGCGGCGCTTCCTGTTCCGCCACGTCCACACGCACAATAACACATCCTCGCCGATGGCGGCGATGGTCTCGAAGCGCAGCTCGGTCTGGGGCGGCTTCAGCGAACGCCGATCGAGGCGCGGCCTGCCATCGAAGATGCGGCCGGCGACGGAGAGCGGCAAACCGTGCTTGGCGCGGTTCGCCGCATCCTTATCGTCGTCCCATTCGAGATCGTCGGTCTCGCCCATAACGCGCCTCTTGGCGGAATGCCGATCAGGCTAAGCTACAGTAACGGGCTATAAGGAACCCCTAACGATCTCTAAATTTTTCGCTATATTATCATACCTCAGTTCTTGGTCTTGTCCACCAGGGCCTTGGCCTTGATCCAGGGCATCATGGCGCGCAGCTTCTCGCCCACTTCCTCGATCTGGTGGGCGTTGGCCTTGGCGCGGGTGGCCTTGAACGAGGTCTGGTTCACCTTGTTCTCCAGCATCCAGTCGCGCGTGAACTTGCCGGACTGGATGTCGGTGAGCACGCGCTTCATCTCCGCCTTGGTCTCGGGCGTGATGATGCGCGGGCCGGTGACGTATTCGCCGTATTCGGCGGTGTTGGAGATCGAGTAGTTCATGTTGGCGATGCCGCCCTCATAGATGAGGTCGACGATCAGCTTCACCTCGTGCAGGCACTCGAAATAGGCCATCTCGGGGGCGTAGCCGGCCTCCACCAAGGTCTCGAAGCCGGCGCGGATCAGCTCCACCAGGCCGCCGCAGAGCACCACCTGCTCGCCGAACAGGTCGGTCTCGCACTCTTCCTTGAAGGTGGTCTCGATGATGCCGGCGCGCCCGCCGCCGATGGCCGAGGCATAGGACAGACCGAGGTCGTGGGCGTTGCCCGAGGCGTCCTGGGCGATGGCGATCAGGGTCGGCACGCCGCCGCCGCGCAGATATTCCGAGCGCACGGTGTGGCCCGGGCCCTTGGGGGCGACCATCAGCACGTCGAGGTCGGCGCGCGGCTCGATCAGGTTGAAGTGCACGTTGAGGCCGTGCGCGAACAGCAGGGCGGCGCCGTGCTTCATGTTGTCGACGAGGCTGTCGCGGTAGATGTCGGCCTGCAGCTCGTCGGGGGTGAGCATCATCACCACGTCCGCCCACTTGGCGGCGTCCGCCGGGCTCATCACCTTGAAGCCCTCGGCCTCGGCCTTCTTGGCGGTGGCGGAGCCGGGACGCAAAGCGACCACAACGTCCTTCACGCCGCTATCGCGCATGTTGAGCGCATGGGCATGGCCCTGGCTGCCATAGCCGACGACGGCGACCTTCTTGCCCTTGATGAGGTTCAGGTCGGCGTCGCGATCGTAGTAAACGCGCATCAGTGTCTCCTTGTGGGCGTTTTCTTAAGGAATGGTCAGGCGGGAAGCGGGATGCCGAGGAGCGTCACGAGGCGTCCGCGGACTTCCGCCAGGAGCTCTTCGGGTCCGCGCTCGATCAGACCGAAAATGCGTGCGGCCTGATCGACGGCGCGCAACTGGTCGACAAGGACCATGCCCCGGGTTCTCGTGCCGTCCGGCAGGGGCACGTTGTAGGGCCAGTCCCTGATGCGCGAGGTGATCGGGCATATGAAGGCGCGGCGCGAGGTCAAATTGTAGAGTTCCACCGAGACCACGAGCGCGGGGCGTCGCCCCGCCTGCTCGCTTCCTCGGACGGGGTCCAGCTCGGCCCAGACGATGTCACCGGCGGCGAGAGGCATCGTCGCTCTTGCCGGGCGCCGGGACATCCTTGCGGCTGCCAGCGGTGTTCGACCACGCGTCGTCGATGATCTCGGAGCCGACGTCAGGCCCCCAGTCCACCGTTTCAGGCTCATTCTCCGGTCCCAGCCGCTTCATCTCTGCCACCAGATCCTCGATCCGGTAGCGCGGAATCTTCACCTTCGGCTCGGCGTGGATAGAGACCGACGCCCCGTCGCGTTCAAGCTCGACGATGCTGCCCGGACGCAAGCCGAGGTCGTCCGCGATGGACTTGGGAATCCGCACGGCGACGCTGTTGCCCCATTTTGCGACCTTGACCTTCATGGCCGTATCGGACCTTCATTGGATATCCGGGCGTATATCCCCAGCGGGCAGAGGGCGCAAGCCCTCCACTGCCGTCATCGAAACGCTCACATCCCCTCCGGCCCGCGGGAGATCGCCACCACGCCGGTGCGCGCCACCTCCACGAGGCCGAGCGGCTCCATGAGCCAGGCGAACTGGTCGATCTTGTCGGACTTGCCGGTGATCTCGAACACGAAGCTCTCGCGCGTCGCGTCGATCACCCGGGCGCGGAAGGCCTCCGCAAGCCGCAGGGCCTCGCCGCGCGCCTCGCCGACGCCGCGCACCTTCACCATGGCGAGCTCGCGCTCGAGCGCGGTGCCCTCCACCGTGAGGTCGCGCACCCGGTGCACCGGCACCAGGCGGTCGAGCTGGTTCTTGATCTGCTCGATCACCATGGGCGTGCCGGTGGTGACGATGGTGATGCGCGAGAGGTGGCCCTCGTGGCTCACCTCCGACACGGTGAGGCTGTCGATGTTGTAGCCGCGGCCGGAGAACAGGCCGATGACGCGCGCCAGCACGCCCGGCTCGTTGTCCACCAGAATGGAGAGGGTGTGGCGCTCGATGGGCTCGGAGGTGTGGGGCATGAGGGGCTCGGGATGAGGGGTAAGGACGGACGCAATCGGAGCGGGCTCCCTCTCCCCTTGCGGGAGAGGGTTGGGGTGAGGGGTCGCGCGGCTTGCCGGAGATCGGGCTCTTCGCCCGGCCTCCCCCTCACCCTTGGCCCCTCTCCCGCGAGGGGAGAGGGAGAAATGCGGGGTGAGGGGCAAAGGCGCCTCACACCAGCATCTTGCCCTCGTCGGTGATGGCGGCGTCGAGGTCCATGGCCATGTCGCCGAGGATCATCTCGTTGTGGGCGCGGCCCGACGGGATCATGGGGAAGCAGTTTTCCTGCTGGTCGACGATGCAGTCGAAGATCACCGGCCGCTTCACGGCGATCATCTCGGCGATCGCCGCGTCGAGGTCGGCGGGCTTCTCGCAGCGCAGGCCCACGCCGCCATAGGCGTCGGCGAGCTTCACGAAGTCGGGCAGCGCCTCCGAATAGGAGTGGGAGTAGCGCCCGCCGTGCAGCAGCTCCTGCCACTGGCGCACCATGCCCATGTATTTGTTGTTGAGGATGAAGATCTTCACCGGCAGGTCGAACTGCACGGCGGTCGACATCTCCTGCATGTTCATGAGGATCGAGGCCTCGCCCGCAATGTCGATGCACAGCGCGTCCGGGTGCGCCTTCTGCGCGCCGATGGCGGCGGGCAGGCCGTAGCCCATGGTGCCGAGGCCGCCGGAGGTCATCCAGCGGTTCGGCTCCTCGAAGCGGAAGAACTGCGCCGCCCACATCTGGTGCTGGCCCACTTCGGTGGAGATGTAGACGTCCTTGTCGCGGGTCGCCGCATAGAGCCGCTCGATGGCGTATTGCGGCTTGATGATCTCGTCGGACGCCCGGTAGGCGAGGCAGTTGCGCGCCCGCCAGCGGTCGATCTGGGCCCACCAGGCCTCGAGCGCCGCGCGGTCCAGCTCGAGCGCGCGCGCCTTCCAGGCGGCGACGAGGTCGGCGAGCACCCGGCCGCAATCGCCGATGATGGGCAGGTCCACCTTGACGTTCTTGTTGATGGACGAGGGGTCGATGTCGATGTGGATCTTCTTCGAGCCCGGCGCGAAGGCGTCGAGACGGCCGGTGATGCGGTCGTCGAAGCGCGCGCCGATGCACACCATCACGTCGCAGTCGTGCATCGCCATGTTGGCTTCATAGGTGCCGTGCATGCCGAGCATGCCGAGCCACTGGCGCGAGGCCGCCGGGAAGGCGCCGAGGCCCATCAGCGTCGAGGTCACCGGCACGCCGGTGAGCCGCGCCAGCTCGCGCAAGAGGCGGCTCGCCTCCGGGCCGGCATTGATGACGCCGCCGCCGGTGTAGAAGATCGGCTTCTTGGCGCCCGCGATCAGCTCCACCGCCGCGGCGATCTGCGGCGCCTCGGCCTTGAGCTTCGGACGGTAGGTCTTGTGCTGGATGTTCTCGCGGCCGACATAGGTGCCGGTGGCGAACTGCACGTCCTTGGGGATGTCCACCACCACCGGGCCGGGGCGTCCGTTCTGCGCCACGTAGAACGCCTCGTGCAGCACGCGCGCGAGGTCGTTCACGTCGCGCACCAGGTAATTGTGCTTGGTGCAGGGGCGGGTGATGCCCACCGTGTCGCATTCCTGGAACGCGTCGTTGCCGATCAGGTGGGTCGCCACCTGGCCGGTGATGCACACGATCGGGATCGAATCCATCAGCGCGTCGGTGAGGCCGGTCACCGCATTGGTGGCGCCGGGGCCGGAGGTGACCAGCACCACGCCCACCTTGCCCGACGAGCGCGCATAGCCCTCGGCCGCATGCACCGCCGCCTGCTCGTGGCGCACCAGGATGTGCTCGATCTCGTTCTGGTGGAACAGCGCGTCGTAGATGGGCAGCACCGCGCCGCCCGGATAGCCGAAGATGTGGGCGACGCCCTGGTCGGCGAAGGCCTGGATCACCATCTCGGCGCCGGTCATCTGCTTTTCCATTGCCTCAAACTCCTTGGGGCGCCTTCGCGCCGCTCGACCCTGCGGGCGCCCGCGCGCCCCGAACCCGAGGGCCCCGGACGCGGCGTGCCGCCGGCGAAGGGCCCTAGAAACGACGAAGGGGCCCGAAGGCCCCCCATGCGCGCGCCACCTGTCGTCCGACCGACCGTCAGGCCGATCCGGCAGTGGCGCGCCCCCCTACGATAAGGATAACGATGTTGCGCATGACGGCGCCGTCCCTTTCAAAAGTTGCGCGAAATTACCGGCGGTCCCGCACCGCGTCAAGCGTCAATGCGCGCCGGGTGCCGCCGGCACCGGCCCCTGCCGTGATGTTGCCCTATCTTTAGGGTCTCTGTATCAACGTTTCCCCTGGGGGCGGCAAAGAGAAGGGGCGAAGCTCCATGAACAGATTCACGCTCGCGATCGCGGTCGCCGGGGTTGCAAGCGCGCTTGCCGCTTCGGGCGCCATGGCGGACTGCCAGACCGACGCCACGGCGGCGCGCGGCGCGCTGGAGGAGGCCGGCAAGGCGCTGGGCGCAGCCACCAAGCGCACCAAGGACCCCCAGACCCTGTGTCCGCTGTTCCGCAACTATGCCAGCGCCGAGCTGCGCTGGAACAAGTTCCTGGTGGACAACAAGGACTGGTGCCAGGTGCCGGAGCAGGCGATCAAAGCCTCCAAGGCCAGCCTGACGAAGACCAATACCGTGCGCGACCAGGTGTGCCAGGCGGCCGCCGGCGGCGCCGGGCCGGGCGGCCCGGCCAAGCCGCCGCAGCAGGGCTCGATCTCGAGCGCGCTCGGCGTCACCACCGGCTATTCCCTGGGTGGCGCCGGCGGCACCGTGTTCGACACCATCAACGGCAACGTCATGAAGAAATAGGCGCGCGCCTTGAGTTCCACGGACCGGTCCGCCCCCCACGTCGCCGACGCCGCGCGCGGCAATTGGGTCGACCACCACGCGCCCGCCGCGCTGCGGCCCTATCTGCGTCTTGCCCGCGTGGACCGGCCGATCGGCACCTGGCTGCTGCTGCTGCCCTGCTGGTGGTCCACGGCGCTTGCCGCCATCGCCGCCGGCAGCCCGTTCCCCGATCCCGCGCTGCTGGCGCTGTTCGCGATCGGCGCGTTCGCCATGCGCGGGGCCGGCTGCACCTGGAACGACATCCTCGACCGCGACATCGACGGCCGCGTGGCGCGCACCCGCAACCGCCCGGTGGCCTCCGGCGCGGTGAGCGTGCCGGCCGCCTTCGCCTTTCTCGCCCTCCAGTGCCTGATCGGCCTCGCGGTGCTGCTCGCCCTGCCGCGCTTCGCCATCGTCACCGGCATCGCCTCGCTCGGCGTGGTGGCGGTCTACCCGCTGATGAAGCGCGTCACCTCGTTTCCCCAGGTGGTGCTGGGCATCGCCTTCTCCTGGGGCGCGTTGATGGGCTGGGCGAGCGTGTTCCGGGCCATCGAGGATCCGGCTCTGCTGCTGTTCGCCGGCTGCGTCGCCTGGGTGTTCGCCTACGACACCATCTACGCCCACCAGGACAAGGAGGACGACGCGGTCGTCGGGGTGCGCTCCACCGCCTTGTTCTTCGGCCGCAACTCCGCCCTCGTGGTGGGCCTGTGCTACGCGCTGACGGTGGTGCTGTTCGGCTTCGCGCTGCGCGCCGCGGGGGCCGGACCGCTCGCGGTCGCCGGCCTCGCCGGCTTCGCGCTCCAGCTCGCCTGGCAGGTGCGCGCCCTCGACATCGACGATCCGGCGCGCTGCCTCGTGGTGTTCAAGTCCAACCGCGACGCCGGACTGATCCTGTTCGCGGGGCTCGCGCTCGACACGCTCGTCCCGGCGCTGCTCTGACGCCGCCGGCGCCGGCGCCGCACGGCGGGTGCAATGCAGCACGAGGCGCCTTGCCTCCGGCCGCCCCGCCGCCTATTTGGCTCCCCATGAGCGCGATCCCTTCCGCCACGACCTGCGACACCGATGCCTTGATGCGCCCCCTCGCCGAGGCGGTGGCGCGGGCCGGCGCCCTGGCGCGCGACATGCGCGCGGTGGGTGTCGCCACCTGGACCAAGGGCAACGATTCTCCGGTCACCGAGGCCGACATGGCGGTCGACCGCTTGCTCCACGACGCCTTGATGGGCGCCGCCCCGGATGTCGCCTGGCTCTCGGAGGAGAGCGCCGACACCGGCGAACGCCTCGCCGCCGGCCGTCTGTGGGTGGTGGACCCGATCGACGGCACCCGCGCCTTCATGGCCGGCGGGGCCGACTGGGCGATCTCCGCCGCCCTGGTGGAGGACGGCCGGCCGGTGGCGGCGGCGCTCTACGCGCCGGCGAGCGAGGAGATGTTCCTTGCCGCCCGCGGCCGGGGCGCGACGCTCAACGGCGCCCCCATCGAGGCCAGCCGGCGGCAGGCGATCGCGGGCGCGCGGGTCGCCGGCCCGCCGGCCGAGCTCGACGCCTTCCGCCCCAAGGTGGCGTTGAGCCGCATGCCGCGCGTGCGCTCCCTTGCTCTGCGCCTCGCGCGGGTGGCGAGCGGCGAACTGGACCTCGCGCTGGTGGGGGTGAACGCCCACGACTGGGACCTCGCCGCCGCCGATCTGATCGTCGAGGAGGCGCGCGGACGCCTGACCGGCTATGGCGGCGCGCCGTTGCGCTACAATCGGCGCGTGCCGCGGCACGCGGCCCTGTTCTGCGCCGGCCTGCCGCTGCACGCCGCGGTGCTCGCCGCGCGCGGCCCCGTTCCCCTTTCGCCACCCTCCCAAGCGGATATGCCATGACCACCACGGCCAAGAAGCAGCTGCCCCACCTCGTGTTCGGCGGCGAACTCACCGCCCTCGACGGCACCGAGTTCAAGGATCTGTCCAAGCTCGACATCGTCGGCATCTATCCCGACTATGCGAGCGCGGCCGCGGCCTGGAAGGCCAAGGCGCAGCAGACCGTGGACAATGCCCTGATGCGCTATTTCGTGGTACATCTGCACCGCCTTCTGGACCCGGAGACCGGAAAGGCGCATGGCGACTGAAGCGTCCTTGCCCACCGGGGCGCACGATCTTGAAGCGGACGCGCGCCGTCCGCCGCCGGCCCGGCCAAATCCCATCTGGCCAAATCCCATCTGGCCAAGTCCCATCTGGCCAAGTCCCTTCTGGCCAAGTCCCTTCTGGCCAAGTCCCTTCTGGCCAAGTCCGATCTAACCAAGTCCGACCGACCGACCCAAGGTGAGAACAAGAAGACATGTGGCGTCGCATCCGGACCAATCGCGCGTTCCAGCTGGCCGCGGGCTCGGCCTTCGCGGGCTATTTCAAGCTCGTGGCCCACACCACGCGGTTCGTCATCGAGCCGGAGAACATCTTCGACGTCATCGACGAGAAGATGCCGGTGATCGTCACCTTCTGGCACGGGCAGCATTTCCTCACGCCGTTCGCCATGAAGCCGCACCACAAGGCCAAGGTGCTGATCTCGCGCCATGCGGACGCGCAGATCAACGCCATCGCCGCCGAGAAGCTCGGGGTGGGCACCATCCGCGGCTCGGGCGCCACCTCGCGCCACGACTTCCACCGGAAGGGCGCGGTCTCGGCGACCTATGAGATGCTGGAGACCCTGCGCGACGGCATCAACGTGGCCATGACCGCCGACGTGCCGAAAATTGCCCGCAAAGCGGGGCTGGGCGTCGTTACCATAGCACGGTATTCTGGCCGCCCCATTCTTCCGCTCGCCATGGCCACCCGCAACCGCATCACCCTCAAGAGCTGGGATCGCGCCAGCCTGAACCTGCCCTTCGGCCCGGGCGCGGCCGTGGTGGGGGAGCCGGTCTACGTGCCGCGCGACGCGGACGAGGCGCAGCTCGCGGCGGCGCGCGCGCTGGTCCAGGAGCGGCTCGAGGCGGTGACCGCCCGCGCCGAGGCGCTGGTGGGCCGTTCCGGCGGAAGCCGCCGATGAGGCCGCGCTCGCTCACCGTGACCCTGCGCCTCTACCGGGGCGCCAGCGCCGCGGCCGCGCTCCTGACGCCGGCCTGGCTCTCCTACCGGGCGGGCAAGGGCAAGGAGGATCGCGAGCGCCTGCCCGAGCGGCGCGGCGTCGCCAGCGCAGCGCGGCCGGAGGGCCCGCTGGTGTGGGTGCACGGGGCGAGCGTCGGCGAGGTGAATTGCGTGATGCCGCTGATCGAGCGGCTGGCGGCGCGGCGCTTCAACGTGCTGCTCACCTCCGGCACCCTGACCTCGAGCAAGGTGGCGGCGCGGCGCGCGCCGCCGGGCGTGATCCACCAGTTCATGCCGCTCGACGCCGGCCCGTTCGTCTCGCGCTTCCTCGACCACTGGAAGCCGGATCTGGTGCTGCTCGCCGAATCCGAGCTGTGGCCGAACCTGCTCTACGACCTCGGCCGGCGCAAGACGCCGGTGGTGCTGGTCAACGGCCGGCTCTCGCCGCGCTCGGCGCAGCGCTGGTCGCGCCTGTCGCGCAGCGCCCGGGCGCTGCTGTCGCGGGTCGATCTGTGCCTCGCCCAGAGCGAGGAGGACGGCGCCCGCTTCCGCGCCTTGGGCGCGCCGCGGGTGGAGGTGTGCGGCAACTTGAAGTTCGACGTGCCCGCCCCCGCCGCCGAGCCGCAGGCCCTGGCGGCGCTGTCCGCTGCCGTCGGCGCGCGCCCGGTGCTGCTCGCCGCCTCCACCCATGCGGGCGAGGAGGTGCTCGCCCTGGCCACCCACAAGGCGCTGCGCAAGGAGATCGGCGGGCTCCTCACCATCATCGCGCCGCGCCACCCCGAGCGGGGCGAGGAGATCGCCGCGCTCGCCGAGGAGGCCGGCCTCGCCATCGCCCTGCGCAGCGCCGGCGCCCTGCCGGAGGCCGGCACCGACGTCTATGTGGCCGACACGATCGGCGAAATGGGCCTGCTCTACCGCTGCGCGCCGGTGGTGTTCATGGGCGGCTCGCTGGTGGAGCACGGCGGCCAGAACCCGATCGAGGCGGCAAAGCTCGGCGCGGTGGTGCTGCACGGCCCGCACGTGTGGAACTTCACCGCCATCTACGCCCGCTTCGACGCCGACGGCGGTGCGCTGCCGGTGGCCGACATCAAGGACCTCGCCCGGCTCACCTTCGTGATGCTGCGCGACAAGGCGCGGCGCGAGCGGGTGGCGGCTGCCGCCCGGGTCAGCGTCGCTGCCCTCGGCGGGGCGCTGGAGCGCACGCTGTCGGCGATCGAGCCCTATCTCGTCCACATCCGGCTGCGGCACCGATGATCGCGACCGCCCCGGCCTTCTGGTGGCGCCCGCCGGGGCTCGCCGCGGCCGTGCTGGCGCCGATCGGCGCGCTGGTCGGCGCCGAGACGCTGCGGCGCATGGGCAAATCGGGGGGGCGCGTGCCGGTGCCGGTGATCTGCGTCGGCAATCCCACCGTGGGCGGCGCCGGCAAGACCCCGGCCGCGCTCGCTCTGCTCGACCTCATCGCGCGGCGCGGCGGGCATCCCTTCGCCTTGTCGCGCGGCCACGGCGGCACCGCGCCTGTGCCGGTGCGGGTCGACCCGGCGCGGCACACGGCGGCGGACGTGGGCGACGAGCCGCTGCTGCTCGCCCGGCGCGCGCCCACCATCGTCGCCGGCGGCGACCGGCTCGCCGGGGCGCGCCTCGCGGTGGCGGAGGGCGCGACCCACATCGTCATGGACGACGGGTTCCAAAATCCCAGCCTCGCCAAGGACGTGTCCCTGCTGGTGGTGGACCGGGGGGTCGGCGTAGGCAACGGCCGCGTGCTGCCCGCCGGCCCGCTGCGCGCGCCGCTCGGCGCGCAGCTGGCGCGGGCCGACGCGCTGCTGATCGTGGGCCCGGCCCCGGAACCCGACACCTTGCCCGCGCTCGCGGCGCTGGCGCGGGCCAATGGCTGTGCGCCCATCGAGGCGGTGCTGGAGCCAGATCCGGCGGCCGTCGCGCGGCTTCGAGGCCGCAAGCTGTTCGCCTTCGCCGGCATCGGCCGGCCGGCGAAATTCTTCGAGATGCTGGCGGCGCAAGGCCTCGACGTGGTGGAGCGCCGCCCCTTCCCGGACCATCACCTGTTCGGCGAAGGCGAGATGGCGGCGCTGGTCGCGCAGGCCAAGGCGCGCGGCCTCAGCCTCGTCACCACCACCAAGGACGCCGCGCGCCTCGCCGCCTTCACCGGCCTGCGGGCGCTGATCGAGGTGGTGCCGGTGACGCTGCATCCCGCCGACGGAGGGGCGCTCGGCCATCTGGTGGCGCAGGCGGAGGCGCGCGCGGCGGCGCGGATGGCGGGCTCCTGAAAGCGCCGGGTCGCGGGACGCCGGCTCAGCGGCCGGAGATCGCGCGCACCCGGGCCAGCACCGCCTCCGGGTCGGCATAGGCCTCCTGGAGGTCGACGCTCCAATAGCGCAGCTCGTCGAGCGCGATCGGCTGGCCGGTCACGGCGCAGCGCACGAAGCTGCCGGGCCGCAGGATCCGGAATTCGCCGTCGAGGTAGCGGACCTCCGCCTCCCCGTGGGGTTCCGGAAAACGTTCGAATCGATTCATCACGGCGAGACGGTCCCGATCCCCGCTTCGGCCGGATCGGAGGGCCGATCGACGCGGGCTCTTGCTATGAGCTTCGAGACGAGGCCGCCATCCCGGCTGGAACGGCCCGGGCGGCACCGGCTGGTGAAGCGATGCTCCTCAAGATAGTGCTTTGCCTGTCCTGGGGAAAGGTCTCCGGCTCAGGGATCGAACAGGGTCGGCGCGTCGGCGCCCGCCGCGCCTTGCTTTGCCGAGCCCCGGCGCGGCCGGCGCACGGCCCCTTCCCGCGGCGGCGGAGGCCCCTCCCCCGCCCCGGCGCGCACGGCGACGCGGCCGTCCGCGAACTCGATCTCCAGCCCCGCGCCCGGGGCGACCGCCGCGGCGGCGCGCACCGCCTGCCCCTGCGCGTCGCGCACCAAAGCGAAGCCGCGCTTTAGCACGCCGTGATAGGACAGGGCTTCCAGCAGCTGGGCGAGGCTGGCGAGCCGGCGCCGCTCGGCGCGCAGCACCTCGTCCACCGCCCGCCCGGCGCGCCGCCCGAGGTCGCCGAGCGCGCGGCGGCCGGCGCCGAAGGCGAGCCGCTGCGCCCGGCCCGCCGCCTCGAAGCGGGCCGCCTGGGCCGCGAAGCGTTCGCCGGAGCGCGCCATGCGGATGCGCAGGGTCTGCGGCGACAGCCGCGCCGCGGCGAGCCGCACCCGGTGCGCCACCGCATTGGCGGCGAGCGCGCGCGGCAGCCGGTCGGCGGCGCCGTCGAGCCGCTGGCGCGGCGCCTCCATGAGGCTCGCGGCGGTGGGCAGCAGGCGCGCGAGCGCGCGCAGATCGGCGCGCCGGCGCTCCTGGAGCCGCACCGGCGCGGCGGCGAGGCGCGCGCCGAAGCCCTCCACCAGCGCGATCAGGTCCGAGCGCACCGGCACCACCAGCTCGGCGGCGGCGGTGGGGGTGGGCGCGCGCAGATCGGCGGCAAAATCGATCAGCGTCACGTCGGTCTCGTGGCCCACGGCGGAGACCAGCGGGATGGCGCTCTCGGCCGCCGCGCGCACGACGACTTCCTCGGAGAAGCCCAGCAGGTCCTCCAGCGAGCCGCCGCCGCGCGCCACCACGATCACGTCCGGGCGCGGCACCGTCCCGCCTTCGGGCAGCGCGTTGAAGCCGCGGATGGCGGCCGCCACCTCGGCGGCGCTGGTCTCGCCCTGGACCCGCACCGGCCACACCACGACGTCGCGCGGGAAGCGGTCGGCCAGCCGGTGCAGGATGTCGCGGATCACCGCCCCCGTAGGCGAGGTGACGACGCCGATCACGCGCGGCAGGTAAGGCAGCTTCTTCTTGCGGGCGGGATCGAACAGGCCCTCGGCGGCGAGCCGCAGCCGGCGCTCCTCCAGCATCACCATGATGGCGCCGGCGCCGGCGAACTCCAGCGCCTCGATGACGATCTGGTAGCCCGATTTGCCCGGATAGGTTGTGAGCCGCCCGGTGGCCACCACCTCCAGCCCCTCCTCCGGCTTCAGCCGCAGGCGGGCGAAGGTGCCTTTCCAGATCACCGCGTCGAGCTTGGCGCCCTGGTCCTTCAGCGCGAAATAAGCGTGGCCCGACGAATGCGGGCCGCGATAGCCGGAAATCTCGCCGCGCACCCGCACGTGGCCGTAGGCGTCCTCCACCGTGCGCCGCAGCGCGGCGGACAGCTCGGACACGCTCCATTCGGGCGCGTTGACGCGGGTATCCTCGGTTTCTGCCATCGAATCGGATCGCCTGGGCTGCACGAGGTCAGCATAAAGGGGCAGCCCCCATGCGGCGAGCGCAGAGCCTTGGGGCTTGTTCGCGAGCCCATGAGCCGATAGCCAATAAGGCAAGAAGAAGGAGAATGCGCGGCATGAACGTTTTGCTGCTCGGTTCGGGGGGGCGAGAGCACGCGCTGGCATGGAAGCTGGCGCAGAGCCCATCCATGGGCCAGTTCTACGCCGCGCCGGGCAATCCCGGCGTCGCCGAGCACGCCGATCTGGTGGAAGGCATTCCCCTGTCGGCCCACGACACCTTGGTGGCGTTCTGCCGCGACCACGGCATCGAGTTCGTGGTGGTGGGGCCCGAGGCGCCCTTGGTGGCCGGGCTGGTGGACCGGCTCGACGCCGCCGGCATCCCCGCCTTCGGTCCCACCGCCGCCGCGGCCCGGCTCGAAGGCTCCAAGCTCTTCACCAAGGAGCTGTGCCGGGCCAACGGCATCCCCACCGCCGCCTTCGGCCGCTTCACCGACCTGGACTCTGCATGCCGCTACGTCAATGAGCAGGGCGCGCCCATCGTCGTGAAGGCGGACGGCCTGATGGCCGGCAAGGGCGTGGTGGTGGCCCTCACGGTGGAGGAGGCGACCGACGCGGTCGCCCAGGTGTTCGCCGGCGGCGGCACCGAGGTGCTGATCGAGGAATTCATGGAGGGCGAGGAGGTAAGCCTGTTCGCTTTGGTGGACGGGCAGACCGTGGTGCCGTTCGGCAGCGCCCAGGACCACAAGCGCGCCTATGACGGCGACCTCGGCCCCAATACCGGCGGCATGGGCGCCTATTCGCCCGCCCCGGTGCTCACCGCGGACCTCGAGGCGCGGGCGATCGCCGAGATCCTGGTGCCCACCGCCAGGGCCATGGCGGCGGCCGGCACGCCCTATCGCGGCGTGCTCTATGCCGGCCTCATGCTGACCGCGCAGGGGCCGAAGCTGGTGGAATACAATTGCCGCTTCGGCGATCCCGAATGCCAGGTGCTGATGCCGCGCTATGCCGGCGACCTGCTGGAGGTGCTCTACGCCACCGCCACCGGCCGCCTCGCCGCGGTCACCCCCGCTTGGCACCCCACCTCGGCCATCACCGTGGTCTATGCCAGCCGCGGCTATCCCGGCCCGCACCAGACCGGCAGCACCATCACCGGCGTGGACGCCGCGGGCGCGGGCGAAGGCGTGCTGGTGTTCCAGGCGGGCACCCGTCTCAAGGGCGCGAACCTGGTCTCGAACGGCGGGCGCGTGCTCAACGTCACCGCCAGCGGCGCGACCCTCGCCGAAGCACGCGCGCGCGCCTACGGCGCCATCGCCAAGATCGACTGGCCGGAGGGATTCTTCCGCAGCGACATCGGCTGGCGCGCGCTCGGCCGCCTTGCCTGACCTCGCCCTTCCGTCGATGGAGCCCGTGCCGTGACCGATCGCGAGAAGCCGCCTTTGCCCACCCTCGACAGCTTTCCGGTGCGCGCCTTCGACACCATCCGCTTCGGCGACACCGACATGCTGGGCCATGTGAACAATGCGGTGTTCTCCACCTATCTGGAGACCGGTCGCACCCAGCTCCTGCGGACGGGCGACCGGCCCATGGCGCCGGACGGCACCTTCTTCTCGCTGGCGCGCATCGTGCTCGACTTCCGCGCCGAACTGATCTGGCCCGGCACGGTGGAGGTGGGCACGCGGGTGGTGAAGGTCGGCCGC
The DNA here is from genome assembly GCF_040049235.1 of Xanthobacter luteus. Lineage (NCBI taxonomy): Bacteria > Pseudomonadati > Pseudomonadota > Alphaproteobacteria > Hyphomicrobiales > Xanthobacteraceae > Xanthobacter > Xanthobacter luteus. The sequence continues at coordinate 1,258,185 of NZ_JBDZDO010000001.1, forward strand.
AGCTCGCTCACCCTCGAGCAGGCGCTCTACCAGGACAAGAGGTGCGTCGCCACCGCCGAGACGGTGATGGTGCTGGTGGACCGGCAGACGCGCCGCTCCACGCTATTGCCGCCCGATCTCGCCGCCCACCTCGGCGCCTTGTCCTGACCGCCTTCGGGCGGTCGCGGGCGGCGAGGAGCGGCCCGCCTTTTCCCGGCGCGTGTTTTTGTTCTATCAAGGCGCGAGGGCGCGCCCGACCGGTCATCCGCCTGGCGGGCGGTGGTCGCGGCCGCGTCATCCGATCGGATTGCCGCGCAGCGCGATCTGCGCGTTCTCTCGTGTAGGACCTTTTCGGTGCGCCTGCTGCCGCTCGCCTTCACCCTCCTCGCCGCCACCGTGCTCGGGCTCGGCGTGACCTGGTTCGCCGTCACCGAGAGCCGGGGGCTCGACGTGGTGCGCTCCGGCCCCTGGCAGGGCTGGCCGCGCGCCGGCACGGTGAAGGCCGATCCCTATGCCCGCGCGGCGCTCGCCCGCTCGGGCGAACTGCCCATCGAGCTCGCGGACGGCCTGCTGTTCCTCGCCAGCAGCGACGATCAGGGCCGGCCGATCGACGGACGCTGCGTCACCCGCATCGTCGGCGTGCTGCCCCAGGCGCGGCTGTGGACGCTCACCCTCATGGACGCGGACGGGCGTCTCATCCCCAACGACGCCGGGCGCTACGGCTTCACCAGCGCCGAGGTGGTCTATTCCGACAGCGGCGCCATCGACGTGCGCCTGTCGCCGCGGGCTCGCGCGGGCAATTGGCTGCCCACCGGCGCGCGCAGCCGGGTGAAGGTGGTGCTGCGGCTCTACGATGCGCCGTTCTCCTTCGCCTCGGGCGCGGGCGATGCCATGGCGCTGCCGCGCATCGAGCGGGAGGCCTGCCTGTGAGCATGATCGACGCTTTGCGGCACCGCCTGCCCCCCGCCGGCCCGGCGCGCCGCCGGGTGGAAAGCCTGTGGGCGCGGCTGGCGCGCTGGCCGGCCGGCATCCTGTTGTCGGCGGCGGTGGCGGTGGTGCTGGCGGGCATCGCCCACATCATCTCCATCCTCGCCATGCCGGCGCTGGCGGAGCGCAACGCCTATGCCCGGCTGTCGGAGCTCGCCGAGAGCAACCAGATGGTGATGCTGGCGGACCCGACGCCGCAGGAGAGCGTGCTGCCGATGATGGACCCGGCGTTCGTCTCGGCGGTATGCCTCTACGACCTCACGCAGCGGCCGCTGAAGGTGCGCGTGCCGGCCACCGCCGACTACACCTCGGTCTCGTTCTACACCGCCGAGGGCCTCGCTTTCTACGCGCTGAGCGACCAGGCGGCGGGCGCGGTGGTGGAGCTGGACCTCATGACCCCGGCCCAGAAAGCGGCGCTGCCGGAGGACGAGGAGATCACCGCCGCGGACCGGCTGGTGATCGTCTCGCCGACGACCGAGGGCGTGGTGATGGTGCGGGCATTCGTGCGCGAACGGGGCCTGCGCGCCGGGGTGCGCAAGCAGCTCGAGGCGGCGGGCTGCGGCGAGGCCGGCTGACGCCGGCATTGCGCGTCGGCCGCGCTCCTCGGCGGCTCAGTGGACCTTGCGGCCCCAGTCGGGAACGGCGCCGCGCGCTGCGCTCCCGCCATCGTCCGGCGCGGCATGGCGCTCGATGCGCACCACCGGCAGGATCACCACCTTCGGCCCGGAAAGCGGTGCCGGACGCTCCGGCGCGAGCGCGGCCTCACGCCGTCGCCGCGCCGCGCTGAACAGAATGACCGTGCTCATGCCCCTCGTCCTCTTCATGGCAAGCCCACGAACAACGCGTTTCGGGCCGTTATGGTTTCCTGAACCTTAACGACCCATTAACCACGTCGGCGCGGGCACGCCGTCACAGGGGCACCACGTCGAGGAAATGGCGGCCGTCGCGGTCCTCGATCGCCACCACGAAGATGTCGGGGTCGAACTTCGCCTCGCGGGCGATGCGCGCGTCCGCCTCCGCCTCGGGGCGGCCCGGCGGCACCATCTCCACGAACTTGCGGTCGGCGGGGTAGGCCTCGTCGAAGGCGGTCTGGGGGGCGGGGCCGTAGAGCGCGGCGGTGCCGTCCGGGGCCACCACCTTGACGAAGATGGCCCCCGCCTCCTCGGCGCCGCGCCGCGCCACCACGCCGAACGCGCCCTCGACGCTGGCGCGCCGCAGCAAAGCGGAGACGAAGATGGCGCTCTTGAGCCGCATCAGTAGACCGCCGTGCCGGTGACGGCGGCCAGTTCGCGCACCAGGCGGTCCGAGATCTCCCCGTCCGCCGGCAGGTTGCGGTCGCGCTGGAAGCGCTGGATGGCGAGCCGCGTCTCGGCGCCGGGGCGCCCGTCCGCCTTGATGGGGCCGTAGCCGATGCGCGACAGCGCCTTCTGCACCGAGAGCACGCGCCCGTTGGCGGGCAGCTCCGCCGGCGGGCGCACCGCCCCCGTCACCTCGGGCACCGGCGCGGTCCCCACCGCGGCGAGCGGGCGCCGCACGCTTTCGGCCTGGGCGCGCGGCGCGGGCGCGGGGCCGGGCGCGGCGGGCGGCGGGCTGCCGGTGCTGCGCATGACGAGATAGCCGAGCGAGCCCTCGGTGGCGCCCCCCACCGGCGCCGGATGGGCCGGCGCGGGCGCGGCGGCGGGCGCCGGCGCGACGACCTTGGCGGCCTTGGTCCGATCCGGCGCGGCCTCGGCCGCCGGGCGCCGCGGCGGGACCGGCGCGCCGCCGCCCGGGCCCTGCAGCACCAAGGCGTTCACTGCGACGGCGATGCTGAGCGCGGCGAGCAGCGCGCCGGCGGCGAAGTCCGCCGCCTTCAGGCGCCGCCCGCCGCCCGGCGCCGCAGGCTCGGGCGAGACGTCGGACGGTTCGGCGAAATCGGTCATGTCGTGCGCAAGGCCGTGGGGCGTCATGCGGTCCTCCGGGCGGAATGTTCGGTGCCGGCGCGCGGCGCGAAGGGCGCCACCACCTCGCCTGTCGGAGCGTCCACCCCGTCGCGCGCCGGGCGGGCGAGCGGCAGGCGCACGGTGACGCAGGTGCCGCGGCCGAGCACGCTGTCGACCTCGAAGCTGCCGCCGTGAAGCCCGATGAGCCCCTTCACCACGGCGAGGCCGAGGCCGGAGCCGCGCGCCCGCTGGTCGGCGTCGCCGGCCTGGAAGAACGGCTCGCCGAGGCGCTTCAGCTCCTCCGGCCCCATGCCGGGCCCGCTGTCGCGCACGCGCACGCAGAGGCGCTCGGCCTCGGTGCGCAGCACCACCTGGACCCGGCCGCCGTCGGGCGTGAATTTCACCGCATTGGCGATCAGGTTGATCAGGATCTGCCGCAGCGCGCGCCGGTCCGCCTCCACCTTTGGCAGCCGCGCGCCGAGCCCGGCGCGGATGGCGACGGCGCGGCGCGCGGCCTCCACCTGCATCATCTCCACGCAGCCCGACACCAGCTCGGCGGCGTCCACCGGCTCGAAATCCAGCTGGTAGGCTCCGGCCTCCACCCGCGACAGATCGAGGATGTCGTTGACGAGGCCGAGCAGGTGGCGGCCGCTGTCGTGGATGATGCGGGCATAGTCGGCCTTGCGGGCGGCATCCATGGGGCCGCTTGCCTCGGTGGCGAGGATCTCCGAGAAGCCGATGATGGCATTGAGCGGGGTGCGCAGCTCGTGGCTCATGGCGGCGAGGAAGCGGCTCTTGGCGGCGTTGGCGGCCTCGGCCTCGGCGCGGGCGCGCGCCTCCTCCTCGGCCCGCGCCTTGTGGGCGCTGGCCGCGCGCCAGATGCAGCGCACCTCGCCCCGGCGCGCCGGCAGCAGGCGCACCTCGAACGGCAGGAAGGCCGGCGGCCCGCCGGCCGCGGCGCGCGCCCGGAGGTCGCAGGTGGCGGGCACGCCGCGCGCGGCCACCGCCAGCGCCGACAGGAAGGCCGGGCGGTCGGCCACCAGGATGCGCGCATAGACGCCCTGGCCCAGCAGGCCGGCGCCCGCATCGGCGGCGGCCGGGCGGCCGGGGAACGTCGCGCCGCAGGCGGCGGCACCGGACGGGGCATCGAGGAACGGGCCGTCGCGCCGCTCCACGGCGAGCGCGGCGCCCTGGCGGTTGTGGCGGGTGACGAGCAGCGCGTCGTCGTCGGCCTCGCGCCGGCTCACCTGGGCGGCGGCGGCGGCGAGGCCGCGCGCCACGGCGGCGAGCGCGGCGCAGACCAGGCCGGCGCCGAACAGGAAGAAGGCGTCGGCGAGCGCGCCCGAGGCGAGCCCCGCCGCCTCGGCGAGGAACACCGCGCCCGCGCTCGAGGTCGCCACCAGAGCGAGGGCGCCGAGGATGGCGGCGGCGAGCCGCCCGAGGCGGGCGAGCCGCCCCATGCGGTCCCGCCCCGCGCCGGCGGGCGCGCGGAGCCTGCGCGAACGATCATAGGTGAAAAGCGGCACGGCGCCCCTCTGCCCCCCTCTTGGATCCGCGGAGCCCGGGCCGGCCCGGCCGGCGAGCCCGGCCGGCCGTCTCGGCCGAGCGGCGGCGCGCATGCGCGGCCTCCGCCTCGGTCCGGAGCTTGGCGCCGCACCGTTTAAGCAATGCTAAGCGGCCCGCCGGCGACCTGCCCCCAGCGTTAACGATGTCTTTAAAAGTCGCGCCCGCGGGGCCTCGGCGAAGGCCCCGCCTCTGGTATGATCACAGGGCTCGCAACTGGATCGCGGGCGTCAACGAGGCGGACATGTTCTTCCTTTTGCGCATGGGCTTCCTGGTCGCCATCGTGCTGGCGCTGCTGCCCCTCGGGCTGAAGGGGGAGAGCGGGCGCGACGTGAGCGTGTTCGAGGCCATCGGGCTGGTGCAGGCGGTGATCGCCGACGCGCGCGGCTTCTGCGACCGCCAGCCCCAGGCTTGCGACGTGGGCGGGCAGATGGCGGTCCATTTCAAGGAGAAGGCGCAGGTCGGCGCCAAGTGGCTCTACGAGGCGGTGGGCGAGGCCCGCGCCCCGGAGCCGGCCCAGGACCTCGCCAAATCCGGCGGCGCGCCCGCGCCCGCCGCCAGCGCCGCCGGCCTCGATCCGGCGCGCCTGCCCTCCGCCGGCCAGCTCGATCTGACGCCGCAGGACCTCCTGCCGGCCTGGGGCGGCGGCGGCAACCTCCACGCGACGCCGCCGGCGCGGGCGGTGCCGGCCGCGGTGCCCGCGCCCGCCTCCGCGCCCCTGCCCCCGCGCCGCCCGGCGTGAGGACACCGGCCGGCGATGCCGGTATAGTGTCGCCCTGAAGGCCGCCCCGGCGTGCCCGCGACGCCGCCGGACCGCCGGAAGGGATCGAGCTTCATGGATGTCGAGGACCTGATCGCCGACTTCGAGTTCCTGGACGACTGGGAGGACCGGTACCGCCATCTGATCGAGCTCGGCCGCGCGCTGCCGCCTTTCCCCGAGGCGGAGCGCACCGATGCCAACAAGGTGCAGGGCTGCGCCAGCCAGGTGTGGCTGGTGTGCCGGCGCAAGACCGGGCCGGCGGGCGAGGTGCTGGAGTTCGAGGGCGATTCGGACGCCCACATCGTGCGCGGCCTCGTCGCCGTGCTGCTGGCGCTGACTTCCGGCCGCACCGCGCAGGAGATCCTGGAGACCGACGTGCTCGCCATCTTCCGCCGGATCGGCCTCGAGGGTCACTTGACGCCGCAGCGCTCCAACGGCCTGAGATCCATGGTGGATCGCATCCGCGGCTACGCCCGCGCCGCGCACGCCGCCGCCTGAGGCGGGCGGCGCGGCCGGCCGCGCCGCCCCTCCCCCATTGGGCCTGCGGCAAGCTGACCGCTCCAAGGTCGCGCCGGCGGAAAAAGCCAGCGCCCGCCAGGGTCGGCGGGCGGCGCCCCGGCACCGGTCGGCCGGCCGGAGCACCCGCGGGCATCGACGGCGCCGCCGGACTTGGCTATGGTCCGTCCGCAGCAGATTTGGAATGTCTCGAAGGCGCGTCGGTCAGAGCCGGATCCGCCCGGGGCGCGTCGCCCAAGCGATTCGCCACGGGCAGTGAATTCGTATCTACTCAATAAGTTAGAGCACGATCCGCGGGGCCGGCGCCGCGCCGGGACGATCCCGGGGCGCGCCGCCGATGACATCCGGACCTGAACCGCGGCGCGCGCAACGCCGCCATGGGTCCGCAGCGAAGGATTGGGCGCGCTTCCCGAGACCGGCCCCCGTGGCCGCGGGCGGCGGCCCGGCGCGCAAGAGCGGCATCCGGAGCCCGTGCAAATCGCAGGGGGCTGGCCGTCGCGACAATGAAGGAGCCGGCAATGGATCTCGATCCGGTCACTCTCGCACGCATCCAGTTCGCGTTCACCGTCTCCTTCCACATCATCTTCCCGAGCTTCACCATCGGCCTGTCGGCGTTCATCGCCACGCTGGAGCTGCTGTGGCTGAAGACCGGGCGCGAGGTGTTCCACCGCCTGGCGCGCTACTGGACCAAGATCTTCGCGGTCTCGTTCGCCATGGGCGTGGTGTCGGGCATCGTGCTGTCCTACCAGTTCGGCACCAATTGGAGCCGCTTCTCCGAAGTGGTGGGATCGGTGATCGCGCCGCTGATCGGCTTCGAGGTGCTGACCGCCTTCTTCCTGGAGGCCACCTTCCTCGGCATCATGCTGTTCGGCTGGAACCGGGTGCCGGCGTGGCTGCACGTGCTGTCCACCTGCGTGGTCGCGTTCGGCACCTTCATGTCGGCGTTCTGGATCCTGTCCGCCAACAGCTGGATGCAGACCCCCGCCGGCTTCGAGATCCGCGCCGGCGTCGCCTACCCGCTCGACTGGCTGGACATCATCTTCAACCCGAGCTTCTTCCTGCACCGGCTGCCGCACATGCTGCTGGCCGCCTATCTCACCACCTCGCTGGTGGTGCTGGCGGTGGGCGCGCGCTATCTGCTCGCCGGCCGGTTCGAGGAAGAGGCCAAGGTGATGATGGTGATGGCGATCGGCATGCTCGCCGTGGTCGGCCCGATCCAGGCCTTCGTGGGCGACGCCCACGGCCTCAACACCGCCAAATACCAGCCGGCCAAGATCGCCGCCATCGAGGCCCACTGGGACAGCTCCAAGCCTGCCCCCCTGGTGCTGTTCGCCTGGCCCGACGAGAAGGCCGAGAAGAACCTGTTCGAGATCTCGATCCCCGGCGGCGCCTCGCTGATGATCACCCACTCGCTCAGCGGGCTGTTCCCGGGCCTCAAGGACTTCGCGCCGCAGGACCGGCCGCCGGTGATCGGCCCGTTCTTCGGCTTCCGCGCCATGGTGGGCGTCGGCGTGGTGATGATCCTGTTCGGCTGGGTCGGCGCCTTCCTCCTGTGGCGCCGCAAGGTGTTCGAGACCCGCTGGTACCTGTGGTCGGCCTCGCTGTCCTGGCCGCTCGGCTTCATCGCCATCCTGTCCGGCTGGATCGTCACCGAGCAGGGCCGCCAGCCCTGGGTGGTGCAAGGCGTGCTGCGCACCGCCGACGCGGTCTCGCCGGTGACCGGCTGGAGCGTGGCGGTGACGCTGGTGCTGTTCGTGATCGTCTACACCATCGTCTTCGCCACCGGCCTCTATTTCATGAACCGGCTGATCGTGAAGGGTCCGGGCGGCACGCTGATCGAGCCGCCCCGCAAGGAGCGTCCCAGCCGGCCCCTGGCCGCCGCCCACGGCGAAGGACAGATCACCCCCGGCGAATAAAGGCACAGGAGCGGACCATGGAATGGTATCTGCCCGTCATATGGGGCCTGATCATCGGCGTCGCGGTGATCATGTACGTGATCCTCGACGGCTTCGACCTGGGCATCGGCATTCTGTTTCCCTTCGCCAAGGAGGAGAAGCAGCGCGACACCATGATGAACACGGTGGCGCCGTTCTGGGACGGCAACGAGACCTGGCTCGTGCTCGGCGGCGGCGGCTTGTGGGTCGCCTTCCCCCAGGCCTATGCGGTGGTGATGCCGGCGCTCTATCTGCCGGTCATCGTCATGCTGCTGGCGCTGGTGTTCCGCGGCGTCGCCTTCGAGTTCCGCTGGGTTGCGATGACGAGCCGCAAATGGTGGAACTTCGCCTTCTCCGGCGGCTCGGTGGTGGCCGCCTTCTGCCAGGGGGTGATCCTCGGCGGCCTGGTGCAGGGCATCACGGTGGCCAACGGCCAGTTCGCCGGCGGGCCGCTCGACTGGGCGACGCCGTTCGCGCTCCTGTGCGGGCTCGGCGTGGTGGCGGGCTATGCGCTGCTGGGCGCCACCTGGCTGCTCATCAAGACCGAGGGCGCGATCGCCGATCGCGCCCGCGCCCAGGCGCTGGCGCTGCTCTATATGGTGCTCGCCTTCATGGCGGCGGTCAGCCTGTGGACCCCGCTCGCCTTCGACCGCATCGCGGTGCGCTGGTTCTCCACCCCCAACCTGTTCTTCCTGGCGCCGGTGCCGATCGTCACCGCTCTCGTCGCCTATCTGGTCTGGCGCTGGCTGAAGGAGGGCAAGGAGATGCTGCCGTTCTTCGGCACGGTGGGGCTGTTCCTGCTGGGCTTTTTGGGGCTCGCGATCTCCACCTTTCCGTATCTCGTGCCGCCCTCGCTCACCGTGTGGCAGACCGCCGCCGCGGCGCCGAGCCAGATCCTCATGCTGTTCGGCGTGATCTTCCTGCTGCCGGTGGTGCTCGGCTATATCGTGTTCGTGTACTGGATCTTCCGCGGCAAGGTGCGCGAGGGCGAGGGCTACCACTGAGCCTCCGCCGGGCCGTGCACGGCGAGGGCCGGCGGCACCGACGCCATGGCGGCGCGGCGCTGTTCCATGGGGCCGGATCGCGCTTCGGGGCCGACCGGCGCCGGCATGCGGGCGGAGGTCGACAGGGGTAACCCGCATCGGACGGCGGCGCGCCCCCGCCCTGCCCTCTCCCGCCGCGCAGAGGGGTCTGGCCTCGCGCGAAGGCGCTCCCTCTGCCGGAGCGCGCGCCGGGGGCAAAAGGTTCAGCCTTCTGCCAGGACACAGTCCGGCGTTCGGGCCATGGGCCGAAGCCTATTCCGGCACGTCCTCGGCCGCGAACAAGCCGAGCTGCTGCTCGCGCACCGGCGCGAACGAGCGGCGGTGGTGGATGCACGGCCCGTGCCGCACCAGCGCCGCGCCGTGCTCGGGCGTGCCGTAGCCCATGTGGCGCTCGAAGCCGTAATCGGGAAAGCTCAACCCCAATTGCGCCATCAGCCGGTCGCGCGTCACCTTGGCGACAATGGAGGCGGCGGCGATCGAGGCGATGAGCCCGTCGCCGCCGATGATCGCCTCCACCGGACACGGCAAAGACGGCGGGTCGTTGCCGTCCACCAGCACGAAGGCGGGCTTGAGGGGCAGCGCGCGCACCGCATTGGCGAGCGCCCACAAGGTGGCCTGGCGGATGTTGTCGCGGTCGATGCGCGCCGGCGGGGCGAGGCTCACGGCCACGTGCGCGGTGGCGCAGATCTCGAGATAGAGCGCTTCCCGCCGTAGCTTCGGCAGCTTCTTGGAATCGTCGAGGCCCCGCGGCACCCGCGCCGGATCGAGGATCACGGCGGCGGCCACCACCGGTCCGGCGAGCGGGCCGCGCCCCACCTCGTCGGCGCCCGCCACCGGCAGGTGGCCGGCCGCGAGCAGCGCCGCCTCACGGCGGAAGCCGAGCCCCTTGGCGGGCCCCTTGGCGGGCGCCCTGGCGCCGCCGGCCAGCGCGCGCCCGCGGCGCGCGGCGCCTTCGGCGGTCTTGAGGGTGGCGGGCGGCTTCGGCGGCATGGGCGGACCTGGATCGGCGGACCGGGATGGGCGGACCTGAATCGGCGGGCGGAAGCGGCCCGCATCTCCTCCATAGCACAGGGCCAGCGCCCGCCGCGCCTCCCCGCGCGCGCCGGCAGGCGGCGCCTCGCGCGCGCAAGGCTTGCTTTGCCGCCCGCTTGGCCTAAATCTGGTGCCTGAACAAGGCGGCGAGGGCGGCCGGAAGGCAGGATCGATGAGCTACGTAGCAGCGGCCAGCGCGCCGCTCCGCAAGACCGGACACATCAAGCTTTACGGCGCCGACGGCTTCGCCGGCATGCGCCGGGCCGGACAACTCACCGCCAGCGCGCTCGACGCGGTGGCCGAGTTGGTGCGCCCCGGCGTCACCACCGAGGCCATCGACAAGCTGATCTTCGACTTCGCCATGGACCACGGCGCCTATCCGGCGACGCTGATGTATCGCGGCTACCGCTATTCGGTGTGCACCTCCCTCAACCATGTGGTGTGCCACGGCATGCCCAATGCCCGGCCGCTGCGCGAAGGCGACATCGTCAACGTGGACGTGACGCTGGTGCTCGACGGCTGGTACGGGGATTCGAGCCGCATGTTCGCCATCGGCGCGATCCCGCGCCGCGCGGAGCGGCTGCTGGACGTGACCTACGAATCCATGATGCGCGGCATCGCCGCGATCCGCCCCGGCGGCCATGTCGGCGACATCGGCGCGGCGATCCAGGAATTCGTCGAGCCGCAGCACATGAGCGTGGTGCGCGACTTCTGCGGCCACGGCGTCGGCCAGGTGTTCCACGACGAGCCCAACATCGTCCATGTGGGCCGGCGCGGCGAGGGCCCGCAGCTGGTGCCCGGCATGATCTTCACCGTGGAGCCGATGATCAATCTGGGGCGCCCGCATGTGAAGGTGCTCTCGGACGGCTGGACCGCGGTGACGCGCGACCGCTCGCTGTCCGCCCAGTTCGAGCACGCGGTCGGCGTCACCGAGACCGGGGTGGAGATCTTCACCTTGAGTCCGAAGGGCTATCACAAGCCGCCCTACAAGATCGCCTGACAGGCGCGCCATGGCGGAGGAGCCCGAGGACGGCGTCGCCGAGGCCCCCCACTTCCACGGGCACCGCGACCGGCTGCGCGAGCGTTTCCGCGAGGCCGGCCCCGAGGCGCTCGCCGACTACGAGCTGCTCGAACTGGTGCTGTTCCGCGCCGTGCCGCGGCGCGACGTGAAGCCGCTGGCGAAGGTCCTGGTGGACCGCTTCGGCTCGTTCGCCGAGGTGATCGCCGCCCCGCCCAGCCTGCTCGCCGAGATCCCAGGCGTGAAGCAGGCCATCATCACCGAGCTGAAGGTGGTGGAGGCGGCCGCCCAGCGCCTCGCCAAGGGCCAGGTGAAGCGGCGGCCGGCCTTGTCCTCGTGGAGCGCGGTGCTCGATTATTGCCGCACCGCCATGGCGTTCCAGGACCGCGAACAGGTGCGCGTGCTGTTCCTCGACAAGCGCAACCAGCTGATCACCGACGAGGTGCTCCAGACCGGCACCGTCGACCACGCCCCGGTCTATCCCCGCGAGGTGGTCAAGCGCGCGCTGGAGGTGTCGGCCTCCGCCATCATCCTGTGCCACAACCACCCCTCGGGCGACCCGACGCCCTCGCGCGCCGACATCGACATGACGCGCAAGATCATCGAGGTGGCCAAGCCGCTCGGCATCGAGGTGCACGACCACATCATCGTCGGCAAGGACGGGCACGCGAGCCTGAAGGGCCTCAGGCTGATCTGAGCTGCCGCCGCCTCAGTTGATCTCGATCCCGGCGGCCTTGACGATCGCGCCATAGCGCGCCGTGTCGGCCTTGATGCGGGCGAGGAAGGCCGGGCCGTCGAGCCCCACCGCCTCGGCGCCGGCGGTGTTGAGGCGCGCCACCACCGCCGGGTCGGCGAGCGCCGCCTTGAGGTCCGTCGTCACCTTGGCGACGATGTCCGCCGGCGTGCCCTTGGGGGCGAACAGGCCGACCCAGATCGAGGCGTCGAAGTCGGCGATGCCGGCCTCGCGCGCCGAGGGCCAGTCGGGGGCGAGCTGGGTGCGCGCCTGCGTGGTCATGCCCAGCACCTTGACCTTGCCGGACTTCACGTGCGGCAGAGCGGAGGAGACCGCGAGCACGCTCACCGGCACCTCGCCACCGGCGATGGCGGCCGCCGCCGGCGCGCCGCCCTTGTAGGGCACGTGCAGCAGCTTGGTGCCGGTGAGCGTGGCGAACCATTCGGCGGTCAGGTGGTTCATGGTGCCGGCGCCGGGCGAGGAATAGGCGATGTCGCCGGGCTTGGCCTTGGCGGCGGCGATGAACTCCACCAGCGAGGAATAAGGCGCATTCGCGTTCGCCGCCCACAGCAGCGGCGTATTGGTCACCATGGCGATGGGGATCAGATCCTTCTGCGGATCGTGGGTCAGGTTCTTGTAGAGCGCCGGGTTGATGGTGATCTCGCCGTTGGTGGCCATCAGCAGGGTGTAGCCGTCCGGCGCGGCGCGCACCGCCGCGTCGACGCCGATGGTGCCGCCGGCGCCGGGCCGGTTCTCCACCACCACCTGCTGGCCCCACGTCTCGGCGAGCTTCTGGCCCACCACCCGCGCGGCGATGTCGGTGACGCCGCCGGGCGCGAACGGGACGATCAGGTGCACCGGCCGGGTGGGAAAGTCCTGCGCGGCGGCGGTCTGCGGCGCGGCGAACAGCGCGAGCGCGGCGAGCGGCGCGCACAGGCCGGCGCGGGCGATGGTCTTCAGCATGGTCATCCCCTGGAAGGTTCGGGTTTCGCCCGCGAAGGCGGCCGCCTTCGTGCGGGCACAGGCGCGCCGTCCGGCGCCCCAGGCGGGGCGCCGCGCGCAACGTCGCATCGGTCGCGTCAGGTGCCGGCGCCGCGCCCGGCCGGCGGCCGGGGCGCGGGGCGGATCACTTGTCGGGCTTGAGGCCGATGGCCTTCACCAGCGGGCCGAAGCGGGCGTCCTCGTTTTTGTAGAACTGCGCCAGCTCGGCCGGGGTGGAGCCCACGAACACCGCGCCCTGGGGCATCATGCGGCCGCGCAGCTCGGGGTCGGCGGTGACCTTGGCGATGTCGGCGCTCATCTTGTCGACGATCGCCTTCGGCGTGCCCTTGGGCACCACAACCGTGGTCCAGGACTGGGCCTGGAGGAAGGGAAAGCCCGCCTCGGTGGAGGTCGGCACGTCGGGAAGCTGGTCGGAGCGCGTGGGGGCGAGAACGGCGATCGGGCGCAGCTTGCCGGCCTTGATGTTGGGCATCACCTCGGTGGGCACCCCGGCATAAAATTGCAGCCGGCCCGCCACCAGGTCCACCACGCCCTGCCCGCCGCTCTTGTAGGGCACGTGCACGAGGTCCAGCTTCTCCTGCTGCGCCAGCATCTCGCCGATCAAATGCGGCGTGGTGCCGGCGCCCGGCGAGGGATAGGTCAGGCCGGGATTCTTGCGCGCATATTCCACCAGCTCCTTCATGGTCTTGATGGGCAGATCGGCGTTCACCACCAGCACCAGCGGGTAATAGGCGACCAGCGAGACCGGATCGAAGCTCTTGTCGGTGGAATAAGGCAGGTCCGGATAGACGTGCTGGGTGATGATGAAGGGCGGCGGCGCGATCATCATCGTGTAGCCGTCCGCCGGCTGCTTGGCGGTGTAGGCGGTGCCGACCGTGGTGGTGGCGCCGGGCTTGTTCTCCACCACCACCGGCTGCTTCCACATCTCCGAGAGCTTCTGCGCCAGGCTGCGGCCCATGATGTCGGACGAGCCGCCGGGCGCGTAGGGCACCACCAGCGTCACCGGCTTGGTGGGGAAGTCCTGCGCCTGCGCCGCCAATGGGGCGAGGAGCGGCGGCAGCAGCGCGAGAGCATATTTCCAGCTCATGTGTTTGGTCCCTCTGGTCATCTGAAAATATGAACGTCAGACAATCTTCATGTGCATCCGCACCCCTGTCAATATGCCTACGGATCGAAGCTAATTTTTTCAGCATTCGCCTCGTTCCGCGCCAGAATGGGAAGCCGAACTGCCCATCCCGGACGCGTTCTTGGCCCTGCCCGGCGCGACAGGCACAGCCCGCGGCACGGGGCGCGGACGGGGCGCGCAGACATGGCGAAGCCGCCGCGCCCGATGCCTCGGGCCGGCGGTCGCTGTCGATCGTCCAGGGGCTGGGGCGGGCGCGGCCTATCTCACCGCGCCGGGCCGGTCAGTGGCCGGCGCCGCCGAAGTCCTGCGGCACGGTGTTCTTTACCACGCGCACCTTCCGGATGGTCTCGGGGGTGTTGCGCGAGCGGCCGACCACGCGCGGCACGCCCGCCGTCACCACCGCGCCCACCGCCGGCACGTCGCCGTTCGCGAGCCCGGCCAGGGCATCGTTCTGCGAGCCGCCGGCGCAGGCGTCGATCACCACCACGTCGGCGTCGCGGCCCGGAGCGATGACGCCGTTGTTCAGCCGGTAGACGCGGGCATTGTTGCCGGTCGCCGCGGCGATGGCGATCTCCGGCGCGACGCCGCCGAGCGAGGCGAGATGGCTGATGGTGTAGAACATGCCGAGCGGCATGATCCCGCTGCCGGTGGGGGTGTCGGTGGCGATCAGCAGCCGGTCCATGCGCCCCGCTTCGGCGAGCAGCTTGCCCACCAGCAATGTGGTGCGCAGATTGCCGGCGGTGCACACCTGCATGGCGACCGCGCTCTCGTTCACGAGGCGCGGGAAGTCGGCGTCCGGAATGGCGGTGGGGCCGCCATTCACATGGTACGACACGTCGGGATCGATCTTCAGCACATGGTCGGCCCAGATGCCCGACGAGCCGGGGATGGACGAGCCGCCGGTGTGCACCATGGAGACCATGCCGTGCGCCCGCGCCATGGCCACCAGGGGGGCGTAGTCGTAGGGCGTGGCGAAGGCGCCGAAGCCGGCCTTCACCATCCACACGCCGAGCTTTGCCAGCTCGGCGAAGTCCGCCCCGGTGAGCCCCGGCTCCAGGATCAGCGAGCCGGCATGCACGCGCATGCCGCCCGGCCGGTAGGTCTCGAAGCACTTCATGGCGGCGACCGCGAGCGCCTTCACCCCGGCGACGTCCTTCGGGCGGCCGGGCACGTGGACCTCGGAGGCGCTGATGGCGCAGGTCACCCCGCCATGGACGTAGCTCTCCAGGAAGCCGACGGTCTTCTGGCGCGGGGTGTAGTCGCCGAAGGTGATGTGGACGTGGGAATCGATCAGGCCGGGCATGGCGGTCGCGCCGCCGGCGTCGATCACCACGTCGCAGGCATCGAGGGCGGCGGCATCGAGCGTGCCCACCGCCGCGATCCGGCCGTCGGCCATGAGGATGGCGTCGCCCGCTATGAGCGGAGCCGACAGGTCGCCGGAGACGATCCGGCCGAGATTGACGATCGCCGTGCGCATGGGCGCGTCCTCCCTGCTCAGACGGAGGCCTTGGCCTTGCGCGCCACCACCTCGTCGTGGGTCATGCCGCCCACCCGCGCGTTCTGGCGCCCGCCGCTGGCGAGGCAGAAGATGATCGCCACCTCGTCCGGCTGCGGGCCGTCCGGCACCACCACCGACATGCCGTCATAATGGGAGCGCACGTAGACGTCGTCCTTGTGGTTCATGGGCACGTCGATCATCGTGCCGGGCGCGGCGACCTTGGTCATGGACGAGATCCAGGCGTCGGCGCCGCCGATGGCGTCGCGGATCGGGTTGGCGAAGGCGGTGGTGAGCAGCGCGTTGGCGTGCTCCTGGGCGCCGGCGAGGCCGACGATGCCGCCCTTGCCGTAGCTCTGCACCTCGAACGGCGCGAGCGCCTCGACCGCGAGCTTGGCGATCATGCGGCCGAGCGGCACGCTGGCCTCGATCAGCGGCCCGAGGTCCTCCACATAGCCCTTGCCGGCGAACGGATTCTCGACGATCGCGACCACCGCCGCCTTGCGCACGGGCACGGCCGCCTTGCGCCCTTCCGCCTCGCTGCGATCTTCCACGGTGACGATGGTTCGGCGCACATTGAGCTGCATGCGGATCTCTCGAAGGCTTGACTTCAGCGGTCGTCTGACTATGACTTTGTCAGACAATTTGTCAATCGGAAGATCCATGATGCAAGCGAAAGCGCCGTCGATCCTGTTCTCCGAAATGACGCCCGGTCCCGACTTCGAGGACAAGTTTCACCGCTGGTACGACGAGGAGCACATCCCGGTGCGCATGGCGTGCCCCGGCTTCGCCAGCGCGCAGCGCTACGCCCGCGAGGACGGCAAGGGCTATCTCGCGGTGTACGAGATGGCGAACCTCGGCGTGATGTCCTCGCCGGCCTACAAGGTGGTGAAGGAGCAGCCCTCCGAGCTCACCGCCTGGATGCTGAAGAACGTTTCCGGCTTCACCCGCTATCTGTGCGACCAGACCTTCGAGCGGTCCCAGCCCGGCGCCTTCGATCCGATCGACGCGCCGGTGCTCTACGCCGTCTCCTTCACCGTGCCGAAGGAAGCGGAAGGCGAGTTCGACGCCTGGTACGAAAGCGAGCACATCCCGATGCTGATGGCCTGCCCCGACTGGCTGATGGTGCGGCGCATGCGTGTTGCCGACGGGGTGCCCGAGCCCTATACCCATCTGGCATTGCATTATCTTGCCGATTCGCGCGCCCTCGCCTCCCCGGAGCGCGAGATGGCACGCCAGACGGAATGGCGCGCGCGCCTTGCGGCCAACCCCTGGTTCAAGGCGAACTACGCCGTCTTCCGGCGTCATGGTCCGCGTCAGCTGGGTCGAGGTTGAACCGTGCGCCCTTCCGATCTCCGCGTGTCCCCCAAGACCGTCCAGCAGCAGGCGGTGGAGAAGCTGCGCTCGGCCATCATCGCCGGCATCTTCAAGCCGGGCGACCGGCTGGTGGAGGTGGAGCTGTGCGGCATGCTCGGCGTCTCGCGCCCCTCGGTGCGCGAGGCCCTGCGGAGTCTGGAGGCCGAGCGCCTGGTCTCGATGATCCCGAACCGCGGGCCGCAGGTGCCGATCCTGACCCTCGAGCATGCGAGCGAGATCTACCAGGTGCGCGCGCTGCTGGAGGGCGAGGCGGCGGCGCTGTGCGCGCGCAAGGCCGCGCCGGCCGACGTGAAGAAGATGGCGGGCGCGCTCGCCGCCTTCGCCAAGGCGGTGCGCGGCGACGACGCCGAGGGCCGGATCGCCGCCACCGCCGATTTCTACCGCGAGATCACAAGGGTGTGCGGCAACCGCATCATCGAGGAGACCCTCCAGAGCCTCAACGCGCGCATCAACTTCCTGCGCGCGCGCTCCATGTCCCTGCCGGGGCGCGGCAAGAAGAGCCACGAGGAGATGAAGGCCATCCTCGATGCGGTCGAGAAGGCCGACCCCGAGGCCGCCCGCGCCGCCGCCGTGCGGCATGTGGAGCAGGCCCACCTCGCCGCGCGCCACGCCTTCGAGGGCACCGACGCCTGATCTCCCGCGCGGGGCGGCAGGCCGCCGCCGCCGGCCCGTGAGGCGCGCATGCGCCCAGCCGGCGACCGCCCGGAGCGATCGCGCGGGCGGGGGCCTCGCCGATCACCGGAACCGCGCGGTGGGTTCATTTGCGCCGATCGGGGCCTAGCCGGCCTCGGCCTCCAGGAGCCGGGTGAAGATCTCCCGCACCTTGGCCTGGGTGTCCACCAGATGCGCCTCGAAGGTCGCGAAGTCGGGCATCTCGCCGGCGCGGGCGAGCAGCGCCCGCAGCGCCGGGCTGGCATCGAGCGGCACCACATGGGCGTCCACCGCGAGGCGCAGCACCTGGGTCAGGTCCTGGTAGAGCCGGCAGGCGCGGATCAGCACCTGGGCGTCCTCCGGCTCCAGCAGGCCGAGCCGCCCGGCGGCGCCCAGCACGCGCGCCGTCGCGGTGTCCACCACCTCGGGATGCTCGGCGGCAAAGGCCAGCACCAGATATTGGGCGAGGAACTCCACGTCCACCTGCCCGCCCGCGGCGTGCTTCAGATTCCAGCGGTCGTCCTCGCCCTTCTCGGCGGCGATGGCGCGGCGCATGTCGAGGATGTCGCCGGCGAGCCGGCGCCGGTCGCGCGGGCGCGCCATGATGGCGTGGACCACGCGGCCCACGGCGATGCCGAAATCCGCCTCGGCGGCGACCACACGGGCGCGGGTGAGCGCCATGTGCTCCCAGGTCCAGGCCTCCTCGAACTGGTAGGTCTCGAACGAGGAGAGCCGCGTCGCCAGCGGCCCCGAGCGCCCCGAGGGACGCAGCCGGAGGTCCACGTCGTAGAGCTTGCCGGCATTGGTGAGCGCGGTGAGCGCCGAGACCAGGCGCTGGGTGAAGCGGGCGAAATACTGCGCCCCGGCGAGCGGGCGCGCGCCGTCCGACAGGGCGTCGCTGCCGCCGGCATAGTCGTAGAGCACGATCAGATCGAGGTCGGAGCCCGCCGTCATCTCGCGCCCGCCGAGCTTGCCCATGGCCACCACGGCGGCGCGCCCGCCGGCCATGTGGCCGTGGGTCTCGGCGAAGCGCGCGCGCACCCGCTGGAACAGCGCGCGGATGATGACCTCGGCGAGCCGGGCATAGGCCTCGCCCGCGCGCGCCGCCGGCAGCGTGCCGGAGGCGATGCGCACGCCGATCAGCACGTGCTGCTCCTGGCGGAAGCGCCGGGCGCGGTCGAACTGCTCCTCGTCGGTGGCGGCGGTGTCGAGCAGGTGATCGAGGCGGGCCTTGAGCTCCTCCTCCCCGGGCAGCACGTCGAAGAAAGCGGGGTCGAGCAGCGCGTCGGTGAGCGAGGGCCGGCGCGCCAGCGTCTCGCCGAGGCGCGGGGCGGCGGTGAGGATGGTGGCGAGCAGGCGCACCAGGTCCGGGTGCCGGTCGAGCGCGGCGAGCAGGCGCGGCCCGGGCAGTTCGGCGAGGAAGCGGTCGGCGGCGATCAGCGCGCCGTCGGGATCGCCGCCGCGCGCCAGCGCCTCCAGGAACAGCGGCGCGATGCGGGCGAGATGGGCGCGCGCCGCCTCGGTCTTCAGCGCCCGCGGGCCGCCCACGAGCCAGCCGCGCACGATGGCGCTCGCCGCCGCCGGGTCGCGGAAACCGAGCCGGGCGAGCGAAGCGAGGGTCTGGCGGTCATTCTCGCCGGCCGGGAACACCAGCGCCTCGCTCAAGGCG
The DNA here is from genome assembly GCF_040049235.1 of Xanthobacter luteus. Classification (NCBI taxonomy): domain Bacteria; kingdom Pseudomonadati; phylum Pseudomonadota; class Alphaproteobacteria; order Hyphomicrobiales; family Xanthobacteraceae; genus Xanthobacter; species Xanthobacter luteus. The sequence goes on from NZ_JBDZDO010000001.1 coordinate 1,276,992, forward strand.
GCGGGCGGCGGGGCGTCCTCGAACAATTGGGCGTAGTGGCGCTGCACGGTCTGCAGGCGCTCCACCAGAGCGGCGGCGAAGGTGTCGCGGTCGGCGTAGCCCATGAAATGGGCGAAGCCCTCCATGGCCTGCCGGCTCTCGGGCAGCTCGTGGCTCTGGGCATCCGCCACCATCTGGATGCGGTGCTCGACCCGGCGCAGGAAGCAATAGGCCTCCTTCAGCTCGTCGCGCACCTTCGGGGCGATCCAGCGGTGCTCCACCAGCGCGTCGAGCGCATCGAGGGTGCGCGAGGCGCGCAGCATCGGGTCGCGCCCGCCGGCGATCAGCTGCTGGGTCTGGACGAAGAACTCGATCTCGCGGATGCCGCCGCGCCCGAGCTTCACGTTGTGGCCCTCCACCGCCACCACGTCGTGGCCGCGGAAGGCATGGATCTCGCGCTTCATGGCGTGGACGTCGGCGATCGCCTGGAAGTCCAGCACCCGGCGCCACACGAACGGCGACAGCTCGGCGAGGAAGGCGCGGCCGACCTCCAGGTCGCCGGCCACCGCGCGCGCCTTGATATAGGCGGCGCGCTCCCAGGTGGCGCCCTCGCGCTCGTAATAAGCGAGCGCGGCATGGGTGGAGAGCGCGACCTGGGTGGAACCGGGATCGGGCCGCAGCCGCAGGTCGACGCGCAGCACGTAGCCGTCCGCGGTGCGCTCCTGGATCAGCCGCACCAGCCCCTTGGTGATGCGCACGAAGAACGGCGAGGGCTCGAGGCCCGCCGCCAGCGGCGCCTGCTCGCGGTCGTAGACCACCACCAGGTCGATGTCGCTCGAATAATTGAGCTCGCGCGCGCCGTGCTTGCCCATGGCGATCACCGCGAGCCCGCTCGGCCCGCCCGGAACGGCGGCCTCGGGGGCGATCTTGCCCGCGCGCGCGGCGTCCTTCAAAAGGAACGCCAGCGCCGCGCGCACCGCGGTGTCGGCCACGTCCGCCAGCGCGCCGGTGACCTGATCGAGATCGAAGGCGCCGCCGATGTCGGCGAGCGCGATGGTGAGCGCCGCCTCCGCGCGCATGCGGCGCAACGCGCGCATGACCTCGGCCTCGTCCTGCGTCGCTTCGGCCACCGCGCGCGCGCCCGCGGTGAGCGCCCCCAGATGGGCGAAGGGGTCGCGGCCGAGCGCGCGCACCAGGCGCCCCGGCTCGGCGCGCACGAGGTCGAGCAGGAACGGCGAGCCCTCGGCGAGGCCGAGGCAGGCCGCCAAGGCGAAGGGGTGACCCGCAAGCAGCGTGGCGAGCGCCGCCGCGGCCTCCGGATCCAACCGCTCCGTGGCCTGGGAAAGCTTAAGCTTTGCCGCCTGATGATCGGCAACCACCGGGGCTTCCCGCATCAGCGACGCGAGCGGCAGGAGGCCGGGCGAATCCGGTTCGTGGGGCGCGTGCATTTCGCGACCTAAAGGCACGAGGCCGCGCTGCAGCGCAAGCCCCCGCGCGCGGGATCGGCATCATGGCGGGCGCCGCGCCCGGTGCGGCGGCGCCTCAGGCGGGCTTCGCCGGCAGACGCAGCGTCGCCACGAGGCCGGGCTCGTTGTCCGAGAGAACCAGGCTGCCGCCGTGCAGGTGCGCCACCGCGGCCACCAGCGCGAGGCCGAGCCCCGACCCCGGCCGGGTGCGGCTCGCCTCCAGGCGCACGAAGCGCTCCACCACGCGGCCGCGCTCGCCGGCGGGGATGCCCGGCCCCTGGTCGGCCACCGACAGCACCGCCTCGCCGCCCTCCCGCGCCAGGCGCACGGCGATGCGGCGCCGCGCGCCGTCCTGCGGGGCAGCGTACTTGATGGCGTTGTCCACCAGGTTCGAGAGCGCCTGGGCGAGCAGCTCGCGCACGCCGTGCACCACCACCGGGGCGGCCTCGACCTCGAGGTCGAGGCCCTTCTCGTCGGCCAGCGGCTCGTAGAGCTCGGAGACGTTCTCGGTGATCTGCGCGAGGTCCACGTCGCTCATGGACGCCCGCGCCTGGCCGGCCTCGGCGCGGGCGATCATGAGCAGCGCGTCGAAGGTGCGGATCAGCGCGTCGCTCTCCTCGATGGTGTCCTCCAGCGCCCGGCGCCACTGCGCCTCGGTGGCGGCGGTGCGCAGCGCCTCCTCGGCCCGGTTCCGGAGGCGCGTGAGCGGCGTCTTCAGATCGTGCGCGATGTTGTCCGAGACGTCCTTGAGCCCCTGCATGAGGGCCTCGATGCGCTCCAGCATGGCGTTGAGCGAATGGGCGAGGCGGTCGAACTCGTCGCCGGTGCCGGCGAGCGCGAGGCGGCCGGTGAAATCGCCGGCCATGATGGTCTCGGAGGTCGCCGTCATGGCGTCGATGCGCTTCAGCACGCGCCGCGTCACGAACACGCCGCCGGCAAGGCCGAGCCCGACGATCAGCAGCACCGCCCATTGGGCCGGGCGGGTGACGAGCGCCCGCAGGGTGTCGCGCTCCTCGATGTCGCGGCCCACCAGCAGCCGGTAGCCGCCGGGCAGGATGTCCACCGCCACGAAGGCGACGTGGCTCTTGGCGCCGGTCTCGTCGGGGCGGTTGTAGGTGGTGAAGCGCGTGCCCGGCTGGTCCAAGAGCCCGAGCGGGAGGTCCGACACGTTGGTGGCGATCACCTCGCCCTGGAAGTTGGCCAGCATGTAGATGGACGAGCCCGGCCGGCGGGTGCGTCGGTCGATCACGTAGACCAGGCGCTGGATGCCGCCGATGCGGTACTGGTCGGACAGGAAGCGCACCTCGCGGTCGAGATCGTCCGCCACCTGCACCTCGATCAGGTGACGGGTGTGCCAGGCGGTGTAGGCGATCACCGACACCGCGAACACCGCGAACACCAGGAGGTAGGCGGCGAGCAGCTTGAACGCGGTGGTGCGCACCAGCCGCGCAAGATTGGCGAACGCCTTCATGGGCGGCCCCCGGCGCCCGGCCGGGCGCTCATTTCAGCCCCGCGCGCACCATGTAGCCCGCGCCGCGCACCGTATGGAGGAGCTGAGGGTCGAAGCCCTTGTCGATCTTCGCCCGCAGGCGCGAGACATGGACGTCGATGACGTTGGTCTGGGGGTCGAAATGATAGTCCCAGACATTCTCCAGCAGCATGGTGCGGGTCACCACCTGGCCGGCATGGCGCATGAGATATTCGAGCAGGCGGAACTCGCGCGGCTGGAGCACGATCTCCTTGCCGCCGCGGGTCACCGAATGGGACAGCCGGTCGAGCTCCAGGTCCGCCACCTTGTAGACCGTCTCGGCGGCCTGGGGCGCGCCGCGCCGCGACAGCGCCTCGACCCGGGCGAGCAGCTCGGTGAAGGCGTAGGGCTTGGGCAGATAGTCGTCGCCGCCGGCCCTCAGGCCCTGGACCCGGTCGTCCACCTGGCCGAGGGCGGAGAGGATGAGCACCGGCGTGGTGTGCCCGCGCCCGCGCAGCTCGGACACCAAGGACAGGCCGTCGCGCTGGGGCAGCATGCGGTCGACGATCATCACGTCGTATTTGCCGTCGAGCGCCAGAGCGAGGCCCTCCTCGCCGTCGGCCGCGAGGTCCGCCACGTGGCCGGCCTCCTTGAAGGCCTTGCGCAGATATTCCGCGGCGTCGCGGTCGTCCTCGACCAGCAGGAGGCGCATGGGATTGGAGGTGCCCGGATCGAGAGTCGCAATCATGGCACTCTAGCCGAGCCTCGCTTCAGGTCCACACTGGGAACGGGAGGGGGCGCGGGAAGCCCTCTGGAGACTTCCCGCGCCGTCGGTCCGAAGCGGCTGGGGGCGACAGGGATAGGGCCGCCTCGGGTCCGATGGGGAAAGCAACCCGGCACCGCCAGGAGGGCGGCGCCGGGCTGGGTCGAACACGGGGTTCAGCCGCGCGCCTTGGCGTCCAGCGAGATGGCGACGAAGCGGATGCCCTGCTCGCCCTTCACCTGGATCAGCACCGCCTTGCGGTTCTCGGCCTTGGCGGCGGCGAGGCCGTCGCGGATGTCCTTGGCGGTGGAGACGGTCTTGTCGCCCACCTTCAGGATCACGTCGCCGGTCTTCACGCCGCGCTGGGCGGCGGCGCCGTTGGGATCGACGCCGGTCACCACCACGCCCTCGGAGCCGGCGCCCTGCACCGACTTGGCCGGGGCGAGCTGGAGGCCGAGCCGCGGCAGGTTCTTGGCCTGCGGGCCGCCGTCGTCGTCGTCCTGATTGCCGCTGCGCGCGGCGACCTTGTCGTTCGGCAGCTGGCCGAGCACCAGCTTCACGTCCATCGGCTTGGTGTCGCGGATCACCGAGAGCTGCACCTCGGCGCCGGGCTTCATCATGCCCACCTTGCGGGTGAGCTCGCGGGCCTCCTTGATGACCTCGCCGTTCACCTTGGTGATCACGTCGCCGCTCTTCAGGCCGGCCTTCGCCCCGGGGGTGTCGGGCTGGACCTGGGCCACGAGGGCGCCCTCGGCGTCCTTGATGCCGAGGCCGGAGGCGAGTTCCTCGGTCACCGGCTGGATCTGCACGCCGATATAGCCGCGGGCCACGGAGCCGCTCTCGCGCAGCTGGGCCACCACCGTCTTCACGGTCTCGGAGGGGATGGCGAAGGCGATGCCCACATTGCCGCCCGAGGGGGAGACGATGGCGGTGTTCATGCCGATCACCTCGCCGTTCAGCGAGAAGGTCGGGCCGCCCGAATTGCCCCGGTTGATGGGGGCGTCGATCTGCAGGAAGTCGTCATAGGGGCCGGCGCCGATGTCGCGGCCGCGGGCCGAGACGATGCCGGCGGTCACCGTGCCGCCGAGGCCGAACGGGTTGCCCACCGCGATCACCCAGTCGCCGATGCGCGGGGCGGTGTCGGAGAGCTTCACCCACGGCAGGTTGGAGACGCCGGAGATCTTCAGCAGGGCGACGTCGGTGCGCGGATCGGTGCCGATCACCTTGGCGACATAGTCCTTGCCGTCGGTGGCGGTCACGTCCACCTCGTCGGCGCCGTCCACCACGTGGTTGTTGGTCACCACATAGCCGTCGGCGGAGATGATGAAGCCGGAGCCCTGGCCGACCACGGCGCGGCCGCCGGGGCCGCGCGGACCGCGCGGGCCCATGCCGGGGCCGCCCGGACCCATCGGGCCCTGGCCGAAGCCGAAGCGCTTCAGGAACTGCTCGATCTGGGGCGGGACGTTGCCGCCGAAGCCGCCCTCGTCGTCGTTCATGGCGACCGCGTCGTTGCGGTCCTTCTTCACCTTCACCGAGACCACGGCGGGCGAGACCTTCTCGACGATGTCGGCGAAGGAGAAGGTGCCGGCGGGCTGGCTGGTGGTGATCTGGGCGAGGGCCGGGCTGTTGGCCGGGGGCACGAATTGGCCGGCCACGACGCCGGCGATCGCGAGCCCGAACACACCGGCAAGCAGGGCCTTCCGGTGGCGCTTGGTCACGGAAGAGGGGGTGTCGGAGCGGGTCATGTGCGTGCTGATCTCTCTTGCTGGCCTGCCGGTGCGGGCAGGTTCGAGAGCCAAGCTAGAGCGGCGACCCTTACGGCGCTCTGGCGGGGAGATTACGGTTTCGTAATGTGGCGCACGGTGGCGTGAGCAAGGGGGTGAGGGCGCGGGGCGGCGGCAACGCCGGCGGCCGGATGCCGCTTGCCCCCGCGCCTCTCCCACAGGAGCGCCATCCCCCAGGCCCGCGCCGGACCCAACCGTTCGCGCCCCCTCTCCCCTCGTGGGAGAGGGGCGCAGGACGGCGCCAGGCTTGGAAGCGCCCCTCAGTGCGCCGTCGCCTCGCTGCCGTAGCGGCGCAGGAGGTGGGCCTTGAACACCGCGGCGTCGAGCGGGCGGCCGGTGGCGCGGGCGAGCAGGTCGTCGGTCTCCAGGAGCGAGCCTTGGCCGTGCACGTTGACGCGCAGCCAGGCGAGCAGCGGGGTGAAATCGCCGCGCGCGATCGCCTCGGGGATCTCCGGCACCGCGCGGCGGGCGGCGTCGAACAATTGCGCCGCGGTCATGGCCCCGAGCGTGTAGGTGGGGAAATAGCCCCAGCCGCCGCTCGGCCAGTGGATGTCCTGGAGGCACCCCAGACTGTCGTCCGGCGGGGTGATGCCGAGCAGATCGCGCATGCCCGCATTCCAGGCGGCGGGCAGATCGGCGAGCGCCATCTCATCGCCGATGAGCGCCTTCTCCAGCCGGTAGCGCAGGATCACGTGGGCGGGATAGGTCACCTCGTCCGCATCCACCCGGATGAAGCCGCGCTCGACCTTGGTGTAGAGGCGGTAGAGGTTGTCGGCCTCCCAGGCCGGTCCGGTGCCGCCGAAGGCAGCGCGCATCAGCGGCGCGGCGAAGGCGAGGAATTCGCGCGAGCGGCAGGCCTGCATCTCCATCAGCAGCGACTGGCTCTCGTGCACGCTCATGGAGCGCGCCTGGCCCACCGGCTGGTGGATCACCGCCTGCGGGCGGCCCTGCTCGTAGAGCGCATGCCCGGTCTCGTGCATCACCCCCATGAGCGCGCGGGCGAAGTCGGCCTCGTCATAGCGGGTGGTGATGCGCACGTCGTTGTCGGCGCCGCCGCAGAACGGGTGGGTGGAGACGTCGAGCCGGCCACGATCGAAGTCGTAGCCCACCACCTTCATCATCTGAAGTCCGAGCGCGCGCTGCGCCTCCACCGGGAACGGGCCGAGGAGCGGCAGGGGCGCCGGCCGGCGCGCCTGCGCCTCCAGCACCTCCTGGGTGAAGCCGGGCAGGAATTGGGCGAGGTCGTCGAACAAAGCGTCGATGCGCGCCGCCCGCCCGCCCGGCTCGTAGTCGTTCAAGAGCGCGTCGTAGGGGGCAAGGCCGAGCTTCTCGCCCTTCACGGCGCCGATCTGGCGCTGGAGGAGAAGAACTTCGGTAAGGAGCGGGAGAAGAGACGCAAAGTCCGCGTCCGCCCGCGCCTGGCGCCAGGCCATCTCGCAGCGCGAGACGGCGCGGCTCGAGGCCTCCACGAGGTCGGCGGGAACCGCGGTCTGGACCGTCCAGAGGCGCTGGATTTCCCGAAGGTTGGCGCGCTCCCAGTCGCCCAGCCCCGCCTGCGCGCCGGCCTCGGCGAGCCAGTCGCCGACGCGCGGATCGCTCACCATGCCGTGGTGCAGAACCCGAAGCAGCGCAAGGCTTTCCGCCCGGGTCTCGGCGGCGCCCTTGGGCATCATGGTGTCGCTGTCCCACTGCAGGATGCCGATGGCGTTGGCGAGCGCCGCGGCGCGGGAAAAGTGAGCGGCGAGATCGGCATAGGCGGGCATGGCATCCTCTTGGCAGGCGGCGCGGCGCAAGCTTCGGCGCGGCCCCAACCGTAGGCGAAAAGGCGCGCGCCGCGCCAGATCCCACCGGCCGGCCTCAGCCTTTCCCGGCGTCGGTCCCCTTGCCCTCGGCGAGGAGCCGGGCGAGCCTTGCCTCCTCCTCCGGCGAGAGCCGCTCGACCTTGTCGCCCGCCCGGCGCCGCAGCGCCACGACGGCGATCAGCGCGCCGAGGCCCAGCACCAGGACCGGCGTGCCCCACAGCAGCGCGTTGCGCCAGGAAAAGCGCGGGCGCAGCAGCACGAACTCGCCGTAGCGCTGGACCATGAAGTCGAGTACCTGCCGGTCGCTGTCGCCCGCGGTCAGACGCTCGCGCACGATGAGGCGCAGGTCGCGGGCGAGCGGGGCGTCGGAATCGTCGATCGACTGGTTCTGGCACACCATGCAGCGCAGTTCCGCCGAGAGCGCGCGGGCGCGGCTCTCCAGCACCGGATCGCCGAGGATCTCGTCCGGCTGCACCGCGTTTGCGGGGGCGGCGAGAAATCCGGCCGCCAAGACGAGGGCGAGAAGGAGGATGCGGCGCATGGGCATCACTCCGCCGGAGTCGGGGCCGGCTGGGGCAGGCGGCGGGCGGAGGGCTTGGGCGCGCCCACCCTGAGCCGCCGATCGGTGAGCGAGAGCGCCCCGCCGAGCGCCATCACCACGGCGCCGAGCCAGATCAGCAGCACCCGCGGCTTGAACGAGGCGCGCACCGCGACATGCCCGTCGGCCGTCTCCTCGGCGACGCTCACATAGAGCTGGCTCGCCCCGAAGGTGCGGATGCCGGCCTCGGTGGTGCCCATCTGGCGGGCGGCGAAATGCCGGCGCGAGGCCTCGACGGTGCCTTGCGAGACCGCGCCCTCGCGGATGGAGAACACCGCCGTGCGGGCGCGGAAGTTGGGCCCGGTGCGGTTCTCCATGCGCTCCAGCGTGAGCGTGCGGGTGCCCACCTTGAGGCTGTCGCCCACCCGCAGGGAGGTGATGGTCTCGGTGCTCCAGGAGGCCTCGCAGACGATGCCGAGCAGGCAGACGCCGACGCCGAGATGGGCGATGGAGGTGCCGTAGGCCGAGCGCGGCACGCCGGTGAGGCGCCGCAGCGCCACCCGCGCGCTCACTTTGCCGAGGCCGGCGCGCTCCGCGAGGTCGGTGAGGGCGCCGAGAATGACGAACGCCGCGAGCCCCACCCCCACCGGCGCGAACACCGAGCCGCCGTCCGCCGCCGCCGCCGTGACCACCACCGCCACCACCGCGAGGCCCGCCGCCAGCATCAGGCGCTGGGCGACGCCCAGCAGATCGCCGCGCTTCCAGGCCAGCAGCGGCCCGAACGGCATGGCGAACAGGAGCGGGATCATGAGCCCGCCGAACACCAGGTTGAAGTAAGGCGGGCCGACCGTGATCTTCGCCCCGGTGAGCGCCTCCAGCGCCAGCGGGTAGAGCGTGCCCACCAGCACCGAGAAGGTGGCGGCGGTGAGGAACAGATTGTTCAGCACCAGCGCGCCTTCCCGCGACACCGGGGCGAACAGGCCGCCCTGGCGCAGCGCCGAGGCGCGCAGCGCGAACAGCGTCAGCGAGCCGGCGATGAAGAACGTGAGGATGGCGAGAATGAACACGCCGCGCGTCGGGTCGGCGGCGAAGGCGTGCACCGAGGTCAGCACGCCCGAGCGCACCAGGAAGGTGCCCACCAGGGAGAGCGAGAAGGCGAGGATGGCGAGCAGCACCGTCCACACCTTGAGCGCGTCGCGCTTCTCCATCACCACGGCCGAGTGGAGCAGCGCGGTGGCCGCGAGCCACGGCATCAGCGAGGCATTCTCCACCGGGTCCCAGAACCACCAGCCACCCCAGCCGAGCTCGTAATAGGCCCAATAGGAGCCCATGGCGATGCCGAGCGTCAGGAACACCCAGGCGGCGAGCGTCCAGGGCCGTGTCCAGCGCGCCCAGGCGGCGTCGATGCGCCCCTCGATCAGCGCCGCCACCGCGAACGAGAACGACACCGAGAGCCCCACATAGCCGAGATAGAGCAGCGGCGGATGGATGGCGAGGCCGGGGTCCTGCAGGATCGGGTTGAGGTCGCGCCCCTCGGCCGGCGGCGGCACGAGACGCAGGAACGGGTTGGAGGTGAAGATCACGAACGCGAGGAAGGCGGTGGCGATCGCGCCCTGCACCGAGAGCACCAGCGCCTTCAGCCGGTCCGGCAGATTGGAACCGAACAGCGCCACCAGCGCGCCGAAGACGCCGAGCACCAGCACCCACAGGAGCATGGAGCCCTCGTGGTTCCCCCAGGTGGAGGTGATCTTGTAGATCAGCGGCATCTGGGAATGGGAGTTCTCCACCACGTTCGCGACCGTGAAGTCGGACGACAGATAGAGCTCGACCAGCGCGCCGAAGGCGAAGGCGATGAACGCGAACAAGGCGAAGGCGATGGGTCCCGCCACGCCCATGAGCACGGCGTCGCCCTTTGCGGCGCCCCAGGCGGGCAGCGCCACCTGCAGCAGCGACAGAGCGAGGGCGAGGATGAGGGCGTATTGCCCGAGTTCGGCGGTCACGGCGTCAGCTCCCCGGCGCGCGGACAGGGGTGGGGCCGCCGGCTGCGGTGCCGGGGGCCCGATCGCCCTCCTTCCACACGCCCTGCGCCTTGAGCGCGTCCGCCACCTCGCGTGGCATGTAGCGCTCGTCGTGCTTGGCGAGCACGCTGTCGGCCTTGAAGGAGCCGTCGGGCTGGAGCGCGCCTTCGGCCACCACCCCCTGCCCTTCGCGGAACAGGTCGGGCAGAATTCCGGAATAAGAGACCTTTACCGCGGCATTGCCGTCGGTGACGGCGAAGGTGGTGAGCGTGCCGGCCTTGGCGACGCTGCCGGTCTCCACCAGCCCGCCGAGGCGCAGCCGGGTGCCCGGCACCACCTGCTGCTGCGCCACCTCGGTGGGCGTGCGGAAGAACACGATGGTGTCGTTGAGCGCCGACAGGATCAGCGCGGCGGCGAGGCCGAGCACCCCGACCCCGGCGCCGATCATGACCAGGCGACGGCCCTTGCGCGTCATCTCCTACCCTCCCCTGGCGAGGTCTTTCTCGGCCGCGTCGATGCGGCCGAGCGCCTTCTGATTGTCCTTGAAAGCCGCGCGCGCGGCATTGATCGCGCCCAGGGCCTTGTCGTTCTGTCCGAGCACGGTGAAGGCGCGGGCGAGCCGCAGCCAGCCGTCGAGGTCGTTCGGGTCCGCGGCAAGGCGCGCCTCGAGCCGGTCCACCATGCCGCGCACCATGGCGCTGCGGTCCTCGGCCGACAGGGCGGCCGCCGCCTGGAGGTCCGCGGCCGAGGGGCCGGGCGCCGGCGCAGCACCGGCGCCTGCCTCGGCCTCGGCGCGGGCGAGCGCGGCCTGCACCATGGGGATATAGGGCGCCTGCGCGGGCGCTTGCGCGATCATGCGCCGGAAGATGGCCGCGGCCTCGGCCGGGCGGCCGTCCTGTTCGGCGGCGACGGCGGTGAAGAACAAGGCGCGCGGCTCCTTGGGATCGAGCGTGAGCGCCGCCTTGAAGGCGCGCTGCGCCTCGGCGGTAACCAGGCCGTCGGCGGCCACCATCAGCGCCTCGCCGCGCGCCGAGAGGCGCTCGGCGGTGGGGCCGAGGATGCGGATCGCCTCGCCGAACGCCCGGGCGGCGTCCTCCGGGCGGCCGAGGCGCAGGTAGACCGGGGCGAGAATCTCGTAGCCATTGCCATCGTCCGGATGGGCGGCGAGGTGGTCCTCGACGCGCCGCACCAGGATCGCGACGTCGCCCCGGTCCGGCGGCGCGGCGAGGCGCTCGGCCAGCGGCGCGCCGGGCACGTCGGGCGAGCCGAGCAGGCCGTAGAGCCCGGCCGCGCCGGCCGGAATCAGCACCAGCGCCGCCACCGCCGCGGCGCGCCGGCGCCACGTGGCCACGCTGGTCGCCGCGCCCGTGCCGGTCTCGCGCACGGCGTCCGCGGCGAGCATGCGGCGGGCCACCTCGACGCGCGCGGCTTCCGCCTGCTCGGGCGGCAGCCGGCCGCTTTCCCGGTCCCGACCGATCTCGGCCAGTTGATCGCGATAGACGGCAAGGTCCGCCTCCCGCGCCCCCTTGAGCGCACGCGTGCGGCCGAGCGGCCACAGGACGGCGAGTGCCGCGGCAGCCGTCATGAGCGCGAAAGCGGTGAACAAGGAAGCGGATATCATGCCACGTAGCCGATAGACACAACGCCCTCGAAAGCAAGTGCCCTTGGGGCCTCAGCGGCGCCGGGCCGCAGCCCCGGCCGTGCCACACCGGCACGCCGGGAAGTCCTTGACACTCCCCGCATACCGCAGGACCCCATGGGAAGGGGAGTGGCGGTGAATTTCAAGGCGCAAGTGTGGCGCCGGCGGGGACCGCGACCCCACGCCGCCCTCGGTTGCCGCACCAGGGGTCGCGCCGCGCACCTCGCGCGGGGTGCGCCTTCGCGCTATATGGAAGGGTGGGGATTTCGGCCGCCGTTCGGGGCCGAGGCTGGAGCGATGGGACCCATGAGCTGGGACCCGCTAACTTGGGACCCGACAAACCGGGCCCCGGATTCTTGGACCTGACATCTTGGACCTGACGCCGTGACCGCCCCCGACCGCACCTCGCTGATGACGCGGCTGCGCAACGCCCTGCTGGACTTCGACGCGTTCCTCGACAGCGGCCTGTTCACGCTGGGCGCGGGCACGCGGCGGGCGCTGTCGGCCTACGCGGCGTTCACCGAGCGATTCAACGTCACCGGCTTCGCGCGGGTGTTCGTGGGCCTCGCCTCCGATCTGTTCACCCTGGGCGCGATCGGTGCGGTGGCCATGCTGGCGCTCGCGGTGCCGGCATTCCGCGAGACCTCGGACGACTGGCTGAAGCGCACCGAACTCGCCGTGACCTTTCTCGACCGCTACGGGAACACCATCGGCGAGCGCGGCGTGAAGCAGAACGACACCGTGCCGCTGGAGGACTTCCCCGACACCCTCATCAAGGCGACGCTGGCCACCGAGGACCGGCGCTTCTACGAGCATTGGGGCATCGACGTCTCCGGCACCATGCGCGCTTTGGTCTCCAACGCGCGGGCGGGCGGCGTGGTGCAGGGCGGCTCCTCGCTGTCCCAGCAGCTCGCCAAGAACCTGTTCCTCTCCAACGAGCGCACGCTGGACCGCAAGATCAAGGAGGCGTTCCTCGCCATCTGGCTGGAATCGCACCTCACCAAAAGCGAGATCCTGAAACTGTATCTCGACCGCGCCTATCTGGGCGGCGGCGCCTACGGGGTGGACGCCGCGGCGCGCTATTATTTCGGCAAGTCGGTGCGCGAGGTGAACCTCGCCGAGGCGGCCATGCTCGCCGGCCTGTTCAAGGCGCCCTCCAAATATGCCCCGCACATCAACCTGCCCGCCGCCCGCGCCCGCGCCTCCACGGTGCTCGACAATCTGGTGGAAGCCGGGTTCATGACCGAGGGCCAGGTGTTCGGCGCCCGCCGCAACCCGGCGACCCCGGTCGACCGGCGCGCGGAAGCGGTGCCGGACTACTACCTGGATTACGCCTTTGGCGAGGTGAAGAAGCTGGTGGAGCAGCTGCCCGCTTCGGTGGTGGAGCGCAATTTCATCGTCCGCACCGGCCTCGACCCCAACATCCAGAAGGTGGCGGACGCGGCGCTCGAGAGCTCGCTGTCCGAATTCGGGCGCGACTACAAGGTCAAGCAGGGCGGCATCGTGGTGAGCGAGCCCAACGGCACGGTGCGCGCCATGGTCGGCGGGCGCGACTATGGCGAGAGCCAGTTCAACCGCGCGACCGACGCCTTGCGCCAGCCCGGCTCCTCGTTCAAGCCGTTCGTCTATACCGTGGCGCTGATGGGCGGCATGAAGCCCTCGACCATGGTGCAGGACGCGCCGATCTGCCTCGGCAACTGGTGCCCGCAGAATTACGGACGCTCCTACAAGGGCTCGATCACGCTCGAAACGGCGCTGCAATATTCGCTGAACACCGTGGCGGTGCGCCTCGCGGAACGGTTCGGGCGCCGGAAGATCGTCGACCTCGCGCACCAGATGGGCCTGCGCACGCCATTGCCCATCAGCGCCCCGTTGCCGCTCGGCGCCGCCGAGGTGACGCTGGTGGACATGACCACCGCTTATGCGGTGTTCGCCAATGGCGGGCGCTCGGTCTATCCCCACGCGGTGGTCGAGATGCGCATCGGCAATGGCGACGTGGTCTGGCGCTTCGACCGCGACGCGCCGAAGAGCGTGCAGATCATCCCGACGCCGCAGCTCAACGACATCAACGTCATGCTGAACAACGTGGTGGAGAACGGCACGGGGCGCCGGGCGCGCCTCGCCAACGCCAAGGTCGCCGGCAAGACCGGCACCACCAACGCCTATCGCGACGCCTGGTTCATGGGCTTCACCGGCAACTATGTGTGCGGCGTGTGGTTCGGCAACGACGATTATGCCCAGATGAACAAGATGACCGGCGGCTCGCTGCCGGCCATGACCTGGCAGAAGGTGATGGCCTATGCCCACCAGGGCATCGAGATCAAGCCGATCCCCGGCGTCTCCTCGCCGATCCCGAAGATCGAGGAGCCGCCGCCGCTCGTCGACGTGCCGGGCCTCGCCAGCTCGGAGCGGCCGGTGACGCTCTCGCCGCGCGCCGCCGAGCGCCTGGTGGCGCTGGAGAAGCTGCTGAAGGAGGCCGAGCAGGTGGCGATGCCCGAGGTGGTGGCCTCTGCGGCGCGTCCCCTGCCGCCCGCAGCGCCCGCGGCGCCCGCGCCGTCCCAGAGCGCACCGTCCCAGAGCGCACCCGCGCGGACCGCCCCGGCTCAGCCCGCGCCGGCGGCGCTGCCGGTCCCGGCCCCCGGCCAGCCGCCCCAGACGCGCCCCCAGGCCACCCCGCCCCGGCCCGCCCCGACGGCGCGCCCGGCGCCCCAGCAGCCGGCGCCCAACGGGGCGCCGCGACCGCCCGCGCCCATCGGCCAGTCCCGCTCCAGCATCTATTGAGGCTGGCGGATCGCGACCTCGAGGCGGCGCCGCGCGCCGTTGCCGGCGAGGTCAGGGCGCAGACGCGGTGCGGGTCTCGCCCAAGGGGGCGGCGCCTGGCGCATCCGCCCGGTGCACGGCGCGCCGGGGCCGGCTCAGCGGTTCTGCTGGGCCTGGGCGACGTGGTCGCGCAATTCCTGAAGCGAGGCGAAGCGCACCACGCCGTCGGGCAGCTCCGCCTGGATCGAGCCGTCGGAATAGAGCGTGTAGGCCATGCCGCCGACAATGCCGGACTTCAGGATGCGCGGCTCGTCCGGGCTTTCGGCGCGGCGAGCCCCTGCGGCCGGCGGCAGGGTGGAGGGCGGCCGCACCGCGGACGAGCCCTTGGACACGTTGCTTTCATAGCGCGAGCGCGGACCGAGCCGGGCATCGGCACGCGGCTCCGGACGCGACTCGACCCGCGGCTCCGCGCGGGCCTCGCTGCGCGCCTCCGGCTCGGCACGGCGCTCCAGGCGCTGGCGCCGGGCCTCCACCATGGGGTCCGGGGCGCGCTCGTCGGCGCTGCGCTCGTCGGAAGCGGGGCGCTCCTCCACCCGTCCGGGACGGGGCGGCGGCACCGGCCGCGTACGCGGCGGCGGCGAAAATTCCGTCTCTTCCTGCGCTTCTTCCGCGCCGGTCTCCAGAAGTTCGTCCGCGGCGAGCCGGGGCGCGCCGCCGGCCCGGGCGCGCGGCGCGGGAACAACGGCGGGGGCGGCCGGCTCGGCCGCCGGGACGCGGTCCCCGGCCTCAAGCCCGCTCAAGCCCGCCTCGATCCGGTCCGACAGACGCTCCAGCTGGCGCAGGACCAGGCCCATGGCGGTGATGACGAAGCCGCCGGAGGCCGCCACCGCGCCGGTGGTGATGAGCGTGTTGCCGATGCTCGAGACGAAGATGGACACCCCAAGGCCAATCACCGCGAGGCCGGCGAGGGCGATCAGCACCCCCAATAGCACCAGGAACCACCACATCTCGTTACTCCACTACGCCTCGCCGGACCGGCGACTATGAAGCCACAAGGCCCCCCGCCCGAACACGCCTGAATTTCGACGGCACCACGGTTGTTTGAAGGCGGCCCCAGCCCTATCTAGGTCGCAGCTCGGACGTTCCCGATGCTTCCGGCCTCGACCGGCTGCACGGCGCGGGGCCGGGCCTTGTGCCGGATCGATTGCGGAGATCATTCATGTCCTTCACGCTGCCCGACCTGCCTTACTCCTACGATGCCCTCGCCCCGTACATGTCGCGGGAAACGCTCGAATATCACCACGACAAGCACCACCTCGCCTATGTCAATAATGGCAACAATCTCCTAAAGGGAACTGAATTTGAAGGAAAAACCCTTGAGGAGGTGGTGAAGGGGTCGTTCGGCAAGAACGCGCCGCTGTTCAACAATGCCGCCCAGCACTACAATCACGTGCTGTTCTGGCAGTGGATGAAGCCCAACGGCGGCGGCGCCGTCCCCGGCGAGCTCGAGAAGAAGATCGTCGCGGACTTCGGCTCGATGGACAAGTTCAAGGAGGACTTCGTCGCCGCCGGCATCGGACAATTCGGCTCCGGCTGGGCCTGGCTCGCGCTTGTGGACGGCAAGCTCGCGATCACCAAGACGCCCAACGGCGAGAACCCGCTGGTGCACGGCGGCACGCCTCTGCTCGGCGTCGATGTGTGGGAGCACTCCTACTACATCGATTATCGCAACCGCCGCCCGGACTACCTGAAGGCGTTCGTTGACCATCTCGTCAACTGGGAATATGTCGCCGAGCTTTACGCCAAGGCTTCCTGACGGTCGGGAAGGTCAGTCCCGTTTCCGCAACTTGCGGAAACGGGACACCCCATGCCGCTGATCTGCCATGATTTTCCTGGATGCATGCCGGCCTGCCGCCGGTTGGAATTCCCACTGCATGTATGTTTTGCAGTGCATCGCATAATTTTGTTGCAGTTTTTCCTCCGGCGATCTTAGCTGCTGCGCCTTCACGTTTCCGCGAGGTCCCTCCTCGGGCCGTCGAAGGCGCCGCCCGCCTCCGAGGTCGTCCCGCATCATGCCGTCTTCCGCCTGGAAACTCCCGCGCCGGCTCACCGCCGACCCGGCCGACGCGATCGCGGTCGCGCTGCTGTGCGCGCTCGCCATACTGAGCGGCCTGACGTTCTCGGACTATGGCCTCGGATGGGACGACTTCACCCACTCCGAATATGGCGAGCTTCTGCTGCGCTATTACCGGTCGCATTTCAGCGACCGGACGGCGTTCTCGTTCGTCAACCTGTTCTATTACGGCGGCGGCTTCGACCTGATCGCGGCGATCCTCGCCAAGGTGCTGCCGCTGGAGCTGTTCGACGTGCGCCGCCTGCTGGGCGCGGCGATCGGCCTCGTCGGCTTCTTCCTCGTCTGGCGCACCGGTCGCCGCCTCGCCGGCCCGGTGGGCGGGCTCGCCGCGCTGAGCCTGCTCGCCATCTGCCCGCTTTATTACGGGCAGATGTTCATGAACGCGAAGGACGCGCCGTTCGCGGTGGCCATGCTCGGCGTCACCTATGCGCTGGTGCGGGCGTTCGACGAGTATCCGCGCCCGACGCCGCGGACCGTCGCCCTGTTCGGCGCCTGTCTCGGCTTCGCCATCGGCGCGCGCGTGCTGGGCCTGCTGGCGGGCGCCAATCTCGTGCTCGCTTTGGGCGTGCTGCTCGTCCTCGAGGCCCGGACGCGGGGCTTCGGCTCTGCCGCGCAGCGCGGCGCCGGGTTCGTCGCCTTGCTGGCCCTGGGCCTGCCGCTTGGTTACTTCATGCTCGCGGTGGTCTGGCCGTGGGCCGTGGTCGAGCCCTCCAACCCCTTGGTGGCGCTGAAATACTATTCCCATTTCTGGGAAGTGCCCTGGCGCGAGATGTTCGAGGGCCAAGCCATTTCGGTGCCAGACATGCCGCGCCGCTACGTGCCCACCCTGTTCGCGCTGCAGATGCCGGAGATGTTCCTCGGGCTGTGCCTGCTCGGTGCCGGCTGGGCCGCGTTGCGCGTCGTGCGCGGTTCGGAGACGCCGCAGGCCCGGGCGCGCTACGTGCTGCTGCTGTCGGCGGTGCTGGTGCCGATCGCGCTGGTGATGGCGACCCGTCCCGCCATGTACAACGGCATCCGCCACTTCGTCTTCGTCACCCCCGCCATGGCGCTGCTCGGCGGCGTGGCGGTCGCCGGCCTGTGGAACCTCCTGGCCCGGGCGCCGGCTCCCGCGCGGGCCGCGGCGGCGGCCGCCTTCGCGCTTGGCCTCGGCGCGCCGGCGGCCACGTTCCGCGACATCCACCCTTATGAATATACCTACTACAACAATCTGGTGGGCGGCGTGCGGGGCGCCGACGACAAGTTCATGATCGACTATTGGGGCCTCGCCTTCAAACAGGCCGCCGAGGAGCTCGACAAATACGTGGAGACCCACCGCGCGTTGCTGCCCCAGGGCCGCAAGCTGAGGGTCGCGGTGTGCGGTCCCCTGCTCGCCGCCAAGGCGGAGTTCGGCCCCCAGTTCGAGCTCACCTATGACAGCAAGAATGCCGATCTCGCTCTGGTGCAGGGCGAGTTCCACTGCGCCGACGTGAAGGCGCCGGTGATCGTCGAGGTGGCGCGCGAAGGCGTCGTCTATGCGCGCGTCTATGACGTGCGGGGCCGCCAGCTCCAGAGCATCGTCGCCGGCCCCTAAGGCGCGGCGGCGAGCGCCGGGACCTCTCCATGGCGATGGGATGAGGCAGCCTGAAGTCCGGATCGCTGAGGAAGATGCTGGCGCGCCGGGTCAGGGTGCCGCGCGCGAAGTCCGGCGCCAGGCGATGCACCATGAGCATGGCGTCGGGCGAATTGGCCCGGGCGCCGAAACCGTTGTCCGACACAGCGAGGAAGGCGCCGTCGCTGTCCGGCACCAGCCCCGACACGCCCTGCACCGGCTGGCCCGCGAACGGCGTGGCAAGGCTGCCGACCGCGTGACCGGGAACGGCGGACAGCATGATGGGTGCCGGGCGCACACCGATCCCCTCGGTGCGCCGCCGCTCGGGATTGAGGAATTTTCCGCGCGTTTTGAGCGCGTCCGGCGCATCCGCCGGCGCCGCGACGAAGCGCACGGCCGGCAGGATGGCGCGGCCCAGCAGCCGGCTCGCCAGCTCCGGCTCGGCGCGCGCGTCCCGCCCTGGCGGCTCGACCTGCCGCGCGCGAACGGCGGCGCCCGGCGCCAGCAGGGCCGCGGCGAGGCACAGCACGGCGAGACGGGATGGCACGGGCATGGGCTGTTCGGGTGTTGCCACCGCCGCTGTCTTCCCCTTGGCGCTGCCCCCGGCCCGCTCCGCCGGGCGCACCACGCCGGGGCGCGCTAGATCCAGCGCAGGCGCTTGAAGGCCCAGAACATCAGCGCGCCGATGGCCAGCAGGATGATGCTGACGATCCAGAAGCCCTCGCCGTTGTCGGAGCCGGGAATGCCGCCGACATTCATGCCGAACATGCCCGAGATCAGTGTCAGCGGCGCGAACACCACGGTCACCACGGCGAGCACCAGCATCGACTGGTTCATCTGCTCCGCCCGTCGGTCCACCATCTGATCGCGGATCACGGCGGCGCGCTCGCGCACGCTGTCCAGCTCCTCGGTGAAGCGCGTGACGCGGTCGGCGGCATCGCGCAGGCGGTTGCGGTCCTTGGGGCCGAGCCAGGCGTCGTCCTCGAGCGAGAAGTGGTTGAGCGCCTCGCGCTGCGGCGCGATGTGGCGGCGCAGCTTGATGGCCACCCGCCGCATCACCGCGAGCCGCGGCAGCAGATCGGACACCTGGGCGCCTTCGACCTGGTCCTCCAGATCGTCGGCGTCGTCGGTGAGCGCGGTGACCACGGCATCGAGGCGCTCCACCAGACGGGTGGCAAGTTCCGCCACGAACTCGCCCTGGGTGCGCGGGCACCGGCCGCGGGTGAGCGCATCCTCGAAGTCCTCCACCGCCGAGAGCGGCTCGTGCTGGACCGAGACGATGCGATTCTTGTCGACCCAAAGATGGACGGTGACCACGTCTTCCGGCAGCGCGTTGCGGTAGAGGTTGACGCCGCGCAGCGACAGGAGCGCCCCCTCCGCGAACACCGCGCAGCGGGGCCGGGCCTGGTCTTCGAGCAGGCTCTCGACCACCGAGGGATCAAGACCGCTCGCCTGCCGGAGCCACTCCTCCTTCAGGCGGTCCATGCGGCGGAAGTGGAGCCAGACGAACCCCTCCGCGGGCTGGGGCGCCATCGCCTCCTCCCACGAGAGGCGGCGGCCGGCGCCCTTGCCGTCCAGGGACCAGATGGAAATCAGCGCCTGCGTGTCGATCTTGTCCATGCCTGCCAGCCGCCCGTCCCGCCCGCACGGGGCTCCCCGCTCTTCCCGCCTTCCTCGCACGATTGCGCGACACCCGGAAGATGGCGCCGCGAGACCTCAACCGAGGGCCTGGAGGATGCGCACCCAACTGCGGGTGCCCTTGTGGAACGAGGTCACGTCGTATTTTTCGTTGGGCGAGTGGATGCGGTCGTCGTCGAGCGCGAAACCGATCAGCAGCGTGTCGATGCCGAGATGGCTCTTGAACTGGCCGACGATGGGGATGGAGCCGCCCGAGCCCACCATCACCGGCGCCACGCCCCACTCCGCCTCGAGCGCCCGCGCCGCATGGGCGAGGTCCGGGCTCGCCGGGTCCACGAGGAAGGCGCGGCTGCCGCCATGGCCGGTGAAGCTGGCGCCGCAGTCGGCGGGCAGGCGGGCGCGCACGAACCCCTCGAAGGCGGCGGCGATCTTGGCGGGGTCCTGGTCCGCCACCAAGCGGAAGGAGATCTTGGCGGTGGCCTTGGCCGGGATGATGGTCTTGGTCCCCTCCCCCGTATAGCCGCCGAAGATGCCGTTCACCTCCATGGTGGGGCGGGACTGGATCTGCTCGATCAGCATCCGGTCGCGCTCGCCCGCCGGCACCGAGAGGCCCACCGGCTTCAGGAAGTCCTCCGGCCCGAGCGCGAGGCGCGCCCAGGCGTCGCGCACCGGGTCGGGCATCTCCCGCACCTCGTCGTAGAAGCCGGGAATGGTGATGCGCCCATCCGCGTCGCGCGCCGCGGCGAGGATGTCCGCGAGCACGTGGATGGGGTTGCGCGCCGCCCCGCCATAGAGCCCCGAATGCAGGTCCCGCGAGGCGCCGGTGATGGTCACCTCCACCGGAAGGATGCCGCGCAGCGAAGTGGTGATGGAAGGCGTGGTCGGGTTCCACATGCCGGTGTCGCAGACCAGAGCGAGGTCCGCCTTGAGCCGTCCGGCCTCGGCGGCGAAGAAGGCCGGAAGGCTCGGCGAGCCGCACTCCTCCTCGCCTTCCAGGAAGACGGTGATGTCCACCGGCGGGGCGCCGCCGGCGGCCCGGAACGCGCGCAGCGCCTCCAGGAATGTGAGCACCTGGCCCTTGTCGTCGCTCGCCCCGCGCCCGACGATGGTGCGCCGGCCGTCCGCGCCGGCGCCGAAGCGCGGTGCGAACGGCGGCGTCTCCCACAGATCGAGCGGGTCGACCGGCTGCACGTCGTAATGGCCGTAGAACAGCACCCGGCGCCGGGCGCCGGTGTCGGTGCGCGCCACCACCACCGGATGGCCGGTGGTGGGGATGACGGTGGCGGCAAGGCCGAGGTCGTCCAGCGTCGCGGCGGCCCAAGATGCGGCCTCGCGGCACCGCTCCCGATAGGCCGGATCAGTGGAGATGGAGGGGATGCGCAGAAACTCGAACAGGCGCCCCAGCGCCGCATCGAGCCCCGCATCGGCGGCCGCGAGCGCCTTGCGCCCCAGGGTCTCCCCAGTCAACCCACCGTCAATCTGCGCGCCGCTCGCCGTCATGTCCGCCTCCTCGCACCGCCGGCCCCGCACCGCCGGCGCCCGCGCGGATGCTGGCCGCGAAGGACGCGCCTTGCAAGCGCGCCCCGCGGGCTCCGGCGATGCTTTTCAGGCTTGGATGCGCGCCCGCATGCGCGCTGCCGGTGACGGCACAGCGCGCGGCGCTGTCGCTGCTGGAGGAAGCGGCGAAGTGCAAGGACCTCGCGCACAGGGACCGCGCGCGCAAGAACCCAGCGCGCAAGAACCCAACACGCAAGAACCCAGCCCTCAAAGCCTCAGGGTGCGAACCGACGAGACACGAAGCGGCGAGGCGAGAGGGAGATGAGGCGCGAGGCGGCTGGCGGGTGCGCCGGCCGCTCGCGCGCCTCAGCCCGCCTCTGCGAGGCCGACCATCTCGGGCTTGGGGACCGATAAGGATGGCCGTGCGGCGCGGCGGGCGCGCTGGAGCACCGAGCCGATGCGACGGTAGAGCAGGCGCGCCTGAAGCGGCGTGCCGAGCCCGGCATCGTAGCCGCCGCGTCCGGCCGCCCGCGCGATCATGGGGGCGAGGCCATCCACCACCAGGATGGCGGGCACGGCGCCGCCGTCACGGAAGGGATTTTCGGGAACCTGGTCGAGATCGTCGATCTGCATCACGAGCACGTCGACCATGCCGGCGCCCATGGGCGGCTGGACATCCTCGAAACGCGCCGCCTCGACGACCGCCCCCACCCCGAAGGCCGTCAAAGCTTGCCGGGTCGCCTGGCGGCGTTCGGCATCAGAATCCACGAGCAGAATGCGGGCGGTTGGTAACACCTTCATGGGGCGCTCCAATATGGATGCGCGTCCGGTCCGCAACTAAAGCCAGACACGCGGCGTTGAGCAGCTCCGGCCGACACGACCCCGCAATCGCATCGACTCGCATTAGAAAATAGCGGCACCGGGAAACCGAAGCAACCATCCTCGCAAGGGCCGGCCAAAGTTCCGCGCGCCGCGCCGCCATGCTCCGGCGCTGGGCTGCACGGCCGGCCGCCCTCAGCGGCTGATATTGCCGAGGATGCCGCGCAGGATGGCGCGGCCGAGCCGGGTGCCCACTTGGCTGGCCACCGAGCGCGCCACCTGCCGCACCACCACCTCGGTGGTGGTCATCCGGGTGGACGTGCGGCCCTTCGGAGCACCGGCGCCGCCGGGCGCCGGCGTCCCCGTGCCGAGCACGCTGTCGAGGATGCCGCCCAGCAGCCCGCCGCCGCCGGCCGCGGCCTCGGCCGGCGGCTGGCTCTTCTGCTCGGCCCGCTGCTGAAGCTTCTCGAACGCGCTCTCCCGGTCCACCGTCTGGTCGTAGACGTGGCCCACCGGACTCTTCGCCATGATGACGGCGCGCTCCTCAGGGGTGATGGGCCCGACGCGGGCCGACGGCGGGCGGATCAGCGTGCGCTGCACCATGGAGGGGATGCCGTTGCCCTCCAGCATCGATACCAGCGCCTCGCCCTTGCCGAGCTCCATGATGACCTTGGCGGTGTCGAGGCCGGGATTGGGGCGGAAGGTCTCGGCCGCCGCCCGCACCGCCTTCTGGTCGCGCGGCGTGAAGGCGCGCAGCGCGTGCTGCACCCGGTTGCCGAGCTGGGCCAGCACACTCTCAGGCACGTCGAGCGGGTTCTGGGTGACGAAATAGACCCCGACGCCCTTGGAGCGGATCAGGCGCACCACCTGCTCGATGCGCTCCAGCAGCACCTTCGGCGCCTCGTCGAACAAAAGGTGCGCCTCGTCGAAGAAGAAGACCAGCTTGGGCTTGTCCGGGTCGCCGACCTCGGGCAGCTGCTCGAACAGCTCGGACAGCAGCCACAGCAGGAAGCAGGCGTAGAGGCGCGGCGCGCCCATGAGCTTGTCGGCGGCGAGGATGGAGATGGTGCCGTAGCCCGAACGGTCCACCCGCATGAGGTCGGCGATGTTGAGCGCCGGCTCGCCGAAGAACTTGTCCGCCCCCTGATTCTCCAGCACCAGGAGCTGGCGTTGGATGGCGCCCACGGTCTGCGTCGCCACGTTGCCGTACTGGGTGCCGATGGAGGCGGCGTTCTCCGCCACATAAGCGAGCAGCGCCCGCAGGTCCTTGAGGTCGAGCAGCAGCAGGCCCTGCTCGTCGGCGACCCGGAAGGCGATGTTGAGCACGCCCTCCTGGGTGTCGTTGAGCCCCATGAGGCGGGCGAGCAGCAGCGGCCCCATCTCCGAGATGGTGGCGCGCACCGGGTGGCCCTGGGTGCCGAACACGTCCCAGAAGATCACCGGGAAGCTGTCCGGCTGGTAGTCGATGCCGACCTCCTTGGCGCGCTCCAGCAGGAAGTCCTTGGGGGTCCCCGGCTCGGCGATGCCGGACAGGTCGCCCTTGATGTCGGCGGCGAACACCGGGACGCCGGCGCGGGCGAAGCCCTCCGCCAGCACCTGGAGCGTCACCGTCTTGCCGGTGCCCGTGGCGCCGGTGACGAGGCCGTGCCGGTTGGCGAGGCGCAGCGTGAGGAACTCGTCCTTGGCGCGCTGCGCCTTGCCGGTGCCGACGAAGCTGCGGCCCACATAGATCGTGCCCGCCCCGTCGGGCGCCTTCGGGTCGAGGGGGGCGGTGTCCGGTTTCGCGGCGCCGGAGGCGGTCATGGCGTGTCCTCGCGCAGGTCGGGCGGAAGAAGGATCAGGGCCTGTTTTCGCCCGTTTCGCCGCGCCGGGGCAAGCACATTGGCGCGCGGCGGCGGCCCGGTCGGCGCGCTTTGCCTTGCGGGAACGTCGCGCGGCCTTCAAATTCGCGGTCTATCTCTGCCGCGGTGCGGCGCCGGGGAGATCCTATGGACGAATTGCTGTCTCGGCTGGAGGAGCGCGTGGGCATCGAGCCCGACGCCGGGCGAAAGGTGGTCACCATCGTGGTCCAGTTCCTCGGCCGGGAGGCTCCCGCCGAGGCCATGGCGCCGCTGCTGGCGCGCCATCCCTGGATCGCCGACCTGGTGGCGCAGACCCCCGAGCCGGCCGCGCTGGCTTCGGCGAATCGCCATTTCGGGGGCATGGCGCGCCTCATGGAGGTGGCGAACCGGATGATGGCCCACGGCCTCACCATGGGCGAGGTGCAGGGCGCGGTGCGCGAGATCGTCGCCTATGCCCGCGAGACCGCCGGCGCCGAAAGTGTGGACGGCGTGGTCGCAGCCATTCCCGGACTGCGGCCGCTGGTTTGACTTTCGCGGAGGTTGTGGCCTCATCATCCCGGCTCGGCTCGAGCCACGCCATTCAGGGGGGAATCATGTCCTATCCCATCATCGACATTGAGGGCATCGGCCCGGTCATGGCCGAGAAGCTGAAGACGGCGGGCATCACCAATACCGGCGCCCTGCTCGACGCCGCGAAGGCGCCGAAGGACCGCAAGGCTTTGGCGGAGAAGGCCGGCATCGACGAGAAGCAGGTCCTGAAATGGGCCAACATGGCCGACCTCATGCGCATCAAGGGCGTGGCTGAGGAATATTCCGAGCTTCTCGAGGCCGCGGGCGTCGACACCGTCAAGGAATTGAAGACCCGCAACGCCGCCCACCTCACCAAGGCGATGGCCGAGGTGAACGAGAAGAAGAAGCTGGTGCGCCTGCTGCCGGCCGAGAGCATGGTGGAGAAGTGGATCGCCCAGGCCAAGGAGCTGCCGCCGATCCTCACCTACTGACGCGGCCGTGCGCCGGCCGGGCAGGTCTCGGCCGGGTGCGGTATAGGCCGGATGCCGGTATCGGCATCCCCGCATGCGTTCCGAGCCCGACGGACGTGAGGCTCTCGGGCCTAGCCATCTTCGTGCCCCCGCGCCATCCGTGGGCTGGCGTTCGGGCCCTGGCGAATTCGGGCTTTGCTGCCTCCGGGCGCTGGCGTTCGGGCTCCGGCGCTCGGGCTCCGGCGCATTCTCGCCTTGGCGTGTTCGCAGCTGGGCGCGGCGCGGCCGGGCACGTCACGGCCGGGATTTGTTCGGCCGCGCGCCGCCTCGATCGTTCGGCCGCTTCGGCCAGGTACCGGCGCCGCCGCGTCCGTCCGCGGTCGGGTCGCGTTCCCGTCGGGTGCCAGGCTGGTGGCGGGCGTTTCGGCTGCGTTCCCTGGGGCAGGATTTCGACGGCGCGGCGCGGGCCGCCTGGCCCGCATGGCCCGGCCTCCCGCCTGCGCCGGCCCTGGCTTCGCACCCGCCCGCCCTTGAAAAGCGCCGGTGCTGCCCGTATGAGAAGCGGCGCGCCGCGGTAGCTCAGCTGGTAGAGCAACGCATTCGTAATGCGTGGGTCGGGGGTTCGAATCCCTTCCGCGGCACCATAAAATCAAAGACTTAGCTAAGTTCCTCGCCCGCTTCGAGCCTTCAAGTAAGCACAAAGTCAGCTCACCACGGCAGGCGGGAACACCCACATTCGGAACGTCACCTTGACGAGGCTGTTGCCGGCGCCCGCGTAGCTCAGGCTTGCCGGTTCCATCTGCACCGTACGCTCGGTGAAGGTCGATCCGTCGAGGCAGACCATCATGCGGAAGCGGCCGGCGCCGTCGCCGAGGTCGCTCTCAACGAAGGTCTTGAACGCCGCCATGGCGTCGGGCTTCAGCAGTCGCCCCCACTCCAGCGATGGCAGCACCCAGGGGCGACGGCGCACCCGCACGTTTCCAGCCTCCATCTCGGTGACGAGGTGGGTGTTGCCGATGGGGGTGTTTTTCCACAGGTCGTCAAACGGCTCATAGGGCACAGCGCCCGGCCAAGTCGGCAAGCTCATTTCCGTCACCTCCTCATCGCCATGCCGCGCGCGGGATTGAGGCCGAAGCGTCCCGTCATAGCCTTCGCGAGCGGCCCCATGTCTTCCAGATCCTTGATGAACTGCGCACGGAAGGAATTGAGGAGCGACTTGTTATTGCCCTCCAACACCTTCTGCCAGTCCATCGGCCCCATCTGCGAGCCCTGCCCCGCCGTAATGTTGTAGGTCGGCGCCAACGTGGTGCTGTTCGTGAAGCTCGGCGCCGCCACGCTGCCGCGCACGTCGGGCACGCGCATTTCGACGGGGATGCGCCGGCCGTCCGGAAGCGGCACCGCCGCCTCGGGTCCGGCCTCGCCGAAGATCGCCGCCTTGCGGGACACGCCGCCGGAGGCATAGCGCTTCAACTTGCGCGGCCCCTGCGGCGTCATCACGCCACCATCGGCGAAGCCGAGCATGCCGGACAGGCCCATGCCCCCGCCCATGCCACCCCCACCAGGCATGAGCATGGAAAAGAGCCCCAGCAGCATGCGCTCCAACATCATGTCTAGGATGCGCTTGAGGAGATTTTTCAGAGAATCGGCGAAGGCGTCGGAAGCATTCTTTCCGTCCATGAGCCCGCTCGTGAAGTCGGAGAGGAACCCCTTCGTCAAATCCTTGACTTGATTCAACTGCTCCTGCGCCGCCTTTGTCTGCTCAATGGCCGCGGTCACTTCGCCGTACTTGCGGGCCATCTCGCCGAGCTGCGCCATCTGCTCCGGCGTGAGGGCGATGTTCTGGCGCCGCGCCTCGGCCTCCGCCTCCTGCATGAAAATGTACTCGGCGCCCGCCTGCTTCGTCATGCCGAGGGCGTTGCGCTCCATCTCCAGCGCGCGTACCCGTTCCTCGGCTGACTTGAGCACGTCGGCGCCGGACGGCCCCTTGGACGGCAAGGCGGGATCATAGGTCGCGGCAGGCGTGGCCGAGGGCGCGGTCGCGAGCTTCGCCTGAAGGTCGGCAAGCCGCTTCTGCGCCTCCTGCACCCGCTTGATGCTCTCCTCCACAGAGGCCGCCATGTCCGCCGCGTTGGTGGTGGGCATGGTCGCGCCGTACTTCGCCGCCCACCCGCCGAGCTTCTGGTTTGCCGCCACCGCCTTTGCATATTCGAGTTCGGCTTCAGCATCGGCCAACGCGCGCTTGGCGTTCTCGACGTGCTGCTCGCCGAGGCTCTTCAGGGCTGCCTCGGCGCCGGGCACCCTGCCCTTCACCGCCGCGATGGCCTTGTCGAGTTCCACCATGGCGGTGCGGTGGTTGTCGGCCGCGAGCTTGGCTTGATCCTGCCGAGTGGCGAGCAATGCGATGGCGCCGACAAGCGCGGTAATGGCGATGCCGGCCGGGCCGCCGAGAAGGCGCAGGGCCGCGCCCAAGCCGGCGCTTGCGAGCGTCGCCGCGCGCTGTGCAGCCGCCACGGCAAGGATAGTGGCATTAAGCCGGGTGAGCTGCACGCCTGCCGCGACGGCACCGGCCGCCGCCGCCCCCAGGGACGCCACCAGCGGGCCGAGAAGCGCACCTGCGCCGATGGCTCCGATGGCCACGCCAACGCCGATGATCTCGGCCTTGTACTTCTCCAGCGCCGCCGCGCCCTCCAGCACTCCGGTCTTGAGCGCCACCTCGATCCGCGAGCCCAGCTCGTCGAACTGCCGCGCCACCTCCTGCGCCTGCTTCCCCACGTCGTCGGAGATGACAAGGCCGAGTTCGCGGGCGCGCTCGCGGGCGCGGGTCAAGGAACCCTCGCCCTGCTCCATGAAGCGCACGAACTGCTCGCCGCCGGTGCCGCCGAAAATCTCATCGGCGATGCGGATTTGCGCCGCCTTCGAGAAGCCCTTCAGCTTGTCGATGATCTCTTCAAAGAGCGCCGCCGGGTCCTGGAGCTTCTGCTTCAGATCCTCGGCCGAGTAGCCCAGGCGCTTGAAGGCTTCCTCGCTGGAGCCGGCGCCGGTGCGGATGAATTCGTCGGCGCGAAGCTGCATCTCCTTCAGCCCGTCCGCGAGCGCGTCCACCCCCACGCGGCTCTGCTCGGCCGCATACTTGAGTTCCTGGAAAGGCTCAAAGGCCACGCCCGCCTTCTGCGCCTCGGCCGCTAGGTCGGCAACGGAGGTGGCCGCGGTCTTCAGTGTCGCGACGATGCCCGCCAGGCCGCCACCCGCGATGATGCCGGCACCGCCCAAGGAATTGAACGCGCCGGTGATGGCCGCGCCTGCGCCCGTGAACGCGGCCTTCAGCGTCGCGGCCGAGGACTGCGCCCGCCGTTCGATCGCCGTGAAGCGGGCGTTGGCGGCCTTCTGCGCCCGCTCGAAATTCTTCTCGAAATCGCGGATGCGTGCCTCAAGCGAGACGACAAGCCGCTCGTTACCGTCAGCCATTGAGCCACCTCATCAGTTCGTCGGTTCCCTCGGCGTCATCGAAGCCGGAGCCAGCGCCGGCCTCGGCCGAGGCGCGCGCCACCGCCATCGCGGCAGCGACGGCGCCGTCGATCCGGTCCCGGCTCTTGCCCTTGTGAAACATGCGGTTGCCCGCGGGGTCGGTCTTCGTGACGATGTTCTCGAAGTGCCAGCGCAGGATTGGATGGCCGCCATGGGTGAAGCAGCGGCCGATGATGGCCCGCTCCAGCTCCTTCACCGCAGGCGCCATCGTCACCCACCCCTGCCGCATCTCCACGGCGGGCAGCCCTTCCTCCAGAAGCGTGTTCAGGCTGTTGCGGGCCAAGTGCGGATCGAAGGCGATCTCTTGCACCCGAAACCGCTCGCACAGGTCGCGAACGGTCTGCTCCACCGTTCGGAAGTCCACCACGTTGCCGGGTGTCGGAATGATGAGGCCTTCATCTGCCCAGGCGGGATATGGCACCCCGTCGCGCTCGGCGCGGGCGCGCAGGTTGTCCGCGGGACAGAAGAACCAAGGATGGACGATGTAGCCGCCTTCCCCGTCGCGCCAGGCCGCCACGATGCAAGTGAGGTCGCCGTTCGATGACAAGTCCACCGCAAGCCAGCACGGTTCACCTTCGAGCGCCGCGAGGTCCACAGGCCCGTTGCCTTCGTCGTACACGTCCATCTCGACAAAGGGATCTTCGGAATGGTCCAGCCAGATATTCAGGTTGAGCTGGCGGAAGGCCTCCCGGTCGCCGAGGCGCCGCTCACCTTCACGGGCGAGCTGGCGCAGGCCCTCAATGTCCGGATAGCCATGGGCAAGGCCAGGGTTCACCCGGTGCCACACCGCCTCGTCGCGCCAATCCTCGTCTTTCCCGGCCTCGAAGAGGATCGGGAGAATGGACGGGTCCACCACCTCGCCGCGCGCCACCTTGCGGGCGTCTTCGACGATGTCCGCGGCAATGTTCTCCTGCCCCCGGCCGGCCGTGGTGGCGACGATCAGGAGCGAGCCCTTCACCTTCACGAGGCCTGACTTCAGCACGTCCCACAGGTCGCGCTTTTTCCAGGCGTGCAGCTCATCGGCGAGCACGAAAACGGGCGTGCGGCCGTGCTGTGTGCCGGCATCGCAGGAGATGGCTTCGTAGAAGCTGCCCCACTTCTTCGACGTGATCCGGTTGCGGTAGTCCTGCAAGGCCGTGACGGCGCCGAGCCGGCGGTCGCTCCGGATGATTCCGAGCGCCTCCGCATAGCCCAGGCGCGCCTGCTTGCGGTCTGCCGCCGCGCTCAGCACCTCCCCACCGGGAATGCGCTCGGGGCCGAGGGTATGCAGGAGCGCCAGCGCCGCCGAGAGCGAGGTCTTCCGGTTGCCGCGCGGTAGCAGCAAGACGACGGTTTTCACGATGCGTGTGGCGTCGGCATGGCGCGGGCCATAGATGCGCCGCACGACACGCTCTTGCCAGGGATCGAGCTGGAAAGCCTGCCCAGGGGCCGGGTTCTTTGGGTGCTTGAGCGCGCGCAGGAACCGCACCGCCCGCTCGCCATAGCCGAACGGGTCCGCGATTTCCGAGCCGTCAAAGATCCAGGTCGGATGCGTCTTCGGGATCATGGCTGTCTCGCATTGCCGGCCGGCTCCGGCTCACGGGCGTCAAGCCCAGCTCGCCGCCGAGTTGGCGCACCTGCGTCATGGCGTCGTGCCGGATGCCCACCGCGGGATGCTTCTTCGGCATGCCGCTGTCCGAGCTGTAGGTGAGGCCCTCCTTCGCAAGAATGCGGCTGGCCTCCTGCACCTGCCCCACGGCGGCGCAATAGGCCGCCAGCGTGGGAAGGTCCGCCTCGCTCAGGGTCCGGCGCTCGTTGACCAGGATGGGGCACACCCGGCGCCATTCGGCCTTCGCGTCCTTCGAGAGCCAGGCGGGCGCGGTCGGCACCTTCTCCACGGGCGAAACGTCCGGCTTGATGTTGGCGGGCTTGCGTCCCCTCATTGGTTTCGCGCCACCGTGCGCAGCTCCAGCCCATGCCGCCGGCCAATCTCCTTCACTTCCTTGATGTCGTGCGCCACGCCCTCGAAGAGCACGCGGTCGCGCACCGTCACGCCCGCCAGGAAGCGGGTGCGGAAGATCACCGCGGCCTCGCCCTGGAGGCCCGCGGCCTGGAGAAACTCGGCGGTGCTCGCCTGCACCAGCGCCGCGCGCATGGTGGCGAGGGTCGCCCATGTGGTCGTGACCACGCCCAAAGCGTCCCGCGCCTCGGTGGCGCGCTGGATCGTGACGACGCGGTCAAGCGTGCCCGCCCTCATGGCGCCACCTCCAGAAGGCAATCCACCGTGAGCACGCCGTGCGCCGCCTCGCCATCAGGATCGCGCAGGAATCGCACCTCGCGCACCACAGTCGAGATGGCGTGGTGCCCGTCCTCCAGCACCAGGGGGGTGCTCTCCACCGCGGCCGTCACGGCGCCACCGATGGCCCGTGCCGCCGGCATGCTCTTGGCCCAGAGGTGGAGCGTCGCATAGGTGCGCCGGTGGCGGGCCGCCAACGTGAGCGGCTCGCGCACCACCTGCCCCTCCCCGAACACGATGGAGGGGAAGCGCTGGGGAATGCCGAAGCCGTCCACCATGGACGCGGCAGGCACGAGGGCGAGCACGTCCGCATCCGCCGCGAGGCGGGCGAGCAACGCCTTCTGCAATGCCAGGTCAGGGCTCACGGCTTCTTCTTCCTCTTCACCTTGCGGGTGCCCCTCAGGGACATGGCCGCCTTCAACTTCGCGCCCAGGGAAGCACTGCCCCCCGTGGCCTTGCCCTCGCCGCCGCCGAAGATCGCCTTCAGCATCTCCATGCGGCCTTCAAAGGCCGCCTCGATCTGCGGAATGGGCGTCGCCAGCGCCACGGCCGGAGGCCAGCCGAGCCAGCCGGTGGCCGCCTTGAAGAGCCAGGCGTAGAACTCCGCCAGGCTCACGCGCCGAAAGGGCCGGCTGCCTTCTCTTCCTCCGGCTTCACCGGTTTGCCGCCGTTGGCCAGCATGATGACGAAGCGAAGGAGGAGCGGCGTCAGCTCGATCAGGCCCGCCGCGAACACCTGTTCCTCGGTGGTGCCGCGCTCGTGGTCGCCCCGGCCGAGGCCGAGGTGCACCACGTCCGCCGCCGCCGCGAGGTCGTATGCCTCCAGCTTCGCCAGGAGCGTGCCGAAGTTCTCGTGCCGCCGGTTGAGCGCCATCGCGGCGCCCAAGGTCGGTGCGAGGGTGACGTGCCCGCCCGCGAGCGGGACTTCAACGTGCCCCTCCATCATCACGGGGTTTCGGGCTCTTCGGCCGCGATCTCTTCGATGATCGCCGAGTTGATCGCGAGCGAGAACGTGGTCTTCACCACGTTGTCCACGGTGCCGAAGGAGTTCTTCGCGCTCATCACCAGGACACGCATGTAGAAGGTGGTGGGAGTGCCATCCACCGGCGCGTCATTGGCGACGATCTTGAGGTTGTACTCGTCCTTCACCTTCTCGGCCGCGATGAGCGCCGCCTGCCCCGCGTCCAGGGGATCGCGTCCGCAGATCAGTTCGATCACGCCCGCGTCGCGAACGCCCTTGAAGCGCCGCATGCGGCTATCGCCGATGGAAGAGAAGGTGACTTCGGACGACTCGTCGCCGAACTCGCCGAGGTCTTCCACCTCCTTGATCTCGACATAGCTGTCGCCCTCGAAATCGGCGAGGGCGTCGTTGTCGGTGGTGAAGTCGATCGCGGCAGTGGTGCCGAGATAGACCTTTGCATTCGCAGTCGTCGAAACAGTCATTTCCTTTTCACCTCGCGGTTTTCACTGCCTTCGATACGGCGCGCTTGATGCGCCCCGTGAGCTTCTTCCTGTTGAGCCGGACGGCGGGCCAGAAGAACGGCTGCGCCGCCGCCGCGGTGGTGCCGTATTCCACCAGGTGCGCGTACCGAACATTGGTGTTGCCTGCCGTCACCATGACGGCGTTCTCGGGCACCACCTGCTCGCCCCCCGGCTGGGAATAGGGAGGCGTCCGCTGTCCGGCCGGCGTAACGGCGATGCTTTCGATCAGGTCGCCGGTGTCGCGCGACGCCTCGGCGAGTTGGCGCATGTCCTTCGCGAGGTCCGCGCCGGCCTTGGTCAAGGCGGGCTGTACCGCCTCCTTCACCACGGCCGGGATGGCCTTCAGGCGCCGGTTCAAGCTGGCGAGGCCGTTATTCTTCGCCATCGCCGAAGGCCCATTTGCGGTGCGGGTTGATGAGGTCGAAGAGGCCGAGCGGCACCTCGGAGCCGGAGCCGGAGAAGGTGGTGGCCTCCCGGTTCTCGTAGAGGTGTCCGGCGTAGAGCTTGAGGGCATGCTTCAGCGCGTGAGGCACGTCGCCCTCGATGTCGTCGAAGCCCCCGCACCACCCCTCGATGAAGCCGCGCGCCGCCTCCAGCATGCCGCCGAGCACGCCGTCGTCCGTGTCGGTGGTGACGTTGAGGTGTGCCTTCAGGTCCGCGAGGGACACGATGTCGGTGGTGTCAACCATCACGGAACCTCATGGAACAGGTCAAACCCATGAGAAAAAGTGCGAAATGGGCTCGATGACGCGCGATCTTCCCCCGCCGGTCCCGGCCGGACGGTAGGAAGTCGGAAACCACCCCCGGCATGGGGCAGGGCGCGACGCCGTGGCGCGGGCTCATGCGCTGCGCTCCCGGCTCTGCTTCCATCGGTCGTGGCAGGGGCGGCACAGGGGCTGCCAGTTGGACCGGTCCCAGAAGCGCTTGTGGTCCCCTCGGTGGGGCGCCTTGTGGTCCACCACCGTCGCGGGGCTGGGGCAGCGGGCGCAGGTCGGGTGTGCCTTCAGGAAGGCGGTGCGCTCCACGTCCCACTTGGTCGAGTAGCCGCGTTCCCTCGCGCTCGGCCGGCGGGTGTCCGCCTCGGCCTTCCGCTTGCGCTCGCACGGGCACCGCTCGCCAGAGACGATGCGATGGCCGCAGCCGCAGATGCGAGGGGCGCGCATGGGCATGTGTCAGCCCTCGATAGTCGCAATGGTGGCCGTGGCCGCCGTCACGCGCCGGACGCGGTAGGGACAGACCCAGCCCGCGGGCACACCGGTGAAGGCCAGGGTGTCGCCGTTCGCGTTCTCGACAGGGACGACGGTCACGTTGCCCGTGGTGAGCGCCGTGATGCTCTTGGCGATGGGATCGAGGTCGGAGCTGCCAGGGGTCACGATCCGCCCCTTGGTGCCGAATGTGGCGGGCGTCGCGCTGTAGCTGGAAAAGGGGTCTGCCATGTCTCTGTTCCTCTTGGTGGTGTGGGAGGGGATCCATCCGGAGCCCCTCCCGTTCGGGTATCCACCCGATTGCCGAGCCCTTGGCGGCTGCCCATTGCAGCGCTGGTGCTCGCGACCTTGTCCACCTTGAACCCCATATGAACGGCTTGCGCCGCGGGCACCGGGCAGGTGGACTTTCCGCTATGGGGCGGGCCGCTACGCGCCCTTCAGAAGTCGGTGCCCACAAAGCTCAGGTGACGGGCCGCTCGGTGGCGCCGCCGGAGACGAGGACCGCACCCGCCGCGATGGACGTGCCGGAGTTTTTCGTCATGACGAGGCGCACGTAGCGCTTGAAGCCGGCGTATCCGACCTTCACGACGGCGTTGGCCTCCAGCGCCGAGGGGAACGTGCCCTGAAGCTGCGCCGCCACCACGTCCGCGAAGTCCTCGGTGGCCGTGGTGTCGCTGTCCTGGAGCTTCGGCGTGAAGTTCCCGGAAGAGGCGATGGCGCCGGTATTGATCACCACCATGGCGCTGTTCACGCCCAGGAGGTCGATGGCCTCGGAAGTGACGGTGGCCGCCTGCACGGCCGGAGCCACCACCTGCACGACGGAAATGTTCGATGCGATGTCACGCATGGTCTTGGCCTCCTCAGCTCGTGGCCATCTTCAGCTTGCGCAGGGCCTTGGCCTGCACGACGCCAGCACCCACCCGGCGGGTGGCGTGAATGCGCGTGATGCCCTCGGTGGCGCGGCTGTAGGGGTTCACCAGGATCGACAGGGCGAGCCGGTCGATGATGCGATAGGCGGTGGCGAAGTCGCCGAAGAGGATCGGGAATTCGCCCGAGGCCACGTCCGGCATGTCCACCGCCTCCACCACCGGCCGGCCGAGGATCGTCTCGGGCACGTCGGCGGCATAGGACGGCTGCCACAGATAGTTGCCCTGCCCATCCTTGAGCTTGCGGATGGTGGCCAGGGTGCTGCCGCTCAGGAGCCAGGTGCCGCGCTGGCGATAAGCCGCCGGCAGGGCGTACATGCACGTGATCAGGGCATCGGCCGAGAGGTTGGTCGCGTGGCCGTTGGCCGTGTACGCGATGCCGGGATCGGTCAGGAGGCCCATGGGCTCCAGCACGCCGTCACCTTCGACGAAGGCGAGGCCCTCCTTCTGGCCGAAGTCCTCGGCGAGCGCGAGGCGCACCTCGGCCTCGGCCTGCCCCGCGCTGTCCGCGAGAAGCTGGTTCGACACGTCCACATAGGTATTCACCTCGCGGATCTGAATTTCGAGCTGGCCGAAGCCGGGCTCGCTCTCCTCGGCCGCCTGCGTCTCGCCCTTCCACTTGGCGTTGGTGATGCCGGTGCGCTTGGGATAGGTGACGCTCGGCGCGCCGGTGGTGCGCACGCTGGCGAGGGTGCGGATGGGCGAGAACTCCACCAGGTCGCGCACGAACTCGGTGCTCATCTCGGCCGGCGCCAGATAGCCGCCCTGCGGATCGCTGGAGACGGTGAGGGTCTTCAGCTCATCGACGGGCGCGCGGTCGCCGTGGCGCAGGTAGATGGCGAAGGCCTTGCGCTCGGCGCTCGGGTCGTCCTTCTTCTCGCCGCCGGCCGGGCGGTTGAGCTTGGCCTCGATCTTGTCGAGACGCTCGGTGAAGCCCTTCTGCACGGGCTCCAGCGCCTTGGTGACGAGGGCGGCAACATCCACGTCGGCCGCCTCCTGCTTCGGCGTGGTGTCCGCCGCGGTCTGTTCCGTCATGTCGATATGCTCCGCACCCTTGATGCTGGTGAGCCGGGCGCCGGGGTGCGCGGGCGCGGCCACAATGGAAATCTCGACGAGGTCGAGGTCGGAGATGGTCCGGCCGCCGCCCTTGCGCGGCGCGGCCTTCTTGGTGACGAAGCCGATGGAGAGGCCACCCACGGCGCCGGCCTTGGCGAGCGCGTGCACCTCGCGGGCGCGCGCCACGTCCTGCACCAGGAGCCGGCCGCGCACTTCGAGGCCCTTCTCGGTCTCGGTGACGGCATCCCACACTCCCACGGTGTCCCGTTGGTCGTGGGCGAAGAGCATGGGCAGGGTCTTGCCTACCGAGGCGCGGAAGGCGCCCTTCTCCACCATGTCGCCCACGCGATCGGGCGAGCCGAAAGGCCAGGCGATGCCGGTCACGGCGCCGGCCTCATCGGTCAGGAATTTGCAGTCGAGCGTGAGCCGTTCCATCACGCCGCCCCCTCGGGCTGGGGGGCCGGAGGCTCATTGCCGGGATTTCCGGCATTATCCTGCGGTGCCGCGGCGCCGGCCTGATTGGCGCCGGTGTTCGGATTGGCGAAGGCGTCGCCGCCCTCATAGGCGGGCAGTCCCTCCCAGGCGCGCACCTCGTTCGGGTTCACGACGCGGGCCGAGATGAGCGAGCTATAGGCGGTGGCGCGCTGGCCAAGGTCCGCCCGCGTTAGGTCGTCGCGCTCGAAGTGCACCCGGTGCGTGCGAGATTCGTCCGCGCTGAAGAGCGCCAGGCCGAGCGCACCTTCGAGGGCGCGAAGCCAGGGCTCCAGCGTGTAGGTCAGGAACTCGCGGCCCATCTGCTCGCTGTTCGACCAGGTGGCGCGCGTGAGGTCGAAGAGCATCTGCGGCGGCACGCGGAAGGCGCGGGCGATCTGGAGCACCTGAAAGGCCACCAGCTCGGCGAACTGTGCATCGACGCTGGAGAGGACAAGCTGCTTGTAGTCGGCGCCGCCGTCCATGAAGGCCGTGTTGCCGGTCTTGGTGCTCTCCAGCATGGCGCGGAATGCCGCCGCCGCCTGCTGGATCGCCGCGGGCGTCATGCGGTCTTTGAAGCTCACCATGCCGGCAGGGCGCGAGCCGGAGCCGAAGAGCTTGGCCGCGTGCTTCTCCAGCGTAATGGACAGGCCGATGCTTTCCCGCGCCAGGGACACGGGCGAGCGGCCGAAGGGCGAGCGAAGGTGGATGATATCCGCCGCCGGCATCTCGCGGCCGTTGAGGAAGTAGCGATAGGCGCCGGTGCCGTCCTCGTGGCGCTGTGCAGTCAGGCGCGAGGGATCATAGGCGATCACCTCCACCGGCCGGCCGTTGACACGGTTCACCCACGCGAGGCCGCCCTGATCGTGCAGGAGCGCCGACGCGACGATGTCCCGGATGAACTCGAATGAGCACGTCCAGTCGTTCGCGCGGTCCCGCAGCAAGATCGCCACCGGGTGTTCCGGCGCTTCGTCCTCGCCCACCATCACCTTCGCGTCCAGCGTGGCGACGGCTTCGGAGATGGCGCGCACCGCGGCGCTCACGGCCGGAACCTGAAGGGCAGTTCCAGGCCCCACGTTCACGCCCGCCGCCGTGGGGTTGGACGCGCCGAAGAGCGCCCGCAAATCGCTATCAGGCGAGGCGAGCGACTTCCGGTCGGGAGCAAAGAACTGTCGAATGCGATGAAGCATGCGCCATGATTTGGCTGAACCAAGTCAAATGGCAAGTATAGTCAGGCCTTCAATAGGCACGTGACCTTGACTGTCTATGCGCTCAATTGATGATGATTGTTCCATGGCTATAGGTGCGCAGATGAAGGGGTGTCTTCTGATATCAATATCGAGAGATATTTAGAGAAAGAGAGAGTGAGGCCCAGGCGCGCGGAAGGGTCCACGGGGAAGCCCCGCAGACCCTGTCAGATCGGGCGTTACCGGCGTTATCGCTGTTATCGGGGGTCACTGTTATGGGCGGATAACACCGAGGGGCGATAACACCGATAACGCGATAACGGACCTACTCCTCGTCGTCCTCCTCTTGCGGACGTGGCGCCCTCAGAAGGTCCATTCGCTCGGGATGGACATAGTGCTTCCCATCCTTCACCACCTCGCCGGCCTTCGTCATCTTGAAGAGCAACTGGCGAACGTTGGCGCTCGACCACCCAAGAGCGCCGGAGAGGTCGCTGGGGCTCAACGGCTCCGTGGCGTCTTTCAGCACGTCAAGGATCTGCGTCCGCTCATCAGAGCGGCGCACCTCGGAAGCCTCTCCGATCACCCGCCAGCGACACGAGACGCGGTCGAACTCCACCGCGCTCTCCAGCTCTTCGATGTCCCGGCCGCGGGCATAGAGGCTCGCGCCGTTCCCGTCGCGGTCCAGGATCACCGCCGCGTCGGCCGCGCCCGTGAGCCCCAGCGTGCCGCTCACCTTCTCGAAGGGGTCCGCCTCGCCCGCGCCCTTGCGGGTGTGGTGCACGACGACGATGCCCACACCCGTCTCCGAGGCCAGCGCCTGGAGCGCCTTGATGGCTCCGTAGTCCCGTTCATACGGCGCGGCATCGCGTGGTGTCTGCGCCGGCCGGAACATGGCCAGCACATCCACGATGACGAGGCGGGCGTCATGGGTTTCGTCAATCCAGCGCTTAATTTCCGCGATACCGCCCTCGTTGGCGCGCGGCCATTCGGTGGCAAGGTGGAGGCGCTCCGGCGCCTCGAACCCCGACACGATGATCTTGCGCAAGCGGCGCTGAAGCCGGCGCCGATTATCCTCTAGAGCCAGGTAAAGCACACTGCCCTGGATGCAGCGGATGCCGCCGAGGCAAGTATCGCCCTCGGCCACCGCATACGCCCATTCCAAGCACAGCCACGACTTGCCCAGCTTCGGCCTGCCGGCGAGCAGCGTCAGACCTTCGGCCACATACCCAGGCACGATGAAGTTCACCGGCTCGAACTGCTCGGCCATCAGGTCGAACGCAGTGAAGACTGTGGGCGGCTTGCGCGGCGGCTCCCGGCCACCGCGGCGCTCGAACGCATCCAGCGCGATCACGTCCGTCACGCGGCGGCCCTCCTTGCGGTGGTGGAGCGCACGAAGACCTTGGGCGGCTCAGGCGGCGCCAGGGCCGCGCGGATGTCCCGGGCGTGCGCGAGGTCCTCGCCGGAGAGGGGCGGCCCCTCCCGCAGGCGGCGCCATGCGTACACCGGATCGAGAATCACGATCCCGCGGCCGCCGGACGCGAGCCAAGCGAGCGGCGTCCGGAAGACGGGCACCGGATCGTCGATGAGCCGGCAGGCGAGATGCTCCTCGCCGAGGATGGTGGCCCGGCCAGAGATGCGCGCCCACTTCTCCGGCCGGGCGATGGGCCAGGCGATCACGTCGATCACGTCGCCGAAGGTGTCGCGCGCCATGAGGAGAAGGACGGGAGCGCCGGCCGGATCGTAATCCCACCGCCGCCGGGCGAAGAACCGGGCCGAGGCCTCGGTCGGGGAGAAGTCGCGGATGGCCGTATCGGGCACACCGGCGGCCCGCAGCGCGGCGATGGCCTCGCGGCTCGGAAAGCCGGCCGCCAGGGCTTCGCATTCCAGTTGCGACGGCAGGGGTCCGAAGCTAGGTTCCGGGCTGGGAAGGGGAAGCAAATCCATCCCGCGGGCGTCGGAGTGGGTACCAGCCACTTCGGCGCCTTCTTGTTCGCGAAGGCCTACCATCAATGGAGCCTCCCCGAACGATCCACGAGACGGGCACCTTCCCGCTCCCACTCGCTCGCCACCCGCCGGGCCTCGTCATAGGAGGCGCCGTCCCAGATGCCGAGCGAGCACCCGTCCGGGTCGACGAAGGTCACGAAGAAACGGTACTGCCCCATCTCGTGCGGGAACGGCGAGGCCGTGACGGTGCCGGCGTCGATCACGATCCGCGACACGGGCCGGGGCTCGAAGGGCAAGATCTTGGCGCTCATGCCGTGCCCTCCGCGGGCTGCACCGCGAGCGACATGGCGCCAAGGGCGGAGAAGAAGGACTCCTCCATCGTCTGCACCATCAGCTCGGCGGCATGCGGGGCGTAGGGGTCGGTTTCGTCCTTCATCCAGCGCTCGACCTCGCTCCGGATGATCTCGCGGGCGCGGACGAAAAGGCGCTCCCACTCCGCGGGGCCGGCGCTATCGCCGAGCGCGGCGACGCCCGCCATGTAGATGGTCGCATACCCCGCGCCAATCTTCCGCAGGTTGTCGAGGCAAGCGTTCACCTCGGGATCATCGAAGGTCACGGGCGCACCTCCGAAGTCGAGTTCATGGGGGCGCCGACGCGGGCCGCAGCCCAGATGTCGATTTCGGCCCGGTGGTAGGTGACGGCGCGCCCGACCTTGTGAAAAGCCGGGCCACCACCGCGGCAGCGCCAGGTGGCGAGGGTCGCCAGGGCGCAAGGGACACCTGTCGCGTGTTCGATGTATTCCGCAGCCTGTTCGGGGCGGAACCACTTCCGGTTCAGGTGGGGAGGAAGGTCTTCCATCTCACTCCTCCTCGAGTCGGCGCGCCGCCGTCTTGGTCGACTTCTTGGGCTTCGGCACCTCGCCTGCATCTGGAAGCATCGCTTGAGCCGCCATCCGTTCGGCGTTCAGCAGCCAATCTTCCGCGTCACGCGGGAAGCCGAGGGCGACGCGCACGGCGTCGACGAGTTCGTTCAAGTAGAGGTAGACGGCGCCCTGATTGAAGTGGTCGCCACCGGGGAGCGCCCATGCGAAATGGGCTGCAAATGTGTCGGTCGGCCCCACACGTCGCACCTCGGGGAGGTCATCGGCGATGGCGGGAAGGGCAAGCACCGTCATGACGCTGCCGCCCCACAACCTGCCGGGAAGGCGCCAAAACTCCGGTGCATTCTTGTCCTGATCGCCGGTGTGGGCGAACGTGTACGCGGCATAGGCCGCGCGGCCGGGAGTGACCCCCATTCGCGCGAGCGCGCCGGTGATGCCGATGCCGATGGCGGTGCGCCCAGACACAAGTCGGGCGAGCCCCTCGCCGGGGTTCTCCTTGTCCGTCATGCCGATGGTGAAATGCCCGCGTCCGTACCACGTCCGGATGGTGTTCACGGGAACGCCAGTCGCCGCCGCGACCTGCGACAAGGCGAAGGCGGGCGTGTCGAATCCCGGCGGCCCCTCGATCTTCAGGATGTCCATTACCAACCTCATTCATACGAATAAGCCTGCCGGGAGCCTGACCTAGTTCACGTGAATAAGCAAGGAGGTTGCCGCACGTGACTTTGCGCGGCCTTGTTTTCCACAGGGCGGCGCCTCAAAGATCAACCAGCGCAAGCCTTTCAGAGACACGGCGAAAGTCGCCCTGCTCGCGCTAGCGAAGCGGATGGCTCAATTCTGAGCCATCTCGAAAAGTCGGCACCTCCCCCGCGCGAGTGAAACGGCAACCAGACCGTTATGAGCGGTCCGGCCGCCGACGCGGGGCAAGCTAGTGCCGGGTTTCCAGCATATCCAGCAACGCTTCCCAGGCCGCATCTTGGTTCCTGTATTTTCCGGGAACCCGCAGATATCTGTGCTGACACTTGCACGGCCTGGCGCAGGTCTCTAGGTCGTCAGGATCAACGTCAATGATCAACCCTACCCAGTTCCATGAACGACTGCGTTCACGCATTACGTTGAGCGGAAACCATCCTGCCACGTCACCTTCCAGATATTTTAGTGACATCGATGCCTTCCTTCCTCAGCGTGATTGTGCCTTCGGAAACTTGAACTTGTGCAGCTTGTGCCAAGCTTCGCCCCTGAATTCTTTGACCTCGCGACATTGACTCTTGATGATGCTCGCAATGCGGTAGACGGAGCAGCTTTCGTCTTCTCCAAGTTCTGGAGCCATAATCTCCAGCGCGTTAGCGAGATCGAAGATGGTCATGAGCGGGTTTTCCATCTCGCTCAACGCATCGAAGGCCTCGATCGCCGATTTGGCATCGAACGCCTGAGGATCGACAGACCTAGGGGTGACGTTTGACGCAGCGGACTTCGCTGGCATTGTATTGCTCCGGTGACTACAGTAGGGTGTTTACCCTGTGAACATGCATAAGGGTGTTTACCGTGTCAACAGGCATCACGCCTGCGCAATGTAGGATGGCCCGCGCCGCACTTCAGATCGGAGTGCGGGACTTGGCGAAGCTTGCGGGCATCTCCGCCATGACAATTACTCGCTTTGAGAATGGGCACTCCAGTGGAGCGCCGGAAACGGTCGCCGCTATCCGCGCTGCGCTCGAAGCCGCGGGCGTGATCTTCGTCGATCAGAACGGCGAGGGGCCGGGGGTGAGGTTGAAGAAGGAAACATGAGATGGAAGATATCGAAGCTGCGCTGATCGACCTAAAGCGCTCGATCGACAAGCAAAATGAGGTTCAGGAGCAGACAAACAATTTGTTATATGCTGTAAACGATTCGATCAGAGCTACAGCGCAGGAAATAGCCGACCTAAAGGCTTTTCTGCTTCAGGGAACCAAAGCGGGCGCCAAGCCCGATTAGTACATTGGAAAACACGATGCCCCGCCGAAGACTTACGCTCCCCAGCGCGCGGGCGCCAGAAAATACATGGCTCAGTTTTGAGCCATCTCGGGAAATACTCCCCCTGCGCCCGGGCGCGAGTAAATGCCCCTCTGGGAGGCATTTGGAAGGGGCCGGGCGCACATCTGCGGAAGGCCTCTTGACATCCGTTACGTAACAAGCCCACGCTCCACTTGTTACGTAACGGGTGGCATCATGGCCTTATCGAACGCTGAACGTCAGAAGCGGCACCGCGAGCGCCTGAAGGCCCGCGCATCGTCTTCCACGATCCCCGAGCCCCGGTCGAGCTTCACAGGCGTGGATGATCCGCTTGAAGCGGATAGCGAAGAGTTCCTCGGGATGGATCGGCACGAATGGGCGGTGGCGCCGGAACCGCTCATCGATCTGTGCGGCTTGCGAGAAGCTGTGAACAGATGGCGCCTCGCATACTATGCCAGGCTGGGCAAAGGCGCAGATAATCTTTTCAATGAGCGATGGAACGACATAGATGTCATTCGCAAAGGTCTTGGCCTCAAGCCACGCAAGGACGATCAGGAAGGGCCTTATGCGGAAGTGAAATCGTTACGTAACGGTCCTAAGCATAGGAGATAGAGCCATGCCGGAGGCTGATAAACAGATCGCCGCACTCAAAGAGCTTCGCGAATATGTGCTCGAAACAAGGCGCACTAGTGCCGTGGCGATTGGCGATAAGGACGAGAGGATCAAGAGCATAATCGAATGCCAACAGGCCCTTCGCGCGATCGATGAAGCTATCGCCGAGGAAGAGAAGGCACGGACTGCAAATCCAAGCGTGCGCTTTATCTAACAGCCTTTTTCATCGCCTCTGCGATCTTCTTCGCCGTCGCGTCGGCCACCGCCTTGAGCGGATCATCCCGCAGGTGCGCATAGATTTCCGTCGTGCTCGCCTGCTTGTGGCCTAGCACCTTCCCCACCAGATAGAGCGCTGCACCGTCCGCCACCGCGAAGCTGGCGAAGGAGTGGCGCAGGTCGTGCAGCCGCAACTCGGGCATGCCGGCCTTCTCCCGCACGTCGCCCCAGGCCTTGGACAGGCCAGCAATGTGCCCCTCCCCTCCCCGCGTTGCCGGGAAGACGTAGGGCACGCCCTTCCTGCGCTTGATGGCCTTCAAGATATCCGCCGCCGGCTCCGGCAGGGGCGTGACCTTCGCGCCGGTCTTGCTGTCCGGGAAGCGGATCATCCCGCGCTCGAAGTCGATCCACTCCCACTGAAGGCCCTCGATCTCCCCGCGCCGGCAGCCGGTGAGCATGAGGAGGCGGATGCACGCGGCGAAGGACGGGTGCAGCTCGAAGCGCTCTTCCATTTCTGTGATGGTCGCGGCGAGCGTCGCCACTTCCTTCTCCGACAGGAAGCGCTCCACCTTCTCCTGCTTGAAGAGCTTCACGCCCGCCGCCGGGTTCGCAGGGATGATGCCGCGCTCGGCCGCGAAGGAGAGCATGGCCCGCAAGGTTGCGGTCGCGCGCGCGGCGATGCCCTTGCCGCCGGTGACGCGCGCGGCACCCCGCGGCTTCGTCTTGCTGGTGCGCGCCGTCTTGCCCTCGGCCACATCGAACTGAAACTTGGCGATGTCCGCCCGCGCCAGGCTCTTCACGGGCGTGGTGCCCAGGAGCGGCTTGATATGGGAACGGGCGATGGCCGCGTCGGTGTCCCAGCTCCGCTTCTTCTTGTTCGGCCGCTCGGCCGGTCCTTCCTTCAGGTAGAGGTCCACGAGGTCGGCCACAGTCGCCGCCGAGCGGGCCGCTGCCTTCACCGCCAGGGGATCGATGCCGTGGAGCGCCAGGCTGCGCAGCGCCTCCCGCGCCTTCTCCCGCGCTTCATCCACGGTCCAGGGCGAGCCGTGCTTGCCGATGGTCAGCCGCCGGGATCGGCCCTCGGGCGTGCGATACTGGAGGATATAGGACTTCACCCCGGCGGGGGTGACGCGCAAGGCGAAGCCTTTCACCTCCGAATCCCATATGAAGAACTGGGCACCGGAGGGCTGCGCGGCATCCACCATCCGCTTGGTGATTTTTGCTGACATAGGGCGCTCCTAGAGCGCCATGTAAGCACCAGGAGGCAAATTCGAGCAAACGCGAAAAATGCGTGTCACTTCCGATCAACGGCTATTCCATTGGTATTTCACGTATAATCATCGTTAGCCATATCGGCACAAATTACAGCAAAATAGGGTGGAAGCCATTCGTAATGCGTGGGTCGGGGGTTCGAATCCCTTCCGCGGCACCATTTCACCATCCAGACACGTCCAACCGGTCCGATAGGCGTTGAAAATCAAAGGTTTTTGCCATTGAGGCGTCCGGTCTCGTCGGCCTTGGTCCCGTCGCATCCGGAAACATTGGGGGGATTTTTGGGGGTATCGCATCGCCACCCCCAAGAGCGATACCCCCAGATGCCGCTTACCGACCTTGCCCTTCGCAACGCCAAGCCGGTGGAAAAGCCCTATAAGCTTGCCGCCCCCGCCCTAAAGACCTGCGGACTTGGCTCCCAGCGGCTGTCCATGCGCGTCGAGCGGATGGTGCAGGGCGGGCGGACGATGGGGCGCAAC
Organism: Xanthobacter luteus; assembly: GCF_040049235.1. Lineage (NCBI taxonomy): Bacteria > Pseudomonadati > Pseudomonadota > Alphaproteobacteria > Hyphomicrobiales > Xanthobacteraceae > Xanthobacter > Xanthobacter luteus. Next base: position 1,321,228 of record NZ_JBDZDO010000001.1, read on the forward strand.
CAGGATCGGCGGCTCATCAGGGCGCGGCAAGCGCGAATTCCCCCCGGATGCGACCGGCATCATATCGTCGCCTTCCTGATGCCAACGCCTCCGCACGGCCGCGGCACCCGCCAGTAAAGCGCCCCTGGATGCGCCGTGGCCTGCGGCGCGGGCATGCGGAGGGTCTGACACCGCTACTGCCACATGCTTCGCAGACGGGCACCCACGTCGATCTTGACGTGCCGGACCGCGCCGTTTCCGGCCTCTTGGGCACCGGCCTTCGGCCAAGACACAGGCTGGAAGTGCGCAAGAACGGATTTCGGAATGAAGCGCGTGCGCGCGGCATAGACGTGCCGATCGCCTTTGGCATGCTGGCCGTGGACGAAGAAACGCTGCGGCGTGACGAGATGCAGGGCATCCCGCGCCCGCGTCATGGCCACATAGAGCAGCCGTCGCTCCTCCTCCAGCTCGTCGGTCTGGCCCGCGCCGAGGTCGGAGGGAATGCAGCCATCGACCACGTTCATGACGAAGACGGACTTCCACTCCTGGCCCTTGGCCGAATGGATTGTGGAGAGGATGAGATAGTCCTCGTCCAGCAGCGGCACGCCCGCCTGGTCGCTGGTGGCATCGGGCGGATCGAGCGTCAGCTCGGTCAGGAACCGCTCGCGTGAGCCGTATCCGGCCGCGATCTGCTCCAGTTGGGTCAGATCCGCCGCGCGCATGCTGGCATCCTCGTGGATGCGCTCGAGATGCGGCTCGTACCAGAGCCGCGCCAGCTCGATCTGCGCGGGCCAGGCCGCCTTGGAAATCCCCTGAAGCGTCGCGACCAGCTGGCTCCAGGCATCGCCCGCCTTCGCCGGGGCCTGCACCTCCGACAGGGCAGCAATGGGGTCCGGCTGGTCGGCGACCCGATCGAGGATCTTCTGGGCCGAGGCCGGGCCGAGACCGGGCAGCAGTTGCAGGAGGCGGAAGCCCGCGATGCGGTCGCGTCCGTTCTGGGCAAAGCGCAGGACCGCCAGCAGGTCCTTCACATGGGCCGCATCGAGGAACTTCAGCCCGCCGAACTTCACGAACGGAATGTTTCGGCGGGTGAGTTCCACCTCCAGCGGCCCGGCATGGCTGGAGGTGCGGAACAGCACCGCCTGCTGCTTCAGGGCCGTGCCCCCTTCCCTGTTGTCCAGCACGCGGTCGGCGATGAAGCGGGCCTGCTCCATCTCGTCGCGCACGCTCACCAGTTCCGGCTTCTCGGCGGAGGCGCGATCGGTCCAGAGGTTCTTGGTGAAGCGCTCGCTGGCAAGGCCGATGACGGCGTTGGCGGCCGCGAGGATCGGCTGGGTGGAGCGATAGTTCCGCTCCAGCGTGACCACCTGCGCGGGCGGGTGGAAATGGCCGGGAAAGTCCAGGATGTTGCGCACCGTCGCCGCGCGGAAGGCATAGATGGACTGGGCGTCGTCGCCCACCACCGTGAGCCCGCGGCCATCGGGCTTGAGGCCGAGCAGGACGCAGGCTTGCAGGCTGTTCGTGTCCTGATACTCGTCCACCATCACATGGTCGAAGCGTGCGCCCATGTCCCGTGCGATCGCCGGCTCGGTGACGAGCTGCGCCCAATAGAGCAGAAGATCGTCGTAATCGAGCACGTTCTGCGCCTGCTTGGCCTCGACATAGGCGCGAAAGAGCTGCTTCAGCTCGTCATGCCAGCCGGCGCACCACGGGAAGGCGCGGGCCAGAACCTCCGCCAGCGGCTGGGTGGAATTGACCACGCGGGAATAGATGGCCAGACAGGTGCCCTTGGAGGGAAAGCGGGACTGGGTCTTGGAAAATCCGAGCTCGTGCCGAATGAGGTTCATGAGATCGGCGGCATCCTCCCGATCATGGATCGTGAAGGCGGGGTCGATCCCCATCTGCTCCGCATAGTCCCGCAACAGCCGGGCGCCGATGCCGTGGAACGTGCCCGCCCAGGTCAGGGCCTCCGTCAGGACTCTGCCCCGTCCCGCCAGCACCTTGTTGCAGATGCGCTCCACGCGCTTTGTCATCTCGGCGGCGGCACGCCGGGAGAATGTCATGAGCAGAATGCGGTTCGGATCGGCGCCGGCCACGATCAGATGGGCCACCCGATGGGCCAGGGTGTTGGTCTTGCCCGACCCGGCGCCGGCAATGATGAGAAGCGGCGAGGCGGCCGGCACCGCGCCCTCCGCCACGCCATGTTCGACCGCACGCCGCTGCTCGGGATTGAGATCGTCCAGATACGCCGTCGCTGCCCCCACCGGTCCCAATCCCATGGCTAAGATTGGCGACCAGCCTTGCAGATTCTTGTTTTGTTCGCAATGTCGGCCTGCTCTGGCCGGTCACGTGCGCCAACCCGCGGCGGATCCGGCTGGCGGACGAGGACACTGCGCTCTTGATCATCGCCGTCGCGCCAGAACCCGGCATGGGCTGCGCTGTCCGATCCGGCCGTGGGCCGCCGAACTGGAAGCGCGGGGCGCCGGCGCGGGCCTGTCGGGACGCCTGCGCGTCTCGGCGGCGACCACCTTCGCGCGCCTGCTCATCGTTCCGCGCTTGCCGCAATTCCTCGCCCGTCATCCCGACATCGAAATCGACGTGCTGCTCGATGACCGGGTCATTGATCTCGTCTCCGAGGGCATCGGTCTGGCCCTGCGGATGGGCGAGCTCACCGATTCCGCCGCCATCGCCCGGCGCATCGCCCGCGGGCGGCGCTCGGTGCTCGCCACGCCCGCTTATCTCGCCCGTGCGGGCACGCCCCTGGCTCCGGCCGATCTCGCGATCCACGAGGCGATCGTCTACAGCCAGCTCGGCGCCAGCTGGACCTTTCGCCGGAACGGCACGGAGGCCTCGGTCGCGGTGCGGGGACGCGTGCGCCTGAGCGCGGCGGAGGGCATCCGCGCCGCCGTGCTCGCCGACATGGGGCTGACGGTCAATTCCGACTGGATGTTCGCACCCGAGCTGGAGACCGGCGCAGTGCGGCGCGTGCTGGAAGACTGGGAGCTTCCGCCGGTCGATCTGTGGGCCGTGTTCCCGACAGGACGTCTCGCCAGCGCCAAGGCGCGCGCGTTTGCGGACTGTGTGGAGCGCATCTTGGGCCAGTGAATCTGATCGACCGAAGCCCGCGTCTCCATCAACTGCTTGCCGCTTGCCGCTTGCCGCGGGGGCCAAACGACCTGCGGGCGCCGCGCGACGTTGCGCCGCCGGAATGTCGCCGGCGGCAGGCCGTCGATCACCCGCGCGCACGGGAATGAGTTGCGCGCGGCGGCTGCCGCGGTAGCCTTGCGGCCGAATCCAACATCGAGGCCTTGATGATCAATCCGCGGCCGGAACCGGTCGGAGTTCAGATTCTCCGTTCCAACAACCGGACCCACATCGTCCGCGAGGTGGCGCGGCAATCGGGAATCTCCCGCTCGGAGATCGCCAAACGCATCAACCTCACCGAGGCGGCCGTCTCGCGCATCAGCCGCGACCTGATCGACCAGGGGCTGATCCGGGAGGTGGGCGAGATCGTTGTCTCGCGGCCGGGACGGCGCCATATCGGCCTCGAGCTCAATCCCGGCGGCGCCTACGTGCTGTCCGCCTGCCTCGCCATCTCGGAACAGACCCTCAGCCTCGTCAATCTCGCCGGCGAGGCGATCCGGACCGAACCGCTGGCGGAGGTCCTCAATCTCGACGGCGAGGCGGTGGTCGGCTACATCGCCGACCAGTCGCGCAAGATCCTGCGCGCCGCCCGCCTGCCGCGCGAGCGGGTGCTGGGCATGGGCGTGGTGACGGCGGGGGCGGTCGATCACGGCCGTGGCACGGTCCTCGTCTCCTCCATCAAATCCCTGACCGCATTGTCCGTCGGCCCGGCGCTGGAACAAGCCCTCGGCATTCCGGTGCGCATCGAGACCATCGGCAATGCGATCAACAGCGCGGAAGCCTACCACCGCAAGGACTCCGCCCCCGGCCAACCGGCCGTGGAGATGCTCGTCCACATCGCCCTCGGCCTCGGCGCCAGCGTGATGATCGATGGCCGGCCCTATCGCAGCACGCAGGATGAGCGTCTGCTCGGCCATACCCCCGTGCCTGGCTCCAGCAGGCGGTGCGGCTGCGGCGCGATCGGCTGCCTGACCACGCTCGCATCGGGCCATGCGCTGCTGCGCCAGCTTTCGGTGGAACACGCAATGCCGCCCACGGACGGCGACGATGTCAGCCGCGAGATGACCGCCATCGTGAATGCCGTGCGGCGCGCCAACGAGGGCGATCCCGCCTGGGCCAGCCTGTTCCACGATGCGGGCATGGCGCTCGGGCTTCAATTGGCGCCGGCCAGCAGCGTCATGCCGCCCCAGCGGGTGACGCTGGCCGGACCCATGCCCCAGGCGCGCGCCTATGTGGACGGGGTGCGGGCCGGCCTCATGGAGACCTATGGCCGCGTCCATCAGGTGGCGCCCGAGGTCCACGTATCGCAGACCGGCTACACGCGCGCCGCGGAAATCTTTGCCTTGGCCGAATTCCTGTTCGCGGCCTGAAGGCGCGCGGCCTCGACCTCGCCCGGCCTTGGACGGCGTTGCGCGGCCTTGCACGGCCGGCGGTTTTCCCATTTAATTGTCGCCAGCAACCAAATGGGTGGCCGCATGCAATTCGTCGATCTCAGCCGCGAAATCTACCACAAGATGCCGCGGCTCCTGAACCATCCGTCCATCGTCATCACGCCCTACAGCACCCATGACGAGATCCGCGAGGCGGAGGGCGTGAAATTCTCCTCGGCCACCTTGTCCCTGGCGATCGGCGACCATGCCGGCACGCATGTGGACGCGCCGGTGCACTTCAACGCCGCGCCCGGCGCCAAGGCGATCCACGAGCTGCCGCTGGAGGACTTCTATCTCGAAGCGGTCTGCCTCGACCTGTCGCACAAGGAGCTCAAGTCGGACATCTCGATCGCCGATCTTGAGGCTGCGGAGAAGGCGGCCGGCGTGACCATCGGGCCGCGGGACATGGTCCTGCTGCACATGAACTTCTACAACCGCTGCTACGACACGCCCGGCTATCTCACCGACTTCCCCGGCCTGACCAAGGAATCCGCCGAGTGGCTGGGGGCGAAGAAGATCGCCATGTTCGGCGTCGAGGCGGTCAGCCCCGGCCGGCCGGGCAAGAACAATTTCGAGGTCCACATGGTCTGCCGCGACATGGGCTTCACCCATGTGGAGGGGCTCGTGAACATGGAGGCCCTGATCGGCAAGGGGCGGTTCCGGTTCATCGGCTTTCCGCTGAAGATCCGCGGCGGCACCGGCAGCCCGATCCGTGCGGTGGCGATCCTCGATCAATGAGCCCGACCGGCGCTCCCTGGCGCCTCACGGCCGCCGAGCTGGCGGCGGCTTATGCCGCAGGCGAGACCGACCCGGTCGCGGCGCTGGAGAGCTGCCTCGGCCGGCTCGACGCGGTGAACGGCGCGCTCGTGGCGGTCGTCACGCCGGACGCCGCAGGCGCGCGGGCCGCGGCCGCGCAGTCGCGCGCGCGCTGGCGGCGCGGGGCGCCTTTGTCGGACCTCGACGGCGTGCCGGTCACGATCAAGGACAATCTGTTCGTGCGCGGGCTGCGCGCCACCTGGGGCAGCCGGCTCTACGCGGATTTCGTGGCGCCGGAAGACGATCTGCCGGTCGCACGCCTGCGGGCGGCGGGCGCGATCATCCTCGGCAAGACCAATACGCCCGAGCTGTCGCTGGCCGGCTTCACCTCCAACGCGCTGTTCGGCTCGACCGCCAATCCCTGGGACCCGCGCCTGTCGCCCGGCGGCTCCAGCGGCGGCGCCGTAGCTGCGGTCGCCGCCGGCATCGCGCCGATCGCGCTCGCGACCGATGCCGGCGGCTCGACCCGGCGGCCGGCGAGCCATGCGGGGTGCGTCGGCCTCAAGGCCTCCATCGGGCGGATCCCGCGGGGCGCCGGCTTTCCCGCCCTCACCGGCGATCTGCAGACCATCGGCGTCATCGCGCGCAGCGCCGAGGACCTGCGCTCGGTCATGGATTGCATCGCCCGCCCCGGCCGGACGGCTCACGCGGCCGGCCGGTCACGGCTGATCGGCGCCTTTAGCGACCTGCCCGGCTGGCCGCTCGATGGACAGGTCCGCCGCAGCTACGCGCAGGCCATCGGCCACCTGGAGCGCCTCGGCCACAGCGTGCGCACGATCCCGGCACCCTACGATCCCGACGCGGTCAACGCCCTGTTCAGCACCCTGGCCGCGGCCGGCGTGGCGCGGACGGTGCGGCGGTTTTCCGACTGGCAGCAGCGCGTCACCGCGCCGATCGCCGCTTTGGCGCAGACCGGCGCGGCGCTGGGGGCCGCCGACTATGTGGATGCGCTCGACGCGGTGGCGGCGCTGCGCCGCCGTCTGGAGGCGCTGTTCGAGGGGCTCGACATGCTCCTGACGCCGACCGCGGCGGCGCTGCCCTGGCCGCGGGAAGAGCCCTTTCCCGCGACCATCGACGGGCAGAGTGCCTCCGCGCGGGCCTCGGCGGTCTTCACCACTTTTGTCAACCTGGCCGGGTTCGCCGCGATCAGCGTTCCCGCGCGCCCCTCGGCGGACGGATTGCCGATCGGCATCCAGCTCGTCGCGCCGGCCGGCGGCGAGGAGGACCTGATCGCCCTGGCGCAGGCCCTCCAGCAGCAAAGCCCCTGGGAGCAGCTGGCGCCGCTATGAGCTCAGCTCGGCGCGCTGCGCTCCGGCAGCATGTCGAGGTCGAGCGCCGCGAGCCAGGCCGGCCCGCCATGGGCCAGCCACAGGGTCGAGGCCAGCGACGCATACGCCTGGTGCACGATGAGATCGCGTTCGCGGAAGGTGTTCTGGGCCGCGCTCGCGCAGATCATGCAGCCGAGATAGGCATTGCCCCACATCAGCGGCGCGAACATCGCCGAGCCGGCGCGGAAAGTCTGCAAAATCTTCACGAAGCTGGTGTGGTGGCCGGTATTGGCGAGAATCAGCGGCTGCTGCGTCGCCGCCACATGGCCGGGATGCCCCAGCTCGAGGGCCACCTTCTCGTGATGCTGGTCGCTGGCGAAATTGACCGGCGCCGTGATGAGGTGAAACCGCCGGTCGGGCGTCAGGATGAACGCCGTGCAGGCGGTCGCCGGCTGGGCGCCGTCGTTGCGCTCGAGGAAGAAGGACGGCAAAGCGCGGGTCACGACCCAGAGCGCCGCTTCCGGCCCGTCGGCGAAGCTGGCTTCGCGCGCCAGCCTGCCGATGCCGATCAGTGCATCCGTGTGATTGTCCAAGGGCCACCTGTTTCAAACCAGACCGCTATTGGTTACTGTCTGTAACGAACTGGCCGGAAATGCAAGCTGCAGCGGCAACGGAGAGGCAATGGCGACCATCGTCCGCATCGACACCTTCCCCGTCGCCATTCCGCTGCGGGCGCCGATGACGCTGGCGAGCGAGACCATCGCCGCCGCGCACAATCTGATCGTGAGCGTCGGCGATTCCGAGGGCAATTGCGGCTGGGGCGAGAGCGCCAGCGCCCCCACCATGAACGGTGAGCTGCTCGCCGGCATGACCGCCGCGGTGCGCCAGCGCATCGCGCCGGCGCTGCTCGACCAGGACTGCGACGGCCTGCCGGCCCTGGAGCAGCGCCTCGATCAGGCCATCCGCGGCAATACCGGGGCCAAGGCCGCCGTCGCCATCGCCCTCGGCGACCTCGCGGCACGCCGCAGGGGCGTTCCCTTCCATGAACTCCTGGGTCCCCGCCGCCAAGATCGCGTCCCGCTGATCGCCATGATCGGCAGTTCCGATCCGATCGGGGAGGTGGCGCGCGCCAAGGCCGAGGGCTTCACTCACTTCAAGATCAAGGTGGGACGCGCCGACATCGCCGCCGACATGCGCCTCACACAGGCGGTCCGCGACGCGATCGGGCCGCAGGCGCATCTGGCGGCCGACGCCAACATGGGCTGGAGCGTCGCCCAGGCCGCCGCCTATCTTGCCGCCGCGACGGACGTGGGCCTCGCTTATCTCGAGCAGCCCGTCGGCGACGCGGACCACGCCGGCTTTCGCACGCTGGCCCAGTCGTCCCGCACGCCGCTCTGCCTCGACGAGGGGCTGCACGCGCTGGGCGATCTGGAGGCCTACGCGCAGAGCGGGGCGATCGGCGGCGCCGGCCTCAAGGCCCTGAAGTTCGGCCCCTTGGGGCGCTTGGTCGCCGCCATCGACCTGATGCGCCGATACCGTCTGGTCCCGGTGGTGGCCAGCAAGATCGCCGAGACCAGCATCGGTTCCGCCGCGAGCCTGCACCTGGCGGCGCTGGCCCATGATGCCAGCTGGGGCGTCAGCCTGACCCACCGATATCTTGCCGCCGACGTCGTCCACGAGCCGCTGCCGGCGGCCGGCGCGGCGCGGGTGCCCACCACGCCGGGTCTCGGCGTCGCTCCCGATGCACAATTGATCCGGCGCCATATGGTGCCGGTCTGACTAAGCGGACGCCATCCGCTGCAGATATTTTGGACGTCTGCGCAAGAAGGCTGCAAATCGCGCCAAAGTAAGCCTGCCTGCCCCATTCCGTCCTTGACGCCCCGCGCGGTGACGCATTTGATTGCCGTCGGTATCCAAACCCTGCGGAGGATCCCCGTCATGGACTTTAGGCACGCGATGAACGTGGTTGCGGCTGTTGCCGTTGCGGCGATGGCCGTGTCGTCGGCCTCTGCGCAGGAGGTCACGTTGCGGTATGCCGGCACATTGCCCGCATCCCACCACATGACCGATGGTCAGAAGCTGTTTGCGAAGCTCGTCGCCGAGAAGACCGGCGGCCAGGTGAAGGTCGAGGTCTATCCTTCCGGCCAGCTCTACAAGGCCCACGACATTCCCACCGCCGTGGCGTCCGGGGCGCTCGACATCGGCGACAATCTCACCAACGTTTGGACCGCCGACGCCATCTCCGAACTCAACGACCTGCCGTTCCTGTTCCGCGACGCGCGACACGCGGCGAAGGCCTGGGCGCCGGGTGGCCAGCTGTTCGAAGCCTACACCAGGAAAATGGCCAAGCGCCGCATGAAGCCGCTCGGCGTCATGTTCTTCGGGTCGCTGTTCGACTTCTCCATGCGCGACCGCGCTTTGGTGCAGGCCGAGGACTTCAAGGGCACGAAGATCCGCAGCTACGGCGCGCTGGCCTCCGAGTCCCTGCGGCTTCTGGGCGCCTCGCCGGTGACCATGGATCCCGGCGAGATGTATCTGGCGATCCAGAGCGGCACCATCGACGGCGCCATCACCGGCGTGTCCTCGATCGATTCCCGCAAGCTCTGGGAGGCCGGCAAGGAGACCACCGTGGCGCAGGTGGCGTTCGGCGTGTTCGCCATGAACATGAATCTCGCCAAGTTCAACTCGCTTTCGGAAAAGAACCAGAAGGCGCTGCTCGAAGCCGGAAAGGAGGCCTTCCTCTGGAGCGTCGATGAATCCATCGCGCGCGACAAGAAGAGCACCGAGTTCCTGCGCACCAAGGGCAATGTGACGATCCTGACCCCCGAGCAGAAGCAGAAGTGGGCGGTCATCCTCGAGCCGGTCTATGCCAGCTGGGGCAAGCGTGCGGATGCCGAGGACATGGCCCTCGTCAAATGGGTGAAGGGTCTGTGAGCGGCAGGGCGCGGCAGGGTTCCTGCCGTGCCCCCGGCGCCGCGCGGGAGGGATGGCGATGTTGAACCTGTTGGACCGGGCGATCGGCTGGATTTCCCTGGCCGCGGCCTTGCTGGCGATCGGCGGGCTCGCCTGCGTGTTCGTTTCGGTGACGTGGGAAGTGATCTCGCGCGACCTGTTGGGCCACGCCACCATCTGGAGCAACGAATTCTCCATCTACGGCGTGATCGCGATCGCCTTTCTCGGCGCCGGACACGTGCTGCGGCTGAACGGGCATCTTGAAGTGGACCTGATCACCGCGCGCCTCAGCAAGCGCGTGCGCGACGGCCTGGGCGCAGCCACCGATCTGGTGGCGGCCGTCTTCTGCGCGCTGGTCGTCCATTCCGGGGTGAGCTTCGTCGAACTGTCCAACATCCTCGGCGCCGTCAGCGTGGGGGAGCTGCGGATCCCGCTCTGGATCCCGCAATCGATCATTCCGGTGTCGTTTCTCGTGCTGACGCTCGAATTCCTCGCGCGAGCCCTCGTCCGGCTGGGTCTTGTCCGCCGCGAGGCCGCGACCTTCAGCTCCGATCCCGTCCTGCCGGTCTGACGGGAGCAGGTCATGGTCCTCGCGCTGATCACAGTCCTGCTGCTCGTGCTCGCCACGGGCATTCCCATCGGCATCGGTCTCGGCATCATCGGGCTCGGTGTGGCCGTGATCCTGGACGGGCCGCACGCTCTGTCCATGCTCGGGCCGACCCTCTATGCGGCGAACAACTCCTTCTTGATCACCGCCATCCCGCTGTTCGTGCTGATGAGCGAGATCCTGCGCCGCGCAGGCGTGACCGAGATCCTGTTCGAGGCGGTCACACGCTGGGTCGGGCACCTACCCGGGGGCCTGGGCGTGTCGACGGTGCTGACCAGCGCCATCGGCGCCAGCATCACCGGCAGCTCGATCGCCAATGCCGCCAGCATGGCCATGGTGGCCATGAAGCCGATGCTCGATCGCGGCTATGACCGCCGCCTGACGTTCGGGCTCATCGCCGCGTCCGGCACGCTGGGTATCCTCATTCCACCCTCGATCCCGCTGCTGCTGTACGGCGCGATCACCGACCAGTCGGTCGGCAAGCTGTTCACCGCGGGCCTCGTTCCCGGCATCGTGCTGACGGTGATGCTGGTCGCGTACGTGATCGTGAGGGCGGTGACGGATTCCACGTTCGTGCCGCTGCCGAAGGCCTCATGGGCGCAGCGATGGGCGCAGACCCGGTATGCGAGCGGCGCCCTGATTCTGCCGGTCGTCATCATCGGCGGAATCTATTTCGGGGTCTTCACCGCGACCGAGGCGGCGGGCGTCGGCGTGCTGTATTCTTTGGTGCTGACCCTGCTGATCTACCGCACCCTGAAGCTGCGGGACCTGTTTTCCGTCTTCATGGACAGCATGACCACCTCCTGCATGATCTTGTTCCTGGTCTCGTGCTCGGTGATCCTCGGCCACGCCGTCACCACGCTTCAGGTCAGCCAGAGCCTGATGTCGCTCATCAACGGCTTCGATCTGTCAGCCACCATGTTCATCCTCGCCGTGATGCTCATGCTGGTCATCCTCGGCTGCATTCTCGAAGTCATCTCGGTGATCTACATCGTCGTGCCGATCCTCTATCCGGCGATGGTGGCACTGGGCATCGATCCGATCTGGTTCGGCATCCTGTTCGTCATCAACATGGAGATCGCCCTGGTGACGCCGCCGGTCGGAATGGTGCTCTATGTGGTCACCGGCATCGCCAGGCGGCCGATCTCCGAAGTCATCTCCGGCGTCATGCCCTTCATCGTCCTGCTTTTCGTGTTCCTGGGACTCATGATCCTGTTTCCGCAGGTCGTGATGTTCCTGCCGGATTCGATCCGATAGGCGCCAGCGCGCCCCCGGAGCCGCAGGCGGTTTCATAAGATCGGCGCGGACATCCCGCATGGCGGGATCCGCAACGGCGCGGGCGCGCGCTGCCGCCCGTTTCGTGGACCAGAAGATGGGCCACGGCACCGGCGCGGCGCGGCGCGACGGCCCTGCCATGCGCTGCCCGGCGCGGCGCCAGCGGCGCATATCGCCACGGCGCCCATTACAATTTGTCATGTCCCGTCGGCCGCAAAGGTCGTTTGAAGCGGCTTGCGCAGGCGCGCAAAGTTGCCGGATGGCGTGGGGTGGCCGTCACCGCGGCCGGCCGCGACGGACGAGGGCCACCACGAGCGCCCGCAAAAAGAAAACGGAGGAAACATGACCCGCCCCTGGTTCGCGATGTCGGCTGCCGCCTTGGCAATGGCGGCATTCCTGCTCGGATCCCCCGTGCGCGCGGAGGAGGCCTACCCCACCAAGCCCATCCGCCTGATCGTCCCGCTGGCCCCCGGCGGCGTGACCGACATGGTCGCCCGTCTCGTCGGCCAGGCCATGACTCGCGACTGGGGCCAGCAGGTCGTCGTGGACAATGTCGCCGGGGCCGGCGGCACGCTCGGCGCCGAAGCGGCCGCCCGCGCCCCCGCGGACGGCTACACCCTGCTCATGGGCACGGTGAGCTCAAACGCCATCAACGCCTCGCTCTACAAGAACCTGCGCTATGACAACATCCGCGACTTCGAGCCGATCTCGCTGGTGGCGATGGGACCCAACATGCTGGTGGTCAATCCCAGCGTGCCGGCGACCACGGTCGCCGAGCTGATCGCCCTGCTGCGCGCGCACCCCAACCAATACAGCTACGGATCGACCGGGGTCGGGACCTCGGTCCATCTCCTGGCCGAGCGCTTCAAGACCATGACCGGCACCACGATGACCCATGTGCCGTACAAGGGCAGCGGCCCGATGACGGTGGACCTCACGGCCGGACACGTGCAGCTGAGCTTCGACAACATGCCGACCGCGCTGGCGCAGGTGAAGGCCGGCAAGCTCCGCGCCCTTGCCGTGACGAGCCCGCAGCGCTGGCCGACCCTGCCCGACGTGCCCACCGTGGCGGAGACGATCCCCGGCTTCGTCGGCATCTCCTGGCAGGGCCTGTTCGCGCCGAAGGGCGTGCCGGAGCCGATCCTCGACAAGCTCTCGGCCGAGGTGCGCAAGATCCTCGCGGAACCCGCCATCAAGGAACGCTTCCTCGAGCTCGGCACCCAGGCCGCCGGCAACACGCGCGCGGAATTCGCAGCCTTCGTTTCGACCGAAACCGGCCGCTGGGCCGAGATGGTCAAGATATCGGGCGCCGGCGTGAACTGAACCCGTCCGGCGGCGTGGCCGCGCGCACCGCGCGGCGGCCTGCCTCACCGATTTGACGTTGCACCCGCGAAGTCGCCCGGCCCAAAATGCCGGGCGAATCTCGGGATGCCAAGAAATCGCGCCGGCAATCGGCGCCATCGGGAGGAAATAGATGAAGTCGCTGCTGTCGGAGCGCGGGACGAAGACCCGTCGCGATGTTCTGGGTGCGGAATGGGTCGACCGCAACCTGGGAAGCACAACCGAATTCGACCGCGCCTGGCAGATGTACGTCACCAACATCAATTGGGCCGGCACCTGGTCACGCAACATCATCCCGCAGCAGCAGCTCAGCCTGATCAATCTCGCCATGCTGGCGGCCTCGGGCCAGATGAAGGAATTCGAGCACCATTTCCGCAACGCGCTGGTGCGCACGAAGGTCCCGCTGCCGCAATTGCGCGAGTTGCTGCTGCACGTGGCCCAGTATTGCGGCATTCCCACCGGCACCGACATGTTTCGCATCGCCCGGCACGTGTTCGCGGAAGAAGGGATCGACCTCTCCACGCTGGAGCCGCTGGACACCGCCTATCTCTACACGCTGGACGCGGACGCCTCCACCTGAGGCGGGGGGGCGGCAGGCCGGCGCGAGACCTCGGAAAGCCATTCGCGGAAGACCTGGATCTTGGGCGCGTCCGCGCGCTCTTGAGGCATCACGAGGTAATAGCCGAGGTCGCGCCGGAGCACGGTGTCGAACGGCTCGATCAGCCTGCCGCTCCTCAGATCGTCCTCCACATAGGAGCGCTGGCCGATGGCGATGCCGAGGTTCGCCCGCGCGCATTCGTAGACGATGCTGAGGTCCTCGAAATACAGATTGTCCCGCTGGTCTTCCGAAAGGTTCGCGCAGCGGCACCATTCGGCCCAGTCGTAGGGACGCAGATTGTGGTGCAGCAGGGTCGCGCCCCGCAGCAGCGCCTGGGGCGAGGTGCAGTCGCGCTGGGCGAAATAGTCCGGACTGCAGATGGGCGACAGCTCGTCGAGGAACAGGAGGTCGCAGCTCCAATGATGCCATTGCCCGCGCCCGTAGCGGATGCCCACGTCGACGGCGTCGCGGTCGAAGTCCACCGGGTCGGACGCCGCGACGAGGCGCACCTCGATCTCCGGATGCTGCCGCTGGAACTGCGGTAGCCGCGGGATCAGCCAACGGATGAAGAAGGTGGTGTAGCCGCGCACCGTGAGCACCGAATGGGTGTGGGTTGCGATCAGGTTGTCGGTCGCGCGGGCGATGCGCCCATAGGCATCCTCCAGCGACTGGGCGAACAGGCGGCTGCCGTGGCTGAGCTGGAGCCCCTGCGCGGTGCGGCTGAAGAGCGGGAAGCCGAGCCGCTGCTCCAAGGCGCGAATGTGACGGCTCACGGCACCCTGGGTGACACCGAGCTCCTCGGCCGCCTTGGTGAAGCTGCAGTGGCGCGCGGCGGCCTCGAACGCCCGAAGCTGGTTCAGGGGCAAAAGACGGCGATGCGGCCTGCTCATGAGTTTAGCTCACATGGTATCGGGACGAAAAATGACTTGTGGCCCCCGCCGATCGCCACCAAACTATTATATATACAACGAAATATCCCACTCAATGGAAAATGTGGGAGCGCGGCAAAGAGCCAGAGGGAAGCATTTTACTCATGCCCGTCGTCATTCAGCCGGGGGAAATGTTGTCCGCCAGAGGGCATCCGCGGGGCGGTGCCTGCCGGCGCCGGATCGGCCCGCGCGCGCTGGCTTCTCCAGCTACGCACTGAATGGAACGCCCAAGCGCACAAGGATCACAGATGCACTCGAACCTCAGCGACGAACAAAGACAGATGGTCTCGACCGTGCGGGATCTGGTCCAATCCGAGTTCAAGCCCGCGGCTCAGAAGTACATGGACGGCACGTTTCCGTGGGAGAATATCCGCAAGCTGGCCGACATCGGTGTGCTTGGCATGTCGGTGCCGCAGGAATTCGGCGGCCTCGGCCTGTCCGTGTTCGACAGCGCCCTGGTGCTCGAGGAGATTGCCAAGGGCTGCTACGTCACCGCCATGGCGGCGCTCGGCGAGGCGGGCGTCCAGACCCGGGTCATCGCCCACTACGCGCCGAAATCGATCCGCGACCGGATCCTGCCGAAGGTGGTGACCGGCGAGTGCATCCTCGCCATCTGCATGACCGAGCCCCATGCGGGCACCGACGTGGCCAATTACCGGACCAATGCGCGCGTGCTCGGCGACCGGGTGGTGCTCAACGGCGTGAAGACGCTCATCAGCCGGGCGCCCGAGGCCGGCATGTTCGTGGTCTTCACCCGCATCGACGGCCGGCCGGGCCGCGAGGGCATCGGCTGCGTGCTGGTGGAGCCCGGCACGCCCGGCTTCGAGGTCACCGGCACCTTCCACACCATGGGCGGCGAGAATCTCCACGAGGTGCAGTTCAACGACTGCGAGCTGCCGCTCGAGAACCTCGCCATCCGCGAGGACGGCTTCAGGAAGCTGCTGTCGGCCTTCAACACCCAACGCTGCCTCAACCCCTCCATCTCGCTCGGCCTCGCCGAAGGCGCGTTCGAGGAGGCGTGCCGCTACGTGCGCGACCGCACCGTGTTCGGCAAGGCGGTGGGCGATTTCCAGGGCGTGCGCTGGAAGCTCGCGGACATGTACCGCGAGATCGAGGCCGGCCGCTCCCTGCTCTACCGGGCCTGCGCGAGCGCCGACCCGTTCCCCGACCCCTTCCTGTCGGCGGTCGCCAAGATCACCTGCAACGAGATGTCGATCCGCGTCACCAGCGAGGCGGTCCAGCTGCATGGCGGCGTCGGCTTCACCGACGAATACGCGGTCTCGCGCTTCTACCGCGGCGCGCGCTACGGCTCGCTCGGCGGCGGCACCTCGGAGACCCTGCGCGATCTGATCGGCAAGAAGATCATGGAGGCCACCGCCTTCGGCGACGACCTGCTGAACTATTGCGCGCCCGGCCAGCGCGTTCCCAGCCCTGCCGAGGCGGCGGGCTTCGTCATGCCGGCGGAGTGAGCCGATGACCGAAGCCGCGGCGCCGCAGCGGACTGCGGCCGACGAGGTGCGGCGCGTGCGCGCCGTGATCGGCGGCGCGGCGGTCGATGGCGAGGAAACCTTCCGGACCATCGACCCCTATCGCCAGACCCCGGTCGCCGAGGTGACGCAGGCGGGCGGGCGCGAAGTGGCGGCCGCGGTCGCGGCTGCGCGGGCTGCGGCGCCCCAGGTTGCGGCCACGCCGGCCCGCGCGCGCGCCGCCATGCTGCGGCGGGCCGCCGCCGCGATCGAGGCCCGCGGCGAGGCCCTCGCCCAGATCATGGCGCTGGAGACCGGAAAGGCGATCCGCGACGCCCGCCGCGAGGTGGCGCGCTGCCCGGGGACCCTGGACTTGTGCGCCGAGGAAGCGGTGCGCATCGAGGGCGCCCACATCCCCATGGATGCGAGCGAAACCGGGGCCGGCAAGCTCGGCGTGGTGCTGCGCTTCCCGCTCGGCGTGGTGGCTGCGATCACGCCCTACAACGCCCCGCTCAACCTCGTCTGCCACAAGGTGGGGCCGGCGCTGGCCGCCGGCAACGCGGTGGTGCTCAAGCCCGCGCCCCAGGCGTCCGCCACCGTGGCGGCGCTAATGGAGGCGTTCCGCGAGGCCGATCTCCCGGACGGCTGGCTGAACACGATCTATGGCGACGCGGCCGGACGCCTTCTGGTGGAGGCGCCCGGCATCGACGCGGTCTCCTTCACCGGCTCGACCGCGGTCGGCGCGCGCATCCGCGCCGCCGTGCCGCTCAAGCCGGTGGTGCTGGAGCTCGGCGGCAACGGCTTCACCATCGTGCATCACGACGCGGATCTCGATGCCGCCGCCGGCCTTTGCGCGTCCAACGCCATGCGCCTTGCCGGCCAGAGCTGCATCTCGGTGCAGAACGTGTGCATCGCGCGGCCCGTGTTCGACCGCTTCGCGGCGCAGGTGCGCGCTCAGGTGGCGCGGCTGAAGGCCGGCGATCCCCTCGATGAGGACACCGATGTCGGCCCGGTGATCTCCGCGTCGGCGGCCGAGGCCATTGCCGCGCGGGTGGAGGCGGCGGCCAAGGCGGGTGCGGAGATTCTGTGCGGCGGCGGACGGCGCGGCGCGCTGGTCGAGCCCACCGTGCTGCGCCTCGGCGCGGCGGGCGGGCCGACGTTCGACGAGGAAGTGTTCGGCCCGGTGATGAACCTCGTCGCCTATGACGATCTCGCCGAGCCGGTCGCTTGGGTGAACCGCGGGCGCTACGGGCTCCAGGCCGGCGTCTTCACCGGCTCGCTCGCCGTCGGCATGCAGCTCGCCCGGTCGCTGCGGGTCGGCGGCGTGATCCTGAACGGCTCCTCGACCTGGCGCTCAGACCAGGCGCCCTACGGCGGCGTCAAGGACAGCGGCTCGGGCCGCGAGGGGCCGCGCTACGCCATCCGCGACATGACGGAAGAGCGCTTCCTCGTCATCAATCATTGAGGACCCGGACATGTTGTTGATCGAATGCGACGGCAAGGCCCTGTTCGAGGCCAGCGGCATTCCCGTTCCCGAACGCGTCGTGGTCACCGGCGGCGCCCGCCCCCCCTTGCCGGGCGAGGGCCCCTGGCTCGTGAAGGCCCAGGTGCCGGCGGGCGGCCGGGGCAAGGCCGGCGGCGTGGTCTTCTGCGCAACGCCGCAGGAGGTCGATCGGGCGCTCGCGCACCTGATCGGTCGCGCCCTGCTGGGCCACGTGGTGCAGGCCTGCCTCGTGGAACAGGCCGCGCGCGGGCGCGAGGCCTATCTGTCCTTGATGGTGGACCCGGCGGAAGGCGCGGCGCGGCTCTCGTTCAGCGACCAAGGCGGCGTGGATGTGGAGGCGGCCGCGCGGGACGGCGGCGCGCTGCTCACCGAGGTCTGCGCGGCCGAGCGGGAGGCGGTCGGCGACGCCATCGAGCGTCTCGCCGCCCGGCTCGGTGCGCAGAGCGCGGCGGGCTTGCGGGCGGTGGGGCCCGCGCTCGCCGACCTGTTCTTCTCCCGCGAACTGCTGCTCGCCGAGATCAACCCGCTGTTCCTCGAGGACGGGCGCCCCTGCGCCGGCGATGCCAAGGTGGTGGTGGATGCCAACGCCATCGGCCGCCAGCCCGAGATCCGGCGCCTCGTCGAGGCACGGCCCGCGGTCTATCCCGACATGTGGCGCAAGCTCAACGAGGGATTCGACTTCATCGACCTCGACCCGGACGGCACCATCGGCCTCGTCACCACCGGGGCCGGCCTCTCGATGATGCTGATCGACGAGCTGACCGCGCGCGGCGGGCGGCCGCTGAACTTCTGCGACCTGCGCACCGGGCAGATGCGCGGGCGCCCCGATCGCCTGATCCGGGTGCTCGACTGGCTCGCCGCCAAGCCGGGGCTCAAGGTGCTGTTCGTCAACATCTTCGCCGGGATCACCGACTTGTCCGAGTTCGCGCGGCTGCTCACCCAGGCGCTGACGCAGTTCCCGCGGCCGGACATTCCCGTCGTCGCCCGCCTCGTCGGCTCCGGCGAGGCCGCCGCGCGCGCCCATCTCGCGGCCGTCCGGCCGGACCTTGCCGCCTATACCGATCTCGACCAGGCCCTCCAGCACGTCATCGCGGTGTCCCGCCCATGATCTCCGCGCTCTTCGCCATCGACCGGAACACACCGGTGATCATCCAGGGCATCACCGGCCGCATGGGCCGGCGCCACGCCGCGCTCATGCGCGCTTATGGCACCAACATCGTCGGCGGCACCTCCGCCCGCGCCGGCGGCATCGCCGAGACGCCGGTGCCGGTCTTCGCCACCTGCGGCGAGGCGGCGGCGGCCACCGGCGCGCAGGCCTCGGTGGTCATGGTGCCGCCCGAGGACGTGCTTGCGGCCGCGAGCGAGGCCATCGCCGCCGGCATCGGTGTGGTGGTGACCGTCGCCGAGGGGGTGCCGGTACACGATGCCCTCAAGCTGAAGGCCCTGGCCGACGCCAGCGGCACGGTCTGGATCGGGCCCTCGACCCCCGGCATGGCCCGGCCGGGGATCGTGAAGCTCGGCTTCCTGCCGGACATCTCGCTCAATCCGGGCGACTGGGCGCTGCTCACCAAGAGCGGGACGCTGTCCTACGAGGTGGGATACCGGCTCGCCGCGCGCGGCCTCGGGCAGAGCATCTGGATCGGCGTCGGCGGCGAAGTGGTGAAGGGCGTGCGCTTCGCCGACCTCGTCGCGCCGCTCGCGGCGGACCCCGCCACCCGCGGCATCCTGCTGGTGGGAGAGGTCGGCGGCACCGAGGAGGAGGAATTCGCCGCGGCCCTGATCCGGCACCGGTTCACAAAGCCCGTGCTCGCCCTCCTCGCCGGCCGCGAGAGCAAGCAGGGCGTCGCCATGGGCCATGCCGGCGCCCTCACCTTCGGCGAGACCGGGACCTTGAGCTCCAAGCGCGACCGGCTGGAGGCAGCCGGCGCCGAGGTGTTCTTCTCCCTCGATGCACTGGCCGCGCGCGCGGCCGCGCTCGCCCCATCGTCCAATCAAGATCAATCCGAGGAACGCGCCCATGGCCGACCTGCAGCAGGCTGACCTCCAGACCGCCGAACCCAACGGCGCCGACGTCATCGTCGAGCACCTGATCGCCGAGGGCGTGCCCTATCTGTTCGGCCTGTGCGGCCACGGCATCGTCGGCCTGATGGAGGCGGCGCGGACGCGGTCGGACCGCATCTCCACCGTCAGCGTCCACAACGAGCAGATCGCCGGCTTCGCCGCGGACGCCTATTTCCGGCTCACCGGCCGCCCGGGCGCCACCTTCACCTCGTGCGGGCCGGGCTCGGTGAACATCCAGATGGCGATCGCCAACGCCATGTTCGATTCCTCGGCGGTGCTCGCCATCACCGGCAACATCCCGACCCAGCAGTTCAACAAGGGGCCGTTCCAGGAATTCGGGCACCACCATCAGGCCGATTTCGTCTCCGCCATGCGGCCCTACGTGAAGCGCAGCTACCAGGCGACGCGGCCCGACATGCTGGCGTCCATGATGCGCCACGCCTTCGGCACCATGCTGGCCGGCCGGCCCGGCCCGGTGCATCTCGACGTGCCGTTCAACGTGTTCCTGGAGACCGCCCCCGCCGCCGCCCCGGACGCGCACGCCTGGCGCGCCGGTCTCGATTTGCGCTCCGCCCCGCCGCCGGAGGCGCTCGACCGCGCGCTCGATTTGCTGGCGGCGGCCGAGCGCCCGCTGATCCTCGCCGGCCATGGCTGCCTGACGGGTGGCGCGGGCGCCGCGCTCGCGGCGCTGGCGCAGGAGCTCGACGTGCCGGTGGCGACGACGCCGCAGGGCAAGGGCGTCCTGCCCGACGACGAGGCGCTGCATCTCGGCCCCACCGGGCGCGACGGCGTCTACCCGGCCAATCGCGCCGCCCGCGGGGCCGACGTGGTGCTGGCGCTCGGCACCCGCTTCGGCGACCGCGGCACCAGCAGCTGGCACCCCGGCGTCACCCACGACTTTCCCCCCGCCCGGCTGATCCATGTGGATTGCGACCCCGCCGTGCTGGGCCGCAACTATCCCACCAGCCTCGGCGTGGTGGCCGACGCCGCGCTGTTCTGCCGGCTGCTGCGCGAGCGCGCGCGGGCGCGCGCCATCGCACCGTCGGCCGCGCGCCGGGCCTGGCTCGCCCGCGCGCAGTCGTGGAAGACACGCTGGCAGGCGGACGTGCAGGGCCAGGCCGCGAGCGCGGACCGCGCGCCCATGCATCCCGCCCGGGTGGTGGCGGAGATCGCCGCCGCGGTGCCGGACCACACGGTGCTGCTCTCCGACATCGGCGCGCACCATTCCTGGTGCGTCCAGCAGATGCCCATGCGGCGCGGCGGGCGCTTCCTGCAGTCGGGGGGCGGCGCGACCATGGGCTTCGGGGTGGGCGGCGCCATCGGCGCGCAATTCGCCATGCCGGACCGCCCGGTGGTGGCGGTGGTGGGCGACGGCGGCATGCTCATGCATGCGAGCGCCATCGCCACCGCCGTGGAGTATGAGCTGCCGGTGGTCTGGGTGGTGTGGAACAATTGCGGCTATGTCTCCATCCGCGACCTGCAGCGCGGCTTCCTCGGCGCCGAGGCGGAATTCCTGACGCGGTTCCGCAACATGCGCACCGGCGAGCTCAGGAGCACCGACTTCGCGGCGCTGGCGCGCGCCATGGGGGCGCAAGGCGTGCGGGCGGAAGCGCCCGCCGATCTCGGGGCCGCCATCGCCGAAGCCCTGCGCGCCGGCGGGCCGACGGTGATCGACGCCGCGGTCTCCGCCGACGCCGCCCGCATGACCGCCGGCAGCTGGGACATGCCGCCGGTCGCCGGGCCCATGCCGAACTATGATCCCGACCCGGTGGAAGGCTGAGCCATGGCGGACACGGTCTCGACTGCCGACGCCATCGCGCCGCCGAAGGGCGCCGCCCGCGCCGCGCCGGACACCGCCCGGACGGAGGTGCCGCGCCATGCCCTCGTGGTGGGGGCATCGGGCCTGCTGGGCGACAATCTCTGCCAGCGCATCGTCGCGACCCCGGGGTGGCAGCTGACGACCCTGTCGCGCCGGCCGCCGGCGGTCCGCGGCTCGGCGCACGTGGCGCTGGACCTGAAGGCGCACGACCACTGCCTCGCGCATGCGGGCGCGTTCGCCGACGTCACCCATGTGTTCTTCTGCGCGCGCGAGCTCTCGAAGGGCTACGGCATCAGCGTCGACGCCAATGGCGAGATGCTCGCCAACCTGATGGACGCGCTCGCCGCCGGCGCGCCCCGCCTGAAGCACGTGCAACTGATGCACGGGCTGAAATGGTACGGCACCCATGTCGGCCCGATCCGGATTCCCGCGCGGGAAACCGACCCGGCGCACACCGATTCGAGCTTCTATCTGCGCCAGCAGGAGGATCTGATCCGCCGCTGCGACAGCGCCGGCTGGAGCTGGTCCACCATCCGCCCGCACTTCCTGTGCGCCTTCGCCACCGGCAGTCCGAGCAACCTCGTTCTTCTGCTCGGGACCTTCGCCGGCCTCCTGCGGGAGATCGGGGACGAGCTCTGGTTTCCCGGCTCGGAAGCCGCATTCGACGCGGTGACCGCATGCGGCGACATCGATCTCGTCACGTCCGCCATGCTGTGGGCCGCCGCGACCGACCGCTGCGCCAACAACGCCTTCAACATCGGCAATGGCGATGTCTTCCGCTGGCGCGACGTGTGGCCGCTGATCGCCGAGACCTTCGCAATGAAACCGGGGCCGGTGCGGCCCACGGACCTGCCGCGCTACATGGCCGACAAGGCGCCGGCGTGGGAACGCATCGTCGCCCGTCACGCTTTGACGCCGACGCCCTTCGGCGAGATGGCGGACTGGAATTTCGCGCAGAACAACGTGTTCGGGCTGGCCTGGGACGTGGTTCCCTCGCTCGTCAAAGCCCACCAATTCGGATTCCACGAGATGGTCGACACCCACGACATGTTTGCGCGCCTTCTCGCCCGCTACCGGGCGGCCGGGATCCTGCCGTGAGCGCCCGCGATGACGCGCCTTTGCGCCTGCCGCGGCTCAGCGCGACCACCTCCACGTTCGGCGGCGCGCTGGAGGGCAAGCTGCGGGCCATGGCGGCGGCGGGCTTCGGCGCCACCGAATTCTGGCCCAAGGATCTGTTCGAGCATCCCGACGGACCCGACGCGGCGGTGGCGCAGCTCAAAGCCTGCGGGCTCGGCGTCTCGGCCTATCAGGCGCTGCGCAACTACGAGGGCGCGCCGGCGCCGGAGCGCGCGCGCAAGCGGGGCATCGCCGCGCAGATGATGGACCAGATGGCGCTTCTCGGCGCGGACCTTCTGGTGGTCGCGTCCAACACGGCCGAAGATGCGAGCCCGGACCGCGCCCGGATGGCGGACGACCTCGCCGGTCTCGGGGATCTCGCCGCCGCGCGCGGCATCCGGATCGCCTATGAGCCCATCGCCTGGGGGCGGCACGTGCGGAGCTTCGAAGACGGATGGGCGGTGGTCCGCGCGGCCAGCCATCCCCAAGTGGGGCTGCTGCTGGACTCGTTTCACACCTTCGTCCTCGATTCGCCGCTCGACGCCCTGTCGGACATCGACGGAGCCAAGATCTTTCTCGTCGAGCTGTCGGACTTCGCCCGCAGCGCGCTGCCCCTGGTCGAGATCGCGCGGCACTATCGCCTGTTTCCCGGCGAAGGCCTCTCGGACGTGAGGCAGTTCGTGCGGCGCGTCCGGGCCACGGGATATGCCGGATGCTATTCGATCGAGATCTTCAATGCCCATTGCCGGGCGTGCGATCCGCCACAGGTGGCGCTGAGGGCGATGGAGGCAACCCGCGCCACCCTCGCCGATATCGCGCCCGAGCTGTTCATCCCGTGAGCCGCCGCCAGCGGCAACCGGGGCGCGCGGCGCCGGGAGCCGGCGCCCGCTTGCCGCGGAAGCGCCGCCTGGCTCCTACTTCTTGACCAGCGGACAGGTGGACAGCGAAAGCGGCTGGAACGCCTGGTCCCCGGGAATGGTGGCGATCAGCTTGTAATAGTCCCACGGGCCCTTGGATTCCGCGGGCGTCTTGACCTGGAACAGATACATGTCGTGGACCATGCGGCCGTCGGCGCGGATCTTGCCGTTCTTGTAGAACACGTCGTTGACCGGGATTTCGCGCATCTTGCGCATCACCGCGTCGGTCTCGTCGGTGCCGGCCGCCTGCACCGCCTTCAGATAGTGCAGCGTCGCCGAATAGGCCCCCGTCTGGAGCATGTTCGGCATCGCCTTCACCTGCTCGAAGAAGCGCCGCGACCATTTCCGCGTGTCGTCATTCATGTCCCAGTAGGAGGCCTCGGTGATGGTGAGGCCCTGCGCCTCCTTCAGGCCGAGGCCATGGACGTCGTTGATGAAGCCGGCGAGCGTGGCGAGCTTCTGGCCGCCTTGGGTGATGCCGAACTGGGCCGCCTGCTTGATCGAGTTGATGGTGTCGCCGCCGGCATTGGCGAGCGCCACCACCTTGGCGCCGGAGCCCTGGGCCTGGAGCAGCGCGGAGGCGAAGTCGGTGGTGCCCACCGGCAGGCGCGTGCTGCCCACCACCTTGCCGCCATTGGCGTTCACCACGTCGCCGGTGTCCTTGGCGAGGCTGTGGCCGAAGGCATAGTCGGCGACGATGAAGTACCAGCTGTCGTTGCCTTGCTGGACCAGCGCGGTGCCGGTGGAATGGGCGATGGCATAAGAATCGTACGCCCAATGGATCACATAGGGGCCGCAGGCGTCGTTGGTGATCCGGATCGAGCCCGGCGAGCTCAAGGCGATGATCTTCTTCTTGTCCTTCGCCACCTCGAGCGCGGCCAGCGCGGGCGAGGAGGAGGCGACGTCGAGGATCGCGTCGACATTCTCGGAATCGAACCACCGGCGCGCAATCGCGCCGCCGATGTCGGCCTTGTTCTGGTGGTCGGCAAACACCACCTCGACGGGCTTGCCGAGCACCTTGCCGCCGAAGTCTTCCACCGCCATCCGGGCGCCGGTGACGGCACCCATTCCGGTGATGTCGGCATAGACGCCGGACATGTCCTCGATCAGGCCGATCTTGACCACGTCGTCGGAGATCTTGGGCGTCTGGGCGCCCGCGGGCGCGGCAGCACCGACGGCCAGCGGCGCCATGGCCGCTGAGACCGCGAGGGCATGGCGAAGGCGTCTCATCCCACGATTTCTCATTGGTGCTTCCCTTTATTGTCGGCCGCAGCAGCCTTCCATCGGCGCTAAGGGGCTGCAGCAATTGCCGGAATCTTAGGGACCGCCAAGCGTGCCGGGCAATGTGCGAAAGCCACAGAGGAAGCGGCCCTGTGTATCCCGCGACGACATAGGGCGACGCTCCTGCCCGGGTCGCTCCGGCCCCGGTTCATCCCTTGGCGCGCGCGGCCCGGCTGGCGAAGGCCGCGAGCCCGCGCCGGGCGTCGTCGCTGGTGAAGGTCCGCTGGCCGATGATTGCCTCGCGCGCGAACGCCTCGTCCCACGGCGCGTCCTGGAGCGTCAGCGCCGCCTCCTTGATGGCCTGGACGGCGGTGGGACTCAAAGCGGCGATCCCGGCCGCCAGCTCCTGCGCCCGCGGCTCGACGCGGTCCGGCTCCACC
The DNA here is from genome assembly GCF_040049235.1 of Xanthobacter luteus. Classification (NCBI taxonomy): domain Bacteria; kingdom Pseudomonadati; phylum Pseudomonadota; class Alphaproteobacteria; order Hyphomicrobiales; family Xanthobacteraceae; genus Xanthobacter; species Xanthobacter luteus. The sequence continues at coordinate 1,346,111 of NZ_JBDZDO010000001.1, forward strand.
ACCTCGTTGACGACGCCGTAGCGCAGCATCTCGTCGGGCGAGTACCGCCGGGCGGTCAGCATCATCTCCATCGCATGGGCATAGCCGATCTGCCGCACCAGGCGGACCAGCGTGCCCCCGGCCGGAACGAAGCCGTGGACCGGCTCCGGCAATTGGAACACCGCGTCCGAGGAGGCGATGCGGATGTCGCTCGCCAGCAGGATCTCGAAGCCGCCGCCGATGCACAGCCCGCGCACCGCGCAGATGAGCGGCTTGTGGAAGCGCTGGCCCTTGAGATGGGCGCCATCCCACGCGCTGATGTCGAACCGCCCGCTCGCCAGAGCGGGGATGGATTCCGCGAGGTCTGCGCCGACGCAGAAGGCGCGCGCACCCGCGCCCGCCAGCACCACGGCGTTCACCGCCGCGTCGTCCCGCGCCGTGGCGAAGGCGGCGCCGAGGTCTTCGTACATCTTGAGCGACAGCGCGTTCAGCTTGTCCGGGCGGGCGATGCGGATGGTCGCGACGGCACCGGACGTGGTGTATTCGATGGCCACGTCAGATCACTCCATCCTTGGCGAGCCGCGCCAGATCCTCGGCGGAAAGCCCGGCGAGGCGCCCATAGACGAGGGCGTTGTGCTCGCCCACGCCGGGCGCCTTCGCAAAGGTGGTGGCCGGGGTCGCGGAAAGCTTCACCGGCTGGCCGAACATGCGCACCATTTGCGCGCCCATGGGCACCTTCACGATCATGTCGCGGGCAGCGATGTGCGGGTCCTCGACCACTTCCGCGATGGTCTTGATGGCGCTGAGCGGGATGGTGTCGCCGGCCATCTCCTCGAGCTCCGCCTTGGTGTAGGCGGAGAACCAGCGCTCGAGGATCGGGCGCACGCGGGTCTCCGCGACCACCGGATCGAAGCGCTTCTCCATGGTGTCGATCTCGGGGTCGGCGGCCACCTCGGGCGCCCCGAACATCTGGCAGGTGAGGCGCCAGAACTTGTCGGTGTAGCCGCCGAAGAAGACGTAGCCGTCCTTGCAGGGAAACTGGCCGTAGGGCCGCACGAAGGGATGCTCGCTCCCGAGCGGCGAGGCCACCTCGCCCTTGGTGGTGTAGCGCACCACCGCGTTCTCGGTGAGGCTGAGCACGGAATCCTGCTGGGAAATGTCCACCACTTGCCCGGCGCCGCCGCGCTCCACCGCGCGCAGCGCCGCCAACGTGCCGATGGCGGCATAGAGAGAGGCCGCGAGATCGCCGATGATGGTTCCCACCCGGACCGGCGGACGGTCGGCATAGCCGTTCATGGACCATAGGCCGCCCGCCGCCTGCCCGGTATTGTCGAACGCCGGCCGCGCGGAGTTCGGCCCGGTGCGCCCGAAGCCACTGATGGCGGTGTAGATGAGCTTCGGATTCTCCTGGCGCAGCACCTCGTAGCCGAGGCCCAGCTTCTCCATGGTCCCGGGGCGGAAATTCTCCACCAGAACGTCGACCTCGCGCACCAGCCGCTTCAGCAGCGCCTTGCCCTCGGCGGTCTTCATGTTCAGCGAGATGCCGAGCTTGTTGCGGTTGAACTGGGTGAAGAAGGCGCTGAGCTCGGTGGCATCGCTGGAGACGAAGGGGGGAAAGGTCCGCGCATAATCGGGATCGTCCGGATGCTCCACCTTGACCACCGTGGCGCCGAGATCGGCCAGCAGCATGGCGCAATAGGGGCCGGCGACGACGCGGGTGATGTCCAGAACCTTCACGCCCGCCAGCGGCCCCTGCGCGGCTTCCCCCGATGCGGATTCAAGCGCCGCGGCGGCGGGAAATTCGACCGGCATACCTTCCTCCCTCTTGCCCTTGTTGGCACGGCCGTTCGCCGGCCGAGCGGTTTTGAGCCGAATGGATCGGTCTCGATAGCCGGATCCGGCGGCAGGCGCGACGGGGCCGCGCATCCCCGGCCGCGCGGTCGCTCTCGCCAGTGTGGGACCTCCCGGAAGGCGGAGAAATATACCTGGCGCACATTGAGATGCACCCTCTATGTGCGTTACCTACATTTCCGCACGGGTCCGACGTGCGACATTCGTGCAGCGCCCGCGACCGACGCGACAAGAACGACGCGCCAGGGAGGAACAGATGGCCGTCCATCTCACGAAAGCGCCGGCGTCAGGCCCGGCGACGCCCGACCCCATGGCCTCCTACCGGCGCATCCTGCGCCTGCTCAGCGACAACGCGCCCCTCGCCAGCTTCGACCGCCTGGCGGAGGAGATCCGGCGCGGGACGCGCGACGACGACCTCGTCCGCGAAGTGCTGGCCGACATCGCCGTCGCCGCGCGGCTGCGCGAGAATTCGGAGCAGAAGCGCAAGCGCGAGGGAGAGCTCACGGCGCTCTACGAGACCGCGCGCGACCTTGCGGCCCTGCGCGACACGGACCAGGTCCTGCGCGCCATCGTCCAGCGGGCCAAGCAATTGGCGGGCAGCGACATCGCCTATCTGTCGGCGGCCGACGACGAGCACGGCGACTTCTACGTCCGCGCCACCGAGGGCGTGGTCTCGCGCGATTTCGCGACCATCCGCGTGCCGCGCAACATCGGCGTGTGCGGCAGCGTCGCCAAGAGCCGCAGCCCGTTCCAGTCCAGCAACTATCCCGCCGACACGAAGTTCGACCATGACCGCGGCATCGACCGCGCCACCGCCGGCGAAGGCATCGTCTCCATCCTCGGCGTGCCGCTGGCGCTCGAGACCCAGGTGATCGGCGTGCTGTTTGTCGGCGACCGCTATGTGCGCTCCTACACGCCGCACGAGATCGCCGTTCTGTCCTCGCTGGCCACCTTCGCGGCCCTGGCGATCGAGAATGCCCGGCTCCTGGAAGAGGCGCAGCGCGCCTTGCGCATGGCGCGCCAGGCCAATGCGGCGCTGCAGGCCAAAGCGGAGGATGTCGAGGAGGCGGCGATCGCGCACGAGCAGCTGACCGAGCTGATCGCCCGCGGCGGCTCGCTCGAGGACCTGACCCGGCGCGTGTCGAACCTGCTGAAGGGCGAAGCCTGCATTCTGGACGATCGCCGGCGGCTCACCTGCGGCCAGCTTCCGAGCCAGGTGGCGGACGAGGACATCGCCAAGGCGATCCGCGACAGCGCGGTTCTCGGGCGTTCCGTCCCGCTGCGCGGCATCGACGGATCGGTCACCATGGTGGTGGCGGTTATGGGCGGGTCCGCGCGCCTCGGCGCGCTGCTCCTCACGCGGGCGAAGGCGCTCTCGGAATCGGAGATCCGCACGCTCGAGCGCAGCGCCCTCGTGTCGGGCATCGTGCTCATGTCGCTGGAGCGGGTGGCGCAGGCCGCCTACCGCAACGTGTCGGACATCGTCTCCGCGCTGCTGCGCGGCGCCACCGATCCGTTCTCGCCCGAATGCGCGCGGCAGCTGCCGAGCGGCGTCTCCCTCAGCTGGCCGATCACCCTGCTTCTGGTGGACGCGAGCGATGTCCCCGCGACGCGGATCTCCTCCGCCGTGCGCTCGTCCTTGAGCGCCCGCGACACGATCCTCGCCGAGTTCAACGGCGACGTGGTGATCGTCACCAATGCCGGCAATCCCGCCGCCCTCGCCGGCCGCGTCGCCGAGGTGCTGGACGAGGCGTTCCAGACGCGCTTCAGCATCGTCATCACCGCGCCCATTGCCGCGCTGGACCGCGTCCCGGCCGAGTACCAAGCCTTGCGGCGCGCCTGCGGGCTGATGGGCACGCTCGGCCAGAAAGGTCGGATCGTGTTCGAGAAGACCTTGTCCATCTATGCTTTGCTGTTCGACAAGAAGAGCGATGACGCGACCGAGCAGTTCGTCATGTCGGCGGTGGGACCGATCATCGAGCATGACCGCCGCCGCAGGAGCCAGCTCGCGGCGACGCTCCTCGCCTATATGGACAACGGCCACAGCCTGCAGAAGGCCGCCGCCGCCCTGGGCATTCACGTGAACACCATGCGCCAGCGGCTGGAGAGCATCACCCAGATCGCGCCCACCTGGAGCGAGGCCTCGCGCACCCTCGACATCCATCTCGCCTTGCGCCTGCACGCCATCGGCCAGGCATCCTGATGCCGGCGGCCGATGTCGAAAACCCACGCACCAGAGTGACTTAGATGTGAGCGGTCGACATTGTTCGCCGACGCGCCGACCCCTTACGCTCCACCGCAGCACGCTCGGGGAGGCCTCTTCATGTCCGTCAACAGCCGGATTCCGCAGTTCTACAAGCTTTCGCCCGCCCAGCGCTGGGCGAAGGTTCTCGAGGTCTGCGGCCTCACGGACGACGAGCTGACCCGGATCGGACGCACCGACGATGGCATGCTGTCGATCGCCGACCACATGATCGAGAACGTCGTCTCGACGCTGCCTATCCCCCTCGGCATCGCGGCGAATTTCACCGTCAACGGCCGGGACTATCTGGTGCCCATGGCGACCGAGGAGCCGTCCGTCGTCGCCGCGGCGAGCAACATGGCCGCCGTGGCCCGGCTGAACGGCGGCTTCACCACCTCCAGCAGCCAGCCGATCATGATCGCGCAGGTCCAGGTGGTGGACGTCCAGGATCCCCATGCGGCGCGCCTGCGCCTTTACGAGCGCCGCCAGGATCTCCTGGACCTCGCCAATGCGCAGGACGCCTTTCTGGTCAAGGTCGGCGGCGGCGCGAAGGACATCCAGGTCCGCATGGTCGAGGCCGGCGATCGCACGTTCGTGGTGCTGCATCTCATCGTCGACGTGCGCGACGCCATGGGCGCCAACGCCGTGAACACCATGGCGGAGGCCCTGGCGCCGCTGGTGGCCGAGATCACCGGCGGACGGGTGCGGCTGCGCATCCTCTCCAACAAGGCCGACATGCGCCTGGCGCGCGTGCGCGCCACCTATGACCGCGACGCGCTCGGCGGCGCCGACGTGGTCGACGGCATCCTCGATGCCTATGCCTTCGCGGCGGCCGACCCCTATCGCGCCGCGACCCACAACAAGGGCATCATGAACGGGATCACCGCCGTGGTCCTGGCGACCGGCAACGACACGCGCGCGGTCGAGGCGGGCGCCCATTCCCATGCCGCGGCGGGGGGCCGCTACACCTCGCTGTCCCGTTACGAGAAGGATGCGGCCGGCAACCTCGTGGGCACCATGGAGGTGCCCATGGCGGTCGGGCTGGTGGGCGGCGCCACCAAGACCCACCCGGTGGCGCAGGCCTCGGTCCGGCTGCTCGGCGTCAAGAGCGCCAGCGAGCTGGCCGAGATCATCGTCGCGGTGGGCCTGGCGCAGAACACCGGCGCGCTGCGGGCGCTGGCCGCGGAAGGCATCCAGAAAGGCCACATGGCGCTGCACGCGCGCAACATCGCAATGACCGCCGGCGCCCAGGGCGACGAAGTCGAGGCCGTGACGGCGCGCCTGAGGGCCGACGGCCGGGTCCGTCTGGATACGGCGCTGGAAATCCTCGCCGAGATCCGGGGCTGACATGCGCTCGCGGGACCAGGGCGTCGCGGCGCGCCGTCACAGCATCGGCGACGGGCCGCTCGCGCCGATCGGGCCGGGCGGCAGATGGGCGCGGCGGCGCGCCGCCATGGCGCGGTAGAGACCCTCGAGGCCCGCGGTGTAGCCCACCGGGTCGAACAGCGGCGTCGCCAGGCGGTTGGCGGCAAGCCGCGCCCTGACGGCGTCAAGGCGGCCCGGCTCGCGCGCGAGGCCATGAGCGAGCGCGAAATAGTCGTCGGCGCCCGCCGCCACCAGGTCGCCGAGGCCGACCGCATGGAGGATCGAGCCGGCGACGCGCGAGGCGAACGTCTCGCCCGGGCACGTGACCACGGGCACCCCGGCCCACAGCGCGTCGCTCGCCGTCGTGTGGGCATTGAACGGCGCCGTGTCGAGCATCAGATCGGCGAGCTGGAGCCGCGCGAGATGCGGCGCCTGCGGCAGGTTCGCCGCGAACACCAGACGGCGCGCGTCGACGCCGCGGCGGATCGCTTCGCCCCGCAGGTTGCCGGCCGCGCGCGGGTGGTCCGCCAGCCACAGGACGCTGTCCGGCACCTGAGCGAGCAGACGGCACCAGATGTCGAACACCTCGGGCGCGATCTTGTAGGGCTGGTTGAAGCAGCAGAACACGAAGCCGTGCTCCGGCAACCCGGCCTCCCGGCGCCCCGGCCGCGCGCCGAGCGGCGTGCGCCGGCCGTGCGGGTGGTAGGTGTGCGGCATGTAGGCCAGCGCCTCGGCATAGTCGCCCGCGCGCGTTGCCGGCGTGAGGAAGCGGTCGGTCACGAGATAGTCGCAGACCCCCGCGCCCATGGTGCCGGGATAGCCGAGATAGTTCACGATCACCGGCGCCGGGCGCAGCAGCACGATGCCGGTGCGCGCGCGGGCGGTGAAGCCCTTGAGATCGATCAGGATGTCCACCGCGTCGGCGTGGATGGCGCGCGCCGCCGCGCCGTCGTCCAGGCCGCCGACATCGACGAAGCGGTCGCAGGCGGCGGCGAGGCGCCGGCGCATGGCGCGCCCGTCGTCCGCGCCGAAGGAATAGGCGAACACCTCGAAGTCCGCGCGCGCGTGCGCCTCGAGCACCTCCACCAGGAGGTGCGCGGTGGCGTGCTCCTGAAAGTCGTTGGAGAGATAGCCGAGGCGGATCTTGCGCGCGCCGGGATCGGGGAAGGCGAAGTCCAGCTCCGCGCGGGCGATGCGGGCCGCCGCGCGGCGCTCGCGGGTCCACAGCTCCGAGCAGGCGCGCTGCTGAAGCGCGCTGATGCCGGGCACCGACAGCAGGTGGAACGGGGGAAGGCGGTGGCCAATGCCCTCCGCGAGCGCCGCCTCGAGGGTGCGGTCGTCGGCCTCGAGCTCGCTCCACTCGCACATGCCGCGCTTGCGGCCGAAGCTGTCTTTGCGCCTGCTGTCCTTGCGCCCGAAGCTGTCCATGCGTCCTTCCGCTTGGCCGCCGGCCCCCGGCGACGGTCGCGGAAGGCGTCTGTCCCGCCGCACGGACGGCGCCGCGGCCCGCGGATCAGACCCCCCGAGCATAGCAAGAACCGCGCCGCGCCGGGGGAATGGCCTCAAGGCCCCGCCGGGCCGGCGCCGCCTTCGCCCGCGCACGCGGCCAAAGCGCGCGGCAGCACGGCAGCGATGCGCGCGCCCCAGGCCGTCTGGTCGGCGGCGCCGGCGATCAGATCCTGCCGGATCTCGATGCCCACATGGAGGATGCCGCGTCGCTCTCCATGCACGGGGATGGTCCAGTCTGTCGCATCGCCGACATCGTAGGGCGCGTTGTCGCCGACCGTCAGCCCGCCCTCTTGGCGCAGCAGCGCGAGCAGCGGGCGGGCGAGCCGGGCGTCGCGGTGATAGAGCACCCCCACCTCCCAGGGACGCCGCAGGCCGCCGAACACCGGCGTGAAGCTGTGCATGGCGATCAGGACGGCGCGCCGGCGCTGCGCCTGCCGCCGATCGAGCTCGGCGGCGATGCGCGCGTGGTAGGGGGCAAAGATCTGCGCCTCGCGCCCCTGCCGCGCCGCGGCATCGAGGCCGGCATTGCCCGGCACCGCGGACCCGTCGCTCGCCTCCGGGATCGACTGGGGCGTGCCCGGCGGCCGGTTGCAGTCGATGACGAGGCGGGAATAATTCTGTTGCACCAGCGTCGCATCGAGTAGGTCTGACAGGGTGCGGCAGACCCCGGCGATGCCGATATCCCACGCAATGTGGCGCCCGCGGTCCACGGCTCCGAGGCCGAGGTCGCCCACCGCTTGCGGCAAAGCGTTCCCCGCGTGGTCCGCAACGATGAGGAACGCGGAGCCGCCATCGGCATTGAACACGCAGACCGGCGGAACGTCGTCCGCCGCCAGCAAGGAGCCCGTCCCGTTCACGTCATGAAGCCTTTCCGGCATCTGCCGCGCCCATGGCGCGACGTTTCGAGTGGCACGAGGCAGGGCGCGGAACCCGATCCGGCGGCACCCCGCCGGCGCGGCGATCGCGCCCGTTTCGGCCGAAGACTGCACGCCAACACCCGCGGGCCTTGCCCCCATTTCCGAGGTCTCACATGCTCATTCGCGCCGGATACGAGATTTCCTACGCGTGTCCCCAGTCCACGCCCATGATCCTCACCTTGAGCGTGCATCCCTCCCGGATCGCCGATCTGCAGAGCCCGGACCGGGTGATGCTCGATCCGCCGCTTGCCGCCAACACCTACCACGACAGCTTCGGCAATTTCTGCCACGTCATCGAAGCGCCGCCCGGCCAGCTCACCATGCGAACCGATTTCGTCATCCGCGACAACGGGCAGCCCGACGAGGTGGCGCCCGACGCGCCGCAGCATGCGCTCGGCGACCTGCCGGTGAACGTCCTGCTGTTCCTGCTGGGCAGCCGCTATTGCGAGACCGACCGGCTGAGCAACGTCGCCTGGTCGATGTTCGGCCAGGTGCCCAAGGGCTGGCCGCTGGTCCAGGCCATCTGCGATTTCGTCCACGGCCACATCGCCTTCGACTATGCCCATGCGAGCCCGCTGAAGACCGCCTTCGACGCCTACACCCAGAAGCAGGGCGTGTGCCGCGACTTCGCCCACCTCGCCATCACCTTGTGCCGCTGCATGAACATCCCGGCGCGCTACTGCACCGGCTATCTCGGCGACATCGGCGTGCCGGCAGATCCCGCGCCCATGGATTTCAGCGCCTGGTTCGAGGTCTATCTCGGCGGCCGGTGGTACACCTTCGACGCCCGCCACAACAAGCCGCGCATCGGCCGCATCCTGATGGCGCGGGGCCGCGACGCCACCGACGTTGCCATCGTCACCTCGTTCGGGCTCTCGACGCTCAGCTCGTTCAAGGTGATGACGGTCGAGCAGCACTGACGGCGGCGGCCATTCGCTTTGTCGGGCCATCCCCTCTATGATGGCAGAATCCGGTTTCGGCCGGTTCATCCGAGCGAGCGGCCATGTGATGGCCAGGGAATCGGGACGACCTTCAGATTGGATATCTTTTGCAGGTTCTCGTCAGGGACAACAATATCGAGCAGGCTCTCAAGGTTCTCAAGAAGCGCATGCAGCGCGAGGGCGTCTTCCGCGAGATGAAGCAGCGCCGCGCCTACGAGAAGCCGTCCGAGCGGCGCGTGCGCGAGCACGACGAGGCGGTCCGGCGCCATCGCAAGGCGGCGCGCAAGAAGGCCCAGTGGGAAGGATTGATCGCCGCGCCCAAGCGCCGCGTGAAGAAGCCGCTGACGGCAGCGGCGGCGGCACCGAGCCGCTGAAGGCCTTGGCGGACGGGGCGGCCAGCATGGGCGAGCCCATCGTGGCCCGGCATCGCCCCGTCGCCGACGTCACCCCGTCACCGCCGCACGCTTCCGCCTCTATCGGCCCGGCACCTGTGCCGCGGCGCCCGCGCGGCCAGGCTGCGGCCGCGCGCCGTCAGTAGAAGGGCCGGGTGAGCTTGGCGCTGGCCAGCGGCTTGCCGGCGGCGTCAATCGCCTGGACGGTCCAGGTATACATGCCCCCGACGCAGGGGGAGCGAAAGGTGACAGCGCCGCGCGGAATGGTGCCACGGGGCGGCGGGGAAATGTCGGCGCCGCCGAGCTCGCGCCCGCTGGGGCTCGACAGCACGAACCGCAGCTGGCTGGTGCCGGCGGGCATGTTCTCCACCTGGAATTCGGGGCTGTAGGGCGTCGGGGCGCACAGCGTCGTTCCGAGCCACGTGAAGTCGAGCGTCATGTCGGAGGACAGCGCGACGGTGGTCGAGGCGCTCCCGCAGAGAAGGCAGACCACTACGATCAGGGTTTTCATCGCTGCTCCTTGGGCTTCCGGAAAGAAGCCGGCCTAAGGGTAGCACAGCGCGGCGGTGCGGTGGTCGCAGCTTCAGAAAATATAGATCACGATTGGAATTGATCGCGCGCCCACCAGGAAACGTGCTAAGAAAATGCCATGAGTTCCAAATTCAAGATTGACGGATGGGTTGAGTTCGTCGCGGGCTTCCGTTCGCCGCCCGGGCGATTTCGTGTCATTCGGGAATTACCTCCCGACCGGGGCGAGCCGAGCTATCGGGTGAAGGGCGAACACGAGGCGTTTGAACGCGTCGCGCGGGAATCTGAGCTGCGTCGCTTCGGCGCCAAGGCCAGCGCCTCCGAATAAATGCGTTTCGGCCTTGCCATCAACACAATCGGTCTCTATCTTCAAGCAGTCTGATTTTGACGGCTGATTTTCTAGCGCACATCGTGCGTCTGACGATAACTCCCTTCAATATCTAACTTTGTTCTGCCTGATCTATCGGGCGGAGCGCCCATGCGCGATTGAAAGGAAATCGTCATGAATATCGGTACCGTGAAGTGGTTCAACGCCACCAAGGGCTTCGGCTTCATCCAGCCTGACAATGGCGGGACGGATGTGTTCGTTCACATCTCCGCCGTCGAGCGCGCCGGAATGCAGACCCTGTCCGAGGGGCAGAAGCTCCAGTTCGAGATCGTCCGTGACAACAAGTCCGGCAAGAGCTCGGCGGGCAATCTTCAGGCTGCGTGATTTCCCTGCGCCATCGACCACGGATGTACTGGCGACGGCTGAGGACTTCACCTGAAGGCAAAACGGAAGGCTCCGTCTCTGCGAGACGGGGCTTTTTGTTTGTCGGCTTGACGAAACACGGCGGCAAGCAAGGCCCCCCGGGAAATAGTGCTCTGCAGACTCTGGCACCTGTGGTAGCATAAATCATGACATCGACCACGCCCCTCCAAAACCTCTCCACCGCGGAGCGCCGCAGGCAGCTCGAGGAATCCACCTCGCGTGCCATGGAGCGCTACCGGACCGACTTCGAAGCGCAGCGCGCCAAGACCTCGCGGCTGCGCGCCGAGCGCGAGGCCCGCGAGGCCAGCGAGGCGGCAACCCCGCCGAAGCCGGCCCGCGGCCGCCGCGCCGCCGCCTGGGGAAACTGAGCACCGGCCAGCCGGGCGACGGCGCCGCCGCTTTTGAGACCTTGCCACCGAGACCTTGCCACCGAGACCTTGGCGCCGATTCTGTTGGCCTCCTTTAGCCTGCCTCCTTTGGCGCCGTAGCGCCTGACGGTGGCGCCCGCCCAGGGGCGCCGGTGACGGAAGGGCTGCTCGCCTCCCCCTTCCGGCCGCATCTGGCCGCGCGCTCTCGTCCCGCATGCACACCGCACACCGTCGGCGGCGCCGCTTTCCGGCCTGCGCGCGGCATTCCTTGCCGCCGCCACGGCCTTCCCCTGTCCCTCGAGGCGCCCGATCCGCGCGAAGGCGCAAGCCCTCTCAGCGGCGCCGGCTCGGCCCGGCGGCGCGCGCGGCGACCGCCCGTTCCGCCTCGCGCCGCATCAGCGCCACCACGTCCTCGCGCCGGTCCGCCTCCAGGCGGCTCGATATGGCGGCGATGCCGAGCGCCAGCGGCGGCAGGCCCGGCCGCTCGGGAATCACCACGCCGATGCCGCTCACGCCGGGGGTGATGTCGTTGAAGTTCAGCGCATAGCCGAGCTCCCGCGCCCGCGCCACGAGGCGCGCGAGGATCTCCGCATTGATCCGCCCGTAGCGCGGCAGGCGCGGGGCGTTGAAGGCGATCACCTCCCGCGCCTCCTCCTGCGGCAGCGAGGCGAGCAGGGCGATGCCGCCCGCGGTGGTGCCCATGGGCCGCCGCGCCCCCACCTCCACGGTCAGCGCCTTGATGGGATAGGTGCCCTCGCGCCGGTCGAGGCACACCGTGTCGAAGCGGCTGCGCACGGTGAGGAAGGTGGTGTCGCCGCTGGCCTCCGCCACGGCGTCGAGCGCGCGCGCGAACATGCCGCGCAGGTCCAGCTCCGGCGCGGCAGCGAGCCCCAGCTCATAGGCGAACGGGCCGAGGAAGAAGCGCTTGTCCGTGTCCTGACGGGCGAGACCTTCGTGGCACAGCGCCAGCAGCAGGCGGTGCGCGGTCGGGCGCTCCAGTTCCGCCTCGAAGGCGATGTCCGCCACCTTCAGCCCGGCGCGGTTGTTGGCCCCGAGCACGCGCAGGATGCGCGCCACGCGCTGCACCGCCTGGGTCCCGGGAGGGGGAGCATTCGCCATGTGATCTCCATATTATGGACAAACTGAGTGACCTCAAGGTCTTGTTTGTCGATATTTCATGTGATTTCTTTTGCCGCACCCAAAACGAGCCGTTAGGCAATGTCCATAATATGGTCATTTGGCCTTTGCGGCAACAGGCAAGGCACAGGACGGATCCATGCGACATCTCGATACGGACGTGGCGGTCATCGGCGGCGGTGCCGCCGGCATCGGCGCCGCCATCGCCGCGGCCAAGACCGGCGCGCGCACGGTGCTGGTGGAGGCCGGCCCGATGCTCGGCGGCGAGCTGCTCTCTGGCATGTCGGTGGATGGCGTGCTCAATGCGCGCGGCGAGTGGGTGGTGCGCGGCGTCGCCGAGGAGATCTTCGAGGAATGCCGGCAGATGCAGGGCTTCATCGGCCCGCTGCACGACTTCCGGCTGATCTGCTACGTGTGCTGCGACCCGGAGGTGCTGAAGCTCGCCATCCCGCGCGTGCTCGCCCGCTACGGCGTGAAGGTCATCCTCTACAGCCAGGTCAGCGAGACCTATTCCGACAACGGCGAGGTGGAGGCGGTGGTGATCTCCCACCGCGACAGCCGCACGCTGCTGACCGCCCGCTATTTCGTCGACGCCTCAGGCGATGGCGACGTGGCGGTGCAGGCCGGGGCGGCCTATGAGGTCTCCGACGCGTCCGGCGATCTCCAGCCGCTTTCCCTCATGTTCCGCATGTCGGGCGTCGAGAACGCGCCGTTCCTCGACTTCGTGCGCGACAATGCGCCTTCGCTGGCGGTGGGCGAGAGCGACTATATCCGCGCTGGCCGCTCCGACGAGGAACTGGCGCAGGCGATCCACGCCCAGGGCGCCCCCAGCGTGTTCTTCAAGGGCAATGGCCCGTTCCTCGGCGGCGCGATCCAGCGCGGCGACATGTTCCCCACCGCGCTGATCATGATCATGCCCACGTCCGAGGCCCGCAAGGAGGTGTGCGTCAACGCCACCCGCGTCGCCGAGAACATCATGGGCACCGACGCGGCCGCGGTCTCGGCCGCGCTGCCGCAGCTCACCGAGCAGGTCTGGCAGGCGGCGCGCTTCCTCAAGGAGAACGTGCCCGGCTTCGAGAACGCCGCCTTCGCCGGCGTCGCCCCGCGCATCGGCATCCGCGAGACCAGGCGCATCATGGGCGAATACGTGCTCACCGGCGAGGATTGCCGCACCGGGCGCAAGATGCGCGACGTGGTCACCAAGGGCGCGCACCACATCGACATCCACCAGGAGGGCATCAAGCAGGTGCGCATCCCGGTGGAGAATGGCGGCTCCTACGACATTCCCTGGCCGTCGCTGATCCCGCAGGGGCTGAAGAATCTGGTGGTGGCCGGGCGCTGCATGTCCTCCACCCGCGAGGCCAACGGCACCACCCGGATGATGGGCCAGTGCCTCGGCATGGGCCATGCGGCCGGCACCGCCGCCGCCATGGCGGCGGGCGCCGCGCTCGCCGACATCCGCAAGCTGCCGCTCGACCGCCTGCAGGGCGCCCTGCGGGAGCAGGGCGCGGTGCTCGAAGGCACCCACTGACGGCGACGCCGGCCGGCGCGTTCCGGCTGGCGTCGTCGCGGCGCCCCGCGGCATGGCGGGGCGCCAATCGCGCAGGCGGAGCCGCCCGGCCGGGCGGCACCCGCCTGGGCCGCCAGGACCCAAGAAACCGAAAAACATCGCCCTCCCGGATGGCTGCCTCGCTGGCTCCGGGCAGGGTCCTAGGGGAGAAGCCACATGATCAAGCTGAAAGCCGCCCTGGCGCTCGCCGCCGCGCTGCTCGCCGCGCCCGCTTGGGCCCAGACCACCGCCGCGCCGGCCCAACCGGCGGAAGGCTACCCGACCCGCCCAGTCACCATCATCGTTCCGTTCGCGCCCGGCGGCTCCACCGACGTGCTCGCCCGCGTGCTGGCCAACAAGCTCACCAAGGCCTGGGGCCAGCAGGTGATCGTCGACAACCGCACCGGCGCCGGCGGCAATGTGGGCGCCAACGCGGTCGCCAAGGCGGCGCCCGACGGCTACACGCTCGGCATGGGCTCCATCGGCACCCATGCGGTGAATGCCAGCCTCTACGCCTCCATGCCCTACGACACGGTGAAGGACTTTGCGCCCATCACGCTGGTGGCGGAGGTGGGCCTGCTCCTGGTGGTGCATCCGAGCGTGCCGGTGAACAGCGTCGCCGAGCTGATCGCCTACGCCAAGGCCAATCCCGGCAAGCTCAATTATGCCTCCGGCGGCAACGGCGCCTCCCAGCACCTCGCCATGGAGCTGTTCAAGAACATGACCGGTACCGAGATGGCCCACATCCCCTACAAGGGCTCGGGCAACGCCATCGGCGACCTGGTGGGCGGGCAGGTGCAGGTGATGTTCGGCGACATGCCGCTGGTGCTGCCTTACGTGCAGCAGGGCCGGCTGCGCGCGCTCGCCTTCGCCGGCGCCAAGCGCTCGCGCGCCGCGCCCGACATTCCCACCGTGGACGAAGCGGGGGTGAAGGGCTATGCGGCGAGCGCCTGGTACGGCCTGTTCGCCCCCGCCGGCACCCCGGCGCCGGTGGTGGACAAGGTCGGCGCGGCGGTGGTGAAGATCCTCGGCGAGCCTGACACCGCCGAGTTCCTGATGAAGCAGGGCGCCGAGGCGGTGGGCAACAGCCCGGCCGAGTTCACCGCGTTCCAGAAGCGCGAGATGGACAAGTGGGGCAAGCTGATCAAGGTCATCGGCATCCGCAACGAATAGCGGCGCACAAGCGGGCCAGGGGCGCGGCCGCGCCCCTGGCCCGCTGGGCGGCCTCAGGTCATGGGAAGCGAGGGCGGCGTGGCGCCGCGCCCGCGACAGCGGCGCCGTTCCTTGCGGTCGCGGGGTGCGGCGCGCGCGCTGGCGGCCGGCGGTCAGGTCCGCCGCGGCGGCGTCCCGGCGCGAACGGCAGGGCTTGAAGAAGCCCCACCGGAACCACGCGCCGCGCGGCAAAGGCATGGCGTCGGGAGGCAGGCCGGGCCGGCTCAGCCGGCGGCCTGCCGGAGCGCGGCCACAAGCACCTGCACCGGCTGCGCGCCGGCGAGCGCGAGCCCGCTTATGTCGAAGAAGGGCACGCCGTCGACACCCGCCGCCTGCTGCGCCCGCTCGATCGCGCGCACCTCCTGCGCGCCGTCGTCGCCGGACAGGAAGGCCGCCGCTTCGGCCCGGTCGAGCCCGTGTTCGGCGGCGATGTCGGCGAGCACCTGCGCATCGCCGATGTCGCGGCCCTGCTCGAAATAAGCGGCGAACAGCGCGCCCGCCAGCGGCGTCGCCACGCCCTGGCGGGCGGCGAGCCGCATCAGCCGGTGGGCGCGGAAGGTGTTGGGCGTCCGGAGGATCCTGTCATAGGCGAAGGCGATGCCGTCGCCCTGCGCCGCCTCGATGGTCCGCGCGTCGAGCATGCGGCCGCGCTCCACGCTGCCGAACTTCAACGCGCGGTAGGTGGGCCGGTCCATGCCCTCGGCGGGCATGGCGGGATTGAGCTCGAACGGCAGCCATTCGACGGTGACGGCGATCTCCCCCGCGAGCGCGCCGATGGCCCGGACAAGCCGGCGCTCGCCGATCAGGCACCAGGGGCAGACGAAATCCGATGTCACCTTGACCGTCACGCCCATGGGCCCCTCCTCGCGGGCTACCCTGCGATCCGCTGCGCCGGCATCATAGCCGATGCTGCGCCGGGCGCGCGCCACGCCGGCGCTCCGCGCGCGCGGCCCCCCGGCCAAGGCACGGCGAGGGCCATACCGCCCTCACCGGCCGGCGGAGACGTCCCGGCGGATGTGGGCGGCCAGATGGTCGGCCGCGGGCGAGCCCGCCCGGATGGCGCTGCCAGAGCATCAGGTCGACGCTCTCCAGCGCCGGCAGGCCGCCCGAGGGGGCGAGCGCCACGAGGCCGGGCGTGCGCACCGACTGGGCCAGCACGCACACCGCCGCGTCCGCCAGCGCCATGGCCTGGAGCCCGGCGATGCTTTCCGAGATGCAGGCGATGCGCCAGCGGCGGCCGATGCGGTCGAGCGCCGCCAAGGCGAAGTCGCGGTAGAGGTTGCCGTCCGGCAGCATGGCGAGCGGCAGCGGATCGGCGCCGTAGGCCGAGCCGCCCTCGGCGCCGAGCCAGACCAGCGGCTCGGGGCGCAGCAGCGTGCCGATGCCCACCCGCGGCGCCACCCCCGGCATGCGCGTGGCGATGGCGAGGTCGATCAGCCCCTCGGACATGTCTACGGCCAGCTGGCGCGAGAGCGCGCAGCGCACCGTCACCTCCACCGCCGGATAGCTGACGCGGAAGCGCGCCAGCGTCTCGGGCAGGAGGAAGGCGGCATAAAGGTCCGGGCAGCCCAGCATCACGCGGCCCTCCACCTCGTCGGCGGCGAGGCGCAGGCGCGCCTCCTCGTCGAGCCGCAGCATGGTGCGCGCGTGGGGCAGCAGCATCTCGCCGTGGCGCGACAGGCGCAGGTGCCGCAGGTCGGGCTCGAACAGCGGGAAGCCCGCCGCCTCCTCGAGCCGCCGGATCTGCAGGCTGATGGCCGGCTGGGTGCGGTTCAGCCGCCGCGTGACCTTGGTGACACTCTTCTCCTCCACCAGGAGCACGAAGGTGCGCAAGAGGCCGATCTCGAGGCTTCGGGACATGATCTGATAAAGCGCCTTTTTGATATGCATCAAAATCGAAGATTTTGATCAAGAAGTGAACAGATGATCTGCTCGCCTGTTCGCCTCCCTCACCATCGCCGAGAACCTGAAGCTCGCTACCGAGTTCATCCGCGGCCGCGCCGGCGTCGGCCCGGGCCAGCGCGAGCGCGTGCTCGCTCTGTTTGCCGAATTGGGCCTGAGGCCGAAGACGCTCGCCGGCAACCTCTCCGGCGGCCAGCGGCAGATGCTGGCTTTCGCCTGCGCGCTGCTCGCCAACCCCGAGGTGCTGCTGCTCGACGAGCCCTCCGCCGGCCTCTCGCCCAAGATCGTCGGCGAGACCATGGAGGCGGTGGTGCGGGTGCGCGAGGCCGGCGTCACCGTGCTGCTGGTGGAGCAGAACGTCACCGCCGCGCTCGCCATCGCCGACGAGGTGGTGGTGCTGGTGGCCGGCCGCCTCAGCCTGCGCGCCAAGGCGAGCGACGTGAAGCAGGCGGACCTCGCCGGCCTGTTCTTCGGCAAGGAGGCCTGACATGGCGGCCCAGCTGTTCCTCAACGGCCTCGTCACCGGTTTGCTCCTCGCCCTGCCGGCGCTGGCGCTCATTTTGGTCTTCGGCATCCTGCGCTTCGCCAATTTCGCGGTCGGCGCGCTGCTCACCCTCGGCGCCTATGCCGGCTACCTCGCCAACGTGATGTTCGACCTGCCGCTCGCCTTGGCGGCGGCGTTCGCGGCCCTGGCGGTGGGGCTCGCCTGCGTGATCTGCGACGCGCGGGTGTTCGAGCATTCCCAGAGACGACCAGCAACTCTGGGATTGGCTCGTCGGCCTCGACGACGCGCATCGCCTCGCGCTGCTCGCGCATTGCGTCAGCCATGGCGTCAATGCCCTCCATGAGAAGGCGGACCGCTATGGCGGCGGCGCGGTCACGACGCATCGGTGCAGCAGCGCCTGAAGAATGCCGACCGGCTCGCTCGGGCGGTCGGCTTGAACATGGTCGACGCCGGTTGGAAGCCGACCGTCGACAATTATCTCGGTCGCGTGCCGAAGCGGCGAATCCTGGACGCCGTCCGCGAGGCCAAGGGCGAACGAGCGGTCCAGCTCATCGAACATCTGAAAAGGGGCGAGATGGCGATCGAAGCCGAACGCCTGCTCGCCGACACCGGCTGGCTGCCGGAGCCTTTGAGGCTCGACGACGGTCTGCAGGTCGAGCTCTCCGCAGCCGAAGCAACCTACGATTCCGAAGAGCTTCCTGAATTTCTTTCGGACGATGAAGCGAACGAGAGCGCCGATTCCGATTGCGGCTGAATGATCTGTCGGCGGAGCGCTGCAGAGTGCTCCGCCACTTTTCATGCCGGCGATCGAGAGCCCCACTAGGCACTCGCGACCGCATGCACCTTTCGGTCAAGTTCGGAACGTTCCGCAAAGGTGAGGTGACGGGGCATGCAGATTGGTTTGCAGGCCACGGGATCGAAGAATGGATTGTTGAGATAATCCCCGCTGATCCGTGCAGCAGCAATGCGCGACGCCATGCGCCAGAGCATCGCAGGAATACTAACCTGCTTTACCCGCGATAGATCGCCGTGACCGAATTTCGTCCAGACGTGCCCGGAAGATGGACCCAACGCCTCGTCGCGCTGTTCAGCAGGAAGAGCACAGAGCGGAACGGATAGAAACGACAGTTTCGATGTGTCGTACGTATTGGCCACGGGTGTATTGCAGTGTGAGCAGTACCAGCGGATCAGACGCCCGTTTGTCATCCGCACACAGCTAAGGTTATCGAGACCGCGGCTGAACATCAATCGTGAAGCCGGCAATTGGTAGGCGTCGGTGCCCCCGTTGGCATCCAGCACCCTGTTTGCCCGCCCGATAAAGTGCGCGAAAGCTTGGCAATCATCGCAATGACAAAGGTAGCGAATCCCGGTTCGGGGGATTCTTTCATCGATTGACCATGCGATTGCATTGCAATCACAGGCTAGATTGACCATTTTCGCCACCTCTTTTTCGAAATTTATCGAACTTCAGAATATCCCTTTTTACATAATATTTAGGCCTATCGATGGGTTGCCGCTCCGCCTCGGCATTCTGCTTCGCCAACACCGTGAGAGGAAGAGTTTGGCCGGAGGGATTTGAGCCGGGCGGGTCCGAAAGAGAGCGCCAGCCGGCTCGTCCGCTCCCGCTCTCCCGAGACCTCTTCCATGTCCGAAATGTCTGCTCCCGCTGCCGCTAACGCGGCAGTGTCACCCGGCGACCATCGCACGTCTACCCGCTCCGCGATCGCCGGCGCGGCACGCCGCCTTCTTCCCCATCTCGAACAGAGCCGACACGTCGACGCCGCAATCCTGCGTGCGGCGATGGAATCCGCCTTCGGCACGTCGGACGCTTCCGGCGCCTGGGACTGGAAAATGAGCTACGACGTCTGCGAGGCGGCGACGGTCCTTTTCCTGCACAAATACGGAAAGGCGCTTCTCCGCAAAGCCGGATCTCCGGCCGCCGCCCTTCCGATGCTGTCGAAAATCGCAGACCGCTTGCCGACGCATACGCGCCGATCTGAGGAGAGCGAGTCCTTCCAGCAATTCTCGACGCCAATCCCGCTCGGCCTCGCGGTTCTCACCGCGGCGGCGATTTCGCCCGCCGACCGCGTTCTCGAACCTTCGGCCGGCACGGGATTGCTAGCCGTTGTCGCAGAGACAGCCGGCGCATCGGTCATTCTCAACGAGCTCGCCGAGACCCGCGCGGAGCTTCTCTCTCTTCTTTTTCCCTCCGTTCCGGTTGCTCGACCGCGCAGCCGGCCTCTATGCCGACCCGGACAAGGTGCACTACGTGAAGCACGAGGGCCGCTGGTTCCAGTCGCGCGGGCCGCTCAACATCCCGCGCAGCGCCCAGGGCCGCCCGGTGATCGTGCAGGCCGGCTCGTCCGGGCGCGGCAAGCGCTTCGCCGCGCGCTGGTCCGACATCATCTTCGCGCTCCAGCCGAACCTCGAGCGCATGAAGCTGTTCAAGACGGACGTCGACGCCGCGCGCGTCGCGGCGGGCCGCCCGGGCGCGAGCAAGGTGCTGATGGCGGTGATGCCCTTCATCGGCGAAACCCGCGAAAAGGCGAACGAGCTTCTCGCGCTGCACGACAGCCTCGCCGATCCGGTGGCCGGCCTCTCGACGCTCGCCGCCCATGCCAACATGGACTTCTCCGGCCTGCCCATGGAGGCGACCGTGAACGAGATCGCCGCCTCGGGCAGCCAGGGCAACATTGCCGCCCTGCGCTCCATCACCCCGGACGGCTCCATGACCATCGCCGAGGCGGGCGGGGTCTATGCGCGCGGCGTCATGTGCCCGCGCCTCGTCGGCACCGCCGAAGACGTGGCGGACGAGCTGATCGCCATCATCGACAGCGGCGCGGCGCACGGCTTCGTGGTCTCGCCCGCTTTCCTGCCCGACACGTTCGAGAGCTTCGTCGGCGCCGTGGTGCCGATCCTCCAGCAGCGCGGCTATCTGCGCGCCGCCTATGGCGGCGGCACCCTGCGCGACATGGTGAGGGGAGGCGGCGCATGATGGCGGCCGCGTGCCCCGGCACCCTGCGCCCGCCGGCGGTGGACGCGGAGGCCGTCAAGGCCGGCATGCGGGCGCTGGCGGCGGGGGTGACGGTGATCACCACCTGCGCCGACGGGCGGCTCAACGGCATGACCGCCACTGCCGTGTGCAGCGTCAGCGCCAGCCCGCCGCGCCTGCTGGCGGTGGTGAACCGCGCCACCGCCTCGCACGGGCTGATCGCGCGCGGCGCGGCATTCGCGGTGAACATCCTGGCGGCGCACCAGGACCGTCTGGCGGCGCGCTTCGCCCAGAGGCTGGATCAGCCGTTCGAGGGGCTCGCCTTCGCCCACGGCGAGACCGGCTGCCCGCTGCTGGACGAGGCGGCGGCAAGCCTGGAATGCCGGCTCCACGACCGCCACGAGGCCGGCACCCACACCATCTTCGTCGGCGAGGTGGTGCGCGTGCGCACCGCGGATGCCGAGCCGCTGCTCTATTTCGCCGGCGCCTACCGGCGGCTGGCGCCGCAGCGGAGCGCCTGAGGCGGGCGCGCGCCCGCCTCAGGGGTCGTTCCGCTCAGTAGCAGGGCGGGTAGGGGTAGTAGCCGCAATAGGGCGGATAGGCCCGGGGAACGGAGGCCGCGGCCGCCGCCGCCGTGCCGGCCACCGCCGCGCCGGCCACGAAGCCCGCTGCCGCCGCGCCGGCCGCCGGGTAATAAGGGTGGGCATACCAGGCGCCGTGATAGACCGGCGCGTGGTAGTAGCCGCCCACATGAACCGCGCCGCCGCCATAAGGGCCGCGCACCGCCCAGGCGTCGATGAACACCGCCACCGGACCGCCGGCGGTGAGCGTGCCTTCCAGCACCGCGACGTCGAAGGTGAGGGTGGAGCCGTCGAGCTTGGGCGCCTTCAGCGTCACCACCACGTCGGACACCTCGCCGGGATTGGCGCCGAGCACCGAGACGGTGGCGTTGGGCGGGTCCTTGGCGAAGCTGTCCTTGCCCTCGTCCCACTGCATCAGGAACTGCTTGAGGGTCTCGTGGCCGGCCGCGCGCACCGGGCGGTCGGCGAACACGATGGTGTTGGACGACACGCCGGTGAGGGTGAGCTTGGTGCCCTCGAGCTTGGCGCCGGCGGCGTTCAGCACCGCGAGCGAGGGGATCGGCCGGTCGATGTGGGGCACGCCGATGGCCTTCTGCAGCGGCACATGCTGGGGCGGCTTCGGCTGCTGCTGCGCCTGGGCGGAGCCGCAGGCGATCAGGGCGAGCGCGGCCACGAGCCCGAGCGCGGGACTGCGGAACCGCGTCGGGGATGAGGTCACTTCGGTCATTGGCGTCTGCCTCGCATGAGCGGTCGGCCGGCCGGCCGACCGCTGGGGGTGAAGGACCGGGGGACAATGCCCCAAGCGGAGCGCGGGGAGAAGGACCCTTTGCGGCCGCTTTTCCCGCCCGGTTGGGTGCCCTGCCCCGCCCCGCAGTGCAGCAAAGCGGGCGGCCCAGGGCGGGACCGCGCGGATGCCGCTACCGCACGCAGGCCTCGATGAACTTGATGCGCTCGAACAGATCGAGGCCCTTGTCCTGCGCCTGCGTCCGGCACGCTTGCAGCTTCTCGCGCCGGGTGGCGACCGGGGCGATGCCGCCGAGCGGGTTGGCCGCGTGCGCCTCGCCGGGCGCCGGACCGTCCTTCGCCTTCGCCGCGGCATCGCGCAGCTTGGCGATGTCATCGGCGGTGAGCTTGGGACGGTCGATGGCGAGCGTGATCTTGCCGATCTTGCCGGTGAAGGCGAACGGCACCTGGTAGTCGGCATCGTCCACCGGCGTGCCGGTGTCGGCGCCCACGTCGAGATTCTCGTCCCAGGCGAGGATCAGCGGAATGGTGTGCGGCATGGTGATCTTCGCCACCTCCTTGCCGTCCACGCTCAAGGTGCCGGTGCCCGGCCGGCCGATGCCGCTCACCGAGCCGTAGGCCAGCGTGCCGATGCCCAGCCCGTCATACTTGAAGTCGAAGACGAGGGTGTGCTTGCCGGGCGGAAGCGCCTCGGGGGCCTGCCATTTGATGCGCTTCAGTCCGACCAGGTTCCAGGTGAAGGTGGGCTTGCCCTTCAGGACATAGAGCCCGTAGCCGGCGAACCGGCCGCCTTGGGTGATGAGCATGCCCTCGCCGCCGCCCTCGGGCACCGTGATGTCGGCGGTGAAGGTATAGGAGGTGTTTAGGATCGAGGGCGCATCGCCGTTCGGCGTGCCGGTGAGCGGGCGGGTCCAGCTGAACACGTCGCGGCCGGCGGTCACGCTCGGGCGCGGCGTGACGAGCCTGGTGGCGACCGTCGCGTCGAGCGGCAGCACCTGGTACTTCTTCGCCTCCTGCCAGAAGATCGCCTCCAGCTCCTTCACCTTGGCGGGGTTCTTGGCGGCCACGTCCTCGAACTGGGTCCAGTCGTTCCTGAGGTCGAACAGCTCCCAGGGATATTTGACCGGATCCGCGCCGAGGCCGCCGGAAATCACCCACGGCGGGCGCATCACCTTGGTCGAGAGGATCCAGCCGTCGTGATAGAGGGCGTGGTCGCCCATCATCTCGAAATATTGCGTCGTGCGGGTCGAGGCCGCGTTCGCCGCCGCCGGCTCGAAAGTGTAGGCCATGCTCACCCCTTCGATGGGCGACTGCCTGATGCCGTCCACCACCTGCGGCGCCTTGATGCCGACGGCCTCCAGGATGGTGGGCACGATGTCGACCACATGGTGGAACTGGGTGCGGATGCCGCCTTTGTCCGTGATCACCTTGGGCCAGGACACCGCCACGCCCTGCCGGGTGCCGCCGAAATGGGAGGCCACCTGCTTGGTCCAGGAGAAGGGGGTGGAGAAGGCCCAGGTCCACGGCACCGCCATGTGGTTGTAGGTCCGGTCCGAGCCCCACACGTCGTAGAAATACTTGAGCTGATCCTCCACCGGCACCTCGACGCCGTTGAACATGGCGACTTCGTTCGGGGTGCCGATGAGCGTGCCTTCCGCGCTCGAGCCGTTGTCGCCCGAGATGTAGATGATCAGCGTATTGTCGAGCTTGCCCATGTCCTCGACCGCCTGGATGACGCGGCCGATCTCATGGTCGGTATACATCAGATAGGCGGCATAGACGTCCACCTGGCGCTTGAACATCTTTTTCTCATCGTCGGAGAGCTGCTCCCAGCGTTTGAGTAGATCATCCGGCCAGGGCGTGAGCTTGGCATTCTGCGGAATCACCCCGAGCTTCTTCTGGTTGGCGAAGATCTCCTCGCGCAGGGCGTTCCAGCCCTTGTCGAACAGGTTCAGCCTGGTGGCCTTCTCGATCCATTCGGGGGTGGGATGGTGCGGGGCGTGGGTGCCGCCGGGCACGTAATAGACGAAGAAGGGCTGGTCGGGCGTGAGCGTGTTGACCTTGTTCATGTAGCCGATGGCCTCGTCCGCCATGGCCGTGATCAGGTTGAAGGAGGGGTTGCCCTGGAAGGGATAGATGTAGGTGGTGTTGCGGGCGAGGTTGTCCGGCTGCCACTGGCTCGTGTCGCCGCCCATGAAGCCGTAGAAATATTCGAAGCCCATGCCCGTCGGCCACTGGTCGAACGGGCCGGTGGAGAGCGCCTGGAAGGCCGGCGTGTTGTGGTTCTTGCCGAACCACGAGGTGCGATAGCCGTTGTCCTTCAGGATCTTGCCGATGGTGGCCTTGTCCTTGGTGATGACGCTGTCATAGCCGGGATAGCCCGTCGCCTGCTCGGCGATGACGCCGAAGCCCACCGAATGGTGGTTGCGCCCGGTGATGAGCGCCGCGCGCGTCGGCGAGCACAGCGAGGTGGAGTGGAAGTTGGTGTAGCGCAGGCCGTCATTGGCGATGCGGTCGAGCGCCGGGGTGGGGATGACGCCGCCGAAGGTGGAGGGCGCGCCGAAGCCCACGTCGTCGGTCATGATCAGCAGCACGTTGGGCGCGCCCGGCGGCGGCACGATGCGCGCCGGCCAATAGGGCTTGGAGTCCTGGGCCAGGTCCTTGATCTCGCCGCCGAACGCCTGGGGCGGCGCGGGAATCTGGGCGTCGTCGATGACGATGGTGGAATCGGGCGCCCCGGGCGTGCCGATGATCTTCTGCGCGGCGGCGGGGCCGGCCGCGAACGGACCGGCGGCAAGCGCCGTGAGCCCCGCGGCTACCATAAGGGAAGCAATGCGCGACATGGCCGTCTCCTCGTCTTGCGCGGACTGCCGCATGGCGAGGAAAGCCGGCCCGGCCCCTGCTCCAGGTCCGCGTGGGTCAACACTTGCTCTTGCGCAACGGCTTAGCCTATGACGCAGATCAATGCTTGCCATTGGAGGACAGGGGGACGCCAAATTGCAGCGCGCGCCGATGCAGCGGGTGGGGCCGCTGGCGTTCCTGCCGCAGGCCCTGGCCGAGTTCGACGTTCCGCTCGGCGATGTCCTTTCGGGGTCCGGCATCGCCGCCGGCGACCTGGTTCCCGAGGCGCGGCTGCCCATGCCGGCCTTGCTCGCCATCCTGGAGCGCGCGGCGGTGCTCACCGGCTGCCCCACGCTCGGCCTGCGGCTCGGCGCCGGGCTCGACCACCGGGTGCTCGGCGCCATGGGCGAGCTGATGACGCGCGCGCCCACCCTCGGCGATGCCCTGCGCGACTATGTGGGGCTCCAGCTCGGCTACTCCCGCAGCGCCACCGTCTATCTCCAGCGCATGGGCGAGGATTATGCCCTCGGCTACGGCATCTATGACGGCCCCTCGCCCGGTGGCCGGCAGGTCTATGATCTGGTGCTGGCAATCGGCTGCAACTTCGTCCGCAACCTGACGGAAGGGAAGGCGCGTCCGGTGCGGATTTTGCAGTGCTGCCGCCTGCCGCAGGATCCGGCGGCCCATATCGGCGTGCTCAGGGCGCCGGTGCTGTTCGACCAGGAGCAGTGCTGCATCGTCCTCTCGCCGGGCGACATGGCGCGTCCTTTGCCCGGCGCCGATCCCGCCGAGCGCACCCGGCTGCGGAACCTGATGCGCAACCAAGCCCGCGGCGACCTCGACGACCTCTCGGCGCGGGTGCGGCACGTCCTGCGGCCGCGCCTGATGACCGGGGAATCGGGCCGGGACCACGTGGCGCGAGAGCTTGCGGTGAGCACACGCACGCTGGCGCGCCAGCTCGCCGCGCGCGGCACCAGCTTCGAGGACATCAAGGACCAGGTGCGCGGCACCGTGGCGCGCGAGCTGCTCGCCCTCACCACCCTGCCGGTGGGACGGGTGGCCGAGGCCCTCGACTACACCACCCACAGCGCCTTCAACCACGCCTTCCAGCGCTGGACCGGCACGACGCCCAGCCGCTGGCGCGCCGCCCGGAGCGAGGCCTGAAGGAGAACGCGTCCTCCGATCGGCCTGCGATGCCGCTGGCCGGCGCGTGACCTAGCGCACCCGCGCCGCCGCCGCGGCGATGGCGGCGAGCTTGTCGCCGGCGGCGGCGGTGCAGCAAATGGGATTGTCGGCGAAGGTGGCGAAGCCGCAATCGGGGTGCAGCAGCACCCGCTCGCGCCCGAACAGGTCGATCGCGTGGGCGATGCGCGCCGCGACCGTGTCCACCGCCTCCAATTGCGGGTCCTTCTGGTTCACCACGCCGACGCCGATGCGGGCGTCCTGCGGCAGCGCCGTCAGGATCTCCATCTCGCCCGCGCGCGGCGTGCACATCTCCAACAGGTAGGCGCCCACCTTCACCTGCGCGAGCGTCGCCACCAGCGGCGCATAGGAGCCCGACAGCGCGACGCGCTCGTCCGGCGTCCAGTTGCCCCGGCACACATGGAGCGCGGTGCGCTCCTTCGGGGCACCCGCCAGCACCGCGTTGAGCAGATCGCGGGCGAAGGCCAGCTCCTGCTCCGGCGCGAGCGATTCCGACAGCGCGCCGCACATGAAGGAGCGCTTGCTCTTGGCGCCCGAGAACACCACCTCGGACAGCACCGGCTCGTCGAACTGGACCAGGGCCGCGCCGGCCTCCATCAGCTCGAAGAGCTCCTCGCGCAGCACCCGCACGATATCGGCGGCCAGCTGCTCGCGGCTGTCATAGGCGCGGTCGGAGATGCACTCCATCCACATGGTGCGGGTCAGCAGATAGGGGCCCGGCAGCGCCACCTTCACGGGCTTGGCGGTGACCGTGCGGGCGAAGTCCACCTCGTGGGCCACCAGAGGGCGCGAGCGGGAAAGCCGGCCGAACACCGCCGGGTGGCGCACCTCGCCGGCCGGGATGTCGAGGGCGCGCAATTCGGCCTCGAACTCCTCGGGATGGTCCACCAGCGGCAGCAAATCGGTGAGCGGGATCAGCTGGCAATTGTCGAGCCGGCTGGCGACGAAGCTGGCATAGCTGTCGCGGCGCTGCTCGCCGTCGGTCACCACGTCGACGCCGGCCCTCTCCTGGGCGGCGATGGCGAGGCGCACGGCATCGTCCGCGGTCTCGTGGAACGCCGCTTCCGGCAGGCGGCCTTCCACATAAGCGTGCATGGCGTCGATCATCCAGCGCGGGCGCGGCCAGGAGCCGATGCCCATCACCGCCAGCGCGGGAATGGCGGGCGCGGCCACCGGCACGCGGGCCGGACGCGGTTCGGCCGGCACGCCCATGGCCGGCGCGGCGGCGGGCGGCGGCGCCGGCGCGCGTTCCTCAAGGCGGCCCTTGCAGACCAGGAAGGAGCGCTGGCGGCCCTCCTTCAGGAACGAGACCATCTCGTTGCCGGTGAGCCGGCACCAGGCGGGCAGGTCGTCGTCCACCGAGATTTCCGTCGAGCGGATCTCCAGCAGCCCGCCGCGCGGCAGCGGGTCGATGTGCCTGCGGATCAGCAGCAGGAGCCCGTTGCCGCAATCAAGGTCGCCGCCGTCGAAGGCGACGTCGGCGGCGTGGTCGTGGCGCAGAAGGGTCTCGGTCATGGCAGCGCTCTCGCGTTCGATGAGGGGCGCGGGAGGGGCCACGCGCGCCCTGAAGGGAAGCGCCGGTTCCGGCCCTGACCGGAACCGGCGCCGCCGCGCCGGGGCGCGGCCTTCGGATCAGCCGGCCTTGCGGCGGCGGCCGATCTCGAAGCCGATGGCGCCAGCGCCGATGGCCATGACGCCCACCGCCAGCGCCAAAGTCGGCGAGTAGGACGCATCGGCGGGCTTCGCCGCCGCCGCGTGCGGTGCCGCGGCGGGCGCGGCGGCGGGCTGGACGGACCCGGCGCCCTTGGCCATGTCCTTGGCCGCGTCCTTGGCGGCGAGGCTCGCGGTTTCGAGCCGCACCATGGTGTCGTAATTGCGCGCCAGCATGGCGCGGCCCACGTCCTTCAGGATCGCCTGGCCGGCGACGCGGCCCTGGCCGAGCACGAGGTCGACATTGGTCACCGCCGGGCCGCCGAGGTCCACCGAGCGATTGCCCTTGGCATCCTCGATGCGCCAGGAGAGCACCTTGTCGCCCTCCACCTTCTCCACCACCACGCGGAAATAGCCCTCGGGGCCGTCCACCGTGGTGCCGGGCTGCAGGCGGATCTCCGCCTTGTTGACCAGCATGAACCCGAAATTGTGCCCGGTGGGGCAGCCCACGGGATAGACCGCAAAGCGCGTGTCGCCGGCGAAGTCCGCGCCGTACTTGAGGCTGTAGGCGCCGCCATAGACCTTGAGGTTGGCCTTGCCGCCCTCGAAGGCGCTGGGCCAGGGGGAGAGGAAGGCCACCATGTCGGCATCTTCGAAGACGAGCGCCTTGCGGGCGGCGGTGTCCTCGATCAGGAGCTCGCCCTTCACCGGGCCGAGGGTGCGGGTGGCGGTGACCTTGTCGCCGGCCAGCAGTTCCAGCGTCACCGAGCCGGCAGCGGGATCGACGGCGGAGACGCGCACCGTGCGATCCCCCACCTTCCAGCTCTCGCCGGCCCCGGCGAGGCCGGAAAACACCTTGTCCTGCGCCAGCAGGATGCGGTCCATGCGCACCCCGCTCAGCCAGTCGAAGGTGATCTGCTTTCCCGTGATCTCCCGCGCCTTGCCCTGGTTGTAGAGCTGGGCGAAGCGGTCGCCGAACCAGCCGGTCTCGGTGGCGGAGAAGGCCGGGGCGCCGAACGCCCATTCCCAGTCGGTGCCGGCGATGGTGCGCACGTGAACGGTGTGGTTGGCCATCTTCTCGTGGCCGACCGTCGCGTAATAGTTGAAGACCTGCCCGCCCACCGCGACGCTGCCGCCGGCGGGGATGGTCACGTCCTTCTTCACGACGATGGTCATGTCGTAGTCCACATAGGTGGGCAGGCGCGAGAGCACCGGCACCTGCTCGCCGCGCAGCGCCACCTCCCCGCCCCAGGTGTCCTCCATGAAGACCAGGCCGCCCGGCGGGATCACCACCGCGCCGTTCTCCACCCGGCTCCTGCGGATGAAGACGCCGTCATATTTCGGCGGCTTGCGGCCGAAGTCGTCGCTCACCAGCCGCCCCTGCGGCAGGCCGGGCAGGCCCGGCACATAGGCCGGCTTCACCGGGCGGTCCGCCAGCAGCGAGAAGGGCGGGGGCGGGATGTCTGTGGTGGCGATGGGATGGGCGAGCGGCCAGCCGGGCTTGGCTGGGGTGAGGAGGCTTGCGTCGTCGGCGGCGGCCGGACCTGCGAGCACGGCGGCGAGCGCGGCGCCGGCGAAGAGACGCGGAAGCGAACGGGGCATGGCGTGTTCCTCCGGATCTAGCTTTGGCTATGGGCGAGCGCCCCGTCCGCCTGCCGCGCAGGCAGCGGGCAGGTGGCCAGGCGCCGCGAGAGATAGAGCGTGCCCCACAAGGTGAGCAGCGCGGTGTTGAGCGTCAGCAGCCACTTCGGCACGTCCGCAAGGAGGCTGCCGGCGATGCCGAGCCCCACCAGCGACAGCACCGGGGCCAGGCAAGAGATGCACAGGGCCGAGAGCGCCAGCACCCCGCCCCCCGCCGCCATGCCGGCCCCCGCCGCCCCGCCGCGGCGCCCGGCGATGAGCGCGAAGGCGAGGAAGGCGAACGCGAAGCCGACCGTCGCGGCGGTGAAATACTCCTGCTTGCGCAGGAAGCTGACCGCGAACGCCTGGGTCCGCTCATAGGTCAGCGTGCCCGCCGAGACGAACTCGTCGGCCAGGAAGCCGCATTCCTCCGCCGCCGCCGCGGTCTGCGGCATCCGGAAGAGGCCATAGCTCAGCGCCCCGTAGCCGAGGGCGGCGGCGAGGAAGGCCGCGATCATGGTGCGGTAGGGGATCATGGCACGGTCCTCCACGGGTCAAAGTGGGCAGCGGGACCGGCCGCCGGTCCCGCCGCGCGGCGTCAGTAGGAGATCGAGGGCGCGCCCTCGCCCATGAATTCCACCAGCTTGGCGCCGCCGACGATCTTGGCGCCCGCCACCAGGTTGTTCTCGTCGAGCCCGCGCTTCTTGAAGCAGGGCGAGCAGACATAGATCGTGCCGCCGGCCTCGGCGAAGGCGCTCATGAGATCCTTCAGCGCGGCGAACCCCTCCTCGTGGATGTCGTCCGAGTATCCCTTCTGGGACAAGCGGGTGCCCTCGATGGAGAGGAACACCACGGTCTCCTTGTCGGAGGCGACGGCGGCGTTGGCGATCACGAAGCCGACGGTCGCCTTGTCGGTGTCGTTCTTGGCGCAGCTGATGGAGACGACGAACTTTCCGGGCATCTTTGCTCTCTCCCTCCTTAGGTCGCGCCGGCCGCGCCGGCGGTCTCGATGGGGCCGAGCGGGCATCGCCCCGGCCGGCATTCAGCTCCAGTCCGTGCGGGAGCGGATCCAGAAGCACTTCGCCTCGGGATCGTGATGGATCAAGGTGTTGCGGGTCATCCGGCACCAGGAGGGCAGGTCCTCCGGCGCGCCGGGATCGCGGGCGGTCAGGCGCAGGACCTCGCCTGGCATGGCCTTCAGGCGCAGGCGCAGAAAGATGACGAGTTCGCCGCAGCCCATGTCCGCGGCGTCCCATTCATCGACCGCGCCGAACGGATCGGCGCGCCCCTGGCGTTCGGCCATGGCCCCTGTCCCTGCTGGACGGCGCACGTCCGCGACGCGTCGCGCACGGTCCCGCATCTGTCACCGAAATGGGAAGGGAGCTGACGGTCACCCTGTGCGCCTGCAGGCTTCCACTGCAGAGGACCAGCCCTCCCGGGGCATGGCGTCGGGCGTGCGTCACCGCTCGCGGCCAGACTAGGACCCGCCTTCCCGCCCCGTCAAGGCGCGGTGCCGCATCGGCGCGGCGGCAGCGGCGGGACACTGACTTGCATTATTGAACTGAACTCGCCATCCTCAAGGCAGGCTAACGCTCCGGAGGCATGCGGAATGATAGAGGTAGGCGCCCGCAGCCGGCGTCGCGTCGTGGTGGACGATGCGCGCGCCATTACGTTCATGGGTCCGACGCTCAGGGTCTACGGCACGCCCAACATGCTCTACGACGTGGAGATGGTGTGCCGCGACATGCTCCTGCCCATGCTCGATCCGGGTCATGACAGCGTGGGTGCCCAGGTCCGTCTCGTCCATTCCGGCCCCGCCATCATGGGCGCCGAGGTCGACGTGGAGGCGGAGATCACCGCCGTCGACGGACGGCGGGTCTCGTTCGAGGCGGTCGTCCGCACCGAGGGAGCCATTGTCGGAACGGTCACCCATCAGCGCGGCGTGGTCGAGGTCGCGCGTCTGCAGGGTCGGGTCGACGAGATGCGCGAGCGTCTCGGCACGCCGCAATCCTGCGCCGACTGACGGCGCGGCCGCGCTCAGGCCTCGGCCCGCATCGCCGCCGCCAGTTCGCCGACCAGCCATTTCAGACCCGCGTCGCGCTCCGCGCGCTGGTGCCAGATCGCCTCCACCGTCACCTCCAACGGCGCGTAGGGCAGATCGAGCATCACATGCGCGCCCGCCTCCTCCAGAGGGAGCGCCATGCGCGCGGGCAGCGTCGCCACCATGTCGGTGCAGGAGAGGATCGCCGCCACCGAGGCGTAATGGGGCAGCGAGACCGCCACGTGGGCGACCGCAGCCGCGTCGTCGTCCGCCTCCATCAGCAGGCGGTCGATCCACACCCGGCGCCAGACCCCGCGATCATCGAGAAAGCCGTCGGAAGCCTGGTCGCCGCTGCCGGTCAGCTCCACCACCACGAAGGGATAGGCGAACAATGCCTCGCGCGTGACCGGCTGGCCGACCAGCGGATGACCGCGGCGCACCACCAGCGCCTCCCGGTCCCTCACGAGGTCCGCGCGGCGCACGCGCTCGGGCAGGTCCGAGAACCAGCCGACCACCAGATCGAGCCGCCCCTCGTCCAGCTGCTGGACCACGTCGAGCCGGCTGTAGGGGAAGATGCGCAGTTCGAGCTGCGGCGCGTGCTGCGCCAGCCGTTCGATGAGGCGGGTGAGCACCACGCTGGTGCCGTATTCGCTGGCGGCGATGCGGAAGGTGCGCGCCGCCTCGGCGGGCACGAACGGCTTGGCGGCGATGGCCTCCTCGATCCGCTCCAGGCCTTCGCGGATCGCCGGGGCGATCGCCAGCGCCCGCGCGGTCGGCACCATGCCCGCCTCGCCATAGACGAACAGCTCGTCGCCGACCGCGAGGCGCAGCCGCGCGAGGGCATGGCTCACCGCCGACGCGGTCACGCCCAGATCCTTGCCGGCCCCGCTGACGCTGCGCGACTGCATTACGGCCTCGAATACCCTGAACAAATTCAGATCAACTCGCTTCAGCGACATGCGGCTGGCCTTCGTGAGTGGATTTCACCGCCGCTCTGAAGAAAATTCAGCGTTTACGGCTCAGCTTCACATTGGCATGTTTCGGCCGCGAGCGGAACGCGGCCGGCAGCCCGCGACCGGCCGCGGACCTGTTTCAAGCCCCGGGTGCTGCACGCGAGGCCTCCCCTGATTCGTCGCCTTCTTCGGCCTCAAAAGCACGCCGCACCAACGGGTTGGCAAGGAGGCCGATCGCAACCTTCGGGGCGCCGGGAGACCGCCGGACGGGTGGTTGGCTCGACGCGGTACGATCATAAGCACATCCCGCCCCCAGATCTCCGAGCGGCTCTAGTTTTCGAGGTTTTATCTTGCAGGACGGAATATTTTATTGCATTGCACTAAAATTGCGAAAAACATCCAAGTTATAATCCGACGTTTTTCTTGAGACGCGCAAGCGCAAGCCCTAAGGTTGACGGCGATCCGCAGCCTGCCTGCGGGACCGGCGGACGGACCCACCGTGCCGCTTCCCGGGCGGCCGCATGGGCGAAAGGGACGATGCTCCGTCCGGGAAATCACGCCGCGAGGGCGGGGCACCGCCTGGACGCGGCGCGCCCTGGGTGGCCCCGACGCAGCTCCCGCCGACAGACGCCCATCACCGCAAGAACGAGGACGCCACCGATGTTCCGAGACGACGATCTGGCCACCCCCTACATCTCCACCGGCCACCTGCCGGAGGCCGAGCAGATCGAGCGCCTGGTGCAGCGCGCATATGCGCGCTTCAAGGACAATGACGCGGGCGAGAACTCCAAGGTCTATCCGGCGCTCGAGCGGGTTCCGCGCGACTTGTTCGGCATCTGCGTCGTGGGCACCAGCGGACGGGTCTACGCCGCCGGCGACGTCGCCCACGAATTCTCCATCATGAGCGTGTCCAAGCCGTTCTTGTTCGCGCTGGTGTGCGGGATCATCGGCCCCACGGAGGCGCGCGCGAAGCTCGGCGCCAACGCCACCGGGCGGGCCTTCAACTCGCTCGCGGCGATCGAGGCGATGCCGGGCGGCATCACCAATCCCATGGTCAATCCCGGCGCCATCGCCACCACCAGCCTGGTGCCCGGCGCCGACGCCGATGAAAAGTGGGCGTTCATCCATGACGGGCTCTCGCGCTTCGCCGGCCGCAGCCTGCCGCTGAACGAGGAGGTCTACGCCTCCGCGCTCGCCACCAACTTCCGCAACCGCGCCATCTCGCGCATGCTGCAGAGCGTCGGCGCCATCTATTGCGACCCCGACGAGGCGACCGAGCTCTACACCCGGCAATGCTCGCTCAATGTCAGCGCCGAGGACCTCGCGGTGATGGGCGCGACGCTGGCGGACGGCGGCGTGAACCCGGTGACGCGCCAGCGCGTGGTGGAGCCGGACGTGTGCCACTACGCTTTGGCGGTGATGGCCACCGCCGGCCTCTACGAGACCTCCGGCGACTGGCTCTACGAGATCGGCCTGCCGGGCAAGAGCGGCATCGGCGGCGGCATCGTCACGGTCTCGCCGGGCAAAGGCGGCCTCGGCACCTTCGCGCCGCCGCTCGACGCCGCCGGCAACAGCGTGAAGGGCCAGCTCGCGGCGCGCTACCTCTCCCAGCAGCTCGGCATGGACCTGTTCGTCTCCCGCCCCGAGGACTGACGCGCGCCGCAGGTGCGTCCCGGAACAAGAATCAGAACGCAGAAGGAAAACGCCCATGACCAATACCACGGCGGCCGGCCCGCGCGCCGGACTGGAGGCGCAGGAGGTCAAGGAGTCCTGGGTGCCGATGATCGCCATCGCGCTCGGCCAGGTGCTGATGTCGTTCAATGTCGCCTCGCTCCCCGTGGCGCTCGGCGGCATGGTGAAGAGCTTCAACGTGCCGCCCACCACGATCGCCACCGGCATCGTCATGTATTCCATGCTGGTGGCCGGCTTCGTCATGCTCGGCGCCAAGCTCAACCAGCGCTTCGGCGCGGTCCGGGTGTTCCGCGCCACGGTGCTGCTGTTCGGCTGCGCGCAGGTGCTGATGACCTTCAGCCCCAACGCCACCATGATGATCGCCGCCCAGGCGCTGTCGGGCGCCGCGGCGGCCGCCATCGTGCCCTCGCTGGTGGCGCTGATCGCCGAGAACTATCGCGGCCGACAGCAGGCCACGGCGCTGGGCGCGCTCGGCTCGGCGCGCGCGGCGGCGGGCGTCGCCGCGTTCCTGATCGGCGGCGTGCTCGGCACCTTCATCGGCTGGCGCCCGGCGTTCGGCATCCTGATCGCGCTCTCGGCCATCGTGTTCGTGCTGAGCTTCCGCCTGCGCTCCGACACCGGCCGCCCGGAGGTCCAGATCGACCTTCTCGGCGTGGTGCTGGCGGCCGCGGCGATCGTGCTGATCTCGTTCGGCTTCAACAATCTCAACCGCTGGGGCATGGCGGTGGCGACGCCGGGCGCGCCGTTCAACATCGCCGGGCTCTCGCCGGCGCCGGTGTTCATCGTCGTCGGCATCGTGCTCGGGCAATTGTTCGTGCGCTGGACCCGGCGGCGCCAGGAGGCGGGCCGGACGCCGCTGCTGGCGCTCGAGGTCATCACCTCGCCCAAGGAGTGGGCGGCGGTGATCGCCATGTTCGCGGTGGTGGCGCTCGAGGCGATGCTGAACTTCTCGGTGCCGCTCTACATCCAGATCGTGCAGGGCCGCTCGCCGCTCGCCACCGCGGTCGCCATGCTGCCGTTCAACCTCACGGTGTTCTTCTCGGCGATGCTGATCGTGCGCTTCTACGACAAGCTCACGCCGCGCCAGATCGGCCGCTACGGCTTCATGCTGTGCACCGTGGCGCTGGTGTGGCTCGCCTTCGTGGTGCGCAACGACTGGAGCGCGGTGCCGGTGATGCTCGGCCTGATCGTCTTCGGCATCGGCCAGGGCTCGCTGGTGACGCTGGTGTTCAACGTGCTGGTCACCGCCTCGCCCAAGGCACTGGCGGGCGACGTCGGCTCGCTGCGCGGCACAACCAACAACCTCGCCTCGGCGGTCGGCACCGCGGTCGCCGGCGCGCTGCTGGTGACGCTGCTGTCCACCGTGGTCCTCGGCCGGATCGCGGCCACCCCGGCGCTGACCCCCGAGGTGCAGGCGATGGTCAACCTCGACAGCATCAACTTCGTCTCCAACGACCGCCTGAGGGCGACGCTCGAGACCGCCGGCGCCACCGCCGAGCAGGTGACGGCGGCGGTGGCGGTGAACGCCGAGGCGCGCCTGCGCGCGCTCAAGATCGGCCTCCTGCTGATGGCCGGCATCGCGCTGCTCAGCATCCTCCCGGCGGGGCGCCTGCCGGACTACAAGCCCGGCGAGATCCCCGACCCGGACAAGCTGCCGCCCGCCAAATGAGGCGGTCCCTGCCGGGGCGCAGCCCCCCCGAAAGCGCCCCGGCAGGCGTACCACCACGGCGTTGCGTGCCAGGGCGCGCAAAGCCGTGCCGAGTATCGGGCACTTTTCGCCCTCCCAGGCGTTGTTGAGTTGCCGGCAGAAGATGACACCGGCCGGATGAGTGTGGAGGACGTCGTGCCCGTCACTGCCAGCAAGAGAGGCTCGCCGATCAAGGCGGGCAAGTTTGGACGGGTCCTCATGGCGAGCGTCTTCGCCTGGTCCACGGCTGCCTTCCCCATCGCCGCCGGGGCGCAGAACCCGTCTCCCGCCGAGCCGCAGGCCCAGCCGACGCCGCCCCAGCCGCCACCGCCGCCCGCGGCGCCGGTGCCCCAGGCCGCGCCCGATCAGCAGGACCGCCCGGCCTATTCGATGAGCGACCTCGAATACATTTTCGGCCCGGTCGCGCTCTATCCCGACCCGCTGCTCGCCATCCTGATGCCGGCGGCGGCCTTTCCGGACCAGCTGGTCGAACTCGACAAATGGATGAAGGCCAACCCGCGCGACACCGCCGCGGGCCGCTTCGCCGGCATCGACAACAAGCCGTGGGACGCCTCGGTGAAGGCGCTGGCGCGCTTCCCGGACGTGGTGGCGCTGCTCGCCGCGCACATGGAATGGACCGAATCCATCGGCTACGCCTTCGTCACCCAGCCGGAGGACGTGTCGACCGTGATCCAGTTGCTGCGCGCCAAGGCGCAGAAGGTCGGCAACCTGAAGACCACCGAGCAGCAGGTGGTGACCACCCGCGAGAGCGGCGGCCGTGAGGTGATCTACATCGCCCCGGCCAATCCCGAGCGCATCTACGTGCCGGTCTATGACAGCTCCAACGCCTTCGACACCTTCGCCACCGGCGCGCTGGTGTTCGGCACCGGCGTCCTGGTCGGCTCGGCCTGGAACAACCGCTGGGGCTGGAACAACCGCGGCTGGAACACGGTGTGGGTGGTGCCCCCGGGATGGCGTCGGCCGCCGCACTGGGGCTGGCGTCCGGGCGTGCGGCCGCCGGCCTGGGGTCCGGGACCCTGGCGCCCCGGCCGGCCCGGCGGCCCTGGTGGTCCCGGCGGTCCTGGTGGACCTGGTGGACCTGGCGGGCCTGGTGGGCCTGGCGGGCCCGGCCGTCCCGACCGCCCCGGTGGTCCGGGTGGTCCCGGTGGTCCCGGCATGGGTCCGGGACGGCCCGACCGGCCCGGCATCGGCCCCAACCGTCCCGGCATCGGCCCTGACCGGCCCGGCCCGCGCCCGGATCGCCCCGGCCTCAGGCCCGACCGCCCCGGCGGCCCCGACCGTCCGGGCGCCCGCCCGGACCGGCCCGGCAGGCCCGACGGCGCCCGTCCCGAGCGGCCCGATCGTCCCAGTGCCCGTCCCGAGCGGCCGGCGGCGCGGCCCGACCGCCCGGCCAACCGCCCCGGCCAGGGCACGCGGGAAGGCGCCCGCAATCGCGGCGAGGGAGCCCGGCAGCAGCAGCAACAGCGGGTGCGCCAGCAACAGCAGCAGCGGGTCCGGCAGCAGCAGCGGGTGCGCCAGCAGCAGCAGCAGCGCGTTCGGCAGCAGCAGCAGCGCGCCCGTCCGCAGCAGAACGTGCGGCCCCATCAGAACGTCCGGCCCCGTCAGAACGTCCGGCCGCGGCCCAATGCACGGCCGGCACAGCGCGGGACCGCCCCACTGCAGCGCAACCGCTGAATCGGCGCGGCGGCGCGCTCCGGCGCCGCCCGTCCGGCGGCCGGACGCCGCCACGCCCGCGCTTTCGTCCGCCGGAACCGGCGGCTATCATGCGCCGCACGTCGCGGGCCGAATTCCGCGCCGGCGGGCGCGGCGGGCAGGGAGCTATGGGGGAACTCTTCACGGCGCACGGCGTCACGCGATGGCTCGCTTTCCTCGCGGGATGGGGGGTGCTCGCGGGCATGGACGGGCCCGATGTCGCCGCCGGCCTCCTGGTCGCCGCCCTCGCCGCGCGCCTCAGCCTCGCCCTGCTGCCGCCCGCCGGCGCGCACCTGCGGCCGAGCGGCGTCGCGGCCTATCTGGCGCGCTTTTCCGCCGGCGCGCTCCGGGCTGGATGGGACGCCGCGCGCCGGGTCGCGGCGCGCCCGCCGCGCGTCGCGCCGGGCATCCTCACTTTGCCCTGCGCGGTGCCGCAGGGCCTGCCGCGCGACGCCTTCCGCGCGCTCGCCAGCCTCCAGCCCGGGACTCTTCCTTTGGCGGCGCCGGGGCCCGACCTCGTGGTGCACTGCCTCGACGTGACGGCGCCGGTGGCGGCGGCGCTCGCCGCCGACGCCGATGCCTTCCTCGCCATGGGCGAAAGACGCGGCCATGGCTGACCTGCTGTTTTCCGCCGGATCGGCGCTGCTGCTTTTGACCGCGGTCGGCCTCGCCGTCCTGTGGCGCGGCGGCGGGCGCAGCGACCTCGACCGCATGCTCGCCATCCAGCTGCTCGGCGCGGCGTCGATCGCCATCCTCCTGCTGCTGGCGCCCGCCATGGGCGAGCCGGCGCTGCTGGACGCGGCGCTGCTGTTGGCGCTGCTGGCGGCGCTTGCCGCCTGCGCCTACCGCGCGGCGCTGGGGCCGCCGGAGCGCGCGCCCGCGGCTGCGGCGGAGCGCCGGCCATGAGCCTTTTGCTCGATGCCGGCACGGTGGTTCTCGTCGCCGCCGGGCTCCTGTTCTTCGCCGCCGGAACGCTGGGGCTGGTGCGGCTGCCCGACGGGCTCTCGCGCATCCATGCGCTCACCAAGGCCGACAATGTGGGCCTTGCGCTGATCGTCCTCGGCCTCTTGCCGCAGGCGCCGAGCCTGCTCGCGGCGGTGAAGATGGCGGCGGTCTGGCTGCTCGCCCAGTTCGCCTCCGGCGCGGTGGCGCAAGTGATGGCGGAAGCAGCCATGGCGGAGGCGCCGATGGCGGAAGCGGCGATGGCCGAGGCGGCGGAGCAGGAGGCGCAGCGTTGAGCCTGCTGTTCGACGGCCTGCTCTGCCTGCTGCTGGCGGGCGGCGCCCTCGCCGCGGTGGCGAGCCCGGCGCCGCGCGCGGCGGTGCTCGCCTTCATGGGCTATGGCCTGCTGCTGGGCCTTGCCTGGGCGCGCCTGAAGGCGCCCGACGTGGCGCTCACCGAGATCGCCATCGGCAGCGGCATCTCCGGCATCGTCCTGTTGCGCGCGGCGGCCGGCGCGCGCCCGGCGGACGCCGCCACCGCCGGCCCCGGCGCGACCGGCAGGGCGCTCGCCGCCGCCGTCTCCGTTGCGGTCGCGCTCGCGCTCGCCGCCATGGTGCTCGCGCTGCCGGAGCCCGCGCCCTCCCAAGCGGCGGACGCCGCCGCCGCGCTCCCCGCCACCGGCCTCGGCAATCCGGTGACCGGCGTCTTGCTGGCGTTCCGCGCCCTCGACACGCTGCTGGAGAAGATCGTGCTGCTGCTGGCGCTGGTGGGGGTGTGGGCGCTGGCGCGCGATCCCAAGTGGCGCGGGCGGCCGGCGCCACTGTTCGAAGGCGCCGCGCCCGCGCCCTCCGCCTTCCTCGCCCGCATTCTGGTGCCCATCGGCGTGCTGGTGGGCATCTATCTCTTGTGGACCGGGGCCGACGCGCCGGGCGGCGCCTTCCAGAGCGGGGCGACGCTCGCCGCCATGGGGCTGCTGGCGCTCATGGGCGGGATCGCGCCGCTGCCGGACGCCGGCAGCCGGCGGCTGCGCGCGGTGCTGCTCGCCGGCCCGTTCGGCCTGCTCGCCGTCGGCTTCCTCGGCTGGGCGAGCGCCGGCGCCTTCCTCGCCTTCCCGCCGGGGATCGAGAAGCTGGTCATCAAGACCGTGGAGGTGGCGATCACCGCTTCCATCGCCCTGACGCTGATCCTCGTGGTGCTCGGCCCGCCGGCCGGCGAGGAGCGGCCATGAGCGTCGCTTGCGGCGCGAGGCGGCCGGCATGACGGATGCGCTGCTCTACGGCCTCGCGGGCGCGGCGCTCGCCGGTGCCGGCACCTACGGCCTGCTGACGGCGGCGGGCGCGCTCGGCCGCATCCTCGGCTTCAACATCCTCGGCGGCGGCGTGTTCCTGATCTTCGGCGCGGTGGCCCGGCGCGGAGCGGGCGCGGGCCTTGCCGCCGATCCGGTGCCGCAGGCCCTGGTCATCACCGGCATCGTCGTGGCGTTCTGCGCCACCGCGCTCGCCGTCGCCCTGCTGCTGCGCCTCGATGCCGCCCGCGCGGCGCCGGACCAGGACGACGGCGAGAAGCGGGGGGAGGCGCCGTGAGCGCGCTCCTGGTCCTCGCTCTGACGGTGCCGCTGATCGGCCTCGTGCCGCTGCTGCTGCTCGGCCCGCGCGCGGGCGAGCGCGCCGCTTTGCTGTTCCTGGTGCTAGGCTCCGGCGTCTCCATCGCCGTCGGTGTCGTGGTGGTGCGCACCGGCCATGCGCTCGAATATTTCATCGCCGGCCTTGCCCCGC
Source organism: Xanthobacter luteus (assembly GCF_040049235.1). Lineage (NCBI taxonomy): Bacteria > Pseudomonadati > Pseudomonadota > Alphaproteobacteria > Hyphomicrobiales > Xanthobacteraceae > Xanthobacter > Xanthobacter luteus. Next base: position 1,385,693 of record NZ_JBDZDO010000001.1, read on the forward strand.
CGCTCGGCATCGGACTGAGGGCGGACGGCTTCTCCGCCGCCATGATGGGCATGTGCGCGGTGGTGCTGCCCCTCACCGCTTTCTACGCCATGCGCGCGCCCGGCGCGCCGGCGGCCCGCATGCCGGGCGCCTTCTTCATGCTGCTGCTGGCGCTTTCCAGCGCGCTCAACCTCGCCTTCACGGCGCAGGACCTGTTCACCCTCTACGTGGCGCTGGAGCTGCTCACCTTCGCCGCCGTGCCGCTGGTGTGCCTCGACGGCAAGCCGGGCCAGCTCTCGGCGGCGCTCACCTATCTCTTGTTCGCGCTGTTCGGCTCGGTGCTCTACTTGCTCGGCGCGGTGCTGATCTACGGGCTCTTCGGCACGCTCGATCTCGCCCACATCTCGGCCGCCCTCGCCAAGGCGCCGCCCGGCTGGAGCTTCGGCGCCGCGCTCGCGCTCATGAGCGCCGGGCTGATGGCGAAGGCGGCCCTGTTCCCGCTCCATCTGTGGCTGCCCGCGGCCCATTCCGGCGCGCCGCCGGCGGCGAGCACGGTGCTCTCGGCGGTGGTGATCAAGGCGCCGCTGTTCCTTCTGGTGCGCCTGTGGGCGGACCTTGCCCCCGAGCCCATGGCGCAGGCGGCGGCGCCGCTGCTCGCCGCCTGCGGGGCGGGCGCGATCCTGTTCTGCGGCGTGGTGACGCTGGCGCAGGAGCGATTGAAGCTGCTGATCGCCTATTCCACTGCCGCGCAGATCGGCTATCTCTGCCTGATGTTTCCGCTGGTGGCGGGCACCGTGCCCTATTGGAGCGCGCTCGCCTGGACCGGCGGCACGCTGCACCTGGCCTCGCATGCCTTCTCCAAGGCCGCCATGTTCATGGCCGCCGGCCTCCTCGCCGAGGTGATCGGCCACGACCGGCTGTCCGGGCTGCGGGGCGCCGCCCGCGTCGCGCCGCTCTCCATCGCCGCGTTCGGCATCGGCGGGCTCTCGCTCATGGGCCTGCCGCCGGCGGGCGGGTTCGTCGCCAAGGTGATGCTGCTCACCGCCGCGCTGCATCAGGGGGCGTGGTGGATCGCGCTCGTGGTGCTCGCCGGCGGGCTGCTCGCCGGCGCCTACGTGCTGCGCGTGGTGGTGCTGGCGCTGCAGCGCCCGGACGGCGACCTGCCGCCGCAGCGCGAATGCGGCTGGCGCGCCGGCATCGCCCTCGCCCTCGCCTGCGGCGCCGTGGCGCTCGGCTTCCTGCCGCTGGCGCCGCTCGGCTTCCTGTCCATCGGCCGGCCGATCGCCTGGGAGGGGCTCGCCCCGTGAACGAGGCCCTGCTGCCCCCGCCTGTGCCCCTCGTCACCGCGGTCGCCGGCGCGCCCGAGGCGCTGCTGCTCTTCGCCGTCGCGACGCCGCTGCTCGCCGCGCTCGCGCTGCTGGTGCCGGCGCTGCGCGCGCACGTGCCGCGCCTGCTGGTCTTCGCGCCGCTGCCGGCGCTGGTGGCGGCGGTGGCGGTGCCGCGCGGCCTGTCGGTGCTGGTGGCGCCCTACCCGTTCCGCCTCACCTTGGCGCTCGACGGTCCGGGCGCGCTGCTGCTGGGCGGGGCGGCGCTGCTGTGGATCGCCGCCGGCGCCTATGCCTGCGCCTACCTGCGCAAGGACAAGGCGCGCGGCGCCTTCGCCGCCTGGTGGGCGCTCACCATGGCGGGGTCGTTCGCCGTGTTCCTGGTGGCGGACGTGGCGAGCTTCTACCTCGCTTACGCCTTGGTGAGCTTCGCCGCCTTCGGCCTCGTCACCAACGACGACACCGCCGCGGCGCGCCGCGCCGGCAGCCTCTATCTCGCCTTGACGGTGCTCGGCGAGGCGTTCCTGATCGCCGCCTTCGTCATGCTCGCCTCCGGCGCGAGCGAGGCCAACCCGCTGATCCGCGACGCGGTGGCCGCGCTCCCCGCGTCGCCCTGGAAGACGCCGATCCTGCTGCTGCTGCTCGCCGGCTTCACCTTGAAGATGGGCCTGTTCCCGCTGCATGTGTGGATGCCGCTCGCCCATTCGGTGGCGCCGGTGCCGGGCTCGGCGGCGCTCTCCGGCGTGGTGGTGAAGGCGGGCGTGATCGGCCTCATGCGCTTCCTGCCCGAGGGCATCGCGCTGCCGGGCTGGGGCGAGGCGCTGACCGCCGCCGGGCTCTTCACCGCCTTCTACGGCGTCGCCATCGGCGTGACGCAGACCCACCCCAAGCGCGCGCTGGCCTATTCCACCGTGAGCCAGATGGGGGTGGTGGCGGCGGTGATCGGCGCGGCTCTGGCCGCGGGCGTGCCCGGCGCCTTCCCCATCGCCGCCGTCTACGCGGTCAACCACATGCTGCTGAAGGGCGCCATGTTCCTCGCCGCGGGCCTTGCCATGGCCGCGGCGCCGGCCCAGGCGCGGCGGGTGGCGCTGCTCGCCGGCCTGCTCGGCCTCAGCCTCGCGGGCCTGCCCTTCACCGGCGGCGCGCTCGCCAAATACGCCATCAAGCTCGTCGTGCCGGACGGGCTCGCCGGCATGCTGCTGACGCTCTCGGCCGCCGGCTCGGCGCTGCTCATGGCGCGCTACGCGCTGCTGGTGGCGGCGAGCGGCAAAGATGAGCAATCGCCGCCCGCCGGCCTCCTCCTGCCGACGCTGGCGCTCGCCGCGCTGGCGCTCGCCGGGCCGTTCGTGCTGTTCGGCACGGTGACGGGGCTGCCGCTCGCCGCCGCGGTCTCGGCCGATGCGCTGGCGAAGGGCGCCTGGCCGATCGCGCTCGGCCTCGGCATCGCCGTTCTCCTCGCCTGGCGCCGCTGGCCGCTGCCGGAGGTGCCGGCCGGCGACATCCTCATGGCCGCGCGCCCGCTGCTGGCGGGCGGACAAGCGGTGATGGGCCTCGCGGTGGCGACCGATGCGCAATTGCGCCGCTGGCCGGTGGCCGCCGTGGCGCTGATGGGGGTGGCCGCTGTCCTCGCCGCCGTGGCGGCGGCCGCGACGCTCCCCTGACGCGCCTGGAATGCGCGGCGGTCAGGCGGCGCAGACGAAGGTGACGGTGCGGATGCGCCGCTCGCGCAGGTTCGCCACCTGGTTGCGCGCCATCTGGGCGAAGTCGTCCCCCAGCAGCAGCGCCGGGGTGAGCGCCGGGCCGTCGGCCGCGGCGCGCCCGGAGCCGCGCGCCGCCAGGCGCTCGAACCAGAGCTGGCCCGCCGCGGTGGAATCGTGCGTCTCCAGCAGCGTGAACCCGGCCCCCTCGAGCAGCGCCGCCATCGCGCCTGGCGTCGCCAGATGGCTGATGGCGGCGGTGCGCGCCCAGGGCACGGGATAGAGCACCTCGCCGCCCTCCCCCTGGAGGATGTCGTAGGCCACGAACCGCCCGCCCGGCTTCAGCACCCGCCGCGCCTCGGCATACATGCGGTCCTTGGCGGCGATGTTCATGGCGACATGAATGGTCATGGCGGCGTCGAACGCGGCGTCGGCGAACGGCAGGGCCGTGGCGTCGCCGGCGCTGAAGTCCACACGGTCCGCGAGCCCCACCCAGGCGCTCAGCGCGGTCGCCGCCGCGCAATAGGCCGGCGTCAGGTCGATGCCGGTGACGTGGCAGCCGCAGGCCTCGGCCATGGCGCGCGCCGGGCCGCCGAGGCCGCTGCCGATGTCGAGCAGGCGGGAGCCGGCGTCGAGCCGCAGGAAACCGGCGAGCTCCAAAGTCGCCGCGCGCCCGCGCACGTGGAACTCGTCCACCCCGGCCAGGTCCGCAGCGGTGATCCGGGCAGGATCCTTGCCTGCCGTGCGCAGGGCGTCGGCGATGGCGCGGACGAGGTCCCCGCCGGTCTGGTAATGGCGCGCCACCGCGTCGGTCATGCCCGGTTCCTTCCGCTGGCCCTGCGGCCGACTTCGCGTTCCCGCCCGGTCGCCGTCAAGGGCCGCGCACGCGCCGCCGGCGCCCTGGGGCGCGGATCACCGCCGGCGCGCCGGCTCAGGCCAGCACGCGGCGGGTGCCGTCGGGCCTGCGCAGCACGAAGGCGAGGCCGGGGCTGGCCGCCGCCTCCACCGCCGCCAGCGCGGCGATGCCCGTCGCGGCGAGGAAGTCCGCCACCGCGGCGGGGTCGGGATGGCGCACGATCACCGCCTCCAGCACCAGGCCCGAGGGCGCCATGCCGGCCGAGGGATGGGGCGGGCCGTCCCACTGGATGAAGCCCGGCACGATGCCGCCCAGCGCGCCCACCCCGTCGTCGGGGACCGTGAGGCGCCAGGAGCGGGTGCCGCGCGCCATGGATTTCACCGGCCCGAGATCGACCGGGCTCAAAGCGACCACGCCGTCGAGGTCGTCGGTGCGCACCACCCAGCCCACCGGCGCCGGCCCCTGCGCGAGCCGCGCCCGGCGCGAAGGCACGTCGAGGCCGAACCAGCGCGGGCGGCCCGGCGCGGGCGCCTCGGGGTCGATGGCGAGCAGCTCCAGGAACTCGCCGTCCGTGGTGCGCATCAGCCGGTTGTGGGTGCCCATGTCGGCATGCTTGCCGCCGGCCGGCATGTCGATGCCGAGCAGGCGGCGCATGTCGGCGGCGCCGCTCTCGAGGTCGGCGGCGCCGACGGTGACGTGATCGATCTCGTTCCGCATAGTGTGTCCGTGCTTCGGTATCCGGCCGCTGTGTAGGGCAACGGTCGCCGAAGGGAAAGGTCAGCGCGGCGGGTCGATGGCGACCGGGCCGCCGGCCTCCTTCCAGGCCTTGAAGCCACCCTTGATGTGGGCGGTGTTCTCCACCCCCATGCGCTGGAGCGTGTGCACGGTGAGCGCCGAGCGCCAGTCGAGGGCGCAATGGAACAGCAGCTTCTTGCCGTCGCCGAACTCCTTCTTGAAATAGGGGCTCTCGGGGTCGATCCAGAATTCCACCATGCCGCGCGGCGCGTGGAAGGAGCCGGGGATGTAGCCCTCGCGCTGGCGCTCGCGCACGTCGCGGATGTCCACCACCAGCCACTGCGGATCGGCGGCGAGCGCGATCGCCTCTTGCGGCTCGATCTCGGTGATGGTCGCGCGCGCCTCCTCGAGCAGCTCCTTCACGCCCATCTTCAGCTTGCCGGTCATGGTGCGATCCTCCTTGCCGCGCGGCGACGCGCGATTGTGTTCCAATATGTGAAACCACTATTCGTCATGGTGGCACGCCCGCGCCGCACGCTCAAGCGCCCGCGCCCGCCGGCGGACTGATCATCCCCCGGCCCCGCTCGCCCGCCTCCCACCCCGTTCACAGGGGGCGCCCGGCGTCCACCGCCTCGGAGATGCGCTGACCGGCCTCCCTGACCGCCGGGCCGATCTTGCGGATCTGCTGTCGGGTGAAGCGCGCGAGCGGGCCGGAGACGCCCACCGCCGCGATCACGCGCCCCGCCGGATCGCGCACCGGAGCGGCGACGCCGGTGACGTCGTCGCGATACTCGGCGAGGTTGGTGGCGAGGCCGCGCACGCGCACCGTCTCCATCTCCTTGTCGAGCGCCTTCAGGGTGGTGATGGTGCGGGCGGTCTGGCGCGAGAGATTGCCCGACAGGCGCGGGCGCAGCAGTTCGTAATTGAACGCCAGCAGCACCTTGCCGGTGGCGACGCAGTGAAGCGGCGCCGAGCCGCCGCGCTCGGAATAGGCGCGCACCGAGCGCGCGCTGTCCACCTTCTCCACATAGAGCGCGTTGATGCCGTCGATGACGGAAAGGTGCACGGTCTCGCCCGAGAGCTGCGCCAATGCGTGCATGGCGGGAGCCGCGAGCGCGGGCAGGTTCATGTGGCCCATGACCGCGTTGCCGAGCTTCCACACCTTCAGCGTGCAGCGATAGGTGCGGTCCGGCTCCTGCTCCAGATATTCCAGCGCCTTCAGCGTGCGCACCAGCCGGTGGACGTTGGACTTGTTGAGCGCGAGCCGGGCGGCGAGGTCGGAGATGCCGAGCGGGTGCGGCGAGGAGGAGAGCGCCTCCAGAACCAGCATGCCCTTGGAGAGGGTCGCGTCCAGTCGTTCCGGCATCGGCGGCTCCTTGAGGCCCTCCGGGCGCGTCGTCATGCGATCCGTCGATTCCATATATCGGAATTCGTGCACATGACGCAACCGCGTGGGGCGCCGCCCGAAAGGTTCCCGACGCTTGCACCGCGGCGGGATCGATGCCAGAATTCAAAACACCTGTTCCAGATTTCGGAATTGAGAGTCCGAGATCGGGCGCACCGCAACCGTCCGTCACGCGAGGGGAAGAGATGACCAAGTCGGCTGCCGGGCGGATCGGGGTGGACATTGGCGGCACCTTCACCGACACCGCGTTCGAGCTTGGCGGAAGGCTCTATTCCAGCAAGGTCCTCACCACCTATGCCGCGCCCGAGCAGGCGATCCTCGACGGCATCCGCCTCGTGCTCGCCGCGGCCGGCGCCGGCCCACAGGCGGTGGGCGGCGTCATCCACGGCACCACCCTCGTCACCAACGCGCTGATCGCCCGGCGCGGCGCGCGCACCGCCCTCGTCACCACCGCGGGCTTCCGCGATGTGATCGAGATGCGCCGCGAGAACCGCTTCGAGCAGTACGACCTCAACCTGGTCCTGCCGGCCCCGCTCATCCCCCGCGCCGACCGCTTCACGCTTGCCGAGCGCATGGGCGCCCACGGCGAGGTGCTGAAGCCGCTCGACGACGCCGAGGTGGAGGCGCTCGCCGCCCGCCTCGGGGACGGCGGCTATGAGAGCGTCGCGGTCGGCTTCCTGCATTCCTACGCCAACGGCGCCCACGAGCGGCGCGCCGGCGAGATCCTGCGCGCCGCGCTGCCCGGCGCCGCGGTCTCGCTGTCGAGCGAGGTGTCGCCCCGCATGCGCGAGTTCGAGCGATTCAACACCGTGTGCGCCAACGCTTATGTGCAGCCCATGGTGGAGGGGTACCTCAAGCGCCTCGCCGGGCGCCTCGCCGGGATCGGGCTTTCCTGCCCGGTGTTCATGATGCACTCGGGCGGCGGCCTCATGTCGGTGGAGGACGCGGCGCGCTTCCCGGTGCGACTGCTGGAATCGGGGCCTGCGGGCGGCGCCATCTTCGCGGCCCGCTACGGCACGGCGCACGGACTCGACCGGGTCTTGTCCTTCGACATGGGCGGCACCACGGCGAAGATCTGCCTGATCGAGGACCAGCGCCCCAAGGCCGCCGACACCTTCGAGGTGGCGCGCACCTACCGCTTCAAGAAGGGCAGCGGCATGCCCATCTCCATCCCCGTGATCGAGATGGTGGAGATCGGCGCCGGCGGCGGCTCCATCGCCCATGTGGACGTGATGCGCCAGATCCGCGTCGGCCCCGAAAGCGCCGGCTCCGAGCCCGGCCCCGCCGCCTACGGGCGCGGCGGCACGAAGCCCACCGTCACCGACGCCAACCTCCTGCTCGGCCGGCTCGATCCCGAGGCGTTCGCCGGCGGCTCCATCGCTTTGTCCGTGCCGCGCGCCACGGAGGCCATGCGCGAACACGTCGCCGCGCCGCTCGCGCTGCCGCAGGACCAGGCGGCGGTGGGCATCTCCGAGGTGGTGGACGAGAACATGGCCAACGCCGCCCGCGCCCATGCGGTGGAGAACGGGCGCGACCTGTCCTCCTACACCATGATCGCCTTCGGCGGGGGCGCGCCCATCCACGCCTGCCGGGTGGCCGAGAAGCTGGGGGTCGACACGGTGCTGATCCCGCCCGGCGCGGGCGTCGGCTCGGCCATCGGCTTCCTGGCGACGCCGTTCGGCTACGAGACCGTGCGCTCCAGCCACCTGCCCCTGCAGAAGGCGGAGGCCGTGGCGCTCCAGGCGGTGGTGGCGGAGATGAAGCGCGAGGCCGCGGCCTTCGTCGCCCGCGGCGCGGGGGAGGAGGCACCGCAATTCTCCCTGCGCGCCTTCATGCGCTATGTGGGCCAGGGCTGGGAGATCCCCGTCGACCTTCCCGACGCGCCCTTCGGCGCCGATTGCGCGGGCCTCCTGCGCGCCCGCTTCGAGGAGGAATACGAGCGCCTGTTCGGCCGCGTCATCGCGGGCCAGGCGGTGGAGATCGTCTCCTGGTCGGTGCGCGCGGCGACGCCCGAGCCCGAAGTGCCGCGCGCGGCCGCCCCGCCGGCCGCCACGCCGGCCCCCGCCGAAGGCATGCGGCGCATCTTCGATGCCGGCGCGCGCGGCTTCGTCGAGGCGCAGGTGGTGGCCCGCGCCGCCATGGCGCCCGGCGCGGTCGCGGAAGGCCCGGTGGTGATCGTCGAGGCGGAGACCTCCACCGTCGTCACGTCCGCCTTCCGGGCGGTGATGCAGACCGACGGCACGCTCCGGCTCGACCGCCGCCCCAGAGCGGGCGACACTCCATTCCACCCCATTGCCCGGGAGGCGGTCTGAACCATGCACGCGCTGAGCGAGGTCGACTTCCAGATCCTGTGGAACCGCCTGATCGCGGTGGTGGAGGAGCAGGCGCAGACACTGGTGCGCACCGCCTTCTCCACCAGCGTGCGCGAGGCCGGGGACCTGTCCGCCGGCATCTTCGAGGCCGGCGGGCGCATGCTCGCCCAGGCGGTCACCGGCACGCCGGGCCATGTGAACGCCATGGCCGAGGCGGTGGGCCACTTCATCGCCGACATCGGCCGCGACAACATCTTCGAAGGCGACGTCTACATCACCAACGACCCCTGGAAGGGCACCGGCCACCTGCACGACATCACGGTGGTCACCCCCTCCTTCCGCGCCGGACGGCTCGTCGGCTTCTTCGCCTGTACCGCCCATGTGGTGGACATCGGCGGGCGCGGCTTCGGGCCGGACGGGCGCGAGGTGTTCGAGGAAGGCCTGCGCATCCCCATCATGAAGCTCGCCGCGCGCGGCACGGTGGACGAGGGGTTGATCCGCATCGTGCGCGCCAACGTGCGCACGCCGCAGCAGACGGTCGGCGACATCTTCTCGCTCGCCGCCTGCAACGAGGTGGGCCACCGCCGCCTCATGGACACCATGGACGAGTTCCGCCTCGACGATTTGGAGGCGCTCGCCGGCTTCATCTTTGCCCGCAGCCGCGCGGCCACCAGCGCCTGCCTGAAGAGCCTGCCGCGCGGACGGTTCGAGAACGAGATGCGCATCGACGGCTACGACGCGCCGGTGACGCTGAAGGTGGCGCTCGAAATGGGCGACGGGGCGATCCGCGCCGACTTCTCCGGCACCTCGGCGGAAAGCCCGTTCGGCGTGAACGTGCCGCTGGTCTATACCCGCGCTTATGCCTGCTACGGGCTGAAATGCGCGCTCGCTCCCATGGTGCCCAACAACGCCGCCTCGCTGGAGGCGTTCGAGGTCACCGCCCCGCCAGGCTCGATCCTGAACGCCCAGGACCCGGCGCCGGTGGCGATCCGCCACGTGATCGGCCACATGGTGCCGGATTTGGTGCTCGGCGCGCTCCACAAGTGCCTGCCGCAGCGCATCCCGGCGGAGGGCGCGGGCGCGCTCTGGAACATCCACATCAGCGCCCGGCGCCTCGCGGGGGCCAACGTGGAGGGGCCGGCGGGCGCCGAGATCCTCATGTTCAACAGCGGCGGCACCGGCGCGCGCGCCAGCCTCGACGGCATGAGCGCCACCGCCTTCCCGAGCGGGGTGCACACCATGTCGGTGGAGGCGACCGAGCAGGTCGGCCCGATCGTCGTCTGGCGCAAGGAGCTGCGCCCCGATTCCGGCGGCGCGGGAACCCGGCGCGGCGGGCTCGGCCAGACCATCGAGATCGCCGCGACGGAGGGCTACGACTTCCACTTCAACGCCATGTTCGACCGCGTGGACAACCCCGCCCGCGGCCGCGACGGCGGCGCCAATGGCGCGCCCGGCCGGGTGACGCTCGACGACGGCACGAAGCTGAAGGGCAAGGGCCGCCAGCACGTGCCCGCCGGCCGGCGCCTCAGGCTCGATCTGCCCGGCGGCGGCGGCTTCGGCCCGCCCGCCGGGCGCGACGGGGCGGCACTCGCCGGCGACGTGGAGGCGGGCTATGTCTCCCCCGACGCGGCCGAGCACGACTATCGCTGAAGCACCCATCGCCGCCGCCGCGCGGCGGCCCAGCACCGGAGCCGACCCATGACGCTTGAAGGACAATCCGCCCTCGTCACCGGCGGCGCGCAGGGCATCGGGCTTGCCTGCGTCGCCGCGCTGATCGCCGAGGGCGCGTGCGTCACCATCGCCGATGTGAAGCTGGAGGCGGCGACGGCCGCCGCCGCGCCCTTCGGTGGCAAGGCGCGGGCGGTGGCCTGCGACGTCTCAAAGCCGGAGGACGTGAAGGCGGCCGTTGACGCCGCCGAGGCCGCCTTCGGCACCGTGACGGTGCTGGTGAACAATGCCGGCATCACCCTTTCCGGCGACATCCTCACGCTGGAGCTGGAGGCGTTCCGCAAGGTGCTGGACGTGAACCTCGTCGGCACCTTCCTGATGAGCCAGGAGGTGGCGCGGCGCATGGTGGCGGCCAAGGAGCAGGGATCGATCGTGAACCTGTCGTCGATCAATTCGATCATGGCGATCCCGGCCATCACCGCCTATTGCGCCTCCAAGGGCGGCGTCGCGCAGGTGACGCGGGCGAGCGCGCTGGCGCTCGCGCCCCACGGCATCCGCGTGAACGCGGTGGCGCCGGGCTCGATCATGACCGACATGATGCGCGGGGTGGCCTCAGACGAGGCCGCCATGAAGCGCGTGCTCTCGCGCACTCCGCTGGGGCGCATCGGCGCGCCCAGCGAGATCGCCGACGCGGTGGCCTTCCTGGCCGGCAACAAGGCGAGCTACATCACCGGCGAGACCATCTTCATCGACGGCGGCCGCGCGGCGCTGAACTACACGGTGTGAGGACGGTGGCGCGGCCCTCGCCGCCGTCCCGCCGTCGCCCTCCGACTTGATCGGAGGGCCCATGGCCCCTTCGTCACCGTGTCACCCACCGGCGGAATGGATGCTCCGGTCAAGCCGGAGCATGACGGCAGTTAGGCGCGGCGCGCCGACGGCTCCCCTCACACCGCCACCGCCTTGAAGCCCGTCGGCGCGCGCAAAGGGCGGCGGGCGGGGGCGGTCATGGCGAGGAGGCCCACGGCCTTCTGCCGGGCCCGGAACATGCGCTCGAAATGGGCGAAGGGGATCGCCCCGCAGGTGGGGCTGAAGAACGCCTCCCAGGCGGCTTCCGGCACCGTCTCGCCCGGCATGCGCGCCTCCTCCGCCCGGGCGCGCGCGCGCACCACGTGGGAGGCGGGCACGAACGGGCGATACTTGTTGCCGTCCTCGTATTCATAGAAGCAGCACATGGCGGGGTCCCGGTGAGGGTTCAAGTCTATCGGCCGGCGAGACGGTCGAGCAAGCGCCCGCCGCCGCGCCCGCGGGCCTCCACCCCCATGTGATCGAGCGCCGCCCAGAGCGAGGCCTGGTTGGAGGAGACGACCGGCTTGCCGAGCCGCGCCTCCAGGTCGGCGATGCGGTCGCAGGACAGAAGCTGCGTGCAGCTGATGAACACCCCGTCGCAGGCGCCGATCTCGCCCGCGTGCCGCAGCACCATGTCAGCCACCGCGTCGGAGGAGATGCGCCTGATCTCCTCGCTCGAAGCGCAGCCGAACGTGTCGCAGCCCATTACCGTGACGCCGTGGAAGGCGAGGAACACCGTCTCCGCCCGGTTCAGTTCGTCGGGATAGGGCGTGACCATGTAGAGCGAGCGCACCTCCAAAGCCCGCAGCGCGCGGCGCACGGCGGTGGCGGTGGTGACCGCGGGAATGCCGGTCGCCTGCTCGATCTCGGCGGCGATCGCCTCGTCCTCGTCCTCGCCGCCGATGAAGCTGCCGCTGGTGCAGCCATAGACGATGATCTCGGGATAGGTCTGGGCGAGGTCGCGCGCCGCCCGCCCCACCGACTGCGCCATGGCGGCCAGCGAGGCGGACGAGAGCGAGGAATCCGGCCGCGACAGCCGGTTGCAGTGCATGGAGACCGCGGGCGGCAGCAGCGGCGGCAGCTCCCGTTCCATGGTCACGTTGCCGGGCGGGAACAGCACCCCGAACTTGCGCGGCGTCGGCTCCATCGCCCTCTCCTCGCGCTTCGGGCTCAGGCGCGCTGAAGGATGTGCATGCCGCGGTTGCGGTCGATGACGTACATCAGGCCCGCCTCGGTGAGGAAGACGTCGTTGGTGCCCGGCCGGTCGAAGCCCTCCGGCGGGTCCGGCACGAAAGAGGCCACCTCCTTCGGCGCGTGGGGATTTTTCACGTCCACCACGCGCAGGCCGTAGGCGAACCAGGCGACCGGGATCTCGGTGCCGTAGACCTGCTCGGCGGGCTGATGGCAGCCGGTGAATTCCGGCATGTTCACGTCCTGGAGCCCCTCGATCTGGTAGGTGGAGACGATGGTCGGGTATTCCTCCTCGGTGATGTCCACCAGCCACAAGAAGGGCGGCGGCGAGGGCCTGGTCTTGCGCACGTCCTCGTCCGCCACAAGCAGGATGTCGCGGCCGGCGACCTTGAACGGCAGAGGCAGCGCGGTGTGGGTCGGGTGGGTGAAGGGCGGGTTGTAGCGCAGGCGCGAGATCAGCTTCGGCTTCGCCATGTCCTCGATGTCGAGGATCGCCATCCCCGCGTGCCAGTAGGCCACGTAGAGCCGGTTGCCCCGGCGCAGCACCTGGTGGCACCAGGTCATGCGGTAGCCTTCGTCCGGCGTCTCGCCGCCCGCCACCCACTGGCCGGGCATCCACCAGCGGCCCACCTCCTTCGGGTTGGCCGGGTCTTCCAGGTCCAGGATCATCATGATGTTGAGGTGATAGCCCTCCACCTCCGGCGTGATGTAGGCGTAGCGCCCGTCGAAGTCGAAGCGGTGCACGCCGGTGCCGGCGGTCTTCCAGAAGGCGATCTGCTTCGGGCTGGTGGGATCCTTCACGTCGTAGATGGCGAGCCCGCCCTGGAAGTTCTCGTCGAGAATGTAAGGCGGCGGGCACTCCCAGTTCACCAGCATGATGTCGTTCTCCACCCGCACCTTGTGCGAGTGCACCCCCTTCGGGATGGAGATGTGGTGCACCTGGCGCGGATTGGTCGGGTCGGAGATGTCGACGACGGTGGTGCCGTGCGGCGCGTCCATGTGGGCGATGTAGCAGTAATTGCCCTTCACATAGACTTGGCCGCCGCCCGGGCAGTCGAAATAGGACAGAACCTTCAGACCGTTGATCTCAGCCATTTGAACGTCACTCCGGGCAGGTCTTGGTGTTGGTCGGAAACGATGAGGCGGCTCAGTCGAGCGCCGCCCCGACGGGCAGGCGCCGCCGCCATTTGAAGAAGGCGTTGCCGGCGAACAGCAGCGCCACCGCCGCCACCACGCCGACGCAGATCGGCCGTGTCACGATCAGCCCCCACTCGCCGTTGGCGAGGAACATGGTCTGGCGCAGGCTCTTCTCGATCATCGGCCCGAGCACCAAGGCGATGACCAGCGGCGAGGGATCGATCCTGAGCTTGCGCAGCCCGTAGCCGAAGGCGCCGGCGATCACCATGATCCAGATGTCGAGCAGGCTGTTGTTGAGCGAGTAGGTGCCCACCACGCACAGGATCATCACCACGGCCGCGAGCACGTTCTGCGGCAGCTTCAGCACCGAGACGAACAGGTGCACCAGCGGCAGGTTGAGGATCAGCAGCAGCAGGTTGCCGATATACATGCTGGCGATGACGCCCCAGAACACGTCCGGCGCGGTCACCATGAACAACGGCCCCGGCTGCACGCCATGGATCACCAGCGCGGCGAGCAGCATGGCGGTGGCGGGCGAGAAGGCGATGCCGAGCGAGAACATGGGCACCATGGCCCCCGCGGTGGCGGCGTTGTTGGCGCTCTCCGGCCCCGCCACGCCCTCGATGGCGCCGTGGCCGAACCGCTCCGGGGTGCGCGAGAGGCGCTTTTCCACGCGGTAGGACAGAAAGGAGGAGACCACGGTCGCCGGCCCCGGCACGAGGCCGATGAGGAAGCCGAGCCCGCTGCCGCGCAGGATCGGCCAGACGGAGAGCTTCGCCTCCAGCCAGGAGGGCACGAGGTCCTTGAAGCGCACCTTGGTGATGCGCGCCTTCTGCTCGCCCTCCTCGATCATGCTCAGCACCTCGGCGATGCCGTAGAGGCCCATGATCACCGGCACGAGGTCGATGCCCTGGGCGAGCTGGGTGTAGCCGAAGGTGAATCGCTGGGTGCCGGTGATGGGGTCGATGCCGACCGTGGAGATGGCGAGCCCCAGCCCCACCATGATGAAGGCGATGTGAAACGGATTGGGGGAGAGCCCGCACAGGAACACGAGGCCCGCCGCCGCGAGCACGAAATATTCCGGCGGGCCGAAGCGCAGCGCCACCTCGGCGAGCCACGGGCCCACCAGCATGATGCCGACGATGCCGAGCGTGCCGGCGACGAACGAACCGATGGCGGCGATGGCGAGCGCCGGACCGGGCCTGCCCTTCTTGGCCATCTGATAGCCGTCCACGGCGGTCATGATGGAGGCCGCCTCGCCCGGCACGTTGAGCAGGATCGCGGTGGTGGAGCCGCCATACATGGAGCCGTAATAGATGCCGGCCAGCATGATGATCGCGGCCTCCGGCGGCAGCGCGAAGGTGAGCGGGATCAGCAGCGCCATGCCCGCGTTCGGGCCGATGCCCGGCAGCACGCCCACGAGCGAGCCCAGCAGCACGCCGACGAAGCAGGCGAGCAGGTTCGGCGGCAGCGCCGCCACCGAGAAGCCGTGGGCGAGGCCGGTGATCATTTCCATGGCGGAGCGCCCTCGGTAGGAGGATGGGGGCCGGCGCTCATGAGAACAGGCTCCCGACCGGAAGCGAGAGGCCGAGCAGCGGCACGAAGATCGCCCAGGTGGCGGCCGCCAGCGCCGCGCCGACCATGAGGCTGGCGCGCCAGGAGGTGCCGAACAGGCGTAGCGCCGCCACCGCCAGCAGGAGGGCGGCGAGCAGATAGCCGAGATAAGGCAGCACGGCGCAGAAGGCGAACAGGCTCGCGAGCGCCGCCCCCACCTTGGCGAGGGCCTTGGGCGCGGTGGCTTCCACCGAGAGCTGCGCGCCGCGGGCGAAGACCGCGACGATGCCGCTCAGCAGCAGCAGTCCCGCCACGGCCAAAGGGAAGAAGCCGGCGCCCGGTCCTGCGAGCGTGTGCATCGGCAGCTGGATCGCGAACGCGAGATAGAGGGCGCCGAAGAGGACGATGCCGGCGCCGAGGAGCCGCGTAGCCATGCTACTTCTTCAAAAGGCCGAGCTTGTCGAGCAGCGCCGTGTGCTCCTTGAACTCCTTGTCGAAGAACGCCGCGAGCCGGGCGCTGTCCATGTAGTTGACCTCGATCTCGCGGGCCTTGGCGAAATCCTGGAACGCCTTGTCCTCGACCGCCGTGCGGATGGCCTTGGAATAGAAGTCGGTGACACCCGCCGGCAGGCCCTTGGGGCCGACGAAGGCGAAGGACAGGTTCACGCCGATGTCGTAGCCGAGCTCCTTGAAGGTCGGCACGTCCGGGTAATAGGGGCTGCGGGCGGGCTGGAACGCGGCGAGGACGCGGACGCGCCCGGCATTGGTGAGCTGGCGGCCCTCGCCGGGATTGATGATCAGCGTGTCCACATGGCCGCCGAGCAGCGCGGCCGATCCTTCGGCCCAGCCGGAGAACGGCACGTGCACCACATCGATGCCGGAGGCGGCGGTGAGTTGGGCGAGGTTGAGGTGGGAGGCGGTGCCGATGCCGGAGGAGCCGAAGCGCAGCTTGGCGGGCGCGGCCTTCGCCGCCGCCATCAGCTCCTTGATGTCCTTCCACGGCGCGTCGCCGCGCACTGCCAGCAGCTGGTAGTAGGTGACGGTATTGGCGATCGCCGTGTAGTCCTGCGGGCCCTTGTAGGGCAGCGCGTTCATCTGCGGCTGGTCGAGCAGCGCCGGGGTCGGCGAGAGGCCGATGACGGTGCCGTCCGGCTTGCCCTGGACGATCTCGGTGACGCCGATGGAGCCGCCCGCGCCGGTGCGGTTGACCACCGCGATGCCGCCGGGAAACTGGCCCTTGATCTTCTCCACCACCGAGCGGGCGGAGAGGTCGTTGAGCCCGCCCACGGTGAAGGGAACGATCACCGTGACCGCGCCCGCGGGCGCCTGCGCCGCGGCCGGGGCCGCGACGGCGACGAGCATCGCGAGGGTGGAAAGCAAGATCTTGCGCATGACGACCCCTCTGTCTGGAACATCTTGGTTCTGGAAAGGCTTAGCGGTTCTCAGTCTGCCGCCGAGATGCCGCTCAGATTGACGACGAACCGCGTGCGGTTCGCCGGATAGAAGGCGAGGCTCAGGATCACCGGACGGCCGGCCGCGTCCATGTAGGTGCGGTCGCCCTCGAGCACCGGTGCCCCGACCGCGATGCCGAGATGGGGGGCAAAGCGCGGATCGGCGAGGGTCGCGGCGATGGTCTGCACCACGCTCGCGATCTCGATGCCCGCCACCTCCTTCACCACCTCGCCGAGCGTGCGGCGCTCGAGCAAAGCGATGTTCTCCAGCACGATGTCGCCGACCCCCCGGGGCAGGTAGGCGGAGATGAAGATCACCGGCGCCCCGTCGGAGAAGCCGACGCGATCGATGGCCACCACCGGCGCGCCAGCCGGCACGCCGAGGGTCTGCGCGACCCGCGGGGTCGCCGGGGCGAGCCCGGCGAACGCGACCCTGGCGAAGCCCTTGGGCTGATCCCGCAGGAGGGATTGCAGCAGCTGGCTCGGCTTCGCATCGGTCCTCTGGACGCGCGGCCCCCGATAGAAGGTTCCGCGCCCCCGGTGCCTGCTGATGATCCCCTCGTCCGCCAGCAGCGACAGGGCTGTTCTTATGGTGATGACGCTGACGTTGAATTCCTTGCAGAATTCATCGTCGGTCGGAAGCTGGTCTCCCACCGCGTATTCGCGTTCGAGACGCTGCTCGATGACCGCTTTGATCATCGAGTACTTGGGAATGACGACATCCATCGCAAGCAGCGTATGAAAACGCATAAATTTATGTCAATAGGTTTTTATGCGCGTTTTACGTGCGATATAAAGTATCAACTCCGTGTCAAACCTTGAGTATTCAATGTTACGCGCGGCCGCGGGCGCCGCGCGCACAACCGATTTTCGTTTCACAAACAGGAACGGTGTTTTGCACGAGCCGTCCCGTGCCGGCGGCGCGCCCGCCTGGACGCGGCGGCGGCCTATTCGGCGGTCCCGCGGGTCCCGCCGCCTGCCGACCGGGCCGCAAGGCCCGCGTTTGCCTCGCCCAGCGGTCCGATGGCGGAGAGCGGCACCGGCGGCACGGCCGAGAAACGGAACGGCGAGCGGAACAGCGGCCAGGTCTTGCCGTCCGCCCCCTCATAGAGCGCCACCGCGCCGTCGCCCACGATCGCCGGATCGTTGCGGATCTCGGTGAGCGTGCGCACCGGCACGGCGGCGATCCCGCGCGCCGCCAGCGCCGCCACCAGCGCCGCGCGGGTGGTGCCGGCGGCGGTCGCGGCCGCATCGGCCAAGGTCGAAAGGTCCGCGCCCGCCACCACGTGGCCATCGGCGCAGGCGATCACGCAATGCGGTGGCTGCGCCGCGCCGTTCCAGGCGGTCTGGGTGAGGAACACCGCCACGTCCTGCATGGCGAGGTCGACGGCAGAGCCGCGCCCGGTGCGGCGGCGCTGCTCCAGGGCGCACAGGATGGCGAACAGGCCGGCGATGCCGCCGGTCACGTCGGCGACCGAGGTGCCGAGCTTCACCGGAACCTCGCCCGCGCGGGTCACGTCCATGAGGCCCGACATGGCCTGCACCACGGTGTCGAAGGCCGGCCGGCCGGGATAGGCGGAGGTGCGCCCGAAGCCGGAGATGGCGCAATAGACGAGCCGCGGATTGAGCGCCGCGAGCGCCGCCGGATCGAAGCCGAGCCGCGCCAGCGAGCCCGGCTTCAAATTCTCCACCAGCACGTCGGCGCGGGAGAGGAGCCCGGTGAAGGCGGCGCGGTCCGCCGCCGCGCGCAAATCGAGCCGGAGGCTGCGCTTGTTGGCGTTGTTGATGGTGAAGAAATAGCCCTGCCCGTCCTGGTGCGGCGGCCAGGCGCGCGAGGCTTCGCCGTCCGGCGGCTCGACCTTCAACACCTCGGCGCCGAGCAGGGCCAGCTGCTTGGCGGCGAGCGGGGCGGTGGTGTACTGGCCGATCTCCAGCACCAGCAGGCCGTCGAGCGGCCGCGCGCGGGGCAGCGCCGGTTCCGGCCGGCCGGCGGCGGGCGCGGAAAAGTCGGTGCGCACGAAGGACAAGGGCCAGGGCGAAGGGCCGCCCGAGAGCGCGCCGCGCAGGCGCAGGTTCTCGTCCGCCTTCAGCCCCTCGACGGAGAGGATCGGCCCGGCTGCGAGGCCGGCGCCGTTGAGCGCGGCGACGCAGTCCTTCACCGACAGCGTGGCGGTCCAGGCCTCCACCTCCCGGTCGACGGCATCGCACAGCGCGATGCGGTCGGCGAGCTTCTCGTAAGGCGCGCCGGCGAGCTCCGGGCGTCCCATCAGCGCGGCGAGCTTCACCCAGTGCTCGTCCGTGGCCGAGCACAGGAGGATCCAGCCGTCCGCCGCGCGGTAGCTGTTCCACGGCACCGCCATCGGGTGGCGGTTGCCCGAGCGGCCTGGGGTGCGGCCGGCGAACACCAGCGGCAGGAAGGTGGACTGGCCGTTGAGCCCGCAATCGAGGAGGCGCAGGCCGAGGTCCTGCCCGGCGCCGGTGGCGGCCCGCATGCGCCAGGCGGCAAGGATGCCGGAGGCGGCGAACATGCCGGTCTGGATCTCGATCACCGCCGCGCCGCAGATCACCGGCGGCCCGCCGGCAATGCCGGTGATGTCGGCGATGCCGGTCGCCGCCTGGAGGAACGGCTCGATCCAGTCGCCGTGCGCGGGATCGCCGTCCACCGTGATGTCGACCACGATCTGGTCCGGGCGCCGCGGCGGCGGCGCCGGCGCGTCCGCCCGGTCGGAGGTGACCAGCACCACGTTGGCGCGCGCAAAGGCGGCCTCCCGCGCCTGCGGCGTGTCGGCGATCCCCTCCTTGAACGCGCTGAAGCCGTCCGCCGCGCCGGTGCCCGAGGGCGCGATCACCCGCGCGCCCACCTGGGCAAGCAGGCTGCCGCAGGCGCGCACCGCCGTCCGGCGCCCCCATTCCAGCACCACGAGGTCGGCGAACGGCGTGGTGATGGTCATGCCGCCACCGCCGCCTGGAGCGCACCGACGCCGGCCGCGCCCCTGAGCGCCGCGACCTCCTGGGCGAGGCGTTCGAACCCGGCCGCGTCCAGCCGTTCGCCGATCAGGCCGCGGGCCTTCAGGCGCAGCGCCTGCGTGGTCATGGGATTGACCGGCGTGCCGAGGCTGTCGAGCACGCGCTCGGTGCGGCGCGAGCCGTCAGCGAAGGTCACCTCCACCTCGGTGCCGAAATGCTCCGGATAGGCCGCCTCCATCGCCGCGTCGTGGGCCACCTCCACCCGGTCGGCAAAGGCGAGGATCCGGGGGTCGGCCAGGTTGTCCGGCTCGTAGGCGTCGTAGCGCTCCGGACCGAAGGCGAGCGCCGCGCCCACCGTGAAGGGCAGGCTGTATTGCGCCGCCATGGGCGTGTCGGGCCGGCGCACCATGTGCTGCTCGGCGAGCTTGCGCGGCCCGCGCACCAGGATGGCGCGGATGTCGGCGTCCGCCGCCTTGAAGCCGCCGGTGGTGGTGCGCAGGCCGTCGATCATCGAATGCAGCAGCTTGCAGCAGGCATAGGGCTTGAAGCTCATGTCATGGATGGCGAGGCCGCGCGCGCCGATCCGCGTCAGCGCCTCGGGGATCGCCTCATGGCCGTAGAGCGCGAGGAAGCCGTAGCGTCCGTCGAGGCCGCGGGTCGGACCGGGAATGCCCGCCTCCACCACCTCGGCGGCGAGCACGCCGGCGCGCGCCGCATAGCCGGCATGCAGGCGCTTCACCTCGGCGCCACTCACCTCCTGCGAAAACTGCATGGAGCCGGCCGAGAGCGACAGCGCGTGGCCCCAGGCGGCGGCGATCTGCTCGGGCGCGAAGCCCTTGAGCTTGCCGGCCGCGACCGCCGCGCCGAACACGCCGAACACGGCGGTGGGGTGATGGCCGGCGGCGATCACCCGTTCGGCGCGGGCGGCGATGCCGATGCGCGCCATGGCCTCGTAGCCGGCGGCGACGGCCGCGAGCACGTCGCGCCCCGCGGCACCGGTCTCGGCCGCCACCGCGAGCGCGGCGGGGATCACCACCGCGCCGGGATGGCTCATGGAGGCTTCGTGGGTGTCGTCGAGCTCGAAGGAATGGCCGGCGGCGCCGTTCACGAACGCCGCCACCTCGGGCGTGGTCTCCAGCTCGCTGGCGACGATGCGCGCCGGCCCGGTGCCGCGATAGCGCTCCGCCCAGCGGTGCAGCGCCGCGATCCACGGCCGCGCCGCGCCGCCATAGGCGACGCCGCAATAGTCGAACACCAGCAGATCGAGCTGGGCGAGGTCGCGCTCCGTGAGCGTGGCCGGCGTGATCGCGGCCAGCTCCTCGGCGAAGGCGAGAGTGAGGTTGGCGTCCGTGCGGTTCGTCATGGCGGCGCCCTCAGCTCGCCTGCGCCTGCGGCTCGGCCATGCGCTCGCGGAACGGCTTCAGGAAGTCGCCGGGGCGCATGGAGGGGTGGGAGCGCTCGTACTGGGGCGGGAAATAGACCTCCTCGCCGAAATGCTCGGCCGCGTGCCAGGCCCAGCGCGGCTCGTAGAGCATGCCGCGGCCGAGGGCGACGAAGTCCGCCTGCCCCGCGCTCAGGATGTCCTCGGCCTGCTGCGGCTTGGTGATGAGCCCGACCGCCATGGTGGGAAGGTCCGCTTCGCGGCGCACCAGTTCTGCGAACGGCACCTGATAGCCGGGGCCGATGGGGATCTTCTGGTCCGGCGAGGAGCCGCCGCTGGAGGCGCAGATATAGTCGCAGCCGCGCGCCTTCAGTTCGCGGGCGAAGGCCACCGTGTCCTTCGGCTGCCAGCCGTCCGGCGTCCAGTCGGTGGAGGAGACCCGCACGCCGAGCGGCTTCCGCTCCGGCCAGGCGGCGCGCACCGCCTCGAACACCTCCAGCGGGAAGCGCATGCGGTTCTCGCGGCTGCCGCCATAGGCGTCGGTGCGCGCATTGGCATGGGGCGAGAGGAAGGAGTGCAGCAGATAGCCGTGGGCGTTGTGGATCTCGATCACGTCGAAGCCCACCGCATCGGCGCGCCGGGCGGCTTGGGCGAAGGCGTCGCGCACCTGGGCAAGGCCCGCTTCGTCGAGCGCCTCGGGCACCGGGCGGCCGGGATAGGGGACCGCGGAGGGGCTCGCCATGAGCCAGCCGCCCTCCCCGTCCTCCATGCCCTGCTGCTTCTCCCACGGCACGGTCACCGAGCCCTTGCGGCCGGAATGGGCGAGCTGCATGCCGAGCTTGGCGCCGCCGTGCCGGCGGCAGAAGCCCACCACCTCCTCCAGGCCGGCCACATGCGCGTCCGACCAGATGCCGAGGCAGCGCCCGCTCACCCGCCCGCGCGGCTCCACCGCCGTCGCCTCGGTGAAGACGAGGCCGGCCCCCGACACGGCGAGATGGCCGAGATGCATGGTGTGCCAGGCGGTGGCGAAGCCGTTCTCGTCCGCCGAATACTGGCCCATGGGCGAGACGACGATGCGGTTGTCGAAGCTGACGTCGCGCAGCGTGAAGGGGGAGAACAGCGTGGTCTTGGGCATTTCCTCGTCCTTCCGGATTCTTGCAGATCTTTTTTGGGGTTCAGCTTCCCGTGCGTTCCAGCCCGTGGGAGGCACCGAGCAGCGCGTCGACGTCCTCGAGGGTGGCAAGGCCGGCGACCTGCGCGCGCAGCCGCGCCGCCGCGCGGGCGCCGAGCACCGGCGCGGCCAGCGCGTCGAACTTGGCGAACAGGGCGTCGTCCGAGAGCGGATGGCGGGCCGAGCCCAGCGGCTCGTCCACATAGCGCTCATGGGCGCTGCCGGCCTTGGTGCGCACGGTGACGCGCGCCGACCTGAGGCGCGGATATTCCGCCTCGCAGTCCGCATCGACGCCGACCTGGACCCGCGCCGCGAGGTCCGCGATGGCGGGATCGGACAGGTTCGCCGCGTCGAAGGCGGCGATGTCCACCTGCGCCTTGCGGGCGGCGAGCGCCACGCAGAAGCGGTAGTTCATCTGCGCCGCGGCCATGTCCTGCCAGCCGCCATGCGCGTGGCCGGCGGCGATGGCATAGGTGCCGATCTCGACGGCGGCGATGTCGTCCGCGCCGATGCCGTCTTCGGCCAGGGCCGCGCGCACCGCGTCCATGCCCGGATGCAGGTGACGGCAGCAGGCATAGGGCTTGATGTAGCAGCGTGTCACGTTGAGGCCAGCGCCGAGCCCGGCCACCAGCTTCTGCGGGTCCGCTTGGCCGCTGAAGGCCTGGAGGAAGCCGTCCTCGATCTCCAGGATGCCCACGGGGCCGGTCATGCCGTTGCGCGCGAGCAGGGCGGCATAAAGGCCCTCGCGCGCGGCGAAGCCCGGATGCAGGCGCTTGATCTCGCCGCCGCCGTGCAGGAAGGCGAACAGGCCGGCCGCGGAACTGGCGGCGATGCCGAGCGCGTGCGCGGTGCGCGCCGCGTCGAGCCCGAGCACGGAGGAGGCCGCCGCCGCCGCGCCCAGCACGCCGGTGATGGAGGTGTTGTGGAAGCCGCGCCGGCGCGAGGCGGGGTGCACCGTCTCGGCGACCCGCGTCACCACCTCGTAGCCCACCGCGATGGCGGCGGCGGCGCGCGCGCCGCTCACCTTGCCGCCCCAGGCGGCACCGAGCACGGCCGGGATGACCGGCGCGCCGGGATGGACCGAGCCGGCGCGGTAGCCGTCGTCCACCTCCAGCCCGTGGGCGCTCGCGCCCATCAGATAGGCGGCGGCGAGGCGGTTCCAGCGTCCCTCCATGCCGGGCACCGGCATGGGGCCGTCCGAGCCCACCTCGGCGAGGGTGCGCGCGGCGATGCGCGCGGGCGATCCCTGCGATCCGGCGACCGCCGCGCCCAAGGTATCGAGCAGATGGCGGCCGACCGCCCGGCGCGCGGCGGCGTCGAGGTCGGAAAAGCCGAGCCCGGCGCAGAATTCGGCGAGCCGCCGGGTGATGTCGCCGCGCGCGGCCTCAGTGCGCATCCCCGCCTCCCTTCACGATCAGCGCGTCGAGGGCGACCACGCCCTCGCCCTCCCCGCGCACCAGAACCGGGTTTGCCTCCGCCTCCGATACGTCGAGGGCGGCGAGCCGCGAGAAGCCGGCGACCGCCGCGGCCAGCGCGTCGAGATCGCCGCGCGGCAGGCCGCGATAGCCGCGCAGCGGCGCGAAGGCCTTCACCTCGGCGATCATGGCGCGGGCCGATGCCTCGTCCACCGGCGCCATGCGCACGCTCACGTCGCGATAGATCTCGGCGAGCACGCCGCCGGCGCCGAGCGTCACCACGGGACCCACCGCCGGGTCGCGGCGGAAGCCGACCAGCGCTTCGCCGAGGCCGCGCAGCATGGGCTGCACCTGGATGCCGAGCAGCCGCGCGCCGGGCGCATGCCGCGCAGCGCCGGCGAGGATGCGCCGGCAGGCGTCCTTCAGCGCGCCGGACGAGGCGATGGCGAGCACCACCCCGTCCGCCTCGGTCTTGTGGGCGATGTCGGGCGACAGGATCTTGGCGACCACCGGATAGATGAGGTCGTCGAGCGCGAGGCGCTCGATGGCGCCGGCATCGGCGGGCAGCACCCGCCCGGGCGCCACCGGCATGCCGAGGGCGGCGAAGACGCGCGCCGCCGCCTCCGCGTCGAGCGCGGGACCTTGGGCGGCGGCCAGTGCGGCCGCCGCGGCCGCAGGCGCCGACCCCGGAAGCAGGGCCCGCGGGGCACGCCAGTCGAAGAAGGCGCGCACCGCGTCTGCGCACGATTCCGGCGTGCGGAAGGCGGCGACGCCCGCCTGCGCCAGGAGGCCGAGCGAGGTGGCCGCGTGGGGCGTGAGGAAGGCCGCCACCGGCGTGTCGGGATTGTCCCGCGTCGCCGAGACGATGGGCAGCACCGCGCGGTCCGGGCGGAACTGGGAGGACGAGCCCACCACCGAGACCACGAGGTCGCAGTCGTCCGAGGCCATCAGCGCGCTCAGCACCGGGCCGTAGGTCTTCGCGTTGGTGCCGGCGAGCGTGAGATCGACCAGGGGCGCGCGGGCGATGGCGATGCCCTGCGCGACGAGGCTGTCGACGCAGGCCTGGGACGGCGGGGCGATGACGATGCCGTGGCGCGACAGCGCGTCGACCACCAGCGTGCCGCCGCCGCCGGTGGTGGTGACCACCGAGACGCGCCGGCCCGGCGCCGGGCGGTGGCCCTTCACCAGCGGCGCGACCTCTAGGAACGAATCCATGGACTCGACCCGCACCACGCCGATGTCGGCGAGGAAGGCGTCGATGGCCGCCCCGCTGCCCACCAGAGCGCCGGTGTGGGAGGCGGCGAGCGTCTCGCCCACCTCCGAGCGGCCGACGCGGAAGGCGATCACCGGCTTGCCGGCCGCGAACGCCCGGCGCGCAGTGGCGGCGAGGCCGACCGGATCACGCACCGTCTCGAGGAACAGAAGGATGGCGTCGGTGCCGGGGTCGTCCACCAGCAGGTCGCCGGTCTCGGCGACGCCGAGGTCGGCCTCGTTGCCCACCGAAATCATCTTGGAAAAGCCGATGCCGCGCTCGATGCCGCGCGAGAGCACGGCGCCGATCAGGCTGCCGCTCTGGGACACGAGGCTGTAGCGGCCCGGCCTCAGCTCCGGCAGCGAGAGGATCTCGTTGGCCGAGAGCGCCACGTGATCGGGCAGGTTGATGATGCCGAGGCTGTTGGGGCCGAGCAGGCGCAGGCCCGCCGCGCGCGCCATCGCCACCAGCTCGTCCTGGCGCCGGCGGCCGGGCTCGCCGCTCTCGGCGAAGCCGTTGCTGAGGATGGTGGCGCAGCGCACCCCGGCGCGGCAGCAGTCGGCGACCGCGTCCCGCACCGCCTCGGTGGGCAGCATGATGAAGGCGTGGTCCACCGGCCGGCCGATGTCGGCGAGGCGGGGAAAGGCGCGCTCGCCGAACACCTGGTCGCGATGGGCGTTGATGGGGAAGATCTCGCCGCCATAGCCGTGGCGCCGCAGATACTGGTGCGGCAGCGAGGCGTGCTTGTTCTGGTCGCCCGAGGCGCCCACCAGCGCGATGCTGCGCGGGCGGAACAGAGCGTCGGCCAGCGCGGGCGCGGCCGCCGCCACGGCCGGCGCAGGAGCGGGCGCCGCGGCGGGCGCGGCGATGGGGGCGGCGCTCATACGGCCTCCTTCGCCCGGCTGTCCGCGCGCTGCGGGAAGCTGCGGTCGAACACGTGCTCCGCCACGCGGTTGAGCAGGATCTCGATGGCGCCGCCGGCGATCATCCAGCCGCGGGTGCGGCGGAAGCAGTATTCCACCAGCGAGTCCTGGCTGTAGCCGGCCCCGCCCATCACCTGCATGGCCTCGTTGGCGACGTTGAAGCCGGCGCGGTTGCAGGCGATCTTGGCGATCGCCGTCTCCTCGGCCGAGGGAAAGCCGCGGTCGGCGCTGGCGGCGGCGCGATAGAGCAGCAGCTGGGCCGCGTCGAGCTGGATCTTCATCTCCGCGAACTTCCACTGCAGGCCCTGGAACTCGGCGAGCGCGCGGCCGAACTGGCGTCGGGTGAGGGCATGCTCGCGCGCCACCTCGAAGGCGTAGCGGCCGAGCGCGAGCGCGCGCGAGGAATTGCCGATGCGCTCCACGTTGAAGCCGGCGATCTGCTTCTTGAAGCCGCCGGGCCCGAGCAGCACGTTCTCGGGCGGGATGTAGACGTTGTCGAAGAACAGCGGGTTCCACTCCTCGCCCGACAGGAACGGCACCTGTCCGCCGAAGGTGAAGCCCTCCATGCCGCGCTCCACCAGCACCGAGCCGATATTGCCCGTGCCCGGCCCGAAGCGGACATAGACCAGGAACACGGTGGCGTGGGTGCCGTGGGTGGTGAAGATCTTGGAGCCGTTGAGGCGGAAGCCCTTGCCGTCGGGCGTCATCGAAGCCTGGAGCTCGGTGACGGCCGAGCCCGCGCCGGGCTCGGTCATGGCCACCGAGATCAGGCCCTGGCCGGCGAACAGCGGCTTCAGATAGCGCTCGCGCTGCTCGAGGCTCGCATATTGGGCGAGCACCCGGATGGCGCCGAAATTGCCGGCCTGCACCACGTCGGCGGAGCGCGGGCAGGCGCGCGCCACCTCCTGGATGGCGATGACCGCGTCCATCAGCGTGCCGCCGATGCCGCCATTCTCCTCGCTGGCGGTGATGCCGATGAGGCCCTGGCCCGCCATCAGCGCGGCGACGTCCCAGGGATAGGCGTTGGCGTGGGCGCGCGCCAGCGCGCCGGCCGCCAGGTGCCGTTCGGCGAACGCGCGCACGGCGTCGCGGAAGAGGGTCTGTTCCTCGGTGAGGCTGAAATCCATGGCCGTGTCCTAGACCGCGCGCGAGGAGGCGCGGATGCATGAGGCAAGCGGCGCGTCCTCGGCGTCGCCGATGGTCGGGGCGTGGCGGCGGGCGGCGCGCACGAGGCCGGCGCCGCGCAGTCCGCTGCGCAGGGTGTAGGTGGTGCCCTCGGTCGGGTGCTCCACGGTCTCGACCACGCCGCGGCTCGCCGCATGCGCGCTCGCCACCGCCTCGTCCGGGGTGAGCACCGGCATCACCGGCAGCGCATGGGCGACCATCAAAGCGCCGATCTCGTCGCGGTCGTGGGCAAGGCAGAATTCGCCGATGGCGGCGCGGAACAGCTCGGCGCGCGGCCCGTGGTTGGAGAGCCGGTCGGTGGGCGTCTCGTCGGCGAAGGCGAGGTCGTGCCGGCCGATCACGGCGCAGAAGCGCCGCCAGATCTTGGCCTCCAGCAGGCAGACGGCGACCCGCCTGCGGTCGCGGGTCGGATAGGTGGTGTAGCGCGGGCTGCCGCCGAACACCTCCATCGCCGGGGTGCCGGTGCCCCCCGCGAGGCGGCCGAGGGCGCTCGCCAGGGCGATGTTGCCCATGCCCATCAGGGCGTCGAACATGGCGACGTCGAGGAACGCGCCCTGCCCGTCCCGGTCGCGGTTGCGCAGCGCGCCGAGGATGCCGATCACCGCCATCGCCGCGGCGGAATAGTCGCCGGCCTGGAAATAGGGCGCCGCGTCCGCGGTCTGGGCGAGCAGGCCGGTGCTCGCCTGGATCGCGAGGTCGTGCCCGGCGATCTCGGAGAGCGCGCCGTCGTGGCCGAAGCCGGTGATGCTGCAATAGATGAGCCGCGGGTTGAGGGTGCGCGCCCGCTCGTAGTGCACGTCGAGCTTCTCCGCGCCGCCGCGCCCGAAGCTCTCCACCAGCACGTCCGCCTCGCCGATCAGCCGGTGCGCCGCGGCCCGGCCCTCGGGAGTGGTGAGGTCCACGGCGAGCGAGCGCTTGCCGCCGTTCACGGAGCAGAAATAGACGCTCTCGTTTGCGTAGAGCGGGGCGTTGTGGCGGCTCGGATCGCCGTCCGGCCGCTCGACCTTCACCACCTCGGCGCCGAGGTCGGCGAGCATCTGCGCGCACCAGGGGCCGGGCAGAAGCCGGCTGAAGTCCGCCACCTTGATGCCGGTAAGAGGAAGCACCTCGGCCATGGCTCAGGCTCCGGTGAAGGTGGCGGGCCGCTTCTCGAGGAAGGCGGTGATGCCCTCCTGCTTGTCGCGGGTGCCGTAGACGGTGGTGACGAGGAAGGTCTCGAACTCGATCGCCGAGGCGAGGTCCATCTGCATTCCGCGATGCACCGCGCGCTTGACGAAGGCGAGGCTCAGCGGGGCGCGGGTGGCGTAGAGCGCGGCCATCTCCAGCGCCTTGTCCAAGGCGCCGCCGCGCGCGGTGACGCGGTTGACGAGGCCGATGCGCAGCGCCTCGGCGGCGTCGATCGGCTCGGCGGCGAACAGCATGTCGAGGGCGTTGGACGGGCCCACCACGCGCGGCAGGCGCTGGGTGCCGCCGGCGCCGGCCACTGTGCCGATGCGGGCGCTGGTGATGGCGAAGCTCGCCCCCTCTCCCGCCACCCTGAGGTCGGCGGCGAGCGCGAGCTCGAGCCCGCCGGTCATGCAGAAGCCCTCGATGGCGGCGATCACGGGCTTCGCGGAATTCTCGAGCGCGGCGTTCAGCGCGTGCCACTGCTTGAAGTAGCGGGTGCCGTCGGTGGCGGTCTTGATCTTCACCGCCTCGGTGAGGTCGGCGCCGGCGGAGAAATAGTCGGCGCCGCCATAGAGAATGATGGCGCGGGCCGCGGCATCGTCCTCGGCCGCCTCGGTGGCGGCGATGATCTCGGCCATCATCTTTAGGCTGACGGCGTTGCGTCGCTCGGGGCGGGCGAGATGGAAGATCAGCGCCGGCCCCCGGCGCTCCACGCGAATGGTCTCGAAGCTGCTCATGAAGGCACCCGGTTGGAAAAAGCCTGGTCGTGAAAGGTCTCGATCGGCGCGCAGACCGCCTGCGGCGCCTCGTACTGCACCCAGTGGCCGGCGCCCGGCACGAGGTGGACCTCGGCGTCGGGCCGCACCGCGCGCACCACGCCGGCGCGGTGGGCGACCGAGGGCACGCACAATTGGTCCTTCTCGCCCCAGATCGCCTGCAGCGGGCAGGCGACGCGCACGAGGTCGGCCACCAGGCGGTCGGCGAGGCTGATGGTGCGGCTGTCGAAGCGCTGGCGGGCGATGTTGGCGCTGTGGAGGTCGACCGCCGGATCGTCCGCCTCGGGGATGCGCGACATCATGAAGGCGCCGAGATTGCGCGCCACGGCGGCGCGATGGCCTGCGGGGTCCACGCTCGCGGCGGGGGTGGGCACCATGTCGAGCTTGCGCCCCTCGGGCGCGCCGAAGCCGCCCGGCCCGATGAGCGTCAGCCCCGTCACCGCGCCCGGCGGCAGGCGCCCCGCGAGCGCGGCGGCGAGCGTGCCGCCGAAGCTGAAGCCCACGAGGCCGAACGGTCCCTCGTGCGCCATGGCGGCGGCAAGGTCCCGCGCGAGGTTCGCGATATAGGCCTCGGGTTCGCGCGCGGGCGGCCGCGGCGCGTCGCCATAGCCGGGCAGATCGAGCGCGACCACCGCGAAGCGCTGGGCGAAATGGTCGATGTTGGCGGTCCAGTGGGTGAACGATCCGGCGCCGCCGTGCAGCAGCACCAGCGGCCGGCCGGCGCCGAAGCGGCGCACGGCGAGCGCGCCGACGATGGTCGGCGCCGGAGCGGCGGACGGGCGCAGCGGCGCGTTCATGCGGCGTCCGCCTCGAGCGGCTTGCCGAGATAGGATTCGATCACCGCCGGGTGCTCCACCACCTCGGCCGGCGCGCCCTCGAACAGCTTCTGGCCGAAATTGAGCACCACCACGCGCTGGCTCAGCTCCATGATGACCTCCACCAGATGCTCGATCATGACGATGGTGACGCCGGCGGCGTGGATGCGGCGCAGCACCTCCATGAGGTCGCCCACCTCGCCGCGGGTCACGCCGCCCATCACCTCGTCGAGCAGCAAAAGGCGCGGGCTGGTGGCGAGCGCGCGGGCGAGCTCCAGCTTCTTCTTCTCGCCCAGGGTCAGCGCGCCGGCCGGCAGATGGCGCTTGGCGGAAAGCCCGGTCAGCTCCATGGGCTGCTGCGCCGCCTGGCGCGCGACCTTCAGGCTGTTGGTGCGGGCGCCGGAGAACAGCGCCCCGGTCATGACGTTGTCCTCCACCGACATCTCGGCGAACGGACGCACCACCTGGAAGGTGCGCCCCACGCCGCGATGGGAGATGCGGTAGGGCGGCAGGCCGACGATGGAGCGCCCCTCGAACAGCACGTCGCCCGAAGTGGGCCGCATGTAGCCGGTGACGAGGTTCATCAGCGTGGTCTTGCCGGCGCCGTTGGGGCCGATCACGCCCACGAACTCGCCCTGGCCGACGGTGAGGTCGACCTCGCTCACCGCCTTGAGGCCGCCGAACGATTTGCACAGATTGCGCACCTCAAGCATCGAGAGCCTCCCCCTTGCGGGCGGACTTGTCACGGGCGGACTTGCCGCCGATGAACGCGTCGCGCAATTCCGGCGACTGGCGCAGCGCCGCGGCATCGCCGGAATAGACGATCCGCCCGGCCGCCATCACGTAGCCGCGCCCGGCGACGCTGAGCGCCGCATGGGTGTTCTGCTCCACCAGGAGGATGGAGATGTTGGTTGCGGCGATGGTGCGGATCGCCCCGAACACGGCCTGCACCACCAGCGGGGCGAGGCCGAGCGAGGGCTCGTCCAGCAGCAGCATGCGCGGGTTGGACATCAGCGCCCGGCCGAGCGCGAGCATTTGCTGCTCACCGCCGGACATGAGGCCGGCGCTCTGGGTGCGCCGCTCGGCGAGGCGCGGGAACAGCGCATAGACCTCGTCGAGCTTGCGCGCCCTGTGGGCGCGGGCGTTGCGGTTGAACGAGCCGAGATAGAGGTTCTCCTCCACCGTGAGGTTGGGGAACACCTTGCGCCCCTCGGGCGACAGCGCGAGCCCCGCCTTCACGCGCTCGTGGGAGGGCAGAGCGAGCAGGTCCGCGCCGTCGTAGCGCACGCGGCCCTCGCTCGCCGGAACGAGGCCGGAGAGCACGCCCATGGTGGTGGTCTTGCCGACGCCGTTGGCGCCGAGCAGGCACACCACCTCGCCCGCGCCGACGTCGAAGTCGAGGCCCTGAAGCACCTCGGAATCGCCGTAGCCGGCATGC
Organism: Xanthobacter luteus; assembly: GCF_040049235.1. NCBI lineage: Bacteria > Pseudomonadati > Pseudomonadota > Alphaproteobacteria > Hyphomicrobiales > Xanthobacteraceae > Xanthobacter > Xanthobacter luteus. The sequence continues at coordinate 1,416,339 of NZ_JBDZDO010000001.1, forward strand.
AGGCCGCTGACCTGGAGCAGCGCGCTCATGGCTTGGCTCCCCGCACGGAGGCCAGCGGCAGCGGCGGCGCCGGGCGCGCGGTCCTGCGGCCGGCGCGGCCCTGGATCAGCCCGATCAGGCCCTTGGGCAGGAACAGGATGCACACCACCAGGATCAGGCCGAACGTGAGCTGGCTGATGCCCTCCATGGTGCCGAGCCAGATGCGCGTGCCCTCCGACAAAGCGACGATCGCCACCGCCCCGATCACCGGCCCGGCAATGGTGTGGATGCCGCCGAGGATGGGCGCGATCTGGGACAGGATGGTGTTGTGCAGAGTGAAGGCGACGTCGGGGTCGAGATAGCCGCCATACCAGGCGTTGATCGCCCCCGCCCCGGAGGCCATGGCGCCGGAGATCGCGACCACGATCAGCCGCTGGCGGCGCGGGGCGATGCCGAGCATCTGCGCCGCCGCCTCGTTGTCGCGCATGGCGCGGGAGGCGAACTGGAGCTTGGAGCCGGCGACCACGGTCGCCACCACCACGCTGCCGACCGCCGCGAGCGCGGCGAAGAGATAGAGCGTGTGCTGGCTCGGGCGCAGCTCCTGCTTCAGGAACAGGCCCACCGCGCCGCCGGTCACCTCCGGCAGCATCAGGGCGCAGATGCGCAGCCCCTCCGACAGCGCCAAGGTGACGATGGCGAAGAAGATGCCCTTCAGCGTGCCGGTGACGAGGGCGAGCAACGCCCCCATCGCCGCGCCCATCAGCAGAGCCAGCGCGAAGGTGACGACCACCGAGCCGCCGAGGCCGTTGGCGGCCAGCACCGCGGTGTAGCTGCCGACGCCCCAGAAGGCGGAGTGGCCGAGCGAGACCAGGCCCGCATTGGCCATCAGGTTCCAGCTCGTCGCCAGGATCACCAGGGTCGAGATGCGGAACAGCCAGTTGTTGATCTGCGGCTCGTCCCAGAAGCTGGAGGCGACCAGGAGCGCGGCCGCCACCAGCCCGAGGCCGACCATGAAATGGGAGGATCGGATCATGGGTCAGTCCGCCACGGCTTGCCCGATGATGCCGCGCGGGCGCAGCACCAGGACCAGGAACAGGGTGAGGAAGGCCACCGCCTCGGCCCAGCCGGTGCCGTTCGGCACGTAGTAGCTGACCGCGGTCTCGGCGAAGGCGAGCAGGAACGCGCCCATCACGGCGCCGACGATGCTGCCGAGCCCGCCCAAAACGATGATGGCGAAGCCCTTGACGAGGATGTGGAAGCCCATGAAGGGCGAGACCGCGCCGAGGAAGCTCAGGATCACGCCGGTGGCGACGCCCAGCGCCACCGAGAGCCCGAACGCCAAGGCGTACATCTGGTTGACGTTGATGCCCATGAGCACCGCCGCCTCGTGCTGCTCGGCGAGCGCGCGGGTGGCGCGGCCGAACTCCGTGCGCTTCAGCCAGAAGAACAGCGCCAGCACCAGAGCGAGCGCGACGCCGAAGCCGATCAGCCGGCCGCCGGAGACCACCACGTCGCCGAACTCGAACGAGGAATAGGCATAGGCCGGCACCACCGAGCGCTCGTCCGCGCTCCAGACCACGAGGGCGATGTTCTGCAGCACCAGGCCGATGCCGAAGGTGAGCAGGATCTGGTTGACGTGCGGCGCCTTCAGCACCGGCGCGATGGCGACCCGGAACAGCAGCATGCCGAGGAGGCAGCCCGCCACCATGAGCACCGGCATGGCGAGGAGCGGGTCGACGCCGAGGGCGGCGAAGATCGTGAACGCCCCGTAGGCGCCCAGCATCACCGCCTCGCCGTGCGCGAAGTTGATGACCCGCGTGACGCCGAAGCTCAAGGCGAGCCCGATCACCATCAGCGTGTAGATGCCGCCGAGCAGCAGCGCGTCGACGATGAGTTGGGGAATGAAATCCATCAGCTGGCCTCCGCTCGCGGCGGCCGGGGCGCGGGGCCGCCGGCCGCCGGAACCGCCCTCAGTAGGTCACGGCCTTGATCTTCCCGGTCTCCGGGCCGGGCGGGAACAGCATCACGTTCTTGCCGTTCTCGCGCTGGAACACGACCATGTCGGTGAAGGCCTGCTGCTTGGTGCCGGAAGGGGTGGATACGAACTTGGCGCGCCCGAGCAGGGTGTTCGGGATGTCCATCTTGCGCAGCTCCGCTGCGACCTTCTCCTTGTCGTCACCGCCGGCGCGCTCGATGGCGAGGAACAGCAGCATGGCCGAGACATAGCAGCCGGCATCCTCGAAATCGGGCTCCTGGCCGTACTTCTTGACGAACATCGCCTCCCACTCGCTGCTCGGCGGGAACAGCTTGGGGAATTCCTTGTTGCCCGGCCGGTCCAGGCCCGGCAGGTAGGTGGTCACGCCCACCCAGCCCTCCTGGGCGGCGCCGACCGCCTTCTGCCACTCGTCGAGCTGCGTCGCCGCGGTGCCGATCAGATACGGCACCGGCAGCTTGCGGGTGTAGATCTGCTTGGCGAGGGTGACGGCGTCGGTGGTCTGCACCAGGCCGAGCAGCACGTCCGGCTTCACCCGCGCGATCTTGGTGAGCAGCGGGTTCATGTCCGCCGCGTTGGTACGCACGATCTCCTCGAGGACGATCTCGAAGCCGGCGTCCGTCAGGTACTTCTTGGCGTAGGGCTGGTGGGTGCGGCCGTAATTGTCGTCGGTATAGATCATCGCCACCTTCTGCCCTGCGGGCAGCTGCTTCTTCAGCGCGGCGGCGATGCTCTCATGATAGTTGTAGGCGTAAGGGAAGGTGTGGAAGAATTCCAAGTCTCCGCCGATCTCTTCTTCGAGCTTGGTGCTGGAGGAGCCGGGCACGATCCAGATCGGCTTGCCCTGGCGCCAGGCGGGGATCGCCGCGGCGACCGTCGGGCTGCCGATCGGGCCGATGATGTAGTTCACCTTCTCCTTGCTCACGAGCTCGTTGAACACCGAGATGGTGGCCTGGGATTCCGACTGGATGTCGCGCACCAGGAGCTCGATCTTCTTGCCGGCGACCTTGCCGCCATAGACCTCGGTGGCGAATTCCACGCCGCGCTTGCCGGAGGCGCCATAGGCGACGAAGCGCCCGCTGAGCTCCATCGGCACGCCGATCTTGATGGTTTCCTGAGCGATGGCGGGGGCGGCGGCGAGCGTGGTCGCCAGGGCCAGAATGGGCAGGACTCCGCCCGAGGACAGACGATGCATGCGTGTCTCCCTTAGCGCCGATCTTTGGTTGCTCGTCGGCATGCCCGGGAGTATAGATTTTTGAAACCGGATCCGTCTAGCGGAATCTAAGGATCAAAAAAGGCAGGGAGAAGCAGGTGCCCTACGAGGACGTTCTCTATGAGCAGCAAGGCGGAATCGCCCGCATCACCATCGATCGCCCCGAGGTCCGCAACGCGGTGCGCCCGCGGACCTACGAGGAATTGACCGACGCCATGGCGCGGGCCGCGGACGACCCGGAAGTGGGCGTCGTGGTGCTCTCGGGGACGGGCGAGAAGGCGTTCTGCGCCGGCGGCGACATCCGCGACCAGTCGAAGCGCGTGCCGCCGGTGGGACGCAAGCACATGCGCCGCCTGTTCAACCTGTCCACCGTGATGCGCATGATGGACAAGCCCATCATCGCCAAGGTGCGCGGCTTCTGCGTCGGCGGCGGCAACGAGATCAACCTGTTCTGCGACATGACGGTGGCGAGCGAGGACGCCAAGTTCGGCCAGACCGGCCCGCGCGTCGGCTCGATCCCGATCTGGGGCGCCTGCCAGTTGCTCGCGCGCTATGTGGGCGAGCGCAAGGCGCGCGAGATGGTGTTCACCTGCCGCCTGTATTCGGCGCAGGAGGCGCTCGCCATGGGCCTCATCAACCAGGTGGTGCCGGGCGAGGCGCTCGACGCGACGGTGGACGCCTTGTGCTCCGACATCCTCGACAAGAGCCCGCAGAGCATCCGCATCGCCAAGCTCGCCCTCAATGCCGGCTCCGACCGCGACTTCTATTCGGCCTTCTTCCCGAGCGCGGAGATGCTCGCCTCGATCTACGGCAATGAGGAGAATCTCGAAGGCATCTCCGCTTTCCTCGAGAAGCGCCCGGCGAACTTCCGCCGCTTCCGGAAGGCGATCTGATGACGACGGAACGCTTCAAGGACCGCGTCGCGCTCATCACCGGCGGGGCGCGCGGCATCGGCTTCGCCGCCGCCGAGCGCATCGCCGCCGAAGGCGGCCGCCTCGCCCTGGCCGACATCGACGCCAAGGCGGCCGAGGCCGCCGCCGCCAAGCTGCCCGGCGCCATCGGCATCGGCTGCGACATCACCCAGGCGGAGGACGTCGCCGCCATGGTGGCGAAAGCGGAGGCGGCGCTCGGCCCGCTCTCCATCTTCGTCAACAGCGCGGCGGTGCTCGACGACAAGCTGTTCCTGGACTCCACGCCGGCCGACTGGAAAAGGATGCTCGGCGTGTGCCTCGACGGGCCCATGCTCGGCCTGCACGCGGTGCTGCCGGGCATGGTGGCGCGCGGCTATGGGCGCGTGGTGTGCCTCGCCTCCGATTCGGCGCGCATCGGCCAGGCGCGCCTGTCCTATTATGCGGCGGCGAAGGCGGGGGTGATCGCGCTCGTCAAGTCGGTCGCCCAGGAGGTGGGCGGCAAGGGTGTGACCCTCAACGTGGTCTCGCCCGGCGCCACCAACACGCCGCTGCGCCAGGCGCGCGAGGCGCAGATGCTGGAGCAGATGGGCGAGGAGAAATATGCCCGCCGGCAGAAGAGCGTGCTCAAGCTGTACCCCACGGGGCGGATCGGCGAGCCTGACGACATCGGCGCCGCCATCGCCTTCCTCGCCAGCGACGAGGCGGGCTGGATCACCGGCCAGGTGCTGAGCGTGAACGGCGGCTTCGTGATGCCGTAAGCCTCCACAAGAACACTGCGGGATGAAGCGTTCAAGGATCATCGGACCATGGATTTCAAGCTCAGCGAGGAGCAGGAGCTGCTCCAGGACCAGGTGCGCCGCATGGTGCGCGCCGAGATCGAGCCGCGGCTCGCCGCCAACGCCCCGGACAGGCCGCTGCCCAAGGCGGTGATGCTGGAGATTTTCGCCGCCCTCGCCCGCATGGGCCTCACCGCCCCGCGCCTGCCGGCCGCCGCCGGCGGCGGCGAGATGCGCATGCTCGACTACGGCCTGTGCTTCGAGCAGCTGCCGCCGGTGATCGCGATCGCGCTGATCTCCCACGAATGCACCATCGCCCGGCTCCATGCGGAGGGCGGCGCCGAGCACGCGGCGCACGTGCTGCCGGAGCTGATCGCCGGTCGGAAGATCGGCTGCACCGGGTCCACCGAGCCCAATACCGGCTCCGACCCGCGCGGCATCGCCACCCGCCTCACGCCGAGCGGCGACGGCTATGTCGTCTCCGGCACCAAGATGTGGATCACCAACGGCACCATCAGCGACCTGATGATCGCCACCTGCATCGCCGGCGGCGGCCGCGGCGGCGGCGTGATGCAGCGGGTGCTGATCGAGCGCGAGGCCTCGCCCTATGAGGCGCGCGAGATCCCGGTGCTGGGGCTCAAGCAGGGCCACCTCTCCGAGGTGGTGCTGGCCGATTGCCGGGTGCCGGCGCGCAACGTGCTCGGCCGGAGTGGCGATGCGGCGCGCATCCTCCAGGGCACCTGGGTCGGCAACCGCCCGCTGCTCGGCCTCAGCGCGGTGCACCTGGCGCAGAAGGCGCTCGACCTCGCGCTCGCTTATGCGGGCGTGCGGCGCCAGTTCGGCGAGGCGATCGGCCGCAAGCAGCTGGTGCAGGGCCGGCTCGCCGACATCGCCACCGCCGTGACCACCAGCCGCCTGCTGTGCTATCGCGCTTTGGCGCTGATCGACGACGGCGGGCAGGCCGACGGCGCCTCGGCGATGGCCAAGCGATACGCCACCACCGCTTGCGCGGAGGCGATTTCTCTGGCCATGCAGGTGCACGGCGCCATGGGCGTCGCGGAGGAGACCGGGCTCGAGCGCCTCTACCGCGACGTGCGCATGCTGCCGATTCCGGACGGCACCAACGAGATCCTCACTTTGATCCTCGGCCGCGAGCTCACCGGGCTCAACGCCCTGAGGCCCGAGGCCCGCCAGCAGGCGGCGGAGTGAGGCGGCGGCGGAGTTGACGGGCTGGAGCGGCGGGGAAGGACGGCAGGGGAACCACATGATCCGAGCGGTTGGACGGGCGCTGGCCATCTTCGATGCGTTCGACGCCCAGCATCAGAGCCTCTCTCTGCAGGAGATCGGTGAGCGCATCGGCATGCCCAAGGCCACCACCTTCCGGCTGGTGAACACCCTGGTGCGCGGCGGCTTCCTGGTGCGGCTCGAGAACCAGCGCTACTGCCTGTCGCTCAAGATCCTGCGCCTTGCCGGCCTGGTGAAGAGCACGCTCGGCATCCGCGAGGCGGCCCGGCCCACCATGGCGGAAGTCTGCCGCCTCACCGGCGAGACGGTGACGCTCAACATCCGCTCCGGGGCGGAACGCATCTGCGTCGACGTGGTGGACACCCCCTCCCCGCTCATGACCATCGTGCGGCCGGGCGAGCATGTGAGCCTGCTCTACGGCGCGACGGCGCGGCTGCTTCTGGCCTATGCGGGGGAGAAGGAGATCGACGCCGTGATCGCCCACGCCCAGGCGCAGGCCAAGGCCCAGGCGAAGGAGCAGGTGGACGCCGAGGCCCTCAAGGCGGCGCTCGCGGAGATCCGGCGGCTCGGCTATTCCTGCACCTCCGGCCAGCGCATTCCCGGCGTGACCGCCATCTCGGTGCCGATCTTCGACATCAATGACGAGGTGCACTATTCGCTGTCGGTCACCGGGCCGAGCGTGCGCATGGATCCGCGCCTCGACGAGTTCAAGCAGATCATGCGCACCGCCGGGGCCTCCATCTCGGCCATGATGGGCACCTCCAAGGTGGCGCCCGTGGCGGCCGAGGACGCGCTCGCGGCGCAGGAGGAGGCGCCGGCGCCGCGCCAGCGGCGGGTCAAGGCGCCCGCCCCCGCTCCGGTCGCCGATGGCGGCAAGACACCCCGCGCGGCGGGCGGGCGCAAGACCGCGAAGCTGACCGCGGAAGGCTGACCGCGCACGGCGGCGCCGCAGCATCGCCTCACGCCATTGTGCATGCACGCGACCCGGCCGTCCCCTTCTGAATCAAACCATTGTAAAGACGATATTTTTTTCGATCGGCGGGCCCTTCCACCGGGCCCGGCGGCGCGCCGCGCGCGACATTGCGCGCTGCGGCGAAGGGGGACTTTCCGTAAGGTTCGCGCCGCACAGCGCGCCGTCGGCGGGCGGCGCGAAGCGGGATGGCTCGGGGAGAGGCGGACCCATGCGGACCGGCGCGAGGCAAGCGGGGCAGTCCCGGGGCCGGGGCCAAGGCGCACCGGCGGGCAGGCGCGCCTTCGCCGGCGCCGGCCTTCTCGCCGCCTTCGTCCTCGCGGCCGCCTGCGGCCCGGCCAAGGCGCAGGAGAGCGCCGCGGTCACGAGCCCGCGCGCCGGCGTCACCCTCGTCGCCGACGCCGCCCAGGTGGTGCCCGGCCAGCAGGTGCGCATCGGCCTGCGCCAGAAGCTCGCGCCCGGCTGGCACACCTATTGGACGAATCCCGGCGATGCCGGCACGCCGCCGGAGATCGCCCTCACTTTGCCCGAGGGCGCAAACGCGGGCGAGATCGCCTGGCCGGGGCCGGACCGCTTCGCCGTCGGGCCGGTGATGAGCTTCGGCTATGCGCGGGAGGTGGTGTTCCCGATCGCCGTGACCGTGCCCGGGCGCCTGCGCCCCGGCGACACGTTCACGGTCGAAGCCGACGCCAGCTGGCTGGTATGCGAGAAGGAGTGCATTCCCGAGGCGGGACGCTTCACCCTCGCTCTGCCGGTGGCGGCGCAGGCGGCGCCACCCGCGCCCGGCATCGCCGCGGCCTTCGCCGCGACGGACGCGCGGCGTCCGATCATCCTCGACTGGCGCGCGCGGCTCGCGGCCGAGGGCGGCAGCATCACGCTCACGGTGGAAGGCGACGGCATCACGCCGGAGCGCATCGCAGACGCCTTCTTCTATCCGCAGGCCTGGGGCGTCATCACCCACGCGGCGCCGCAGGCGCTGGAGGTCACGCCCGGTCGGCTCACCCTGGTCGCCGAGAAGGGCCAGACCTTCGACCCCACGGCGGCCCATGGCGGCCTCATCGCCGTCACCGACCCGGCCGGCGCCACGCGCTGGATCGAGGTCGCCCCCGCCGCCGCCTCGGCAGCCGCAAGGCCCGCCGGGTTCGCCGATCCCGCCGGCGCGGCGGCGGAACGGCTGCCGCTGGCGCGGGCGATCCTGTTCGCCTTCCTGGGCGGGCTCATCCTCAACCTCATGCCGTGCGTGTTCCCGGTGCTCGCCATCAAGGCGACGGCGCTGGCGCGCCTGTCGGGGCAGGACCTGAAGGCGGTGCGGCTCTCGGGCATGTTCTACACCGTCGGCGTGCTCGCGGCCTTCCTGGCGCTGGCCGGCGCGCTGCTCGCCATGCGCGCGGCCGGGGCGGCGGTGGGCTGGGGCTTCCAGTTCCAGTCGCCGGTGTTCGTCGCCGCCACCGCGTGGCTCATGCTCGCCATCGGCCTCAACCTCTCGGGCGTGTTCGAGGTCGGCACCTCGCTCACCGGCGCCGGCCATCACCTCGCCCATGCGCCGAGCCACAAGGGCAGCTTCTTCACCGGGCTCCTCGCCGTGGTGGTGGCGACGCCCTGCACCGCGCCCTTCATGGGGGCGGCCATCGGCTCCGCGCTCGCCGCACCGGTGCCGGTGGCGCTCTGCGTGTTCGCGGCCATGGGCCTCGGGCTCGCCGCGCCGTATGCCCTCATCGCCTTCGCGCCGCGCCTCGCGCGGCTGCTGCCGCGTCCGGGTCTGTGGATGGTGCGCCTGCGCCAGGGGCTCGCTTTCCCCATGTACGCCACCGCCGCCTGGCTGGTCTGGGTTCTGACGCGGCAAGCCGGGGAGCTCGGGGTGATGATCGCGCTCGCGGGCGGCGTCCTGGTGGCGCTCGCCGCCTGGATCTACGGCGTGGCCCAGCACGGGCGCGGGCGCGGCCTCGTGCCGCGCGCTCTGGCGCTCGCGGCGGTGGCGGGGACGATCGCGCTTTTGCCGCAGCTGCGCGCGGCGGCAGCGCCCGGCGCCGCTCCCGAGGCGACGGCGGGCACCGAGCGCTTCTCCGCCGCCCGGCTCGCCGACCTGCGGCGCGAGGGCCGGCCGGTGTTCGTCAACATGACCGCGGCCTGGTGCATCACCTGCCTCGTCAACGAGCGCACCGCGCTTTCCACCGGCGCGGCCAAGGCCGCCTTCAGGGACAAGGGCGTCGTCTATCTCAAGGGCGACTGGACCAACCAGGACCCGGAGATCACCGCCTTCCTGCGCGCCTTCGGGCGCGACGGCCTGCCCTTCTACGCGCTCTACCCCAAAGGCGGCGGCGACCCCGTGGTGCTGCCGCCCGTCCTCACCGAGGCGCGCCTCGTGGAGGCGCTCTCGCGTGCCGCACACTGACCAAACCGGAGACCACGCATGACGACCAGCTCTCCTTCAGACCGTCCGGCCGGCTTCGGCCGCCGCGCTTTCCTGATGGCGGGGGCCGCGACCTTCGCCGCCGGCCCGGCGCTTCTCGCCGCGGCGCCGGCGCTGGCCGCGCCGCAGATCGGCCAGCCGGCCCCCGCCTTCACGGCGCGCGACAGCAACGGCCAGACCCAGAGCCTGTCCGCCCTCAAGGGCAAGGTGGTGGTGCTGGAATGGACCAATCATGACTGCCCGTTCGTGCGCAAGCACTACGGCGCCGGCAACATGCAGAAGCTGCAGGCCGAGGCGAAGAGCCAAGGCGTGGTCTGGCTGACCGTCGCCTCCTCCGCGCCGGGCGAGCAGGGCGCGGTGGACGGCGCCACCGCCAACGGCCTCACCGCCTCCCGCAAGGCGATGCCGGCGGCCGTGCTGCTCGACCCGGACGGCAAGATCGGCCGCGCCTATGGCGCCCAGGTGACGCCGCACATGTACGTCATCGGCAAGGACGGCACGCTGCTCTACATGGGCGGCATCGATTCCATCGCCTCCACCCGCGCCGACGACATCGAGAAGGCGCAGCCATACCTGCGCGACGCCATGCTGGCGGCGGTGAAGGGCGAGCCGGTGAAGACCGCCGTCACCCGGCCCTATGGCTGCACCATCAAGTATATGGGCACCTGAGGCCCCGCGTGGGCGCGCGACCCGGCGCGCCGACCGACCGCAGGGGCGGCCGTGAACGCGGAAGGCGCGGCCGTCACGGCGCCGGCGGGAAGATGGTCTTCCAGTCGGCCTTCATGTCGACCACCGTCCAGTTCTGGGCGGCGGCGGCATCCAGCGCCGTGTCGAGATGGCCGAAGGACGAGGTGCGGTCATAGGCGTATTCGCGGGCGGCATCGGTATGATGGACGATGAGGCCGAAGCGGGCGCCGGCGCCAGCGGTGGTCCATTGCAGCATCTCGAGGTCGCCGTCGGAATTGCCGAAGGCGGCGATCGGACGCTGGCCGATGTGCTGGTTGATGCCGACCGGCTTGCCGGCGCCGTCGTCGATGAAGTTGACGGCCGGCAGCCGCACCAGCGTCGGCGTGCCGTCCACCATCTCGAACTTGGTCTTGATGCTCGAGCCGACCACCTGCGCGGGAAGGATGCCGTAGACCTTCTCCGTCCAGGGCCGCATGAATTCGATGCCGCCACCGGAGACGATGTAGGTGGTGAAGCCGTTCGCGCGCAGATAGGCCAGAAGCTCCAGCATCGGCTGGTAGACGAGATCGGTGTATTTCCTTTTGAAACGCGGGTGCTCGGCGGTGGCGAGCCAGTCGGTGACGATCTTGTGGAACGCGGCCGGCGTCATGCCGGCGTGGGTCACCATCACCAGTTCCGCCAGCCCCTCGGCGCCGGCCGCGGCGAGGGTTTTCAGATCGCCCTCGATGGCCGCCCTCAGGATCGGGGTCCCGCGCCATTCCGGATGCTGCGGCGCCAGCTCCCGCACCCGGTCCAGCGCAAAGGCAAGCTGGGTGTACATGGGCTGCTCGACCCACAGCGTGCCGTCATTGTCGAACACGGCGATCCGCTGGGCGGGCGCAACGAAATCCGTGCTGCCGGGATCGCTGACGCGCTTGACGAAGGCCTGGATCGCCGCCTTCGCCGGCCCCTCGTTCCACGAGGCGAGCGGGTCCGCCGCGGCGCCCGGGGACGACAGGAGGCCGAGGGACGAAACGAGCAGTGCGGCGATGGCCGAGGCGCGCGCGAGAAATCCCATGGCTGTTTCCCCCTTTTTGCTTTCGCGACGGGAAGATGCGGCCCGGGCCGACCCAGCGTCAACGGTCCATGACCGCAGCGCGATGAACACCCCCACCGCGGTACGGCGAGCACGCGATCGGGCGCACGAGCGCGACGCGCGGCGCCCTCGCCAAGGCCGGACGTCGCGCAGCCCTTGCCGGCCCCGCATCGAGGGACGGCGGGATGCTCAAAGATCCTTCTCGAAGAAGGCGTCCGGATAGGGGTCGTCGTTGAAGCGGGCGATCTCGCGCCAGCCGGAGCCGCGATAGAGCGCGAGCGCCTCGGTCAGGGCGTGGTTGGTATCGAGCCGCAGCGTCGTGATGGCAAGGCCGCGCGCCGCCGCCTCGATTTCCGCCATGAGGCGCCGGCCGAGCCCGAGCCCCCGGGCGGCGGGCGCGATCCACAGGCGCTTGACCTCCGCCAGCGCCCCGCCCGAACCCTTCAGGCCGACGCAGCCCACGGGCAAGCCATCCGACATCGCCAGCAGGAACGTGCCCCGCGGGCGCATCATCGCCTGGGCCTCCGGATCGCGCGAGCGCGCCACGTCGAAGCCGGTCGGGAAGCGGCGCGCCAGCTCGGCGTAGTATTCGTTGAGGCACCAGGTGGCGTCCGGCCCGCGCGGATCCGCCTCCTCGATGGGGATGCGCGCCCGCCCGAGCGTCGCGGCGACAAGGTCCATGGCGGCGAGCACCGCCTCCACCTGCGCGGCGCGGGCGAGGAAGGCCTCGGCCTGCGCGTTCGAGAGCGCCTCATAGGCGCGGAACTCGCGCCGGCCGGCGGCGGTGAGCGTGGCGATGCGGCGGCGCGCGTCCTCGGGATGGGCCTCGGTCTCGATCAGCCCCTCCTCCTCGAGGCTCCGCAGCAGCCGGCTCATGAGGCCGGAATCGAGGCCGAGGCGGGCGCGGATCTGGGCCACGTCGGCACAGCCCTGGCCGATGGCGTTCACCACCCGCGCCGCGCCCAAGGGGCGCCCGCGCCCGAGGAACGAGCTGTCGAGCGCCCCCACCTCGGCGGTGACCACACGGTTGAAGCGGCGCACGCGCGCAACGGGATCGGGACGCATATTATCTGACTTAAGTCAGATATCTGGGCAGGTCAATGGCGGAGCAGGCAAGGGCGCGCGCAGCAGGCGGCGGACCGTGCCTCGGGCCGATCCCAGGCGCCGGCGGCCGGCGCTTTGCCGCCCCTCCGGCCCGCTCCGGCCTTGCCTTTGGCGCGGAACCTGCTATACGCGCCGCTTCCGTCGCACCCGGCCGGGGGCTGAACGGACGCTCTTTCTTTGCCTGAGGCTTGAGCCGCGGGGGGAGGAAGGGAGGGCAGAGCGCCCGCCGTCCCGTGTCCCCGCCTTCCGAGCTTCGCGCCTTTCCGAAAGGGCAAGAAGGGCTTGGCGCCGGTGGGGCGGAGACGAGAAACGAAAGGCAGAGAACACATGCCGCTCTACGAGCACGTGTTCCTCGCGCGCCAGGACGTGACGGCGCAGCAGGTCGAGGAACTCACCACCCGGTTCAAGGGTGTCATCGAGGCGAATGGCGGCTCGGTCGGCAAGACCGAGTATTGGGGCGTGAAGTCCCTCACCTATCGCATCAACAAGAACCGCAAGGCCCACTTCACGCTCATGAACATCACCGCCCCCGCGGCGGCGGTGCAGGAGCTGGAGCGGCAGCAGCGCATCGACGAGGACGTTCTGCGCATCCTCACCTTGCGCGTCGACGAGCACGAGGAAGCCCCCTCGGCCATGCTCCAGAAGCGCGACCGCGACGATCGCGGCGAGCGGGGCGAGCGCGGTGAGCGCGGCTTCGGCGGCGACCGTGGCGAACGCGGCGGGTTCGGTGGACGCGAGGATCGCCCGCGCCGTCCGCGTCCCGCCGAGGAGACCCAGAGCGAGGAGGAAGTCTGATGGCGTTCGCTCAGTCCGGTGGCGCCGGCGGCGGCCAGCGCCGTCCCTTCTTCCGCCGTCGCAAGACCTGCCCGTTCTCCGGCCCCAACGCGCCGAAGATCGACTACAAGGATGTGCGGCTGCTGCAGCGCTACATCTCCGAGCGCGGCAAGATCGTGCCCTCGCGCATCACGGCGGTCTCCGCCAAGAAGCAGCGCGAGCTCGCCGCCTCCATCAAGCGCGCCCGCTTCCTGGGTCTGCTGCCGTTCGTGATCCGCTGAGGATCACGACAAAGGCAACGGATCCGCTGAGGGTCCCGCGCCTCCGGCCCGCCGGGGGCGCATTTAAGATCGAAACGACAGGCCGCAGGGAATGAGCCCTCCGGCTTCAGCTGGGGCGGCCCTGCGCCGCCTCTAACCGCCCTCAAGCGGGACAGCTCGTCCATGGGTCCGCTGATCGTCATCGCCATCGCCGCGGGCGCCGCGTCCGCCCTTCTCGCTGCGGGCGTCGCGGCGGGATCGCTCGTGGCCGTGCCGCTGTTCTACCTTGCGCCCCTGCCGGTGATGATCGCCGGCATCGCCTTCTCCCCCTTTGCCGCGCTCGGCGCCGCCATCGTCGCCGCCGGCAGTCTCGGCTTGGTGTTCGGGCGCGCGCTGCTGCTGGCCTATGCCTTGGGCATGGGCGGACCGGCCTTCGCCTTGTCTTATGCCGGCATGCTGGCCCGCGAGGAGCCGGCGGCGCGCGACGGCGTGCTCTGGTTCCCGGTGGGCGGCCTCGTCGCCATGGCGGCCGGGCTCGCGACGCTGGCGGTGCTGGTGGCGCTGTTCTCCATGGCCTGGAGCTTCGAGGCCTATGAGGCCTCGGTGATCGCCGCCTTCGAGGCCCTCGTCGGCGCCCAGGGGCCGCAATCGCCGCTGGCCGGCGGCACCGATCCGGCGGCCATGGGGGCGCTGCTCGCCCGCCTGTTGCCCCCCATGGCCGGCGTGCTGAGCATGGTCTCGCAATTGGTCTGCCTCTATCTCGCGGCCAAGGCGGCGCAGATCTCCCAGCGCCTCACCCGGCCCTGGCCCGATCTGTCGGCATTCCGCCTGCCGTCCGGCACCGCGCTCGCGCTCGCGGCGGCGCTCGCTTTGACCCTGACGCCGGACATGGCGGGCCTCGCCGGCTCGGTGGCCGCGGCGACGCTGATCCTCGCTTATGCCTTGGCGGGTTTCGCCCTCGTCCACGCCCTCACCCGCGGCCACAGCGCCCGCATCCTGGTGCTGAGCGGCGTGTGGTTCACCAGCCTGGTGCTCGGCTGGCCGATCATCGCCATGGCGGTCCTCGGCTTCGTCGACGCCCTGTTCGACCTGCGCGCGCGGCTCGCCACGGCCCAGGGGCCGCCGGCCGCCAACGATCGCTGACAATTCCGAAATATCCGAAGAATCAAGGAGACACGAAAATGGACGTCATTCTTCTCGAGCGCGTCGCCAAGCTCGGCCAGATGGGCGACGTGGTGAAGGTGCGCGACGGCTACGCCCGCAACTTCCTGCTGCCGAACGGCAAGGCCCTGCGCGCCACCAAGGCCAACAAGGACCGCTTCCAGACCATGAAGGTCGAGCTCGAGGCGCACAATCTGGAGCGCCGCAAGGAGGCCGAGGCGGTGGCGGAGAAGCTCGCCGGCCAGAAGGTCACCATGATCCGCCAGGCGGGCGAGAGCGGCCAGCTCTACGGCTCGGTCTCCACCCGCGACATCGCCGAGGGCCTGACCGCCGCCGGCTTCCACGTGGACCGCGCGCAGGTGGTGCTGAACCACCCCATCAAGACGCTCGGCGTCCACACCGTGCCGGTCACCCTCCATCCGGAGGTGGAGGTCACGGTCCAGGTGAACGTCGCCCGCAATCCGGAGGAGGCCGAGCGCCAGGCCCGCGGCGAGGACGTGCGCACCGCGCGCGACGAGGACGCCGAGATCGAGGCCGAGCTCGCCGTGGAGCGGGCCGAGGTGGCCGCGGAGCTCGCGGCCGAGGAAGACGTGGAGAGCTGAGGCCTTCCCTGCCCCCGGCCGAGCCGGCGGGCGATGCGTTCTGGCGGCGCCCCGGTCCCAGGCCGGCGGCGCCGCGCGCGCATCGGGACGGGCACGATGCGCGCGCCCGGGATCCGGCGGGCCGCGGCCCTGCGCGGCGGCGGCGAGGCATGTCCCCAGGCGGGTACCACACCGATCCGGCCCGCATCGCGAGCGCGGGAAAAAGCCGGCGATCTGGACAGGCGACATATTGCCGGCTGCGAAGGTTGATGGTTTCATCACACCCGTTGCGGCCGAACCCGGCGGCCGGACGCTTCCCGAGCCCGCGTGACGCCACGCCGGGCGAAGGCGGGCCCGATGAAACGAGGGCGGTCGGGGTAAGTTTTGAAAAGGCGCCGCCTGCGGGTGGATCCGGCACCGGGCGAGGGAAGGAGACGGAGCGCGCGTCGCAGACGCGCAGGTGTGGAGGCGGCCGATGGAACGGTTGCTGGAGAAGGTTCTGGGCCGCGTGGTCGAGCGCGGCGCCCTTGCGGTCACGTCGGCCTCCGGCCGGCGCTATGTGGTGGGCGAGGCGAGCGCCGGCCCGCCCCGGGTGATGGTGCGTTTCACCACCGCGGCAGCCGAGCGCGGCGCGCTGCTCGATCCCGAGCTCCGGCTGGGCGAGGCCTATATGGACGGCACGCTGGTGCTGGAGAAGGGCGCGCTGGCCGACCTGCTCGACCTGCTGATGTCGCAGCCCCAGGCGGTGAACCCCACCCTGCCGGCGCGCGCGCTCTACCGGATTCGGCTGGCCCTGCGGCGGATCGCGCAGTTCAATCCGCGCGGGCGCTCGCAGCGCAACATCGCCCACCATTACGACATCGACGGGCGGCTCTATTCGCTCTTTCTCGACGCCGACCGGCAATATTCCTGCGCCTATTTCGAGACGCCGGAGCAGCGGCTCGACGATGCCCAGCTGGCCAAGAAACGCCACATCGCCGCCAAGCTGGTGATGGACCGCCCCGACCTGTCGGTGCTCGACATCGGCTCGGGCTGGGGCGGGCTCGGCCTCTATCTCGCGGAGATGACGGGCGCCCAGGTCACCGGCGTCACGCTGTCACGGGAGCAGCTGGAGCTGGCGCGCAACCGGGCGCGCGAACGCGGCCTCGCCGAGCGCGTGGACTTCCGCATGCAGGACTACCGGGACATCCCGGAGCGCTTCGACCGCATCGTCTCGGTGGGCATGTTCGAGCATGTGGGGGTGGACCACTTCGCCACCTTCTTCCGCAAAGCGCGGGCGCTGCTGAAGCCGGACGGGGTGATGCTGCTGCATTCCATCGGCCGTTCGGACCCGCCGGGCGTCACCAACCCCTTCATCGCCAAGTACATCTTCCCCGGCGGCTACATTCCGGCTCTGTCCGAGGTGCTGCCGCACATCGAGCGCGTGGGGCTGGTCGTCACCGACGTGGAGCTGCTGCGCCTGCACTATGCGGAGACGCTGAAGGCCTGGCGGGAGCGATTCCGCGCCCGCTGGGAGGAAGCGGTGCGCCTCACCGACGAGCGCTTCTGCCGGATGTGGGAATTCTACCTCACGGCGAGCGAGATGGCGTTCCGCCACCAGGGGCTCGACGTGTTCCAGATCCAGCTCGCCCGCCGCCAGGAGGCGGTGCCGCTCACCCGCGGCTACATCGCCGAGGCCGAGGCCGCGCTGCGCCGGCGCGAGGCCGAGGTCAGCCCGCCGCTGCGGCTCGCGGGCGAGTAGCGCCAGACCCGCTCCGCGGCGGACGGACGGTCCCCTCCAGGCCGCCCGCCGCGCCCGCCTCAGAGGAAATAGAGGAACGTCAAAAGGATGAAGCCCGGCACCAGGAAGCCGACGGACCAGACCATGTAGCCGAAGAAGCTCGGCATCTTGACGCCGCGATGGCGGGCGATGGAGAGCACCATGAAGTTCGGCGCGTTGCCGATATAGGTGATGGCGCCCATGAACACGGCGCCGGCCGAGATCGCCTCCAGCGTCACCGCGAGCGGCCCCATCAGCTGGTGCGGATCGCCGCCGGCGAGATTGAAGAACACCAGATAGGTGGGGGCGTTGTCGAGGAAGGCCGAGAGCGCGCCGGTCAGCCAGAAGTACCACACGTTCACCGGCTGGCCGTCGGGTCCGGTCACCAGCGCCACCAGAGGCGAGAAGGCGCCGCGCTCGCCGGCCTTGAGGATGGCGATCACCGGGATGATGGTGAGGAAGATCGCGGCGAACAGCTTGGCGACCTCGCGGATCGGCTCCCAGTCGAAGCCGTTGCGCTCGCGCACGAGCCGCGGGGTGATGGCGAGCGAGGCCAGAGCGATGACGACGAGCAGCAGATCGCGCGCCACCCACTGCAGTTCCACATGGGTGCCGTACACGTCGAAGCTGATGCCCGGCTTCCACAGCGCCGACAGCAGGATGGCGCCGATGACGCCGCCGAGCAGCGCGAGGTTCTGCGCCCCGCGCAGGCCGACCCCCTCGGTATCGGGCGTCGGATCGCGGCGCAGCTTCAGGCCCTCTTCCTTGCGGTAGTAGAAATTGTCCAGCAGGAAGAAAGCGCCGAGCAGCAGCAGCACCATCACCGCCGTGTCGTGGAACAGATGGGTGGTGGTCCAGAAGAAGTTCACGCCCTTCAGGAAGCCGAGAAACAAGGGCGGGTCGCCGAGCGGGGTGAGCGAGCCGCCGATGTTGGAGACCAGGAAGATGAAGAACACCACGGTGTGCACGTTGTAGCGCCGCTCGTCATTGGCGCGCAGCAGCGGGCGGATCAGCACCATCGAGGCGCCGGTGGTGCCGATCAGGCTCGCCAGCACCGTGCCCACGGCGAGGATCGCCGTGTTGGTCACCGGGCTGCCGTGCAGGTTGCCGGTCACCAGGATGCCGCCCGAGACGGTGAACAGCGCGAACAGCAGGATGATGAAGGGGATGTATTCCAGCAGCGCGGTGTGCACCACCTCGTGCGCGGTGGCGGAAGCGCCGTAGCTGAGCGCGAACGGGATGGCGAAGGCGAGGCCCCAGAACAGCGCCACCTTGCCGTAATGATGGTGCCAGAAATGCCCCGCCAGCAGCGGGAACAGGGCGATGGACAGCAGCATGCCGGCGAACGGCAGCGCCCAGAGCGGCGACAGCGTCGCCCCGTCGAGGGCGGGCAGGCCGGCGGCGAGGGCGCCCGAAGTTCCGCCGATGAGGAGGACAGCCGCGCCGGCAAGCCCGAGACAAGACCTGGCACACCGCCGCACCGCTGTCATTTGCCAACCTCTGTGATTTCCGAGCGTTGCCATGTGATGGACGATAGGGCCGCCGGTGGCAAGGGCGGCCGGCCGGGAACCGGCGCGCCGGCGCGCCGGTGCCAGCCTTGCCCCCGCCGCCGGGACCGCGCCTCCCGCGTCCGAACGCCACCGCACCGCGACCGCGGCACCATTGACCGCGGCGCCGGTTTCTGTCCAAGTGCCGCCGCGTTTCGATCCCAGCACAAGATGATGAGCCAAGAACCCACACCGGAGCGGGCAAGCGACCGCTACAACGCCCGCGAGATAGAGCCCCGCTGGCAGAAGATCTGGAAGGAGCGCGGCGTCTTCCGCACGCGCAACGACGATCCGCGCCCGAAATTCTACGTGCTCGAGATGTTCCCCTATCCGTCGGGGCGCATCCATATCGGCCACGGGCGCAACTACGTCATGGGCGACGTGCTGGCGCGCTACAAGCGCATGGCCGGCTTCAACGTGCTGCACCCCATGGGCTGGGACGCCTTCGGCCTGCCGGCCGAGAACGCCGCCATCGAGCGCGGCATCCATCCGAAGGCCTGGACCTACGAGAACATCGCCGCCATGCGCGAGCAGCTCCAGCTGCTCGGCCTCTCGCTCGACTGGGACCGCGAGATCGCCACCTGCGATCCCTCCTATTACGTGGAGCAGCAGCGCATCTTCCTCGACTTCCTCGAGGCCGGCCTTGCCTATCGCAAGGAGAGCGAGGTCAATTGGGACCCGGTGGACAACACCGTGCTCGCCAACGAGCAGGTGATCGACGGCCGCGGCTGGCGCTCTGGCGCCGTGGTGGAGCGGCGCAAGCTCTCCCAGTGGTTCTTCCGCATCACCCATTTCGCCCAGGAGCTGCTGGACGCCATCGACACCCTCGACCGCTGGCCCGAGAAGGTGCGCCTCATGCAGCGCAACTGGATCGGCCGCTCGGAAGGGCTCGAGGTGCTGTTCGAGTTCGCGAAGGGATCGCCGGGCGTGGACCCCGCCGTGAAGGTCTACACCACCCGCCCGGACACGCTCTACGGCGCCGCCTTCCTCGCGCTCTCGCCCGATCATCCGCTGGCCCGGCGCCTCGCCGCCGGCAACACCGCGCTCGCCGACTTCATCGCCCTGTGCAAAAAGGGCGGCACCTCGGCCGAGGAGGTCGAGACCCAGGAGAAGATGGGCTTCGACACCGGGCTCAAGGTGGTGCACCCGCTGGACGACAAGCGCACCGTGCCGGTCTATGTCGCCAACTTCGTGCTCATGGACTACGGCACCGGCGCCATCTTCGGCTGCCCGGCCCACGACCAGCGCGACCTCGACTTCGCCCGCAAATACGGCCTGCCGGTGGTGCCCGTGGTGCTGCCGCCGGACGCGGACGCCGGCGCGTTCGCCATCGGCGACGTGGCCTATGACGGCGACGGCACGCTGATCAATTCCGGCTTCCTGGACGGCATGAGCGTTCCCGACGCCAAGGAGGCGGTGGCGCGGCGCCTGGAGCGATTCCGCGTCGGCCACGAGCCCCAGGGCACGCGCAAGGTGAATTTCCGCCTGCGCGACTGGGGCATATCGCGCCAGCGCTATTGGGGCTGCCCGATCCCGGTGATCCATTGCGAGAGCTGCGGGCCGGTGGGCGTGCCGCGCGAGGAGCTGCCGGTGCGGCTGCCGGAGGACGTCGCCTTCGACCGCCCCGGCAACCCGCTCGACCGCGCCAAGGCCTGGCGCGACGTCGCCTGCCCCAAATGCGGTAAGCCGGCCCGGCGCGAGACCGACACCATGGACACGTTCGTGGATTCGTCCTGGTACTTCCTGCGCTACGCCTCCGACAACGCCCAGCAGCCGCTGGACAAGGCCGCGGTCGGCCACTGGCTGCCGGTGGACCAGTATATCGGCGGCATCGAGCACGCGATCCTGCATTTGCTCTATTCGCGCTTCTTCACGCGGGCGCTGAAGGCGTGCGGACGGGTGGACCTGGAGGAGCCGTTCGCCGGCCTCTTCACCCAGGGCATGATCGTCCACGAGACCTACAAGGACCAGGACGGCAAGTGGCTGTTCCCGGAAGAGGTGAAGGTGCTCGGCAACGGCAAGGCGGTGAAGATCGCGGACGGCAGCACCGTCGCCGTCGCGCCGCCGGAGAAGATGTCCAAGTCGAAGCGCAACGTGGTGGCCCCCGAGGCCGTGGCGGACACCTACGGCGTCGACTGCGCCCGCTGGTTCATGCTCTCCGACACCCCGCCCGAGCGCGACAGCGAGTGGACCCAAGGCGGCATCGAGGGCGCCTGGCGCTTCGTGCAGCGCATCTGGCGCCTGGTGAACGAGGCGATCGAGCTCGGCGCCCCGGCGGCGACCAGCCGCCCCGACGCGTTCGGCGATCCGGCGCTGGCGCTGCGCCGTGCCGCCCACGGCCTCGCCGCCCAGGTGGCGGACGATGTGGAGCGCCTGCGCTTCAACGTGGCGGTGGCCCATGTCTACGAGTTCGCCAACGCCTTCGCTTCGGCGGTCGCGGCCGCGCGTGGATCCGCGCCGGTGCCGGCGGACCTCGCTTACGCCCTGCGCGAGGCGGCGGAGATCGCGGTTCTGGTGATCGCCCCCATGACCCCGCACCTCGCCGAGGAATGCTGGGCCGCGCTCGGCCATGACGGTCTGGTGGCCGAGGCCGGATGGCCGCGGGTGGATGCGGCGCTGCTGCGCCGGGATACCGTCACCTTGCCGATTCAGATCAATGGCAAGAAGCGCGACGACATCGTCGTGCCGCGCGAGGCCACCACCGCCGAGGTGGAGGAAGCCGTGCTGAAACTCGAAAGTGTGCGCAGGGCCCTCGACGGGCGCGCGCCGAAGCGTATCATTGTGGTGCCGCAGAGGATCGTGAATGTGGTCGCCTGACACCAAGCACGGCGGAGACCGGATGGCGCGCCATCCGCGCTCCGCGACAGCGAAGGACCAAGCCGGCCGCGCCGATCCCGGTGCGCGCGGGCCTGCGGGGCTGATTGCGCGCCTCGCCGTGGTGGGCCTGCTCTCGGGCGCGCTCGCCGGATGCTTCCAGCCGCTCTATGCGGAGAGCAACACCACCGCCGGTCCTTCGCTCATGGACAACATGCGCGAGGTCGAGATCGTCCAGATCCAGGGCCGGATCGGCAACGAGCTGCGCAACGATCTGATCTTCGCCCTCACCGGCGGGGAGGGCAATCCCAAGCACGTGCCCTACCAGATGATCATCTCGGTGCAGTCCTCGGTCGCCTCGGCGATCGTGAACTCGGGCTCCGGCCTGCCGGAGAACCAGATCGTCCGCGTCACCGGCAACTGGAAGCTGGTGAAGAGCGGCGACGAGAAGAAGACGCCGGTGGTGGAAGGCTCGGCGTCCGGCAGCGGCACCATCGACGTGAGCGACCAGCGCTACGCCAATTATGCCGCCACGCGCGACGCCGAGAACCGCGCCGCCCGCGTGGTCGCGGACCAGATCAAGGCGCAGATCGCCGCCTATTTCATCCGCAAGAAGGCCAATCCCGGGGCCGAAACCAAGGCCCAGGGCAGCTAGCCCATGGTCGCCGTGCGGCCGGGCGACGCGGACACGGCGCTCGCCCGGCGGGACCCCGCAAAGCAGGTGGTCCTCATCTTCGGGCCCGACATGGGGCTGGTGCGCGAGCGCGCCGCCGCCTTGGTGCGCCGCGCCATCCCCGACACCGCCGACCCGTTCGCTTTGGTGCGCCTCGACGGCGACGAGCTCGCCGCCGATCCGCGGCGGCTCGTGGACGAGACCCGCACCATCGGTTTGTTCGGCGGCGAGCGGGTGATCTGGGTGCGCGCCGGCACCCGCAACATCGTGCCCGCCCTCGCCCCGGTCCTGGCGGAGCCGGCCGGCGCCCTGGTGGTGGTGGAGGCCGGCGACCTCAAGCGCGGCGCGCCGCTGCGGGCCGCCTGCGAGACCTCGCCCCATGCCCTCGCCATCGCCTGCTACGCCGACGGCGAGCGCGACCTCGCGCGCCTCGTGGACACCATGCTGGGCGAAGCCGGCCTTGCCATCGACCCGGACGCGCGCGAGCTTCTGGTTTCGCTCATCGGCGGCGACCGCCTCGCCTCGCGTGGCGAGATCGCCAAGCTGGCGCTCTACGCCCAGGGCGCCAAGCGGGTGAGCGCGGCGGACGTGCGCGCCATCGTCGGCGACGCCTCCGCCCTCGCTTTGGACGACGTGGTGGACGCGGCTCTGGCGGGCGAGACGAGGGACGCGGTCGCGGCGCTCGCCAAGGCGTTCGGCGCGGCGACCCGGCCGGACGCGGTGCTGGGGGCCCTGCTGCGGGCGCTCGCGAGCCTGCACCAGATGGCGCTCCAGGTGGAGGCGGGCTCCACCGTGGAACGGGTGATCGAGGGCGCGCGGCCGCAGGTTCATTTCTCCCGCAAGCCCAAGCTCATGGCGGCGCTCCGCGCGCTGCCCGCCGGGCGCATCCTCAAGGCCATGCTGGCGGTGGACGAGGCGGTGCTCGCGGCGCGGCGCAATGCGAGCCTTGCCGAGGCCCTGTGCGAGCGCACCGTGCTCCAGGTGGCGCAGCAGGCGGCGGCGGGACGCCGGCGGGGACGGTAGGAAGAGCCGCGCCATCCCCCGCGCCCCGGGCGACGGCTCCCTTGACGCCGCCGGGCGGATATGCGTTAAGCGGCGCGCATGGCCTTCGGGCCGCGCCGTAAGCGTCCGACGTCAGGCAACGCATCCAACCCGGTCCCAGGCCGGCCGGATGCGTCAGACGATCCGGACCCGCCGGGACCATCCGTGACAAGGATGGCCCTCATGGCCCCTTCCAAATTTTCCCGCAAGCTGCCGGCGCGCTATGCCGGCATCGTCATGCCGCTCGTGCTGTCGGTGCTGATGACCTTCGTGGTCTCGGCCATTGCCACCGCGCGCAGCCTGGGGCTCGGCCCCGATTTCATGAGCACCTGGCCCACCGCCTGGGGCCTCAGCTGGGTCGTCGCCTTTCCAACCCTGCTGCTGGTGCTGCCGGTGGTGCGCCGCATCGTCGGCTTCCTGGTGGAGGCGCCGGCGCGCTGACCCAACGGGAAAGGCGGTCGCAGACCGCCTTTCGCCGCGCGGGAGCACGGTGCTCATCCCCACCATCGCCCGGCGCTCACGCCGTGCGGCCCTGGTGCCGGCCTTCGCGGACTTCCTCGACGATTATGGCGCAGAAGGCCTCCAGATCGTCCGGCTTGCGGGCGGTGACGAGGCCATTGTCGGTCACCACCGCGGCGTCCTCCCATTGCGCGCCGGCATTGACCGCGTCGGTGCGGATCGAATGATAGGAGGTCATGCGCCGACCCTTGGCGATGCCGGCTTCCACCAGCAGCCGCGGCCCGTGGCACACCGCCGCCACGGTCTTGCCGACGTCATGGAAGGCCTTCACCAGCTTCACCGCCGCGGGCTCCGCGCGCAGCAGGTCGGGATTGATCTGGCCGCCCGGTACGACGATGGCGTCGTAGTCGGCCTCGCGCGCCTCCGCGAGCGGCCGGTCGACCTTCACCGGGCGGCCCCAGTCCTTCTTGTCCCAGCCATTGATCTCGCCGCGTTCCGGCGACACCACCTCCACCACGGCTCTCGCCTGTTTCAGGCGCTCGCGCGGCACTTCGAGTTCGGACTGCTCGAAGCCGTTGGTGGCGAGAATGAGAATGCGCTTGCCATCCAAGGGACCGGGCATGTCTGGCTCCGTGATCTGGGGTGTGCCAGATCAATGACGACACGCCGGGATCGTTCCCGGCAAATCTCGCGCGAGCGTCCACCCCGCGCGCCTTCGCTACGCTCCGGCGGATGCCTGCGGCACCAGATGCCGCTCAGCCGACGTCGAGCCCGCCCCACCCCGCTTCCACCGTCGCGCGCAGGCGGACCCGGTCGGCCTCGATCGGCAGCGCGGCATCGGCCCGGAGCAGGGCCAGCTCCGCCTGCCGGCGCGCCGCCGCGCGAAAGTCGGCGTCGCCGACACGGCAGAGGGCGGCGAGCACCTTCTGAATGCGCAGCTGCACCTCGATCATCGCCGCCCCGTCGCGGGCGATGAGCATGAAGGCGTCCTCGAACAGGTCGTCGGAGCGGAGCGGCGAAACCCGCACCCCGGGAAACCGGATGTCGTCATCGGAGGGGGGCGTGCTTCCCTGCGCCCACAGGCTCAGAAGCCGGGTGGCGCGGCCGATGACGTCGATCGCCGTGCCGTAGTCGTTGACGGCCGGCGAGAGCGCCCGGCACGCAATCTCGCTCAGCACCGCCAGACCGAAGCGCGGGTCCTGGTCGAAATTGCGTTCGCTGCCCAGGGAGAAGGCGCGTCGGACGGCCTCGGTCGCGTGCTCGATCTCCCCTGCGTCGGAGAACCGCGAATCGATGAAGGCCACGGGCGTGCGGGCGGCGACGAAGGAGCCGGGAAGGGCCGCCACATGGATGCAGCCGTCGCGCCGCTCGCTGCAACCTTGCAGCGCCCCCATGTCCACGTGCTGAACATAGCCTATGACTTCGGCGAAGACCGGCACCGCCCGCGCCGGCGGCTCGAACGGCGGAGCGGCGGCCGGCCGGCCGCCCAGATAGGGCGCGGCGAGCCGTGCCTCGATCGCCGCGCGGGTCGCGCATTCGACCCGCTCGGTGGTCTCGCCCACGCGGCCGAGGCGGGTCAGGTGGTCGATCCAGCGCAGGAGCGTCACGACGATGAGAATGATGACGCCGATGGTGACCACGAACAGCACGACGCGGCCGCGCTCCCCGTATACCCCGGTCTTGAGGACGACGATGCCGACGATGCTGAACAGGAACGAGCCGATGAAGGTGGACAGCACGTTCTGGGTGACGCGGTCCTCCATCAGCAGGCGGGTGGCGCGGGGCGTCACGTTGCTGGTGGCCGAGCCGTAGGCGGACGTCATCACGCTGAGGGAGAAGGTGGTCACCGCCAGCATTGAGGAGGCGATGATGTTGAGGATGCCGTCCACCGCATCCGAACCGATGGAGCCCGGCAGCTGCCAGGGAATGTAAGTTTCCGCCACCGCTGCCACCATGGCCGCGGCCACGCCCAGCAAGCCGATGAGGCTGGCGCGCACCCACAGGCGCCGCGCCAGGTTCTTGAAGATCCATTCCCACCGAGACATCGATCTCGCCCTCAGCGCGCCGCCGCGGCCGTCTCGGCCAGGGTGCAGCTTGCCTTCAGAGCCCAAACGCCCGCGCGGGCGATTGGTTCGAGACCGCGGCGCGGCGGCTCGCCCCTGCGGCGGCGGCGGCAAAAAGAAAAGGCGGCCCTGGGGCCGCCTTTCCGGTCTGCCTCGCGCCGGGCTTCAGTTGTCGAGGAAGCTCCGCAGCTTGCGGCTGCGGCTCGGATGCTTGAGCTTGCGGAGCGCCTTGGCCTCGATCTGGCGGATGCGCTCGCGCGTCACCGAGAATTGCTGGCCCACTTCTTCCAGCGTGTGGTCGGTGTTCATGCCGATGCCGAAGCGCATGCGCAGCACCCGCTCCTCGCGCGGGGTCAGCGAGGCCAGCACCCGCGTGGTGGTCTCGCGCAGGTTGGACTGGATCGCCGCGTCGATGGGCAGGATGGCATTCTTGTCCTCGATGAAGTCGCCGAGGTGCGAATCTTCCTCGTCGCCGATGGGCGTTTCGAGGGAGATGGGCTCCTTGGCGATCTTCAGCACCTTGCGCACCTTTTCGAGGGGCATGCCGAGCTTCTCGGCCAGTTCCTCGGGGGTCGGCTCGCGGCCGATCTCGTGCAGCATCTGCCGCGAGGTGCGCACGATCTTGTTGATGGTCTCGATCATGTGCACCGGGATGCGGATGGTCCGCGCCTGGTCGGCGATCGAGCGGGTGATCGCCTGCCGGATCCACCAGGTGGCGTAGGTGGAGAATTTGTAGCCGCGCCGGTACTCGAACTTGTCCACCGCCTTCATCAGGCCGATGTTGCCCTCCTGGATCAGGTCCAGGAACTGCAGGCCGCGGTTGGTGTATTTCTTGGCGATGGAAATGACGAGGCGCAGGTTGGCCTCCACCATTTCCTTCTTCGCCTGGCGGGCTTCCTTCTCGCCCTTCTGCACCATCTGGACGATCTTGCGGAACTCGGAGATTTCGAGCCCGGTCTCGGTCGCGAGACCATGGATATCGCCGCGCAGATCCTTGATCATCTCCTTCTCGTGAGCGACGAAGCCCTTCCAGCCCTTGGAGCCGAGCTTGGAGACGCGCAGCACCCACTTCGGGTCGAGCTCGGAGCCCATATATTGCTTGAGGAAGTCGTCGCGGGCGACGCCGTAGCTGTCGGCGAGGCGCAGCAGGCGGCCCTCCAGGCCCACGAGGCGCTTGTTGATCTCGTAGAGCTGCTCCACCAGGGCGTCGATGCGCTGCTGGTTGAGCGAGAGGGACTTCACGTCGGTGACGAGGTCCTCCTTCAGCTTCTTCGCCTTGCGCTCCTGCGCCGGGGAGAGCGTCTCGTTCTTCAGCTTCGATTCGACGTTCTGGTCCTGCAGGCGCCGCAGCTTGGTGTAGGAGGAGGCGATGCGGTCGAAGGTCTCCACCACCTTCGGCTTGATCTCCGCCTCCATGGCGGCGAGCGACATGGAATTTTCCATATCGTCCTCGTCGCCCTCGGGGCCGGCGCCGTCGCCGAGCAGGCCGTCCTCGCCCGCCTCGGGGGCGAGCGCGGCCTCGTCGCCGATGGCGGCGGGCGGGTTCTTGCCCTCGGGGCCGGCATAGGTGGCCTCGAGGTCGATGATGTCGCGCAGCAGCACGCGGCCCTCGGTGAGCTCGTCGCGCCAGATGATGATCGCCTGGAAGGTGAGCGGGCTCTCGCAGAGCCCGGCGATCATCGCCTCGCGGCCGGCCTCGATGCGCTTGGCGATGGCGATCTCGCCCTCGCGGGACAGCAGCTCGACCGACCCCATCTCGCGCAGATACATGCGCACCGGATCGTCGGTCCGCTCGGCCGGCTCCGACTTGGTCTCCGAGCGCGCCACCGCGCGCGGCGAGGCCTCGGCGAGCTCGCCGCTCTCGGGCTCCTCCGGCTCGTCGGCGGTCTCGCCTTCCTCGGCGCTCTCCTCGGTCTCGGCCTCCTCGGCCTCGATCACGTTGATGCCCATGTCGTTGAGCATCGCCAGGGTGTCCTCGATCTGCTCCGAGGTCACCTCCTCGGAGGGCATCACCTCGTTGAGCTGCTCGTAGGTCACGTATCCACGGCGCTTGGCGTTCTTGATCATCTTCCGGACGGCCGCGTCCGAGAGGTCGAGCAGCGGCCCGTCGGGCGCCTCGCTCTCCTTCTCCGGAGCTTCGGTCGTCTCGGCAGACTGCTTCGCCATGGACTTCTCCTGCTGATCTCGCCGGCTAGAAACGACAAGACGGCGGCGCGGCCCCTCGGCCTCACCACCTTTTGCCTTCGCACCCGGGAGCGGCCTTTTCGTCGCCATCCCGTTAAACCAGCCTGAACACGCATCCAACCCCCATGGTCGGAGCGGCAGACTTCCTTCGACTATCCAGAGGACGGTTTCACACCGAGCGCGCCGACGCGCGGCCCGAGGAAGCGCCAAATCCCTCCACCAATGCCTCCGTGCCCTCGATCGCCGAAAGGCGCTCGCGCACGTCGCAAAGCCAAGCAAAATTCTGTTCGCTGGGGTCCTCCCCCAGGGCGCGCTCGGCTTCCCTCAGCTCCCTAGATAGCGCGTGAGCCTTGCGATGCAAGGCCGTGCGCTGGTGCCACCAGAGCCGGACATCGGCCGGGGCGGTATCATTGTAAGCTGGCCAGTCGTGCCGGGGATCGGCAAGCGCGCCCACCCGCCGCGCCAGGGCCTCGATGTCCGCCTCGCCGAGGCGCGCCGCGAGGGCCTGCGCGTCGAAGCCCTGGAGATGGGTTTCCAGCAGCAGCCGGCGCAGGCGGTCGGCATCGGGGTTGGCGAGCGGCAGGCTCGCCACCTCTTCCGAGGCCTCGTCCAGAAGGAAGGGATGATTGATGAGGCAGAACAGCAGCAGTGCCTCGTTGCGCGGCAAGGCGGCCATCGGGCCGCGCACCAGGGCGCTCATGGCGATCTCGCCGCCGCGCGGCACCAGCGGCGCCTCGCGGGGGGCAAAGCGTCCGCCCCGGCTGCCATCGCGCCGCTGGAAGGCGCCCGGGCGGGCGCCGCCGCCGGCCGGCGCGATCAGCGCCCGGAACCGCTCGGACAGGTCCTGGGCGTAATGTTTGCGCACCGTCTCGTCGGCGATGGCGGCGACCACCTCCTTGAGCCGCGCCTCGAGCGCCGCCCGGCGCTCCGGCGTGTCGAGGGAGGCCGCCTCGCTTTCGCGCGCCCACAATTCGGCGGCCAGCGGGCGCGCCTGGGCCAGCACCTCGGCCATGGCGTCCGGGCCGGAGCGGCGGATCAGGTCGTCGGGGTCCTGCCCTTCGGGAAGGCTGGCGAAGGACAGGCTGCGCCCGGCCTTCAGATGCGGCAGCGCCAGGTCGATGGCCCGGTGGGCGGCGCGCCGGCCGGCCTTGTCGCCGTCGAACAGCAGCACCGGCTCGTCCGCCATGCGCCAGAGCAGTTGGAGCTGCTCCTCGGTGAGCGCGGTGCCGAGTGGGGCGACGGTGGCCGAAAAGCCCGCCTCCACCATGGCGATCACGTCCACATAGCCTTCCACGGCGATCACGCGGGCGCTCTTCTGGGCCGCGGCGCGGGCGGAAAAGCCGTTATAGAGCAGCGCGCCCTTGTGGAAGAGCGTGGTCTCGGGGGAGTTGAGGTATTTGGCGGGAACGTCCTTCTCCAGCGCCCGCCCGCCGAACGCCACCACGCGGCCCTTCATGTCGGTGATGGGGAACATCACCCGGTCGCGGAAGCGGTCGAAGGGGACCGGGATGTCGTCGCCGGAGACCAGCAGACCGGTCTCGACCATGTCCTCGGTCGAAACGCCGAGCTTGCCGAGCGCCTCCTTCAGGTGGAAGCGGTCGGGCGCGGCATAGCCGAGGCGGAAGCGCTGCTGGGTGAGCGGGCCGAGGCCGCGGTCGGCGAGATAGCCGCGCGCCTTGGCGCCGAGGCGGGACTGGAGCGTCTCCTCGAAATGGCGCGCGGCGAGCTCCATCACCTCGTGGAGGGTGCGCCGGCGCTCTTCCTTCGCCGCCGCCTCGGGGCTCGCCTGGGGCACCTGGAGGCCGGCCATGGACGCGAGCCGCTCCACCGCCTCGGCGAACGGCAGCCCTTCCGTCTCCATCAGGAAGGCGAACACGTCGCCGTGCTTGCCGGAGGAGAAGCAGTGGTAGAAGCCCTT
The DNA here is from genome assembly GCF_040049235.1 of Xanthobacter luteus. Taxonomy (NCBI): domain Bacteria; kingdom Pseudomonadati; phylum Pseudomonadota; class Alphaproteobacteria; order Hyphomicrobiales; family Xanthobacteraceae; genus Xanthobacter; species Xanthobacter luteus. The sequence continues at coordinate 1,445,936 of NZ_JBDZDO010000001.1, forward strand.
CTGGTCGTTGACGAAGAAGGAGGGCGTCTTCTCCGCGTTGAAGGGCGAGAGGCCGGCGAACTCGCGCCCCTGCTTCTTCAGCTTCACGCGCCGGCCCACCACCTCCGATACCGGCAGGCGGGCTCTGATCTCGTCGAGGAACGAGGGCGGGAAGCGCATAGGATCAGTCTAGCACGGCTCGGCGGCGGGGTTGACAAATTACGTTTGTATATACAGATTGGAATGCGATCGCTCTGCCACCTGAAAAACAATCCCAGCGTGTAATCCAACGGCGCCAGGATTATTCTAGCCCTACTGTGGCGGGGGCGGGGCGATGGACTGGAGAACGGTCCACTTCGAGTGGGACGAGGCGAAGAACGCGCGGAACGAAGCGAAGCACGGCATGGGGCTCGTGCATGTCTCTGACATGATGAGAAGCGAGCGCCTCCTGCATTTCCGCTCAGACAGAAACGGCGAGGAAAGGCATGTCGCAGTCCTTAAAATCAACGACGTCTTCTTCTCGGTCGTCTTCACTTGGCGCGGCGAAAAAGTCCGCATCATCTCAGCGCGCCGAGCGCGAGACGAAGAGCGGCGCCGCTACCAATTCGTATTTGAACGCGGCAGGTGAGACGGTGAGGTCGGATATCGACTGGGCGCGCCTGCGCGCCATGACGGACGAGGAGATCGAGCAGGCGGCACGCTCCGATCCCGACTGGGAGGGCCTGCTGGACCTTGAGGGATGGACCATGGAGGTCGTGGTCCCGCCGAAGAAGGCGCCGATCTCGATCCGCCTCGACGCGGACGTGCTGGCCTTCTTCAAGGCCTCGGGCCGCGGCTACCAGAAGCGCATCAACGCCGTGCTGCGCGCCTTCATGGACGCGGCCGCGGCGCGCGGCGGCAAAGGCGAGGCGTGAGCGGGCCGCCCGTCCCCGCAATCCACAGCCCTTGCCCGCAACGCGGCCCCCCGAATTCCGATGGACATATGCAAGCCACGCTCTAGCCTGGGTTTTCAACCTATCCGGGCTGGGGCGCCATGGACGCGATCATCGACTTCCTGAATACCGTCTTCTGGGGGTATGTCCTCATTTACGGGCTGCTCGCTGTCGGCATCTATTTCACGCTCCGGCTCCGGTTCCTCCAGATCCTCCATTTCCCCGAAATGCTGCGCTCGGTGCTGCGGGCGAACGAGACCGACAAGTCGGGCATCACCCCGTTCCAGGCGCTGTGCACCTCGCTCGCCTCGCGGGTGGGCACCGGCAACATCGCCGGCGTCGCCGTGGCGCTGGCGCTCGGCGGGCCGGGCGCGATCTTCTGGATGTGGATGGTGGCCTGCGTCGGCATGGCCACCGCCTTCGCCGAGAGCACGCTGGCCCAGCTCTACAAGGTGAAAGACGACGAGGGGCGCTATCGCGGCGGACCCGCTTTCTACATCTCCGCCGGGCTGAAGGCGCCGTGGGCGGGGGCGATCTTCTCGGTCTGCCTGATCCTGTCGTTCGGGCTGGTGTTCAATGCGGTGCAGGCCAATTCCATCGCCGACGCCATGGAAGGCGCGTTCGGATTGCCCAAGATCGCCACCGGGCTCGCGGTGGCGGCGCTGTCGGGGGTCATCATCTTCGGCGGCATCGCCACCATCGCGCGCACCGCCGAGATCGTCGTGCCGTTCATGGCGGCGGGCTATGTGGGCCTCGCTTTGTTCGCCTTGGTGACCCATATCGGCGAGGTGCCCGGGATACTGGCGCTGATCGTGCGCAGCGCCTTCGGCCTCGAGCCGGCGGCAGGCGGGGTGGCGGGCTCAGTGGCCGCCGCCATGCTCAACGGGGTCAAACGCGGCCTGTTCTCCAACGAGGCCGGCATGGGCAGCGCGCCGAACATCGCCGCCGTCGCCACCCCCGATCCGCACCATCCGGTGAGCCAGGGCTTCGTGCAGTCGCTGGGCGTGTTCATCGACACCATCGTCATCTGCACCGCCACCGCCTTGCTGATCCTGCTCTCGGGCGTGTTCCAGCAGGGCACCGGCCTCACCGGCACCCAGCTCACCCAGGCGGCGCTGGAAGCCCATATCGGCTGGGCGGGGCGCTATTTCGTGGCGGTGGCGATCTTCTTCTTCGCCTTCACCTCCATCATCGGCAACTACTCCTATGCCGAGGGCGCGCTGGTGTTCCTCGGCCACGGCCACACCGCCGGCGTGGTGGGGCTGCGCCTTGCCTTGCTCGCCATGGTGGTGTGGGGATCGCTGCAGAACGTCGCCACGGTGTTCAACGCGGCGGACGCCTCCATGGGGCTGATGGCCTCCATCAACCTGGTCGCCATCGTGCTGCTGTCGGGCGTGGTGGTGCGGCTGACCCGGGACTATCTGGCCAAGCGCAAAGCGGGCCAGGAGCCCATGTTCCTCGCCTCCGAGATGCCGGACCTCACCGACGGCGTCGACAAGAGCATCTGGAGCCGCCGCTGAGGCCGGCGCGCCGGGGAGCGGCTCACCCCGCGGTGAGCTGCTCCTTGACCCACTGCGAGGCCTTGCCGAAGTCGATGGCGCCGGCAAATCGCTCCTTCAGCACCGCCATGGTGCGGCCCATGTCCTTGATGCCACTCGCGCCGATCTCGGCGATCACCTTCTTGATCTCGGCCCGGGTCTCGGCCTCCGAGAGCTGGGCCGGCAGGAAGGCCTTGATGTAGCCGATCTCCTCGCGCTCCTGCGCGGCGAGCTCGGGGCGGCCGCCCTCGTCGTAGATCTTGGCGCTCTCGTCGCGCTGCTTGATCATCTTGGCGAGCAGCGCGCGCAATTCGTCGTCGGTCAGCGGGTCCTTGCCGTGGCCGCGCTGCTCGATGTCGCGGTCCTTGAGGGCCGCATTGATGAGGCGCAGCGTCGAGGTGCGCCGCTTGTCCTGCGCCTTCTGCGCCTCTTTCAGCGCGGCGTTGATGTCGTCACGAAGCACGTGGAAACCTCTGTCGAATTGGAATGGATCGGCCGGCATCGGGAGGTCCGGAGCGAGCGTCATCTGGAAAGCGGCACCGGACGGAAAGCCCTCCCGCCGCCCGAGCCGTGGGGCCAGATGGCGCCGCCTGCGGCACGCGCCGCGCTTTCATCCTCTCCCCGGCCGCAGGGGCGGGACCGGGATGCCTCGCTATCCGGCGCGCTGCGCCCATCGCACATCCCTTTGACCCCGCGGCGGCCGATGACTATGTAAGCGTCCCATGACCCTCGAACAAGTCCATTCCGGCTGGGCGGAGCCCACCCCTACGGCCGTGCTGGTGCTCGCCGACGGCACCGTGCTCCATGGCCACGGCATCGGCGCGGAAACCCAGCTCGCCGGCGAGGTGTGCTTCAACACCGCCATCACCGGCTATGAGGAGATCCTCACCGATCCCTCCTATGCCGGGCAGATCATCACCTTCACCTTCCCGCACATCGGCAATGTGGGAACCAACGAAGAGGACATCGAGACGGTCTCCATGGCCGCCTCGTCCGGGGTGCGCGGCGTGGTGCTGCGCACCGACGTGACCCAGCCGTCGAACTACCGCGCCACGCGCCATTTCGACCAGTGGCTGAAGGCGCGCGGCATTCCCGGCATCACCGGCATCGACACCCGCGCCCTCACGGCGCTGATCCGCGACAAGGGCATGCCCAATGCGGTCATCGCCCACCGCGCCGACGGCGTGTTCGACATCGAGGCGCTGAAGGCGGAGGCCCGCGCGTGGCCCGGCCTGGTGGGCATGGACCTGGTGCCCGGCGTCACCGCGCCCCAGCGATTCGGCTGGGACGAGGCGCCGTGGGAATGGGGCACCGGCTACCACCGCAAGGACGACGGCAAGTACCACGTGGTCGCCGTCGACTATGGCGTGAAGCGCAACATCCTGCGGCTGCTGGTGGGCGCCGGCTGCAAGATCACCGTGGTGCCCGCCACCACCTCGGCCGAGGAGATCCTGGCGCTGAAGCCGGACGGCGTGTTCCTCTCCAACGGCCCGGGCGATCCGGCGGCGACCGGGGAATATGCGGTGCCGGTGATCCGCACGCTGATCGAGAAGGGGGTGCCGACCTTCGGCATCTGCCTCGGCCACCAGATGATCGGCCTCGCCGTCGGCGGACGCACCCTGAAGATGCACCAGGGCCACCACGGCGCGAACCATCCGGTGAAGGACCTCACCACCGGCAAGGTGGAGATCACCTCCATGAACCACGGCTTCGCCGTGGACCGCGGCAGCCTGCCGGCCAACGCCGTGGAGACCCACGTCTCGCTGTTCGACGGCTCGAATGCGGGGCTGGCGCTCGCCGACAAGCCGGTGTTCTCGGTGCAGTACCACCCGGAGGCGAGCCCCGGCCCGCGCGACAGCCATTATCTGTTCGCGCGCTTCGTGGAGATGATGGGCAAGCGCAAGGCGGCGTGAGGCGCCGGGCCGGCCGTGCGGCCCAAAACCACTCCCCGCCCGCGGGAAGGGCGGCGGCGCCCGTCAGCTCGTCACCACCGAGGTCCAGACCCCCGCCTCGGTGAGGCAGGCGGCGCCGCGGGCGATCTGCGGGCGGTTGTCGATATAGATGGTGTGGGAATAGTCGCGGCAGCTCTTGTAGCCGGGCCGCACATAGGCCGGGCCGGCGATCACCGTGCCGCGGGCGCCGTCCTCGCCCTTCCAGCCGACCGGATAGCCGGGGCCGCCGGTCTCGAGCGCGGCGATCTCCGCCTCGTAGGCGCGCTGGCGGTCGCCGGCGGCGAGACCGTTGCCCACCGTGCCGCCGATCAGGCCGCCGGAAACCGCGCCGCTCATCACCGGCGCCATGGGCAGCGCCACATTGGCGGTCGAGGTCTTCAGCGCGCCGCCGGGATCGGTGGCGCAGCCCGCGAGCAGTGCCGCAAGCGCCAGCGCGGCGAGCGGAACGGACGGAACGACCAGACGCAGGGCCATTGGACGGGCGAGCCTTTGGGACGAGCGAGCCTTCGACGGGAACGCACGGCGTCCGCGCGCAAAGCGCACGGAAGCCGCCTTGTCGTACATAAGGCCTAGCGGCGTCGGAGGGAAGGCCATCGTGCGGCGGCGGGCGCGCGGCGCGATTCGGCGGCGCAAGGCCGGACGCAGCGCGAAGGCCCGCCTCAGGCGGCGGGCAGCACCAGTTCGCAGCGCAGGCCGCCGATGGGGGCGGCGCCGAGGTCGAAGCGCCCGCCATAGAGGGTGGCGAGCTCCTGGACGATGGACAGGCCGAGCCCGGAGCCGGGCTTCGATTCGTCGAGGCGGCGGCCGCGCCGGCCCACGTCCATGCGCCGCGCCGGATCGAGGCCCGGCCCGTCATCGTCGATGATGACGTGGAAGAACACCCGGTCGGAGGGCGTGCGGCCGCGGCCGATGCACACCTCCACCTCGACCCGCGTCGACGCCCACTTGCAGGCATTGTCGATGAGGTTGCCCACCATCTCCTCGATGTCCTGCTGCTCGCCGCGGAAGCGCACGTCGTCCACCACCTTGACGTCGATGGCGAGGTCCTTGGCGCGGTGGATCTTCTCCATGGTGCGGGCGAGCGAGGTCACCACCGGCGTCACCTCGCACAGGCCCGCCACCACCGACACGCGCGCCGCCATGCGGGCGCGCTCCAGATGGTGGGTCACCTGGTCGCGCATCACGCCGGCCTGGTCGCGCACCAGCACCGCGAGCGGATCGTCGCGGGTGCCGGCCTCGTTCATCAGCACCGAGAGGGGGGTCTTCAGCGCGTGGGCGAGGTTGCCCACATGGGTGCGCGCGCGCTCGACGATCTCGCGGTTGGCGTCCACCAGCATGTTCACCTCCCGCACCAGGGGGGCGATCTCCTCCGGATAGGCGCCCTCCAGGCGCTCCGCCTTGCCGGAGCGCACGGCGGCAAGCGCCTGGGAGATGTGTTTGAGCGGCCGCAGGCCGTAGCGCACCTGGATCATCACCACCAGGAGGAAGGCGATCGCGAGCACCACCAGGGTGCCCACCAGGACCAGGTTGAAGGCCGATATCTCCTCGTCGAGCTCCGCCGCCACCGCCGCCACCGAGACCACGAAGCGCTCGTCCTTGCCGAGGTCGAGGTCGCGCTCGACCACGCGCAGGGTCTCGCCGAGGGGCCCGGCGGCGTAGCCCTGGCGCATGCGCCCGGGGAGCGAGACCACGCCTATTTCCGAAAGGATCGGCAGCTTGCCGGAGGGCAGCGAAGGCGAGGTGCGGTGGCTGTCGGCGCCGCCGACCTTCGCGACCTGCCAGTACCAGCCGGAATTGGGAAACAGGAACAGCGGGTCCGCCATTGCCTGCGGCTGCGGCAGCTGGCCCGGGGCGGCGTTGGCGAGCTCGGCGACGATGGTCTTCAGATAGATGTCGAGCCGACGGTCGAACGAACGCTCGGCGGCGGTGCGGTAGAGGCTCGAGAGCACCAGCCCGACCAGGGTCAGCACCACGACCATGATGGCGATCGCGGACAGCATCAGGCGGACCGCGAGCGAGCCCGGCTTGGTGGAGACGGTCATGGGCGGCGCGCCCGCGGCCCGGCGCGGTGCCCGGGCGGCTCAGGCCTCATCGGGCGCCACCAGGAGATAGCCGAGGCCGCGCACGGTCTGGATCACCTCGCAGTCGAGCTTCTTGCGCAGGCGCCCGACGAACACCTCGATGGTGTTGGAATCGCGGTCGAAATCCTGGTCGTAGAGGTGCTCCACCAGCTCCGCGCGGGAGACCACGCGCCCCGAGTGGTGCATCAGATAGGACAGCAGCCGGTATTCGTGCGAGGTGAGCTTGACCGCGTTGCCCGCCACCGAGACACGGCCCGAGCGGGTGTCGAGCCGCACCGGCCCGCAGGTCAGCTCGCTGGAGGCATGGCCGGTGGCGCGGCGCAGGAGCGCCCGCAGGCGCGCCAGCACCTCCTCCATGTGGAAGGGCTTGGCCACATAATCGTCGGCGCCGGAATCGAACCCCTGCACCTTGTCGCTCCAGCGGTCGCGGGCGGTGAGCATGAGCACCGGCATGGTCTTGCCGGCGCGGCGCCAGCTTTCCAGCACCGAGAGGCCGTCCATCTTGGGCAGGCCGATATCGAGCACCACGGCGTCGTAGGGCTCGCTCTCGCCGAGATAGTGGCCCTCCACCCCGTCGAAGGCGCGGTCCACCGCGTAGCCCGCGTCGGCCAGCGCCTCGACGAGCTGCCGGTTGAGATCGGGATCGTCCTCGATGACGAGCAGGCGCACGAATCCCCCAGGGCACGAGACCGGTTGCGAAAACGATTGCGCGGGCAGAATGCCAGAGCGGGGCCGCGATGTCAGCGCCCCGCTTGCGCGGCCATTTCGCGGACCCCGCGCCGGCGGCCGCCGCGGCGCTCACCACCGGCAGAGCTTGCGCCAGACCGCGTTGTGCGCCTTGGCCTGGCGGATGGTCTCGCCGGTGTCCGCCGTCGACCAGCGCACGGGCTTGGCCGAGCGGCAGAACACGTCAGTCCCGCCGGAACCCGTCGTCGTCGCGCAGGCGGCGAGCGTCAGCATTGCGGCGATCGGCATCAGCGCGCGCGCGCTCCGCCTTCTGAACGGCACGGTCGGCATGGGCTTGCTCCTTGGCCTGCTGCTGGGCGGCGCCCTGGCGCACGCCGAGACGGTGGATGGCGGCGGCCACAGCGCCGGCGAGCCAGGCGAGCGCCGGCTTCAGGCCGAGCGTCGACCAGAGGGCGACGAAGCCGGCGGCGCCGGCCGAGACGATCAGGGCGAGCACCCAGTCGCCGCCGCACAGCAGCGTGGCGATGAGGCTCACCAGCGCCGCGCCGGCCGGCACCAGCCAGCCCAGCGCGAGCGCGGCGCCCCACTTGGCGGAAAGGAGGGCGAGGAGCGCGCTCATGCCGCCACCTCTTCAGGCTCGGCCGCCGACCCGAGATCCGGCGCCTTGAGGTCGAGGGCGTCGAGGAGCTCGGCCGCCTTGGCCTTGGCCCATTCGCGGTAGACGAAGCCGAGCACGCCCACCAGCGCGCCCGCCACCATGAGCACGGTGAGCAGGGTCGCCGCCGTGGCGCTCTTGTCGGCGAGCGGCGCCAAAGCGTCGGTGGCCACCGTGATGCCGGTGGCCACCGTGCCGCCGGCGGCCAGCGCATCGCCGACCGATTTCGGGGGCGGCGCCTTGGCGCTGGAGGCATAGGCCTTGCCGCTCGCGCTCGTGGTCGGCAAGGGCAGGTTCTGCGCGCCGGCCGCCAGCGCGAGGCCGAGCCGGCGCACCTCCTCCACCCGCCGGCCCCACCCTTTGCCGAACACCGGCCAGGTGCGCAGCGCCTTCAGCATGGCGAGCCGGCGCGCCTGGATGCCGGCGACGACGGCGTCGTGATCCTGCGCCCGCGCCACCGCGGCGAGGGTCGCGGGGCCGAGCACGCCGTCCGCCGGGATGCCGAGCGCGCGCTGCAGCCATTTCGTGGCCTGCGCCGGGCCGGAATTCACGGCGCCGTCGAACACCACATAATCGATGCCGGCGGGCAGCCGATCGCCCTGGATCAGATCCCAGTAGCGGCGGCGGTAGATCTCCTGGATCTCGGCCTCGGCGATCTGCCGCACGTCGCGCACGGGCAGGTCCTTGGACCGGCGGTAGTCGTCATAGACCCGCTTGATGACGCCCTTCATGGTGGGGCCGCCGGGGTCGGAAGGGTGGTTGGAATAGCCGCCCTCATGCACCAGCACGGCGGCGAGCGACGGCGTGAAGCTCTCTCTCATGGGATCGGCCTCATTGAGGAAGAATGGCGGGATGGCGCCGCCGCGAAAGTTGCCGCGGACGGGGGCTCATCCCTCGAATTGGGGAAGCAGCGCGCTCGTCCGCCGCGCTAAGGATGGGGCGGCACCAAAGATGCCGGTCAGGAGCGATCGGCCGGCCGAGGGATCCCCCGCACCCGAGGCCGGCCGCTCGTCTCCCTCAACCGCCCGGCCAAGCTGCCGCTCGGCCCGGCTGCTGGCCCGGCAGGTGCGCTCAGGCGAACACGCATTCCGGCGTCGCCGGGAACACCCGCGCGGCGCCGAAATCCGGGATCAGGTCGGCCGGCCCCTGCCACAGCACGTTGACGTGGAAGCCGGGCAGCGGCGCCAGCACCGGGACGGGGCCGATCTCGGCATCGGTCTCGACGGTCTCGCCCGTGGGGCGGAAGAGCGTGCCGTCGGCGCCGACGATCGCGATGTCGTAGCGGTGGCCCTGATAGCTGCCGCAGGACGGCCAGACGGGCGCGCCGTCCGGCCCCGCGACGGTGCCCGAGCCATAGAGCGCGAATGCCGCCTGCGCGCTCGCGCGGTCGGAAAAGCGCAGGAAGATCGTCGTGCCCGTCGTCGTGCTCATGCCCAGCCCCTCGCCTGTGCGGTGAGCGCCGCGCCCGAGCCGCGCGCGGCCCAGGCCACGATCTCGTCGATCTCCAGCGCGCAGCCGGCCGGCAGGCCCACATATCCGCCGAGATAGACCGAGGCGCGCGACGCGGTGACATGGACGGCGTCCGATGCCGCGACGCCGCCATTGACGGCGCCGGCGCGCCCCGCTTCGTCCCAGGCGATGGCGGCGCCGATCTCGCCGGGCACGGCCCCGACGCCGGAGATGTTGAGGCTCGATGCGCCGTCCTCCATCTGGAGGACGCCGGTCGCGCGCGTGCGCAGCAGCGGGAAGTTGCCCGGCAGGCCGATCATGTGCTGGATCGCCGCCGACGCGGCGCGCACCGTCCCCCGCCATACGAACGATCCTGCCGCGCCCTGGAGCGCCGCGGCGGCGCCGCTCGTGAGCTGCGCCACGTCGGCGACGCGCGAGCCCGCTGAAGCCCCGCCGTCCACCAGCGAGGTCGCGGCGGAGCCCGCTTCGAGCTGCATGTAGCGGATGTCGAGGCCGAGGTTGGCGTCGCCCTCCCAGGAGCCGGCACCCGTGCCGGGGTCGGTCGGCGCGGCGCTGATGTAGAGCGCCCCCGACGTGCCCAAGGAGGCGAAGCTCGCCTCAACGAGATAGACATCCGCCGCGATCTGGCGGATGCGCGCCGTGTAAAGGGCGTGGGCGTAGACGACCGCGCCGCTGTCGAGATCGAAGGTGACGTTGTTCAGCCCGCCGCCGGCCAGCGAAGACCGGAAGAAGAGGTAGCGCCGGCCGGCCCGGCGCACCAGCGCGCTGACCGTGTAGGTGGCGCCGGACACCACGGTCACAGCGTCCCGCCCGACACGGTGAAAAGTGGTGTTGACGGTCTCCCGCAGTAAGGACCAGCCCGCCGCAAGAGTGACCGCGGCGTTGCTGGCCGCCCAATCCGCTTGCGTGAGGTCGGCCGGCCAGGTGAGCAGGTTCGTGGCCGGCCCCTCGATCAGGAGGCGGCGCCGGCCGGTGCGGTGGGTATAGGCCGGCGCGTTCGCCGGCGAAGTCACAAGCGCACCGGAGGGGCCGAGCACGCTCTTGATGCCGCTCGACACCGTGAGGATGGCGGAGGCCGCCACCTGCGCGCCGCCGAGCGCATGGCGGTCGCGGGCGAAGTCGGCAACCAGCGTCGGCGCCGCCCCGTCGAGCTGGAAGGCGGAGGCGAGGAAGAAGCGGGCCGGGGGGCGGCGGCTGGCCGCCGTGTCGAGCCCCAGCCCCGGACCGAGATGGGACATCACGCGCACCTCCCCGTGCGGCGGCGGAGGGCGGGACGATGGATCATGGGTTCGCTCCTCGGGAGGGAGAAGGACCGCGCCGGGCGGCGCGGGGCGGCCGGCCTCAGCCTTCCACCAAAGCGTAGACGTGGACGCCCGCCGCGGTGCCGGTCGCCCACACCCGGCGCACCTGGCAGGGCGGCAGCGGCTGCAGGCCGGGCAGCGCGCGGATGTCCACGCTCTCCCCGTCGCCCGCGCCCACCGGCGTCACCCGCACCGTGCCGACGCCGCCGGCCACGTCCTCGGGCACGAACGCCCACAGCGCCTTGGCGTAGGTGGCGAGATCCGCCGCGTCGGAGGGTGTCACCGCGCTGAGCCGGCGGGTGGGCGAGGTGAGCGAGGCGGCGTGGCCGCGCATGGGATCGCGGGCGGGATCGTAAGGCATCAGACACTCCTGGAAGCGGGGATCAGGCGCCGGCCACCGGGCAGGCGAGCAGATGGACGGCGAGGCGCACGACGCCGCCGGTGAAGGCGCCGCCATTGGCGGTGAGGCGGATCGGCGTCGGCGCGTAGAAGGCGGTGGGGCCGATCACGCCGGCATTGGTGGAGCCGGCGCTCGCGCCCAGCGACCCGCCGAACTTCGCCGGCTCGGCGGCGATGCCGCAATCGTAGGAGGCGGCACCGGTGACCGCCGCGAGCGTGCGCGTGGTCACGCCGAGCACGATGGCGCGGTCGGGGATGGCGATGGTGCTCTCGGCGACGGCGCCGGAGAGCGCAAGGTCCTCCTCCAGCACCCGCGCCTCGATGGCGGCGCGGTGGGCGCTCGCCGCCAGCGGCGAGACCCAGGCGGCGCCGTCGAACAGGGCAAGCCGGCCCTCGTCCTTCACGAAGGCGAGGAAGCCGGGCGCCAGCGCGAGGAAGTCGAAGACGCCCGCCTCGAAGGCCGCGATCCGTCCCTCCTGCCCGGCGAAGGCGCCGCTCGCGCCCGCCGGCACGAACCAGCGCCCGCCCTCGGGCGGCGTTGCCGGCGGCGCGCTCGCGGTGATGCTCTCGATCACCAATTGCACGAAGGCGTCGAGGCGGCGCAGCGCCTCGTTGTGGGTCACGTGCTTCTGGGCCTGGGCCGCCGCCAGATAGGGCAGCGCCAGATTGGCCGTGCTGTCGGACGCCATGGGCGGTCCTCTCATGCTCGCAGGTGAGGGAAGGATCAGGCGACGGAAAGCGTCCGCACGCGCGCCGCGCCCGCCCCCACCGCGGCCGAAAGCTGGGCGATGCGCACGGTGAGCGTCGCCTGCGGGGCGCCGAAATCGGCGCTCTCGGCGGCGGCGGGATAGAGCACGGCGGGCGTCTCGGTTTCGAAGGCGCGCACCACGTCGGCGCCGTCGAGGATCTCCAGGCGGTAGGCCTCGCGCGCTTCGCCGAGCGGCACCTCCATCTGCTCCCAGCCGTCGCCCTCGGTGCGGGTGCGGCGGACGAAGGACAGCGCGACCCCTTCCCCGGTGCGCCGCGCCCGGGCGTGGACCGGATAGAGCGGGCGCAGCGCCGTGCCCTCTACGGTACCGGCGACTTCGCTGACCTCCTCGTCGCCCTGGTCGCCGCGCCCCGGGCCGACGCGATAGAGGAAGGACCGCCCCAGCATGGACAGCCCGGAGGCCACCGGCTCGACGCGCCCGTCGAGCTTCACCAGCCGGGTGCCCGCGGGCCAAAGCTCGGCGCCGGCAAGCTCGGTGCCGGCGCGCCCGCGCAGCAGGCCGCCGAGGCGGAACACGCCCTCTTCCAGAAGCTGCGCCTCGGTGAACTGGAGGATATCGCAATCGCGCCCCTCGGCGAACAGCGCGATCATGTTGGCGCCGTCGAGCACCTGCGCCTCGCTCGCCGAGACCAGCGCGGCGGTGGCGACGCGCACGCTCTGGAACCGGTCGAAGCGCCACAGCGGGCCGGGCGCGAGCGCATCCAGAAGCGTGCCGAACACCGCCGGCGAGGTGAGCGCGGCGATCGCCTCGAAGCTCGCCCCGTCGCCCGAGCGCCACACCGCGAGCGTGCCCGGCCAGGGCTCGGCGGCGGCGGCGAGATACTGCAGCGGCACCGGCTCCGCCGCGCTTTCGGCGGGCAGGGACAGCAGCGCCACGGCGGGCGGCCCGGAGGGCGGCGGCAGCGCCACGGCGCCGTCCTCCTCCGGCGCCAGCGCGGCGTCGAACACCTCCGGATCGATGGCGCGCGCGCTCACCGCGCGCGCTTCCGCCTCCTCCACGCGGGTGATCTCCCATAGGTGCTCCCGGCCGTCGAGCGCAAGGCGCACCAGATCCCCCGGCACCAGAGCAAGGCGCGAGGGGGCGAGCGTGAAGGCGGCGGTCTCGCGGCCGGTCCACAGGTCCTGCAGCCAGATGTCGGCGGCGCGCGCCATGGTCGCGGTCTCGGCCACCACCGCGAGGTCCGCCTCCACCTCGTGGCGGCTGCCGCCCACCAGCCGGCGCGAGGTGAGGCTGACGCGGCGATAGTCGCGGTGCGCGTCGATGAAGCCGAGGCGCACCGCCGCCGGCAGCTCGCTCTCCTGCGCCCGCGTGAAGGTCACCAGCGGGCGGTCCTCGGTCCGCACCAGATCGTCGGCATTGAGCGCCACCGGCGCGGCGCGCCCGCGCGGGCGGAAGGCGATGGTCGCCCCCGCCTCCGCCGCCTCGAAGCCGAACGCGCGGGCGAGCGGCTCGATGGCGGCGCGCGCGCTCATGGGCCGCTCCACCACATAGCCATCCACCGCGCCGGACAATGCGGCGGCGTCCACCCCGTCGATGCCGAAATCGGCGCACAGCCGGGCGACGAGGCCGTCGAGCGGCGCGCCGCCGAGCCGGCCGTTGAGCCAGTGGCCGGTGTGCCAGTTGGCGCCGTCCGCCCACACCGCGCGCGCCAGCGGGAACTGGGGATAGGGCCGCGCGTCGAAGGTCCACAGGAAGGTGCAGCCGGCCTCCACCATGCGCCCGTCATAGAGCGCGGCCGGCGGATTGTCGGCAAGGCTCGCGCCCGCCGCCGGCTCGAAGGTGGAAAGGATCGCGCCGAGCGCGCGGCGCTGGACGAGGTCGTCGCGCGCGCCGGTGGAGAACGGCGGCAGCGCGTTTTCGGACGATTTCGGATCGGGAAACACGCTGGGGCGGTTCGGCCCCTTGTCCACCGCCGGGCAGCCCGCCTCCATCAGGCGGATGGGCTTGGCGCCCGGCGCGTAGGCGGTGGGCGCGCCGTGCCGCACGCCGCCGGCGCGCTCGTAATGGGCATTGGCCCAGAACGACCAGAGGTCCTTCTGGCGGAACACCCACGGCTCGCCATAAGCGCCGTCGGCGATGGGCGTGCGCTCCTGGACGCGGCGCGCGGCCTCGTCCGCGTAGAACCAGTCGTAGCCCTCGCCGGCGCGCAGATTGGCCTTGAGATAGGCCGCCTCATAGGGCGCGCGCGCCAGCGCGGCGTCGCGATGGTCCGAGCCCTCGCGCCAGTCGGCCATGGGCGGGTAATAGTCGATGCCGATGAAGTCCACGGCGGGCGAGGCCCACACCGCGTCGAGCGGGAAGCGCAGGTCGCCGCCGTCGAACGCCTGGGCGCCGTATTCGCTCCAGTTGGCGGCGTAGGACACCAACGTGTCCGCCCCCACCACCGCCTTCACCTCCGCCGCGAGGTCGGCGAGCGCCTGCGCCGCCGGGAAGGCGCCGGTGTGGTCGCGCAGGCGGGTGAGCGCCTCGAACTCCGAGCCGATCAGGATCGCCTCCACCCCGCCCGCCGCCACGGCGAGATGGGCATAATGGAGCGCCATGCGGCGCAGGCTCCATTCCGCCGGGCCGCAATAGAGCACGAGGTCGCCGAGCCTGGTGAAGTGATGGCCCTGCGCCGTGCCGAACAGCGCCGCCACCTGCGCCGCGCACGCCGCCGTGCCGTCGACGCTGCCCGGCCGGCCGGGCGCGGGATCGCAGACGATGCGCCCGCGCCAGGGATGGGCGGGCTGGGCGGCCGCGCCGGTCCACGGGTCGGGGCGCGCGTTGTCGGCGGGGATGTCCATCATCACGAACGGGTTGAGGGTGACCTTGATGCCCTCCTGCTTCAGCCGCCGGATCGCCCGCAGCACGCTGCCGTCGTCCGGCGTGCCGCCATAGGCCGCGCGGCCGTCGAAGCGCGAGACCTCGGGCACCGTGAGGCGCGTGTCGCCGCCCACCGCCCAGGAGACCGGCGTGGTCGCCTTCACCAGCCGCTCGCTCCTGGGGCGCACGGCGCACGCGCCGGCGCGCAGGTCGTCGCCGAACCAGGAGACCACGAGGCTCACGCGCGCAAGGTTCGGGCAACAGCTGCGCAGCTGCTCCAGCGCCGCCTCGAAGTCGCTCGGATGGGTGGTGACGTGGCGCGATTCGGGAAGGAACGCGCCCTCCCCCACCTGCTGGCGCACGGTGAGCGGATCGTAGCCGAACTCGGTGGCGCCGGGGATCAGGGTGACGGCGCGGATCTGCCCCTCCAGCGCCCCCACCGGGCGCTCCACCTCGGCGGTGATCTGGGGGATGCGGTTGCCGAAATCGGTGAGGTCGAGCACCTGGAACACCAGGTAGGCGATGCCGCGATAGGCCGGCGTCCCGGCCTCGCTCTGCTTGGCGGCGATCCAGGCATCGGGGGCCTGGTCCTCGCCGCCGAGATGGGTGCGGATCAAGAGGCGGCGCTGGTCCAGCGGCTTGCCGTCGGCCCAGATGCGGCCGATGCGGGTCACCGGCCCCTCGCAGAACGCGACCGCGAAATTGGCATAATAGGTGTAGGTGGTGACCTTGGGCGCCAGCGAGCCGCCCTTGCCGGCGACGCTCTGGCTCTCCTCCCGGCGCACCTCGCGCAGCTTGGTCGCCCAGATCACCTGGCCCGGCAGGCGGGCGCGGCCGTAGAGCCGGGCGACGGGCGCGCCCTCGGTGGAGGCCATCACGTCGAGGTCGGACAGACGCGGGCCCTCGGCCTTCGGCGTGCGCGCGCCGCCGATCAGGGTCTGGTCGAGGACGGCGCCGCCGAGCGCGCCGAGCGCGCGCCCCGCCACCGCGCCGATGGGCCCGAGGAGCGCGCCGCCGATCAGGGAGCCGGCCGCGCCGAGAAGCAGGGTCGCCATGGGGGTGATCCTTGGGCTGGGGAATGGAATTGGCAGAGCAACGGCCGCGGGTGATTCCGCCCCCCGCGTCCCGGCCCGCATTCCGCTTGCGCTGCATGCGTCCGGGGAACAGCCCCGCGTCCCGGCTGACTGCTGCGGAGCGACGCGCAGCGGAAGGAGAGCCGGGACCCGGCGCAAGACTTCCGCGCAGCGGACAAGTCCCTCGGGCGGCGGCCATCGAAGCGCCTTCGGCGATCTGTTGCGCTGGACCCCGGCTCGCATTCCGCTCGCGCTGCATGCGTCCGGGGAACTTCAGTCCTCCACCCCCGGAAAGGCGAAGGCGAAGGCGCAGCGGCGCGCCCACCAGCGGCACACATGGCTTTCGCACACCGCCGCCCCGTCGAAGGCGTGGATCATCCTGCCGCCGCCGAGCGTGCCGGCGGAGAGGATCGCCGCGTGCTTGGCCGGCAGATGCGCGCGGAAGCGGAACAGCAGCACGTCGCCCGGCCGCGCGGCATCAAGCGGCACGGCGACGAGGCGGCGGCGGGCGGTGTCGGCCAGCGTCTCGCGCTTGCCCGCCTCGGCCCAGTCGGGCGCATAAGGCGGCAGCGGCTCGGGCTCGGGGCCGATCAGCGCGCGCCACACGCCGCGCACCAGACCGAGGCAGTCGGCGCCGGCGCCTTTCACCGAGGCGCGGTGGCGATAGGGCGTGCCGAGCCAGGCGCGCGCTTCAGTGAGGATCGCGGCGCGATCGAGCGGGCGGCTCACGACAGGAGCCCGCCGTCGTATCCGCCCTCGCCCGGCACCGCGACGGTGATGACGAAGTCGTTGCCCGGCATGTGGGGGAAGCCGCGGAAGTTGAGCGCGTTGGCGAAGCGGTCGCGGCAGGTGGAAAAGGCCTTGTCGCAGCCCGCCGTGAGGCGCGCCGCGTCGCCCGGCGCCACGGCGAAGGGCGGGCGCTGCCACAGGCGCACCACCGCCGCGCCGTCCTCCACAAGATGCGACTTCACCGCGCTGGCGAAGCCGGCGCACGCACCCGAGGTGAAGACCAGCCGGCCGCGCGCGAACGTCACCGGCGCGAACTCGCCAAGACCGGCGAGCACGAGCCGCGGGCCGTCCGCGCCGATGACGCTCGCCGTGGCGCCGTGGGCCGGCGCGTCGAGGTCGACGCCGCAGCGCGCATCGCCGAGATCGGCGTCGCAGCGCGCCGCATAGAGCCGGCCGCGCGCAGCGCCGAGCGCGTCGGCGCGGGAGCGCACCTCGGCGGTGAAGACGCCGTCCGCGCTGCGCACCTCGCCGATCGTGCCGCTGCGCAGGAGCACGAAGCTTTCCGGCGCCGACCAGTCCACCAGCAGCAGGTCCACCTGCGCGCCGTCATAGAGGCCGGCGGCGAGGTCGTCCGCGGCGAGCGCGTCGGAGGAGAGCGCGCCGGACAGCTCGGCGCCGGTGACGGCGAGCCCCAGCGCGAGCGTGTTCTCGCTCGGCGCGATGCCCGAGGCCGCGCGCATCGGCGTGCCGTCGACCACAAGGTCGCGGTCGTGGTCGGTGAAGCCGAGCACGACGCCGTCGCGGCGGGTGACGCGGACCGCGGTGCAGAACGTGGTCACGCCCGCCGCGAGGCGCGCGGCGAGGGCGGCGGGAAGCTCTCTCATGACGGCCTCACGGACGGATCTCGATGACGGGGATGCGCGGGATGTCGCCGGCCGCGAAGGCCGAGAGATTCACCTCCAGGAAGTCGGTGTCGAAGCGCACCGGCACGTCGAACAGGAAGCCGGCGGTGACGGCCGCGCCATCGGCCGGCGCGGCGTCCGCGGCGAAGGTGATCAGGCCGCTGGCAAGGTCCGCCGCGAACGCCGCCGGCGGCGCCTCCATGCCGTCCACCGCCACGCGCACGCTGCCCGCCACCGGCTTGGCGATGGGCCGCGCATAGGGCGCGTGGAGCAGGCCGTAGGTCTTCGACAGCGCGAAGTCGCGACGCACTCCGGTGCCGGTGCCGATGCGCTGGTCGAGCGGCGTCGGCGCGCACCCCGGCGGGCCGGAGGAATGGTCGAGCCGGTCGCGCCAGCGGAAGCCGTGGAGGCGCCCGCGGCGCTCCTCGAAAAAGGCCACCACCTGGCTCAGCGCGGCGAGCGTGCGCACGCCGTATCCGGCGTCCCAGCGGCGCCGCGAATCAGCCTGCCGCGTGTTGCGCTCCTCGCGTCCGGTGGCGGTCGTGACCACCTGCGTGACGCGCTCCGGACCGCCCGAGGCGCCCAGCGCGACCTCGATCGGGAAGAGAACCTCGTGAAAACCGCCCATGGGAGGCCTCCAATCCCCAATTCTTAAGGCAAATCAATAAAAAGCCGCTTGACATAGTCTAATCGCACGCCTTGACTTTCATTTCCTCGATGAGGATGGAGCAAAAGCATGGCTACGAAGCCCGCGAAGAAGCCCGCCGCCGCCGCCGAGAAGAAGGCGCCGGCCAAGGCCCCCGCGAAGGCCCCCGCGGTGGAGAAGAAGCCGGCCACGAAGGCGGCCGCGAAGGCCCCCGCGAAGACCGCGGAGGCGAAGCCCGCCGAGAAGAAGACGGCGGCGAAGGCGCCCGCCAAGGCCCCCGCCAAGGCTGCGGCGAAGACCGCAGCCCCGGCCAAGGCCGCCGCCAAGGCCCCTGCCAAGATGGCGACCAAGGCCGCTGCGCCGAAGGCCGCTGCGCCCAAGGCCGCTGCCAAGCCCGCCGCCGAGAAGAAGGCTGCGGAAAAGCCGGCCGCCGCGCCGAAGGCCGCCGCCAAGCCCGCCGCCAAGCCCGCGGCGGAGAAGAAGCCCGCGGCCAAGGCCCCGGCCAAGAAGAAGTGAGGGTGGCCCCTTCGGTGGGGCCGCCTCGCGCATCCTGACCGTTCCGAGGACCCGCGCGGCGCCGTGCCGTCGCGGGTCGGTCGCTACGCTGCCGGCGCTGTGCGCGGGACGGCGTCTGCCGCGAACGGATCCGATCATGGTGGCATCGGTCGTGATGCATCGGTCGTGATCGCACAGGTCTTGGTGACGCCGCGTCCGACGGATGCGGGTCGTTTGATTGAGGAGCGCCCGGTTTCGGGGCGCTTCGACTTCGAGTCCTGCGGGCTCGGAGCACCATGCGGATTTTCCGCATGGAACATGCGGCGCGCTTGGCCCGTGCGGCCCGCCTCTGGCGGCTTCGCGCACGACCATGCTTCCCGGCGCTGCCATTCCCGGCGCACCCCTTCGCGTCCGGACCATCCCCCGGAGCTGACCCTTCGGCAGGGACAGGGCAGGCTTGTGCCCGGAATTAACGGCGCTAGATTTCGCCGGGTACGATCCTGTCTCTCGTTCCGGACCCGACGGCCATGGCACCACGCTGCCCCTTGCCTTCCGCGCGCCGCGCCCTGCGCGATGCGACCACGCGCGCCGCCCTGCTGGCGGCCCTAACCGTGGCCGTCCTCTGGCCCCTCGGCAGCCCCGCCTTCGCCCAGTCGAACCCCTGCGCGGCGCTCGGCCCCGGCTTCCAGAAGGTGCCGGGCAGCGACAGCTGCGTGCGCGCCGGCGGCGCCGTGCGCGTGGACGCCTTCTCGGGCGGCAGCCTCAGCGCCAATCCCGGCGCGGGCAACACGCCCACCGGCACCGGCGCGGCCGCGCCGGCCGCCGCCGCCCCCCCGCCGGACAAGAAGACCGCGCCGCCGCCCGCCGCCGCCGACCCCTGGCGCCAGACCCGCTGAGCCGGGCGCCGCGCTTTCACGCGCCGCGCTGGCCGCGCGCCACCGCCCGCGCCACGAGCCCGGACAGATAGGCCTCCGAGCGGCGGAAGGCGGCGAGGTCCGGGGTCGCCACGTTGACCGTCACGCTGGCGCGCCCGCCCGTCGGCGCGCTGCGCACGCCGAGCGTGCCGTCGGCCGCGCGCGAGAGCGGCAGGATCGCCTCGGCGCCCTTCTCGCCCATCAGGCCGAGGCCGGAGGCGAGCGGAAAATAGGTGGGCGCCGCCACCACGCCGCCGCGCGCGAACGGCTTCACCTGGCCCTGCTGGATCACCCCGCCGTCGGCGAAGCCGATGCCGCCCAGCGCGCCGGACAGGAGGCTGGTGAGCCCCTGCTCCAGCGGTTTCAGCGCGGCGGTGAGCGCGAGCCCGGCGAGGCGCTCGGCGAGCTGCTCCAGCACCGTGCCGAGATCCTTGCCCTTGAGCGCCACGCCGGTGAAGGCGCTCGACAGCGCGCTGGCGAAGCCGCGCGCCGAGACCTCGGCGGCGCCGAGCGCCTCCAGGGCCTTTTTGGTGTCGACGGACAGTTCGACGTCCACGCTCTCGCTCACTGCCGGCTCCTCGGGTCGGGGTCATCGGGAAAGCGCGCCATCAGCGCGTCGAGCCCCGGGCGCCCAAGCGGCGGCGCGCGACCGGGGGCAAGCACGGCGAGCGCCGCCGCGAGCTCGCGCGGCGTCAGGCGCCAGAACTGGTCGGCGGGCAGCCGCAGGAGGCCGAGCCCGGCGCCCATCGCCGCCTCCCAGGGGAAGGGGGCGGGGGCGGCGGGCGCGGGGGTCAGCCCTCCGGCGGCGGCGAAGGGCGCTCCTCGGCGCCGCCGAAGGTGGCGGCGAGCAGGTCGCAGACGATGCGGGCATAGCCCGCCGCCCCGCCCTCGGCGCGCATCGTCTCCACCTCCTCGAGGCTCACGCGCTCGCCGGCGCCGGCAAGGCCGGCGGCGATGATCCGGGCGGCGTCGCGCGCGCCGAGCCGGCCGTTCGAGAAGCGCGCGGCGAGCGCCATCAGATCGGCGGCGCCGAAGGCGGCCTCCAGCTCGGCGAGCGCGCCGAGGGTGAGCACCAAAGTGCGCGGGCGGCCGTCGAGCACGGCCGCGATCTCGCCGCGTCGGGGATTGGGCATGGCGGCAGCCTCTCAGAGCGCGGCGAAGGCGAGCGCGCCGGCGCTCTCCAAGGTCAGGTCGAAGGTCACCTCCCGGTCGTGCTCGGCGGCGATCTCGAGCGCGGTGACCTGGAACGGGCCGGTGACGGTGCCGAAATCCGGGATCACCAATTGGCATTCCGGGATCGCGCCGGCGAAGAACGCCTCGCGCACCAAGGCGTCCGAGGCGGCATCCTTGAACACGCCGGAGCCGGTGACGGCGGCGCGCTTCACCCCCGCCCCGGCAAGCAGCTCGCGCCACTGGCCGGACGATTCGGCGTGCGTCACGTCCACGCTCTGGGCGTTGAAGGCGATCTGGCGCGAGCGCAGGCCCGCCACCGTCACCAGGCTCGTGCCGTCGTGCATCTTGAGGAGAAGGTCCTTGCCCTTCTGCGCGGCCATGGCGTGTCTCCGGAAAGAGGGATCAGAGCGGCTCGGTGACGGCGCGGAACCGCACCAGAGCGTGGAACGTGCGCCCGTCGGGATCGCGCACCACCTCCGCCGTGGTGGCGCGCAGGTTGGCGAGGCGGTGGGCATCGAGCGCCAGCGGCTTGTCGTGCAGCGCCTCGGCGATGGCGGCGCCGAGCGCCATCGCCTCGGCCCGCCCGCCGGAGCGGGAGAAGGCGTGCAGCGTGAGCGCATGCTCGGTGCC
Organism: Xanthobacter luteus; assembly: GCF_040049235.1. Taxonomy (NCBI): domain Bacteria; kingdom Pseudomonadati; phylum Pseudomonadota; class Alphaproteobacteria; order Hyphomicrobiales; family Xanthobacteraceae; genus Xanthobacter; species Xanthobacter luteus. The sequence goes on from NZ_JBDZDO010000001.1 coordinate 1,467,064, forward strand.
GCGCTCGGTGGCGGTGGACCAGTCGGCCACCACCGCCTCGCCGAGCGCGACAAAAGGAAAGTCCGCGTCCTTCGGCGGCACGTCGAACACCTTCGCCCCGCCGAGCAGCGCGGCGAGCGGCGCGTCGGCGAGGAGCGCCCCGTGGAGGGCGGCGCGCAAGGCGAGTGCCGGGCTGGTGAGGGGCAGGCTCACGGGCGCCTCCTGCGGAATGCCAGCAGCGCCGCCGCGAGCCAGGGCGCCGGCGGCGCGCCGAGGGTGCCGCGCTCGCGGCCGAGCGCGGCGGCATCATTGACGCGCACCCGGCGCCGGGCCCCGCTGCCCGAGGTCTCGGCGGGCGCGCCGGCCGAGGCGGCCAGGTCCTGCGCCAAGGCGGCGGCGGCGCGCGTCGCGGCGGCCTCCACAGCGGGCGGGAGGGCGCGGGCGGCGAGGCGCCGGGCGAGGCCGTCGAGGCCGCGGGAGCCGACCTTCGCCCTCACGGCTGCTCCTCCCGGCAGCGGCAGCGCGAGAGGCGCCCGCGCCCGTCCGGGTCGCTCGTCGCCTCCACGTGGAAGACGCGCGCGCCGAGCAGCAGCCGGTCGCCGGGGGCGATGGTGTTGGGCGCCCGCACGGTGATGCGCACGCGGTGGCCGCCCTGCGGGCGTTCCGAGGCGAGCGTGAAATCGTCGGCGAGCATCTCCAGGCGGCCCCACAGCTGGTCCACCGTGAGGAAGGTGCGGGCGATGCCGCCGGCACCGTCCGGCAGGTCCACATAGGTCTGGTGCGCGAGGCGCTGGCGCAGCGCGCCGATGGCGCTCACAGCCGCACCACGCGATAGGGCGCGATCAGCGCCAGGACCGCGTCGGGCAATCGCGTCGCCGCGCCCGCGCCGTCGCGCAGCTCGTAGAAATGCGCCACCGCGAGCCGCACCGCCTGGACGAGGTCCGCCGGCACGTCCTGCGCCGCCGCGCCGTAGCCGGCGCGCACGACGATGCGGATGCCGTAGTGGCGCGGGCCGGGCGCGGGCGCCAGCGCCGCGTCCACATGGATCAGAGCGGGGGCGCGATCGCCCTTCAGCGTCAGCGCCCCTTCGGGCACGGCGCGCGTGCCGCCGTCCGCCGCCGTCACGCTGGCGGACAGGATGGCGGAGACCGGCGCCACCGGCAGCGCGATGACGCCGGCGGGCGGCCAGGCGTCGCGGGCGAGCGCGAACACCTGGTCGACCAGGATGCGCCCGCTCGCCGCCTCCACCAGCCGCCGCGCGGCGGGGATGAGCGCGTCGAGGAGCGCGTCCTCGGCATCGTGGTCGATGCGCAGGAAGGCCTTGGCCTCGGCGCGCGTCAATGGCTCGGCCGCGGGGCCGGCGAGGGGCTCGGGCATGGGTGCGCTCCAAAGGAAAGAGAAGGCGTCGGGACGGGGGGCGGCCGGCGCGGCCGGCGCCGTGTGTTGACGGCGCGGCGCGCCCCCGGCAGAAGACCGGGATGAGATGTCCAGCGTGGCGCCGCGCGCCGTCCGCCTTCGCCGCCCTGTTCGCCCTCGCGCTCCTCGCCGGCCCCGCGGCCGGCCCTGCCGGCGCCGTGGTCGGCGGCGCGCCGGCGGCGGCGGAGGTGGCGGCGCAGACGGTGCTCATCGTCTCGACGCGCGGCGCCACCTGCACCGGCACGGTGCTGGCGCCGGACGTGGTGCTCACCGCGGCGCATTGCGTCGCGCCGGCGGCGGACTATGCGGTGGCGCTGCTCTCGGGGGCGGCCCCGAAGCTGCTGCCGGCGGCGCGCATCGCGCTGCATCCGCGCTTCGACCTCGACCAGTTCCGCACAAGGCGGCCGACGCCGGATCTCGCGCTCGTCAAGCTCGCCGAGCCGCTGCCGGCGAGCTTCCGCCCGGCGCGGCTCGCCGATGCCGGCGGCCTGCCGCCCAAGGGCGCGGACTTCCTGATCGCCGGCTTCGGCGTCACCGCGGACGGCGCCACCAAGAGCGCCGGCACGCTGCGCACGGTGTCGCTGCCGAACATCGGCTCCACCGGCGGCATCATGGTGCGCCTGTCGCGCGCCGAGGGCGGGGCCGGCGCCTGCACCGGGGATTCCGGCGGGCCGGCCTTCCGCGACGGCGCGGTGGCGGGCGTCATCGGCTGGGCCACGGCGCCCGGCGGGGCGCGCGGCTGCGGCGGCGTCACCGGCGTCACGCTGGTGTCGCTGCATCGCGATTGGATCGACCCCACACTGCGTGCGCTCGGCGGGCGCTGATCCCGTTCCCCGCGCACCGGCGGAGGCGGAACATGACCATCACTGCGGGAGCGGGCCCGGCGGCGCGGCGCGGCCGGACGGCCGTCACTTGGGACGCCACTTGGGACGCCACTTGGGACGCGGCTTGGGACGCGGCTTGGGACGCGGCTCGGGGCGTGGCTTGGGGCGCCGCGCTCGCGGCGTGGCTCATCGGCGCCGGTGCGGCGGCGGCGCAGGAGCCCGGCGCCGCGCCTCGCGCCAAGCCCGCCGAGACGTCCGCCCAAACGTCCGCCCAAACGTCCGCCGGAAGGCCCGCCGGCGCCCCGGCGGCACCGGCCTCGGCCGCCGGCGAGACCATCGACGACGCGGTCTGCCGCCTCGTCGACGGCGCGGCGCAGGCGGAGGGCATCCCCGCCTCCTTCTTCACCCGCCTGATCTGGCGCGAGAGCGCGTTCCGCACCGACGTGGTGAGCCGCGCCGGCGCCCAGGGCATCGCCCAATTCATGCCGGCGACCGCGCGCGAGCGCGGGCTCGAAAACCCGTTCGATCCCGAGCACGCCATTCCCGCCTCGGCGAAGCTGCTGGCGGACCTGTTGCGGCAGTTCGGCAATCTCGGCCTTGCGGCGGCGGCCTACAATGCCGGGCCGGGGCGGGTGAACGGCTTCCTCGCCGGCGGCGGCCTGCCCGCGGAGACGCGCACCTATGTGCAGCTCATCACCGGGATGAGCGCGCAGGACTGGGCGGCGCTGAAGCGCCAGGGGGGCGCGCCACCCGCCTTTCCCGCCGGCTCGTGCCGCGTCACGCTGGCGTCCCTGCGCCAGGGCGCGCCGCTGCCGGCAGGCGCGGTGAGCGAGCTGTTCGCGCCGTGGGGCGTGCAGCTCTCAGGCAATTTCTCGCGCGAGCGCGCCCTCGCCTCCTTCCGCCGCACGGCGGAGCGCTACCGCGCGGTGATCGCGGACCAGCTGCCGGTGATCATCTCGACCCGCACCGCCGGGCGCGGCGCGCGCCCCTTCTACCGGGTGCGCCTGCCCGCCGGGACGCGCGAGGCGGCGGCGCGGCTGTGCGACCGCCTGCGCCAAGCCGGCGGCGCCTGCGTGGTGCTGCCCAACTGAAGCGCGGCGGACCCGGCCGCCGCCTTTCCCTTTGCCCCGCCGGCTCCCTCTCGCGGGGGGAGAGGGCGGGGGTGAGGGGTTCGCCGCGCGCGGCGCGCAGCCGGCGGGAAAGACCGCCCGGCCGCCCCTCACCCGACCCTCGCCCCGCCGGGGAGAGGGCTTTCCGCCCAGCGGCGCCTCAGGCGGCGAACTTCAGGAGCTTCGCCGCGTCGAAGTCCTGCACCCCGCCGCCCACCCGCTTGGTGGTGTAGAACAGCACGTAGGGCTTGGCGGAATAGGGGTCGCGCAGCACCCGCACCCCGGCGCGGTCGACCACCAGATAGAAGCGGCGGAAGTCGCCGAAGGCGATGGCGTAGGCGTCGGCCGCGAGGTCCGGCATGTCCTCGCTCTCGGCCACCGGGAAGCCCATGAGGCTCGCGCTCTGCCCGGCGCCGGGGGGCGGCGCCCACAGATAATTGCCGTTCTCGTCCTTCAGCTTGCGCGCCGCTGCCTGGGTGCGCCGGTTCATCAGGAAGGTGGCGTTCTGGCGGTACGGCGCCTTCAGCGCATGGACGAGGTCGATCAGCGGGTCGGCCGGGGTCGCCGAGGGGAAGGCCCCCGCCGCGCCGGTGGCGACGAAGCCCACCTTGCCCCAGGTCCAGGCGGCCTCCGCCGCCTTGGCGTAGGCGAGGAAGCCGGTGGGCTTGCCGGCGCCGTCGCCGGCGACGAAGGCGGTGCCCTCCTGGGCGGCGAAGCTCGCCTCCACCTCGCCGGCGAGCCACTCCTCCAGGTTCATCCGGGCATCCTCCAGCAGCGCCGTGGTGGCGGCGGGCATGGCGTAGAGCTCCATGGCCGGGAAGGCGAGCTCGGCCAGCACCGGGCTGTCGGTCTGCGGCCGCGCCGCGGTCTCCGCCGCCCAGCCGCAGACCGGGCCGGAGGTCATGAAGGGCTTGCGGTAGGTGCCGGCGCCGATGGTGCGCACGCTGGCGAGCGCGCGCACCGGCGAGAGCACGGCGAGGCGCCGGCCGATCTCCGCCTCGGCCTCGAACGGCACCAGATAGCCGCCGTCCGCGCCGGTGCCGGCGGAGAGCGCCTTGGCCTCCAGCGCCTTCAGGCCGCCGGCCTCGCCGTGGCGCACATAGGCGTCGAAGGCGTCGGCGTGGGCGGCCTCGCTTGCGCTGCGTTCCGGCGCGCCCGCGGCGCCGCCGAGCGCCGGGCGGCGCGCCTTGGTGGCGAGCGCGTCGAGCCGCGCCTGGTGGGCGTCGAGCGCGGCGTCGATGCGCGCCAGCTTGTCGGCGGTGACGATGTCGGTGCCGCGCGTCTCGATCTGCGCCAGGCGCTCCTCGTTCGCCGCCTTGTAGCTCTCGAAGGCGGCGATGAAGTCGTTCACCGCCGCGCGCTCCTCGGCGGTCTCGGGCTTCGCCACCTTGGTCTCGGGGGCGCTCAGGATCATGGCCATGGGTCTCGTCCTCAGAGGTTGACGGGGGTGCGGGCGGCCTGCCGCAGACGCGCGGCGGCCTCCCTCAAGGCGCGCGCCGGATCGGCGCCGGGATCGTCGGGGGCGCCGCGCGCGACCCGCGCGCCCGGCTGCATGGGGAAGGTGACGATGGACACCTCCCACAGATCGATGCGGGAGAGGCGCCGCACCCGGGTGCGCGGGTCGCTCGCGGCCTCCACCGCCTTGAAGCCGATGGAGAGGCCGTCGAGCGCGCCCTCGGCGACAAGCGCGGCGCATTCGCGCGCCCGCCGGGCGTTGCGCGAGAGGCGGCCGCGCACATAAAGGCCGCGCGCGTCCTCGGCGAGCTCGGTCCACACGCCGATCGGCTCGGCGGGATCGTGCTGGTAGAGCAGGCGCACCCCGCTCGGGCCGCGCCGGGCGAGGCTCTCGCGGAACGCGCCGGGCAGCACCATGTCGCGGCCGAGATCGACCACGCCGAACAGGCAGGCATAGCCGGCGATGGCGGGGCCGGCCTCCATCCTCACGACTCCCGCCCGGGGGCGGACGGCTTCTTCCTGCGCCGCCCCTTCTCCAGGCGCTCGAGCGTCGCCACGAAGTCGCGGAACACGCTCTGCGGCGCGCTCGCGCTTGTGCTCGCGCCTTGGGCCTTGGGACGGGAGGGGGCGCCCGTCAGCGCGCGGATGCGCGGCGCGGGCGCCTTCTGGAACGGGGCGCGCATGGAAGATCTCCGGTGGATGTGGGTGGACGAGGATCGGGGTGGCCGGTGGAACTGGGGCGCGCCCCCTCCGCCCCACGCGCCCCCTCCCCCCTTGTGGGGGAGGGATGGGGTGCGGGGTCCGCGCGGCGGGGCTGTCCTCAGGCGTAGGGCAAGCGGCGGTCAGGAGCAGGACAAGCGGCAAGGCCGGCTGCACCCCCCACCCTGCCCTCCCCCACAAGGGGGGAGGGAGACCGAAGCGGGGAGGGCGGCGCGGGGGATCAGCGTGCCAGCGGGTGGCGGAAACTGGCTGACGGGCTCCGCGCCGCCTCCGCCCAAGCGCCCCCTCCGTCCCACGCGCGCCCTCCCCCCGCGCGCCGTCCGCCCCACGCGCCCCCTCCCCCCTTGTGGGGGAGGGATGGGGTGGGGGGGTCCGCGCGGCGGGGTTGTCCTCAGGCGTAGGGCAAGCGGCGGTCAGGAGCAGGACAAGCGGCAAGGCCGGCTGCACCCCCCACCCTGCCTTCCCCGCAAGGGGGGAGGGAGGCCGAAGCGGGGAGGGCGGCCTCGATCGGGAGGCGGGCGCGCGCTTACTCCAGGCGGCCATGCCGGGCGTTGAAGCAGGCGAGCTCGCGCACGAAGGCGTCGAAGCGCCGGTGCGCCCGCGCCACCTCGGCGAAGGCGCGGAAGAAAGCGAGCGAGGCGCCGAGCGCCCACAGCAGCAGCGCCACATGGGCCAGGTCGCCGCGCTCGGCGATGGCGCGGATCAGGCCGTCCATGTCAGGCTCCTCGAACGCGGCGCGGCGGGCAGGACGAAGCCCCTTCCGCCGGCCGCGGAAGGGGCGCGGGCGGCGCGGCGGCCCCTAGCCCGCGGTCACGCCATAGCCCACCGCCGCGCGCTTCTCGGCGTCGGTGAGGAAGTCCGCCGCGCCGACGCGCTTCCACAATTCGGAGCGCTCGGCGGCGAGCGCCTCCACCTGGTCGAGGTCGGGCACCAGGCGCAGGCTCTCGCCATAAGCGGGGGCCAGCCAGGAGGCGAGCTCGTCGGCGACGCGCCGCACCAGCGGCACCACGCTCTGGCGCCACAGCGCCCGGTTGGCCTCGGCATAATTGGCATAGGTGTTGTCGCCGGGGATGCCCAGCAGCAGCGGCGGCACGCCGATGGCGAGCGCGATCTCGCGCGCCGCGCCGTTGCGCGCCGCCTCGAAATCCATGTCCTTGGGCGAGAGCGAGAGCGCGCGCCATTCGAGCCCGCCCTCCAGCAGCAGCGGGCGCCCGGCATTGGCGGCGCCCTGGAACGAGGCCTCGAGCTCGCTCTTCAGGCGCTCGAACTGCTCCTCGGTGAGCGCGCCCGCGCCGCCATAGATCAGCGCGCCGGAGGGGCGCGCGGCATTGTCGATCAGCGCCTTGTTCCAGGCGCTCGCGGCGTTGTGGAGGTCGAGCGCCTGGGCGGCCGCCGCCAGCGGCGCGAGACCGTAATGGTCGTCCACCGGGTTGAAGGCGGCAAGGTGCAGCACCGGCGGCACGTCGGCGCCGGCGATCAGGCTCTCCTGGGGGATGCGCACGGTGCGGCCGGCGAGCGTGTAGTCGAACGCCTCGGGCCAGCCGTCGGCGCCGGGCACCACGCGCACCCGGTCGGGCCGCAGCAGATGCAGCTCGCGCACCCGCCCCTCCACCGCCACCGCCTCCACATAAGCGTTGCCCGCCACCAGCAGGTGGCAGCACAGTGCCTCCATGAAGGCGGCGCCGCCGAGCCGCCCGTTGGGCCTTGCGATGAGGTCCAGCAGCGGGTGCGCGGCGCGCTCGCGCGGGCCCGCCATCAGCACCAGCGGCACGCTCGCCGCCGCCTCGCCGATCAGCCGCACGGCGCGGTAGGCGACGGCGTTCTTCGTGAAGCCCTCGCGCGCCAGGGTGGCGTAGTCGCGCGGGCTCCAGACCGGCCGGCCGGCGGAGAGGAAGGCGACCAGAGCCGCGGTGCGGCTCGCTTTGGCCTCGGGGCGGGGCGCGGCCGCGCGGAACGGCGCCCGCAAGGGGGCAAGCAGGGCTTCGAGCATGAGGGGCGCTCCGGGCGAGGGATCGGCGAGGGCGTGCGGACGAGGGCATGGGGGCGGCCGAAGGGGCCGCGCCGCGTGCGCGCGGCGGCAGCAGATACCGGCGGCCGACACGGCGGCGCCACGAATTTGCTGCCGTCGGGCCCGATCCGGCCGCCTTGGACGCACAATCGGCGGCTAGGAGGCGGGCTGCGTCCCGCGCACCGGCAACAAGGTCTCGCGTTTGCCGGCCAGCCCCGTCCCGCCTCGGCGGACGGGGCTGCCGTGGGCGCGGGGCCGGCGCCCGCGGACGCGGCCGCCCGGTCAGAACGGACGGCGCGGATAATCGTGGCGCGGCGGCAGCCGGTGGTAGACGATCGCCAGCCCCACCAGGGCAAGGCTCCCCATCACCACCACCCCCACCAGCGGCATGGGATCGCCCGGCGCCAGCACCATCAGGATCGGCACCGCGCCGGCCGGCGGGTGGGAGACGCGGAACGCCAGCATGGCGGCGATGGCGAGGCCGACGCCCACCGCCGCCGCCCACCAGGCGCCGGGAAACAGCAGCGCGAAGCCGAGGCCCACCATCGCCGCGAGCGCATAGCCGCCCACCACGTTGGCGGGCTGGGCGAGCGGCGTCGCGGGATGGGCGAACAGCAGCACGGCGCTGGCGCCGAACGGCGCGATCAGGAACGGCAGATCGGTGAAGGCGGCGAGCCCCGCCACCAGCCCCATGCCCAGCATGCCGCCGGCCCCGGACTTCATGCCGATGAGGACCGAGCCGCAGGACGGCTCATGACGCGTGAAATAGGCTTTCCAATGCGATCTCATGGCACCAAAATGGGCAGAGAGGGAGATTGAAAGGCAAATATCTGCACACGTCGTTGTCATGCAGCCTTATTTGTGGGCAGTACACTGCACGTATTCTGGATGCCAGGTCAAGTCTGTGACGGCCCCCGCGACGGCGTAGCCGGCGCCGTTCCCCGGCCCAGCGACGGCGCAGCCGGAGCGCCGAGCCGGGGTCCAGCGCGGGACTCCTGCGCAGCGGGCAATGCCCCATACCGCCGCCGGCGGAAGACGCCGCCTGCGGCGAACCTTTTTGCGCTGGGCCCCGGCTCTCCTTCCACGGCGCCATGCGCCGTTCCAGTCGGCCGGGGCACGAGGGCAGTGCCTGTCCCAGCCGCGCGACGGCAAAACCTGCGCGTGTTCCCCCGCCCCGCGACGGCGTAGCCGGCGCCGTTCCCCGGCCCAGCGACGGCGCAGCCGGAGCGCCGAGCCGGGGTCCAGGAGAGACTCCCGCGCAGCGGGCAATACCCCTAAGGCCCCGCCCGCGGGCGGAATGAGGCCGCCTTCGGCGCCCCCGGTCGCTGGGCCCCGGCTCGCCTTCCACGGCGCTGCGCGCCGTTCCCGTCGGCCGGCGCGAGGGCGGCGACACCGTCCCGCGCACTGCCCCCTCACAGGCCGCGCACCCGCGGCGCTGGCGCCCTGGGGCCGAGCGACAGGGCGGTCACCGCCCACACCAGCGCGTCGAGCCGGTCCGGCGAGCGGCCGGAGGAGAGGCCGTCAGTGCCGAAGTCGCACATCTCGTCCTCGAGCGCGGGAAAGCCGCCCGCATGGCGCACCCGGCCCTGCTCGTAGAGCGCGGCCACCGGCTCGGCGCGCAGATATTTTCCGCGCGTGGCCCTGACCTCGGCAACCGGCACGTTTGGGTCCACCTCGGCGAGCACGGCGCGCACCATGTCGCCGCCCTGGTTCACCTCCACCACCACCTGGTCCGCCTGGAGGCGCCTGAACAGCGCCACCGCGCGCGCCGCCCACTGCGCCGGGCGCAGGCCGGCGGCGCTCTCGTCGGCGAGCACGTGCACGAGGCCGGCGGCGTCGATGCCGGCGGCGACGAGGCCGCAGGCGTCCGCCCCGGCGCGGGCGGAGGCCGGCGGGTCCACCGCCACCACCACCCGGGCGAGCGGCGGCGCCGCGCGCTCGCGCGCCGCCTCGATGGCGGCGCGGGTCCACAGGGCGTCGGGCCGCTCCGCGACGATCTCGCCCTCCAGCTCCTGGCGGCCGAGGCGGGTGCCGCCGTAGCGGGCGATCACCTCCGCCAGGAACGAGGGGGCGAGGTGGAAGGCGTTGGCCCGCGTGGCGGCCCGCGTCACCGCGCTGCGCGGGTCGGCCAGCAGCCGGCGCAGCAGCGCGGTGGGGCGCGGCGTGGTGGTGACCATCTGGCGCGGCCGCTCGCCGAGCCGAAGGCCGAACTGCAGCATGTCGAAGGCGGCCTCGGCGCGCTTCCATTTGGCGAGCTCGTCGAGCCAGGCGGCGCCGAATTGCGGGCCGCGCAGGCTCTCCGGATCGTCCGCCGAAAAGCCCTGCGCCACCGCGCCGTTGGGCCATTCGAGCCGGCGCCGGCTCGGCTCCCATGAGGGCCGCTCGCCAAGCGGGTGCACCGCCAGCAGGCCGGAGACGCCCTCCACCATCACCTCGCGCAGATCGGCGAGGCTCTCCGCCACCAAGGCGATGCGCGTCACCGGCGCCTCAGTGAAGGGCGGCCGGCCGAGCGCCAGCGCGCGCACCCATTCGGCGCCGGCGCGGGTCTTGCCGGCGCCGCGCCCGCCCATCAGCAGCCAGGTGTGCCAATGCGTGCCCGCCGCCGTGGCGGCGGGCGGCATCTGGTCGGGCCGCGCCCACAGCTCCCAGTCGGCGAGCAGCGCCTGGACCTCGGCCTCGCCGAGGCTCTCAAGCAGGCGGCGCGCCGTCCCCTTCCGCGCGCAGGCGGTCAAGGCGTCGCGCAAGCTCGCTGCGGAAGGCGTCGAGATCGCGGAATTCGGCGCCATCGCCCTCCCCCTCCGTGGCCTGCGGGTCCGCCGCCTTTCGCGCGCCGCCCGGCGCGCGCCCGGGCCGGCGGCGCTTGCGCGCCTCGTCCTTGAGCGCCGAGAGCTCGCGCAAGGTGCGCGCCAGGACGGCGAGGGCGCGGGCGTCCTTCTCGGCGTCGCCGGCGGCGGCCTCGCCCAGGGCGGCGATGCGCGCCTCGATGAGCGCCACCTGCCGCTCGGCCGCATGCCACAGGCGCGAGGTCAGCCGCGCGCGGGGCGTGGAGGCGAGCGTGCCGGCGATCATCCGCGCCCCGGTCACCGGCGCCCGGCGGCGCGGCAGCGGCGAGAACACCACCGTGCCGTCCGGGGCGACGATGCGGTCGATCCAGCGATAGAGCGTGTTGGTGGTGAGGCCGGTGCGCCGGCCGATCTCGGCCAAGGGCACGCCCTCCTCATAGAGCCGGCGGATCAGGCCGGCCTCCGGCGGCGGGCCGAGCGCGGCCGCGCCGTTCTTGGCGCGCGGCGGCGGCGCGTCCGGCGCACCGTCCGGGGTGCTGGCCGAAGCACCGGACGAAGCACCGAACGAAGCCTTGGGCTCGGGGCCGGGCGCAGGGGGGCGCGAGGCCGCGCCTCGCGGCGCGGCAGGACGCGGCGGTGTCGACATGGCGGCGGTTCCAGATGTTCGAGCAGGTTCCGGGCGCGGCGCGCAGCCGTGCGGCACGCCGCTGCGCCCCGGTCCGTTGGCACGGGCCGAGGGGCGAGCGATCAGAGGCGAAACCGATTTCGAAGGAAAGCACGGCGTCCGGGGCGACGCGGCAGGGACGAGGGCACGGAGCCGGGAGCGGGGCCAAGATGCGGGGCGAGAGCGCGTCACGGGGCGAGGATGCGGCAGAAAAGGGAGGCCGGGCGGCGGGACGCCCGGCCTCCCAATCGACGGGACCGGCGCCGGGCGCAAATCCCGAACATGCCGAAACCCTAGCGGAGGAGCGTCACGCTGTCAAGGATTTTATTCCTTACCGCCGCGCCGCTGGATTCCTTGTTTTTTCTCTCTTAAGGTGCCCATCTCATTTTTACAATCCTTGATTGAATCGATCGGGGACGAGGGGGGCGTTCGTGACACAGCCGCATGCGCCGGCGGCCGCGCAGCTGGACGACCAGCGCGCGGTCATTGGCTTGAACCTCCTCATCCAGCGGGTCCTGGCGCGGGAGGGCATGAGCGTCAACGCGCTGGCGCTCGAGCGGGCGGACGAGCCGGTGGCGCGGGCCCAGCGCATCCTCAGCGCCGACCTTCCCGCCACCGCCGCCATCGCCAGAGCCGCCCTCGCCGGTGCCAGCGCCTCGCCGCTGCGCGTCGTGTCCGCCCTCGCGGCCGATGCGATAGGAGAACCCCTGCGCCAGGCGCTGGATGCGGCGGAAATCCCGGTCGGCACCATCCCGTGGATCGGCAAGCCGACGCTGCATTTCCCGTCCGCAAGCCTCGAGGCCCGCAAGCCGGCCGACCGCCTGCGGATCGGTCACTCGATCCGCCACGTCCTCGGCGGCGACGGCACCATCACCATGTTTCTAAAGCTTCCCGGTGCCCGCAACGTGCACCTGCTCACCAGCGGCCATGTGGCCACCTGCTGCGGCGACGCCGCGGCGGGCGACCAGGTGGCCAGACTCTGCCGCAGGCCGCGGCATGAGGACGAAATCAAGATTGTCGGCATCCTCGTGGCGGCCGAGTCCGAGCTGGCGAACGCCTACCCGGTCGGAGCGCAACCGGCCTGGTTCCTCACCCGGCTTTGACATCGCCGGCGAGATCTTCCTCAGCACCGGGCGGCACCTTGCGCCTGGCTCGGCCTGGGCCCGCAGGCGCCTTCCCCCCGCCCTTCCCCCCGCCCTTCGCGCCGCGCGGCCAGCGCACCGGCCAGGAGACGATGTGCTCCACCAGCTCGAACAGGCCGAAGGCATCCTCCTTGCCGGCCACCTTGCCGGCCACCGCGATGCCCGCCGCGGCGACGCTGGCGGGGTCGCCCGAGACCAGAGGATGCCAGAACGGCAGGTCCTTGCCCTCCGCCACCAGACGATAGCCGCAGGTGGGCGGCAGCCAGGCGAGGCTGGTGACCGCCTCCGGCGTCAGCCGCACGCAGTCGGCCACCTGGGCCGAGCGGTTCTCGTAATCGCCGCAGCGGCAGGTGGCGGTGTCGAGCAGGCGGCATGCCACGTCGGTATAGGCCACCTGGCCGGTGTCCTCGTCCTCGAGCTTCACCAGGCAGCAGCGCCCGCAGCCGTCGCACAGGCTCTCCCACTCGGCGGCATCCATGGCAGCGAGCGGCTTGACGCGCCAGAAAGGCTCCTCGGCCATCCTCACTCCCGGTTCGGCCCCGCTCATAGGTAGCGCAGCGCCGCCCCGCAGGCCACGCCTTTGCGGCCGGCGGCCGGGAAAGGCGGAAGACAAGCCGGCCCTCAGCCCGCCGAGCAGGCGACCTTGCCCCGGTAGGTCCAGGTTTTCGCCGCCCGCGCGCCGTCCGGCAGGTCGCTCACGTCGAGCCGGTAGCGGCCGGCATAGGCGCCCTCCTCGTCCGCCTTGCCCGCCTGCCTGGTCTCGATCACCAGCTCCACGGCGCCGTGCCGGCCGGCGGCGCGCTCGTGATAGATGTGAAGCTTCAGCTCCGCGCCGTGGAACCAGTGATGGGCGAGCGCCGCGGCGTCGAGCTCGAGCGCGCGCAGGTCGTCCGGCGCCCCCTTGGCCTTCAGGGTCAGCTCGTAGCGCTGGTTGGTGAAGGCGCCGGCGAGGCCGTGCGAGAACACGATCTGGGCGTCGAAGGCGACCGCCTTGTCGTCGATCTGGCAGTCGATGGTCCCGGAGGCCGCGGCCGGCGGCGCCCAAAGGGCGAGGCCAAGGGCGGCGCCGAGGCAAAGGGGCGCGACCGCCCCCCGGCGCAGGCTGAAGCTCGATGACAGCATGGCGGCCCCCGGCGCGGATCCTGGCGCGGATGGCCCGCGCGCGCCCATGGAACCGGCAACGGGCGCCGCGCGCAACCGCAGCGTCGCCGGGCGGGCGGCGGGCGCGCCTCAGCCGGTCCGCTTGTGGCTCGCGTAGAAGTCGGCGAAGGCGAGGATCACCGCGAAGCCGCCGAAGGCGGCGAGCACGGCGACGATCACGGCGAAGGTCTCAGCAGGCATGGCGTCCTCCCCTTTGGAGCCAGCCTAAGCGGCGCCGTTCGCGGCCCGCCTTGACCTCGATCAATCCGCGCCGCCCTCGCTTGCCTCCCCGGTCGGGTCCGCCGGCGCCGGGTCCGCCTCCGCCGCCTCCACCGCCACGCGGTTGCGGCCGGCGCGCTTGGCCGCATAGACCAGGCTGTCGGCGCGCTGCATGGCCTCGGTGAGTTCCTCGTCCGGCCGCCACTGGGCGACGCCGAAGCTGGCGGTGACGGTGGCGCCCGCCGGCAGCCCGGGAAAGCGCGTCAGCTCGGTCTCGCTGCGCAGCCGCTCGGCGAGCTGCGCGGCCCCGGCGCGGTTGGCGCGCGCCAGCAGCATCACGAACTCCTCGCCGCCGATCCGGGACAGCACGTCCTCGGCGCGCACCTCCTGTTCCGCCAGCCGGGCGAAATGCTGCAGCACCCGGTCGCCCACCGGATGCCCGTAGGTGTCGTTGATGGCCTTGAAGCGGTCGATGTCGCAATAGACCACGCTCACGGGCGCGAGCGGCCCGTCGGGGCGCAGACCCTTCGAGCGGCGGTGGAAGCCGCGCCGGTTGGCAAGCCCGGTGAGGGCGTCGATGCCGCCCTCCCGGCTCAAATCCTCGATCACGTCCATGGCCACCGCGGCAAGCAGCGCCATGGCCATGAGGAAGGCGCTGATGAGCAATGTGAAGTTCAGCACCTGCCAGAACATCGAGGTGCGCAGGGCGCGCGCCAGCGCCGGTGCGTTGTCGAGGCCGGCACGCACGTACTCGCGGATCACCTCCGATGAATTCATCGTGAGCAGCGTTCGCGGAAAGAAGTGCAGGCCAAACAGAATGAGAAGAACCAAGATGATCTGATCGATGATCTTCGGGTTCGACAGGCGGGCGAGCTTGATCGAAGCGAATACAATCATGATTCCATACCCGAAATTCTGGATATAGATCCGCATGATCAAATCCCGGTCGAAGAAGTAGTAATAGTAGAGCAGGACGATGATCGCACCGGCCAGACCGACCAGCACGGCGTCCACCCCCACGGCGCCGCGGCGCAGCATGACGCCTTCCACCAATGCGAGGATGGCGAAGGTGTAGAGGATGGCCGAAACCATCGCGTTGCTCCCGTAGTCGTACGGGAGGCGCAGCATCTGGGAGAGCGAGGCGAGCGCGAAGGCGAGGAAGGTGATGGCGAACAGCAGGACGTAGCCGCGCTGGCGCTGGCTGAGCCAGGCGCCGAAGAAGGTGGCCGCGACGATCAGCGCGAACGCCGGACCCGTGTAAAGATAGATGCCGCCCTCCGACATCATCCCCCCGCCGGTTGCCCCTGCCCCCGCCACCTAGGCCGGCGCAGGAGGATCGCATCCGCGCCAGAAGGTCAAGTGCGCCCGGACCTCCTCAGCCCGGCGGCACCCCCGGCGGCGGCGAGAGCGGCGGCGCCGGGGCGCGGTGGTGCAGGAAGGTCATGGTGGCATAGGCCCCGACCCAGGAGCCCACCGCCGCGAACACCACGTAGACCCAGTTGGCGGTGTAGCTGATGACCGCGAACGAGGAGAGCATGTACCAGACGCTGCTCCAATTGGCCGCCTGCAGCCGCCGCCGTCCGGCCACCGAGGCGGTGAACATCACATAGGCGGCATCGGTGAGCGCGGTGGCGAGCACCACGCCCGCGGCGACCAGCGGGTCGAGGGAGGAGAAGGCGGAGAGGATCTCTGACATGGCGGGCCCCTGGCGGCGCAGCGCCGCGCCCCCATCCTCGCCGCCCGCGCCCGCCGCGCAAGCGCCGGCCCGCGCCGGGGGCTATTTCCTGTAGGCCCACACCCGGATCTCGTGCTTCAGCCGGCGGAAGTCGTAGAAGGTGAACGCGATGAGCCCGGTCGCCAGCAGCGCCAGACCGAAGCTCACCGGCCCCGGCCATTCCATCGCGGTGTGGGAGAAGTCGTAGACCAGATAGGCGAGCAAGGCGGTCACCGCCGCGCAGATGGCGAAATAGACCTTCGGCCCCAGCCGGGCGATCGCCATGCCGGTCCCCACCCAGATGGCGAGCGCCACCAGCACCGACCAGCCGAGCCCCAGGCCCAGCTGGCGCGCGAGGAAATGGCCCCCGGCGCCGCACAGCACCACGGAGACCACGAGCAGCAGCAGCCCGGCGCGCAGGCGCACGATGCCGGTGGACGTCTTGACTGGCGCGCTTCCCGTCATGATATCGAACCTCGACCCTCTCGTTTGGCGCGCCGCGCGGAACCCCGGTGGCGCGGCGCCGTTCTACGCCATCTGGAGAACCCGCGTTCTTCAGCGAAGATGCCGAGCGTCCCCATGCCGGGGTGGGCTCAAGCGGGCGCCGGAGGCCCACACGATGCGGCGAATGCTGGTCGTACTCAATGCCGAAGCGGGCGCGGTGCGCGATGGTGGCGCCGAGAAGGTGCGGGACGAGGTCGACGCGGCGCTCACCCGCGCCGACATGGACGTGGAGGTGATGCTCGCCTCGGGCGAGGAGATCGCCCGGGTGATCGACCAGGTTCCGCACCGCGGCTACGACACCCTGGTGGTGGGCGCGGGCGACGGCACGGTCTCCTATGCCTGCTCCGTGCTCGCCGGCACCGACATCGCCCTCGGCGTGCTGCCGCTCGGCACCATGAACCTGCTCGCCCACGACATCGGCCTGCCGCGCGACCTGCCGGGCGCGCTCGCCGCCCTCGGCCGGGCCGAGCCCATGCGGGTGGACCTCGGTATGCTGAACGGACGGGCGTTCCACGGCGTCTCGGGAATCGGCTTCTTCAGCCAGATGGCGCTGGCGCGCGAGCAATTGAGGGGCAAGTGCGGCCGTGTCCTCGGCTGGCTCATCGCCCTTGGCAAGGCCCTGGTGCGCGCCGGGCGGATGTCGATCGAGATCGAGATCGCCGGCCGCCGGGAGTCGATCGAGGCCTATGCGGCGCTGGTCACGGTGAACGCCTTCGACGCGCCGGGCCTGCACCGCGCGCGCCTCGACGGCGGGTGCCTGGAGGTGCTGGTGGCCGAGCATCGCGGCGCGCTCGCCAAGTTGAAGACCGGCGCCGACGTGCTGGTGGGCGCCTGGCGCGACAATCCCGGCATCCACGCCTTCACCGCCGAGCGCGTCACGATCCACGGCCGGCGGCACCGCGCCTGGGTCGCCACCGACGGGGAGGTGACGCGCGAGACCTTGCCCCTGCGCTACGCCATCGCCCCCCGCGCTTTGACCCTGCTGATGCCGCCGGAGAGCATAAGGGCGCCGGACGAGGCGGCGGCGCCGGCCAACCCGCCGGAGGGCGAGACGATCCACCGCGGCGTCTCCAGCAGCTCCCGCCGAGGGTGAGCCGCGCGCCGGAGGCCGGCGCCCCGCCCGCAGACGACAGCCGCCTTTGCCCTACTCCTTCCGCAACGTCACCGTCTGATCCTCGATGGAGAAGGAAAGCCGGGTGAACTTGCCGTCGCCGTCGGCCTCGAACTGGGCGAAGCCGAGGGGCGTGTCGCCGTTGAGCTTCACCACGTTGGCGAAGCGCCCGGTGGGCAGCAGCCGCACGGCGAACACCGGCCCGTCGAACGGCTCCAGCTTCAACTCCGCCGCGGTCGCCGCCAGCGTCAGCACCAGCGCGCCGCCCTCCTCGCGCAGCTTCGCCGCGCCCAGGACCGCGCTGCCATAGCTGCCGGCGAGCGCCGCGAGCGCGCCCGGCGGGCGCGGCGCCGCGGGGCGTGTGAAGCGGGCCGATGCGGCCTTCGCTTCCGCCTTGGCTTTCTCCAGGGCGCCCTTCATCGGATCGAGGTCGGGGCCGCCCAAAAGCTTGCCGTAGATCCAGAATGCGAGCGCGTCGGGAAAGCCATTGTTCTGCGCGTTGGAGAGCACCACCACGCCAAGCCCGTGCTCCGGCGCGAAGCCGAGATGGGCGCCGAAGCCCACCGTGCCGCCATTATGCCAGATGACGCGGCCATTGGCGGTCTGCGTCGTCACCCAGCCCATGTCGTAGGTGGAGACGTCGCTCATGGCGACGCGGGCCATCCGGGTCACCTTGAGGTTCTCCTCGGAGACCAGGCGCTTGCCGTCAAGTTCCCCGCCGGCCATCTGGAAGGCGAGCCAGCGCGTCATGTCGTCGAGGTTGGAATTGATGTCGCCCGCCGGCCCCAGGGCATAGGGGAACACCGGGTCGAACGGCACCTCCACCGACCCCGCGAGCTCGAAGCGGTGGCCCACCGCATGGTTGGGCGCCGCTTGGATGGCCTCGGCCGTGAAGCTGGTGGCGCCCATGCCGAGCGGCGCGACGATCTCCTTTTGCGCCACCGCCTTCCAGTCCGCCCCGTCCAGCGCCTCGGCGACGATGCGGCCGGCCACCAGGTGGGTGATGTTGGTGTAGGCGAAGGTGGAGCGGAAGGAGGTGATGGGCGCCGCGTGGCGCAGCGAGGCGACCAGCGCGTCCGGCCCGTAGCCCAGCATGGTCATGAAGTCGTGCGCGTAGGGGGTGAGGCCCGAGCGCTGGGCGATGATGTCGAACAGCCGCATCTCGCGCGTCACCCACGGGTCCTGCAGCGCGAAGCCGGGGTGGCGGTCGACGATGGCGTCGTCCCACTTCAGGCGCTTCTTGTCCACCGCGATCGCCATGGTGGTGGCGAGGAAGGCCTTGGTGGTGGAGCCGATCTGGAACAGCGTCCCGGCGTCCACCGGGCGGGCATCGCTCTTGGCGCGCACGCCGAGCGCCTTGGTGTAGGCGACCTTGCCGTCCACCACCACGGCGATCACCGCGCCGGGCACGTCGAAGCCCGTCATGCCGGCGGCGGCGTAGGCCTCGATCTGCGGTCCCAGCGCCTTGGCGCGCTCGGCCATGGACTGCGCCGATGCCGGCGCGGCGGCAAACGCCAGGCCGAGCGCTGCCAACAGGACCGGTCCGATCGGCTCGGCGCCGAAGCGGAGGGAGCCGAGGCCAAGGAACCCCATGCGGCCGAGCGCGCCGCGCGCCTGCCGTCCCGCCCGTTGCCGCGATGAAGCCCGCATCCGCCGTCCCTCCCCTGTCGCCCGCGGGCCGACAGTGGCGCGCCCCGGCGCGCGAGGCAAGGGCGGCACGCACCATTGTCCTCCGGCCGGAGCACCGCGACGCGGGCGAGGTCAAGATATTGTTCCGGCGCACGTTCCCGGCGCAGCGGCCGCGCCCCTCAGCCGAGCAGGCGCGCAACCGCGTCGCGCCAGACGGCGACCCGCGCCGCGCGCGCCGCCGCGTCCATCTGCGGCACGAAGCGGCGCTCGCGGTGCCAGGAGGCGGCGAAGGCTTCGGGCTCCGGGAAGAAGCCGCAGGCGAGCCCCGCGAGATAGGCCGCGCCGAGCACGGTGGTCTCGGTGTGGCGCGGGCGGTCCACCGGCGCGCCGAGCAGATCGGCGAGGCGCTGCATGGTGAAGTCGGACCGCGCCATGCCGCCGTCCACCCGCAGCACGGTCTCGCCGGTGCCCGCGCCGGCTAAGTCGGCGCGCATGGCCTCCAGGAGGTCCACGGTCTGGAAGCACACCGCCTCCAGCGCCGCCCGCGCCAGTTCCTTGGGGCCGGTGGCGCGGGTGAGGCCGAACAGCGCGCCGCGCACGTCCGGGCGCCAATAGGGCGCGCCGAGGCCGACGAAGGCCGGCACCAGGATCACATCCTGCTCCGGATCGGCTTCGCCGGCGAGGCGGTCGCTCTCGCCGGCATTGGCGATCAGCCTCAGGCCGTCGCGCAGCCACTGCACCGCCGCCCCGGCGACGAAGATCGAGCCCTCCAGCGCATAGGTGCGCCGGCCCTCCAGCTGATAGGCGATGGTGGTGAGCAGGCGGTTGCGCGAGGCCACCGGCGCGGCGCCGGTGTTGAGCAGCGCGAAGCAGCCGGTGCCGTAGGTGGCCTTCACCATGCCGGGCGAGAAGCACGCCTGGCCCACCACCGCCGCCTGCTGGTCCCCCGCCATGCCGAGGATCGGGATCGCCGCGCCGAACAGCTCCGGCGCGCTCGCGCCGAACAGGCCCGAGCAGTCCCTGACCTGCGGCAGCAGCGCCGCCGGCACGCGGAACAGAGCCAGCAGATCCTCGTCCCACGCGCCCTCGTGGATGTCGAACAGCATCGTGCGGGCGGCATTGGTGGCGTCGGTGGCGTGCACCACCCCGCCGGTGAGCCGGAACAGGAGGAAGCTGTCCACCGTGCCGAAGCACAGCTCGCCGCGCTCGGCCCGCGCCCGCGCGCCCGGCACCCGGTCGAGGATGTGGGCGATCTTGGTGGCGGAAAAATAGGGGTCGATGACGAGGCCGGTCTTCGCCCGCACCGCCTCCGCATGGCCTGAGGCGTTGAGCCGCGCGCAAGCATCGGCGGTGCGCCGGTCCTGCCAGACGATGGCGCGGTGGATGGCGCGGCCAGTGGCGCGCTCCCACACCAGGGTGGTCTCGCGCTGGTTGGTGATGCCGATGCCGGCGACGTCGCGCGCCGACGCCCCCGCCTCGGCGAGCGCGGCGCGGCAGCAGGCGAGGACGCTGCCGAAGATGTCCTCCGCCTCCTGCTCCACCTCGCCGGAGGCGGGGAAGAATTGCGGCAGCTCCTGCTGGGCGAGCGCGGCCACCGCGCCGTCGGCCCGCAGCAGCACCGCCCGCGAGGAGGTGGTGCCCTGGTCGATGGCGAGGATGAAGGGGGCCATGCGCGCGGCTTCAGGCGGCCGCGCCGGCAAGCCGGGCGTCCACATAGGCGGCGAGCGCGGCCTGTTCGGTGGGCGAGAGGCGCAGGCCGAGCTTGGAGCGCCGCCACAGGATGTCCTGCGCGCTCATGGCCCATTCCCGGTCCATGAGGTGGTCCACCTCGCACCGGCTCAGCCCGGCGCCGAACCAGGGACCGAGCTCGGCCTCGCTGCGCGCGCCGGCGAGGATCTGGAAGCAGCGCGTGCCGTAGGCGAGGAACAGGCGCCGGGTGATGCGCTTGTCGAGGAAGGGGAAGCGCGCGCGCAGGAGCATCAGCACCTTGTCGAAGCTGTCGACCGGGAAGTCGCCGCCGGGCAGCGCGGCCTTTCCGGTCCAGGGGCCGAGCGTCATCGGCAGGTGGCCGGCGAGCTTGTCGAGCGCCGCTTCGGCCAGCCGGCGGTGGGTGGTGATCTTGCCGCCGAGCACGGTGAGGAGCGGCGCCGCCTCGGGCGGGGCGTCGAGGGCGAGCACGTAGTCGCGCGAGGCCTCCTGCGCCTTGCCGGCGCCGTCGTCCTGGAGCGCGCGCACCCCGGCAAAGGCCCACACCACGTCGGCGGGCGTCACCGGCGTGGCGAAATACTCGCTCGCGGCAGCGCACAGATAAGCGACCTCCTCTGGGCTGGCGCGCACCTCCTCCGGCCGGCCGGAAAAGTCGCGGTCGGTGGTGCCGATGAGGGTGAACTCGCTTTCATAGGGAATGGCGAAGACGATCCGTCCGTCGGCGTTCTGGAAGATATAGGCGCGGTCGTGGGTGTAGAGGCGCGGCACCACGATGTGGCTGCCCTGCACCAGGCGCAGGTGGGCGGCGGCGTTCACGTCCAGCGCCTCCAGCACCTCGCCCGCCCAGGGGCCCGCCGCATCCACCAGCGCCCGCGCCATCACCCGCCAGCGCTGGCCGCCGCCCTCCACCGTGAGCGCCCACAGCGCGCCCTCGCGGCGCGCGCCAACCACCTCGGTGCGCGTGAAGATGTCCGCGCCGCGGTCGGCGGCATCACGGGCGGTGAGCACCACGAGCCGCGCATCGTCCGCGACGCAGTCGGAATATTCGAAGCCGCGCCGGTAGCCGGGCTTCAGCGGCGCGCCGAGCGGGCCGCCGGCGAGCTGCACGGCGGCGCTGGGCGGCAGCCGATGCCGGCCGCCCAGATGATCATAGAGGAACAGGCCGAGGCGCAGCATCCAGGCCGGCCTGAGGCCGTCATGGTACGGCAGCACGAAGCGCATCGGCCGCACGACGTGCGGGGCGATGAACCACAGCACCTCGCGCTCGGCGAGCGCCTCCCGCACCAGGCGGAACTCGTACCGCTCCAGATATCTCAGCCCGCCATGGATCAGCTTGGTGGAGGCCGAGGAGGTGCCCGAGGCGAGGTCACCCTTCTCGAACAGCACCACCTTGAGGCCGCGCCCGGCCGCGTCGCGGGCGATGCCGCAGCCATTCACGCCGCCGCCGATCACCGCCAGATCGTGGATCGGGAGAGGCGCGGTATCCTGTTGATCCATAACGCTCTCTCCCGCCAGCCTGACGCAGGAGAATGCCCCGAACTATGCGGAACGTCGAGCTTCGGAAGGCTATGGCGCTGACATTTCTCGCCCTAAAGCCCGATCAGGCCGCCGGCCACGAAGCCGCCGTCCACGGCGATGTTCTGGCCCGTCACGAACGAGGACTTCGCGCCGTCCAGCAGGAAACAGATCGCGCCGGCCACCTCGGCCGGAGCGGCGTAGCGGCGCATGGGCACGGTCTTCATCCAGCCCGCGCGCGCCTCGGCGGTGTGGAGCGCCTTCACCATGGGGGTCTCGATCGGGCCGGGCGAGATCGAATTCACGCGGATGCCGAGCGGGGCGAACTCCACCGCCAGGATCTGGGTGAGCTGGATCACCGCCCCCTTGGAGGCGCCGTAGGCGGTGCGCCCGAGATTGCCGCGCATGCCGGACACCGAGGCGATGTTGACGATCGAGCCGGCGTGGCGCGCGGCCATCGCCTTCGCCGCCTCGCGCGCCACCAGGAACGAGCCCACCACGTTCACGTCGAGGATCTTGCGGAACAGGTCCGGCGAGGTCTCGAGCGCGGGGATGTCGGCGGCGATGCCGGCCGAGTTCACGACCCCCATCAGCGGGCCGAAATCCGCCTCCGCGTCCTTCACCACGTTCGCCACCTGCGCCTCCTGGGTGACGTCCAGGCGGGCGAAGCGCACCGTGTCGCCGTGGGCGGCGAGGGCCGCGCGCGCCGTGTCGAGGCTGGCCTCGACGATGTCCGCCGCCAGCACGCGCCAGCCTTCGGCGAGCAGAGCCTCCACCACGGCGAGGCCGATGCCTGAGGCCCCGCCCGTCACGATCACGGTTCCCGTCTGCGACACGATGCTTCTCCCTTTGGTGTATCGCTTGTGCTTATGCCGACCTCCCTTTGGAGGGGCCAGCCGATGTCCGTCAGCCCGTCCGCGCGGGCGCAGCCGGGTCGAGAAGCCCGCGCGCCTCGATCGCCTCGCGCACCATCTTCTTGGTGATCTTGCCGTAGGCGGACTTGGGCAGTTCGTCCCAGAAGAACACCTTGCGCGGCAGCTTGTAGCGGGCGACCTTGCCGTCGAGGAACTGGATCAGATCCTCGTCGGTGAGCCGCGCGCCGGGCCTGAGCACGCACACGGCGACGCCGACCTCGCCCCACATGGGGTCCGGCACGCCGAGGATCGCCACCTCCGCCACCGCCGGGTGGGTGAGCACCTGCTCTTCCACCTCGCGCGGATAGACGTTCGAGCCGCCGGAAATGTACATGTCGGAGGCGCGGCCGGTGATGTAGACGAAGCCCTCCGCGTCCATGTGGCCGAGGTCGCCGGTGCGGAACCAGCCGTTGCGGAACGCCTTGGCGTTGGCCTCCGGATTGTCATAGTAGCCGGCGAACACCGCCGGCCCGGCCACGCAGATCTCGCCGGTGGCGAAGGGCGCCACCTCCCGGCCCTGCTCGTCCTGGATCTGGACCTGCATGCCGGTGCGCTCAAAGCCGCAGGTGCCGAGCTTCACGTTGGGGCCGTCCTCGGCCTCGTGCAGGGCGCAGGGCAATACGGTGATGTTGCCCGTCACCTCGCCGAGGCCGAAATACTGCACCAGCACCTTGCCGAGTTTCTTCAGCGCGAACTTCTGATCTTCCCGGTACATGGGCGCGCCGGCATAGATCACGTAGCGCAGGGAGGAGTGGTCGAACTGGTCGACCGCCGGATGCTCCACCATGAGCTTGGTGATGGTGGGCACGGTGAACAGGTTGGTGACGCGCCATTCCTCCACGAGCCGCCAGGCCTCGGTGCCGTCGAAGCGCTCTGAGGGCAGAAGGATGGTCTTGGCCGCCCGCGCCACCTGCACCAATTGGTGCACGCCCGCCCCGTGGGAGAGCGGGGCCACCACGAGGGAGGCATCCGCGTTCGTGGTGCCGGGCATCAGGTCGCACAGATGGTTGGTGACGACGAACGCCATCTGGCCGTGGGTCAGCACCGCCGCCTTGGGCCGGCCGGTGGTGCCGGAGGTGAAGAAGAACCAGCACGGATCGTCCCGCGCCACGTCCGCATCGCGAAAGCCGGCGCCGAGATGGGGCGCGAGCACCGCATTGTAGTCCGGCCCGAAATCGGCGGCGCCGATGGCGACCACCACGTCGATCGCCGGCGCCTCGGCGCGCGCCGCCGCCGCGTGCTCGGGGAAGTCGGCGTGGCAGATCATCGCCCGCGCGCCGGAGGCGGAGGCGAGATAGGCGACCTCGGACGGCGTCTGGCGGAAATTGGTCGGCACCCACACCGCGCCCAGGCGGAACGCGACGAACATGCTCTCGAACATTTCGAGGCAGTTCTTCGACTGCACCAGGATGCGGTCGCCCTTTCTCACGCCCTGCGCGGCGAGCGCGGCCGCCATGGCATCGACCCGCGCGTCCATCTCGCCCCAGGCGGCGTGGTGCGCGCCGTGCACGAAGCCGATGTCGTGCGGGAAGCGCCGGCCCGCCTGGCGCAGGAAAT
Source organism: Xanthobacter luteus (assembly GCF_040049235.1). Lineage (NCBI taxonomy): Bacteria > Pseudomonadati > Pseudomonadota > Alphaproteobacteria > Hyphomicrobiales > Xanthobacteraceae > Xanthobacter > Xanthobacter luteus. Next base: position 1,491,174 of record NZ_JBDZDO010000001.1, read on the forward strand.
GGGCCAGGTTCATCACGCGGTCGCTGACGCGGGCGATGCCGCCGAGCGGGGTGCCGGGAGCCTCGGGTGTCATCGATAAGCCTCCAGGGATGGGGACGCGACCGGCGCGCGGGCGCGGCGGTCGGCGGACGGATTGCGGCTCATGCGGCGCCGGCCCGCGCCGGGGCGCGCGCCGCGCCTGGCGCCTTGGGCGCGCCGCGGCTCTTGGCCGCCGCGCCGAGGGCGGCCTCCAAAGCGCGCGCCTCGCGCTGCAGCAGCGCCGCGAGCTCGGGCTGGCGCTCGGGCGTCAGCCGCGTGTCGATGGCGGCGATGGAGAGCGCGCCCGCCGGGCGCCCCTGCGCGTCCAGCACCGCGACGCCGATGCCCCAGGAGCCGGACACGTAGAGCCCGGGATTGAGGGCGTAGCCATGCCGGCGCGTCTCGGCGACGCCATGCCTCAGGCGCTGCGGCGAATAGCCGGGATAGGCGGTGGCGAGCGCCTCGGCATTGGCGGCGAGCACGCGCTCCACCTCCACGTCCGGCAGCGCCGCGAGGATCGCGAGGCTGCCTGCGCCGACGCCGAGCGGATGCCGGTCGCCCGCCTGCAGCACGTGGGTGCGGATGGGGAAGGTGCCCTCCTCCCGGTGCAGGCACACGGCGAAGATGTCACGCGGCACGGTGAGGAAGGCGCAGTCGCCGCTCTCCGTGGCGATGCGCGAGAGCGCGCCCAGCGACAGCGCATGGATGCCGAACCGCGCCGCGGCGAGCGTGCCTAGGACATAGGCCTCCGGGCCGATATGATAGCGCCGGCTCGCCTCCTCCTGGTCCACCAGGCCCGCGCGCACCAGCGCCAGCAGCACGCGGCGCACGGTGGGCTTGGGCAGGCCGGAGCGCTCGACCACGTCCGACAGGCGCGCCCCGTCCGCCCCGGCGCGGCCCACCAGGAGCAGGAGCGCGATGGCGCGCTCGATGCTCTGGGTGCCGCCCTGGGCCGGCTCGTCGCCCGCCCGCGCCGGAGGGGCGGCGGAATTCTGCGCGCCGGCCGTCATCCGGCCGGCCTTCGCCTGGCCGGCCGGGCTCTTTGCCGGAACCGTTCGCGTGCCCGTGACCACGTTTGCTCCCGATGATCCAGGATATGGACCTGGTTCTTGATTTCTTGGCGCCGATCGGCCAAACCGTTTGGTGGGAAACCATAACCCCCTTGCCTAACCGCCACAAGCGGGCCAGCATTGGGGCGCAATGCAAGGTCCATATCATGGACCTAGAACGATAATGCGGTCCGAACGGACCCTGTCAGGAGGAGACCATGAGGATGTCGCTGACCCGTCGCACCCTTTTGAAGGCGAGCGCCGCGAGCGCGCTGGTGGGCGGCATCGCCGCGCCCCATGTCGCCCGCGCCCAGGCCGCCGAATTCAGCTACAAATACGCCAACAACCTGCCGGTCACGCACCCCATGAACGTGCGCGCCAACGAGATGGTGGAAGCCATCAAGAAGGAGACCGGCGGGCGGGTCGAGATCAAGGTCTTCCCGTCGAGCCAGCTCGGCGGCGACACCGACATGCTGAGCCAGCTGCGTTCGGGCGGCATCGAGTTCTTCACCCTCTCGCCGCTGATCCTGTCGACCCTGGTGGCCAACGCCTCCATCAGCGGCCTCGGCTTCGCCTTCCCGGACTATGCCACCGTGTGGAAGGCCATGGACGGCGAGCTCGGCGCCTATGTGCGCGGCCAGATCGCCAAGTCCGGCATCGTCGCCATGGACAAGATCTGGGACAACGGCTTCCGCCAGATCACCACCTCCACCAAGCCGATCCAGACCGCCGCCGACCTCAAGGGCCTGAAGATCCGCGTGCCGGTCTCGCCGCTGTGGACCTCGATGTTCAAGGCGTTCGACAGCGCGCCCGCCTCGCTCAACTTCTCCGAGGTCTACACCGCGCTGCAGACCGGCGCCGTGGACGCCCAGGAGAACCCGCTCGCCATCATCTCCACGGCGAAGCTCTACGAGGTGCAGAAATACTGCTCGCTCACCAACCACATGTGGGACGGCTTCTGGTTCCTGGCCAATCGGCGCGCGTTCGAGAAGCTGCCGGAGGACCTGCGCGCCATCGTCGCCAAGAACGTGAACGCCGCGGGCGTGAAGGAGCGCGAGGACGTGGTCCAGCTCAACGCCACTTTGCGCAAGGAACTGGCGGAGAAGGGCCTCACCTTCAACGAGCCGAAGGTGGACAGCTTCCGCGCCAAGCTGCGCGAGGCCGGCTTCTATTCCGAGTGGAAGGGCAAGTTCGGCGACGAGGCCTGGGCGATCCTGGAGAAATATACCGGTCAGCTCTCCTGAGGCCGGTCCGGCGGCGGGGCACTCCCTCCGGTGTGCCCCCCTCCCCTGCCCCCACAAGGGGGAGGGGTTTTCCGCCCTAAATCGGTTAGCACGGTCCGCGCCCGCAAAACGCCCCCCCTTGGAGGCCTCCCCTCCCCCTTATGGGGAGGGGCGAGGGGGTGGGGGTGGCGCAACGGTCTGCGCCGGTTTCCCGGGCGGCAGAGGTGGGCTGCCCGGACCCGGCGCACCGATCTTCGCGGACGGCAGGGGGCATTCCGCAACGTCTGCTTGCGAATTGCGCCGGGACCAGCGCAGAACTGGACAAATCCATGCGGGCGTCAGCGCGCGCCCACAAGCCCCCTCCTCGGGGCTGCTGAGAGACCAAACACCGGGACCCCCGCAATGGCCGCAGCCGATGAAATCCTGCCGCTGGTCGCCGAGAGCGACGCCCCCCGCGCGGGCTCGCGTTTCATGCGGCCGGTGGAAGCCATCGCCGCCGGACTGCTGCTGCTGGTGGTGGGCCAGCTGCTCGCCAACGCGCTGTCGCGCTATTTGTTCGTCAAGCCCATCATCTGGGGCGACGAGGTCGCCTCCATTGCCTTCATCTGGCTCGCCATGCTGGGCTCGCTGGTGGCCATCGACCGCAACGAGCATCTGCGCCTGACCCTGTTCGTGCGCGCCATGCCCCAGCGCATGCAGCAGTTCGTGGACACTCTGGCGCTGCTGCTGGTGGCCGCCTTCCTGCTCGCGCTCGCTTATCCCGCCTACGACTATGCGTCGGAGGAGGCCTACATCACCCTGCCGGCGCTCGGCATCGCCGGCTCGTTCCGGGCGGCGGCGCTGCCGGTGGGCATCTGCGGCATGGCGGCGCTCGCGGTGGCGCATGCGGTGCGGCGCTCGAAGCTGGTGGACATCCTCGCCTCGCTCGCCATCGTCGCCGGGACGCTCGCGGCCCTGTGGCTCGCCGCGCCCATGCTCATCAAGGCCGGCAATGTCACCATCCTCCTGTTCCTGGTGGGCTTCGTGGCGGCGTGCCTGGTGGCCGGCGTGCCCATCGCCTTCTGCTTCGGCATCGGCACCATCTGCTATCTCGCCTTCTCCACCCACGTGCCGCTTCTGGTGATGATCGGCCGCATGGATGAGGGCATGAGCTCGCTGGTCCTGCTCTCGGTGCCGGTGTTCGTTCTGCTCGGCTGCGTGCTCGACCACACCGGCATGGGCAAGGCGATCGTCGACTTCCTCGCCTCGCTGCTCGGCCACGTGAAGGCGGGCATGTCCTACGTGCTGCTGGGCTCGCTGTTTGTGGTGTCGGGCATCTCCGGCTCCAAGGTCTCCGACATGGCGACCGTGGCGCCGGCTTTGTTCCCGGAGATGAAGCGGCGCGGCCACAAGCCGAAGGAGATGATCGCCCTGCTCGCCACCGGCGCCGCCATGGCGGACACGGTGCCGCCCTCCATCGTGCTGATCGTGCTCGGCTCGGTGGCGGGTGTGTCGATAGCGGCCTTGTTCACCTCGGGCTTCGTGGTGGCCATGGTGCTGCTGGTGGCGCTCGCGGCGCTGGCGCGCTTCAAGGCGCGCCATGAGGACATGGAGGGCGTGAGGCGCGCGCCCGCCGGCCTCATCGTCAAGACCATGCTGGTGGCGGCGCCGGCGCTGCTGCTGCCGTTCTTCATCCGCAGCGCGGTGTCGAGCGGGGCGGCCACCGCCACCGAGGTGTCCACCTTCGCGGTGGTCTATGCGCTGATCGTCGGCATGGTGCTCTATGGCGGCATCGGCCTGCGCACCTTCTACGCCATGCTGGTGGAGACCGCGGCGCTCACCGGGGCGATCCTGGTCATCCTCGCCTGCGCGGTGGCCATGGCGTGGGCCATCACCCAGGCCGGCATCGCCAACGACCTCGCCGCCATGATGGCCGCTTTGCCTGGCGGCTCGTGGGGCTTCCTGGCGGTCAGTATCCTGGTGTTCCTGGTGCTGGGCTGCATCCTGGAGGGGCTGCCGGCGATCGTGCTGATGGCGCCGCTGATGTATCCCATCGCCCGCAAGCTCGGGATCAACGACATCCACTATTCCATGGTGATCGTCACGGCCATGAACATCGGCCTGATGACGCCGCCCATCGGCATCGGCTTCTACCTCGCCTGCAAGATCGGCCAGGTCTCCCCCGACGCGGCGCTGAGCGCCATCTGGCCGTATCTGGTGGCGCTGTTCCTCGGCCTGATCGTGATCGCCGCCGTACCCTGGATCTCCATCGGCCTGCTCTGACGAGCGTCAGGCCGGCGGCGGCGCCTCGGCCGGCGCGGCGCGCCGCTTGCGCCCGGGGAGGGCGATGAAGGCGAGGTCGTCGAGCATGCCCAGCAGCTTGGCGCCGGTGTCCAGTTCCCGGTCGAGCGCCGCCATGGTGCGCGCGAGGCCGATGTCCTCATCGTCGAGCCAAACGGAAACGATGCGGGCGAACAGCAGCGCCAGCCCCTTCGCCCGCACCGATCCGGAAAGCCCGGTGCAGCCGATGCCGGCCGCCGCCAGCATCCAGCGCTGCGAGCGCTCGGACAGACGCAGCAATTCGAGCACCAGCGCCGGATCGCGCCGCGCCGAGCGGACGAGGCCGCGCACCGCGCCCTTGTGGGGCTCCAGGGCGTCGAGCCGGCGCATCAGCACCTCGAACAGGCGCTCCTTCGGCCCTTCGCCGGCGAAATCGTCGCTGTCCGGCCCGCCTTCGGCGAGCACGTGGCGGTCGGTGGCGCGGAAGAAGGCGGCAAGCAGGTCCGAGCGGGTGGCATAGGCGGCGCGCATCTCGCCGAACGGCACGCCGGCATGGACGGCGACGTCGGCGAGGTCGATCTCGCCATAGGGCCGTTCCTCCAGCAGCGCGAGGAAGGAACGCAGGCAGGCGTCGCGGCTGGTCTCAGAGGCCATGGCTTCCTCCTCGGGCAACACCAAACGGCGGCGTCGCCGACATCCTTGTCCTCAACTGTAGCGCCAATAGGCGCGGGCGGTCAGCCCGCCAGCTCCTTGCCCCGCCGCGTCGCGGCGGCGACGGCTTCGGCGAGCAGCGGACCGAAGCCGGCCGTCTCGTCCATGAGCACGGCGAGCGCGGCCGCCGTGGTGCCGCCGGGCGAGGTGACGTTTTGGCGCAGGGTGGCGGCCGGCAGGTCCGACTGGTCCATGAGGGCGCCGGCGCCGGCGACGGTCGCCCGGGCGATGCGCGCCGAGAGGTCCGGCGGCAGGCCGGCCTTGGCGCCCGCCTCGGCCAGCGCTTCGGCGAGGAGGAAGGCGTAAGCGGGACCGGAGCCGGACACCGCGGTGGCGGCGTCCATGAGGTCCTCGTCCGCCACCCATTCGACGATGCCGATGGCGCCGAGCAGCGCGCCCGCGAGCGCGCGGCCCTGCGCGCTCACCGCCCCGTTGGCCACCGCCACGGTGACGCCGCGCCCGATGGCGGCCGGCGTGTTGGGGATCGAGCGCACGATCGCGGTGCCCGCCGGCAGAGCGCCTTCCATGAAGCAAAGGGTGCGACCGGCCATGATCGAGACCACCAGGGTTCCGGGCGCGACCAGCGGCGCCACTTGCGGCAGCACGTCCGGCGCCACCTGGGGCTTGACCGCGAGCAGCAGCACGCTCGGCGCGGGGATGGCTCCGGCCGGCGGGTTCACCGCGACGCCCTTCGCGGCGAGCGCCGCGGCGGCGTCCGCCGGCAGGTTGGGATCGACGGCGACGGCGAGCTGCGCCGGCAGGCCGAGCTTCAGCCAGCCTTCCAGCATGGCCCCGCCCATCTTTCCCGCGCCCACCAGCACCACGGGACCGGACAGTGCGGACAAAGCGGGCGCGGACATGGGGGGCCTCGATCGGTGGGACGTCACAGGACGCGCGCCGACGGCGGCGCGCATTCCGGTTCTAGAGCCCGACGGCGCGGGGCGGAAGGGGAACGGCAAGGGCCGGTCGGGTCGAGGATGGAAGAAGGGGCGCCGCACCGGGGCCGGCCGGCCAAAGGCGGTAGCGCCCCGCGGCAGGCGCCGGAACGCGCCGCCCGCACGCCGGTCCCTCACCCCCGCACCGTCCCGAAGAGAAGGGGAGCCGGTCGCGCGGGGGAGAGGGTGGAGAAAGCCGGTGGCGCTCAGGCCTCCCCGACCGTGTCGAACAAGGCGGTGTCCATGGCCTCGCGGGCGGTCTTGCCGGCCCAGACCACGAACTGGAAGGCGGGATAATAGCGCTCCACCGAATCGATCGCCGCGTCGACGATCGCCTCGCATTGGCGGCCTGAAGCGGTGGCCCCGCCCGCCAGCACCAGAGCGTGGCGGAACATGATCACGCCCTCCTGCGACCACAGGTCGAAATGGCCGAGCCACATCTGCTCGTTCACCAGCGCGAGGAGCTTGAGCACCTCGGAGCGCCGGCCGTCCGGCACCTTGAAGTCGAAGGCGCAGGCGAGATGCAGCGCCTCCAACTCGTCCATCCACTGGAACGAGACGTGGCAGTCCGTCCAGCGGGTGGCGAGCGAAAGGGTGATCTCGTCCTCGTCGGAGCGCTCGAAGGACCAGTCATGGACGGCGGCGAGCCGCTCCACGAGGTCCACGGGGTTCGCCGGCGCATCGGCTTCGATGTCGATGAGAGACATGGCCTCGACCTCGCGGTGTGAGGGACGCGGAGAGGGTCGAACGCGGCACGGGCGTCAACTCAGGCCGGGGAGGCATGCGCAGCGCGGCGTGCCGTTTCCAGTGTCGGAGCCGGATGTCCCGTTCAGGTTGGCCGGCCTGAACGGACCCGGCTCCAGGCGCACCGGCGGACCGGCCCGCCGTGGCGAGGCTACGCCCCGTCGCGCCCCGGCGCGACGAACCGGCTACGAATCGCCACGAAAATCAGTATATCGCGGGGAATCATTGCGGTGCTACGACAGATTGTGTGCCGCACCGCCCTGTCCCCGGCGGCCGCTCCCGAAGCCCGGCGCCGGGATCAATCCTCGGACTGGTCGGCGGTGGCGCGGCCGGCGGCGAGCTTCTCCTCCAGCAGAGCGATGCGGGCGGCAAGCGCCTCGTTCTCCTCGCGCGCCTTCGCGGCCAAGTCCTTGACCGCCTCGAACTCCTCGCGCTTGACGAGGTCCATGTCGCGCAGGAAACGCTCCATCTGGGCCTTCATCACGGTCTCGGCCTCGCGGCGCACGCCCTGGGCGACGCCGGCGGCATCGTTCACGAGGCGGGCCATCTCGTCGAAAATGCGGCCCGTGGTCTGGGTCATGGGTGCCTCCATCGGCGCTCGGCGCCTCCCCCGCTAAATGGAGGCACCGCGCACCCGATGCAAGTGCGCGCCGCGGCGCACCCCGGCGGCGCTCCCCCTGCGGTCCTCCCAAAGGGGAGGGAGCGGAACGGCGCCGGGTGCCGAAAGCGGGCCGGCGCGGAATGCTCCCCCCTCCCTTTGCCTTCCGGGCCCGGGCGGGATAAGCGGGGCGCATGGCCCCGCCCCTCATCCTGCTCCAGGACATCCAGCTGCGCTACGGCGCCACCCCTCTGCTCGATGGGGCGGAGCTGTCCGTCTCCGCCGGCGAGCGCCTCGCTCTGGTGGGGCGTAACGGCTCCGGCAAGTCGACGCTGCTGAAGATCGCCGCCGGCCTCGTCGAGCCCGACGGCGGCACGCGCTTCTTCCAGCCCGGCACCACCGTGCGATATTTGCCGCAGGAGCCCGACTTCACCGGCTTCGCCACCACGCTGGCCTATGTGGAAGCCGGCCTTGCCCCCGGCGACGAGACCTATCGTGCCGCCTATCTCCTGGAGGAACTCGGCCTGACCGGCCGCGAGGACCCGGCCACCCTCTCCGGCGGCGAGGCGCGGCGCGCCGCGCTCGCCCGCGTCATCGCCCCCGAGCCGGACGTGCTGCTGCTGGACGAGCCCACCAACCATCTGGACCTGCCCGCCATCGAATGGCTGGAAGCGGAATTGAAGTCGCTGCGCTCGGCGATCGTGCTCATCAGCCACGACCGGCGCTTCCTGGAGACCCTCTCGCGCGCCACCGTCTGGCTCGACCGGGGGACCACGCGGCGCCTGGAACAGGGCTTTGCCGCCTTCGAGGCGTGGCGCGACGGCGTGCTGGAGCAGGAGGAAAGCGAGCGCCACAAGCTCGACCGCAAGATCGTCGCCGAGCTCGACTGGCTGCGCTACGGCGTCACCGCCAGGCGCAAGCGCAACGTGCGGCGCCTGGGCCTGCTCCACTCCATGCGCAAGGACCGCCGCGAGGAGCGCCGCGCCACCGGCAATGTGAAGCTCGCCGTGACCGAGGCCGAGACCTCCGGCAAGCTCATCATCGAGGCCAAGCACATCGCCAAGTCCTATGACGGCGTGTGCGTGGTCAAGGACTTCTCCACCCGCATCCTGCGCGGCGACCGCATCGGCATCGTCGGCCCCAACGGCGCCGGCAAGACCACGCTGCTGAAGATGCTGACCGGCGCGCTCGCGCCCGACACCGGCAGCGTGCGGCTCGGCACCAATCTCGAGATCGCCTCGCTCGACCAGCAGCGCGGCGCGCTCGACCCGTCCACCACGCTGCGCGACGCGCTCACCGGCGGCGGCTCGGACCAGGTGATGGTGGGCGGGACGCCCAAGCATGTGATGGGCTATCTCAAGGACTTCCTGTTCACCCCCGAGCAAGCCAATGCGCCGCTCTCCGTGCTCTCGGGCGGCGAGCGCGGGCGGCTGATGCTGGCGCGCGCGCTCGCCATGCCGGCCAACCTGCTGGTGCTGGACGAGCCCACCAACGACCTCGACCTCGAGACCCTCGATCTGCTCCAGGAGATGGTGGCGGACTTCCCGGGCACCGTGATCCTGGTCTCCCACGACCGCGACTTCCTCGACCGCACGGTGTCGAGCGTGATCGCGGCGGAGGGCACGGGCATCTTCCGCGAATATGCCGGCGGCTATGCCGACATGGTGGCCCAGCGCGGCCACGGGGTACGGGCGAAGGCGGCACCGGGCAAGGCGCCGCCCCCAGCCTTCGCCGGGGAGGCGGGCAAGGGCGCTGCGAAAGGCGCGGCGAAGGGCGGCGCCAAGGAGGGTAGCCTCGGGCAGGACCTCAAGGAAAAGAAGCGCCTGTCGTTCCACGAGCAGCACGCTCTGAAGACGCTGCCCGCCACCATGGAGAAGCTGAAGGCCGAGCTGGCGAAGCACGCCGCCACCCTGGCCGACCCGGCCCTCTATGCCCGCGACCCGGCCAGGTTCGAGGCCGCCTCGGCGGCGCTCGCCAAGGCCCAGGCCGCCCTGGACGCCGCCGAGGAGGAATGGCTGCGGCTGGAGATTCTGAGGGAGGAGATGGGCGGGTGAGGGAGGAAAGGCCGGCGCTCGGCTTCGGCGATTGGCGCGCGGCGAAGCTCCCCCGATCTGATGAAGGATCGCCAGCCAAGGACACGGGAAAAGGCTGCAGGGGCCGACGGCCGCGCCCCGGGGCGCGCCCCGTCCCTTGCAAATCCGGAACCCGCTTTTGTTGAAAATGCTTTAGATCAGCCAGTGCCCGCCATCGTGACCGATGTGAAGGGCGCTCCGAAGCTCGGTCGCCAGCGCCGCCGACAGGTCCGCGACGTCGTGGGGAAACACGGTCTTCGCCGCGGCGCCGTGTTCCAGGGCGTAGGTCCAGAGGCCGTCGAGAAGATCGGCGCCGGGCGCCGGCAGCCGGTCGAGCGCCTGCTCCAGGACGCCCAGGTCCCAGGCTCCGGGGTCGAATGCCGCATGCGCCGCCGCCCCCGCGACGGCCCCGGCCAGGACCTGAGGATGCGCGGCACCGAAAGCGCGCGTCTCGATGGACGCGAGGAGGTCGGCGAGCGTGTCGCCGGCGTCGCCGAAGCAGGCGGCGACCGATGCCCAAAGATCGGCGCCTGCCGAGTGCGCCTGCGCCTGCTTCTGCGCCTGCGCCGCATCGTCCGGCGCGAACCTGAAGGTGGCGATCGTGGCGGCGTCCTCGCCCGCTCCGACCAGCGTGACGGCCACGGTGGTGGCGGTCGTGCCGCCGGCACCGTCGGACACCAGTAGGGTGAAGGTATCGACACGGCTTTCGCCCGCCGCGAGCGCCGCCACGTCGCTCTCGTCCACGGCATAGGACCAGACGACGGCGCCGGTGCCGTTCATGTCGCTCACGACCTTGGCCGAGAGCGTGCCCAGCGTCTCCTGGGGCTGGCTCACGGACACCTCGTGGGCATCAAGCGTGTCCGCGTCGGAGAAATAGACCGTGCCGATGGCCGAAAGCCGGCTCTGCGCCGGGTCCTCGGTCAGCGTGACGCTCGTCACGGAAGGCGTGGCCAGCGCCGCCATGAAGATGTCGCTGGCGAAGTTCGCGTCGCCCGCGACGAGGCCGCTCGCGGCGGACGAGAAGACCACATGGGCGCCGTCCGCCGTGAACACGGCACCACCGCTGGCACCATCCACATTGCCTTCGACGCGCGTGACCGCCCCGGTGGCGAGATCCTTGATGAAGACGTTCGCGACCCCGTCCGTATCGCCGGCGACGAGGTTCGAGGACATGGACGAGAAGACGATCCGGGTGCCGTCCGGCGAGAAGGCGAATTCGCCGGTGGCCAGGCCGTTGCCCGGGGTGCCCGCCGCATCGGAACTCACGAAGGTCACTTCGCCGGTGGCGAGGTCCTTCATGAAAAGCTGCACAGAGTCGTTCACCGCGCCGGGGATCACCTCTCCCGGGTAGGAGAGGAAGGCGACCTTGGTGCCGTCGGGGGAGAAGACGGGAAGCACCTCATGAGCGCTGGCATAGGACACGAAGGTCACATCACCGGTGGCGAGGTCCTTCACGTAGACGGCGGTACTCCCAGGCAGGCCGGGTCCAACCGCGGTGCCGAACGCCATGAAAACGATCCTGGTCCCGTCCGGCGAGAAGGATGGATTGAAGCTGCCGTTGCCGAACGCGCTGCCTGCCGCATTGTTCGAAACCAGCGTTAGAGTGCCGGTGGCGAGATCCTTGACGAAAAGATCGGAACTGCCGTTCGTGTCGACATAACCAAGGTTGGATGCGGGCGTTTCGAACGCGATCTTGGTTCCGTCAGGCGAGAATACGGGCTTTTCGCTCCACGTATTGATCTGACCGCCCGCGGAATCGGTGGAGACCCGGGTGATGGCGCCCGTGTCGAGGTCCTTGACGAACACATCCTCCGCCCCGTTCGTGTCCCCCGGCACGAGGTTCGACGCGTCGGAAACGAAGGCCACCTTGTGGCCATCCGGCGAGAAGGCGATTTTATCGACGCTGTCGTCATTGCCCGCTGTACCGGAGGCGCTCGAGGACACGAGCGTGACCTCCCCGGTCGCGAGGTTGCTGACGAAAACCTGGCGCTGCCCCGCCATCGAGGACATGTACGCCACCTTGGTCCCGTCCGGCGAGGCGACGGGTTGCGCGCTGCCTTTACCCGTGGACAGACGGATGATGCCGCTCCCGTCCGGACTGGCCGGCAGGAACTCCGGAGCCGCGTTCGTGAAGCTGAAGCTCACGTCCTGATGGACGACCCCCTTCTGCGCATCGGTGAGCGTGAACGAAACGGTGGGCGCATCCGTCAGGGGGCCGGACGCGGTCGAGCGGTAGGACACCTGCTCCAGCAGCGTGCTCACCTGCGCGTCGGACAGCGCGCCCTTGCCCAACTGGCCCTTGACCTGGAAGGTGAAGGCGAGGTCGTGGCCGGACACGCCGTCGGCCGAGACGGTGCCCACCACCTTGCCGTTGAAATAGAGCTTGGTGCCGGTGATGCTGAACGCGCCGGGCGCCAGATAAAGCTGGTCGGTGCTGCCGGCGTCGGCGACATGGACGTTGAGCGTGGCGCCCTTGTAGGTGGTCCCGTCGGGATCCAGAACGCGCGCGTCGGCGTCGATGACGAAGCCGGCCGTGAAATCGGCCCGGTCGCGGGTCGAGGCCGGCTCCAGGCCGGAGAAGACCGGGGCGTCGTTCTGCGGCGTCAGCTTCAGCTGCATCTTCGCCGATTTGGTGGTTCCCTCCGCATCGGTGACGGAGAAGGTGAGGGCGCGGGCCGCGGCGGCGGGCGTGTCCCCGGAATAGGCGAAGGCGACGGCGCGGGCCAAGGCGGTGGCGGCGGCATCGTCCACCGGCTGGTCGAAGGCAACCACCAGCGCCGTCCCGTCCTGCCCGGACGAGGTCAGGGTGCCGATCCGCGCGCCGTTGTAATAGACCTCGGTGGCCCCGCTCTCGCCATTCACCTGCAGGGCGATGCCGTCTTTTTCGGTGATGACCAGATCGTCATGGGTGGTCGCCTTGGCCAGCTTGACGCTGAAGGCGCCGCCCTGGAATCCGGTGCCGTCCGGATTTTTCAGGGATACGTCGGAATCCAGCTGCACCGGCCCGGCATTGACGCTGTTCTCGGCCAGCGTGGCGTTGCGATTGAGGGCGCCGAAGACGGGGGCTTTCTTCGCGGGCATCGTCACAGCTCTCGGCAGCCAGGGTTGCAGCTACGGGTAGCGGCCGGGCCCGTCACAGTCCAGCGCGAAGCGCCCTGCAATCCCGTTTCAAGCCGGGCCGATGCACGCCGGCCACGGCCTGCCCGCCATCCCCCGCCCCACCCTAGCCCTCCGCTGCGATCCTGCGCGCCAGCCCCGCGCCGAGCGCGCCGACCAAGGCGATCATCGCCAGGACGCCGGGAAATCCGGCGATCATGAAGGCGATGGCGCCCGCCGCCACGCCGACGCTGCCGCCGAGGAACGCGCAGGCATTGACGATGCCCGCCCCCTGGCCGGCCTGCGCCGGCGGCAGGGCGGACAGCGCAAGGCGCGGGGCCAGAGCGTAGGGCACGGCGAGGCCCGCGCCCACGGCGCAGAACCCGGCCGCGAGCAGGATGAGGCTGCCGCGCGCAACCGCGGCCCCCGTGACGGCGCTGGCGAGCACGATCAAGGCCATGCCGGCCGTCATGGCGTTGCCGACCCCGATCCGCGCGGCGACCGCCGAGGCTGAGAGCGCGAGCACGAGCAGCGCCAGCCCGAGCGGCAGCAGCAGCGCCCCGGCCGCGAGCGCCGTGAGGCCGAGGCCGTGCCGGCTCTGCGCATAGAGGTTGAAATAGAGCAGCAGGCCCATGATGCACATCATCGCCAGCGCGCCGATGGCGGTGCCGATCACGAACCCGGGCCGGGTGAAGAAGGCGAGGTCCACCAGCGGCGCGGCCGCGCGCGCCTCCACCCGCAGCAGGAGCAGGAGCGCCGCCCCCGCCAGCACCAGCGGGCCGAGGGCGGCGAGCGGCGCCGCCTCGGCGTGCGGCAGCCCATGAAGGCCGAACACCACCGACACCATGAACGTCGCGAGCAGGACGAAGCCCGCGACGTCGCCGCGCCCGCCTGGCGCGGGCGCGGCGCGCGCGGCCGGCGCGCCGGACAGGGCGAGGCCGGCGAGCGCCGCCAGAGTGAGCGGCACGTTGAGCCAGAAGATCGCGCGCCAGCCGGCAAGATGGATCAGGCTGCCGCCGAGCAGCGGGCCGATGCTGAAGCCCAGCATCAGGAAGCCGGTCCAGGCGCCGATGGCGGCCTCCTTGCGCTCCGGCGGCGCGCCGGCATTGATCGCCGCGAGCGTGCCGGGCACCGCGAACGCCGCCCCGAGGCCCTGCAGGGCGCGCCCGGCCAGCAGGGCGACCTGCCCCTCGCAAGTGGCGATGATCGCCGAGGCGAGGCCAAACAGCGCCAGCCCGGCCATGGAGGCCGCGCGCGCGGAGAAGCGGTCCGCCGCCCGCCCGCCGAGCACCACGCAGGCGGCGGACATGACGAGATAGGCGTTCACCGCCCACTGGACGCCGGCAGCCGGCAGCCGCAGCTCGCTCCCCATCAGCGGCAGGGCGGCCATGATCGCCGTGCTGTTGGCGCCCACCGCCAGCATGGCGAGGCAGGAGGCCCAAAGGACCAGATCGAATCCGCCCAGCCTCATCCCAGCCCCCCCGGGCGCCGGCCGGCCTGTTCGAAGGCCGCCACGCATCGCGGCCCATACTGGCCGGCGGCCGGCCCGTTGTCGAAGCGGGAGCCCGGAGCCCGTTCGGCGGACCGCTGTACGGCGGACCGGTGCTAGGCCGGCAGCACGGTCACCTTGGTCTTGACCGGCGTCTGGTCGTAGAGGTGGATCATGTCCTGGCTCAGCAGGCCGACGCAGCCGCTGGTGACGCCGGTGCCGATGCTCTCCGGATCGCTCGAGGCGTAGATGGTGTAGAGCGTGTAGGCGCCGTTCTGGTAGAGGTAGAGCGTGCGGGCGCCGAGCGGGTTTTCCAGGCCGCCGGGCATGCCGCGGGCGTATTTCGCCACTTCGGGCTGGCGCTGGATCATCTCCTTGGGCGGAGTCCAGGTCGCCCATTCGCCCTTGCGCCCCACATAGGCGTCGCCGTGCCACAGAAAGCCGCTGCGGCCCACATTGGCGCCGTAGCGGGTGGCGGTCTCCCCGTCCTCGATGCGGTAGACGTAGTAATTGCTCGGATCGACGATGATCGTGCCGGGCGCTTCCTTGGAATCGTAGCGCACCGTCCGGCGGTAGTATTTGGGATTGACCTTGCTGATGTCGGCCGCCGGGATCGGGAACTTCTCGGTGGGCACCGGCCCGTAGAGCTTCTCCGCCTCGGCAAGGCTCATGCCGTCTCCGGCGCAGCCGGCGAGGGAGAGCGCGCCGAGGCCGGTGGCGGAGCCGAGGAGGAACGACCGGCGGCTGAGCGCCCCCGCTTGCGGCCGCCGCCGAGCGCGCTCGTCCCCTTCGCCGGCCGCAGCCGTCCCACCGTCAATGATCATCATGCGTCCCAAACCCAGTCGCCTGGCGCGAGCCCGCGCCAGAATGCAACCATTTGATGTTGTTCCAGGCAGACATTGCCGCCCGGCGGGCCTCCTGGCAAGCACGGGTGGCCGCGGCGAAGTTGCAGCCCGACCGGCCCGGTCGTCAAGGCTCAGCAATGCCGACTCGACCATGGCAAGATCCCCCGCCCTTGCGTCCGCCCCCGTCCTGCGGCACACCCTCGGCCACGCGCGCCGGCCCCGGGCACGATGCCCGGTTCCGGCGCGCCGCCGCCGATCCCGGGAGCCACCATGTCCACGCCCGTCTCTCCCCTCGCGCCCAAGAGCCTGCCCGAGGTGCCCGCCGTGCCCGGCGTCGCCTTCGCCACCGCCGAGGCCGGCATCCGCTACAAGGGCCGCACGGACGTGCTGCTGATGGCGTTCGCGCCCGGCACCACGGCGGCGGGGGTCACCACCCGCTCGCGCTGCCCCTCGGCGCCGGTGGAATGGTGCCGCGATCTGCTCAAGAAGGGCAAGGCCAAGGGCCTGGTGGTGAATTCCGGCAACGCCAACGCCTTCACCGGCAAGAAGGGCCGCGCGGCGACCAGGCTCACCGCCGAGATCGCCGCCCGGGCGCTCGGCTGCAAGCCGAACGAGGTGTTCCTCGCCTCCACCGGCGTGATCGGCGAGCCGCTCGACGCGACGCGCTTCGAGGGGGTGCTGGAGCAAACCGCCTCGCGCCTCGCCAACGGCCCCTGGGAGGCAGCCGCCCGCGCCATCATGACCACCGACACCTTCCCCAAGCTGTCCACGGCGACGGTGCTGATCGACGATCTGCCGGTCACCATCACCGGCATCGCCAAGGGCGCCGGCATGATCGCCCCCGACATGGCGACCATGCTGTCCTTCATCTTCACCGACGCCCCGCTCGCCTCGGGCGTGCTCCAATCCATGCTCGACAAGGCGGTGAAGACCACCTTCAACGCCATCACCATCGACGGCGACACCTCCACCTCCGACACGCTGCTGCTGTTCGCCACCGGCGCCGCCAAGGCGCGTGGCGTGCCGGCCATCAAGGATCCCACCGACCCGCGCCTGCGCGCCTTCCGCCGCACGCTCCGCGCGGTGATGGCGGACCTCGCCGAGCAGGTGGCGCGCGACGGCGAGGGCGCGCGCAAGCTGGTGCGGGTGCACGTCAATGGCGCGACCTCCAAGAAGTCGGCGCGGCGCATCGCCATGTCGATCGCCAACTCGCCGCTGGTGAAGACCGCGGTGGCGGGCGAGGACGCCAATTGGGGCCGCGTGGTGATGGCGGTGGGCAAGGCCGGCGAGCCGGCCGAGCGCGACCTGCTCTCGATCTCCTTCGGCGACATCCGCGTCGCCCATGCCGGCGCGCGCGATCCCGCTTATGACGAGGCGACGGTGTCGGACTACATGAAGAACGACGTGATCGACCTCACCGTGGACCTCGGCCTCGGCCGCGGCGCCGACACCGTGCTCACCTGCGACCTCACCAAGGAATACGTGGCCATCAACGGGGACTATCGCTCGTGAGGCTCACCCTCGTCGTCGCCTGTGCGCTGGTGGACACGGACAACCGCGTGCTGGTGGCCCAGCGCCCCGAAGGCCGGACGCTCGCGGGGCTGTGGGAGTTTCCCGGCGGCAAGATGGAGCCCGGCGAGCGGCCGGAGGAGACGCTGATCCGCGAGCTCGACGAGGAGCTCGGCATCCGCGTGAAGGAGGAGTGCCTCGCCCCGCTCTCCTTCGCGAGCCACGCTTATGAGACCTTCCATCTGCTGATGCCGCTGTGGGTCTGCCGGCGCTGGGACGGCATGGTCCAGCGCAAGGAGCACCAGGCGCTGAAATGGGTGCGCGCGGGCAAGCTGCGCGACCTCGACATGCCGCCCGCCGACGCGCCGCTGATCCCGCCGCTCATCGACCTCCTCGGCCCCTGACCCCCGAGCCCTGAAATGCCCCCCGCCAGCGCGACGCGCATCGGCCTTGCCGCCATCCTCCTTTGGGCGACGCTGGCGCTGCTCACGGCGGCGACCGGCCGGGTGCCGCCGTTCTTGCTCACCGCACTCACCTTCGCGCTCGGCGGCGCGGTCGGGCTCGCCGCGGCGCTCGCCGGGCCGGGCATCGGCGTGCTGGCGCAGCGCCCGCTCGCTTATCTGCATGGCGTGGGCGGTCTGTTCGGCTACCATTTCCTCTATTTCGCGGCCCTGAAATGGGCCCCGCCGGCGGAAGCCGGGCTCATCAACTATCTGTGGCCGCTGCTGATCGTGCTGCTCTCGGCGCTGCTGCCGGGGGGCGGGCTGAGAAGAGGCCACGTGATCGGCGCGCTCATGGGCTTCGCCGGAACCGTGGTGCTGCTGCTCGGCAAAGGCGGCTTCGGCGGCATCGAGGCGCGCTACCTGCCGGGCTATGCCGCCGCCTTCGCCTGCGCCTTCATCTGGTCGTCCTACTCGGTGCTCTCGCGCCGCTTTGCCGATGTGCCGACGCAGGCGGTGGCGGGCTTCTGCCTCGTCACCGCGCTGCTGGCTGGCGCGTGCCACCTCGCCTGGGAGGAGACCGTGTGGCCGTCCGGCCCCGGCGAGTGGGCGGCGGTGGCGGCGCTCGGCATCGGCCCGGTGGGCATCGCCTTCTATGCCTGGGACGTCGGCATGAAGCAGGGCGACGTGCGCCTCTTGGGCGTCGCCTCCTATGCCGCGCCGGTGCTCTCCACCTTGTTACTGGTGCTCGCCGGCTTCGCCGCGCCCACTTGGTCCCTCGCCCTCGCCTGCCTGCTCATCGTCGGCGGCGCCTTCGTCGCCACGCGGCGCTGAGGCCCCCACCCCAAGGAGCCCCGCCATGCCCCATCCCGCCCTGTCCGCCGGCGCGGTCGCCGTCGTCACCGGCGGCGCCTCCGGCATCGGCCTTGCGGCCGCCCGGCGGTTCGCCGCGCGCGGCCTGAAGGTCGCGATCGCCGACCTTCCGGGCGCGAAGCTCGAGGCCGCGGCGGCAGAGGTCGCCGCGCGCGCCAGAGGCGGGGCCGACGACGTGCTCGCGCGCGCCACCGACGTGAGCCGCCTCGAGGACATCGAACGCCTCGAGGGGGAGGTCGCGGCCCGCTTCGGCGGCACGGACCTCGTCATGAACAATGCCGGCGTGCAGCCCGGCAGCGCGCTGTTCGGCCCGCTGGCGAACTGGGAGCAGGTGATCGCCGTGAACCTCTGGGGCGTGATCCACGGCGCGCGCGTGTTCGGGCCGAGGATGCTGGCGCGCGGCAAGCCGGGCCTGATCGTCAATACCGGCTCCAAGCAGGGCATCACCACCCCGCCCGGCGATCCCGCCTACAATGTCTCGAAGGCGGGCGTGAAGGTGTTCACCGAGCAGCTCCAGCACGAATTGCGCAACACCGAGGGCGGCCGCGTCTCGGCCCATCTGTTCATCCCCGGCTTCGTCTTCACCCCGCTCGCCGCCGGCGGGCGCACCGAGAAGCCGGCGGGCGCCTGGACCGCGGACGAGACCGTGGACTTCCTGCTGGAGCGCCTCGAGGCCGGCGACTTCTACATCCTGTGCCCGGACAACGACGTGCCGCGGGCGCTCGACGAGAGGCGCATCGCCTGGGCGGCCGGCGACATCATCGCCAACCGCCCGCCGCTGTCGCGCTGGCACAAGGACTATGCCGCGGCCTTCGCCGCCTTCGTGAAGGGCGGCTGAGGCGGCGGCTCGCCCGCCCGCCGGTTCCCGCCGCGCCCTTGCGCTCGCGGCGGCGACGCCTTAGAGCCGTGACGCCCTTTCGGCGGCGCGACCGCGCCGCCCCACGCCGCCCTCAGGACGGACGCCCCACCAAGACGGCGCGACGCCGCATCGACCCTAGGAACGAGGAGACCCGCATGGCCACCCACAAGCTGCTCCTGCTCGCCGGCGACGGCATCGGCCCCGAGGTGATGGAGGAGGTGAAGCGGGTCATCGCGTGGCTGGAAAAGGCCGGCCTCGCCTCCTTCGCCATCGAGGAGGGCCTGGTGGGCGGCGCCGCCTATGACGCCCACGGCGCCGCCATCTCGGAAGCCGACATGGCGCTCGCCAAGGCCGCCGATGCGGTGATCTTCGGCGCCGTCGGCGGGCCCAAATGGGCCGACGTGCCCTACGAGGCGCGTCCCGAGGCGGGCCTTCTGCGCCTGCGCAAGGACCTGGAGCTGTTCGCCAATCTGCGCCCCGCCATCTGCTATCCCGCGCTCGCCGAGGCCTCCTCGCTGAAGCCGGAGGTGGTGGAGGGGCTCGATCTGCTGATCGTGCGCGAGCTCACCGGCGGGGTCTATTTCGGCGAGCCCAAGACCATCACGGACCTCGGCAACGGCCAGAAGCGTGCCGTCGACACCCAGGTCTATGACACCTTCGAGATCGAGCGCATCGCGTCCGTCGCCTTCGAGCTCGCGCGCACCCGCCGCAACAAGGTGACCTCCGCCGAGAAGCACAACGTGATGAAGTCCGGCGTGCTCTGGAAGGAAGTGGTGACCCAGCTGCACGCGCGCGCCTACAAGGACGTGGAGCTGGAGCACCAGCTCGCCGACAGCCTCGCCATGCAGCTGGTGCGCTGGCCCAAGCAGTATGACGTGATCGTCACCGACAATCTGTTCGGCGACATCCTGTCCGACCTCGCCTCCATGCTCACCGGCTCCATCGGCATGCTGCCCTCCGCCTCGCTCGGCGCGGCGGACGCGGCCGGCAAGCGCGCGTCCATGTATGAGCCGGTGCACGGCTCGGCGCCCGACATCGCCGGCCAGGGCATCGCCAATCCCATCGCCATGATCGGCTCGCTCGCCATGGCGCTGCGCTATTCGCTGGGCAAGGGCGAGGTGGCCGACCGCATCGAGGCGGCGATCGGCACCGTGCTCGACGCCGGCAAGCGCACCGCCGACATCGCCCCCAAGGGCACGCCGGCGATCAGCACGCGCGAGATGGGCGAGGCCATCGTCGCAGCCCTCGACGCCGGCGCCTGAGGGACGGCGGGAGGGGCGCCAGAGTAGGCCGGGCCCGGCGCGACACCCCTATCCGCCGTCATGCTCCGGCTCGACCGGAGCATCCATCCGCGCCGCAGGGTGAACGGCACCGGCGCTTGGGCCCTCCGGTCAAGCCGGAGGGCGACGGGGCGGGACATGGGGAGCCGCAATCCGACGACGCGGCGCGCCGCCCGCGCTCCTCACACCCGCGGAACGACGATGAGGCGCTCCACCGGCCGGCCGCCTAGGAGGTGGGACGCGACGATCTCGTCGATGTCCTCGGGGGTGCGCGGCTGGTACCAGATGCCCTGCGGATAGACCACCATGATGGGCCCCGCCTGGCAGAAGGTGAGGCAGCCCGAGGCGGTCATGCAGATGTCGCGCCGCCCCGTGGCCTCGATCTTCTTGCCGAGCCGCTCCCACAAAGGCTGGGCGCCGTTGGCGCCGCACGAGCCGCGCGGATGCTGCGGCGGGCGCTGGGTGAAGCAGCAGAAGACGTGGTGCGCATAGACCTGGGGGATCTCCAGCGCCTCCTCGACGGCGGCATCCGCGGTCAGGGCATCGGTGGTCAAGGCATCGGTCATGGAAGCTCGCGCGGGCTGAGGGACGATGCTGGAACGATTCAAGTCCCGTGCCGCGCTGGCCGATCTAATTTTTACATTATATTTCAGATAGATGCCTGGATCGACCGATTGGCGCTTATGCGACATCCCCGGCCGGCGGGGCGCAAACCCGACAGGAGCCGGCAGGCGCTGCGGCGGCGCTGTTCGGGGAAGAGCGGCAAGCGGGAAGGTCGCCCTCCGGCCAGGCCGGAGGGCGACGGCGTGCGAGCAAGCGCCGGCGGGGCTCAGGTGATGTACTGCGCGCCGTTCACCGTCATGGTGGAGCCGGTGATGAAGCCGGCGTCGTCCGCGGCCAGGAACACGACGCAGCGGGCGATGTCCTCGGGCTCGCCGAGGCGGCCCACCGGGATGGTGGCGACGATCTTGGCCAGCGCCTCCGCCGGCACCGCCTTCACCATCTCGGTGGCGATGTAGCCCGGGGCGATGGCGTTGACGGTGATGCCGAGCCGCGCCGTCTCCTGGGCCAGCGCCTTCACGAAGCCGATCTCGCCGGCCTTGGCGGCGGAATAGTTGGTCTGGCCGAACTGGCCCTTCTGTCCGTTGATGGAGGAGATGCAGACGATGCGGCCGAACTTGCGGTCGCGCATGCCCTCGATCACGTTGCGGGTCATGTTGAAGGCGGAGTTGAGGTTGGTGTTGATCACCGCGCTCCACTGCTCCAGCGACATCTTGTGCAGCTGGCCGTCGCGGGTGATGCCGGCATTGTTGACCAGGATCTCCACCGGGCCGACTTCGGCCTCCACCTTGGCGATGCCGGCCTTGCAGGCCTCGAAATCAGACACGTCCCACTTGAAGGCAGGGATGCCGGTCTTCGCGGTGAAGGCCTTGGCGGCCTCCTCGTTGCCGGCGAAGTTCGCTGCCACCTTATGGCCGGCAGCCTTCAGCGCGACCGAGATCGCCTCCCCGATGCCGCGAGTGCCTCCCGTGACCAATGCGACGCGCCCCATTGTCTCCTCCTCACTTCTGTTGGCCCGACCTGAAGACGCCTGCCCCTTGACCCGAGCGGATCGAGCTACGCCCGGATCGGTACTTAGCAAGTCTTTGATTGATTTGAGAACCGGACGCCGCGATCGAACGTCGCGGCGTCCTTGAGCGCGGCCTCAGTCGCGCGCGAGGCACATGGCGATGCCCATGCCGCCGCCGATGCACAAGGTGGCGAGGCCCTTCTTGGCGTCGCGCTTCTGCATCTCGTGCAGCAGGGTGACGAGGATGCGCGCGCCGGAGGCGCCGATCGGATGGCCGATGGCGATGGCGCCGCCGTTCACGTTCACCTTGGAGGTGTCCCAGCCGAGCCCCTTATTGACCGCGATGGCCTGGGCGGCGAACGCCTCGTTGGCCTCGACGAGGTCGAGGTCGGAGGCGCTCCAGCCGGCCTTCTCCAGAGCCAGCTTGGCGGCCGGGATCGGGCCGGTGCCCATGACCGAGGGATCGACGCCCGCCTGGGCCCAGGAGACGATGCGGGCCAGCGGCGTCTTGCCGGCGGCCTTGGCCTTCTCGGCGCTCATGAGCACCACCGCGGCGGCGCCGTCATTGAGGCCCGAGGCGTTGCCGGCGGTCACCGTGCCGTCCTTCACGAAAGCGGGGCGCAGCTTGGTCATGGCTTCCAGGGTGGCGCCGTGGCGGATGTACTCGTCCTGGTCCACCACCACGTCGCCCTTCTTGGAGGCGATGGTGACGGGCACGATCTCGTCCTTGAACCGGCCCGCCTTCTGGGCCGCTTCCGCCTTGTTCTGGGAGGCGACGGCGAATTCGTCCTGCTCCTGGCGGGTAATCTGGAACTCCTTCGCCACGTTCTCGGCGGTGTTGCCCATGTGGTAGCCGTTGAAGGCATCCCACAGGCCGTCCTTGATCATGGTGTCGACGAAGGCGAGGTCGCCCATGCGCTGGCCGTTGCGCAGGTGCGCGGCGTGGGTGGACTGGCTCATGGATTCCTGGCCGCCCGCCACGACGATGTCGCTGTCGCCATTGGCGATGGCCTGGGCGCCCAGCGCCACCGTGCGCAGCCCCGAGCCGCACACCATGTTCACCTCCCAGGCCGGGCTGGTGATCGGCAGGCCGGCCTTGAGCGAGGCCTGGCGCGCCGGATTCTGGCCCTGGGCGGCGGTGAGCACCTGACCGAGGATCACCTCGCTGACCGCGTCGGTGGCGACGCCGGCGCGCTCCAGCGCGGCCTTGATGGCGATCGCGCCGAGCTCGTGCGCAGGCAGCGCCCCAAGGGCGCCGTTGAACGAACCGACCGGGGTGCGCGCTGCGCCGACGATGACGACCTCGTCCTTCATGGTGCTCTCTCCTGGGCCTATGCGGCCGGTTCTGGCCTCTCGCGGCGTGCGCTGCAGCGCCGCCGCGTTCGGATGCTAAAGTGGTTGTGCCGTCGACAATGTGTCAATGACACATGTCAAGGCAATGGGCACGCGGCGATGCCTGCGGGCCGGTCCCGGGCGGCGCGCGGCGATGCGCTGCACGTTCGGCGCCCGCGGCGCACACAAATTGGTAGCCCTGTGTTTGGAAACGCCCTAACGTGTGTCACCCCAAGGAAAACGGATGACCGGACGATGGCAAAGTCGCAAGAGCCAGTCACCATCAAGAAATACGCGAACCGCCGCCTCTACAACACCGGCACGAGCACCTACGTGACCCTCGAAGACCTCGCCAACATGGTGAAGGAGGGCGAGGACTTCGTGGTGTACGATGCCAAGAACGGCGACGACATCACGCATTCGGTGCTCACCCAGATCATCTTCGAGCAGGAGAACAAGGGTCAGAACCTTCTGCCCATCACCTTCCTGCGCCAGATCATCCGATTTTACGGCGACAGCATGCAGATGCTGGTGCCGCGCTACCTGGAAGCGTCCTTCGACAGCTTCACCAAGGACCAGGAGAAGTTCCGCGACCACGTGGCGAAGACGCTCACGGGCGGCGGCTTCGCCGGCCTCGACGACCACGTGCGCCGCAACATGGAGATGTTCGAGCGCGCGTTCCACATCTTCCTGCCCTTCCCGAAGACGGAAGGGGCGGAAGGCGTGCCCGCGGCCGCCGCCGGCACCCCGGCGGCGCCGGGCACCGCTCCCGCCGCTCCCGAGCCGCGCCCGGGCGAGTTCGACGCCATCAAGCGGCAGATGGCCGAGATGCAGGCGAAGCTCGACCAGCTCATCAAGAAGCCCGAAAGCGAAGGCGAAGGCGAAGGCGGCCCGTCGCAGCCCTGACGGGCGGGCGATCCCGGGCGCGGTGCCTCCCCGGCGCCCCTTCCCCTCGCCTGCCCTCTGCCGGGGAGAGGCTTCTGCCGACCCGCGCCGTGGCGCCCTCTGCTGGGGTTTCCCCCTGCGGAACGCGTTCCTTTGCCTGCGGGAGAGGGGCAGGGTGAAGGGCCCCGCCCGCCGGGCCGCGCAATCCCAGCCGCGCGCGGGACGCAGGCGCGCGGCGCCGAGCCCCGTGGCGCTCGAGGCCCGTGGCGCTTGAGCCCCGTGGCGATCGTGGCGAGGCGGCGGCTGCGGAGACGGCGCCAAGACGACTCGCTTGCGCGGCACCCGGCCGCGCCCCGGGTCCGGGACGGTCTCAACCGTTGTCGCGCGGCTCGACCGAGAAGTCGCGCTGGGCGACGCGCACCGAGACCGAGAAGCCCGCCACCACGTCCAGCAGCATGATGCACAGCAGCAGCGCGAATACCGAATTGCCCGCCTGCGGCACCAGCAGGAATTCCGCGAGACCGACCGCGAACAGCAGCATCGACAGCATGTGGTCGATGATCGAGCGGGAGGTGATGCGCGTCGACTTCAGGATCTCGAAGAACAGCACGAACAGGCTGAAGGCGAGGAATGCCTCGGCCAGGCTGATCTCCCATTTCGACCCGGACAGCATCTGCACCGTGGTGAGGGGGGAGTGCCAGTCGAGGCCGGGGGTGAGGAAGGCGACGATATTGAACAGCGCCAGCGGGATAATGAGCAGAGGAATCGGCGTCAGCATCAAATTCTCCTCGACCGGACCTGAGGCGGCCCGCCGCGCCGCGGCGGCCGACGGGTCGCCAATCGCGCCGGGACAGTCACCGTTCCCGGCGAAGGGACGATGACGGAGAACACGCTAAGCGGCACGCGTCCGGGCGCGGCGGCCCGGAAGGGCGGCGGACCGAAACCCATCCCGCAATGGGAGATTGGCCCCTCGCCCGGTATCAGGACCGGCCGTGCCGGCCGATCCCGTCAAGCGGCCCGGCCCTGCGGCGCGCGAATCGGCGGCGCCGAAGCAGCGCCAGAGCCGGTCGCGCCTTGGGCCGAGCCCTGCCGGTCCCCGCCCGGCCGCGCCAGGCGCGGCCGGGAGGCGATCAGGCCTCGGCCTTGGGCTTCAGGACCTGCCGGCCCCGATACATGCCGGTCTTCAGGTCGAGGTGGTGCGGACGGCGCAGCTCGCCGGAATCCTTGTCTTCCACATAGGTCGGCTGCTTCAGCGCGTCGGCGGAACGGCGCATGCCGCGGCGCGACGGGGACGTCTTTCTCTTCGGGACGGCCATGTCCTAAACTCCTCAAGGCGAGCCATCAGCCCGCTGCGGCGGTTCGCGCACGGTCTGCGAAACCAGCATTCGAATTGAAGGCGCGCCTTATACAGTCTCTTTCGCGCCAACGGAAGCCCTGCCGCCGGCGAATTGCACGCGCCGGGGGCGCGGCGGGCGGCCGCGTCACGATCCTGTCAGGGGCCGGCTCTTGTGTTGCCGGGCGAGCTAAGCGAGGGTGCGCGCGGCTCGCCCCCGGCGGGACTTTTCCTTGGCCAGCGCCATGCTGCCATGGAAAAGCTCCATCCGCCCGCGAGGAATGAGCGAGGCGGCCCCCGCAACGGGCCGCTCCAGGGGCACACCCACTTTCCGAGGAAACCGGACCCATGATGCGTTCCGCCCAAACCGCCGCTCTCGCGCTCGCCCTCGTTGCGGCGACGGGCACGGCCGCCTTCGCCCAGGCCACCGCCACGCCCCCGGCCACCGCGCCGGCCGGCGCCGCCGCGCCCGCCGGCGCCGCCGATCCCGTCCTCGTGACGGTGAACGGAACGCCGATCCGCGCCAGCGACCTCGCGCTCGCGGCCGAGGATATCGGCCCGAACATCCCGCCCCAGCTGCAAGGCGAGCAGCGGCTCGAATACATCGCCTCCTACCTCACCGACCTGACGCTGCTCGCCCAGGCGGCCGCCGCCGAGAAGCTCGACCAGACGCCCCAGTTCCAGCAGCGCATGGCCTATGCCCGCACCAAGGCGCTGGTGGACCTGCTCTTGACCGAGGCGGCGAAGAAGGCCGTGACCGCCGAGGCCAAGCGCGCGACCTACGAGGAGTTCGTCAAGCAGCGCAAGCCCGAGACCGAGGTGCGCGCGCGCCACATCCTGGTGGACGACGAGACCAAGGCCAAGGAGATCGCCAAGAAGGCCAAGGCCGGCGAGGACTTCGCCAAGCTCGCCAAGGAGAATTCCAAGGATTCGAGCGAGGACGGCGGCGATCTCGGCTACTTCACCAAGGAGCAGATGGTGCCGGAATTCGCCGAGGCCGCCTTCAAGCTGGACAAGGGCCAGATCTCCGACCCGGTGAAGACCCAGTTCGGCTGGCACGTCATCAAGGTGGAGGACAAGCGCGAGACCCCGGTGCCGACCTTCGAGCAGGTGCAGGACGAGATCGATCGCTTCCTGGTGCAGAAGTCGCAGGCGGAATTGGTCACCAAGCTGCGCGCCGAGGGCAAGGTGGAGAAGACCTCGGTCCCGGCCAAGCCGGCGACGCCCGGCACCCCCGCCGCGCCGGCGCCGGCCAAGCCCTGAGCCAAAGGCCCTGAGCAAACGCCGCGCGGCCTCGGCGCGCGGCCTGGACCACGACCCGCGCCGGCCCGGAGCGTCCGGGCCGGCGCCGCCGCTTCAAGCGGCGCCCTCAGCCCTGCGGCACCAGCGCCGCGAGCACGGCGCGCACGTCGTCAGGGATCGGCACCGGGCGCTGGGTGGCGCGGTCCACATAGACGTGGACGAAGTGGCCCTGGGCGCAGGCATCGTCGCCGCCCTGGAACAATGCGATGTCGTAGCGCACCGAGGAGGTGCCGAGCTTCGCCACCTTCAGCCCCGCAATCACGGGCTCGGGGAAGTTGAGGCTGCGGAAATAGGTGCAGCGGGTCTCCACCACGAGGCCGATCACCGCGCTCGCCGCCGGGTCGAGCACGCCCTTGCGGATCATGTGCTCGTTCACCACCGTGTCGAAATAGGAATAATAGACCACGTTGTTCACATGGCCGTAGACGTCCACGTCCGCCCAGCGCGTGGTGAGCGCCAAAGTGTGGGCGAAGTCCGCGCGCGTGAAGGGCACCTCCCGCCCGGCCGCCGATCCCTGACCGCTCATCGCTGCGTGCTCCCGCCGTGCCGCGTCATCCGTTGGCCCTTTCCTCTGTCAGGCGTTGTTGCGCCTGCAATACGTCGCGCCGCCCCTCGCCTCAAGGCCCGCCGCGGCCCTCACGAAGCGTCCGGCGGCCCCTTGGTCGCCGCCAGAGCGTCGGCGAGGCGCATCTTGGCGGAGCCGGGCTTCAGCGGCTGCTGCTGGCTGGCGTGGGGCGCCCAGCCGGACAGCCACAGGATCTCGAACGTGGCGCGTACGCGCTTGTCCGGATCGGCGAACCGCTGCTGGTAGATCTCCGCCGCCCGCAGCAGCGTCGCCCGGCGCAGCGGCACCCGGCGGCGCTCGGCCAGCGCGTTGGCGCCACCCATGCGGCGCAGATCGTCGAACAGCGCGAAGGGCGATGCGTAGCGCACCACCACCTTGTCCACGTCGGTCACCGGCAGCGCGAAGCCGGCCCGCTGCAGCAAAGCGCCGAGGTTGCGCACGTCGGCGAACGGCGCGACCCGGGGCGAAAGGCCGTCGGTGGTCTCGCTCTCGGCCTCGGCGAAGGCCTGGCGCAGTTCGGCAAGGCTGCGCCCGCCGAGCAAAGCCGCGAGGAACAGCCCGTCCGGCCTCAGCGCGCGGCGCACCTGGGCGAGCGCGCCCGGCAGGTCGTTCACCCCCTGCAGGGCCAGCAGCGAGACCACGAGGTCCAGCTGCTCGCCGGCGAAGGGCAGCGCCTCCGCATCCGCCACCACCGCGCCGGCGCCGGGGGCAAGGCCGAGGGCGGCAGGCGCGGCGCGGAACACCCGCCCCACGGCGGGATGGACGTCCAGCACGCGCGCGGCGGCATCGGTGGGGGTGCCGATGTCGAGCGCGGTCTCGAAGCGCCGGCTCACCGCGCCGAGCCGCTCGGCGAGGTCCTCGGCGGCGCGGTCGAGGAGGAAGGTCGCCGGCCCGAGCCTCGCCGCGCGGGCCAGCCGGCGGCGCAGCAAGGCGCGGTCGAACACCAGCGGACCCGCTGCGGCGGGGGCCGCGGCCGGCCCGGGGGCGGACGCGCGCGGAGGGTCGCGGGATTGGTCGCGGGGCTGGTCGTTCATGGCCCGCATATAGGCCCTTTGCCGCCCCTGCGCATCCTCGCGGGCGCCGGCCGGCGCCTTAGCCCGGAGCGTCCGGGCACAGAGCGAGCGTGACCGGGTCGGCGTCGGCGGGGATCAGATCGCCCATGAGGCGGCAGCGCCCGTCGATGCAGATGCGCCAGTCGGCGGTGGCGCCGGAGCGGCGCAGCACCACTTCCCTCAAGGGCGGCAGCCGGGGATGCGCCACGTAGCGCCCGCCCTCCAGCACCGCGCCCTCGGGCGGCTCCATGCCGGCGCCGGAGCCCTCCACCCGCATCTCGACCATGGCGAGCCCCTCCGGGGTGGCGCGCCAGTCCTCCTGCCACTCGCTCTTCTGGACCGAATGGGTCCAGGCCAGCGTGAAGGCGGCGGCGAGCCGCACCATCTGGCCGCCGGCGATCAGGCAGGCGAGTGCGCCCACCCGCCGGTCAGGCCTTGGCCGCGCGGGTGGCGCGCAGGCGCGTCACGTGCCAGGCGAGGAAGGCGAAGGCGGCGGCGAAGCCCAGTTCGTCGGTGAGCGG
Source organism: Xanthobacter luteus (assembly GCF_040049235.1). Classification (NCBI taxonomy): domain Bacteria; kingdom Pseudomonadati; phylum Pseudomonadota; class Alphaproteobacteria; order Hyphomicrobiales; family Xanthobacteraceae; genus Xanthobacter; species Xanthobacter luteus. The sequence continues at coordinate 1,519,734 of NZ_JBDZDO010000001.1, forward strand.
CAAGGCCGCGATCAGCAGCGCCGCCGCTGCGAAGGCCGCCACCCGCTCGGCGGTGTTCAGCGGCCCGAGCAGATAGCCGGTGGCGGTGGCGGCCCACAACACGATGGCCACCAGCGCCTTGATGACGCCATAGGCCACCGCCGGCCAGAAGCCGATCGCCGCCGCCATGGGATCGCCCGGCTGGAGCATCAGCGCCGGCGCGTAGACCGCCATGAATGGCACCACGTAGCCGGCGAGCGCCACCCGCGTCGCCTGCACGGCGATCTTCATGCCGCTCTCCTTGGCGATGGGGGCGGCGGCGAAGGCCGCCAGCGCCACCGGCGGCGTGAGGTCGGCCATGATGCCGAAATAGAACACGAACATGTGCGAGACGATGAGCGGCACCCCGAGCTCCAGCAGCGCCGGCCCGGCGATCGAGGCGGTGATGATGTAGTTCGGGATCGTCGGCAGGCCCATGCCGAGGATCAGGCAGGCCACCATGGTGAGCAGCAGGGACAGGAACAGCGAGTTCTGCCCCACCGCCACCACGTAGGAGGCGAACGCGCTGGCGACGCCGGTGAGCGTGAACACGCCCACCATGGTGCCCACCAGGGCGCAGGCGATGCCCACCGGCAGCGCGTTGCGCGCGCCGTCCGCCATGCTCTCCAGGCTGATGCGCAGGGTCTCACGCCCGCCCTTGACGAAGAACAGGACGGCGACCAAAGCCGCCACCGCCCAGGCGATGCCATTGATGCCGTATTCGAGGAAGCTCGCCGCGGCGACGCCGAGCACCACCCAGAACACCAGCTTGAGGCCGTAGGGGCCGATGGCCTGGGCGACCGGGGTGCCGAGCACGATCAGGGCGGTGAGCGCGAGCCCGACGGTGCCCGCGAACAGCGGCGTGTAGCCGGAGAACAGCAGCCAGACCAGGACCGCGAGCGGCAGCAGCAGGTACCAGCGGTCGATCAGCGCCTTCAGCGCGTCGGGGCACTGGTCCTTCGGCAGGCCGAGCAAACCGTGCCGGCCGGCCTCCAGGTGCACCATGGCGAACACGGTGAAGAAATAGAGCATCGCCGGGATGATCGCCGCGGTGGCGATATCCGAATAGGGCACGTCGATGGTCTCGGCCATAATGAAGGCGACCGCGCCCATCACCGGCGGCATGATCTGCCCGCCCATGGAGGAGGTCGCCTCCACCGCGCCGGCGAAGGCCGGCTTGTAGCCGAACTTCTTCATGAGCGGGATGGTGAACTGCCCGGTGGTCACCACGTTGGCGACCCCAGAGCCGTTGATGGTGCCCATGAGCGCCGAGGAGATCACCGACACCTTGGCCGGACCGCCGCGGGTGTGGCCCACCGTGCCCATGGCGAAATCGGTGAACAGCTGGATCATCCCGGCGCGCTCCAGGAACGCGCCGAACAGGATGAACAGGAAGATGTAGGACGACGAGACATAGGTCGGCGTGCCGTAGATGCCCTCGGTGCCGAGGAACATCTGGTCCACCACCTGCGCATAGTCGAAGGAGCGGTGGTCGAGCGGCGGCGGCAGATACTGGCCGAACAGGCCGTAGAGCAGGAACGCAGCGCACAGGATCGGCAGCGACAGGCCCATGAGCCGCCGTGCGCCCTCGAACACCAGGATCACCGCCAGGGTGCCGACGACGATGTCCATGGTCGAGGGGTCGCCGGCGCGGGCGATCAGGTCGGAATAGAACACCCAGTGATAGAGGCCGACGATGAACGAGAGGATGCCCACCGCCCAGAGCACGAAGCGCATAGGCCCCTGCTTGTGGTTGCCGGCGATGGCGAACATCACCAGCAGCAGGAAGCCCACATGGACCGAGCGCACGATCTGGCTCGCCAGCGGGCTCCAGGCGGCGGTGATCACCTGGAAGGTGGAGAAGAGCACGGCGATCCAGAACACCGCCCGGCCCCACGCGCCCGGTCCCCATTCCAGGTGGCCGAGGCCTGGCTCGACGATCACCTCGGCGCCGTGATCGAGGCGACCGGGCTCGGCGTTGGTGATGCTCTGCGACATGGACGGGTCTTCTCGCGGCTCTGGGCCCGGCGCGGCATGGCGCCGCCGAGGCACGCCATGGGAGCGGAAAGCCCGTTCGAATTCAATGGCCCCGCGGGGCGCAGGGCCTCAAAGGCGCACGCCGCCGGCCCGGGAGCCGACGGCGTGCGGACGCGTGCACGAAGGCGGCCTGCGCCTCAGGGCGTCACGCCCTTCTCCTTGAAGTACTTCGCGGCGCCGGGATGGAACGGCACGGGCGAGCCCTTCATGGCGTTCTCGAGCTTGATGGACTTGGCCGCCGCATGGGCCGCCGCCAGCTCCGGCAGGCTCTCGTAGATCGCCTTGGTGATGGCGTAGACCTCGTCGTCCTTGAGGTCGGCGCGGGTGACGAGGAAGTTCGGCACCGCGGCGGTGGCGACGTTCGCCTCCTGGCCCTCATAGGTCTTGGCCGGGATGGTGGCCTTCAGATAGGGGGCGCCGATCTTGTCGATCACCGCGCCGGGCACCTCCACCACGACGATGGCGACCGAGTTGGCGAGGTCCTTGATCGAGGCGACGCCGAGGCCGGCGGACTGCAGGGTGGCGTCCAGCTGGCGGTTCTTCATCAGCTCGACCGACTCGGCGAACGGCAGGTACTCGATCTTGCCGAGATCCTCGTACTTGATGCCGGCGGCGTTCAGGATGGCGCGGGCGTTGAGCTCGGTGCCGGAGCGCGGCGCGCCCACCGACAGGCGCTTGCCCTTCAAATCGGCGATGGTCTTGATGCCGGATTCCTTCGAGGCGACGATCTGGATGTAGTTGGAATAGATGCCGCCGAGCGCCCGCACCTTGGAGAGCGGCGCCTTGAAGCCGGCCTCCTCCTTGCCCGCCGCGCCGTCGGCGAGGCTGTCGGCGAGGGTGAAGGCGACCTCGCCCTTGCCCTGCTGGATCAGATTGAGGTTCTCGACCGAGGCCTTGGTGGCCTGCACCGAGGGCCGCGCGCCGGGCACCTTCTCGCCGATCACCTTGGCGATGGCGACGCCCATCGGATAGTACACGCCGGAGGTGCCGCCCGTGAGGACGTTGACAAACTCCGCCTTGGCGGCGACGGGCGCGAGCGCGAGGGCTCCGGCGAGCGTCGCCATGATGAGCTTCTTCATTGGCGTCCCTTCCTGCTGATGTGGTTGGCCGAGAAGCTACCTGCTTGCCGCACAAAGGCCAGCGGGTTTTTCCTTCCCTGCGACTAAAGTCTAGGGCGTGATCGGCCCACAGGGAACCGCCGCGCGCCGCCATGCGGGCGGCCGGCCGCCCGCCACGGCGTTGAGCACGAGGGATTTATCGCCCTCGGTGGCTTGCCCGGGCGAGGCGATGGACCCGCAAATGACGAAACGCCCGGCGCAGGCGGTCAGCCGGCACCGGACGTCCTGCCCGCCGGGATCCCCCGGCCGGGGTCGCCTCATTCCGGCTCGATGCCGGCGGCCTTGGTGATCTCGGCCCACTTCTTGGTCTCGGCCGCCACCAGCTTGGCGAGCGCCTCGGGGGTCGAGGAATTGGGCTCGATGCCGGCATTCAGCAGCGCGGTCTGCACGCCCTGGTCGGCCATGGCCTGCACCATGGCCTTGTTGAGCGTCGCAACGATGGGCGCCGGGGTCTTGGCCGGCACGAAGGCGGCGAACCAGGCGGTCAGCTCGTAGCCGGCGATGCCGGCCTCGCGCATGGTGGGCAGCTCGGGCGCGAGCTTGGAACGCTGCGCGCTCGACACGCCGAGCGCCTTCAGCTTGCCGGCGCGGGCCTGCGGCAGGGTGGTGGAGATGTCGGCGAACATCACCTGGATCTGGCCGCCGAGCAGGTCGCTCACCGCCTGCGGGTTGCTCTTGTAGGGCACGTAGAGGATGTCCACCCCCGCCCCGGTCTTCAGCATCTCCACCGCGAGCCGCGAGGAGGTGGAGCCGGCGCCGAACGAGAGCTTGCCTGGATTCGCCTTGGCGTAAGCGATGAAATCCTGCGTCGTGGCGGCCGGCACCGACGGGTTCACCACCAGCGCCAGCGTGATGGTGCCGAGCGTCGTGACCGGCTCGAAATCCTTGATGTGATCGTAGGAGAGCTTCTTGTAGAGCGCCTGGTTGGAGGCGTGGGTGGAGTTCGAGGTGATCAGCACGCTGTAGCCGTCGGGCGCCGCGCGGGCGACGTTGCTGGCGGCGATCTGGCCGGTGGCGCCGGGCAGGTTCTCCACCACCACCGGCTGGCCGAGGAGGGACGACACCTTCTCGCCCAGCACGCGGGCGAGCGTGTCGGTGGCGCTGCCGGCGGAGAACGGCACGACGAAGCGGATCGGCCGGGTCGGATAGGCCTCCTGCGCCGCCGCCGGCGCGGCGACGGCGAGAAGGGGCGCGGCCGCGAGCGCGGCCAGGGTCGCGAGCACCCGGCGTCGCGGCGGTGTGGTCGTCATGGGGGTCGTCTTGCTCATGGGCGGTTCTCCCGGAATGTCAGGGTCTTGGTGTTGCCGGCGCGGCCGTGGCCGCGGCCGGAGGGGCGAGCGCCTGTGCGAGGTCCGCCGGCACGCGGACCTCGAGGGCGAGGAGCAGGAAGGAGAGCGACTTGCCGTGCCCGTCGAGGCCGAGCGAGGCGTTCACCCCGCCGTCCAGCACGTCGTCGAGCACGAAGTTGAAGGCGAAAAGGTTCGGCAGGTCGTAGCGCACCACCCGGCTCGGCTTGCGGGCGGCGAACAGCGCGGCGACCCGCTCGGCCGTCACCTGCGCGGCGATCAGGGGGAAGGCCTCGGGCGTGCGGCAGACGAGCGCGAGGTTCAGCCGGTTGCCCTTGTCGCCTGCGCGCGCATGGGCAACGAGGCGCAGCGGCACGCCGACCTCGGCGCGGGCCGGCGCCGGAGCCGGATCGCGGATCGCCTGGGGGTTCATGGCGCCACCTCCGGGCCGAGCAGCGACATGGCGGGCGAAACGAGGTCGCGCTCCACGAGGCACGAGGCGCTGGCAAGGCGCGGCGTCAAATGGCGCCGCACGCCCGCCCCGCCCGCGGGCCCGGCGCAGTAGAGCGCCTCCACCTCGTCGAGCAGCAGGCCGAGCGCCGCGGTGTCCGCGCTCTGGGCGCTGAAGCGCAGGCGCACGTCCGCGGCGCGGCTTTCCGGGAAGGCGGCGGCGAGCGTCGCGCCGGCGGTGTCGTTGAACAGGCTGGCGATGCCGATGGCGTCCACGCGCACGGCCAGATCGGGCGCGCGTTTCGTCAGGCGCGCCAGCACCACGTCGGCGGCGAGCCGCGCGCGGGCGGCGGCACCGGGGCCGGCATAGGAGATTTCCGCCTCGGCCAGCAGGCCGGCCTCGACGCAGACGGTGGCCTTGAGCGTCTGCGGTCTCGGACGCCCCCGCGCGCCCGAGACCCGCACGCGGTCCACCCCCACCTCCGCCACCTGGACGCCGGTGACATCCAGCACCACGTCGGGCGTGAGATAGGCGGCGGGATCGTGGATCTCGTAGAGGATCTGCTCGGTCACGGTGAAGCGGTCGATGCGCCCGCCGGTGCCGGGCGGCTTGCCGATGACGAAGGTTCCGTCGGCGGCGATCTCCGCCACCGGGAAGCCCACCTCGTCGAGGCCGGGCACGTCCTTGATGCCCGGGTCGGCGAAATAGCCGCCGCTCACCTGGCTGCCGCATTCGAGCAGGTGGCCGGCGAGGGTGCCGGCGGCGATCAGGTCCCAGTCCTCGTCGCGCCAGCCGAAGGCATGCATCAGCGGGCCGAGGGCAAGGGCGGGGTCGGCGACGCGGCCAGTGACGACGATGTCGGCACCGGCGTCGAGCGCGTCGGCGATCGGCCGGGCGCCGAGATAGGCGTCGGCGGAGACCGGCACCGGATGGCCGGCGAGCAGGCGCCCGCCCACCTCGCGCGCGGCGAAGCCCGCCGGGTCGAGCCGGCCGGCGAGGTCCGCCCCCTCCACCACGGCGATCTTGGGCGCGCGGCCGAGGGCGCGGGCCATGGCGGCGATGCGGCGCGCGCCCGCCTGGGGGTTGGCGGCGCCGAAATTGCCGACGATGCGGATGCCGCTCTCAAGGCACCGCGCCAGCACCGGCGCGAGGAAGGCCTCCAGCGCCGGGCTGTAGCCGGCGTCCGGATCGCGGCGCCGGGCAAGCTGGCACAGAGCGAGGGTGCGCTCGGCGAGGGTCTCGAAGATCAGGAAGCGCGGGCCGTCGAGGCCGGCGAGCATCTCCACCACCGGCACCGCAGCGTCGCGCCGGTCGCCGGCGAACCCGGCCCCGCTGCCGATGCGCACGATCCCGCCCGCGCCCAAGCCTCGCTCAAAGCCCCCGTCCATGCGTCCGCCTCGCATCCCGCCCGTCTGGCGCGGGCGTGGGGAGAGCCTAGACAGCGGCTATTCATCAAGTCAAATAGCGTAATACGATGGATTATGAGGTTGGCCTTATGAACATTACCATCCGCCAGCTGGAGGTGTTCGCGGCCGCCGCCCGCGCGCCGAGCTTCACGCAGGCGGCGGGCCTGCTGGGCATCTCGCAGCCGGCGCTGAGCGAAACCATAAGGCGCATCGAGCAGGAGCTGGGCCTGCGCCTGTTCGAGCGCACCACCCGCAAGGTGGCGCTGACCGCCGACGGGCGCGCGCTCGCGGGCCTCGCCGAGGAGGTGATGCGCGACGTGCGCTCGGGCCTGAAGGACCTCGCCGAGCGCGGCGCGCGGCGCCCGCGCATCGCCATCGCGCTGCTGCCCTCGGTCGCCTCCGCCATCCTGCCGCAGGCGGTGGCGGGGCTGCGCGCGCGCTTTGCCGAGGCCGAGGTCTCGGTGTTCGACGTGCTGCACGAGCGCGCCTCGGCTCTGGTGGAGGACGGGGTGGCCGACATGGCGGTGACCATGCGGCCCGCCGGCGACGCGCTCGCCTTCGAGCCGCTGGGCGCCGACCGCGTGCACCTGCTGATGCCGAGGGGCCATGCGCTGGCCGGGCGCAGCCCGCTGCCCTGGGCGGCGCTTGCCCCCTACCCGTTCGTGGCGCTCGCCCGCACCACCTCGGTGCGCCGCATGGTGGACAATGCCATGGCGGCGGCGGACCTCGCCTTGGGGCCGCGCTACGAGGTGGAGCAGATCCCCTCCGCCGTGGCCCTCGTGGCCTCCGGGCTCGGCATCACCGCTCTGCCGGAGCTGACCTTCGCCATGTTTCCGCGCAAGGGGGTCGCCATGCGCCCGCTCCAGGCGCCGGTGGTGGCGCGCGGCCTCGGCCTCCTGACCCGCGCCGGCCGCGAGCTCTCCCCCGCCGCCGCGGCGCTGGCCGCCGCCGTGCGCGCCGCCTTCCGCGACGCCGGCCTCGCGCGCGCCGAGTGATGGGCGGACGCAGCGATAGATTGCCTGCGGCGCAGGGCGGCGGCGGGGGAAGGATTGCCCGCTGCGCGGGAGTCCTGCGCTGGACCCCGGCTCGGCGCTCCGGCTGCCGCCGTCGCTGGGCCGGGGAACGAAGGCGCCCGTCTTTTCCCCCCGCGCGAAGCATCCTTGTCGGCCGGTGCATTGATAGGGCGGGGCCGCCGGTCTAGTGATCGGCGGCCAGAACAAGAACCAGGAAATGCCCGTGCCGGACATGCCCGAGACCGCCCCCACCGCCGCCACGATGAGCGACCGGGAGATCCTGCTCGCCCTGTTCGAGACCGCGCTCGCCGCCGCTTTGCCGGAGGGCAAGTTTTCCGGCCGCCTGCCGCAGCCGCCGAAAGGGCGCACCATCGTCATCGGCGCCGGCAAGGCCTCGGCCCGCATGGCGCGCGCCTTCGAAGAGGAATGGGGCCGGCCCTGCGAGGGGCTGATCGTCACCCGCTACGGCCACGGCTGCGCCACCCGGCACATCGAGATCGTCGAGGCCTCCCACCCGGTGCCGGACCAGGCGGGGCTCGACGCGGCGCGCCGCATCCTGGAGCTCGCCCGCTCGGCAGGACCAGACGACCTCGTGGTGTGCCTGATGTCGGGCGGCGCCTCGGCGCTCCTCACCTTGCCGGCCGAGGGGCTGACGCTCGCGGACAAGCAGGCGCTCAACCGCGCGCTGCTGAAGTCCGGCGCCCCCATCGGCGTGATGAACAAGGTGCGCAAGTCGGTTTCCGCCATCAAGGGCGGGCGGCTTGCCGCCGCCATCGCCCCGGCGCGCGCGGTGACCTATCTCATCTCCGACGTGCCGGGCGACGATCCCGGCGCCATCGGCTCCGGCCCCACCATCCCCGAGGCCTCCGACCCCGAGGCGGTGCTCGGCCTGCTGAAGGCCTGGAAGGTGCAGGTGGACGCGACCATGGAGGCGGTGATCCGCGCCAACAAGGTGGCGGGCGATGCCATCGCCGGCCAGGAGGTGCACATGATCGCCACTCCGCTGATGGCGCTCGAGGCCGCCGCGCAGAAGGCGCGGGACCTGGGCCTCGCCCCCCTGATCCTCGGCGACGCCATCGAGGGCGAGGCGCGCGAGGCGGGCATCGTCTTCGCCGGCATCGCCGCCGCGGCGGCGCTGCATGGTGTGCCGGCGCGGGCGCCGTGCGTCCTGCTCTCGGGCGGGGAGACCACGGTGACGGTGCGCGGCAAGGGCCGGGGCGGGCGCTCGGTGGAGTTCCTGCTGTCCCTCGCGGTGGCGCTGAAGGGCATCGCCGGGGTGTCGGCGATCTCCTGCGACACCGACGGGGTGGACGGCACCGAGGACAATGCGGGCGCCTGGTTCGATGCCGCCATCCTGACCGAGGCCGAGGCCAAGGGCGTCGATGCCGAGGCCTTCCTCGCCAACAATGACGGCTACAGCTTCTTCTCCGCCCTCGACCGGCTGGTGGTGACCGGGCCGACGCTGACCAACGTCAACGATTTCCGCGCCATCCTGGTGCGCTGAGCGCGGCGGGCATGCCCCCCCCCCGCGGTTCAGGTGCGGGGAGCATCGCGACTCGATGCCCGTCCTTCGGCGCTTGCCCTTCGGCGCTTGCCTTGGGGCGCCTCGACGAGGGCGTCCAGCTTGCGGTTGATCTGGCCCAGCTGGAAGGCGACGTATTCGAGCGCGTTGGCCACCCGCATGTCCGGCGCGAGCGAGGCGCCGGCGGCCCCGCTCGGGTCGAAGTCGCGCTCCAGGCGCAGCTTGGCGCGCTCGTTGATCACGGGCTTCTCGGTCATGGGGGTCCTCCCGTCCAGTGCCATCCCGGTTCAACGCCGAAGGCCCGGCGGACGATCCATCGCCCGCGCATCACCCGCTGCTTGGCCCGTGAAGCGGCGGTTGTCAGATCCGCACATTGGCGGCGAGGAAATCCACGAACGCCCGGATGCGCGCCGAGAGCGGGCCGGAGCCGCCCATATAGACCGCATGGACCTCCGAGAGGTCGCCGGGATTGAGGTGCTCCAGAACCGGCACCAGAAGACCCGCCGCCACCTCGGCGCGCACCTGGAATTCCGACACCCGCACCAGGCCGAGGCCGGCGAGCGCCAGTGCCTTGATCGCCGCCCCGTCGCTCACCAGCGCGTTGCCGTCCGGCGGCACGGTGAGGATGCCGCCCGCCCCGTCCAGGAACGGCCAGCCCTCGACCATGCGGGTGAAGCAGAAGCGCAGCCGGTTGTGCCGCTCGAGCTCGCGCGGGGTGCGCGGCAGACCATGGCGGGCGATGTAGGCTGGCGCTGCCACCACGATGTTGCGGCTCTCGCCGAGCTTCTTCGCCACCAGGCGCGAGTCGCGCATGGGGCCAACGCGGATGGCGACGTCGGCGCGCTCGTCCAGCAGATCCACCACCGTGTCGGTGAGCGCCACGTCGACGCTCATCTCCGGATGGCGTTCGAGAAAGGCCGGCAGGAGCGGCAGCAGATGGGCCATGCCGAAATGCACCGAGGTATTGACCCTGAGCCGCCCGCGCGGCGCCGCTCCGGCCGCGGCCTCCTGCTCGGCGGCGGCGATCTCGTCGAGGATGCGGACCGCGGAGGCATAGAAGGCGGCGCCTTCGGGCGTGAGCTGGAGCCGGCGGGTGGAGCGGTTCAGAAGCCGCACGCCGAGCCGCCGCTCCAGCCGCGCCATCAGCTTCGAGACGGCCGAGGGCGTCAGGCGCGACAATCGGGCGGCGGCGGAGAAGCCGCCCTGCTCCACCACGCGCACGAACACCTCCATCTCGCCGGAGCGGTTGATGTCCTGGCTCAAGACGCCTGGCCCATTGCTGATTTCAATTCATGAATGCTGTGATTGCTCGCATGCTAGTTCACGGCCGCGGCGGGGTCCATGCTGCACCGCACATCGTCCCCTACCCCGGACCCGAACCACCATGCCCGTCGCTCTCTACGCTCTCGCCGCCGGCGCCTTCGGCATTGGCGTCACCGAATTCGTCATCATGGGCCTGTTGCTGGAGGTCGGCGCCGATCTCGGCGTCTCCATCTCCTCGGCCGGCCTGCTGATCTCCGGCTATGCCTTGGGCGTGGTGGTGGGCGCGCCGCTGCTCACCGGCCTCACCGCCCGCTGGCCGCGCAAGCAGGTTCTGCTCGGCCTCATGGTGGTGTTCACCCTCGGCAATCTCGCCTGCGCGCTGGCGCCCAGCTATGGCTGGCTGATGGCGGCGCGGGTGCTCACCTCGTTCGCCCACGCCACCTTCTTCGGCGTCGGCTCGGTGGTGGCGACCGGCCTGGTGCCGGCCAACAAGAAGGCCTCCGCCATCGCCATCATGTTCACCGGCCTGACGCTCGCCAACATCCTCGGCGTGCCGTTCGGCACCTGGCTCGGCCAGATCGCGGGCTGGCGCGCGACCTTCTGGGCGGTGACCGGCATCGGCCTCGCCGCCGTGACGGTGATCGCGCTTCTGGTGCCGCGGGACCGGCAGGCGCCCGAGGCGACAAGCCTCGCCGACGACCTCAAGGTGCTGCGCCGCCCCGCTTTGCTGCTGGGGCTCGCCACCACGGTGCTGAGCTGGGTCGGCGTGTTCGCGGCGTTCACCTATATCGCCCCCATGCTGACCCGCCTGTCGGGCTTCTCTGAGGGGGCGGTCTCGCCCATCCTGCTGGTGTTCGGCGCCGGCCTCGTGGTCGGCAATCTCGCCGGCGGCCGGCTCGCCGACAAATGGCTGGTGCCCACGGTGTTCGGCTCCCTCGCGGCGCTTTCCCTGGTGCTGTTCGCCATGACGCTCGGCATCCACCACCCGGTCACCGCGGTGGTCTTCGTCGGCGTGCTGGGCGCCGCCGCCTTCGCCACCGTGGCGCCGCTGCAGATGTGGGTGCTCGAGAAGGCGAAGGGCGCCGGGCAGTCGCTGGCCTCCTCCTTCAACATCGCCGCCTTCAACCTCGGCAACGCTTTCGGCGCGGCGCTGGGCGGCCTCGTGATCGACTTCGGGCCGGGATTGTGGGCGCTCACCTTGGTGGCGGGCGCGGTGCCGCTGCTCGCCATGGCGACGGCCTATGGCGCGGTGCGCGTGGAGCGGGCGGGGGCGATGGCGCCGGTGCCGGCGGCCGGGGAGTAGGGGCGCGGCCGGCGCGCCCCTCGCCGTGCCGTCGCCCCGCCGGGAGAAGGTTTTCCGCAGGGGAGGAGGGTTCGCCAAGCGACGCGACGCGGCTTCCTCTTCCTGAGGGAGCGGGATGGGATGAGGGGTTCCGCCGCCGGGCCGCGGCGCCGGTCCCCAGGCCGACGGACCCTCCGGTCAAGCCGGAGGGCGACGGCGGTGCGCCCTCAGATCTTCTGGTTGTACTCGCCCACCTCGGGGTGGGTGCGCAGCACGCCGTCCACCTCGGCGAACATCTCGCGCATGCGCGCTTCCGACACCGGGCTCTCCACCACCACCACCAGCTCCGGCTTGTTGGAGGAGGCGCGCACCAGGCCCCAGGACCCGTCCTCGCAGGTGACGCGCACGCCGTTCACGGTGACGAGGTCGCGGATCTTCTGGCCGGTGACGAGCGCGCCCTTGGCGGCGAGATCCTCGTAATACTTCACCACCTGGGCGACGATGCCGTACTTCGCCTCATCCGCGCAGTGGGGCGACATGGTGGGCGAGGACCAGGTCTTGGGCAGCGCCTCGCGCAGCTCGGACAGCTTCTTGCCGGGGTTGCGGTCCATCATGTCGAGCACGGCGATGGCGGAGACGAGGCCGTCGTCATAGCCGCGGCCCACGGGCTTGTTGAAGAAGTAGTGGCCGCTCTTCTCGAAGCCCACCAGCGCGCCGGTCTCGTTCACCCGCCGCTTCATGTAGGAATGGCCGGTCTTCCAATAGTCCGCCTTCGCGCCGAGCTTGATCAGCTCGGGATCGGTGGCGAACAGGCCGGTGGACTTCACGTCCACCACGAAGGTGGCGTTCGGGTAGATCTTGGCGAGGTCGCGGGCGAGCATCACGCCCATCTTGTCGGCGAAGATCTCCTCGCCCAGATCATCCACCACGCCGCAGCGGTCGCCGTCGCCGTCGAAGCCCAGCGCCAAATCGGCGCCGTGCTCCAGCACCGCGTCCCGCATGGCGTGGAGCATCTCCATGTCCTCGGGGTTGGGGTTGTATTTCGGGAAGGTGTGATCGAGCTCGCAGTCGAGCGGGATCACCTCGGCGCCTAGCGCCTCCAGGATGCGCGGGGCGAAGGCGCCGGCGGTGCCGTTGCCGCAGGCGGCGATCACCTTGATAGGGTGCTTGAGCTTCGGCCGGTCGGTGAGGTCCTTGATATAGACCTCCGGGAAGTTCTCCACGAAATGGTAGGCGCCGCCGCCCCGGAGGTCGAATTTCGCGCCGAGCACGATCTCCTTCAGCCGGGTCATCTCGTCGGGCCCGAAGGTGAGCGGGCGGTTGACGCCCATCTTCACGCCGGTCCAGCCATTGTCGTTGTGCGAGGCGGTGACCATGGCCACCGCCGGCACGTCGAGCGCGAACTGGGCGAAATAGGCCATGGGCGACATGGCGAGGCCGATGTCGTGCACCTTCGCGCCGGCTGCCATGAGGCCGCTGACCAGCGCCAGCTTGATGGCGGAGGAGTAGGACCGGAAATCGTGGCCGGTGACGATCTCGGGACGCACGCCCATCTCGTGCATGAGCGTGCCGAGGCCCATGCCGAGGGCCTGCACGCCCATCAGGTTGATTTCCTTCTGGAACAGCCAGCGCGCGTCGTATTCGCGGAAGCCTGTCGGCTTCACCATGGGCTCGGATTCGTACGCATAGGTGTTGGGCACGAGGACGGGCTTCGGCACAGGAAACATCGGTTGAATTCTCCGCATGGCTGAAGGCTATAGGTGTTGGATACCACGAATTCGTGACTGCACGAACGAAACGCCGGCTAAATGCACACCGCTGTTCAACCCGAATTGCCTGTGCTAGCCAAACCTTGGCCCTGCGATCTCACCGTGATCGTTGGTTGGCGCACTATTGCGCTTCTGGCCTTTGGGGGGACCTCATGTCTGCCACCATTCTCAATCTCATCATCCAGCTCATCGCCGGCGCCGCGGGCGGCAACGGCATCGCCGGCGCGCTGAAGAACCTGTCGCTCGGCCCGTTGGGCAACACCATCGCCGGCGCCATCGGCGGCGTGGGCGGCGGCCAGATCCTTCAGTTGCTTCTGCCGGCCCTCGCCAGCGCTGCCACCACCGGTAATTTCGACGTCGGCTCCATCATCGGCCAGGTGATCGGCGGCGGCGCCGGCGGCGCGATCCTGACCCTGGTGGCCGGCCTCATCAAGAACGCGATGGCCGGCAAGGCCTGAGCCCAGCCGGCTCGGCCCTGCTCCGCACGACGCCTGAGGGCGGCTCATCCTCTTGCGCCGCCCGCTAACGTGTTGACGAAGGACGCTCCCCTTCCCCTTGTCGGCGAGGCGCGGCGAGGCGCGGGGGGGCGCCGAACCTCGGCGGAGGTGGCGTTCGCCTCGACCGCCCCCTCAGTCCGCCAGCCCCAGGCTGCCCTCCGCGCGTTGCTCCAGGATCGCGCGGATGGCGGCGACCATCTCCGCCTCGGGCACGGCAAGCTGCGCCGGGCGGGCCGCGCGATATTCGGCATTGTCGGCGATCGAGGCGGCGATCCTGGCGCCCTCCACCAGATCCTTGATCTGCACCTCGCCGGCGGCCTTCTCGTTCGAGCCCTGGATCACCACGGCCGGGGCGCCGCGCCGGTCGGCATACTTCATCTGCGCCTTCATGCCGGCGCCGCCCAGATACATCTCGGCGCGAATGCCGTTGGCGCGCAGCTCCGCAACCATCTTCATGTAGTCGGCGATGCGGGCGGGCTCCTTGTCCATCGCCAGCACCACCACCGGGCCGATCTGCGGGTCCGCGTCGAGCTTGCCCAGCGCCGCGAGCGCCGCGAGCAGGCGCGAGACGCCGATGGAGAAACCCGTCGCCGGCACCTTCTCGCCCCGGAAGCGCGCCACCAGCCCGTCATAGCGCCCGCCGCCCGCCACCGAGCCGAAGCGCACCGGGCGGCCGTCCTCGTCGGTGATCTCGAAGGTCAGTTCCGCCTCATAGACCGGGCCGGTGTAATATTCGAGCCCGCGCACCACCGAGGGGTCGATCCTGACCCGATCCCCATAGCCAGCGGCCGCCACCAGCGCGGCGATCTCGGCCAGTTCGTCCATGCCCGCCTTGAAGGTGGCGCTGGAGACGAGGCGCGCCGCCAGCTCGATGTCGCGGCCCTCCATTTCGAAGCTCACGCCTTCGGCGGTGGCGCAGATGCCTCCGTCGAGCATGGCGAGCACCAGGGAGGCCTGGGCCTCGGTGAGGCCGGCACCCTTGGTGAAGTCGCCGCTCTCATCCTTGCGGCCGGCGCCGAGCAGCAGCTTGACGCCCGCGATGCCGAACTTGTCGAACTTGTCCACCGCGCGCAGCACCGTCAGGCGGCGGCCGAAATTCTCGTCGCCGCCGAGGCCGATGGCCTCCAGGACGCCGTCGAGCACCTTGCGGTTGTTGACCCGCACCACATAGGAGCCGCGCGGAATGCCCACCGCCTCCAGCGTGTCGGCGGCCATCATGCAGATCTCGGCGTCGGCCGCCACCGTAGGCGCGCCCACCGTGTCGGCGTCGAACTGCATGAACTGGCGGAAGCGCCCCGGCCCCGGCTTCTCGTTGCGATAGACATAGCCGGCGCGCCAGGAGCGGTAGGGCTTGGGCAGCCTTTCGAAATGCTCGGCCACGTAGCGCGCCAGCGGGGCGGTGAGGTCGTAGCGCAGCGAGAGCCACTGCTCGTCGTCGTCCTGGAACGAGAACACGCCCTCGTTGGGCCGGTCCTGGTCCGGCAGGAACTTGCCGAGCGCGTCGGTATATTCGAACGCCGGGGTCTCCAGGGCCTCGAAGCCATAGAGCTCGTAGACCGCGCGGATCCTCTCCAGCATCGCCCGCGTGGCGGACAGCTCCGCGCCTGAGCGGTCGGCGAGGCCGCGGGGAAGGCGGGCCTTCGGTCCGTCCTTGGGCGTGTCCTTGGGCTTGTCGATGCTGGCCATGGGTGTTCGGGTGCCCGCTCGGTGTGGATGGGGCCTCTTAGAGGAGCCGTGTGGGCACGGCAAGGCTGCGCCCGTTGGCGGTCGCCCCCGGCCGCCGGGCCAGCCGGGCAGGCGGCGGCCGATTCGCGCGCAGCCCGATCACGGCTGAATGAGGGCCGAGCCCTGATTGTGCAGCGCAGCGGAAATGCGCGGCACGCATAGCACCGGAATTCGTATGCACACCCATGTCACTAGCGGGATCAGGTCGACATCTCCGGGGGATGGGCTCGGAACCATTCAGGTCAGATCCATTGACCTTTGCTGCGTTGCACCTAAGTTCCGCAGCGGAGGAACCCCGGGGGCATCCGAGGAGAGCCGAGGCGCATGCGCTTCGGCGGGTGTCGTTGGCGAGAACGCTGCCGGAGCAGAGCGAAGTGCTCGCGCCGGACGACGACGCCAAGTCTGGAGACCACCATGACCGATCAGGTCACACCGGGCATCATCCGCAAGCTGTGGGCCGGGGAGGCTGAGATCTTCCGCGATCACCTCCTGCGCCTTGATGTGGAGAGCCGCCGGTTCCGGTTCGGCTCGGCCGTTTCCGCCGAGTTCGTCGAACGCTATGCCTCCCGCGCCTTCCGCTCGGGCGCCATCGTCCACGGCTGCTTCGTGGACGGGGTGCTGCGCGCGGCCGCGGAGCTCTATCCCATGGGCGACGTGCTGCCGGGGGAGGCGGAGGCCGCCTTCAGCGTCGAGCACGATTTTCAGAACCACGGCCTCGGCACCCAGCTGCTGGAGCGCGTGATCCTCACTGCCCGCAACCGCGGCATCCGCACGCTTTTCCTCAACTGCCTGGCGCAGAACCGGCGCATGCAGCAGATCGCGCGGAAGTTCGCCGCCGACCTCACCTTCGATAGCGACGAGGTGGTCGCCGAACTCACCGCCGCCTTCCCCACCGCTTTGTCGCTGGCGCGGGAGGCGGCGGCGGACGCCCAGGGCATGGCCGGCGCCGTGCTTCAGGCGCAGCGCCTTGCCACCGGCCGCATGTTCGACCTGTTCCTGCCGCAAGTTCAGGAGGACCCGCCCGTGCCGGAGCTCGTGCGGCCCTGATCCGCGCGGGGCGCGGCGGGTCCGCGCCCCCTCTTTGCCGCTCAGTGGGCGACCGATTTCGAGAACAGGTTCACCACCAGCACGCCGGCGATGATAAGGCCGAGCCCGATCAGAGCCGGAAGATCCAGCGCCTGCCGGTGGTAGAGCCAGGCGAAGCCGGTCACGAGCACGATCCCCACCCCGGACCAGATGGCGTAGGACACGCCGACCGGGATTTCCCGCAGCGTCAGGGACAGGCAATAGAAGGCGGTGGCGTAGCCCACCGTCACGATCACCGACGGCACCAGGCGGGTGAAACCCTCCGCCGACTTCAGCGCCGAGGTCGCCACCACCTCGGCGACGATGGCCACGAACAGATAGACATAGCTCACGACACCCTCCCCCTGGCCTGCACCGCGTGAACCAGGCGCCGGACAACCCGGCGTGTCAACGCCGAGCGCCTGCGACCCTATTGCGCGCCGGCTGCGGCACCCGCCGAAAGATCATGCCCGCCGCGCCCGAGCCGAAGACCGGAAGCCCTGCCGCGCCATCAATGGCGGGCTCTCAAACACGCGTTGATGAAATGCCGCGAGCTGCAAGCTTCACTGGACATTCGTGAACCCGCCCTGGTCTATGTCAAATTGCAGGACAGACGCCGCTACCGAAGGCGCCGGACGACCAGGGAGGCTCACTATGTGCCGTGGCTGTTTCAATCAGCTCTTCTTTCGTGATGAACTCCATACCAGCGGCCTTGCCGGGCTCCTCGGCAATGTGGTCGGCACGCCCACCCGGCGCGCATTCATGGCCTATTCGGTCGGCGCCGCGGCGGTGCTGAGCGCGGGCGGCTCTGCGTCCGTCTCGGCGGCGGAGGGCGGCGCCGACCTCATTCTGCAAGGTGGCATAGTGCGTCCCATGCCGGGCGCGCCGGTCGCATCGGCCGTGGCCGTCAAGGACGGCAGGGTGCTCGCCGTCGGCAGCGCGAGCGACCTTGCGGGCCTGAAGACCGCCAGCACCCGCATGGTCGACCTGAACGGGCGCACCCTTCTGCCGGGCTTCATCGATCCGCATTGCCACACGATTCTGGCGGCGCTGATCTTCGAGCTGATCGACGATGTCGGGTACGCGAAATATCCGACCCATGACAAGGTCGTGGCGCATCTGAAGGACGAGGCGGCCAAGACGCCGAAGGGCCAATGGATCGTCGGCTCGAACTACGACAACCTCCTGCAGGGAGGCGACTTCACGCTGGCGGCGCTGGACGCGATCTCCACCGACCATCCCATCTTCGTCTGGTACACCAATGGGCATGACGCCTGCGTCAACTCCGCGGCGATGAAGGCCGCGGGCATCACCGAGGCCATCGGCGATCTTCCCGGAGGCGGGCACTTCGGCCGGGACGCCAACGGCAAGCTCAACGGCATGGTCTTCGAGGAAAGCGCGATGCTCAAATTCGCGGTCCACTTCCTCGGCAAGATCACGCCCGAGGTCGCCGCCAAGGCCGTCACGGATTTCTCCAAGCACGTCAGCGCCGTCGGCAACACGATGATGCACGAACCGGGCACCATCCAGTCGGCGTGGATCGCGCCGTTCGCCAAGCTCTCCAACACGCTGACCTGCCGCACCAGCGGCAGCGTCATGTACGAGGACATGAAGGGGCTGGAGCCCTGGCGCAGCCTCGGCCTCGGACCGAAAGCCGCCACGGTCGACAATTCCCTGTTCTCGCTCTACGGCATCAAGATCGTCGGCGACGGCTCGAACCAGACCGAGACCGGAGCGCAGACCAAGCCCTATCTGAACACGAGCTCAAAGGGCACGCCGAACTTCGACGCGGCGCAGATGAAGCAGATGGTCGCCGGGGTGAAGGCTTTCGGGATGCCGGTTCTGATCCACTGCAACGGTGACTATACGATCGACATCGCCCTCGACGCGATCGAGGCCGCCTATGCGGGCGCGACCGAATACGGCGTGAACCGCATCGAGCACGCGACCATGGCGCGCCCCGACCAGATCGCGCGCATGAAGCGGATCAACGTGCAGCCAACCTTCCTGATGAACCATGTGCGCCTTTATGGCGCCGCCTATCGGGACCAGCTCTTCGGCCCCGAGCGCGCCGCCTTCATGGATCCCGCCGGCGCCTGCATCAAGGCCGGGGTGCCCTTCACCCTGCACACCGACGCGCCCTGCTCGCCGCCGGGTCCGCTCGCGCTGATCAGCACCGCCGTGACGCGCCGCTGCATCATCGACAAGTCCGTGGTGGGCGCCGATCAGGCGATCTCGCTCGACGACGCGATCCGCGCCGTGACCATCAACGCGGCCCGCCAGATCGGCCAGGGTGACCGCATCGGCTCGCTGGCGGCCGGCAAGGAGGCCGACTTCACCATCCTGGAGGCCGATCCCTACACGGTGGGTCCGGACGAAATCGCCAGCATCAAGGTCAGCGAGACCTGGGTGGCGGGGCAGCAGAAGTTCGCCGCGTAGTCCGCCGCAACCGCCGGCCGCCGGCAGTGGCCGGCGGCCTTGAAGCACGGGCGCTGCCGGATGGCGCGGCACGCGCGATCCCCGGCCAGGCCGCGGCGCGCCCGCTTGGAGATCCATCGCCAGCGCCAAGCGCGAGTTGCACCGGTGATGGAACGCACGATCTGCCTCCCGTCGGGCGCGCCGTCCCCAAATCTTCGCCTCCGCCGCCGCTTCAGCCTCGCTGTCGTGCTGGCGGAGATGATAAACAGGGCTGCTCGCACGCACTCTGGGGCTGCCATGACCGACGACGCCTTGCGTCCTTTCTCCTTCACTCCCTCCGATTCGGATCTTGCGGCGCGTGCGCGCGGCAGCTTCGCCCGCCGGCCCCCCGGCGGCTGCCAGATCCTGATCCGCCTTGGCGGCAAGAGCGGCGCGCGCGCCTGAGCCCATGCGTTTCCCGGCCCCCCTCGTGCCGGCGCGCCTGGTGCGCCGCTACAAGCGCTTCCTCGCCGACGTGGTGCTGGAGGACGGCGCCGAGGTCACTGTCCACGTGGCCAATTCCGGCGCCATGCTGGGGCTCGTGGCGCCGGGCGCCCGCGTCCTGCTCTCGCCCGCATCGGGGCCGGGGCGCAAGCTACCGTTCGGCTGGGAGCTGGTGGAGGCGGATTTTGGCGCCGGGGCGGAATGGGTGGGCGTCAACACCATGCATCCGAACCGCCTGGTGGCCGAGGCCATCGCCGCCGGCCGCATCCCCGCGCTTGCCGGCTATTCGCGCATGCGCAGGGAAGTGAAATACGGCCGCAACAGCCGCATCGACATCCTGCTGGAGGATGACGCCCGCCCGCCCTGCCTCGTGGAGGTGAAGAACGTCCACCTCATGCGCCGGCCGGGAGCGGCGGAATTTCCGGACTGCGTCACGGCGCGCGGCGCCAAGCATCTGGTGGAGCTGGGCGAGATGGTCCAGGCGGGGAGCCGCGCGGTGATGGTCTATCTGAGCCAGATCGGCTCGGCGCGGCAGATCGGCTTCGCGCGCGATCTCGATCCCGGCTACGGCGCCGCCTTCGACAGAGCGCGGGCGCTGGGGGTGGAGGCCATCGGCCTCGTGTGCCGGCTCGATGCGCAGGGCATCGAGGTCGACCGGCCCGTGCCGGTCACCGGCTGAGCCCGCGGCCGCCCGGGACAATGAAAATGGCCGCTGCCCCGAACTCGGAAGCAGCGGCCCAGTGGCGCCGAAGTCGAGCGCCTTGCACCACGGCAGTCTCGCCGTTTCGGTCAGCCGCGCGCCGTCTCGCTCACGATCGCGGCGCGCGGTGTTTCGGGCTTCGCCCGGCGCTCAAGCGGCGCTCAAGCGGCGCTCACTTGGCGCTCACTTGGCGTCGTAGGCCTTCCAGAGCGGCTCGAAGGACACGTCCACCACGTCCTTGTAGGCCGGCGCCGGCTCCTTGATGAGGCCGTTCGGCACCAGCAAGTCCATGGTCTTCTGGATCATGTCCTCGTGCATGTAGGGCACGTAGGTCTTGGCCTGGGTCTCCACCGAGATGCGCATCGCCTTGGGCTGGCTGTCGCCATATTCCTTGAGCGCGATCCGCGTCACCTCTTCCACGTTCTTGGGATCGGCGATGAACTTCTGCGCCCGCACGATCGCGCGCACCACCTTCTCGGCGATCGGCCGGTTCTTGGCGAGATAGTCCCGCGTCGTCTGCAGCACCACGTAGCCCATGTCCTGGAACAGCTTGGGGCCCTGGCCCAGGGTGGTGTTCACCACATAGACCCACTCGCCGAGGCCTTCGACCGCGATCGGCCCCCACGGCTCGGTCACCATGGCGGCGTCGATCTCGCCCGCCTTGCCGGCGGCGAGCTGGCGGTCGGCGCCGCGGATCGGCACCAGGACCGCGTCCTTCTCCGGCTCGATGCCGGCGGTCTTGAGGATGTAGCGGGTGGACACGTCGGTGAAGCCGCCGCGCGAGAGCGTGCCGATCCGAAGGCCCTTCAAGTCCTCGACCTTGGGTGCCCGCCCGAGCTTGTCGGCGATGTCCTTGCGCATGATGATCGCGCCGGCATAGTTCGACTGGATGTTCATGATCGTGACGATCGGCTGGTTGGCCTTCGCCGTCTTCACGTTGTTCTCCAGCGCCCCGTTGAGGAACTGGAGCGAGCCGCCCATCAGGGCCGCGGTGGCCGGCGGGCCGCCGGCGAAGTATTCGAGCGTGACGTTGAGGCCCTCGTCCTTGAAGAAGCCCTCGTCGCGCGCCACCACCAGCGGCAGGCCGAAGATGGACTTCACCGAGATGCCGATATTGAGCGGCGTCTGCTGGGCGGATGCCGGCGCGGCCAAGGCCAGGCCGAGCGCGACGATGGCCGTGGCGGCGAAGCGGCGCCGGGTGTGTTCTCCAATCATGGCGTTTTCCCTCGAGAAGTTGGTTTTGCTTGAAGCATGGCCCTAGGTCAGGCCCTCGTCGCGCCACCGAAGCAGACGATTTGAGGTGGCGACGAATGCGCGGTCGATGCTGAAGGCGAGGACCATCAGCACGATGAGCGGCATGATCATGCCGGTGGTGTCGAAGGCCCCGGCGGCGCTGTCGATCATGTAGCCGATGCCGGCGCGGGCGGAGATGAACTCGCCGACGATGGCGCCGATGATGGCGAAGGAGATCGACACCCTGAGCGCCGAGAAGATCCACGGCACGCAATTGGGCAGCAGCACCTTGAAGAACACCTGGAAGCGCTTGGCGTGGATCACCCGCATCATGTTGATCAGCTGCGGGTCGGCCGCCTTGATGCCCTCATAGGTGTTGAGCATGATCGGCACCACCACGAGGGAGAAGGCGAGCAGGAATTTCGAGGCGAAGCCGATGCCCACGAACATCACGATGAGCGGAGCGAGCGCGACGCGCGGCAGGCTGTTCATGGCGATCACGAACGGCTCCAGCGCCGCCCCGAGCACCCGGCTCACCCCCAGCACGAGGCCGAGCATGATGCCCACCACCGCGCCGGCGGCGAGGCCCGCGAGCGCCTCCTGCATGGTGATGTAGGTGTGGTAGGTGATCTCGTTCTCCTTCAGGGATTCCCAGAAGGCGGTGGCGATCAAGGACGGGCTGGAGGTCCAGAAGACGGGAATGAGGCCGTAGCGGGCCGACAGCTCCCAGCCGCCGATGATGACGATCAGCAGCACCACCTTGACGATGGTCACCTGACGCGCGGTGTCCTGATCCATCAGGCCCTCCCCTGCATGGCCTTGAGCGCCTCGCCGCGCAGATCCTCCCAGATGGCGTCGTGCAGCTCGGTGAAGCGCGCCATGTGGCGCACCTGGTCGAGGGTGCGCGGGCGCGGGATGCCCACCTCGTACTCGGCGAGGATGCGGCCGGGCCGCGAGCTCATCACCAGCACCCGGTCGGCCAGCGCGATGGCCTCGGCCAGATCGTGGGTGATGAAGAGCACGCTCTTCCTGTGCTCCTCCCAGTATTTGAGGAACATCTCCTGGATCAGCAGCTTGGTCTGCGCGTCGAGGGCGCCGAACGGCTCGTCCATGAGGATGAGGCGCGGATTGTCGACCAGCGTGCGGGCGAGCGAGACGCGCTGGCGCATGCCGCCGGAAATCTCGCGCGGGAAATGGTCCTCGAAGCCGTCGAGCCCCATCACCCCCAGCATCTCGCGGGCGCGCTGCTCGCGCTCGGCCTTGCCGACACCCTTCACCTCGAGGCTGATGACGGTGTTCTGAAGCACGTTGCGCCAGGGCAGCAGCGCGTGCTGCTGGAACACGTAGCCGATGGGCGCGCCCTCGGCGCCCGGCGGGGTCCCGAACACCTCCACGGAACCGCTCTGCACCGGCGTGAGGCCGGCGATGAAGTTCAGAAGGGTGCTCTTGCCGCAGCCGGAGGGACCGACGATGGAGACGAACTCGGCCTCCTTGAGGGCCAGGTCCACATGATCGAGGATCTGCAGCTGGCGCTTCTGCCGATCCATCAGGCGAAAGCTCAGCCCGGCGATCCGGACCGCGTCCTGCGCGTCCGGTCCGCCGGTGCCGGCGACGACCTGAAGCCCCATTCGCACCGCTGCCATCCTTGCCTTCCCATTGGTAAATTATATTTATCGCATACCTATACCTAAATCTAGCTTAGGTCCAGCCGAGGCCTCAATGCGTTTCATGCTGTCTAGGATGGCCAGAGTGGCGCCTTGACACACCAAATTACCTGGATTGCACTTTATCTCATTGGACCATGAAGAAATTTCAATCCCCGCGCGCGACCAGAAGCGTTCACTAGAGTCGTAAAGCCGCGCTACGAGTACGCGTAAATACGCGCTAAATTACCAAAACAGCCAGGAGCCGCTCATGACCATCGCCCACAAGCCGTCCGGCGAGGACGGCAACTTCCAGAACCACCCCAATCGGCACCTGCTGGACCTGCGCGCCACCCTCGCGTGGCTCGAGCAGCAGGGCGACCTCGTGGTCACCGACAAAGAGGTCAATCCGGACCTCGAGCTGACCGGCCTCCAGAAGCTCATGGACGGCGCCTGCCCGGTGCTCTTCAACAACGTGAAGGGCAAGCCCAACCACCGCCTGCTCACCAACCTGTTCGGCGACATCAACGCCGTGAACAAGATGTTCGGCTGGGCCTCCGACAAGGAGCGCACCCGAAAGCTCGCTCATGCCCTCTCCCACCCGCTGCCGCCGGTGGAGATCGCCCAGGCCGACGCCCCCTGCCAGGAGGTGGTGATCGAGAATCCCGACGACGTGAACCCGTTCCTCGTGCCCATCCGCCACACCGACCTCGAGAGCGAGATGACCATCGGCTCGGGCATCCGCTGCGTCACCGGCGCGGCGTTCGGCGGCGGCACGGACCTCGGCTACAACCGCATGAATTTTCGCTGGGGCAATGTGGGCACGTTCCAGATCTCGCCCGGCTCGCACATGTGGCAGGTGGTCAGCGAGGCCTACCGCAAGCATGAGCGCGTGCCGCTCACCTTCTGCTTCGGCGTGCCCGCCGCCTGCACCCTGCTCGCCGGCGCCGCGTTCGACTATGTGATCCTGCCCTATGGCTGCGACGAGATCGGCGTCGCCGGCGCGGCGCAGGGCTTCCCGGTGCGTCTCGTGAAGGCCCGCACGGTGGATGCCTATGCGCTCGCCGACGCCGAGATCGTCATCGAGGGCTACATCGACCCGCGCGACAAGCGCTTCGAGACCGCCGAGGCGGAGGCCGACCAGACCCAGGGCCGCCACCACTTCCACCCGGAATGGGCCGGCTACATGGGCAAGGCCTACCGCGCCCCCACCTTCCATGTGACCGGCATCACCACCCGCAAGCCGGAGTCGAAGCCGATCGTCTTCGCGCTGGGCGCCCATACGCTGGACGAGCACAACATCGACACCTCGATCCGTGAAGCAGCCATGTTCGAGCTGTGCAATCGCATGCAGCCGGGCATCGTGCAGGACGTGAACATCCCCTACTGCATGACCGACTGGGGCGGCGTGATCATCCAGGTGAAGAAGCGCAACCGCATCGAGGAGGGCTGGCAGCGCAACTTCCTCTCGGCGCTGCTCTCCACCTCCCAAGGCATGCGGGTGGCCATCGCGGTCAGCGAGGACACCAACATCTACTCCATGGACGAGATCATGTGGTGCATCACCACCCGGGTGAACCCGCGCACCGACATCCTCAACCCCACCCCCGGCGGACGCGGCCAGACCTTCATGCCGGCCGAGCGCATGACCGCGGGCGACAAGGAATGGACCGCCACCAACACCTCCTACGAGGGCGGCATGGGCATCGATGCCACCGTGCCCTACGGCTACGAGGAGGACTTCCTGCGTCCGCAGTATCCGGTGAGCAAGGTGAAGCTCGAGGACTTCCTCTCGCGCGACCAGATCACCAAGGTCCAGGGCCGCATGCACGGCTGGACCGAGCTGCTCGCCAAGACCGGCCACTGAGGCATCGGACGGGGGCCGGCCGCAGAGCCCGGCCCCCGTCCGAGGATCGCGCGTAGAACGAGACATCGGATGGGGGAGGTTCCAATGCACGACATCTTCAGCGGTCACCAGCTGGACATCCCCTTCGCGAGCGTGCCCGAGCTCTTGGCGCGCTACCGCGACCGCGACCCGGACAAGGTCGCCATCGTCGATCTCGACCAGGACACGCAGATCACCTTCGGCGCGCTCGCCGAGCTCGCGGACCGGATCGGCGCCCGTCTGGTGGAGGCCGGCGTCGGCACCGGCGACAAGGTGCTCCTGCTCTCCGACGAATGCCTGGAGAAGCTTGTCCTGTGGCTGGGCATCTGGCGCATCGGCGCCGTGGTGTGCCCGCTGAACATCGAGCTCAACAATGCCTATATCGGCGACTTCGCCGCGCTGCTGAAGCCCAAGGCGGTGCTCTATCAGAACGGCCTCGATTACGGCGCCATCGTCGGCGACGGCCCGACCCTCCGCTTCGGCGCGTGGCGCAAGGACGGCGCCGCCGATCCGGGCGACGAATTCTTCGCCAGCCTGCCCCCACGCGCCGACCCGGCGAAGCTGCCCGCAGGCTACGGTCCCACCGACATGGCCGGCATCTTCTGCACGTCCGGCACCACCGACCGGCCGAAGGCGGTGGTCTACGACCACGCCGCCTATTGGCTGAGCGGTCTGTCCACCCTCGACATGCTCGGCCTCACCGAGGACGACAGGACGCTGGAATACCGCTCCTTCGGCTGGAACTCGGCCCAGGTGCTGAGCCTCATGCCGTTCCTTCAGAAGGGCACCACGCTCCACATCGCCAAGCGCTTCTCCCACTCGCGCTTCTTCGAGTGGATCCAGAAATACGGCATCACCTTCTCGGCCGGCGTGCCCACCGTGCTCAACATGCTGCTGAACAAGCCGCTCGGCTACACGGCGGACGACATCCCCACCTTGCGCCTCATGACCTGCTCCACCGCGCCGCTGAGCGCGGAGCAGTGGCGCAAGTTCGAGGCCATGTACGGCATCACCCTGCTGCAGCTCTACGGCATGTCGGAAGCCGGCTGGATCTGCGGCAACCGCCATTACAAGGCCAAGCTCGGCACGGTGGGCCTGCCCGCCAGGCACCAGGAGTTCGCCATCGTCGATCCGGAGGGCAAAGAATGCCCGCCCGGCGTCGAGGGCGAGGTGACCATCGGCGGCCCGCAGACCGCGCTCGGCACCCTGCGCGAGGACGGCACCATCGAGCCGGTGCGCGGCCTCAGGATCAAGACCGGCGACCTGGCGGTGCGCGACGCCGAAGGCTTCATCACCGTCACCGGGCGCACCAAGGACCTCATCATCCGCGGCGGCATGAACATCGCGCCCGTGGAGATCGACAACATCCTCATGGCGAGCGACCTGGTGCTGGAAGGCGCGGCGCTCGGCGTGCCGGACCCGATCTACGGCGAGGAGGTGGTGTGCGTGGTGGTCCCCAAGACCCCCGAGGTCACCGGCGAGGACATCGCCGCCTACCTGCGCGCCCGCCTGCCCATGCCGAAGGTGCCGAAGAAGATCTACCTCGCCGAGGCCCTGCCCAAGAGCGACCGCGGCAAGGTGCTGCGCGACAAGCTCCGCGAGATGCTGCCCAGCCTCACCGAGGCCGTCGCGGCAAATCTCAAGGCATCGTGAAGTCCGAGCGCGGCGCCGGGACACTGCGTTCGTCGCAGCGAGCGGCGATAAACCGAGCAAAGTGATTCAAATCGCCCGGATCGCGCTCTAGGATCGGCCGACCGATCTGCGGCGGGCGACGCATGCCGCCCCGCGGCAACCTCCCCCGCGCCGAGGCCCCTCCCCATGTTCTACGAGCCCGCCAAGAACGATCACGGCCTGCCCCACTCGCCGCTGAAGGCGATCGTCGCGCCGCGGCCGATCGGCTGGATCTCCAGCCTCTCGCGCGAGGGGGTCGCGAACCTTGCGCCCTATTCCTTCTTCAACATGATCGCCGACGATCCGGCGCTGGTGATGTTCTCCTCCACCTCCCGCAAGCATTCGGTGGCCAACATCGAGGCCACCGGCGAGTTCGTATGCTCGCTCGCCGTGGCCGGCCTGATCGACGAGGTGAACGTGTCCTCGGCGGCCGTGCCGCACGATGTGAGCGAATTTGACCTCGCAGGCCTTGCCAAGGCGCCTTCGCGCCTCGTGAAGCCGCCGCGCGTCGCCGCCGCGCCGGCGGCGCTCGAATGCGTTTATGTGGACACGATCCAGCTTAAGGGCCGCGACGGCCGGCCGGCCGACCAATACATGGTCATCGGCGAGGTGATCGGCGTCTATATGGACGACGCGGCGATCGTCGACGGGCGCTTCGACGCCGCCCGCGCGCAGTCGCTCGCGCGCTGCGGCTACCTCGATTACTCTGCCATCGAGCACCTGATGGAGCGCGATCGCCCGACCCGCGCCAGCCTGCCCGGCATGGTGGACGCGCTCAGGGCGAAGCGCGCGGCGGAGTGAGCGCGAGCGGGCCGGAGGCGCATCACTGCGCGCCGGGCGGGCCTCCACAGGGCAGGAATCGCTCGGTGGGCGCGTAGATCAGGATGTCCGGCTTGAAGCGCCGGATCGCGTCCATGTCGAAGCGGCACAGGCGGTGGTGCATCCACAGAAAGGCGGAGGCGCGGGCGGCAAGGTAGCCGTCCCAGAAATACTGGGTGAAGCTGTCGCCTATCACCATGATCCGCGGGCCGTCATGGCCGGTCTCGAACGCGTGCGAGACGAACGGGTCCTGGCCCTTCGTGCTCTCGCCGGTATCGCGTGAGGAACTCTCCCTCACCATGTCGGTGATCGGCTTGAGGCCGTCCGTCGCCGCGGCGTAAGGCGACTTCGGCGGATAGAGGACGTCCGGCGTGTCGGACTTGGTCACGCCCTTCATGCGCAGGAGGTCGCCCTGGAGGCGCGGCCGGGGGGTACCGATGGCGTCAGCCTCCGCGATCTCCAGGTCCGGCCGGCCCACTGCCGCCATCGCCGCGTTGAAGCCGATCAGCGCACCGCGCTGGTTCCAATGCGTATCGAGGATGTAGTAGACCGGCCCGCCCGCCTTGCCGGCCTCGAGCAGTGGGCGCAAGTCCACGAACGGGATGCCGCGCTTCGTCAGCGCCTCGGCGATGAGGTCGTATTCGGTGGGCGTGCGCTTGTGATGGCGGGCATAGCCCGGCAGCAGGTCGAAGTTCGCGGTGTGGCCGTTGGGCGGGACCATGAAGAGGAAGCGGCCGCCCAGGGCGCGCATCTCGGCGTCGAGGCGCGCGGCCACATCCGCCACCATCTCCACCTTCTGCGGCCGCACCAATTGGCCGATGGACTGCTCCAGCGCCTGTTGCTCGTTGAGGAACAGCGCGCCGCCCTCGCCGGTGATCACCCGGTCGCTGCCGCTGCCGCCGATCCACTTCTCGTAGGTGCCATGGGCGGCGAGCACCGCGCCGCGGAAGCCGAAGACGTTGTTGATGTAGGGATCGAGCCGCTCGGTCGCCCGGGTCCACCAATGCGCCTCGGGGGCGATTACCGTGCGCATGGGCGCCGGCAAATCGGGCGTCAGGAAGCCGATGGTCGGCAGCGTCAGCACGGCGAAGAAAACGATCGCCCAGTAGCGCCGGAGAGCCATCAGGAGCGGCATGGCACGGACCTCCCTAGAACCGGAAATAGAGGAAGGGGCTATAGGCGGCCGCTCCCACCGAGATCACGCACAGCACGAACAGCACCGCCATCAGCGCCGTGTCGGCGGCGCCGTAGATGGCGAGGCGCAGCTGCTCGGGCAGGCGCCGGCCACCCGGCCGCGGCCAGCCGAACATGGCGAGCGGCCAGCCGAGGATCATGACCACGATGGTGCTCATCTGCAGCGTGGTGACCACGCCAGCCGAAATCTTGCCCGCCCCGTTCAATCCGACGAGACCCGCAAACAGGCCGCCGGCGCGCGGCAGGTCGTCGGCGCGGAACCAGACCCAGCCGGTCAGCACCACCAGCAGCATATAGGCATGGGAGACGATCCGCGGCGCCTGGGCGAGAATCGCGCCGAAGCGGGTGCGCTCCAGCACCAGGAAGGTGCCGTGGTGGATGCCCCAGATCACGAAGTTCCAGCTCGCCCCGTGCCACAGGCCGCACAAAAGGAAGACGGTCCACAGATTCACGGCCGTGCGCAGGTGGCCGCGCCGGTTACCGCCGAGCGGGATGTAGAGATAGTCGCGGAACCAGCTCGACAGGCTCATGTGCCAGCGGCGCCAGAAGTCGGTGATGGACAGCGAGCCGTAGGGCAGATTGAAGTTGCGCGGGAACTTCAGGCCCATGGCGAGCGCAAGGCCGATGGCCATGTTGGAATAGCCGCCGAAGTCGAAATAGATCTGCAGCGCATAGGCGAGGAGGCCGAGCCACGCCTCGAACAGGTTGGGCGCCATCCCGGTCTGGGAATCGAACACGGCCGCGACCACGGGGGCCACCTCGTCGGCGATCAGCACCTTCCAGCTGAGGCCGATGACGAAGATGCGCAGGCCGGCCGAGACGCGGCCGAGCGTCGTGCGCCGGGCGGCGATGCGCCGGTTGATGGTGGAGTAGCGCACGATCGGTCCCGCCACCAGCTGCGGGAACATGGTGATGTAGACCGCGATCTCTTCGAAGCGGGCGTTGGCGCGCACCCGGCGGCGGTAGACGTCGACCAGGTAGGAGATGGCGTGGAAGGTGAAGAAGGAGATGCCGAGCGGCAGATCCAGGTGCACCACGGGCAGCGCAAGGCCCGCCGGCGCAAGCAGCAGGTTGAGGTTCTGCGCCAGGAAGCCGGCATATTTGAAGACGATGAGGCCCGCGAGATTGAACGCCACCGCAAGGCCTAGCGCCCTCAGGCGCCAGCGTTCCGAGCGCGCGTCGATCATCAGCGCCAGGAGATAGTTGGCGACGATCGAGACCGCCAGCACGGCGACATTGCCGAGCCCGCCCCAGGCATAGAAGACCAGCGAGAAGACGAGCAGGATGAAGTTCCGCACGCGTGTGCCCCGCGCGAGGAAGTAGCACAGCAAGAATGCAGGCAGGAAATAATAGAGGAAGGTGACTGACGAGAAGACCATGTCGTTCCGGGAAGCTCGCTGCTAATAAACGAACTGCTCACGCAGGATACGCTCTTCGAGGCCGTGATCGGGATCGAACAGCATGTCCACCGAGGAATTGCGGTCGAGCCGCGCGGAGACGGCGATGATGTCGCGCACCTCCTGGTGATCCGCAACCGCGCTCACCTGGCGCTTCTCCGCCTCGAGCACGGCGATGTCGATGCGGGCATGATCGGGCACCAGCGCGCCGCGCCAGCGCCGCGGCCGGAAGGGCGAGATGGGCGTGAGCGCCAGAAGCGGCGTGCCCAGGGGCAGGATAGGGCCGTGGGCGGAGAGGTTGTAGGCGGTCGAGCCCGCCGGCGTGGCGACGATGATGCCGTCGCAGATCAGCTCTTCGAGCCGCACCCGACCGTCGATGGAGACGCGCAGCTTCGCCGCCTGGTAGGTCTGGCGCAGCAGCGAGACCTCATTGAACGCGGGGGCCCGGTGGCGACCGCCGGCGGCGTCCACCGCCTCCATGATCAAAGGATGGATCTTCACCCGGCTCGCCTTGGCAAGGCGCCCGCGCAGCCCGTCTTCGCGGTAGGTGTTGAGAAGGAAGCCGACGGTGCCGCGGTTCATGCCGTAGATCGGCACGTCGCGGTCGCGGAAGCGGTGCAGCACCTGGAGCATGAGGCCGTCGCCGCCGAGCGCGACGATCACGTCCGCCTCGTCCTGGTCCACGGCGCCGTACTGCTCGGACAGCTTGAGGCGGGCGATCTCCGCCTCCGGCGTCGCGCTCGCCACGAAGGCGATCTTCTCGAACGGGCAAAGCGTGTCGGGCATGAACGATCCGATGGGCGGGTCTCGGCCGCCTGGCGCGGCACCGGATCGCGGACCGGCGGTCCCCTTCTAGTGCCAATCGCGGCGCGCAACAAGCGAGCGGCCGGCCGGGCGCAAGGCGGGCCGGAGCCGGCACCGGAACTCGGGCCCGGGCGGCAGGACTGCCCGGACGGCAGGGCTGCCCGGGCGGCAAGACGGACCGTTAACCCTTACCGCAGAGCCCAGCTTGTGGACGGTATTTTGGTAGAACCGCTTTACTTCCCCGCAACGGGCGCACCCTAGCGTTGCCCCGTCGCGGCGATCCCGTCGCGATCCCGACAACCGGATCAGACCCAATGAAGCTTCTCCTCACCCGCTTCATTCGGGAGGAGCACGGCTCGACCGCCCTGGAATACGGGCTGATCGCCGCCGGCCTCTCCATCGCCATCGTCACCGTGCTAGCGCAGGTGGCGAGCACGTTGTCGCGGCTGAAGGCGACCGCCGCCATCGCCGGCAACTAGGGCGCGCTTGTGTCGGCCTCCGTGCTCCAGGAAATCATCCTCCTCGGCCTCTATCCGGCCGTCCTGTGCGCGGCCATCGGCACCGACATTGCCCGCCGGGTGATCCCGAACCTCCTGGTGGCGGCGCTGGTGGCGGGGTTCGCCGCCATGGTGCTGGTCTCCCCCATGCCCGACCTGTCCCTGCGCCTGCTGGTGGCGGGCGCGGTGACGGCGCTCGGCTTCTCGCTCTTCGCCCAGGACCTCGTCGGCGCGGGCGATGCCAAGTTCGCCGGCGCCCTCGTGCTGTGGCTCGACCCGTTGCAGCTGCCGCTGTTCGCGCTGCTCGCGGGGCTCATCGGCGGCGCGCTGTCGCTCGGCTTCGCCATGCGGCTCCAGCGCCACGCGGCGGGCGTGCCCGGCGCCCCGGCCATGGAGACGAGCCTGCCCTATGCGGTGGCGCTCGCCGGCGCGGGGCTGCTGCTCCATCCCTATTCCAGCCTGATGCTCGGCGCCTGAGGCGCTTCTCCAACGGCGCGCCGGCATGCTACCCCGCAAGGCGAGGAGCAATGACATGCGTGAAGTGATCGTGAGCGCGCCGGCCGAGAGCCGGCCCATCTGGTGCGTCACCAAGACGGGCTTTGCCGAAGCCTCCCTGCCCGAGCCGGCGCGGCGGTTCGCGCGGAGCGCCGGCTTCGAGGCCGCCGCCGGCAAGCACCTGCTGGTGCCGGACGCCGACGGGACGCTGGCCGGGGTGCTGTTCGGCCTGGCCGAGGGCGGCGACCCGTTCGCGCTCGGCGTCCTGCCCGCGATCCTGCCCGCCGGCACCTACCGGCTCGAAGGCGCGCTCGAGAACCCGCGCCTTGCGGCGCTCGGCTTCGCGCTCGGCGCCTACCGCTTCACGCGCTATCGCAAGGCAACGGAGCGGGGCGTGCGCCTCGCCCTCCCGCCGGGCGTGGACGCCGACGGCCTGTCGCGCACCATCGCCGCGGTGGAGCTGGTGCGCGACCTCGTCAACACCCCTGCCAACGACCTCGGCCCGGCCGAGATCGAGGCCGCCGCGCGGGCGCTCGCCGCCGCGCACGGCGCGCGGGTGCGGGTGATCCGGGGCGAGGAGCTTTTGGCGCAGAACTTGCCCATGATCCACGCGGTGGGGCGGGCCTCGGCTTCGGCCCCGCGCCTGATCGAGCTCACCGCGGGCGAGGCGGGCCTGCCCAAGGTGACCCTGGTGGGCAAGGGCGTGGCCTTCGACACCGGCGGGCTCGACATCAAGCCCTCCTCGGCCATGCTGCTGATGAAGAAGGACATGGGCGGGGCGGCCTGCGCCCTGGGGCTCGCCCACCTGCTGCTGGCCCGCCGCGCCAGGGTGCGCCTCAAGGTGCTGATCCCGGCGGTCGAGAATTCCATCTCCGGCTCAGCCTTCCGGCCGGGCGACGTGCTGGCGAGCCGCAAGGGGCTGACGGTGGAGATCGGCAACACCGACGCCGAGGGCCGGCTGGTGCTCGCCGATGCGCTCACCCTCGCCTGCGAGGAGGAGCCCGACCTGCTGATCGACTTCGCCACCCTCACCGGCGCCGCGCGGGTGGCGCTCGGCCCGCAGCTGCCGGCCGCCTTCACCCATGACGAGGCGCTCGCCGCCGACCTCGCGCGCCATGCCCAGGCCGAGGCCGATCCCTTGTGGCGCCTGCCTTTGTGGAAGCCCTACGCCGCCATGCTCGACTCGAAGGTGGCGGACACCAGCAACGTCTCGTCCGGGGGGCTCGCGGGCGCCATCACCGCCGCCTTGTTCCTGGAGAAGTTCGCCGCCCCCGCCGGTTCCTGGCTGCACCTCGATCTGTTCGCCTGGAACCCCTCCACCCGGCCGGGCCGGCCCGAGGGCGGCGAGGCGCAGACCATCCGCGCCCTGGACACCCTGATCGCCGAGCGCTACGGCGCGACGAGATGAGCCCGCCGCGCTTTCCCCCCGGCCTCGACCCGCGCATCACGGCCGCGCGCCCGGACCTCGCCTGGGAGGGGTTGCGCGGGCAGGTTCCGGCGCCGCGCTACGTGGAGGGGGAGCTGCGGCGCGTGGCGGCGCCCACGGCGCCGCTGCGGCGCCAGCCGGCGGCCGACGCCCCGCTCGACACCGAGGCGCTCCACGGCGAGGCGGTGCGCGTGCTGGAGGCGGACGCCGAAGGCTGGTCCTGGGTGCAGCTGCTCGCCGACGGCTATGTGGGCTACATGCCCTCGCAGGCGCTGCTTCCGCTCGAGCCGGCGCCGACCCACAAGGTGACGGCCCTGCGCACCTTCCTGTTTCCGGGGCCCGACATCAAGCTGCCGCCCCTCGGCGCGCTGCCGTTCGGCAGCCGCGTCACCGTCACCGGCGAGCGCGGCCGCTTCCTGTCCACCGGCGACGGCTTCCTGTTCGCCGGGCACCTCGCCGGCCTGGACCAGAGCGAGAGCGAGCCGGTCGCGGTGGCGGCCCGCTTCCTCGGCACCCCCTATCTGTGGGGCGGGCGCTCCAGCCTCGGCCTCGACTGCTCCGGCCTGGTGCAGACCGCGCTCGAGGCCTGCGGCATCGCCGCCCCGCGCGACAGCGACATGCAGGAGGCGGCGCTGGGGGCGCCGGTCGCGCCCGAGGGCCCGTTCCGGCGCGGCGACCTCCTGTTCTGGCCCGGCCACGTGGCGTTCGTCGAGGCGCCGGACACCCTGCTCCACGCCAACGCCTTCCACATGGCGGTGGCGCGCGAGCCGCTCGGCCCGGCGCTGGCGCGCATCGCCGCCGCCGGCGCCGCGCTGCGCGCGGTGCGGCGCCTGTGAGGCGGGCTCAGCCGCCGGCCGCCACCACGCAATTGCGGCCGCGCCGCTTGGCCTCGTAAAGGGCAGCGTCGGCGCTCGCCACCAGCGCGTCGGGACCGCTGCCATTGGGTATCACGCTGGCGACGCCGAGGCTGATGGTGAGGCGCCGCGCCGCCGACTGGCGGTTCTCGATCCCGAGCGCCGCGACCATGGCCCGCACCTCCTCGGCCAAAGCGATGCCGTGCTCCACCTCCACCCCGGGGAGGAGGATCACGAACTCCTCGCCGCCGTAGCGGCCGACGAAATAGCCCGAGCCGGTCACCGCGGCGGCGAAGGTGCGGGCCACCGCCCGCAGCGCATCGTCTCCGGCGAGGTGTCCGTAGGTGTCGTTGAACGCCTTGAAGCTGTCCACGTCCGCCATCACCAAGGTGAGCGGCGCGCCCGCCTCGCGCGCCGCCACCCAGTCCTGGGAGAACTGCACGTCGAAGGTGCGCCGGTTGGCGAGCTCGGTGAGGCCGTCGGTGCGCGCCAGCGCCGTGAGCCTGTCATTGAGGCCGCGCAGCTCCCGGTTGCGCTCCGAGAGGCGACGCGCCATCTGGTCGACCGCCTCCACCAGCGGCTCGAACTCGGTGACGCCCACGTCGTCGACGGTCTCGGCCTCCTCCTGGCCCACCGCCTTGACCGCGCGGGTGAGCCGCTCGATGGGGGCGATGATGAGCCGCTCGGCGGCGAACCAGGCGAGCGCCAGGAAGCAGGCCAGCGCCACCAGATGGGCGACCGCGGTGGCGAGGATCTTCTGGTCGACGGGCTTGACTATGCGGTCGGCGTCGACGCCCACCGCGATGTGCACGTTGGTGCCCTCGAAGCGCATGAAGGCGAAGATGCGGTCGCGCCCGTCATAGCCCGGCAGGCGCACCACCCCCTCCTCGTCCGCCGCCACGGCGCGGGTGAGCGGATGATCCGGAAAGCGCCGGCCGACGAGGTCGGGGCCGATCGGGTAGCGCGCGATCACCGCCCCGTCGCTGCCGATCACGTTCACCACCGTGCCGGAGCCCGCCGCGGCGCGGGCGGCGATGCGCGAGAACCACTGCAGGTCGATGCTCGCCATGCCCACCGCCACCGGCTCGCCCGTCGCGTCGCGCTCGGCGCGCGCCAGGAACAGCGCGTTGCGGCCGGTGAGGCGGGAGATGGTGAGCTCGCTCATCACCATGTCCTGGGAGGCGAGCGCCGCCGTCATCCAGCGCCGGTCGGAAATGTTCACGCCGACGGCGGCCGGCGTGCTGGCGCACGCCACCCGCCCGTCCGGCAAAGCGATCTCGAGGCCCTGGATGCCGACCACCTCCTGCACCAGGGCGGCAAGGTGCGCGCTGCAGGCCGCCGGGTTGGCGAGCAGCATCGTGCTCTGGCGCGAGACCACGTCGAGCACCGCCTTGGCCGAGGCGAGGCCCTCCTGCTGGGCGAGGGCCGCGCGCTGCGCCAAGTCGCGCACCGTGTCCTCGGCGGCGGCGATCTGGTTCTGGCGGTCGGTGAGCAGCGACAGGATGCGCTCGGCCGAGAGCGGCACGGCGGCGAGGCAGATGAGCGCAAGGATGCGCAGGCGAATGCTCGTGCGGCGTTCGTGCGTTGCCAAAGCGGCGCGCTGCCTTCCCCCGCCCATCGACCGGACCGCCTCCCCGCCCGCGGCGCTTCGGCGCGGACCGAATCCTTCTAACCCCTTCTTGATCCATTGGGGAGATCGGTCCATCACGCCGTGGTGCAGGAGAGGACGGCCATGACGGACCCCGGTAGTGACGCCCACGCACCGCTTGCGGCGACCAGCGCCGCGCGGCTCGAAGCGGTGCGCCGGCAGATCGCCGACGCCTGCCGCCTCGCCGGGCGCGACCCGGCGCAGGTGTGCCTGGTGGCGGTCTCCAAGACCTTCCCCGCCGGCGACATCGCCCCGGTGCTCGCGGCGGGCCAGCGCGTGTTCGGCGAGAACCGGGTGCAGGAGGCGCGGGCCAAGTGGCCGCAGCTGCGCGCGGACCACCCGGACGTGCGGGTTCACCTCATCGGTCCGTTGCAGTCCAACAAGGCGCGCGAGGCGGTGGAGACGTTCGACGCCATCCACACCGTGGACCGCCCCAAGATCGCCGCCGCGCTGGCCGAGGAGATGGCGCGCCTCGGCCGGCGGCCGCAGCTGTTCGTGCAGGTGAACACCGGCGCCGAGCCGCAGAAGGCCGGGGTTCTGCCGGAGGCGGCGGACGCCTTCCTCGCCCGCTGCCGGGACGACTTCGCCCTGGAGATTTCCGGCCTCATGTGCATCCCCCCCGTCGACGCGGTGGCGGCGCCGCACTTCGCCCTGCTCGCCGAGATCGCGGCGCGCAACGGCCTCGCGGGGCTCTCCATGGGCATGAGCGCGGATTTCGAGGCCGCCATCCTCCAGGGTGCGACCCATGTGCGGATCGGCAGCGCCATCTTCGGCCACCGCCCCTCCCCGGCCTGACCTGCGGCCGGCAGCGCGCCCGCCGGCGGGGCGCCCCTGAGGCCGCCGGGCAGGCGCCAGCCGCCGAGGCGCCGGCGCATGGCGGCTTCGGAGGGCGGCGACCCGGGAGCATGGGGCGCCGGGGCAAGGTGGCCCTGCCCGCGGCGGAGCAAGTGGGGGAAATCACGCGCTCCACGCAGGCGCAAGGCTTGAAGTCGCCCCCATTCGCCGCTATGAAGACCGCCTTCCGCGAGATGCTCCCATCGTCTAGCGGTCTAGGACGTCGCCCTCTCACGGCGAAAACAGGGGTTCGATTCCCCTTGGGAGCGCCACCCGCGAAGCTAATCATTTGATTTTCCCTCGTTCTGAGAGGGTTTCCCCAAACTTTTCCGGTTTGGTTTGGGGCTTATTGTTCTCCCTTTGACCTTGAAGCTTCTCGAAGGCGCTGCTCGCGAGCCGCACCTGATCGGCCGCGCGCGTGTAGCGCTCGGCCTCGGCCAGGGTGGAATGGCCGAGCACCGCCATGATCTCGTGCGCCGTGCACCCCGCCTCGGCGAGCCGGCGCCCCGCCGCCTTGCGCAGACCATGGGGCTGGCACTCAAGCGGCAGGCCCGCCGCTCGGATCGCGTCGCGCATCCACTGGCTGAAGCCGTCGACCGTGAAGGGCTTGCCGAACTCGGTGTTGAGGATGGTCACATGCTCCCTCGGTGCCACGTCCAGCACCGCGCGAAGGTGCGCATGAACGGGAATGCGCAGCTTGCAGCCGGTCTTCTGTTGCACCACGTCGACGAACTCGCGGGAGATGTCCGCCCACGTCATGCGGTGCACGTCGGAGCGTCGCTGCCCGGTGTAGAGCATGAGGGCGAAGCCGAGCCGCTGCTTGGTGCCCACTGGCCACCGCTTCTCGAAGGTCGCAATCTCCCCCTCTTTCCAGGCCGAAATCTCCTTCGTCTTCGGCCGCTTTATGCCGAGCGTAGGATCGTGCCGCAGCCACCCGAGAACGATGGCGTGCCGCACGAGGATGCGCAGCTTCTTCAGGGTGTCGAGCGCGGCGCCCGGCTTTTCCGCGAGTGGGTCAAGGATCTTCATGACGCGGTCGCGCGTGAGGCCGGCAACGGTGCGCTTGCCGTGGGCAAGGCGGATCGCCTCAAGGCGCGATACATAGCCCGCGCGCGACGTCGCCCTCAGGCTGCGGAATGCAGTGCTGTGCATGTAGGAGATGATCAACGCCTCGAAGGTCCCCGGCTTGGCTGGCTGGCGCTTCTGGCGCATGCCGGGCACTGGCTCGCCAGCAAGGCACGCGGCATAGGCGATGTTGAAAGCCTCGGAGCCGATCTGGTCCGGCAGCTTGGTGCGTGGTCCCTTCCCGCGCCGGAAATAGACCCGCAGAAGGCCGCACCGATCCCGCCAGGTCTCCACATAGGGCGGCGTGCTACGCGGCATCGATGTCGTCCCACGTCTCATCGTCGGTCGGCCCCTCGTCGGGCAGGCCGTCGAATGCGCGGTCGAGCGCACGCACGTCCCACACCTTGCGGGCGTCGATGCGCTTCGGCGGCGGCATCCGATGGTCGTTCACCATCTCGTCGAACTTGGTCGGCGAGACGCCCACATAGGCCGCCGCTTCCACGCGGCAGATGCCGCGCGGCGAAAGATTGGGGGGCAGGGTCCGCGTCTTCGCCATGGCCGTTGTCCAACCTTCAAATCTATGCGGCTTCGTTCGCCTTGGCCCCGATATGCAACTCGGCGTGGGAAGGGAGGCGAACTTGTCGTTGTTGGGCCAGCCGCCGGCCCTCAAGGATGCCCACGCCGAATTCGTC
Source organism: Xanthobacter luteus (assembly GCF_040049235.1). NCBI lineage: Bacteria > Pseudomonadati > Pseudomonadota > Alphaproteobacteria > Hyphomicrobiales > Xanthobacteraceae > Xanthobacter > Xanthobacter luteus. Next base: position 1,557,944 of record NZ_JBDZDO010000001.1, read on the forward strand.
AAACGCCCTTGGAAGAGTGGATGAGCACCGTGCGAACCGGTGCCCGTGTGAGAGCGGCAAGGCGCCGCTCCAGATCGGTGATCACGCGGCCCAGCTCATCGAGCGAGCCGTATTCGTGCGCGCGGCCGTCCGAGTACTGCACCTTGCGGACGCCGCGCGCCCGCGCCGCGCGAAGCTCGGCGAGCTGTGCTTCGAGGGTGGCGGCGTCCTCTGCCATGTCAGTTCCCCGGGTTGCGGTACCAGCCGCGCCAGTCGATGAAGGCGCACCCGAAGTCGAGCCGGATGCGGGTCTCGATGCCGTCCACGTCGAAGCCGGCGCGGCTCTCCAGCTGGGGGCCGGGCTCGCTGGCGAGATGGGCGTAGATCAGGCCGTCGACCAGGGGGTCGACGACGTACCAGGCATTGCCGGCGAGGCGCGGCTCGACGTGCACCGCCAGGGCGCCGACGAAGGGGTTCACCTCGCTCGGCTCGATCGGCGTGGTGGCCGCCGTGATCAGCTGCGCCTCGGTCTCCTTCGCCGGACCGACCACGAGGGCCTTGGGCACCACGCTGATGAGCTGGCCGGCGTCGTCCGTCTGCCCGCGCATGGTGAAGCGGGCAGTGCCGAGGCTGGTCACGTCGATGGCCGCTCCGGCGCCCGCCAGGTTGTGGTGGTCGGCGTGGAAGAGGGTCTTCCCGTCCGCCATCGTCGGGCCGGCGCCGGCCGCCTTCACCAGCAGCTTCGCGAGCTGGGCCGCCTCGAAGCGGGCGGCAGCGTCGCCGAACTTGCGGGGCACGTCGGAGAGCGCCCCGGTGTCGTCGTTCACGAGCGCCTGGCGCGTGATGCCGAACACCTTGCCGAAGGTCTCCAGGCTGACGGATTCGCCCGCCTCGCCGAAGGTGCCGCGCTTGAACTCCCCGGCCTCGTTCACCTTCTCCAGGTCGGAGATGCCCGAGGTGCGCAGGAACGTGCGCTTGCGGAAGTCCGGCAGCGTCACCTGCCGTGCCACCGGCTTCAGGCCGGAGGCAGCGGCGCGGTAGGCGGTCGCCAGCACGCGGCCCTGGGTATCGGCGAGCGCGAGCACGAAGTCCGAGGTCGAATGCAGCGCGCGCGTCACCACCTCGGCGGCGCCGAGGCCGGTCACGGACACGCCGCGCGCCCGCAGGCAGTCGCGGGCGATCTCCGGGATGGAGAGGCCCACATAGGCGCGCGCCGCCTCGGAAGGCGTATGCCCCGGCGTGGCGCGGGTATAGAGCGCCTCGCCGATGGCCGCCGCCCGCAGGGCCGGGTCGGTGTGGTCGACGCCGATGCTGATGGTGGTGGTGCGCAGTTGCCCGGCCGGGGCCGAGCGCGAGCGCAGGGCCTCGAAAGCGGCGGCGCGGGCCGCGTCGGTGGTGGCGGCGGCGTCGATCTGACCGTCGATCCACGCTTGATCCAGTCCCGCAACGGCGGCGATGGAGCGGATCTCCGCATTGACGGCGGCCCGTTCCGCGGACGCCGTGGGGGTGGGGGCCGCCGCGGCGGGCGGGGTCGCGGCCGCCGGGTCGGCGGTCGCAGGGGTGGGGGCCGTCATGGTCTCACCTCGAATGGTGGCCTGGCGGTCGGCGGGAATGGGGACGATGGAGAGTTCGACGGGGGTCCAGCGGGTCGCGGTCTTCACGCGCCGTCCGCCTTCCGTGCTCTCGCTCCACGCGTTAACGACGTAGCCGACGGACACCCCGCGCAGGTGGCCGTCGAGGATGTCCTGAATGATGGGCTCAACATCCCCCCGCCGGGACAACTTGATGACGGCGCGGGCCTCTCGGTTCCCGCCGACCGTCCAAGCCTTTTGGACGGAGCCCAGCACGTCGGTCAGGTCGCCCCGGCGGTGGCTGTTCAGGACCGGGGCGCCGATGAAGGCCGTCCAGTCCTGAGCAAGGTTGAGGCGCTCGGCATAGGCGCCGCGCGCGTCGAAGCGCTCCACCTCGGCGCCGGTGGAGAACGTCACCTCAAGGGTGCGCTCTTCGGCATTCCAGCTCGTGGCCGCGAGCGGCGCCCGGCGGGTGACGATGTCGGCAGGCGCGTTCATGCGGCAGTCTCCGGCTCGGGGTCCACCTCGGCCGAGGGGGCCGCCTGGAAGGTCAGGCCGAGGGCTGCGGCGCGGGCATTGTCGGCGGCGATCTCGGCGTCGAGCGCCTCAAGGTCGTAGCCGCGCGCCGCCACCGCCTGCCGGCGGCTCATGAGGCCGGCGCCGATGGCGGCAATCTCGGCCTGGCTGTCCTTCGCCGGGTCCACCCACTCCTGGCGCGGGGTGATCCAGCGGGCGGCGAGATAGGGCTCGGGGTCGCGCTCGAAGCCCGGCGCCGGGAGGCGGCCCGAAAGCACCTCTGCGGTGACGAACCGGCGCCAGACCGGGCGGCAGATCTGATAGACGAGCACGTTGTGCTGGAGCGCCTCGACACGGCGGCGGAAGGCCACCAGGCCGGCGCGGATCGACGAATAATTGGTGCCGGAGAGGTCGCCGGTGAGCGTCTCGTAGGGGACGCCGAGGCCGGCCGCGATCTCGCGCGCGGTGATCTTGAGGAACTCGATCACCTCGGCGCCGACGCTCGCGGGGTCGGAAAAGCGGATGTCCTGCCCCGGATGCAGCACCTTCAGCGCGCCGGGCTCCATGCCGCCTTCGAGGTTGCCGGAGCTGTCCGGCTGCCCACCGAAGCCCGCCGGCTCGGCGTTGGGGTCGATGATGAAGCCGGTCAGCAGCGCCGCCACCTTCTGGCGCACGAGCTGGGCATCGGAGGCCGCGTCATAGTCCGCGAGGCGCAACAGCACCGGCGCGAACCACGAGAGCCCGCGCACCTGGCCGGGCACGTCCATGCGGAAGACGTGTTGCACGTCGGCGGCGGGGACGCGCACCGTCTCGAAGCTGGTGCCCAGCGGCAGGCCCGGCCGCTCGCGGAACACGTGGTAGGCCAGCCGGCGGCCCGCCGCGTCGAACTCGATGCCGGCGATGATGCGCACCCCGTTCGCCAGCTCGCGGTGCAGCGAGGCGTCGACCTGCTCGGCGTCGATCAGGCGGACCTGCAGCGCGCCGCGCGCGTCGTACGTCAGCGCGCCGAACGCCTCGCCGTCCACCACCAGGCGGCGGGCCGCGAGCGCCTGCATGGCGTAGAAGTCGCCGAGCCCCTCGGCGTCGGCGTCGTCCGTCCAGCGCTCGAAGGCGGCGTTGAGGCGCGTGCGCGTGGTCTCGTCGGGGTGGGTGGACTGCGGCTTGATGCCGGTGCCCACGAGGGCCGACACCCACGCCTCGGCGCCGGAGGCCGCCAGCGGGTTGTTCGCCACCAAAGCGCGGGCACGCTTGCCCACCGGGCCGCGCGCCGCGAGCTGGGCGGCGAGCTGGTTGGGCATGTCGTTGAAGCCGCGCCAGCGCCGGCCGCCCCCGGCGCCGTCATAGGAGCGGCGGGCGGGCGCCAGCGCGCTTAGGATGCGGGCGAAGAGGCGCGCCATGGTGGCCTCAGAGCGTGTCCAGGCGCTGGAGCACGCGCGCCTGCAAGTCGGAGAAGTCGAGCCCGAAAAAGGCGGTCCCGACGCCGCCGGGATATTGGTTGGTGCCGCCGAACGTGGTCACATTGGCGAAGCTCTCCGGATTGCCGCGCACCGGCTGGCAAACCGCGAAGAGGTGCCCGCCCTCGGGGCGGCGGAAGTCGAAGGGTATGAGGTCATCAAACCGCTTCGAGCTGGCAAAGTAGGCCGACTCCTCCAGGCCGATGCCCATGCCGGACACCTCGCCGAGGATCGCCCAGCGCATAATGTCGCTCCAGCCCATCATGCGCTTGCGCTCCATGATGATCGGCTCGGCGTTCTCGAACGGCAGCGCCACGCGCGCACGGATGACACGCTGGCGGGACTGCTCGACCCCCGTGAGGATGGACTGCTCGCGCGGATCGAAGAACCGGCAAGCGATGAGGTGATTGGGGAGCGTGTCCATGGGCTTCCAACTTCCATATCTGCTACGTTCAGTAACAGATATCGCAGCGTTCATTGAAGCCGTCAAGGCTGACCCATCGTCGGCGCGTACCTTTCGGCCTGCACTTCCCCATCGGCCCACCCGAGGGCCGGCTCTTCGTCGGCGTCGGGCTCGATGCCGTCATGCTCTTCTTCGAGGTCGGCGCCGTGGTGGGTGTCGCCCTGCGCCCAATGCTCTTGGGAGGCATTGCCGAGGGGCGCGTACCAGCCCCAGCCGGGCGTCTTCAGGCCGCGCGGCCAGGAATAGGCGATGCCGCTGGGCTCAAGCGCCGCGAGGCTCGGTTCATCGTCGGCGCCGGGCTCCTCGTCCGTGTCCGGCTCAAGGTCCGGATCGCCCTCCAGTTCATCGAGCATGGCGATCATGGCCTCGATGGTCGCCTCGATGCGTTCGCGCAAGCGCGATTGATCGACCATCACGAACTCACGGACATGCCTTTCCCGTTCGCGGACATGGGTGCCCATGCGCGTGCTCCTGTGATATAAGCCGAAATCAGGCGAGATTGCCGATTTGAAGTATACCTAAAACAGGCAACATTGCAAGATGTCGCTCACACCAGCGCAATGCCGGGCAGCTCGGGCCCTGATTGATTGGTCTAGGGAAGATCTATCTCGCCATGCAGGTGTGGCGGTCCGAACGATATCGGACTTCGAAGCCGGCCGCCGAGACCCTATTAACGCGACGATGACCTCAATGCGGTCGGCACTTGAAGCCGCCGGAGTCGAATTCATCCCTGAAAATGGTGGCGGATCAGGAGTTAGATTTAAGAGAAAATCCGATCACTGATCGTTATTGTTGTGATTTTTTCCAAGAAGCGGCGCAATTTCAAATGCCGCATCTGTTATGTCAAATAACGCAAATGCCGCCATAAGAATGCAACCAATTGCGAACGAATTAACTGCGCAAGTTGCAAAATCCGTTGCTGGCATGAGCGGCTTTGCGACGACTACCACCAGAGATATCAACAGGAGATATATAAGAAAAAAAGAAGCGTCTTTAACATCTTTTCGAGTTTCTTTGAGGCTGTCTTTGCCAAAATTTGCCTCCAAACGATGCAGAGATACAAATAAATTTGCCGAGGAGGCAAGTGTAATAGTGACTAGAACGCCCATAAAATTCAAGAACTCATGATTCACGAAATTCCTTAGAAATTCATTGCGATCACTAAGAAGGCTAGGCGCCTGAACTGTGACCGCAACCGCGATCACAAACCACGTTATTAGCCCCCATCTCATCCACATCAGTTTTGCCCCAGGGCTTGCTGCGGATTTATCATCACATTTTGATGAACCTCAGCAGACTCGCCAGAAACAATCGCCGATTTCTGACTGGCGTCTGAATTATATTTAGTTCCACTTACCGTTCTAGCTTTAATACTTCCGCTACCTGACTCTGCATAATCAACAGCATCCTTGAGACCATTAGAAGATGTATCAAGGCCATTTGGGTTTGATACCGTCGTCTTGACTTTTGTGGCTCCGGTATTATTGACAATTTGCTTGACTTCTTCCCTTGCGCTCGAACCGGCGGTCCAAAGTCCGTTTGGAGGCGTGAACGTAATTGACAGGTACGAAATTGGCGATTCCGATTTTTCGACAAAACTGAAAAATGTTCCAGGATTATTGATGGGATTAATCTCCAACTCAAACGGAGAATCTATCAAATTGTTAATATGTCGTATCATAGATTTAAGTATGCTGAATCCATTTCCAATTTGGGGATTAACTTCAAATCCTAACTTATGTCCATCTGCATGATCTGTTGGATCTATTACTAAAGTTGACGCTTGCCATGCAGGCATTTGCTCGCGTTCGAATCCGCGCTCTGGAGCAGAGTGATACTCAATTAATCTCGCCCTTCCAATTCGCGCTATTATACGTTGATGAGAATTTTTTATATAAACGTAATCAAACGTTGTTTTTCGGTGCTCAAATTGCCAGTTTTGGGAAAAAATTTTCTCCATATAGGAATCTTTTTCTTCTACAGTTGCGAATAGAGAGGGTCTGCGCGTTGCCACAACAGAAATTCGAAACAGGTCAAATTGAGTTGCCATTCTACTAGTCCCCACCCCGACTCGCGCCATGGTTGCCGAGATTGGAAGCCGTGTCGAGAGGCCTATGTTTCAAGCCATCGCGAGCGGATGACTTCGCTCGGCTTTTGGCGCGAGCTTGGTTCCGCTTCATTCGAAATGGCTCGCTCCCCCCGCATTGTTATTGCGAGACGCTGGCCTATTGCCTGCATCGCAGCATAAGCATACACTCGGCAATCCAGGGCCTCATTCCTGACGCCTGGGTCTTTCCGCCATTCCCGAATTGGCACGCCGCGTCGCCAGGTCTTCATGAGCCGCTCGGCGCCGAGCTGGCGGAAGTAATCCAGGTCCCTCCCCACCGGGAAATGGCAGTAGCCGGGGCCTGGTGCGGCGAGGCGCAGGCGATTGGTGATCGCCTCTTTCGCCGCGTCCACGCCGACGATGAAGGGCGTCAGCAGCTTCGCCCGGTCCTTCGGCTTGGGCGGGCGCTTCGGCCACACCGGAAGGCCGGGACCGGCGCGGCCCTTGATGGCCCACACCCGCCGGCCGCCGCGGTCGCGGGCGAAGCGATAGACGGTTTGCGTGTGGTGGCCGCCCGAATCGATGGCGACGGCGCGGATGGGTACGGCGCCCATCATCCGATGCGGGAAGGTCCGCAGCAGCTCAGCGTCGAGCGCGCGCCACACCTCCGGCTCGGCCGGGTTGCCCCACAGCACCGTGTATTCGAGCGACCATGATTCCTCGCCCGGCCCCCAACCGACTATTTCAAGCTCCAGGCGGTCGCCCTGCACGTCCACCCCGGCGGTGATGACCGCCACCGGCTCCGGCAGTTCGTGGCCCCAATCTTCGAGGCGGGAGAGGAAGCCCGCCGCCTCGATGGCCGCGTCGTCGCGGTCCTCGAAGGGCTCGCCAAGCTTCAGGTTGGTCCAGGCCTTCAACCGCAGCGGGTCGTTCTTGGCGGCGAGGAAGTCGGCCGCGATCTCGCCCCAGCTCTCGAAAGGCGAATAGAGCGCCGAGAGGTGGAAGCCGGCGGTCAGCCCGTCGCCCTCGGCGGTCGCGCGCCACTCGCCGGCCGCCAGTAGCGCCGGCTTATCCGCCTCCTCGATCACGCCCCCGCACGTCTCACAGGCATAGAAGGCCCTGCGCGGCTCGCCCTGCGGCCATGTCACGCCGCGCCAGGCGAGCACCTGAGGCGTGCCGCAATGGGGGCACGGCACAAAGAACCGGCGCCGGTCACTCTCCGCATAGGCCTTCTCGATGCGGGAGAGGCCCGCCTCGGTGGGCGTCGAGATGAGGAAGATCTTGCGCCGGCCGCGAAAGGTCACGGTGCGCTGGATCGCGAGCGCCACCGGGTCGCCCTCGCCGTCCGCGTCGGCCGGGAAGGCGTCCACCTCGTCGAGCACCAGGTAGCGCGCCGGCGTCGAGCGCAGGCCGGTGGCCGAGTTCGCGCCGGTCATCACCAGGGCGCCGCCGGGAAACTCCTTCATGCCGACCGTGTTGCCGGGGTCCTTCGCGCGGGCGGGCGCGATCTTGTCCTTCAGGGCCGGCGTGCCCTCGATCAAGGGCTCGATGCGCGTGCGCGAGTTCCGCCGCACCATGTCGATGCTCGGCCACACAGCGAGGATTAGGCCCGGCGCATGGGCGATCCAGTAGCCGATGGCGTTGAGGCCGGCTTCGGTCCCGCCGGTCTGCGCCCCCTTCATGAGCACCACCCGTTCCATCGGCGAGGCGGTCGAAAGGCAGTCCATCACCTCGCCTAGATAGGGCACGCGGCCGGTGCGCCAGGGTCCGGGCTCGGCGTTCATGCCGGGCAGGATGCGGTGCCGATCCGCCCACTCGGTCACGGTGAGCTGGAGTTCGGGCTTGAGGCCCGCGCGCCAGGCGGCATCCACGAGCGCGGCGGTGAGGTCCGCGAGGTCATCCATGGTCGATGTCTCCGAGCGGCAGATCGGCGAGGCGCGAGAGCTGCTCGCGCACGAGGCGATCCAGCAGGGGCACCACGGCGGCGAGGTCCGCCCCCGTGAGGCGGGCGAGGTCCGGGGCGGCGCGGTGCACCCATCCGATCCAGGCGTCGCGCTCGGCGCGGGCGCGGGTCTCGACGGTGCGCAGCGTCGCCCGCCGGTCGATGAGCTGGCCGCCCATGCGCTCGGCCTTGAGGCGGGCGATCTCCGCCTCGGATTCCTCCTTCGCGGCGCGGGGCGAGAGCGGCGCCGGCCGGCGGTCCTCGTCGAGGGACGCGCGGCGACGGTTCGGGTCGACGTTCGCGGCCACCCACGCCCGGCCGCGCTCGATGTTGATCCGCCCGTTCGGCTCCACCGGGAGGCCGGCGGCGATAAGCTGCGACACCCGCCCCGGCGAGACGCCGATCAGCTCGGCGAAGCCCTTCTTCGACATAGTCTCCGGCGGCTTCCCGCCCCCGCCGAAGAGGTCGGAGCCATGCGTTTCCGGCATGCTCAAGCCTTTCTCAAGCCCCTGATTTTAGGTCTAAAATTGTTCCCCTCTAAAAGAACGTCGCACTACGACTGCCCGTATTGAGGTGGGCATCGGAGTACCTTTGCGAGCCCCCGCAATTCGGCTTCGATGGCCGACTTCTCCTCGTGGAATGCCTCGGGGTCGCGGTGCGACGGGGCCAGCCGGCGCACCCGGCCGGCGAGGCTCGACAAGGCGGCGGTGAGGCTGGTGTCGGGACACGGGACACCCCCCTTAGGGGGATGTCCCGTGTCCCGCTCCCACCGGGACAATCGGGACTGTCCCGCCGGGACATTGGTGTCCCGTTTCATCGGATGATCCATGCGAAGGGCTCCCAGATGCCGACAATGCCCTTGGCTTTGAGGCTCTCCCGCGCACGCTGGAACGCCTTCTTCTTCGCGTCCGGTGTGTCGCCGAGCCCTCGCCTGTAGGCGTACTCCCGCCACGTATCGATGCGCACGCCGCGGGTGGATGCCGGGGCATGACTGCCCGCCATCTCTTCGCCCTGCTCATCGATCGCCTCGGCCAACGCCTCTCGCGCAATCCGCTCGGAGTTGGTGAGCTTGGACAGTCCCTTCGTCTCACCGGGGCTCGCATCCGCTGGCGACACGACGCAGGAGGTGATGTCGTCACCCTCCTCATCGACGCCGAGAACCGATGGCCGCAGCTCGTACGTGAAAGGCGCGATGTCCCCGCCGTCCTTCACCTTCGCGATCTTGCCTTCACACAATCCCGTCTCATGACGGGATATCTCGATGGCCGCGTCGACGGCGCCCAGCAGGGCATTCGAGCCCCGCGCGCCGCGCTCGCGGTCCTTTCCGGAGTGGTGCACCACGAGGACGTGGCAGCCGAGTTCGCGCTGCATGCGCTCGGCCCGCTGCACGACGAGATTGATGTCTCGCGCCTTGTCCTCGTCGCCTGATCCGATCATGCGCGAGAGGGTGTCCAGCACCACCAGGCGCAGCGGCTCGCACATGAGGCCGGCATGCTGCTTCACGTCCGCAATGAGCGTCTCGACGCCGTCCTCATCGTCGAACAGGTTGACTGAAGAGGGCACGAGGACGAACGGGCGCCCCGCCTCCCCTGCCCGCTCCTGGCGCCACGCCTTCATGCGCTGGCGCATGCCGGAGCCGCCCTCACCCGACACGTAGACCACGCCGCCCGCCACGACGCGCCGACCAAACCAGGCGCGGCCATGGGCGACGTGCAAGGCGAGGTCCAGCACGAGGAACGTCTTCGACGTGCCGGGCGGGCCGTAGACGGTCGAAAGGCCGCCATCGATCAGCAATCCCTTCACGAGCCAGGAGAGCGCCGGCTGCTTGTCCTCATCGCCCCACCAGACCGCCGGCAGGCGCGTGGCGACGCTCGGCTTCCAGGGCGGCGCTTCTTCCGCAAGGCGGTGCAGTTCGTCGGCCGTGCCGCCAGCATCAAGCCAGTCCGACACATCGCCTTTGCGCGGGAGGTTCGCGAGCGAGAGCACGCGCACGCGCGCCGCAACAGGCGAGAGCGACCGTGCCACCTTGTCGGCGTGGTCCCGGCCGGCGTCGTCATTATCGGGGATGATGACCACATCGGCCCCGGCGAAATGGCCGGCGAACTCGTCGCGCCACTTTCCGGCGCCAGCAGCGTTGCACGTGGCCGGGATGTTCAGCGCTCCGAGCCGGTCAACGTCCTTCTCGCCCTCGACAATGAAGACGGTGCGCTCCTGTGCAATGGCCTCCAGCACCTCGGGAAGATGATAGGGTGCGAGGCGAACCCCCTTCAGGTTCCACAGGTGGCCGCCGTGCCCGTCCGGCCGGCGCTGGCGGAACTCCTTCGGCTCGAAGCGCACCACCTCGAAAAGCAGCGTCCCCGTCTCGTCGTGATAGGGATACGTGGCGACGATGCGCTTGCCCGCGCTGGGCATCTCGGGGCGGCCCGCGAAGTCGGGGAACTCCTGGCGCAGCCATTGAAGAGCAGCCTCTCTACCGCCCGCGATGCAATGCGCGATGAAATCGAGGACGCCACCGCCTTTGTCTGCCTCATTGTCGAACCAAGTGCCCTTGTGGGGACCTCCGATCTTGACCGACAAGCTGCCGTTGGTGCCGTACCGCCAATCCATCTCGGTAGACAAACGCGCGTTCGGCTCTCCACGGAGCCGCAGCGCAACCGCACCCATCATCTCGGGGAAATCGCTCATCGCGCACACCTCGTGCGCTTGGGGAGCGAGGCGGAAAACGATGGAATATCAATGGCCTCATTCGGCCCAAAACCATCGTCAACGCTTTGAACTAGATCAGGAAAACCCCATCCCTTGGGAGCGCCATTCTTTTCAAGATCTTAGCCCCGCCATTCGCGGGGCTTTTGTGTCTTTGGGAAGTATGCGTCGGCGGACGCCAGCGGATTTTGGCGGGATTTGGTGAGTCGGTGGGTGGAGGGCTGAACCGCCCCGCGTTTTCTAGCCGCCCCGGCTTTGGCTTTGTGCTGCCGTTCGAACTCGATGGGCGACAGCATCCCGTTGCGTGCGTGCTTGCGGGTGGGGTTGTAGAACATCTCGATGTAATCGAACACGTCCGGCCAGCTGCCCGCCGGCCCATGGCGACCGAATTGGCGCGATTCTGCACCGCCTCCTTCGCGGCTTCATTGCGGCGCCCGGTCCAAACGTGGGCGGCCGCTGGATGATCAGCGGGAGCGTGGCGTGGGTCGGCATGGGCTGCGCTCCGCGCGTTGGATCGGGGCACTCGATCCGTCAGCCGCGTGGGTGCCGGCAAAGTTCCGTATCAGGTCGCGGCCCGATGCCGATGCGCAGGGACATCGTCCGCTTTGGCGACCTCCGCCTGGCTCGGCCGCCGGTCGGCCCCGCCCGTTTCCGGCGCGCGGGGCGCGCTGCTCCCGCCGCGGGGGCGAGGCACGGCGGCCGCGCGCGGATGCGGCCGGCACTTCCGAGCAAGACTTGGCGCAAGCAAGAAGACTGCGCTGCTTGACGCGGATCAATAATATTTCGGACATAAATATTTCGCGAAACATATGCGATGCACGCCTAGCATTGAGGTCGGATCTTCCCGGCGCGCCATCCGGACAGGCGGACGCATCGCTTGAGTTCGCTTGGCCGGCGGACCCGCCGTCGGCGGGGTGACGCGGGACCGATTTGTCGCGTGGGGCGTGCATCCAAGACGAAACGAGCTGGACCAAACGGACTGGACCAAACGGACTGCCGGGGGCACATGTTCGCTCTTCACGATCACAAGGCGCTCGTGGTCGGCGTCGCCAATGACCAGTCCATCGCCTGGGGCTGCGCCAAGGCCCTGCGCGATCAGGGGGCGGACCTCGCCATCACTTATCTCAACGGGCGTGCGGAGAGCCATGTGCGCCCGCTCGCCGAATCGATCGGCGCGAGCCTCGTCCTGCCGCTCGACGTGAGCGTGCCCGGCGAGCTCGAGGCGGTGTTCGATCAGATCGCCGCCCGATGGGGGCGGCTCGACACCGTGCTGCACTCCATCGCCTTCTGCCCGAAGGAGGATCTGCACGGCCGGGTGATCGACTGCTCGGCCGAGGGCTTCGCCAAGGCGATGGACGTCTCGGTCCATTCCTTCCTGCGCATGATCCGCCTTGCCGTGCCGCTGATGCGCGAGGGCGGCACCTGCATGACGGTCTCCTTCTACGGCGCCGAGAAGGTGGTCGAGCACTACAACGTCATGGGTCCGGTGAAGGCGGCGCTGGAATCGGTGGTGCGCTACGCCGCCGCCGAGCTGGGGGAGAAGCGGATCTCGGTCCATGCCCTGTCCCCCGGCCCGCTCAAGACGCGCGCGGCCTCCGGCATCGGCCATTTCGACGACCTCTTGACCGCCGCCGCCGAGCGCGCGCCGACCCACCTGCTGGCCTCGATCGAGGACGTCGGCGCCTTCGCCGCCTTCCTGGCGAGCCGGGAGGCCGCCAACGTCACCGGCGGCGTCCACCAGATCGACGGCGGCTACAGCATCATCGGCTGACCTGCCGCCGCGCGCCGGAGGTCCGCCGGCCGTGATCATCCTCCAGCCGCCGCCCCCCGGGCGGCCGACACAGAAGGCTGCCTGTGCATGAAGCGCGAGAACAGGACGTTCGATGAACTCCAGGTCGGCGACGGCGCGGAGCTGCGCCGCGTCTGCACCGCCGACGACCTCTTCGTGTTCGCCACCGCCTCCGGCAACCACAATCCGCTGCATCTGCCGGGCTACGATCTCAACCGGGACGGCAAGCACGACGAGGTCACCGCCCCGGCCATGTGGGTCGGCTCGCTGATCTCGGCGGTGCTCGGCAACATCCTGCCCGGCGCCGGCACGCGCTACCGCGCGCAGACGCTCGAATTCCTCGGCCAGGCGAAGGCGGGGGACGACCTCGTGGTGCGGGTGCGCATCACCGAAAAGCGCGGCGACGGCGACGTGGTGCTGGCCACCACGGTCTACCGCGAGGCGCCGGAAGAGCTGCTGCTGCGCGGCGAGGCGGTGGTGACCGCGCCGCGGGCCAAGATCGAATACGAGGAGCAGGACATTCCCGGCCTGCTGGTGCAGCGCCACCGTCACTTCGACGCGCTGGTGGCCCGGGCCGAGGCCCTGCCGCCGCTCACCGTGGCGGTGGTGGCGCCGGAGGAGCCGAACTCCCTCGGCGGCGCCCTCTTGGCGGCGCGCCACGGCCTCATCACGCCGATCCTGATCGGCGCGCGCGACAAGATCGCGGCCGCCGCCAAAGAGTGCGAGGAGAGCCTCGAGGGCATCGAGATCATCGACGTCGGCGATCATGCCGCCGCCGCCAACACCGCGGTGGACCTGGTCGCCCAGCACCGCGCCAGCGCGGTGATGAAGGGCCACCTGCACACCGACGAGCTGCTGCACGCCGCTTTGCGCAAGGAGAACGGCCTGCGCAGCGGGCGTCGCTTCACCCACATCTTCGTCATGGACGTGCCGGGCCTGCCCCACCCGCTGCTGGTGACGGACGCCGCCATCAACATCCAGCCCGACCTTTCGACCAAGATCGACATCGTCCAGAACGCCATCGACCTCGCCATCTCGCTCGGCATCGCCCAGCCGAAGGTGGGCGTGCTGTCGGCGGTGGAGACGGTGAACCCGCAGATCGCCTCCTCGGTGGACGCGGCGCTGCTCTCGAAGATGGCCGAGCGCGGCCAGATCACCGGCGGCCTGGTGGACGGCCCGCTCGCCATGGACAACGCCATCGACGTCGCCGCCGCCCGCACCAAGGGCATCACCTCGCCGGTGGCCGGCCACGCCCAGGTGCTGGTGGTGCCGAACCTCGACGCCGGCAACATGGTGGCCAAACAGCTGACCTATGTCTCCCACGCCGAGGGCGCGGGCCTGGTGATGGGCGCCAAGGTGCCGATCATCCTCACCTCGCGGGCCGACAGCGCCAAGGCGCGCCTCGCCTCCTGCGCGGTGGCCGCGATCCACCATGCGCGCATGGCCGCGGAGAAGGCCGGCTCCAGGGACGCCGCGCCGAAGCAAGCCGCGCCGAAGGAAGCCGCCCCCAAGGAAGCCGCTCAATGACGACGCTGCCGGTCGCGCTCACCCTCAATGCCGGCTCGTCGTCGCTGAAGTTCAGCCTGTTCGACATCTCCGCCGCGCCGGCGCAGATGGCCATCGGCCTGGTGGAGAATATCGGCGGGCAGCCGCGGCTGAAGGCCGATCTCGGCGACACCCTGGCGCGGGTGGAGCGCGAGCTTCCCCCGCATGAGGCCGCCGACCACATCGGCGCCCTCGCCACCGTGCTCGATCTGCTGCGCGCCGCCTTTGCGGACGCCAAGGCCTCGGTGGTGGGCCATCGCGTGGTGCATGGCGGCCCGCTCCACGCCGAGCCCATCGTCGTCACCGAGCCGGTCCTGGCGGAGCTCAGGCGCCTGTCGCCGTTCGCGCCGATCCACCAGCCGCACAACATCGCCGGCATCGAGGCCGCGCGCGCCGCGTTCCCCGACGCCCTGCAGGTGGCCTGCTTCGACACCGCCTTCCACCGCCATCACCCGAAGGCCAACGATGTGTTCGCCCTGCCGCGCGAATATTACGACAGGGGCATCCGCCGCTACGGCTTCCACGGCCTCAGCTACGAATACATCTCGGGCGAGCTGAAGCGCATCGCGCCGCAGATCCATGCCGGGCGGGTGGTGGTGGCGCATCTCGGCAACGGCGCCTCCATGTGCGGCATCCTCGGCGGGCGCTCGGTGGCGTCCACCATGGGCTTCACCGCCCTCGACGGCCTGCCCATGGGCACGCGCTGCGGCCAGGTGGATCCCGGCGTCATCTTCTACATGGTGCAGCAGGAGGGCCGCACCATCGACGAGGTGCGCGACATCTTTTACACCAAATCGGGCCTGCTCGGCCTGTCGGGCATCTCCAACGACATGCGGGTGCTGGAGGGCGCGGGCGTGCCGGAGGCCAACGAGGCGATCGATTATTTCGTGTTCCGCATCCGCCGCGAGCTGGGCGGCCTCGCCGCGGCGCTCGGCGGCCTCGACGCCCTCGTCTTCTGCGGCGGCATCGGCGAGAATTCGCGCAAGATCCGCCGCCGCATCTGCGACGGGCTGGACTGGATCGGCCTGGAACTGGACCATGACCGCAACGACAGCAACGCCCGGGTGATCTCGACCGATTTCAGCCGGGCGCGGATCATGGTGATCCCGACCAACGAGGAAATCGTCATCGCCCGCGCGGCCCAACGATTGCTGTCCGCCCGGCAGGACGCGGCGAGCTGAAGGAGGGGAACATGAGGAAGGCAATCCGAGCGGAGGAGGCGGCGGAGATCATACCCGACGGCTCCGTCCTGCTCATCGGCGGCTTCATGGGCGTGGGCACGCCCGAGCGCATGATCGACGCGCTGGTGGCGCGCGGCGCGAAGAACCTGACCGTGGTGGCCAACGACGCCGCCATGCCCGGCCGCGGCATCGGCAAGCTGGTCAGCGCCGGCGCCGTCTCGCGCGCGATCATGTCGCATATCGGCCTCAACCCGGAGATCCAGAAGAAGATGATCGCCGGCGAGGTGGAGGTGGAGCTGGTGCCCCAGGGCACGCTGGTGGAGCGCATCCGCGCCGCCGGCGTCGGGCTCGGCGCGGTGGTCACCGCCACCGGCATCGGCACGCCGGTGGAGGACGGCAAGCAGGTTCTCGAGATCGGCGGCAAGCGCTATCTGGTGGAGCTGCCGATCCACGGCGACTTCGCCCTGATCGCCGCCCAGCAGGCCGACTATGCCGGCAACCTCATGTATTCGCTGACCGCCCACAACTTCAACCCGATCATGGCCCTGGCGGGGCGCACCGTGATCGTGGAGCCGGAGATGATCGTTCCGGTCGGCGTCATCTCGCCCGACGCGGTCAAGACGCCGGGCGTGCTCGTCGACCACATGCTCGCGAGGGCCGCGTGATGGATGCGAAAGTGACGGAACGCCCGCGCGCGGGCATGAGCGCCAAGGAAGTGATCGCCCGCCGCGTGGCGCAGGAGATCAAGCCCGGCATGCTGGTCAATCTCGGCATCGGCTTGCCGAGCATGGTGGCGAACTTCATTCCCCACGACTACGGGGTCTATTTCCAGGCCGAGAACGGCGTCATCGGGCTCGGCGCCCGGCCGCCGGAAGGCATGGAGGACCCCCATCTCACCGACGCCGGCGGCGGCTTCGTCACCGCGGTCCCCGGCGCCGCCGCCATCGACAGCGCCATGAGCTTCGGCATCATCCGCGGCGGCCATCTCGACATGACGGTGCTCGGCGGCCTGCAGGTGGACGAGCGCGGCTACCTCGCCAACTGGACGGTGCCCGGCAAGATGGTGCCCGGCATGGGCGGCGCCATGGACCTGGTGGCCGGCGCCAAGCGCGTGGTGGTGGCCATGGTGCATTCGGCCAAGGGCGAGGCGAAGATCGTGCCCGAATGCGTGCTGCCGCTCACCGCCATGCGCCGCGTCAGCCTGATCGTCACCGAGCTCGCGGTGATCGAGCCGACCCACGAAGGGCTGCAGCTGCGCGAGCGGGGGCCCGACGTGAGCGTCGAGCAGATCCTGGCGCAGACCTCCGCGCGGCTCATCTTCGACGGGGACGTGCCCGAGATGCGGATCGGCTGATGGCCGCCGTCACCGACCTGACGCGCGCCTTGGCCTTCGCGGCCGAGGCGCACGCCAACCAGCGTCGCAAGGGCGCGGCGCAGGAGCCCTACGTCAACCACCTCATCGAGGTGGCGGACCTGGTGGCGCGCGCCACCGACGGGGCGGACATCGAGCTGCTGATCGCCGCTCTGCTGCACGACGTGGTGGAGGACACGCCCCGTTCCGCCGCGGACGTGGCGCAGGCGTTCGGCGCCCGGGTGGCGCGCATCGTCACCGAGAATTCCGACGACATGGCGCTGCCGAAGGACGCGCGCCGGCGCCACCGCATCGCCGCCATGGCGGCGAAATCCCAGGACGGGCGCATCGTCAAGATGGCCGATGTCATCTCCAATCTGCGCGCCGTCGTGGTGTCGCCGCCCGCGGGCTGGAGCGCCGACCGCAAGCTCGGCTATCTGGAGGGCTGCCGCCAGCTGATCGATGCCGGCCGCGGCGCCAGCGCCATGCTGGAAGAGGTGTTCGACCAGACCGCCCGCGATGTGGAGCGCGTGATCCGCGAGGCCGCCGCGTTCGAGATCGAGGGGCACGCCGTCGCCGTGCGCCATCTCGAAAATGCGGTCGGCCAGCAGGTGCACCTGATCTACCTGCCAAACACCGGCTGCCGCCCGCTCGCCGAAGCCGACATGGACGCCTTCTGCCTGACGCTGGCGCGCACCTTCCCCTCCGCCACGGTCCAGCAGGCGCAGGCGATCTATGAGGGGCGGCGGCGGCCGATCCTGCTCGCCCGCATCCGCACCGACAGCACCGACGCCATCGTGGCGACCGCGCAGCGCCTGTGCATCGAGTTCGACCAGCGCTTCGTCGGGGTCGAGGTCGACGGGCGCTACGTGCGCATCTACGCCGACGACACCGCCTGAACCCGACACCGCCTGAACCCGGCACGGCCCGAACCCGGTCCGGCACCATCAAAGCGCCATCCGCAAGCGATCCGCCACCCCGTCCTGCGGGGCGGCGGGCGCAACGTGGGTGGCGGCGCTACTGCGCCGCCACCGGGAGGGTCGACAGCGGGTCGTCCAGCACGTCCAGGGTGGCCGGCGGCAGGTCCAGCACCTGGCGGAAGCGCTGGAGCATGGCGAGGGTGCGCGGCTCCATGTCCGCCAAAGCGCCGGGCACGAACTGCACCACCTCGCACGCGCGGTGCCGCTCCTCCGGCGTGCGCAGCAGGTCCGGCAGGGTGTCGATGGCCGCGGCGCCGGCATATTCCACGATCAGGCTCTGCTCGTGGATGATCTGGGCGCGCTGGGCGGTCTTCAGGGAGCGGAACGGCTCGTCGCGCGTCAGCACGCGGGCGGACCGCTCCAGCCGGTCGCGCCGCACCGTGCCGCGCGCATCCGCAAGCAGGATCAGCATGCGGATCACCGCCTCGACGAAGCCGCCGGAGGAGACGTGCAGCAGCGCCGACTGCACCTCGGGAAGCGCGACCAGCTCCTCCTTCGACTTGCGGGTGCGCTCGAAATTGAAGTTGCGGCCGAACCAGCGCATCTGGGGGGTGGCGTAGATGCTGAAGAACAGCACCTCGTACCAGGCGTCGCGCAGGTCGCGGATGATGTCGAACGACTGCTCGATCGCGTCGGCGACCAGCTTTTCCGCCAGCACGAAGGGATTGTCCTCGGCCGCCGGCTTGCGGCTCTGCGCCGTCGCCTCGGCGCTCGAGGGCAGCGCCGCGAGCAGCGGATTGCGCGAGGAGAGCATCGCCCGCTGCAGCCGCAGCGGGTGAAGCTGGCGGCCGAGCTCGGCGCTTGCCCGCGTCACGCTCGCCTGCACGAGGGGCCGCAGGAAGATGTCGTAGAGCTCGCCCTGCAGCTCGGACAGGCGCTCCACCGCGCCGAACGGCAGTTCGTCCTGGCGGCCGTCTGCGAAGCCGGGCAGATCGGCGATCCGGCGCTCGGCGAACGAGACGGTGAAGTGCTTGGCCTGACTGTCGGCCGCTTCCTCCTCATCCTCGATCACCATCTCGTAGAGGCCGGGCGCCAGCGCCTCGATGGTCTTGAGCGTCGAGGCCATCTCCTGGTGCTCGCGCTTGGCGATGGAGGAGGAGACGAAGATGCCGAGATGGCCGATGGTGTCGTGCACCATATAGACGATGCGCTGGCCGCGGATCTTGATCTCGGTCTCGTCCGCATAGGTGTCCATGATCCAGTTCACGGCCTGCTTCACCGGGGTGATGTTGTCGCCGTGGCTGGCGAAGACGATGATCGGCGAGCGGATCTGCTTCACGTCCAGCACCCGGCCGTGCTCCAGGCGCGCCTCGTTGCGGGCGAGCTTGTTGCCGACGAACAGCTCGCGCACGATCCACACGATCTCCGGCTCGTTGAGCAGGAAGAAGCCGCTCCACCACTTCTCGAAATCGAGGAAGCGGCCGCGCTCGGTGTCCACCTTCTCGAACAGGTCGTAATACTTGCGGAACCAGGTGCGGCCCGGATTGAGCAGCTCGAAATTGAGCACCAGCCAGGCGCCGTCGAAGACGCCGTCGCCATAATCCGACCAGAACATGGGCTGGACCTGACCGCCCAGGAGGCCGGCATTGTAGCGCATGGGGTTCGAGCCCACGTCGCCGGACCAAGTCTCCACCGGCGCGCCGTTCAGCACCAGCGGGCCGGTGATGTCGGGGTTGGACGCGCCGAGCACCAGGGTCGCCCAGCCGCCCTGGCAATTGCCCACCACCACCGGCTTCGGCGCGTCCGGATGCTGCGTCTGGACGTGCCGCACGAAGGCCGCTTCGGCGCGCGCCACGTCGGCCAGGGTCTGGCCGGGCTCGGGATCGCGCCAGAAGGCGGTGAAATAGACCGGATGGCCGCCCTTCAGCGCCACGCCCACCTGGCTGTCCGCCTTGAAGCCGCCGATGCCGGCGCCGTGGCCGGCGCGCGGGTCGATGATCATGTAGGGCCGCTTCCAGTCGAACACCTCGACGCCCTGCGGGGGCAGGATCTTCAGCAGCATGTAGTTGCACGGGCGCGGCAGCTTGCGGCCGTCCACCGCGATCTCGTAGTCGTAGATCAGCACCGGCGGGCAGCCGGCCGCCTCGTGGGCGAAGAAATTGTCGCCGCGCTCGCGCAGGCAATCGGCGAGCAGCACCGCGCGCTGCATCCGGTCGGTGGCGTAGTCCTGCGCGTCGCGCAGCAAAGCGTGCGGCGCACTGCCGGGCCGGGTCACCTGGGCGACCAGCGACGTCAGCGCGTCGAAGGTCGCGCGCAGGCGCTGGCCGTGGGTGGCCGAGATGTTGGCGAAGTGGCGACCGGCGGCCTTCGAGGTGAGATCGCCGACGGTCGACCATTCCGCGAGCTGCGCCGTGAGCGCCACGGCGCGCTGACCGGCGGTCCAGGCATTGCCGTCCGTCACCGCCGAGAAGAAGGGATTGGCGTGATCCTCCTGATGGCCGACACCGTTCACGATCCCCTCCCCTGTCCGATGGGACCGCCCCCGCTTGGGCGCCGGCTTCAAGGCATTCGCCCCCATCGCAGTTCATCAATACGCAAGATTTGCTGCAGATCGGTGTCTGACTTGAATCAAAATATTTGAGCCGACTTCATCTGTCCCGGTGGTAGGGGAGCCTGCTCTGCACGACATCCTGGTCGCGCGACCTTTGGCGCCGGAAACGCGGCGCGGTGCGCGCCTGGCCGCCGCACGGGCCGGATCGGCCGGCCCGCGCTTGCTCAGCGGGGGCTCTCCGCGCGGGCCGCGCGCACGCGCTCCTTGAGGGCGGTGAGCCCGATCGCGCCGGGGATGACCGCGGTGCCGATCACGTAGCCCGGCGTGCCGTTGATGCCGAGCGCGGCGGCGAGCCGGCGCGCCTCCGCCAGCGTCTCGTCCGCCTCGCTGCTCGCCATGTCGCGCTCGAGGCGCGCGCGGTCGAGGCCCGCCGTCGCGCCGGCCGCCAGCGCCCGCTCGCGCGAGACCCCGCGCTCGGCCATCAGCGCGCGGTGGAAAGCGAGGAATTTTTCGCCGCTCGGGTCCTGCATGCGCACCGCCACCGCCACCCGCGCCGCCTCCAGCGAGGTCGGCCCGAGCACCGGGAGCTCCTTGAGCACGAACTTGACGCCCGGATCCCCGCCGACCAGCGCCAGCATGTCGGCGAGCGCCCGTTTGCAGTAGCCGCAATTGTAATCCATGAACTCGACCACGGTGACGTCGCCCTGCGGGTTGCCGAGCGTCACCTGGTGCGGCGAGGCGAACAATGCGGCGGCCTGGCTGCGGATCGCCGGCGCCTTGTCCGCGCTCGCCTGGCGCCGGCTGCGCAGCAGCGCCTCGAGCGCCTCCTTCAGCACCTGCGGGTCGCGGGCCAGATAGTCCTTCACGATCGCCTCGACCACCTCGGGATGGCGCGCGAGATAGTCCCTAACGATCGCCTCGATCCGCGGGCGCTCCGGGTCCGCCGCCTCGGCGCGGGCAGGCATGGATCCCGCCGCGAGGACGAAGACGACGGTGACGGCGGTCGCGACCGCGCGCGGAACCAAGCGGGGCGGCATCCTCATCGCGATCCTCATTGGCGGGGCGGCGGACGGCCGCCCGGGGGTGTGGTGGGCTTCGGCTTTGCCTGTGGCTTGGCCTGGGGCCGGACTTGGGGCCGGACTTGGGGCCGGACTTGGGGCCGGACTTGGGGCCGCACCTGAGGCCTAGCCTGGGGCTGGATCCGGGGCTTGGGCCGCGCCGGCGCGGGCCGGACCTCGCGTGGCGGCCGCGCAAGGCTCGGACGGGCCTCGCCCGGACGGCCGGCGGGGCGCTCGGCCGCCGGCCGGCCGGGCGCCGGCCGGGGCCGCGTCGTGCCGGGCACCGCCCGCTCGTTCGAGGGCCGGAGCGGCGCCGGCGGCGGCCGGACGATGCTCGGCCCCGGTTGCCCGGCGGGCGGGCGCTGCGGCAGCGGGGTCTGAGCCGGCGGCGGCGGAAGCTGCGCCGGCGGCGGGTACAGCGGCACGAAGGCCGGCGGCTGGGTCGGCGTGCGGCAGCGCCCATCGCGCGTCATTTGTCCCGCCGGGCAGCACGCGCCGTCGCCGAGGCGGCTGAAGCCGCTCGGGCAGGCCTGCTGCAGGCTGGGGATCGGCGCCGCCGGGCAGCGGTTGGCCAGCGGGTCGACCAGCGCGGCGCAGCAGCGCGGCGCCCCCGTGCCGTCCTTGTAGATGTGGGAATCCGCGCAGCACGCGCCGTCCACCAGGGTCTTGCGCAGGCCGCACGACGGGGCGGGGACGCAGGCGCGCCGGTTCTTCGGATCGGGCTGCTGGCCGGCGGGGCAGCATTGGCCCACCGAGGTCACCTGGCCGGGCGCGCAGCAGGTTCCGCCGACGACCGGGACGAGGCCCGGCGCGCAGCAATATCCCCCGCCGGGCGGGCCGCCGCCGGGGGGACCGCCGCCCGGCGGCAGCCCCGGCGTGTCGCTTGGGCCGCACTGGTCCTTGCCGGGACCGGACGGTGCCTGCCCCGCCGGGCAGCACTGCCCGCTTGAGGTCACTTGGCTCGCGAGGCAGCACGCGCCGCCGGAGGCGGTGTAGCCCGCGGCGCAGCACTTGGGACCGGTCGAGCCCGGCGAGCACTGGGGCAGCATCGGGTCGCCGCCCAGCGGTCCGCATTTGCCGTTCACCAGCTTGCCGGCGCAGCAGTCCGGGGCGCCCTTGGGGTCGGCATAGACCTTGGCCGGATCGCAGCAGGCATTGGCGGCGCCGACCGGCACCTGTCCGCCGGCGCACGACGCCGCGGCGCAGGCTCCGCCGGCCTTGAGATCGGCGGGCGCGCAGCATGCGCCGCCCACCGCCTTGCCCGGCGGCGGGCACGCGGCAAGCGTGCAGGCGCCCCCCGCGCCGGCCGACTGGCCCGGCGGGCAGCAGCCCCCGCTCGCGGCGTTGGGCGTCCAGCCGGCGGGACAGCAGGCACCGTCCTTGGCGAGCTGGCCCGCGGGACACGCGGTCTTGGGCGGCGTCTTCTGGCAGATGCCGCTCGCCGGATCGAGCGTGAAGCCGGGCAGGCAGGCGGTGGTGGCGGTCTTGCAGTGGCCGGTCTTCGGGTCCTTGGCCGCGCCCGGCGGGCACCCCGCGCCGGGGGCGCACTGGGCGGCGGCGGCCTTCGCCTTCGCGCCCGGCGGGCAGGGATCGAAGGTCACCTCGGTGGTGCACTGGCCGCTCTTGGGATCGAACGTCGCGCCGGCCGGGCAGCATTGGCCGGTGCCGGTGACCAGCGAGCCCGGCGCGCAGCACTGCCGGCCCGGCCAGGCGGTGCCCCCGAGGCACAAGGCATGGCACTGCTGGTCGATAGCGCTGAACTGCTGGCCTGCCGGGCATTGCGCCTGGCCAAGCGTAGGCTGGCAGACGAAGCCGACAGTGGCGAGCGCCTGCTTCTCGAAGCCGGCCGGGCACACCGCCGCGCTCAGGACCGGCGAGGCCGCCGCGCAGCCGAGGATGCCCTTCGCCTTGTCCGGGGCCTTGCCGCCGATGCAGGTGAGCTTGCCGGGGGCGCCGGCATCATAGGTCGCCGCATCGAAGCCGAGGCCGCACAGCTGCTGGCTCTTGGCGTCCATGGCGCCGTTCGGGCACCAGGGCCGGCACTGGCCGCCGGCGTCGGGCGCGGTGCCCTTCGGGCAGCACTGGAAGCCGGGCCGCTGCTGGTCCGGCGGGCAGGCGAGGTCGGGCGGCGGCGGCAGCGGGCCGGAAAAGCCGCCCCACCACACCCAGCCGGTCATCCAGCCGGGCAGCATCCAGCCGCCCCGCAGCACTGGCCCGCAGACCCGCCAGATGGCGAGATCGCCCATCCAGCCGCTGGCGGCGGGGGCATCGAAGCGGTCGTCATAGTCGATGAAGTAGCTGCGCAGCGGCGGCGCGTTGAGCGGCCGCACGCGCCAGACGTCGTTGCCCTGCAGGCCGTCGACGTGCGCCGGCCCCCCGGCGGCGAGTTGCGCCGCCAGTACCGGATCGGGGCTCGCGCGCAGCTGCTGGCCGGTGGTCCACAGGAAGCCGCCGCAGCTCCAGCGGTTCATCGCCCCCGTGCGGTCGTGGTCATAGCCGAGCGCCGCGCCGCCATCGGCATTGGTCAGGGCGCCGGGAAAGCCGATGGCGTAGCCGTCCGGCTCCGGCTGCCAGGCGCGGGCGAGGCCGCCATAACGCTCGAACAACGCGTAGCGCAGCACCCGGCCGGTGCCGGGACCGGCGAGCGCCTGGAAGTCGTAGGCGCCGGTGGGGTCCGGCCGCTCGGCGAGGATCATGCGCCCCTGGTCGTCGAAGGTGATCTTGGAGATTTCCGTCGGCCCCGCCCCCGGCGGCACGCTCAGTTCCAATGTCGGCGCGCGGTCGCCGCCGGCGAGCGCGATGGACCAGACCTGGAGCCCGTCGGCCACGGCGTAATAGAGGCGGCCCTGGCGGATGCCGAGGCCGAACACGCGCCGCTCCGGCGCCGCAAGGCCCCAGGTGGCCGGCTGCGTGGCGTCGAAGGCGGGATCGGTGATCTCGGCCCGCCCGGCGGGATCGTAGGGCACCGGCGGCAGGCCGGCGGCGGCGCGGCCCTGCGTGCCGTGGTCGTAGCGCCAGAGCGGCGCGCCGGTCATGGCATAGCGCAGGATGAAGCCGGTCTCCCGGTCCGCCACGTAGAGCGAATTGCTGTCGGCGTCGAAGGCGAGGCCGCCGAGCGCCGCGCCGGCATTGGCGCGCCCCTCGGGGGCGACGTTGGCGAACAGGGTGACGGCGCCGGTGATGCCGTCGATCTTCCAGATCGAGCCCGGCCCGCCGTTCGGCGCCGCGGCGCCCCAGAGCCCCGGCATGAAGCCGGCGCCGGGGGCGCCTTGCTTCTGCCGCCGGAGCTGGCCGCCGGGGCCGGGCGCGATCAGAGGCAGGCCATAGACCGAGGTGGCGGCGGCATAGATGTTCGGCGGCACCGCATTGTCGAGCGCGACCGCGAACACCTGGCCGATCTGGCGCGCCGAGAAGGTGAAGGGCTTTCGTGCGCCGACCAGCTGCGCGGCGGGCGGGCCGCCGAGGTCGGCGAGGTCGACGATACGCAAAGACGGCCCGAAGAGGTCGATGACGGTGGCATCCGCAGGATCGACCCCCGGCGGGACGAGGGTCGGGCGCAGGACACCGGAAAAGCCGGCGACCGCCGCCTGTCCGGGCGCCAGCACGCCCGCCGGCAGGGGCTGGGCCCGCGCCGCGCCGGCGAGCGCGAGCGCCAGCAGGACGATCGCCGCCGCGCGGCGCCCAAGCGACAGCAGGAAAGGCCGGGCGACAGCGCGATCCATGGCTCACGGCCCCTTCGGCAGCTGCTTGGGGAGCTTTAGCGGCAACAGCGGCCCCTTGGGCGCGGTCGGCTTGGACAGCGCCGAGACGCAGCTCTGGCCCGCGGCGTCCGGCGTCATGCCGAGCGGACAGCAGGTGCCGCAAGCGGTTGCCTGGGAGGGCGCGCAGCAGGTGCCACCCTCGAGCATCAGCTGGCCCGGATCGGCGCACGGCGTCACGCAGGTGTCGCCGATCCGGGTCTGGCCGGCGGCGCAGCCGCAATTGCAGGTGCAGGACTTGGCGTCCTTGGAGATCAGGACCAGATTGTTCGGGCAGTCGCAATTGCACGGCTTGGGACAGGTGCCGTCCGCATTCACCGGCAGGCCGGTGTCGTTGCAGGTGCACATATAGCCGGACCCGCCCGCCCCGCCGACCGCGCTCGATCCCGCGGGACAGCCGCAGGTCAGATAGCGATAGCAGTCGCCGTCCCCGAGATTGTACCAGTTGAGCTGCTGCATGGCCTGCGGGCAGTAGCAATAGGTGCCGCTGCCGCTTTTGAGCAGGCCGTCCGAGAAGCAGACGTCGCCCTCGCAGGTGAAGCCGGCCACGAACTCGCCCTTCATCGGGCCGGCGTAATAGCGCTCGTTGCACATGCCGACGTCGCCGACCACGCCGACGCCGTAGTCCCAGATCTCGAACGCGCTGTTGGGATCATCCCGGCTGGGGTCGAGCCGGCAGTCCACCAGCTGCGGCGGCGCAGGCGGCGGACCGGTGCAGGCGGGAAACTCGTCCGGCAGAAGCTCGTGCGCGAAGTCCTGCATCTCGCAGAGCGCTTCCTTGAAGCATTCCCCGACCTCGCCGGCGACCGCGCCCGGACCCTCCCAGGTCACCACCGCGCAGGCGCAGGACATGGTGCCGAGCGCGAGGTTCGCGTCGGCCGACGATTCGCTGAGCGTCGAGAAATAGGGGAAATCCGCCTGCAGCTTGGTCTGCACGTCCGCGGGGAGATAGCTCCAGTAGTTCGAGAGCTTTTCCTGATCGTCGTCGAAGTCTTCCTTCAGCCCCGTCACGCCGCTGCAGAACGCCTTGCCCTCCGGCGTCTGGATGGCAGCGGCGAGGAAGGCCGTCAGCGCGTAGAATGCGGGGTTGCCGAGCTGGGCGCTGCACGCGACGGGGGCGTTCTGGAACGTGTCCTTGGTGGCGCTCCACAGATCGTCGACGCTGCAGCCCGCCCGCGCCGGTCCGGCGAGGACGAGCGCCGCGGCCAAGGCCGCCAGCAGCGGGCCAAGGCGGCGGCGGAGGAAAGCGGGCAGAAGGCCCCGGAAGCGCGCGCGGCCGCCGCCCGGCTGCCGGCGCGCAGGCGCGGCGCCCGGGCACGCCTTTTCCGGGGCCAGGGCCAGCGCGGAATGCTCGACCAGCCGCATGGCGTTCTCGTGATCCAGCCCCTCGGGGCGTCGGCCCACCCGACTTTCGAGCCGTCGCGCTTTCCGACTAGCACCTCTGCCCGCGGCCCGTCTTCGGCGGCGGCGCACCCGGTTGTGCGCCAATTGCCAAGTTTGGGCGCGAGCGATAGCGTGAGTGCGTGTAGCGATGGTTGCGGCCATGACCTCCGAGACAGGGAATCCAGCGGGCGGCGCCGCGGCGACGGCGCGGATCGCGTTTTCCTCCCGCGATCTGCCGGACGCCCTGACCCCCGCCCAGAAGGCGGCCATGTGGATCGAGGCGGCGAGCAACGCGGCGTTGCGCCTTGACATCGACTGCCCGGACCGCGACCGCTTCTACGGCGCCTGCGACACGCTGGCGGTGGGCCAGTTCGTGGTGACGGTGGCGGAAGCCAATGCGGTCCGCGTGTCACGCCGCGCCGCGCATATCGCCCAGGACGGCAACGACTCGGTGATGATGCTCTATCACCTGCGCGGCGGGCCGGTGGAAGGCCGGCAATATGGCCGCGAGATCCGGCTCGGCGCCGGCGAGGCCGCGTTCTTCGATTCCAAGGACGAGCAGATGACCCAGGCCCGCGACGGCGGCCGGGTGCTCGGCCTCTACGCGCCGCGCCGGGTGCTGCGCGATTGCGGTATCGAGGTCGAGGGGCTGGTGGCCAAGCCGTTCTCGGTGAAGGACAACGAGGCGCTGCGCATGCTGGTGGGCTATCTCGACGTCCTGCGCGGGAGCGCCGGCGCCTCGGCGTCGCTGGCCGAATGCGTCAGCCGCCACATCGCCGACCTCCTCACCCTCGCCGTCGGGCGCGGCGCGGAGGTCCGCGAGCGCGCGAGCGGCGGCCTGCGGGCGGCGCGGCTCGCCGCGATCCATCGCGAGATCGCCTGCCACGCGCACCGGCCGGGCTTCGGCGTCGACCATGTGGGCAAGGCTTTGGCGCTGTCGCCGCGCTACATCCAGCGCCTCTTGCACGAAGAGGGCACGACGTTCAGCGCGCAGACGATGGAGCACCGCCTCGCCATGGCCTGCCGGGCGCTCGCCGGCACGCAAGAGGGCCTTGCCGACATCGCCTTCCGCTGCGGCTTCGGCGACCTTTCGGTGTTCTACCGGGCGTTCAAGCGCAAGTTCGGCATGTCCCCCGGCCGCTTCCGCCGCCTGTGAATTTGGCCCGCCGGGACGCCCTCGGCCGGGCTCAGGCGGAGACATCGCCGGCGCCGGCCGCCCGGCCGGGGCCGCGGATCAGCTCCGGCACCCGCTCGTCGCCCGCCGCGAGCGCCGCCGCCTCCCGCAAGGAGCAGGGCCGGCCGAGCAGGAAGCCCTGGGCTTCCGTGCAGCGCGCCCGGCGCACCATCTCCCACTGCTCCGGCGTCTCGATGCCCTCCGCCGTGGTCCCCATGCCGAGACGCTCGGCGAGCGCCGCGATCGCCTCGACGATGGCCGCGCTCGCCGATTGCGTGCTGGCGTCGTGGACGAACGAGCGGTCGATCTTGATCTTGTCCAGCGGGAACAGACGCAGGCGCGCGAGGCTCGAATAGCCGGTGCCGAAATCGTCGAGGACGATCCGCATCCCGTCCTCCCGCAGGCCCTGGAGCACGTCGAGATTGCGCTGCTCGTTGGCGAACAAGGCGGTCTCGGTGATCTCCAGCTCGACCCGCTCGGGCGCGAGGCCGGCGGCGCGCAGCGCCTGCCTCACCGTCTCGCCGAGATTGCCGAACGTGAGCTGGACCGGCGAGAGATTGATGGCGAGCCGCAGATGGTGCGGCAGGCTCGCGGCCTCCGCCATCGCCCGGCGCATGGCCCAGGCGCCGATCTCGACGATGGCGCGCGATTCCTCCGCGAGCGGCACGAAGGCCGCCGGATCGATCAGGCCGCGGCGCGGGTGGTTCCAGCGCAGCAGCGCCTCGAAGCCGGAAAGCCGGCCCGAGGCGACCGTAAAGAACGGCTGGTAGGCGAGCTCCAGCTGACCCCTGGCCAGGGCCTGGCTCAGGTCCAGCTCCATCTCCAGCCGCGCCCGCAGGTGCACGCCCATCTCGGGCGCGAAGACGCACAGCGTGCCGCGGCCGCTGGCCTTGGCCTGGTAGAGCGCCAGGTCGGCGTGCTGCAGCAGGGTGTCGGCGTCGGTCCCCGCCGCCGGCGCCACCGAGATGCCGACGCTGACGCTGATGGAGATCGAATGCCCCCGAACCAGATAGGGCCGTGCCAGCAGCTCGATGATGCGCGCGCTCAAGGCGACGGCTGCTTCCGGCTGGCGCGGCGCAAGGCTGATGACGGCGAACTCGTCGCCGCTGAGGCGAGCGACCAGCTCCGGGGTGGAGACGCAGGTGACGAGCCGCTCGGAAGCGGCGCGCAGCAGCGCGTCCCCCACCGGATGGCCCAGCGTGTCGTTCACGTCCTTGAAGCGGTCGAGGTCGAGATAGAGCAGCGCCATCTGCGTGCCCTGGTCGATAGCGCTCTGCAGCGCGTCCGCCACGCGCTCGCGGAACAGGATGCGGTTCGGCAGCCCGGTGAGGTCGTCGTGATGGGCGAGGAAGCGGATGCGGCTTTCGCGCTCCATGAGAGCGATGTTCTGCCGCTGCGCCTCGGCCACGGCGCGGGTCGCGCGCGTGTTGGCCTCGGCGAGCTCGGCGAGGGCGGCCTTCAGCTCGGTGACGTCGGTGCGGATGCCGACGATCCCGCCGTCGGCGGTCCGCCGCTCGGTCATGAGCACCCAGCGGCCGTCGGGCAGCATCCGCTCGGTCGTCCCGCTGCCGGTGCGATGCCGGTGCAGCCGCTCGGCGACGAAGGCCTCGACGTCGTCCGCCGCCTCGGGATACTGGCCGACCGCGATGCCCTTGCGCAGGATGTCCTCGAAGCGCTCCCCCGGCACCAGGAACGGGGCGATCCGCGAGAACAGGTCGCGGTAGCGCTGGTTGCAGGTGACGAGGCGGTCTTGGCCGTCCCACATGGCAAAGCCGTCCGACATCGCCTCCACGGCGTTCGCCAGCACGCTCGCCGCCCGCGTGCGCTCGCTGTCCGCCCGCTCGCGCTGCCGCAGCGCCAGGACCAGCGCGCCGGCGAACGCCGCGATCAGCACGCCGCCGACCGAGAACGCCGCCACCATCCGGTCTCGATCGCGCCGCCACGGGGCGAGCGCCGCGGCAAGGCGCGTCGTGAGCACCACCCTGAGATCGCCGTGGAGCGAGGCGCGCACGACCGCCAGCAGCAGGTCCCCGTCGGGTCCCATGGTGACGAACGCCGCGCCGTCCGGCGCGCGCGTGCCGAGGGCGCCCTTGCGCACCACGCCGGTCTCCAGTTCGCTGTGCGGGAGCGAGGCGACGAGCTGGCCGTCGGGCCGCTCGATCTGGATCCGCACGCCGGGATCGAGCCCGGTCTCGGCGAGCAGGTTCATGAGGGTGGGAATGGGGACCTCGGCGACCGTCAGCACCCCGTTCCAGGCGGGCACCGAACGGACCACGTAGAGCGACCATTGCCCGGTGATCGAATTGCGCAGGGGCCCAGCCAGCGCCGCCGAACCGCGCATGTACTCCCGCGCCGCGAACGGCAGGGTGCGGCGCCCGCCCCGCGTGCGCGCGGAGGCGAGGATGGTGCCGTCCGGGGCCACCAGCATCAGGTCACGGAACGCCAGCGTCTGGAAATTCAGTCCGCGCAGCATGTCGGCGGCGGCCGGCATCTGGGGCGCGGCCTTGGCCGCGCCGAATAAGGTCGGCAGGCTGGCGAGCGCCCCATGCACCTGCAGCAGCTGTCGGTTGAGGGCGTTCTCCACCGCCTGGGCCGAGCGCTCGAGGCCGGTCTCGGCAGCCCGGCGCGCGGCGCGCTCGCTGCGGTCCACGAGCACCGCCGTGCCAGCAGCCAGGATAGCCAGGATGAGGATCGTCCCGGCGACCACGGCAAGCTTGAGACGGTGCCAGATCATCGCACGCCGTCGAACGAGGAACGCAAACTCACTCAGCCTTGACACGTATGGAATGAACTTCGGCAAGGTAGGCGTTCCAGGCGCCGGCGCAAGCGGGACCGCACCGCTCGACCCACTTCGGCAGCACGAACTCTTCGAGCAACCGGCGCCGGCGCGCCTCGTCCGCCGGCGACGTCGGCACCAGGGTCATGGGCCGCGCCGGCTTGCCGGCGCATGCAGCGGCGGCGGTGTTGCAGGCGAGCCCCCGGCCGGTGTCGCCCTCGGCCTGCAGCCAGATGCGGCGTTCGAGGTCGGCGATCCCGGCGCCGACCTCCGCCCGCAGATCCTCCGGCAGCGCCTGCCACGCGCTCACATTGGCGCCGAAGAAGGACAG
Source organism: Xanthobacter luteus (assembly GCF_040049235.1). Taxonomy (NCBI): domain Bacteria; kingdom Pseudomonadati; phylum Pseudomonadota; class Alphaproteobacteria; order Hyphomicrobiales; family Xanthobacteraceae; genus Xanthobacter; species Xanthobacter luteus. Next base: position 1,588,436 of record NZ_JBDZDO010000001.1, read on the forward strand.
CCCCCAGCTGATCGCCATGGCATGGACGTGGGTGGTTACCTCCGGAAGGCCGATCTCGTAGCCACTGAGCGTGCCGGTCACCGCGCAGTCCACGACGCCGTCGCGCAGCGCCTGCGTCGTCTCGGCGAAGGGCATCACCACCGGAATGGCGCCGAGCGCGGCCATCAGCTCCGACTGTCCGACCGACGAGGTGCGCACCTTGCGGCCGGCCATGTCGTCGAGGCCGGCGAAGGCGGCTTTGCAGAACAGCACCTGGGCGGGATAGACATAGATGCCGAGCAGCTCGATGTCGTAGCGATCGCGCAGCACCGTGGCGATGTGCTCACGGTAGCGCGCCACCGAACGCCGCAGGGTGGCCATGTCCGGGCTCAGCACCGGCAGGTCGACGGCGTTCAGCTCGGGCTCGTCGCCGGCGGCCACCGACAGCAGCGCGGTGCCGAAGGGCACCACGCCGAGCCGCATCAGCTGGAGCATCTCCTGTCCGCGCAGGCCGCCGCCATCGAGCGGCGTGATGCTCGCGACGATACGCCCGCCGGTCCGCTCCGTGATCTCCTTCTTCCAGAAAGGCTGCTCGAAATCGGTGAACTGGGTGACGCGCGCGAGGCCGCCGACGATCTGCAGCCGGACCGGCTCCCCGGCCGCGTCCTTGGTCGTTTCCTTGGGCGTTTCCTTGGGCTCGGCCTTGGGGTCGGCCTTAGGCTCGGCGTGCCCCCGGGCCGGGGCGCCGCCGAGGATCGCGGCGACGGCCGCAATCGCCAGGGCCACCGCAACGGCGCCCGGCATGAGGCGCAGCGCGCGGCCCACCGCGGATCGCCGCGCGCCGCTCCCACTTGTCCTGCGCTCCCAACTCGGCATGACCGTCTCTTCGCCTGCGCGACGGTCCCAGCCGGCCCGGACGGAGAGGCAGACGTCGGCCGAGGGCTGCGGCATCGCGGCCTCAAGATTGCCGGCACTCCGCCCGCCGGCGCAAGACGCCTTGGGTGGCATCGCGCGCCGCCCGGTCGATGATGCACGTAAAAACACCGTGACGCTGGGTCAGTCCGTGAATCCGAACAGCCGCGCCGGGTTCTCGACCAGTATCCGGGAGCGCTCTTCTTCCGATCTGGTAAAACTGTACAGCAGCTCCATCAGGTCGCCCTCGTTGGGCGGCTGCTTCACCGAGACCGGATGCGGCCAGTCACTGCCCCAGATGATCCGGTCGGGCGCCGCCTCGATATAGGCGCGGGCGAAGGGTATCAGGTCGACCCAGGGCGGACCCGCCTTGGAGATCTTCTCGCCGAGCGAGAGCATGACGTAGAAATTGCCGCGCTTCAGAAGCTCCAGCACCTTGAGGACGCTCGGGTCCTCAAGGCCGCGGGCGACATCGGGGCGGCCCATGTGGTCGATCACCACCGGTACGGCCAGATGCTCGAACGGGGCGATCTGCGCGGCGACGCCCGAGGCCTCCGGCTGCACCTTCACGTACCAGCCCAGTTCCTGCGTCTTCGCCAGAGCGGCCTTGAACTCGGCCTCAGAGAGGCTCGGCCCGAGGCCCTGGCGCGAGAAGCGCGCACCGCGGATGCCGGCGGCGTCGAGGTCGGCGAGATCGGCATCGCTCGCCTGCGTGAACACCGCCGCATTGGCGCAGCCGCGATAATTGGGCCCGGCCGCCTTCAGCCCGTCCACCACCACGCTGTGATCGGCGCCATAGGTGGTCGCCTGCACGATCACGCCGCGGGTGATGCCCAGCGTGCGGTGCATGTGGAGCCCGGCCTCAATGGTGGCGGTGGGCATCTCGTAGACCGCGCCGGGGCGCACCGGATAGCGCGCCGGATCGCCGAACACGTGGAACTGGCTGTCGCAGGCATTGGCGGGCGGCGGGGTATGGGGCGCGCGCGGATTGGGATTGAAGGGAAGATAATCGGGCACCTTAGGCCTCCTTGCGCGGATGGCGCCTCAGGCGCCAATCACGGCCATGAAATCGAGCTGGATCAGCATGCCGTTGCCGAGCTCGGTGGCCTGCATGGCCTGCCGGGCGGGGCGGTTGGCGGGCTCGGGGAACATGGCCAGCCATTCCTTGTTGAGGGGCGCCCGGTTGGCGCGGTCGGCCATCCACACGGTGACCTTGACGATGTCGTCCACCGTGCCGCCGCCGGCCTCGACGATGGTGCGCATGTGCGCGAACATCAGCGCGCACTGTTCGTCCAGCGTCGGCGCCACCTTGCCGGTCGCCGGGTCGAACCCGTAGACGATCCCGGAGGCGAGGATGTTGCCCACCCGCGCCGCGGCGGGGATGGGATTGGCGTGCCCAAAGGCGTCCACATAGATCGAAGTGCGTGCCATGGAAGCCTCACGCGAAATGACAGGTGACCTGGCCGAGCGGGCCGTAATCGGCGTGGAAGGTGTCGCCCTTGCGCACATCCACCGGGCGGACGAAGGAGCCGGCGAGCACCACGTGCCCCGGCTCCAGCGCCACGTCGAAGGCGGCAAGACGGTCCACCAGCCAGGCGACGCCGTTGGCCGGATGGTTGAGCACGCCGGCGGAGACGCCGGTCTCCTCGATCTGGCCGTTGCGGTAGAGCAGGCCGGCCACCCAGCGCAGGTCCACGTCGAGCGGGCGCACCGGACGGCCGCCGGTGACGATGCCGCAATTGGCGGCGTTGTCGGCGATGGTGTCGAACACCTTGCGGGTGGCGCCGGTCTCGGGGTCCACCCGCTGGATGCGCGCGTCGAGGATCTCGATGGCGGGCACCACATAGTCGGTGGCGTTGAGCACGTCGAAGACGGTGCAGCCGCGGCCTGCGAGCCGGCTCTTCAGGACGAAGGCCAGCTCCATCTCGATGCGCGGCTGGATCAGCGCGTCGAAGCTGACCGTGCCGCCCTCGGGCACGAACATGTCGTCGAGCAGGACGCCATAGTCCGGCTCGGCGATCTTCACCGCCGCCTGCATGGCCTTCGAGGTGAGGCCGATCTTGTGGCCGCGCACGGTGCGCCCCTGCGATGCCTTCAGCTCCATCCAGGCGTGCTGGATGGCGTAGGCGTCGGGAATGGTGATCTGCGGCCAGTCGAGGCTGAGCTGGCGGATCTGCACCCGCGTCTCCTCCGCCGCGTCGAGGCGGCGGGCGGCGTCGGCGATCGCCGCCGGGGACAGAGTGAGCGCGGGGCGGGCCATCGTGTTGCCGGTCATCGTGTTTCCGGTCATGGGCGCACCTCGTCGACGACGCCGTTGGCGAGCGTGCCGATGCCCGGCGCTTCGATCTCCACCACGTCGCCGGGGGCGAGCCAGCGCGGCGGGTCGAAGCGCACGCCGGCCCCGGTGGGGGTGCCGGTGAGCACCACGTCGCCCGGCACCAGGGTCGCGAAGGTGGACAGATAGGCGATGATGGCGTCGAACGGGAACATCAGCCGGTCGGTGGTGTCGTGCTGGCGCACCTCGCCGTTGACCCGGGTGGTGAGCTCCAGCGTGGACAGGGGGTTAAGCTCGTCGGCGGTGACGATCCACGGGCCCATGCTGCCGGAGCGGTCGAAGTTCTTGCCCTGGGTCACGTTGAACTTGCCGTGGCGCAGCCAGTCGCGGATCGTCCCCTCATTGGCGAGGGTGAGGCCGAAGATGTGCCCCGGCGCGTCCGCGCGGGAGATGTGCCGTCCGGCCTTGCCGATCACGAAGGCGATCTCGCCCTCATAGTCGAGCTGGGTGGAGACGAAGGGACGCTCCACCGGCACGCCATGGCCGACGAAGGAGGTGGCGCAGCGCACGAACAGGCTCGGATACTTGGGCGCCTCCGAGCCGTCCTTGTATTCGGCGTTGCGGTCGGCGTAGTTCACGCCGATGCACCAGATCTTCTGCGGCGCGATCACCGGCGGATCGAGCACCAAGTCCGCGAGCGCGAAGTCCGGCGCGGCGCCTTCGACGGCCGCGCGGGCGCGCGCGAGGCCGCCCGCGCGGATCAGGTCGAGCAGCGTCGGGCAGTCGGAAAGGCGCCGGGCGAGATCGATCACCCCGGCTTGCGTCACGACGCCGTAGCCCGGCGTTCCGGCGGCGGAATAGCTCGCGAGTTTCATATCGTGTTCCTTCGGCTCAGGCGTCGGCGGCCCGCGTCAGGATTTCGGGGTCTGGGCGATCGCGGAGAGGGTGACGATCTCGCCCAAGGTGGCGTAGTTGGGCCCGGCGATGCGGCAGATGGGGTTGAGCGCGCGGGTATCGATCTTGCCGTTGCGGGCGAGCCCCTCGCGCAGATGGATCATCACCACCTCGCCCACGATCAGGCGGCTCTTGGTCTCGCCGAATTCCATGCAGTGGCGGAAGCGGCACTCCATGGCGACCGGCGCGACGGCGAGGCGCGGCGGCGCCACCTTCTCGCTCGGCAGGGTCTGGAGGCCGAGCAGGTCCGCCTCGCTGACATGCGGCGGGTGCTCCACCGCGCTGGAATGAACCGCGCCGATCAGCGGCTGGTCGGCGATGTGCACCACGTATTCCTCGGTGCGCAGGATGTTGACGGCGGTGTCCTTGTAGACGCCGGCCTTGTGGCCGATGCTCACCGCCAGCATGGGCGGCTTCGGGGACACGAAGGTGAAGGCGCTGAAGGGCGCGAGGTTCACGGAGCCGGTCGCCGACAAGGTGGTGATCCAGGCGATGGGCCGGGGCACCACGATGCCAGTCAGCAGCTTGTACGCTTCCTCCGCTGCGAACTCTTCCGGCCGGATCTGCATGGACTTGCTCGCACGTAATGACTGCATCGCCCATAGGTCGCCCGGCGCGGCGCCGCAAGCTGGAGGCGCGCAAACTTCCATCATTTGGAAGCCCACGCCGGCCCGCCCGTTTACGGCCGAACGGCGCGCACCGGCCGCGCGCCACGGGCAAGCGCGGCGGGGCCGGCTTTCCCGGGCGGTTTCTTCCATCATATGGAAGTTCCTGCAGGCGCCGATTGCCGCTCCCCGGCCGAGGGCCTAATGCGGCTGCAACAAGGATGCGTTCGCGCGCCGCCCGGCGGGCTTCGGCCCATGCCGGTGCGTGCGCCGGATCGGAGCCGAACAAGCAAGATCAGAACGAGGGAGGCAGATCATGGTTCGACGTCTCATCCGCGCCTGCGCCGTGGCGACGCTCGCGGCGCTGATCGCCGCACCGGCGATGGCGCAAGCCTGGCCCGAAAAGACCGTTCGCCTCGTGGTGCCCTATCCGCCCGGCGGCAACGTGGACGGCGCGGCGCGCATCATCGCCGCCAAGCTCCAGGACATCTTCGGCAAGCCGTTCGTGGTGGAGAACAAGCCCGGCGCCGGCGGCATGATCGCCGGCGAGACGGTGGCCCGCGCCGCGCCCGACGGCTACACCCTGTTCGTCGCCGCCAACGGCCCGCTGCTGTTCAGCCCCATCATCTTCGGCCGCACGCCCTATGTCTGGTCCAAGGACTTCGAGACCGTCGGCTCGATCTCCTTCACGCCGATGGTGCTGCAGGTGTATCCCGCGGTGCCGGCCAAGACGGCGGCGGAATTTCTCGCCCTCGCCAAGACGAGCGAGCCCAAGCTCATCATGGCCTCGCCCGGCGCCGGCACCACCAACCACCTCGCCAGCGAGCTGCTGCAGAAGCTCTCCGGCGCCACCTGGACCACGGTCCACTACAAGGGCAATGCCCCCGCCACCACCGACGTGCTGGCCGGCCGCGTGCAGTTCAACTTCGATCAGATCTCGGTTGCCCTGCCTTATGTGAAGGACGGCAAGACGCGCGCCCTGGCGGTGACCTCCGCGACCCGGGTGCCGCAGCTTCCCGATGTCCCGACGCTCCGGGAGGTGGGGTTCGCCGACTTCGAGGCCTCCACCTTCACCGGCCTGTTCGCGCCCGCCAAGACGCCCGCCGCAGTGGTGAAGGCGCTCTCCGACGCGCTCGCGAAGATCCTGGCCGAGCCCGAGGTGATCGCGCGCTTCGCCACCATGGGCGCCGAGGCGCGCGCCATGAAGCCCGAGGCGTTCAGCGCCTACATCGCCGCCCTCGATACGCGCTGGACCAAGGTCATCAAGGACGCCAACATCAAGGCGGAATGATCCGCGGGGCGACGCCCGGACCGCAAGCCGGAACCGCCGTCCCGCGAGGGCGGGAGCGTGCGCCACAGCCGCTCCCGCCCTCCTTCAACCGGACAGGAAGAATCCCATGGTCGCGAACACGAGAGACGTCCTCGCCGGCCTCTTCTTCGTCGCCGTGGGCGTGGCGGTGTTCGTCCTGTCGCGCGGCTACGGGATCGGCACGCCGGCCCATCTCGGCCCCGGCCTCTTCCCCATGCTGCTCTCCGGGCTGCTGGTGGCGCTCGGCCTCGCCATCGCTCTGGTGGCGATGAAGGACAAGGCGGCGGCCGCCGTCGCCTTGTCGTGGCGCCCGCTGGCGCTGATCACCGCCGCCGTGGTCCTGTTCGGCCTCGCGCTCGACGCCCTCGGTCTGTTCGCGGCGGTGGCGCTCATGGTGCTGGTGAGCCGGGTGGCGCGCGCCGGCCAGTCGCCGGCCGAGAGCGTCGCGATCGCCGCCGGGCTCGGCGCCGCGACCTCCGTCCTATTCTATTACCTGCTCGGCCTGCCGGTGCCGCTATGGCCGGCCTTCGCCGCCTGAACGCGCCGCGGCCCGTGCCAAGGCTGGACCCGCCATGAGCTTCTTCGACAATCTGGTGCTCGGCTTCTCGGTGGCGCTCAGCCTCCAGAACCTCGCTTACTGCCTGCTCGGCACCGTGCTCGGCACGGCCATCGGCGTGCTGCCCGGCCTCGGGCCGGTGGCGACCATCTCCATGCTGCTGCCGATCACCTTCGGGCTCGATCCCACCGCCGCCATGATCCTGCTCGCCGGCATCTATTACGGCGCGCAGTATGGCGGCTCCACCACGGCGATCCTGGTCAACCTGCCGGGCGAGACCTCCTCCGTGGTCACCGCTATCGACGGCTACCAGATGGCCCGGCAGGGCAGAGCCCGCGAGGCCCTGGTGGTGGCCGCGCTCGGGTCGTTCTTCGCCGGCACGGTGGGCACGCTCGCCATCGCCGCCTTCGCGCCGGCCCTCTCGCGGCTGGCGCTCGGCTTCGGCGCGCCGGAATACTTCTCGCTGATGGTGCTCGGCCTGATCGCCGCCGTCGTGCTGGCGCACGGCTCGGTCCTGAAGGCGGTGGCCATGGTGGTGCTGGGCCTCGTCCTCGGCCTGGTGGGCACCGACGTGAACAGCGGCGTGCTTCGCTTCACCTTCGGCATCTCCGATTTGTTCGACGGCCTCGATTTCGTCGCTGTGGCCATGGGCCTGTTCGGGATCGCCGAGGTGATCTCCAACCTCGAGCGAAAGGACGAGATGCGCGCCGCCGTGACGCTCGAGGGCGAGGGCTCGTTCCTGCTGTCGCGAAAGGATTTCCGCGCCGCCTGGCCGGCGGTGGTGCGCGGCACCGGGCTCGGCGCGATCCTCGGCATCCTGCCCGGCGGCGGCGCCATCCTCGGCTCGTTCGCAAGCTACATGCTGGAGAAGCGCATCGCCCGCGATCCCTCGCGCTTCGGCAAGGGCGCGATCGAGGGCGTGGCGGGGCCGGAGAGCGCCAACAATGCGGGCGCGCAGACCTCCTTCATCCCCATGCTCACGCTGGGCCTGCCTTCCAACGCCGTGATGGCGATGATGATCGGCGCGCTGATCATCCACAACATCCAGCCCGGCCCGCAGGTGATGACCGCCAATCCGAGCCTATTCTGGGGCCTGATCGCCAGCATGTGGATCGGCAACCTGCTGCTCGTCATCCTCAATTTGCCGCTGGTTGGCGTGTGGGTGCGGATGCTGAAGATCCCCTATCGCCTGCTCTACCCGGCGATCCTCGTCATGTGCGCCATCGGCGTCTACAGCGTCTCGAACGCGACGGCGCTGGTCTATGTGATGGCGCTGTTCGGGGTGCTGGGATACGTGCTCGTCAAGTTCCAGTGCGAGCCGGCCCCGCTCCTGCTGGGCTTCGTTCTCGGGCCGCTGATGGAGGAGAACCTGCGCCGCGCGCTCACCATCTCCGGCGGCGACGCGACCGTGTTCTTCACCCAGCCGCTGTCGCTGGCTTTGCTGCTGCTCGCCGCCGGCCTGCTGGTGGTGATGTCGCTGCCGCGCGCCGCGCGCCTGCGCGAGGCGGCGTTCGATGAGGAGAGCTGAGCGTCCGCCGCGCTTCGCCCCGCGCGGGCGGGCGCCCTCAGTCGCGCCGGCGCGCCTTCGCCCCGAGCGCCGCGGACAGCTCCGCCGCCGCGCGGCGGAACAGGTTCACCAGCGCCGCGGTACGGCTCACCGGCAGGCGCTGGCGGATGGCGATGGTGCTGATGGCGCACGCCGGATTTCCCACCGAATCGTAGACCGGCATGGCGAGCGCGCGCGTGCTGCGCACGATCGCCGGATCGGCATAGACAAAGCCCTGCTCGCGCGCCTTGGCGAGGCGGGCGGCCAGGGTATCGAGCGACATCTTGTAGGGCGCGAAGCGCGCCGCATTGGCGGCGAGGATGGCGCTCGCCTTCGCCGGCGGCAGCGCGGACAGGATCGCCATGCCGCCGACGCTCACCCCGAGCGGCCGGCGCGAGCCGACGCCGATGGAGAGCACCTGCACCGGATAGGTGCCGATGCGCCGGTCCGCGCACACGGAATCGTAGCCCGAGCGCACGGTGAGGAAGACCGCATCCCCCACCTCGCCGCACAGCCGCGTCAGGATCGGCTCGGCAATCTCCTGCAGGCCGACGCGGGCGCGGATCGACAGGCCGAGCAGCGCCACCTCGGCACCGACCACGTAGCGCCGCTCCGAAGGCAGGCGCTCCACCGCCCCCTCCTCCATCAGCACCTGGAGGATGCGGTAGGCGGTCGGCGGGGTGAGGCCGAGATCCTGCGCGATCTCGGTGAGCCGCACGCCGCCCGCGCCGCTGTTCGCCAGCAGGCGCAGCACGCCGAAGGCGCGGTGGATGCTCTGTGCGCCGGTGACCGTGTTGGTGGGTGCCCGGCCGGCGCTGCGGGGCTCGCGATCGAGACCGGCGGGCACGGGAACGGGTTCGGCGATTTCTTCCATATGGTGGAATTTGCCGCGCCTCGATCTTGTCTTCAAGGGGCGCGCGCGCCCCATGCGATCGAGACCAACAAGCCGAGGAGCGCGCCATGGAGCCAAGCGTCATGGATCTGCCCGTCAACCCCTTCAAGCACGCCATCGCCGCGGGCCGGCGCCAGATCGGCCTGTGGTGCACGCTGTCCAATCCCTACGCGGCGGAAGTGGTGGCGGGCGCGGGCTTCGACTGGCTGCTGCTCGACACCGAGCATTCGCCGAACGAGATCGACACCGTGCTCGGCCAGCTCCAGGCGGTGGCGCCCTACCCCACCTCGCCGGTGGTGCGGCCGGCCTGGAACGATCCGGTGCTGATCAAGCGCTTCCTCGACATCGGGGCCCAGACGCTGCTGCTGCCCTACGTGCAGAGCCGCGCCGAGGCGGAGCGCGCGGCGGCGGCCATGCGCTATCCGCCGGACGGCATCCGCGGCTTCGGCGGCACCTCGCGCGCCACCCGCTTCGGGCGCGTGAGGGACTATGCGGCGCGGGCGGCGCAGGAGCTGTGTCTGCTGGTGCAGGTGGAGACCAGGACCGCGCTCGACGACCTCGAGGCGATCGCCGCGGTGGACGGAGTGGACGGGGTGTTCATCGGCCCCGCGGACCTCGCCGCGAGCCTCGGCCATCTGGGCGCGCCATCCCATCCGGAGGTGGTGGAGGCGGTGAGCGACGCCATCCGCCGCACCCGCGCCGCCGGCAAGCCGGCCGGCGTGCTGACCGCCGAGCCGCATCTGATCGAGCGCTATCTTGAGGCGGGCGCGGTCTTCATCGCGGTGGGCGTCGACATGGGCCTTCTGGCGCGCGCCACCGACCAACTGGCGGCACGCCACCGCGCGGGCCCCGCCGGGGCCGCCTGAGCGCGACGGCGGGCGCGCCTGGACACGGGGGCGCCAAGCATGGCACTCCTGGTGCCGGCCCCCGGCCCCGCTCGCGTCCCGCATGCGGGCCGGTCGGCCGCTTCGGGACAGGGAGCAGAAGCGTGTCCGCGGTGCAGCTGATCACCGATTATCTGAAGCTCATCGACATCCTCGCGCTCCTCGCTTTGGCGGTGTTCGCGGTCGCGGCGTTCTACCGCCGTGAGAATCTGTGGCTCTGGCTGCTGGGGATCGTGGTCCTGGCCTGGGCGAGCAGCCGCATGCTCGGCCTGTTCTGAGGCCCGGCCTGCGACCCGCGGTCCCCGCGACGGCGTCCGGCAAGCTGCTAGAGTGCGATTCGCCTGTCAGCCAACAATGGGGCGGCGGCCCGCCGGCGCCCGGCGGGGCGGACGTCAAGACCCGATCGGAAAGGGACTGATCATGCACCCTCGGCATCTCGCAGCGGCGGCTTTCGTCCTCGCCCTCGGCGCCGCGCAGCCGGCGCTGGCCGCGCCGTTCGCATGCCCGGCACAGCCGCCGGAAGGGGCGCTGCCGGCCGCCGCGAAGGCGCTCCTGCCGCCCGGCGACGCCCTCGACCGGCCGGACGCGCTCAATGCCGCCGTCGACAAGCTGCGCGCCCAGGGCGTGCGCCAGGTACTGATCATCGACGGCCTGGTCGCCGCCTATTGCCCGGTGGTGGCCGCGCAGGCGAGCCTGAGCGACGCCCAGAAGACGGCGCGCGTCACCCGCTTCGCCGCGCGCATCACCCGCACCGTCTATGCGATCGACGGCGCGGACGAGATCGTGCTCGACATCGGCCTGCCACCGGCGGTGGTGGACACCATCAACGCCAAGGCCCGCGCCGCCGGCATCACCGCCGAGGACTGGGTCCGCAACGCGGTCAACGCCGCCCTGAAATGAGCGCGGCCGGCGCCGACCCGGCGCTCAGCGCTCGGTGAAGGCGCGCCCGAGCGCGTCGCCCAGCGGGCGCAACAAATAGCTCAGCACCGGGCGCGCGCCGGTGGCGAACGCCAGCTCCGCGCCCATGCCCGGCCGCAGGCGCCGCCTCAGCTCAAGCGGGACGTCGGTGTCGGCCACGGCGACCCGCGCCAGGAAATAGGGCCGGTGGGTCGCCTCGTCCACCAGCCGGTCGCGCGAGACCGAGGCGAGCCGGCCGAGCACCAGCGGCGTCTCCCGGCCGTGGAACGCGGGGAAGCGCACCTCCACCTCGCCTTCCGCCTCCAGCCGGTCCACGTCCTCCACCGCCACCTGGGCGTCCACCACCAGCGGCGCGTCGAGGGGCACGATCTCCACCAGCGTGTCGCCGGGCCGCACCACCGCGCCGACGGTATAGATGCGCGGATTGAGGTTCTGCGCCGTGCCGGCGCGCGGGGCGCGGATCTCCACCCGCTCCAGCACGCTCGCCGCCACCCGGGCGCGCTCGGCGAGGTCGGCGCGCTTCTGGCGCACCTCGGCGAGCGCGGCGCCGGTCTCCTCCGCCCGCTTCTGGTGCAATTGCGCCATCTGCAGCCGCACCTCGGCGGCCGCGCCCTCGGCCTTGGCGGCGTCGGCGAGGTTGCGGCCCACCAGCCCCTCGAGCCGCGCCTTCTCCCGCTCCAGCCCCGAGACGCGCGCCTTGTTCACCAGGCCCTTGCGCGCCAGGAGCCGCACCGCGTCCAGCTCGTCGTCGATGAACGCCAGTTGCTGGCGCGCCGCCGCCCGCTCCTGCTTTAGCCCCTCCATCTCGTGGGCGAACTGCCCGAGCCGGGCGGCGAGAATGTCGAGCTGGCCGGCGAGCGCGGTCCGGCGGTCGCGGAACTGGGCCTCCTGGTCCGCCATCGCCGCGCGCACCGCGGCAAGGCCGGCTTGCGCGGTCAGTTCCGGCGGGAAGGCGACCGACGCGGCGCCGTCCCGCTCGGCGACGAGGCGCGCCTCCAAGGCGAGCGCCGCGCGAAGCTGGGCGCGGGCGGCATCGTCGGTGGCCTTCGGCTGGGTGGGGTCGAGGCGGAACAGCACCTGGTCCTGCGCCACAAGGTCGCCCTCGCGCACATGGATCGCGCCGACGATGCCGCCTTCGAGGTGCTGCACCACCTGCCGCTTGCCCTCCACCACCACCACGCCGGGCGCCACCACCGCGCCCTCGATGCTGGCGAGCGCCGCCCAGCCGCCGAGACCGAGGAAGGTGGCGGCGATGACCAGATAGCCGGCCCACGCCAGCGGCCGGAAATCCGCCGCCGCGGCCGGCGATGGCCCGTCCGGGGCGAAATCTGCGGCGGGCGGGGCGGCGGGGATCGCCATGTCAGGCCTCCGAGCTGCCGTCGCCGGCGGGCGGCGCGGCGCGCGCGGCGACGGGCGTCCGCTCGACCGCGGCGAGCGGCTTGCGGGGGCGCGCGAGCGCCGGCGCGGCCGGGGCGATGGCCTCGTCCGGCGGCCCGAGACCCTGCATCGCGCCGTCCTTCAGGCGCAGCACCAGATCGCAGGCGCCGAGCGCGGCCGGCCGGTGGGTGACCACCACCACCGTGCGCCGCGCCGCCTTGAGCTGCCGCAGCGCCTCGGTGAGCGCCATTTCGCCGGGCGGATCGAGGCTGGAATTGGGCTCGTCGAGCACCACCAAAGCCGGCAGGCCGAACACCGCGCGCGCGAGGCCGACCCGCTGGCGCTGGCCGCCGGAGAGCGCAAGGCCCCCCTCGCCGATCTGGGTGTTGTAGCCCTGCGGCAGACGCTGGATCAGATCGTGCACCCCGGCGAGGCGCGCGGCGGCGATCACCGCGTCCATGCCGGCGGCGGTGAAGCGGGCGATGTTCTCGGCCACCGTGCCGGCGAACAGCTCCACGTCCTGCGGCAGATAGCCGACGTGGCGGCCGAGCGCGGCTTCGTCCCAATGGGCGAGCTCCGCACCGTCGAGGCGCACGCTGCCGGCGGCGGGCGGCCAGACGCCCACCAGCGCCCGCGCGAGGGACGATTTGCCGGCCGCCGTCGGCCCCACCACGCCGAGCGCCGTGCCGGCGGCGACGCGGAAGCTGACATTGCGCAGCACCGGCGCCTCGCGCCCGGGCGCGCGCACCGAGAGCCCGTCGACCGCAAGCTCCCCCTTCGGCTCCGGCAGGGCCACCCGCGCCGGCGGGGCGGGAAAGCCGCGCAGCAGCTCCTGCACCCGCCTGCGGGCCGCCCCCATGCCCACCACCTGCTTCCAATTGGAGACCGCAAGCTCGATGGGCTGGATCGTGCGGCCCACCAGGATCGAGCCGGCTATGATCATGCCGGGCGAGATTTCCCGCATGATGGCGAGATAGGCGCCGAGGCCGACCACCGCGCTCTGCACCAGCGCGCGGTTGAACTTGGTGAGGCCGAGGAGCAGCGCGCCGCGCTGGCCCGCGGCGTCCTGGAACGCCGCCGCCTGGCCCCTGAGGGCGCGCCAGCGCCGTCCCAGCGCGCCGGACATGCCCATGGCCTTGAGCACCTCCGCATTGCGCAGGCTCGACGCCGCGAGCGCGTGGGCGGCGATGCTGGCTTTGCTCGCCTCGGCGAGGCGCGCGCCGGTGGCGCGGTTGTTGGCCACCGCGAGCAGCCCCGAAAGCAGGCAGCTGGCGAGCGCCAGCAGGCCGTAATAGGGATGCAGCAGGCTCGCGCAGATCATGTAGATCGGCACCCACGGCACGTCGCACAGCGCCGTCAGGCCGGCGCCGGCGAAGAAATCGCGCACCGTGTCGAGATCGCGCAGCGCCTGACCCTGGGCGGAATTGCGCTCGCGCAGCGCCATGCGCCGGGTGGCGTCGAACACCGGCATCGCCACTTTGGCGTCGAAGGCGAAGCCGGCGCGCTCCAGCAGCCGCGCGCGCAGCCCCTCGAGCAGCACCCAGATCAGATAGAGGAAGGCGGTGACGAGGGTGAGCAGCACCAGCGTCTCGATGCTGCGGCTCGCCAGCACCCGGTCGTAGACCTGCATCATGTAGATCGAGGCGTTGAGGCCGAGCAGGTTGATGAAGAAGCTGAAGATCACGACGGCGACGAAGGCCGGGCGGATCGCGCGCAGGGCGCGGTCGAGCTCCGTCGGCGCCTCGGCACGCGGCGCCACCCGCTCCTGCGGCATGCTCATGATGCGTCACCCTCGGCGCCCTGGGCCCCGGTCCGGGGCGGATCGCGCCAGGGTCGAAGACTAGATCATGCGGTCGCGCGCTTGAATGGCGAATTGCGGCCAAACCACTGGCTTGCAACGCACTTTTCACGCGCATCCGGCGCCGGCTCGCGCCGGCCCGGGGGTGTCAGACGGTGGCGAAGATCTTGCTGAAGTCGTATTCGTGCTGGGTGATGCCGCTGCCCGGCACCTCGGCCGAGGCATCGCCCGCATGGTCGCGGCTCAGCGCCCACATGGCGAGATAGGCCACGTGGTCGTTGCCGTCCGCATAGTCGGTGAGCTGCTGGGCATCCTCCAGCGTGAACACCTCGCCGGCAATGTCGTTCTCGCCGATCTGCGGCGTGATGCCCACCTTGGCGTCGATGCCGAGCGCCTCGAGCTGGGCGATGGTGGCCTCGGTGGCGGCGATGGCGTCGTCGCCCATGTCGCCGCTGTCGTGATACTCGCCGTAGTTCATCACCATGATGTTGACCGTGTCGATGTCGACACCGGCCGCATGCGCCTCGGCGAGCAGGTCGAGGCCGTCCTGGGTCAGCCCGGTCGGCAGCACCGGCAGGGTGAAGGAGATGGAGAGGTCGGGATTGTCCTCCTCCAGCGTCACCAGCGCCGCGTTGCGCAGCGCGCTCGCCGCGTCGTCGGTCAGCGCGTCCGCCTCAAGGTCGAAGTCCAGCGAGGTGACGCCGTATTTGTCGATCACCGACTGGTAGGCGGCGGCAAGCTCGCCGGCGTCGGAATAATAGAGCGCCGGCTCCTGGCCGAGCCCGCCGCCGAACGAGATGGTCACCGCGACGCCCTTGGCGTGCAGTTGGTCCACCATGGAAGCAATGCTGGTGCCGTCGGAGAGCGTGTCGTCATCGAGGCTGCCGAGCCCGGCCCAGCCGATCTCGCCCTCCCCCGTGCCGATGACGAAGGCGAGGGTGACGGCGGAGAGTCCCGCATCGTCCACGGTCTGGACCAGATTGTGGGCGTCGGCGCTCCACATGTTCATGTAGGGCGAGAAGACCTGGCCGTCCGACCCTCCGCTTCCGGCAGGCTCGGTGGTGACCGCGACGGGCGTCGCGAAGCCGGACGTGCCGGCCTCGTCGATCGCCACCACCGTGAAGCTGTAGTCGGTGTCCGGGGCGAGCCCCGCCACCTTGAAGCTGCGCGAGGACGTGGTGCCGACGAGCTCGCCGTCGAGATAGACGGCGTAGCCGGACACCGTGCCCACGCCCTTCACCTCGGCCGCGTCCCACATCAGCACCACCGAGGTGTCCGAGACTGTGAGGGCGGCGAGATCCTCCGGCGCCTCGGGCGCGACCGGCGTCGTGTCCGCATAGCCCACCACGGTCCAGACGTTGCCGGAGCCGGCGGGGCCGTTGGCGGCTTCGGGATCGGTGCCGAGCGTCCACCACTTGGCCTCATAGACCACGTTGCCGACGCTGGCGCGGTCGCCGCCCCAATAGATCACGTCCGCCGACCAGGCGGCGGAGACCGCGGCGCTGCCGGTGCCGTCCGGATCGCTCCCGCCGGTGGTGCCGCCGGACTCGGCCGGTGTGCCGGCATCGCTGTCGCCCAGATCCTCGGGCTCGGGCTCGGGCTCCGGCGCAGGCGCGGCGACGAGCGTGCTCCATTCGGCGAGCGCCGAGGCGTCGGCGGCGACGATGTTCGCCGTGGTCAGCTCGGCGAGCGAGACGCCGGCGAGCGTATAGGTCTGCCGGTTCTCCGGCAGGAAGATCACCACCGAGCCGTTCGCCTCGGCGACCGTGAAATAGTCGGCGCCGATCCAGCCGAAATCGAGCGTGTCCTTGGCCGGATCGAAGGCGAGCACGGTGTTTGTGCCGTAGGCCCAGGCGAGGCTGGTGGTCGTCCCCGCGCCGTCCGACGATCCGACCGCCACGGGGGTGTCGCCGGCATCGGCGGCGGCGATCGCGGCGGCGAATTCGGTGAAGGCGGTGCTGTCGGTCGCCAGGATGTTTGAGGCGGACAGCTCCTCCAGCGTAACCCCGTTCAGCGTGTAGCTCTGGAGGTTCTCGGGAATGAAGATCACCACCGAGCCATTCACCTCGGTGACCGAGAAGTATTGTGCGCCCATCCAGCCGAAATCGAGCCGATCCTTCGCCGGATCGAACTCGAGCACGCTCTGGGTGCCGTAGTTCCAGGCCACGTCGAAGACCGTGCCGCCCGACGCCACCGCCGCAGCGCCCAGCGCCTCGCTCCATTCCGCGAAGGCGTTCGCGTTCCTGGCGGCGATGTTGGCGAGCGAGAGATCGGCCAGCGCCACGCCCTGGAGCGTGTAGGAGTGCGTGTTGGTGGGGATATCGATCACCACCGACCCGTCCACCTCAGATAGGGTGAAGTATTCGGCACCGATCCAGCCGAAATCGAGCACGCCGCCGCTGGGATCGAAGGCGACGACCTCTCGGGCGCCCCACGACCAGGTAATCGTCGTCGTAGTCATGTTGTCACCCCCTGACGGGCACACCATGCCATTCCCACCCGGAACACACCCACGATGACAGAGGCGTAGCCGAGAGCAAGCGAAAAATCTTTGCAACTATTTCACGACACCTCGCCGACTGATTGTGCGGCGCACGCAAGCAGAGATGCGTCATTCTGCCGTGATTTCTTCAGTTGTACTTCGATAGTATTCGCCTTTAAGGTGGTGTTAACCAACCCCACCCTTGCCGCTCCGGCGCCGCGCCCCCGGCGATGGGACCGAATCACGCCGGGACGGCGCCGCTCGCCGGTGCCATGCCACGGCGGCGCGGGGCGATCCCGGCCGCCGCTGCGTGACCGCGGACCGGATGGAGCCGCAATTGACCGGCCGTGGCGCGGTCCGCTCAGGGCCCGGTGGTCGCCGATAGATTGAAGGCCGACAGCGCGCCGAACGGCGCGTCGGCGAGCAGCAGCGGCAGCAGCGGCGTCTCGGATTTCGGCGTCGCCGAAAGCGTCAGGGTATGCGGCGCCGAGATGAAGCGCTTGACCGCTTCGGCCACGCCGGTCACGTCGGGATTGACCTGGGCGAGCACGCCGGCGATCTCGTCGACCTGGGCCTTCACGTCGTTGCGGATCTCGTCGGGCGTCACGCCGGAGGCCTCGGCCAGCTGCTGGAGCATCAGCTCCGCGAGGCCGAGATTCTCCACCTTCAGCGTGAGCGGCCGCGCGGAGATCTCGCCGAGCGCGCCGATGGCGGCGGCGGCATCGGCGAACGCCTCCTTGGGCAGATTGCCGATGCCGGCATCCAGCGAGATCGCGAACGCCTTGTCCAGCTTCACGCTGGCCGGCGTGATCTGCAGCTCCTGGCTGGTCGGCTCGTAGGTGATGCTCAGGGCGGTGCTCATGGTGGCGCTGGTGACGCCGGCATTGGCGAGATAGACGAAAGGCTCGCCGTCGGCGGCGCTGATGGGGCCGCTCACGTCCTTCATCTCGAAGCGCACCGTGGTGGGAAGCTCGCCGAGCACGTTGCCCCAGCCGAGCGTCAAGGCGCCGATGCGCACCGTCTGTCCGGGTGCTGGTCCGTTCTCGCTCTCGTAGGGCACCTCGATGGCCGCCGCCTCGATGCCGGACACCACCTTGAACAGGCCGAGCGCGCCCAGCGCGCTCGGCTGGTCCACCTGCCGGGCGAGGTCCGCCAGCGCCTTCAGGTCCAGCCGGCGCACCGCCAGGTGGCCGGCGCGCACGGGGCGCTCGTCGGCGCCGAGACCATCGAGCCCGTCGAGCTCGAAGGTGTCGAGCACCCCGGCGGCGAAGCCGTCGAGGCGCACCGCGGCGATGCGCATGGTCTCGCCCTTGCTCGCCGCGGTGACGCCGGTCATGGCGAAGGTGCGGAAGGCGATGCCGTCGATGATGCGCCGGGTCTGCTCCACCAGGTCGCCGAGCTCGGCCATGGAAAAGTCCGGCCCCTTGCGGGAGAGCGCGTCGAGCTCGATGAGCCGGTCGAGCGCGATGGCGGAGGGCTTGATGCCCACATGCTCCAGGAGGAAGGAATCGGCGCCGGCCGTGCTGCCGTCGTGGTGCTTCACCTGGTAGGCCCCGGTCACCACCTTGCCGTACACTGCCTGATAGTCGTCGAGATTCCTGCCGGGCAACACGCCGGTGAGCACGGCAAGGAAGGGAGAGGTGTCGATGCGGGCGGCGACGATGCCGGTGATCTGGCCCTCCTGCCGGCCGGCGCCGGCGGCGCCCGGCGCCGGCATTTCGTCCGGGCCGGAGAAGGCCAGCTTGTCGATCAGCAGGGTGCGCACCTTGCCGGCGCCGATCTGCTCGGCGGCGATGCCCTCGTAGGCCACCTCCACCGGCACGGCCCCCGCCGGGCCCGGCACATGGCGCATCCGCATCGCCGGAATGGTGGCCTTGGCCGCGCTGGTGGCGGCGAATTGGCGCAGGGCGAAGCTCGCGGCGCCGAATGGGCTCTTCTCCCCGGCCAGCGCGGCCACCGGCACGACCGGGCCGCGATAGCGGTCGATCATGACCTTGGGGATGGCATAAGAGAGCGTGCCGCCGAACGCGGCGGCACCGGTCAGCGTGATCTCCACCCCTTCGAGGTCGAGCGCATCCGCCTCGGCATAGCCGTCGCGCGGCGGCTCCGCACCGGTGGCCGTCAGCCGGGCGATCCGCACCGCGGCGCTGCCGTCCGCGGCGCCGATCTCGACCCCGGACAGGACGATGACCTTCGCCGCCGGGTCGATACTCACGTCCGCGAAGCGCGCGGTGGCGCCCCGGCGCCGGATCTCCTCGAAGGCGCGCTCGACCTCCGCCCGGGCGGCGTGTTCGCCGAAGGCGCGCACGCCGAAATAGCCCGCGACCGCGAGCAGGACGACCGCGACGAGGCCGATGGCCAGCTTCTTGCTCATCGATGACAGCCCTTGGTTGCAAAACGCTTCGGCTTGGAATCCGAGTCCCGGGCGCGCGCCGGCGCGCCGCCTAACCATAGCCCATCTTCGGGCCGCGCGGCGGATCGCGCGGCGCCCGCGCCGTCACCCCGCGCTGCAGCATGAGGAAAGCGCGCGCGAGCCGTGACATCGGCAAGCGCGGCGGCTACCTTCCGGCCGCATTCGCGGGGAGCCGGAAGAGCACGAACGGGGGAAGGTATGGCGTCCAACATTTCCGAGGATCTGCGTTCCGGCGCACTGGTGTACCATCGCCTGCCGAAGCCCGGTAAGCTCGAGATCCAGGCCACCAAGCCGCTGGGCAACCAGCGCGACCTCGCGCTCGCTTATTCCCCGGGCGTCGCCGCCGCCTGCGAGGCGATCGCCGCCGACCCGCTGCTGGCGGCCGAACTGACCATCCGCGCCAATCTCGTGGGCGTGGTGTCCAACGGCACCGCCGTGCTCGGCCTCGGCAATATCGGCCCGCTCGCCGGCAAGCCGGTGATGGAGGGCAAGGCGGTCCTGTTCAAGAAGTTCGCCGGCATCGACGTGTTCGACATCGAGATCGACGCCGAGACCGTCGAGCGCATGGTGGAGGTGATCAGCGCGCTGGAGCCCACCTTCGGCGGCATCAACCTCGAGGACATCAAGGCCCCCGAGTGCTTCGAGGTGGAAAAGCGCCTGCGCGCGCGCATGAAGATCCCGGTCTTCCATGACGACCAGCACGGCACGGCCATCATCGTCGGCGCCGCGGTGCGCAACGCCATGGAAGTGGGCAACCGCAAGATCGAGGACCTGAAGATCGTCACCTCGGGCGCCGGCGCGGCCGCGCTCGCCTGCCTCAATCTGCTGGTGACGCTCGGCGCCAAGCGCGAGAACATCTGGGTCACCGACATCGAGGGCGTGGTCTATGACGGGCGCAACACCCTCATGGATCCCTACAAGGAGATCTACGCCCAGAAGACCGACAAGCGCACCCTCGACGAGGTGATCGAGGGCGCCCACATCTTCCTCGGCCTCTCGGCCGGCGGCGTGCTGAAGCCGGAGATGGTGAAGAAGATGGCGGACAAGCCGCTCATCCTCGCCCTCGCCAACCCCTCGCCCGAGATCATGCCCGAGGAGGCCCGCGCCGCGCGACCCGACGCCATGATCTGCACCGGCCGGTCGGACTTTCCCAACCAGGTCAACAACGTCCTGTGCTTTCCCTACATCTTCCGCGGGGCGCTGGACGTGGGCGCCACCGACATCAATGCCGAGATGAAGATGGCGGCGGTGGAGGCCATCGCCGCGCTCGCCCGCGAGACCCCCTCGGACGTGGTGGCGCGGGCCTATGGCGGGGAAACGCGGGCGTTCGGCGCCGATTCGCTGATCCCCTCCCCGTTCGACCCGCGCCTGATCCTGCGCATCGCGCCGGCGGTGGCGAAGGCGGCGATGGCGACCGGCATCGCCACCCGCCCCATCACCGACTTCGAGGCCTACGAGGACCAGCTCGATTACTTCGTCTTCCGCTCGGGCTTCATCATGCGCCCGCTGTTCGCGCGCGCGAAGCAATCCATGAAGCGGGTGATCTACGCCGAGGGCGAGGACGAGCGCGTGCTGCGCGCGGTCCAGGCGGTGGTGGAGGAGGGCATCGCCAAGCCCATCGTCGTCGCCCGGCCCAACGTGGTGGAGACCCGGGTCAAGCGCTTCGGCCTGTCCATCAAGCCCGGCAAGGACTTCGAGATCATCAATCCGGAGGACGACCCGCGCTACCGCGACTATGTGCGCAGCTATATCGAGGTGGCCGGCCGGCGCGGGGTGACGCCCGATGCGGCGCGCACTTTGGTGCGCACCCACCCGACCGTGATCGCGGCGCTCGCCGTCCATCGCGGCGAGGCGGACGCCATGCTGTGCGGCATTGAGGGGCGCTTCACGCGCCATCTGCGGCAGGTGCGCGACATCATCGGCCTCGCGCCGGGGGTGAAGGAGCTCGCGGCGATGTCGCTGCTCATCACGCCCAAGGGCAATTTCTTCATCTGCGATACGCAGATCCAGACCGAGCCCTCGGCCGCCGACCTCGCCGAGATGACGGTGCTCGCGGCCGCCCATGTGAAGCGGTTCGGGCTCGAGCCCCGGGTGGCGCTGCTCTCCCATTCCAATTTCGGCAGCCACGAAACGCTCTCCGCCAAGCGCCTGCGCATGGCGGTGGAGCTGCTGCGCGAACGCGCGCCGACCCTGGAAGTGGACGGCGAGATGCAGGCGGACGCCGCTCTGGTGGAGGACATCCGCAAGCGCGCGCTGCCCAATTCGCGCCTCTCGGGCGTCGCCAACGTGCTGGTGATGCCGGACCTCGACGCGGCGGACATCGCCTACAACATGATCAAGGTTCTGGGCGACGCGCTGCCCGTCGGCCCCATCCTCATGGGCACGGCGCGGCCGGCGCACATCCTCGGCCCGTCGGTGACGGCGCGCGGCATCGTCAACATGACGGCGGTGGCCGTGGCGGAGGCGCAGGTCGAGGAGTGAACGCGCGCGGCCGCTTGGGCGCGCACCTGGCGCCATGGCCGCCCCCACCGCAGGCGGCATCGGCCCCGCTTGCGTTAGCCCCTTCCCCCGGCGGGGAAGGCGGGGCATGGGCGGATTGCCGGGCGCGCCGCCACTTGCAGCGTCCCGCGGCCCCCTCTCCCCCTGGGGGAGAGGGGCGGGCGCATGCCGCGCGCGCCGCGGTCCCGGGTGGCCCCGCCTGACGTAGCGTTGAACCCGAGCGGCGCGCACCCTAGATTTACCCCATGAGACCCCATGCGGTGCCGGGAGCCCCGAGCGGGGCATTTCCCGCACCCTCCAGGAGCAGGCGCATCCATGGCCGAGGCCGGCCCCCTTGATCCCGCCCCCCGCGCCCCGCGCCAGACGACGCATGCGCGCATGGAGCCGCTGGCGCGCCTGCCGGTGTTCTTCAGCCTCGGCGGCCGGCGCGTGCTGGTGGCGGGCGGCGGCGAGCCCGCGGTCTGGAAGGCCGAGCTGCTCTCGGCCGCCGGCGCGCGGGTGGAGGTGATTGCCGCGCAGGTGTGCGAAGACATGTGGCGGCTTGCCGGGGCCGCCCCCGGCGGCCCGGTGGCGATCCATGTGCGGAGCTGGCAGGCCGACGACATCGCCGGCGCCGCGCTCGCCATCTGCGACGCCGCGGACGAGGCCGAGGCCGCGCGCTTCACCGCCGCCGCCCGTGCCGCGGGCGTGCCGGCGAACGTGGTGGACAAGCCCGATTTCTGCGACTTCTCCTTCGGCGCCATCGTCAACCGCTCGCCCCTGGTGGTGGGCATCTCCACCGATGGGGCCGCCCCGGTGTTCGGCCAGGCGGTGCGCGCCAAGATCGAGGCGCTGCTGCCCGCCGGCTTCAAGGCCTGGGCGGAAGCGGCCAAGACCTGGCGCCGCGCGGTCTCCGCGCTCGATCTGCCGTTCGCCGCCCGGCGCGCCTTCTGGGAGCGCTTCGCCGCCCGCGCGCTCACGGAGCCGAACCGCGCGCCCACGGAGACCGACCGCGACGCGCTGCTGTCCGGCATCACCGCCGACGCGGCGCCCCATCGCGGCTCGGTGGTGCTGGTGGGCGCGGGGCCGGGCGATCCCGAGCTGCTCACGCTGAAGGCGGTGCGGGCGCTGCAATCGGCGGAGGTGGTGCTCTATGACGACCTGGTCTCCCCGGCCATCCTCGACTTCGCCCGCCGCGAGGCGAAGAAGATGCTGGTGGGCAAGACCGGCTACGGCCCCTCCTGCAAGCAGGACGACATCAACGCTTTGATGGTGGACCTCGCCAAAGAGGGCCGCCGGGTGGTGCGCCTGAAGGGTGGCGAGGCCATGATCTTCGGCCGCGCCGGCGAGGAGATCGCCTATTGCCGCGCCGCCGGCATCGAGGTGGAGGTGGTGCCGGGCATCTCCTCGCCCCAGGGCGCGGCGAGCCGGCTGGTCACCTCCCTCACCCACCGCGACCACGCCCGGCGGCTGCAGTTCGTCACCGCCCATGCGCGCGACGGCAAGCTGCCGAAGGACCTGGACTTCAAGGCCCTGAGCGATCCGGCCGCCACCACCGTGGTCTACATGCCGCGCCGCACTTTGCCGGACCTCGTGGCGAACCTCGCCACGGCGGGCGCCGACCTCGCCACCCCGGCGGTGGCCATATTCTCGGTGACGCGGCCGCAGGAGAGGATCGTCCCCGCCAGCCTCGGCTCGCTCGCGCAGGCGTTGGAACAGGCGGTGGCGGCGGGGGCGGAAGGCCCCTGCCTGATCCTCTACGGCCATGCCCTGGCGGAGGCGGCGGTGTTCGCGGAGCGGGCGCCGGAGGCGGTGCGCCTCGGCCTGTGATGCTCAGGCCCGCACGAAGGTCCAGCGTCCGTCCGCTTCGCCCTGAACCAGCGCGCCCTTGAAGACGAGGTGGCGCAGGTGCGCCAGCGCCTCGCTCAGGCCGAAGCCGATCTGCTCCAGGGGCAGCGGGCGGAACAAGACCTGAAGCGTGTCCATGGCGGTGCGCGGCACGGCGCAGAAATCCATCAGCCGGTCGAGCCGCTCGGCATGGTGCGCCTTCAGCGTGGCGATGCGCGCATGGAGGCCGTCGAACGGCGCGCCGTGGGAGGGCAGCACGCGCGTTGCCTCCGGCAGCGCCTCGAACCGCTCCAGCGACCGCAGGAAGGCTGAAAGGTTGTCGGCCCGCGGATCGGACGGCTGCACGCCGATATGGGGCGAGATGTGGCCGAGGATCTGGTCCGCCGCGATCAGCAGGCCGCGCTCGGCCGAATGAAGGCACACCATCTCCGGCGCGTGCCCCTCGCCGATCATCACCCGCCAATGGGTGCCCGCCATTTCGAGCCCGTCGCCGGCCGACAGGCGGATGTAGCGGCGCGGCAGCGGGCCGACCCATTTGGGATAGAGCATGCCGCGCTTGGGGAGGAAATCGAGGAAGTCCTGGGGCGCCCCGGCGCGCCGGCAGTGGGCGACGAGGCTCGCCATCTCGGCCTCGGCGTCCTCGCGCAGGAACACATTGGCCTGCAGCCATTCGGTGCGGCTCATGTGCAGCTCGGCGCCGGTCGCGGCGGCAAGGAAACCGGTGAGGCCGATATGGTCGGGGTGGAAGTGGGTCACGAGGAGCCGCGCCACCGGCGCGCCGCCGAGCCGCGGGTCCGCAAGCACGCGGGTGAAGATGTCCCGCGTGCGGGCGTCGTCCACGCCCGAATCGATCAGCGTCCAGCCGTCGTCGCCGGAGAGCAGCCAGGCGCTCACCTCGCGCGGCGGGAAAGGCAAGGGCACCTCGACCCTGAGGATGCCGGGCGCGACCGTGCTCAGTTCGGGCGCCTCCATGGAAACCGTCATCGTCGTCCCGCCTCTTCCCGCCATCGCGGCCGAGAAGCGGTCGTGACAGCCACCCGGGGCCAATCTGGTGCCCCGCACCATGCCCAATGCCGCCCGCAAGGCAACGCCAAATGTGCGCCGCCCGCTGCCTGGGCGGCGGCGCCCGCTCAGCCCTTCCAGTCTGCGAAGCGTCCGCCGGCGCGCGCCAGTTCCACCAGCAGCGGCGCCGGCTCCGATCCCGCGCCGCCGGCGGCAGAAGCGGCCTCCATCTCGCCGAGCACGGCGCCAAGGCCCATGGCGTCGGCGGCGAACATGGGCCCGCCCTTGAGGCGCGGAAAGCCGTAGCCGTTGATGAAGACGAGGTCGATGTCGGAGGCGCGCAGCGCGATCCCCTCCTCGAGCGCCTTTGCGCCCTCGTTCGCCATCACGGCGAGCAGCCGGCGCTGGATCTGATCGGGCGTGAAGGCGCGCGGCGTGATCCCCTTCGCCGCCCGCGCCGCGGCGATCATCGCGGCCACGGCGGGATCGACCGACATGGCGCCGGCCGCGTCATAGGCGTACCAGCCGGCGCCGGTCTTGCGGCCGAGCCGGCCCGCCTCCACCAGCCGGTCGGCGACCACCACATAGCGCTCCGCCGGGTCGCGGGTCGCCGCCCGGCGCTGGCGCATGGCGTAGCCGATGTCGAGCCCCGACAGATCGGAGACCGCGAACGCGCCCATGGCGAAGCCGTAGGCCTGAAGCGCGGCGTCCACCTCCTGGGGCGCCGCGCCGTCCTCCACGAGATATTCCGCATGCCGCCGGTAGGCGGCATAGATGCGGTTGCCGATGAAGCTCTCGCCATTGCCGGCCACCACCGGCTGCTTGCCCATGCGCTTGGCCAAGGCGAGCGCGGTGACCAGAACGTCCGGCGCCGTCATTTTCCCGCGCACCACCTCCAGCAGGCGCATCACGTTGGCGGGGGCGAAGAAGTGCAGGCCCACCACGTCCTTGGGCCGCGCGGTCGCTTCGGCGATGGCGTCGAGGTCGAGATAGGAGGTGTTGCTCGCCAAAACCGCGCCGGGCTTCGCCACCTGGTCGAGCCGGCGGAAGATGTCTTCCTTCACCGCCATGTCCTCGAACGCCGCCTCGATCACGAGGTCGGCCTGCGCCAGCGCCTGCCAGTCGGCGGTGGCGCCGATGGCGGCGAGGCGCGCGTCCGCCTGCGCCTGGGTGAGACGCCCGCTCCTCACCGGGCGCTCATAGAGGTCGCGCACGCGCGCGAGGCCGGCGGCGGCGGCCTCGCCGTCGCGCTCCACCAGCGTCACGGGAAGTCCCGCGTCGGCCAGCGCCACGGCGATGCCGGCGCCCATGGTGCCGGCGCCGATCACCGCCGCCTGCGCAATCGGGCGCGCTTTGGCGCCGTCGAGGCCCGGCACCTTGCCGGCTTCGCGCTCGGCGAAGAAGAGATGGCGCAGCGCCTTCGCCTCCTCGCTCTCGCGCAGCTTGAGGAAGGTGGCGCGCTCGTCCGCCATGCCATCCGAGAACGCCGTCGTGCGGCTCGCGCGCACCACGCGCACCGCCTCGGCGATGGCGGGCACGCCCTTGGCGCCCTTGAGCGCGGCGGCCGCCGCCGCGTCCTCGCGCGCCGGATCGCCCGCGGGCACCGGCGCCTGGGACAGGCGCCGCTTGGGCGCATGAGGAGCGCGGGCGATGGCGGCGGCGAGGAGGTCGCCCTCCACCACCGCGTCCAGGATGCCCAGAGCCAGCGCGTCCCGCGCCTTGAGGATGCGGCCCTCGCTGATGAGGGCGATGGCCTGCGCGATGCCGACGAGGCGCGGCAGACGCTGCGTGCCGCCGGCGCCCGGGATGATGCCGAGCCGGGTCTCGGTGAGCCCCACCTGCGCCTTCGGGCTGGCGAGCCTCAGGTCGCAGCCGAGCGCCAGCTCGCAGCCGCCGCCCAGCGCGGGCCCGTCGATCGCCGCCACCACCGGCTTGTCCAGCGCCTCGAAGGCCGCGATCACGTCGGGCACGAAGGGCTCGTCCGGCGGCAGGTTCATCTCGCGGATGTCGGCGCCGGCGACGAAGCGGCCCGGCCCGCCGCTCAGCACCACGGCGGCGACGCCCGGGTCCGCCGCCAGGGCCGCAGCGGCATCGCGAAGACCATCGCGCACGCCCTTCGAGAGCGCGTTGACCGGCGCTTGGTCGATCACCACCACAGCGACGGCGCCGTGGCGCTCGACGCGCACGGGAGACGGCGCGGCCATGCTCACACCTTCTCGAGGAGGGCGGCGATGCCCTGGCCGACGCCGATGCACATGGTGGCCACGGCCCGCTTCTGCCCGCGCGTCTCGAGCGCGCTCACGGCGGTCATGGCGAGCCGCGCGCCGGACATGCCGAGCGGATGGCCGAGCGCGATGGCGCCGCCGTGCGGGTTCACATGCTCGGCGTCGTCCGGCAAACCGAGCTGGCGCAGCACCGCCAGCGCCTGGGAGGCGAACGCCTCGTTCAACTCGATCACGTCGATGTCGGCGAGCGCCAGCCGGTTCTTCGCCAAGAGCTTGGTGGTGGCCGGCGCGGGGCCGATGCCCATGATGCGCGGCGGCACGCCCGCCTGCACCACCGACACCACGCGGGCGCGCGGGGTGAGGCCATATTTCTGCGCCGCCGCGGCCGAAGCGAGGATCAGCGCCCCCGCCCCGTCATTCACCCCCGAGGCGTTGCCGGCGGTGACGGTGCCGCCCTCCTTGCGGAACGGCGTCTTGAGCGCGGCGAGCTGTTCGAGCGTGGTGTCGCCGCGCGGGTGCTCGTCCGCCGCAACGCGCACCACGGCGCCCTTCTTGCCCTTGATCTCGATCGGCGCGATCTCGCGGTCGAAGAAGCCGGACGCCTGCGCCGCCCGGGTGCGCTGCTGCGAGCGGAAGGCGAACAGGTCCTGGTCGGCGCGCGCGATCTGGAAATCGGCGGCCACGTTCTCCCCGGTCTCGGGCATGGAATCGACGCCGTACTGCGCCTTCATCAGCGGGTTCACGAAGCGCCAGCCGATGGTGGTGTCGTAGATCTCGGCCTGGCGCGCGAACGCTTCCGCCGCCTTGCCCTGAACGAAGGGCGCGCGGGTCATGCTCTCCACCCCGCCGGCGATCACGAGGTCGGCGTCGCCGGTCATGATGGCGCGCGCGCCGATGCCCACCGCGTCGAGCCCGGAGCCGCACAGGCGGTTGACGGTGGTGCCGGGCGCGCTCACCGGCAGGCCGGCGAGCAATGCCGCCATGCGCGCCACGTCGCGATTGTCCTCGCCCGCCTGATTGGCGCAGCCGAATACCACGTCGTCCAGCGCCTCCCAGTCGACGCCCGGATGGCGCCCGGCGAGCACGCGGATGGGATGAGCGGCAAGGTCGTCGGTGCGCACGTCCTTCAGCACGCCGGCATAGCGGCCGATGGGCGTGCGCGCGAAATCGCAGATATAGGCATCGGTCATCGCGTCCTCCATGCGCAGGCGGGCGCCGCGCGCTCAGTTCTTGGTCTTGTTCAGCAGCTCGCGGGCAATGATGAGCTGCTGGATCTGGGTGGTCCCCTCATAGAGGCGGAACAGCCGCACGTCGCGGAAGAATCGCTCCACCGCATAGTCCGCCATGTAGCCCGCGCCGCCGTGGATCTGCACCGCCCGGTCGGCGACGCGGCCCACCATCTCGGAGGCGAACATCTTGCAGGCCGAGGCCTCGATGGTGACGTTCTCGCCGGCGTCGCGCTTGCGCGCCGCGTCGAGCACCATGGAGCGCGCGGCGTAGGTCTCCGCATAGCTGTCGGCGAGCAGCGCCTGCACCAGCTGGAACTCGGCGATGGGCCGGCCGAACTGCTGGCGCTCGCGCGCATAGGCGGCGCTCAGCTCGATCAGGCGCAGCGCCGCGCCCACGCACACGGCGGAGATGTGCAGGCGGCCCTTGTCGAGCACCCGCATGGCGACCCGAAAGCCCTGCCCCTCGGCGCCCAGCAAGGCGTCGGGCGGCACCACGCAATCCTCGAACACCACGTCGCTGGTATGGGCGCCGCGCTGGCCCATCTTGCGGTCCCGCGGGCCGAGCGACAGGCCGGGCGCCGCGCGCTCCACCAGGAAGCACGAGATGCCGCCCGCGCCGGGCGTATCGGAGGTGCGCGCCATGACGGTGAACAGCCCGGCCTCCGGCGCGTTGGTGATGTAGCGCTTGGTGCCGTTGAGGACCCAGCTGCCGTCGTCGCGCTTCACCGCGCGGGTGCGCAGGGAGGCCGCGTCCGAGCCGGCGTCGGGCTCGGTCAGGGCGAAGGAGGCGACCAGCTCCCCGCTGGCGAGGCGCGGCAGATAGCGCGCCCGCTGCGCCTCGGTGCCCGCCAGCACCAGGGCTTGAGAGCCAATGCCGATATTGGTTCCCACCGCCGAGCGGAAGGCGGGGGAGGCGCGGCACAGCTCCATGACGATTTCCACCTCCTCGGCCATGCCGAGGCCGAGGCCGCCCCAGTCCTCGGGGATGGAGAGGCCGTAAAGCCCCAGTTCGCGCATCTGGGCGAGGATGGCGGGGTCGATGGCATCCCTCTCCGCCACCGCCGCCTCGGCGGGAATCAGCCGCTCGTCGACGAAGCGCCGCACGGCGTCCTTGAGGAGGGTGAAGGTTTCCTGGTCCAGCGCCACCGGCGCGCTCCTCGCGTTGCGGGGTTGGAGATGCGGGCTTTGCCTCGGCCGGAAGGGGTATCGGACTTTGCCGGCCAAGTCCATCATCAAAACCATTATGCGGAACGCATTTTTATTTTGTTGATTTCGGTCCGGTCCCGATTATCAGTTTGTCAGCGCCCCGCGCCAGCCGGAAGGATGCTCCGTGTTTCTCGCCAAGCTGATCGACCCAGCCTCCATCGCCATCGTCGGCGTCTCCAGCCGGAAGGCCGCCTTCCAGGTGGGCGGGCGCGCCATCTTCGATCACTTGCGGCTGCACGGCTACAACCAGCGCATCGACCTCGTGACCCGCGAGAAGACGGTCATCGAGGGTGTCGAGACCGTCACCAGCCTGTCCGAACTCCCCCACGTGCCGGACTGCGTGGTGGTCTCGGTGCCGGCGGACGACGTCTACGCCGCCGTTAAGGAGGCGCTCGGCCTCGGGGTGCGGGCGTTCATGGTGATCACCGGCGGCTTCTCCGAATCGGGCGAGGCGGGCGCCGCCATGCAGGCGCGCCTCGCCGCGCTGGTGCGCCGGCATGGCGCGGCGATGCTCGGCCCCAACACCACCGGCTTCGTCAATCTCGGCCGGCGCATCGCCATGAGCTCCACCAGCCGCATCACCGCGAGCCTGCCGCGGCCGGGCGTGGTGGGCCTCGTGGTGCAGAGCGGCGCGCTCGGCAGCGCGCTGATGGAGGAGGCCGAGCGCGCCGGCATCGGCCTCAGCCACGTCATCTCCACCGGCAACGAGGCGGCGACCGGCCTTGCCGACTTCGTCCAGTTCCTCGCCGACGATCCGGCGACGCGCGCCATCGCGCTCTATGTGGAAGGCATCCGCGAGAGCGGCCGGCTGCTGGCGGCGGCGCGCAGCGCCCATGCCGCCGGCAAGCCGGTGGTGCTCTACAAGGCCGGCCGCTCGGAGGCCGGCCGGCGCACCGCCGCGGGCCATACCGGCGCGCTCATGGGCGCGCGCGGCGCGTATGAGGCCGCGGTGCGCCAGCTCGGCTGGGTGGACGTCGCCGCCATCGAGGACCTGCTGCCGGTGGCGCAATATGTGGCGACCGCCGGCGTCACCCGCAGCCTCGGCATCCTGACCGTCTCCGGCGGCTATGGCGGCTGCGTCGCCGACGCGCTGGAGAGCAGCGGCGCGGTCACCCTGCCCTCCCCCGCCGAGGCGACGGTCGCGCGCATGCGCGGCGACATCCCCGCCTTCCTCTCCACCCGCAACCCGGTGGACATCGCCGGCACGCCGTTCCGCCGCCCCGAGGGCTTCGCCACCTGCCTCGACGCCTTCGCCGACGATCCCGCCTTCGACGGCATCGCGGTGGCGAACACGCCGATCATCCCGCCCTGGGCGGAGGCCGTGGCCGACGCGATGCTCGCCGCCCGCCGGCGCACCGGCAAGCCGATCTCGCTGGTCTCGCCGTCGGACATCTTCAACGGCGCCGAGCTGGGCCGGCTGCGGCGGGAGGGCGTTCCGGTGTTCACCCGCATCGACACCTACGTGGCGGCGGTGGCGGGCGCGGCCGCGGTCGACGCGGCGCGGCGCGCCCCCTCCCGCCTGCTGCGCGAGGGCCGGCCGGAGAGCGCGGCGCCGCACCTCGACGGCGCGCCGGTCGCGCTCAGCGAGGCGGCGAGCAAGCAGGCGCTGAAGGCCCGCGGGCTCGCCTTTCCGCGCGAGGCGTTCGTGCCCGGCGCGGACCCGGCCGCGATCCTCGCCGCCGCCCACGAGGTGGGCTACCCGGTGACGCTGAAGGGCATGGCCGCCGGGGTGGTCCACAAGTCCGAGCTCGGCCTCGTGGCGGTGGCGCTGCCCGACGCGGCGGCGCTCGAAGCAAAGATCGCGGCGATGCTCCGGAGCATGCAGACGCACGGCCTCACGCTCGAAGGGTTCCTCGTCGCCGAGACCGTCCGCCCGCAGGCGGAGGTGATCCTGGGCCTCGGCCTCGACCCGGAGTTCGGCCCCACCCTCACCTTCGGCGCCGGCGGCATCTATACCGAGATCATGCGCGACGTGGCGGTGCGCCTGCTGCCCCTGGACCGCGCGGAGGTCGCCGCCATGATCGGCGGCTGCCGCATCGCGGCGCTGCTCGAGGGCGCGCGCGGACGGCCGGCCCTCGACATGGACGCGCTCATCGATCTCGCGGTCGCGGTCGCCGACCTCGCGCCCGGCCTCGGCGCGGACTTCGCCGGCCTGGAGCTCAACCCGGTCGGTGTGGGACGCGCCGGCGAAGGCGCGTGGATCCTCGACGCCACGGTGTTCCGCATGGGCGCGCTTTCGTGAGCGCGCCGGGCAAGAGGCGCGAGAAGCGCATCAATGCGGAGGATGCCGGCGCGCTGATCGCGCGCGCGCTCGCCGACGGCGACCTGCTCGCCATCGGCGGCCTGTTCAAGCAGGGCCGCCCCATGGCCCTGGTGCGCGAGGTGATCCGGCTCAAGCGGCGCGAGCTCAAGCTCGTCTCCTCGCCCGGCTCCGGCTTCGACGTCGACCTCCTGATCGCGGCGGGCTGCGTGGCGGAGACGTTCCTGCCGGCGGTGACGCTGGAAGACCGCATGTGCCCGGCCTTCCGCGGCGCGGTGGAGGCGGGCACGCTCACCGCCCACTGCGTCGACGCGCTCTCCATCGTCGGCGGCCTGCTGGCGGCGGCGAACGGGGTGCCGTTCCAGCCGGTGGCGGCCTGGAAGGGATCGGACGTGCCGGCGCACAATCCGCTCGTCGCGCCCATCCTCTGCCCGTTCACCGGCGTGGCGCTCTACGCCACCCGCGCCATCCGGCCGAAGCTCGCGCTGCTGCACGCCCAGGAGGCGGACGTCTACGGCAACGTGCGCCACCTCGCCACCATGACCTATGCGGACCAATTGATCGCCCGCGCCGCCGAGACGGTGATCGTGAGCGTCGACCGCATCGTGCCGCCGGACGAGATCGTCGCACGCCCGCGCGAGACCTCCATCCCCTGCATCTATGTGGACGCGGTGGTGGAGATCCCCTACGGCGCCCACCCCACCGGCAGCTTTCCGCTCTATTCCATCGACGAGGCCTACATCGAGCATTATGCCGACCTCGCCGAGGCCGCCCGGCGCGGCGCCGACGGCGCGCGGGACAGGCTCGCCGACTACATCGCGGCCCAAGTGCATGGGAGCGCGCGCCAGGAGGACTACATCGCCGGCGCCGGCGGCGCCGCCCGCATGCGGGCGCTGGAGGAGGAGGCCGCGACCCTATGAGCCTCGACTGCACGCCGGCCGAGCTCCAGGCCGTCTATCTCTCCCGGGACCTCCAGGACGGCGAGCTCGGCGCCGCCGGGGCGTCGGCGGCGATCCCCATGGCGGCGATCCTGCTCGCCCGCCTCACCCACGC
Organism: Xanthobacter luteus; assembly: GCF_040049235.1. Taxonomy (NCBI): domain Bacteria; kingdom Pseudomonadati; phylum Pseudomonadota; class Alphaproteobacteria; order Hyphomicrobiales; family Xanthobacteraceae; genus Xanthobacter; species Xanthobacter luteus. The sequence goes on from NZ_JBDZDO010000001.1 coordinate 1,620,637, forward strand.
GCCGAACCTGCAGATCGCCGGCGAGATGTTCGTCAATCCGCGCCCGCGGCGGCTGTGGAACTCCATGCTGGACGACCGGGCGCTCGGCGCCTGCGAGGCGTCGGAGACGTTCCTGGAGCTGTTCGGCCACTCCCACCGCGGCCTCGACTTCTTCTTCCACAACGGCATGCAGGTGGACGCGCGCGGCAACATCAACCTGCATTTCGTCGGCGGCACAATCGAACGGCCGAAGATGCGCGGCCCCGGCGCGGCCAACATCTCCTACGCCGCCATGTCGAAGCGCTTCTACATCTGCACCACCGTGCATTCGCCGCGCACCTTCGTGGAGAAGGTGGATTTCGTCACCTCGCCCGGCTTCCTCGACGGCCCGGAGAGCGTGAAGGCAGCGGGGCTCAGAGGCGGCCCGCGCTTGTGCATCACGCCGCTCGCGGTGATGGACTTCGACCCCGCGACCCTGCGCATGCGGCTGAAGAGCGTGCACGCCTGGAGCTCGGTCGAGGAGGTGGCGGCGAAGACCGGCTTCGCCCTCGGCATGCCGGCCGACGTGCCCGTCACGCCGCCCCCCACCGCGCGGGAGCTGGAGCTGCTGCGCGGCGCGGTGGACCCGGACGGCCTGCTGCGCCGCTGAGCGCGGCCCGGCCTCAGGCGCCGCGGGCGCGCGCCGCGAGCGCCGCGTCGAGCGCCTGGTCGTGCTCGGCGCTGCCATGGGCGGCCGCCTGCATGGCGGCGGCGGCGGCGAGGAAGTCCTGGAGGTGGGTGCGCTCCGCCATGCGCAGCAGGCGCTTGGTCATGCGGATCGCCGGCGCGGACTTGGCGGCGATCTCGCCGGCGAGCGCGAGCGCCCGCGGCAGGAGCTCCGCGTCGGGCACCACCTCGAGCACAAGGCCGAGGCGCAGCGCCTCCTCGGCCTCGATGGGCCGGCCGCGGAAGCTGATCTCGCACGCCCGCTGGTAGCCGAGATGGCGCACCAGGAACCAGCCGCCGCCGTCGCCGGAGACGATGCCGAGATTGACGAACACCTCGCCGAACCGCGCGGTGCTGGCGGCAAGGCGCAGGTCGCACATCAGGCTGAGGTCGCAGCCCGCGCCCATGGCCGGGCCGTTCACCGCGGCGATGGTCGGAATGTCGAGCCGCTGCATGATCTGCGGGATCTGCTGCACGCCCGACAGATAGGCCTCGGCGATCTCCACCCCCGCGCCGGCGAACATGCCGGCCTTCGCCTGCATGTCCTTGACGTTGCCGCCGGCGGAGAACACCGGCCCGGCGCCGGTGATCACCAGCACGCGGATCGCCCGGTCCTGCTCCACCTGCCGCAGCCGCGCCACCAGGGCGTCGAGCATGTGTCGGTCGGAGAGCGGATTGCGCCGCGCCGGGTCGTTCAGGGTGAGCAGGGCGACGCCGTCGGGCCGGCGGTCGAGGAGGATCTCATCGGGCATCGGGCCGCTCCTGGACGCCGGGATGGGCCAGAACGTTTCCGTCCAGCAGACGGCGCTCGATCTCGCGGGCGATCTGCACGAGGCGCTGGCCGATCTTGCGCTGCTTCCAGCCCGGCAGATGCCGGGCCGGGGCGCCGCAGGCGAGCGCGTAGACCGGCGCGCCGCCGGGGAAGACGAGGGGCACCGCCACGCCGTTGATGTCGGTGTCCCAGCTCGCCGAGGCGGTGGTGAAGCCCTGCTCGGCGACCTCGCGCCGTCCGGTCTCGATGCTGGCGAGCAGGGTGTCCCAGCGCTTGGCATGACGATCGCGCAGGAGGCCGAGGAGATAGTCCAGCTCCGCCTCGGGCAGCGGCGCGATCAGCGCGTGCCCCGTGGCGGTGCCCGCCAGCGGGATCCGCGAGCCCACTTCGAGCCGCAGCGTCATCAGCGTGTTGAGGGAGTGGCACACTTCGAGCTCGATCACGTCGAGCCGGTCGCGCGCGGCGAGCGAGGCATGGACCGCGAAGGTGTCCGCCAGCTCCTTCAGATAGGGCCGTACCAGGTCGCCGAGGCTGAACGGCTCGCGCGCGGCGAAGCCCAGCGCCAGCACCGCCGTGCCGATGCGGTACTGCCTGCGGCGCGGCGAGTAGTGCAGGTAGCCCAGCCCGGCCAGCGCCTGGAGCAGGCGCGACGTGGTGGGCTTGGGCAGGCCCACCTTCTCCGCCACCTCCATGCCGCTGAGCCATACCGACTGGGTGGTGCCGAACGCCTCCAGCACGATGAGACCGCGCGCCAGCGCGTTCACGAAGTCGCGGTCCTGCGCGATCACGCCGCGCTGGCGCCGGCGGCGCACCCGGTCGCGCGGCGCCGCGGCCTCCTCGGCCCGGTGTTCGGCGATACGCTCGTCGGTCTGCTCGTCCATAAGAAGGTCAGTCGCCCCAGAAGCTCGCGCCCAGTTGATCCATGCGGTGGCCGATCTCGCTCGACATCGCCATCAGCTCCGGTCCCAGCTCGTCCTGGAACCGCGCCGGGTCGAGGTCGCGCCGCCGGGTGCCGCAATTGAGGGCGAGGATGGTCTCGCCGCGGTCGAGCCACACCGGCGCGCCGACCGCGAAGATCTCCCGGCGCCAGTCGCCGAACGACACCGAGAAGCCGCGCCGGTCCACCTCGGCGATGGCCTCGCGCACGCCGCTCTCCACCGCGTCGGCCGAGCCGCCGGCGGCGGCGCGGATCGCCGCGATGTGGGCCTCGCGCGCCAGCGGCGCCAGCGCCCACAGATAAGCGCGCCCCATGGCCGACTGGGCGATGGGCACCAGGGCGCCGACGTGCAGGCGCATGGTGATGGTCTCCGGCCCCGAGCAATAGTGCAGATAGATCATGTCCGCGCCGTCGCCGATGCCGAGCGCCACCGACATTTCGTGCCGGTCGGCCATGGCCTGCATCAGCGGCCCGGCCACCTGGCGTACCGAGAGCGTGCGCAGCACCGTGTAGCCGAGCGTCGAGACCTTGTCGCCCAGATGGTACTGGGCATGCGGCCCCACCTGCCGCAGATAGCCCATGGCGCACAGCGTGTAGGCAAGCCGCGCCACGGTCGCCTTGGGCAGCCCGGTGCGCTCGGCGATCTCCTTGTTGCCGAGCGGCGCGTCGATGGCGCGGAACGCCCGCAGGATGGCGAGCCCGCGCGCCAGCGAGACGACCTCGGTGGCCTTGTCCTTGGATGGCGCCATGATCTGCCCCGGCCCGCCGCTAGGTCCCGGTCCAGACCGGCGCGCGCTTCTCGGCGAAGGCGCGCGGTCCTTCCTGGGCGTCGCGGCTGTCATAGACGGAGCGATAGATGCGCTTGGCCTCGGCGAGCCCGTCGTCGCAGCCGAGGCTCATGGCCCTGAGCAGCGACTGCTTGCCGGCCGCCACCGAGAGCGGCGCGTTGGCGACGATGACGCGCGCTAGCGCCCGCGCCCGCGCCAGCACCGCCTCGGCGGTCGGCTCCACATGGTTGACGAAGCCGAGGGCGTGCAGGCGCTCGATGGGCTGGCTCTCGCCGGTGAGGACCATCTCCATCACCACCGGCTGGGGCAGCTGCCACAGCAGCGGCACCGCCCAGGGCGAGCCGCGCCCGCGCTTCACCTCGGTGATGCCGCCGCTCGTGCCGGCGACGCCGATGCGGATGTCGGCATTGAGCGCGAGCAGGAAGCCGCCGGCCGCGAAGTGCCCGGTCATGGCGGCGATGATGGGCGCGCGCACCCGGCGCATGCGCTCGTGGAACGGGTCGCGGATCATCTCCAGCACGTCGCCGCCCGTGGCGCCGATGCTGCTCGCCTCCTTGAGGTCCATGCCGGCGCAGAAGGTGCCGCACGGCGCGGCGGTGAGGATCACGGCGCGGATGTCGGGGCGCCGGTCCACCTCCTCCCAGAGGTCGAACAGCCGCTCGGCGGCGGCGACCGACAGCGCGTTGCGCCGCTCCGGGCGGTTCAAGGTGATGGTGGCGAGGCCGGCGGAAGCCTCGAATTGCACGATCTCGTCGGGGAGCATCACCGATTCCGTTCCTTGCCGAATGATGGCACGGACGTGAGGCTACATCAAAAAATCACTGTGCGGAACGAATTTTCAAAATGTGTTGTGCTACCCCCCGATCTATGCGACTCTCGGCAGCATCGGGACGAGCGGTCCGGACCGGCGCGCGCACGCGCCGGCGGTGTTCGTCCCGTGACCGCCGGCGCCAACCGGGGTCCGACAAGAAAAACCTTGGAGGAACGACATGCGGGGACTGTTCTCGCGCGCCATCGGGCTTCTCACGGGCCGCGGCGGCGCGTCGGCCCTGTTCTGCGGCGGCGCGTTCGCCGTGCTCCTGGCGCTGCCGGCGGGGGCGGAAACCCTGACGCTCGGCGCCACCAACGCCACGTCGAGCCACTACCAGGTGGCCGTCGGCATGGCGCAGGCCATCGAGAAGGGCAATCCGGGCACCACGGTCACGGTCGTCGAGACCGGCGCCAGCGTCGACAATGTGCGCCGGCTGGTGCGGGGCGAGATCGACCTCGGCCTCGTCGCCGGCGACGTCTTCGTCCAGGCCAAGCAGGGCACCGGCCAGTTCGAGGGCAAGGCGGTGAGCGACCTGGTCGCGCTCTACCCGTACGACGATTCCATCATCAACATCGCCGTGCGCGCCGACAGCGGCGTCACCGACCTCGCCGGGCTGACGGGCAAGAACTTCACGCCGGGCATCCGCGGCAGCGGCGGCGAGCTGCTGATCACCCAGAGCTTCAACCTGCTCGGCATCAAGCCGCGCTACATCTACGGCACGGTCAACGATGCCATCGAGGGCGTCAGCAACAACCAGCTCGTGGGCTATTCCAAGTACGCCGCCGCCTCGCGCGTCGACGCGACCCTGCGCGAGCTGATGACCAAGGTGGACATGCGCATCCTCGGCTTCACCAAGGAGCAGCAGGAGAAGGTGCTCGCGAAGATCCCCGGGGTTAGCTTCGTCACCATCCCGGCGGGCTTCATCAAGGATAATCCCGCCTTCGCGACGCCCTCGGTGCCGATCGTCTATGCGACGCGCCTGTCGCTGATGAACGACGCGACGGCCAAGAAGATCGCCGAGGCCATCGACAAGAATCGGCAGATCCTTATCAACGTCTGGCCGCAGCTGAAGGACTACAACTTCAAGAAGTCGCTGCTCGGGACCATCGACATCGGCATCGACGTCCATCCCGGCGCGCTCGCCTACTGGAAGACGGCGCAGTAATCCCCGCGGCTCCCAACGTCCGAGGCACCTGATGGCAGAGGGCACCATGGACCGCTGGCTCGGCAAGGGCACGACGCTGGCCTTGCGGATCATCCTCGTCGGCTTCGCCCTGTTCCAGATCTACACCTCGTTCGCGGGGATGATGGAGCCGCTGGTGCAGCGCGGGCTGTTCCTCGGCCTCGGGCTCGGGTCGGTGTTCCTGCTCGCGGCGGCCGAGGGCGGCCGCGGGGCATGGCGCCGCATGAGCGACATCGTGCTCGCGCTCGCAGGCTATTACGTCTGCTTCCACGTGGCGCTGAACAACCGGCGCCTGTCCGACTTCATGGTCGAGCTGACGGCCTTCGACATCGCGCTCGGCTTCATCGCGGTTGCTCTGGTGCTCGAAGCGGCGCGCCGGACCATCGGCTGGTTCCTGCCGCTGCTCGCGCTCGCCGGCCTGCTCTATTTCTATCTCGGCTACGGCTATGTGAGCGGACCGTGGCAGCCGCCGCGCGTGTCCACCCTGACCCTGATCGAGACCACCTACGCCTCCACCGAGACCATCTTCGGCTACATGGTGGACATGGGCACGCGGGTGATCGCGGTGTTCATCATCTTCGGCGCCCTGCTGCTCAGCACCGGGGCGACGGAGATCTTCATCAAGCTCGCCACCCTGATCGCCGGGCGCAGCTGGGGCGGGCAGGCCAAGGTGTGCACCGCCTCGTCCGCGCTGTTCGGCACGGTGACCGGATCGGCGGTGGCGAACGTGATGGCGCTCGGCCCCATCACCATCCCCACCATGCACCGGGCGGGCTACACCAAGAGCTACGCCGCCGCCATCGAGGCGGTGGCCTCGGCGGGCGGCCAGATCATGCCGCCGGTGATGGGCGCCGGCGCCTTCATCATGGCCGAGATGCTGGACATCCCCTATTCCAGCGTCGTCGTGGCGGCGCTGATCCCCGCGCTGCTCTATTTCCTCACCATCTGGTTCAGCGTCGGCTTCCGGGCGCGCAAGATGAACATCCGCCCGCTCGAGCGCTCGGAGATGCCGGCGGCGCGCGAACTGCTCGACCCCTACACCGCCTTGCCCATGTACCTGCCGGTGGGCGTCCTCATCTTCATGCTCGCCATGGACCTCACGCCGACGCTTGCGGGCGCGACGGCGGTGGCGACGCTGATCGCGACCCAGGTGGTGCTGCGCGGCGCCCAATGCCTGATCGAGGGCCGCGCGCGCGACCTCGGCGCCACCTACCGCGACTATCTGCGCCAGGTGCTGGAAGGCCTCTACGAGGCCGGCAAGGCGATCGCCATGATCGCGGTTCTGCTCGCCTGCGCGGCGATCGTGGTGAAGGTCCTCACCGCCACCGGGGCGGGCGTCAAGGTGTCGAGCCTCATCCTGTCGCTGTCGGGCGAGAACATCGTCTTGGTGCTGATCCTCACCGCGGTGCTCGCGATCCTGCTCGGCATGGACGTGCCCACCACCGCCTCCTACATCCTGGCGGCGGCGGTGGCGGCGCCCATCGTCATCAAGCTCGGCGTCGCCCCGCTCAACGCGCACCTGTTCATCTTCTACTTCGCGATCCTGTCCGCCATCACGCCGCCGGTCTGCGCCAGCGTGTTCGCGGCCGCGTCCATCGCCAAGGTGAACTTCTGGAAGGTGGGCGGGCACGCGGTGGTGCTCGCCATCGGGCTCTATCTGATCCCGTTCCTGTTCATCTTCCGCACCGGCGTGCTGATGGAGGGGTCCTGGCTCCAGATCGCCTACGACACCGGCGTCACCAGCATCGCCATCGTCGCCATCACGGCCGCCTCCACCGGCTATTTCTTCGGCCCGCTGAACTGGCCGCTGCGCATCTTCGTCTATGGCGCGGCGGCGCTGCTGTTCTACCCGGCGGCCTGGAGCGACATCGCCGGGCTTGCCATGATCGCGGCGCTGGCGGCGGTGAGCCATTTTCGCGAGGCCCGGCCGGCGGACGCCGCGGGGCGCCAGCCGGCGAACCTCGAGCTCTCGGGCCGGGTCCGGTCGGAGTGAGCCCGACCGACAGGCCAACATAAATCATTGATATATTAATCAGATCGATCCCAGGATCAGGCGCGCTCGGCGCCTTCCTCGGTGGAGCGGCGGGCGGCACGGGCGCGCCGCGCCAGCCACCAGCCGAACGGCTTCGGCCAGAGGTCCCATCCCGGCGCGCCCAAGAGCGTCTCGGCGGCATGGAGCGCCCAGTTCGGATCGGCCAGCATCTCCCGGCCGAGGGCGACGAGGTCGGCGTCCTCCCGCGCCAGCACCGCCTCGGCCTCAGCCGCTTGCGTGATGCCGCCGACGGCGATCACGCACGCCCCGGTCGCCCGCTTCAGCCGGCTTGCGAACGGCACCTGGAAGCCCGGGCCGCGGGGCACCATCATGTCGCCGCGGGGCAGGATCATGCCGCCGGAGGAGCAATCCACCAGGTCCACCCCGGCGGCGATCAGCGCCGTCACCAGAACCTGGGAATCCTCCAGCGACCAGCCGACGCCGATCCCGTCCACGGACGAGATGCGGCAGGCGAGCGGCTTGTGCGCCGGCCAGGCCGCCCGCACCGCCGCCGCCACCTCCAGCGGCAGGCGCATGCGGCCCGCGATCGGGCCGCCATAGGCGTCGGCGCGGGTGTTGGAGAGCGGCGAGAGGAAGCTGTGCAGCAGATAGCCGTGGGCCATGTGGATCTCGACCAGGTCCACCCCCGCCGCATCGGCGCGCCGGGCGGCCGCGGCGTAGGCCTCGACGATCCGGGCCATGTCGGACGGGCCCAGGGCGCGGGGGACGTGCCCGCCGGCGGCGGCAGGCGCAGCCGTGGGCCCGAGCACGTCTGCGCCGGCCGGGTCCGCCACCGGCCGGAATCCCTCCCAGGGGGCGGAGGTCGCCGCCTTGCGCCCGGCATGCTGGAGCTGCACCCCGAACGCCGCGCCGCAGGCGTGGACCGCCTCCGCGAGGCCTTCGAGCGCGCGCGCCTGCCCATCCTCCCACAGGCCGAGGTCGAGCGCCGTCGAACGCCCCTCCGGGGTCACTGCCGTGGCCTCCGCCATCACCAGCCCCGCCCCGCCGAGGGCGAAGCGCGCCAGGTGCGCCCGGTGCCAGGGCGTCGCCCGGCCCTCGGGCGCGCTGTAGGTCTGCATGGGCGAGACGACGACGCGGTTCTTCAGCGTCAGGCCCCGCAAATCAAGCGGCTGGAACAGCCGGGCCATCTCAGCCGAGGCCCTGGTGCATGGCCTTGGCGATGATGGTGCGCTGGATCTGCGAGGTGCCGCCGCCGATGGTGCTCTGCATGCCCTCGCGGAAATAGCGCTCCATGTCGGAGGCCGGCAGCATGGAGTGCCCGCCGAGGATCTGCATGCCCATGCGCGAGACGGTCTGCAGCGTCTCGGAGGCGAACAGCTTGCCCATGGCCACCTCCTTGGCGCAGGGCTCGTGCCGCGAGGCGAGCTCGGCGGCGCGGTAGACCAGGAGCCGCGCCGCGTCCACCTGGGTCTGCATGTCGGCGAGCATGTGGCGGATCACCTGGAAGTCGAAGATCGGCCGGTCGAACTGCTCGCGCGCGTGGGCATAAGCGAGCGCGTCGTCGACCGCGGTCTGGGCGTTGCCCACATAGGCGGCCGAGACCGCGATGCGCTCCAGCTCCAGGTGGTCGGTGATGATCTCCCAGCCCTGCCCCTCGTGGCCGAGCAGGTTGGCGGCGGGCACGCGCGCATCGTCGAGGAAGATCTCGGTGGTGCCGGTGGCGCGCCGCGCCAGCGTCGGCAGGCGGCGGATGTCGACGCCGGCCGCGTCGTTGGGCACCAGCAGCACCGAGAGGCCGCGGTGCTTCTCGGTCTGCGGATCGGTGCGCACCAGCATCTGGATGGTGACGTTCCGCGCCGCGGCGCCGCTGCACCAGAGCTTCTGGCCCTTGATGAGATAGTCCTCGCCGTCGCGGCGGGCGCGGGTGCGGGTGCTCGCCGCATCCGACCCGGCCGAGGGCTCGGAGATGGAGATGGAGAAGCGCCGCGCGCCGCTCATGAACGGCTCGAGATAGTCCGCCTTCTGCGCGTCGTTGCCGAACTTCACGATGTTCATGGCGGTGAAGGTGGGCACCAGGACGGCGGTCGCGAAGTCGAAGCCGAACTTGCCGAGCCCCTCGCACATGAGCGCATAGTCGAAGATGTCGCCGCCGTAGCCGCCATGGTCCTCTGGGATCAAAAGGCGCAGCCAGCCTTCCTGCGCAATCTTCTCATAGCCTTCGTAAGGATAGGTGCGCGCCTCATCCTCCTTGCGGATGTAGTCGCGCGTGATCTCCTTCTCCATGAAGCGGTCGACGGTGTCGCGCCAGGCGCTCTGTTCGCTGTTGAGGAAGTTCATTTCGCCGCGGGCTCCGCAAGGGTGAAGGGATCATTGGCAGGCGGCAGCAGCCGCGCGCCCCGGATGAGCAGGCTGAACTCGCAGCGCATGACGTGCTCCCGGCGCTGGTTGGCGCCGACCAGCTCGAGCGTCGCCACCCCGCCGCCGCCTTCCTTCGCGCGCAGCGCCAGGATCTCGGCGCGCGCCCACAGGGTGTCGCCGATGAAGGTGGGCTTGAGGAAGCGCAGGCGGTCGACGCCGTAGAACGCGTCCAGCACGCTCGAATCGAACGGCAGGAGCGCGTTGACGATGGAGAAGACGAGCGAGCCCTGGACCACCCGCCGGCCGAAGCGCGCGGTCTTGGCGAACTCCTCGTTGGCGTGGATCTCCAGCCAGTTGCCGGTGAGCATGCAGAAATTGACCACGTCGGTCTCGGTCAGGGTGCGCCCGCGCGAGACCTTGGCCTGGCCCACCTTCAGTTCGGGAAACGGCTGGTCGATCATTTTCGCTCTTCCTTCCTGTCACCGGCCCTGCCAGACCGGCGCGCGCCCCGCGGCGAAGGCCTTCGGGCCTTCCTCGGCGTCGGCGCTGGCATAGACCGCGCGGTGCAATTCGGCGCCGCGCGCGAGCCCGGCGGCGCAGCCGAGGTCCATGCCGGCGGCGAGCGTCGCCTTGGCGGCGCGCACCGAGAGCGGCGCGTTCCGGGCGATCGCGCCAGCGATGGCGCAGGCGCGCGCCAGCACCGCCTCCGGCGTCGGCTCCAGATGGTTGACGAAGCCGTGGCGCCACAGCTCCTCCACGGGCAAGGGCGCGCCGGTGAGCACCATCTCGCTCAGCACCGCCTGGGGCAGCATCCACAGCAGCGGCACCGCCCATGCGGTGCCGCGGCCGAACCGCGCCTCGGAGATGGCGGCGCGCGATCCGGCGAGGCCGACGCGGATGTCGGCGCCCATGGCGAGCAGCACGCCGGCGCCGCTGAAATGCCCGCCGAGCGCCGCGACCACAGGCTTCTGGACCGCCCGCAGGCGCGCCTGGAACGGATCGGCGATGCCCGCGAGGACATCGGCGCCGGCGGCGCGGGCGGCCGCCATCTCCTTGAGGTCCATGCCGGCGCAGAAGGTGCCGCAGGGGGCGGCGGCGAGCACCACGGCGCGGATCGCCGCGTCGGCGTCGACGCGCACCCAGGCGGCGGTGAGCGCGTTCGCCATCGACGCGCTGAGCGCGTTGCGGCGCGCCGGGCGGTTGAGGGTGACGCGGGCGATGCCGTCGGCGACGGCGAACTCGACCTCTTCCGCCTCCATGGCGAGGGGCCTTCCTCCAGGACTGGCCCGATGGGGCCGGGGCGCTCGGCGGCGTCCTTCTGTCTGCGCGAGCTTAGAGCCGGGGCCGTCGGCGGGTCAAACAAAAATCCATCTTGCGGAACTCAATTTCGAAATCTGCTTGACTTTGCCCCCCGCCGCGACGCACCCTCGGCCACGATCCGGACCCTGCGGGACCCGCCGCGGCGCGGCGTGGCCGCCCTTTGGGCGTTGCGGGAGAACGTTTTTTCGGGAGTGGCGCGGATGAGGCGGTCGCTGCGGCTCGGGGCCGGTTCCGGCTTCTGGGGAGATGCCCTCGACCCGGCGGTCGAGCTTCTGGAGCGGGGCGCGCTCGATTTTCTGTCCATGGACTATCTCGCCGAGCTGACCATGGCGTTGCTCCAGCGCCAGCGCCTGAAGGACCCGGAGGCGGGCTACATTCCAGATCTTCCGGCCCACCTTTCCGTTCTTCTTCCCCTCGCCCGCGCGCGCGGCACGCGCATCGTCTGCAATGGCGGCGGCGCCAATCCGCGCGCGGCCGGCGAGCGCATCCGAACGCTCGCCCGCGAGCTCGGCCTCGCCGGCCTGCGGGTCGGCGTGATCGAAGGCGACGACGTGATGGACCGGCTCGACGAGCTGATCGCGGCCGGCACCGACCTCACCAATCTCGACACCGGCGAGACCAACTTTTCCGCCATCCGCAACCGCGTGGTGGCGGCCAACGTCTATACCGACAGCTCCGGCATCGTGGAGGCGCTCGCCCAGGGGGCGGACGTGGTGATCGCCGGCCGGGTGTCCGACAACGCGCTCTATGTGGGACCGGCGATGCATGCGTTCGGCTGGCGCTACGGCGCGCCCGACACCGACCGCATCGCCGCCGCCATCACGGTCGGCCACGTGGTGGAGTGCGCCGCCGCCACCACCGGCGGCATGTCTTCGCGCTTCGACGAGATGCCGAACATGGGCCGCGTCGGCTTTCCCATCGTCGAGCTCGACGCTGACGGCACCGCGGTCATCACCAAGCTCGACCACACCGGCGGGCGGGTCGATCCGTTCACGGTCAAGGAGCACCTGGTCTACGAGATCGGCGATCCGCGCCGCTACCTGATGCCCGACGGCGTCGCCGACTTCACCCGGGTGCGTCTCGAGCAGATCGGGCCGGACCGGGTGAAGCTCTCGCACATGGGCGGCGGCCCGCGCCCCGAGACGCTCAAGCTGGTGGTGGGCTACGAGGACGGCTGGATCGGCGAGGGCATGATGTTCTTCCCCTGGCCCGACGCGCTGGCGCGCGCCGAGAAGGCGAAGCAGACCCTGGGCGAGCGCTTCGAGCGGCTGCAGCTGAAGGCCGACGCGGTGCAGTTCGACCTCGTCGGCGTCAACATGCTGCACGGGCCGGCCTCCCCCATGCCGGATTACGAGCCGGCCGAGATCGGGCTGCGCGTGGCGGTCCACACCGCCACCCGCCAGGAGGCGGAGAAGGTGCGCCGGGCCTGTGCCCAGCTGTGGATCATGGGCCCCGGCGGCACCTCGTTCGGCACCCCCATGAAGCCGCGCCCGGTCTACGGCGTGTGGCCCACCCTCGTGCCGCAGTCCGTGGTGACGCAGCGCGTCTCGCTCCTGGAGGCCTGAAGCCATGCCGCTGCTTCGCGACTTCGCCTATGTGCGCTCGGGCGACAAGGGCGACGTGGTCTCGGTGGGCGTCATCGCCCGCCGGCCGCAGGACTATCCGGTGCTGCTGGCGAGCCTCACGCCCGCGCGCGTCAAGGCGCTGTTCGGCGACTGGGTGCAGGGCGCGGTCGAGATCTATCCCATGGACAATATCGAGGCCGTGGTGGTGATCATGCGCGGCGCGCTCGGCGGCGGGGCGACCCGCACCCTGCGCCTCGACCAGACCGGCAAGGCCATGGGCAACGGCCTGCTGCGCCTGGAAGCCGTGATGCCGCCCGGCGGATCGGAGGCCGCCTGAATGGCCGCCCCGCCGGACGGCCCCGCGCCGGACGCGGCGGCGGAGCCCGCGCAAGGAACGGCGCAGGATCCCGCCGCCGACAATGCCGAGGCGTTCCGCCGCCAGTGCGCGGCGGTGGAGGCGGCGCGGCGCCTCGCCGCCGCCGGCGGACCGGCCGAGGCGGTGGCGCGGCACCAGGCGCGCGGCAAGCTCACCGCGCGCCGGCGCATCGCTTTGCTCCTCGACCCGGCGACGCCGTTCCTGGAGATCGGCGCGCTCGCCGCCCACGGCGTCTATGACGAGCCGGTGCCGGCGGCGGGCATCGTCACCGGCATCGGCAGCGTCGGCGGGCGCCTCGCCATGATCATGGCGAACGACGCCACGGTGAAGGGCGGCACCTATTACCCGCTCACGGTGAAGAAGCAGGTGCGCGCCCAGCAGGTGGCGCGGGAGAACGGCCTGCCCTCGATCTATCTGGTGGATTCGGGCGGCGCCTTCCTGCCGCTCCAGGAGGAGATCTTCCCGGACGCGCACCATTTCGGCGCCATCTTCCGCAACATGGCCGAGATGTCGGCGCTCGGCCTGCCGCAGATCGCCGCCGTCATGGGCTCGTGCACGGCGGGCGGCGCCTATATCCCCGCCATGGCGGACGAGACCGTGATCGTGCGCGGCACCGGCACCATCTTCCTCGGCGGCCCGCAGCTGGTGCAGGCGGCGACCGGCGTGGTGGTGGACGCCGAGACGCTCGGCGGCGCCGACCTGCACACCAGCCGGAGCGCGGTGGCCGACCATCTGGCGGACGACGACGTCGCGGCGCTGGCCACGGTGCGCGCCATCCTCGCCCGCGCCCCCGCCCCGCCGCTGCCCGGCCCCGATCTGCCGCCGGAGCCGCCGCTCGGCCCGGCGTTCGAGATCGCCGGCCTGATCCCGCAAAGCCCGCGCCAGCGCCTGCCCGCCCGCGAGATCCTCGCCCGGCTGATCGACGGCGGCCGGCTCGATGAATACCGCGCGCGCTATGCCCGCACCATCATCTGCGGCACCGCCGCCATCGCGGGCTACCGCGTCGGCGTGCTGATGAATGACGGCGTGCTCTATGCCGAGAGCGCGCAGAAGGCGGCGAACTTCATCGAGCTGTGCTGCCAGCGCCAGGTGCCGCTGCTGTTCCTGCACAACATCAGCGGCTTCATGGTGGGCGAGGCGTACGAGGCGGGCGGCATCGCCCGCCACGGGGCGAAGCTGGTGAACGCGGTGGCGACCGCCGCGGTGCCGAAATTCAGCCTGCTGGTGGGCGGCAGCTACGGCGCCGGCAACTATGCCATGTGCGGGCGCGCCTTCGGCCCGCGGCTGATGGCCATGTGGCCCAATGCGCGCACCTCGGTGATGGGCGGCGAGCAGGCGGCGACCGTGCTCGGTCTGGTGCGCGAGGAGCAGCTGCGCAAGGCCGGCCAGAGCTTCGACGCCGAGGCACGGGCGCGCTTCGAGGCGCCGATCCGCGCCGCCTACGAGGCCTCGAGCCACCCGATCCACGCCGCCGCCCGCCTGTGGGTGGACGCGGTGATCGAGCCGGAGGACACGCGCGCCTTCCTCGCCCTCGCCCTCGCCATGGCCAAAGGCGGCCCGAAGGGGGAGACGCGCTTCGGCGTGTTCCGGATGTAGCCATGACCGGCCCGCTTTCGATCGGCAAGCTCCTGATCGCCAACCGGGGCGAGATCGCCCGCCGCATCGGTCGAACCTGCGCGCGGCTCGCCCTGCCCTATGTGGCGGTCCATTCCGACGCCGACCGCGGCGCGCCCCATCTCGACGGCGCGGCGCAGGTGGTGCGCATCGGCCCGGCACCGGCGGCGCGCTCCTATCTCGACGGGGCGGCGCTGATCCGCGCCGCGCGCGAGACCGGGGCGGACGCCATCCATCCCGGCGTCGGCTTCCTGGCGGAGAATGCCGACTTCGCCGCCGCGGTGGAGGCGGCGGGGCTGATCTTCGTCGGGCCGCGGCCAGACACCATCGCCGCGCTCGGCGACAAGGCGCGCGCCAAGGCGCTCATGGCCAAAGCGGGGGTGCCGGTGGTGCCGGGCGCGGACGCGGCCTCCGACGACGTCGAGGCGGTGGTGCGGCTGATCGCGGCCACCGGCCTGCCGGCGCTGCTGAAGCCCGTGGCGGGTGGCGGCGGCAAGGGCATGCAGGTGGTCGACCGGCTCGACGCGCGCGCCGAGATCGCCTCGGCGATCCGCACCGCGCGCTCCAGCTTCGGCGACGGGCGCCTGCTGGTGGAGCGCCTGATCGAGCGCCCGCGCCATGTGGAGGTGCAGGTGTTCGGCGACGGCGCCGGCGGCGCGGTGCACCTGTTCGACCGCGAATGCTCGCTCCAGCGGCGCCACCAGAAGGTGATCGAGGAGGCGCCCGCCGCCAGCCTGCCGGACGATCTGCGCGCCCGCCTCGCGCAGGCGGCGGTGGCCGGCGCCAAGGCGGTGAAGTACCGCAACGCCGGCACCTTCGAGTTCATCGTCGGCGCCGACGGCGCCTTCTATTATCTGGAGGTCAACACGCGCCTCCAGGTGGAGCACCCGGTGACCGAGGCGATCACCGGGCTCGACCTCGTGGAATGGCAATTGCGCCTCGCCGCAGGCGCGCCGCTGCCGCTTCCCCAGGAGCAGATCCGCGCCCGCGGCCACGCGGTCGAGTGCCGGCTCTATGCGGAGGACCCCGCCGCCGGCTTCCGGCCGGCGCCGGGGCGCATCACCCATCTGGCCTGGCCCGCGGCGGCGCGCGTCGACAGCGCGGTGGAGGCGGGAAGCCCCGTGCCGCCCCAGTACGATCCCATGATCGCCAAGCTCATCGTCGCCGCGGACCACCGGCCGCAGGCGCTGGCGCGCATGCGCGCCGCCCTCGCCGGGACCACGGTGATGGGGGTGGCCACCAATCTCGGCTTCCTCGCCGCGCTCATGGCCCGGCCGGAGGTCGAGGCGAGCGCGGTCCATACCCGCTTCATCGACGACGTGCTGCCGGAGCTGCTGCCCGAGGCGGACCCTCTGGCGCATGCCGCCGTGGCGGGCGCGGCGCTCCTCCTCGACGCGATGGGAGCCGGCGACGGCCCGGCCTCGATTTGGCCCTCTCCCTGGCAGCCCGGCGGGCAGCCTTACGGCCGCCGGGCGCTCGCGGGCGCCGCCTTGGGCGAGATGGTGCTGGAGACGGCCGGCGGGCGGGTGGAGGTCAAGGTGCTCGCGGCGCAAGGCGGCGCGGTGCGCCTGGAGGCCGAGGGCTTCGGCCGGCGCCGCGCCATGGGCGTGGCCGGCGCGCGCGCCGCCGGCGGCCTGCTGGCGGGCACGGCGGACGGTCGGGACTGGCGCGCCCTGGTGCGCGCCGGCACCGTGGAGGTGCTCCTCGACGGCGCGCGCGCCGAGGTCTCGCGCGCGGTCGGCGGCGGCCCGGACGCGGCGCAGGCCGCCGACTGGGCCGGCGCCGAGATGCCCGGCCTCGTGGTCGCGGTGGCGGTGCAAGACGGCGCGCGGGTGGCGCGCGGCGACCTGCTGGCGGTGGTCGAGGCGATGAAGTTCGAGAACCCCGTGACCGCCCCGCGCGCCGGGATCGTCGCCGAGGTGGCGTGCCGGGTGGGCCAGCAGGTGGAGGCCGGCCAGAGGCTGGTGCGCCTGGCGCCGTGAGCGCCGGTCTCAGGCCGGCATCTGGAAGTCCAAGAGGCGGCCGGTGGGAAAGTCGTAGAGCCGGCCGGTCTGCTCGAATTCGGGCAGGCACAAAGGGACGATGGCGGCGGCCGCGGCCTCCGGGGTCGGGAGCGTGGCCGGATCCTCGCCGGGGAAGGCCCGGGCCCGCATGCGGGTGGCGATCGGGCCGGGATTGAACAGGTTCACCTTGAGGTTGGCGTTGGCGTGCTCGGCCGCCCAGGTGCGCGCCAGCACCTCGAGCGCGGCCTTGGTGACCGCATAGGGCCCCCAATACGCGCGCGCCTTGTGCGCCGCCCCCGAGGTGACGAACACCGCGCGCGGCGTGGTGGACAGGCGCAAGAGCGGGTCGAAGGAGCGGATGCAGCGCCAGTTGGCGGTGAGGTTGACCTGGACGATCTCGTCCCAGTCCTTGGGGAAGACGTGGCCGAGCGGGGTGAGCGGGCCGAGCACGCCGGCATTGCCGACGAACACGTCGAGCCTTCCGAATCGCTCGTAGAGCGCGCCGCCCAGACGGTCGATGCCCTCCACGTCCTTCATGTCGAGCGGCACCAGGGTGGCGCTGCCGCCCACGGCCTTCACCGCGTCGTCCAGCTCCTCCAGCGCCCCCTCGGTGCGGCCGGTGGCGATCACGTGGGCGCCGGCGGCGGCGAGCGCCACCGCGGTGGCGGCGCCGATGCCGCGCGTGGCGCCGGTGACGAGGGCGATCTTCTCGGAAAGCGGCCGGTCGGGCACGGATTACCTCGCGCTAGGGGTCGCCTCAGCCTGCCGCCGTGATCTCGACGCTGGGCGCCGAACGGCGGGCGGGGCCGTGATGGACCGCCTCGATGTTGTTGCCCTCGGGATCGAGCACGAAGGCGGCGTAATAATCGGCATGATAGTCGCGCAGGCCAGGGGCGCCATGGTCGCGGCCGCCGGCGGCGAGCGCCGCGGCGTAAAAGCGGTCCACGCTCGCCCGGTCGGGCGCCTGGAAGGCGAGATGGGCGCGCCCGGTCGGGGGCGTGCCCGCGCTCACGAACAGCTCGTCGGCGAAGAAGTGGTCCTCGCCGTCCACCACGGGGATGCCGAGCACCGCGAGCACCGCGCCGTAGAAGCGCCGGCAGGCGGCAAGATCGGCCACCACCAGCTGCACATGGTCGATCAGCCGGCCACGATGCCAGGTGGCAAGCTCCACCAAGGCTCAGCTCGCCTCGGCCAGCAGCGAGAGCTGCTGCGACGAGACCTGGCTGGAGCGGTCGGTGAGCGGGGTCGGGTAGTCGCCGGTGAAGCAATGGTCGGTGAATTGCGGCCGCACCGGGTCGCGCGCCTCGCAGCCCATGGCGCGGTAGACGCCGTTCACCGACAGGAAGGCGAGCGAATCGGCGCCGATATAGCGTCGCATGCCTTCCAGATCGTGGGTGGCGGCGAGCAGCTTGTCGCGGTCCGGCGTGTCGATGCCGTAATAGTCCGGGTGGGTGATGGGCGGGGAGGCGATGCGGAAATGCACCTCCTTGGCCCCCGCGTCGCGCATCATCTGCACGATCTTCACCGAGGTGGTGCCGCGCACCAGGCTGTCGTCCACCAGCACGATGGAGCGCCCCTCCACCACCGAGCGGTTGGCGGAATGCTTCATGCGCACGCCCTGGTCGCGCACCGACTGGGTCGGCTGGATGAAGGTGCGCCCCACATAATGGTTGCGGATGATGCCGAGCTCGTAGGGGATGCCGGAGAACTGGGAGAAGCCGATCGCCGCCGGCACGCCCGAATCGGGCACCGGAACGATCACGTCGGCCTTGGCCGGGCTCTCCTCGGCGAGCACCTGCCCCATGGTCTTGCGCACCTGGTAGACCGAGCGCCCGCCCACCACCGAATCGGGCCGGGCGAAATAGATGTACTCGAAGATGCAGGGGCGCGGTGCCATGGCCGGGAACGGCTTGAACGAGGTCACGCCCTCCTCGTCGATGACGATCACCTCGCCGTTCTCCACGTCGCGCACGTAGCGCGCGCCGATGATGTCGAGGGCGCAGGTCTCCGAGGCGAGGATCGGCGCGCCGTCGAGCGAGCCCAGCACCAGCGGACGGATGCCGAGCGGGTCGCGCGCGCCGATCAGCTTCTTGTTGGTGAGCGCCACCAGCGAATAGGCGCCCTCCAGCGCGCGGATGGCATCGACGAAGCGGTCGATGAAGCGCGGCTTCTTGGAGCGCGCCACGAGGTGCAGGATCACCTCGGTGTCGGTGGTGGACTGGGTGATGGCGCCCTCGCGCACCAATTGGCGGCGCAAGGTGAGGCCGTTGGTGAGGTTGCCGTTGTGCCCCACCGCGAAGCCGCCGGCGTCGAGCTCGGCGAACAATGGCTGGACGTTGCGCAGCAGCGTCTCGCCGGTGGTGGAGTAGCGCACGTGGCCGACCGCGCTGTCGCCCGGCAGGCGGGCGATGATCCGGGCGTCGGAGAAGGTGTCGCCCACAAGGCCCAGGCGCCGCTCGGAATGGAAGCGCCGCCCGTCATAGGAGACGATGCCCGCCGCCTCCTGGCCGCGGTGCTGGAGCGCGTGCAGGCCGATGGCGGTGATCGCCGCCGCATCGGGATGGTTGTAGATGCCGAAGACGCCGCACTCCTCGCGCAGGCGGTCGCCGTTCAGGTCGAGATCCAAGTCCGAATGCGCCGGGAAGGATGCGGACCCATGGTCCGCCGCCTCCGGCGCCGCCTCGTGTTGCGCGTCCATTCCAAACCTCCGCGGCCCTTGGCCGGTGCCGCGCATCCGGAGCGCGATCCGATCAGATTGACTCAATCCGACCGACGGATCGCCCTCCAAGTGAGACTAGAGAACGCGTATCCGTTCGGCTTGCATGCAAGCAGAACGGCGCGTGCCCCAGCGGCAGGCGGGGCACATCCCGCTGCCATCGTGGTGCCCCACGCCGGGGCTGGCGCCGGGCGGATCGGCAAGATCCCGCCGCGGCGCCGTCCCCATGCCGGAATCCGCGGTCCAAGACCGCGGCCCGTCCGTCCGTCCGCGTGTGGCGGCGGAGAACCGGGCTCTAGTTGCTCCCGCCTCCCGAAGGAGCCGGCGCATTCGGGGCGGCGGGCGCGGCAGGCACGTCGCCCTCGTCGCCGGCGGGCGGCTTCTTAAGCCTATTCAAAATGGTGTTTTCAGGGTCATCCGGCAACTGGGCCATCAGCCAATCCCCCGCACTTTGCAGCGCCGGGCGCGATTTGGCGTCCAGAACCCACGGCGGCTGGCTCTTGGAGGGGACGAGCCAATTGAAGAACAGGAATGCGACCACCATGACGAGCAGGCCGCGCGCGAGCCCGAACAGGAAGCCCAGCGAACGGTCCACCGGACCGATGCGGCTGTCGAGCACCGCGTCGGAGATGCGCGCGGTGATGATGGAGGCGATCAGCAGCGTACCGAGGAACAATATTCCGATCGTCGTTGCCGTGGCGGCCATGTCTTGCGTGATGTAGGGCTTCACGTAAGGCAAGGTCGACTTGTAGAAATAGAGGGTCACGCCGGCCGCGACGACCCAGGAGAGGATACTGAAGACTTCGCGCAGTAGCCCGCGCACCATGGCGAGGATGCCCGAAAGCAGCATCACCGAGATAACAATTATGTCCAGCAAGGTCACAGGCATCGGTGCTATGATCCGTGGTGGGCGCGGGCCCGAAGGCGCCCGCGCGCAGGACACGACCTCACGCCCCCCGAAAGGACGAGCCGCGCGGGTCATATAGCCCGCGCGCAAGGCCGCGTCATCTCTTGATCTGCGCTTCCGTCTCGTAGCCTTGTACCGGCGCCGGATCCGCCTCCGCCGGCCGCTGCGGAAGGCCGGGCCGGCCCCCTGTGTCCTGCGTCTCGCGCATGGGAGCACGGCGCGGAGCGCGGGCGGCGACCTGCGCCACCAGGGCCGCGAGCGAGGCCACCGGGGCCACGGCGATGCCGTCGCTGCCCTCGGCGCCGCCCGGCGGCACCACCGCCTGGCCGAATCCCAGCTTGGCCGCCTCCTTCAGCCGCGCCGCCCCCTGGGCGACCGGCCGGACCGCGCCGGTGAGGCTCGCCTCGCCGAAATAGACCGCGTCGGCCGGCAGCGGCGCGCCGGTGAGCGCCGAGACCAGGGCGGCGGCGACCGCGAGGTCGGCCGCCGGCTCGCCGATGCGGAAGCCGCCGGCGACGTTGAGATAGACGTCGTGGCCGCCGAGCCGCACGCCGCAGCGCGCATCCAGCACCGCCAGCACCATGGACAGGCGCGCCGGGTCCCAGCCCACCACGGCACGGCGCGGCGTGCCGAGGGTGGAGGGCGCGACCAGCGCCTGGATCTCCACCAGCACCGGGCGCGTGCCCTCCATGCCGGCGAACACCGCCGTGCCGGGGGCGCCCGCGTCGCGGTTGGACAGGAACAGCTCGGACGGGTTCGCCACCTCGCAGAGCCCGGTGCCGGTCATCTCGAACACGCCGATCTCGTCGGTGGGACCGAAGCGGTTCTTCTGGGCGCGCAGGATGCGAAACTGGTGGCCGCCGTCGCCCTCGAAGGAGAACACCGCGTCCACCATGTGCTCGACCACGCGCGGGCCGGCGATCTGGCCGTCTTTGGTGACGTGGCCGACCAGGATCACGCAGGCGCCGGTCTGCTTGGCGTAGCGCACCAGCAGCTGGGCCGAGGTGCGCACCTGGGTCACCGTGCCGGGGGCGGATTCCACGCTGTCGGACCACATGGTCTGGATCGAATCGATCACCGCCAGATGCACCGGCGGGCCGGCGGCGAGGGTGGCGATGATGTTCTCGGCATTGGTCTCGGCGGCGAGGCCGACGGGGGATTGGGCGAGGCCGAGGCGCTGGGCGCGCAGCCGCACCTGGTCCACCGCCTCCTCGCCCGAGACATAGACCACCCTGAGGCCGCGCCGGGCGAGCGCGGCGGAGGCCTGCACCAGCAGCGTCGACTTGCCGATGCCGGGGTCGCCGCCGATCAGCAGCACCGAGCCGGGGACGAAGCCGCCGCCCGCCACCCGGTCGAGCTCGCCGATGCCGCAGACGAGGCGCGGCGCCGGCCGGCCGACCCCTTCCAGGCTCTCCAGCGCCACCGCGCGCCCCTTGCGGCCGGCGCGCTGGGCGGCCGGCACCGCCTGGGCCACGGCGGCCGCCTCCTCGGCGATGGTGTTCCAGCCGCCGCAGGCGTCGCACTTGCCCTGCCAGCGGGTGTAGACCGCGCCGCAGGCCTGGCAGGCGAAGCTCGGCTGGTCACGCTTGGCCATGGATGCGCTGGTCTCCGGCGGCGCGCGAATCTGCGGCCGCGCGGCGAGTTTAAGCGGGCGGGGCGCCAGCGTCTCGCCGCACCGGGGGGCAAGCGGGCGCGCCCGGCACAGCGCCGGTCAGCCGGCGGTCACCACCTGGGGCTCGCGGCCGATCAGCCGGGCGAGCTGGCGCAGCCGGTTGAGGACGCGCTCGTTGATCAGCGCGGACAGCGCCCGCGGCACGCTCAGCACCAATTGGTCGCCCTGCACCTTCAGCGGGGTGCGCGGCAGGATGCCGGGCATGGCGGCGGACAGCAGATAGGCGACCCGCATGGCCGCGCCGAGGATGCGCGCGCGGTCCAGCATGCCGGTGGTGACCAGCTCCAGCACCCGGGAGCCGTATTCGTCCTCGCCGAGCCCCATGTGGCGGAAATAGACCGCGAGCGCGATATAGCCCCGCCCCGGATGGTCCACCCCGACGAAGGCGGCGTGGGCGATGATGTTGAGGCTCTGCTCGCCGCGATAGTCCGGATGGGCGCGCCAGCCGATGTCGGCCAGCAGGCACGCCGCCCGGCGCAGGCGCGCCTCGTCCTCGCCCTCCTCCAGCACCAGCGAGGAGCCGAAGAAGGCGTCGGTCCAGGCGATCAGCTCCTCGCCGTGGCGCGGCGCGCGCGAGCGCAGGAGGTTCAGCTCGCGCGCGGCGGCGATCAGCGGGTCCTCGCGCCGCGCCTCGGGGGTGAGCAGCGAATAGAGCAGGCCCTCGCGCACGCCCATGGCCGAGATCACCACCTCGGAGGGGCGCCCGAGCCGCACCACGTTCTCCAGCACCAGCGCGCCGTAGGTGAGCAGCGGGCGGCGCGCGTCGGAGACCATGTCGATATGGGCGAGCGCCTCGGGCGCGGCGCGGTGGACGATGCGCGAGAAGTCCAGCGCCTCCCTGGCGGGCAGGGTGTAGCCGTGCATCACGTGCAGCGGATAGCCCTTCTGGAACATGTGCAGCCGCGCCAGCGCGCGCCAGGTGCCGCCGACCGCGTAGAAGGTGCGCCCCGCCAGCTGGCCGAGCACCTCCGCCTCCGGCATGGTGTCGCGCACGATCTTCTCGGCCTTGCGCGGCGATTTCGCCGAGCGGTCTTCGAGCGCGAGGCCGCCGAGCGGCAGGGTTACGCCGGTGCCGATCTTCTGCCCGCGCACGTCCACCAGCTCCAGCGAGCCGCCGCCGAGGTCGCCGACGATGCCGTCCGGGTGGTGCACGCCGGACACCACGCCGGAGGCGGCAAGCTCGGCCTCGCGCCGGCCGGTGAGCAGCTCGATCGGCACGCCGCAGATCGCCTCGCATTCGGCGATGAAAGCGGGGCCGTTCTGGGCGTCGCGGGCGGCGGCGGTGGCGAGGGCCAGGACGCGGCCGACGCGCATGGCCTCGCACAGGGCGCGGAAGCGGCGCAGCGCCGCGAAGGCGCGCTCCACCGCGTCCTGGGCGAGACGGCCGGTGGAGAGCACCTCGCGGCCGAGGCCGCACAGCGCCTTCTCGTTGAAGATCGGGGTCGGCGCCCGCGTCAGCCCCTCATAGACCACGAGGCGGACCGAGTTGGAGCCGATGTCGATCACCGCGATGGGCGGGCCGGAGGCGATGCGCCCCGGCGCGCCGTGCAGGTCGTCCGCCGGCTCAGCGGCGGACGAGGAGACTGCGCGGCGAAGAATCTTTGAGAGACTTTCCACGTCCAGACAAGCTCGGGTTGGTCATGAAATACCGATGGGCGTTGAAATGCTCCTCGCCCGGGCCGGGAACGATGCGCTCGGACGAGCCGTCCGGAAGCACCCGCCAACTCTGCTCGTTGTCGATGAGATTCGCCACCATGATTTGGTCGAGAACCTGCTCGTGCACGGTGGGATTGATAATGGGGCAAAGTGTCTCGACGCGGCGGTCGAGGTTGCGCTGCATCAGGTCCGCCGAGGAGATGTAGACGATCGCCTGCGGGCTCGGCAAACCGTGGCCGGCGCCGAAGCAGTAGATGCGCGAGTGCTCGAGGAAGCGCCCGACGATGGATTTCACCCGGATGTTCTCCGACAGGCCGGGGATGCCGGGGCGCAGGCAGCAGATGCCCCGCACCACGCAGTCGATCTGCACCCCGGCCCCGCTCGCCGCGTAGAGCGCGTCGATGATCTCCGGATCCACCAGCGAGTTGCACTTCAGCCAGATCGCCGCCGGGCGGCCGGCTCTGGCGTGGGCGACCTCCTCGGCGATGTTGCGCAGCAAACGCGGCTTCAGCGTGGTGGGCGAGACCGCCATCACGTCCAGTTCGCCGGGCGTCGCATAGCCGGTGATGAAGTTGAAGATGCGCGCCACGTCCTGGGCGATCACCGGGTCGGCGGTGAAGAAGCTGAGGTCGGTGTAGATGCGCGCGGTAATGGGGTGGTAGTTGCCGGTGCCCACGTGCACGTAGGTGGCGAGGGTGCCGCCTTCCCGGCGCACCGCCATGGAGAGCTTGCCGTGGGTCTTCAGCTCGATGAAGCCGAACACCACCTGCACGCCCGCGCGCTCGAGGTCGCGCGCCCAGCGGATGTTGGCCTCCTCGTCGAAGCGCGCCTTCAATTCCACCAGCGCGGTCACCGACTTGCCGGCCTCCGCGGCCTCCGCCAGCGCCTTCACGATCGGGCTGTCGGAGGAGGTTCGGTAGAGGGTCTGCTTGATGGCGACGACGTTGGGGTCGCGGGCGGCCTGGCGCAGAAACTGAACCACCACGTCAAAGGATTCATAAGGGTGGTGAACCAGAATGTCCTTCTCACGAATAGCAAGAAAGCAGTCTCCGCCGTGATCCCGGATGCGTTCGGGAAATCGGGCGTTGTAGGCCTGAAACTTGAGGTCGGGCCGGTCCACCGAGACCAGCTGCGAGAACTCGTTCATGGCGAGCACGCCGTCGATCACGAAGATCTCGTCGTCGTTCACGCCGAGCTCGCGGGCGACGAAGTTGCGCAATTCGTCCGACATGGCGGCGTCCGCCTCCATGCGGATCACCTCGCCGTAGCGGCGCTGCTTCAGGGCGGTCTCGAACAGGCGGACCAGGTCCTCCGCCTCCTCCTCGATTTCCAGGTCGCTGTCGCGCACCACCCGGAACACGCCCTGCCCGCGCACCTCGTAGCCGGGGAACAGGCGGGCGATGAACAGGCTGATCATCTGCTCCAGGGTGATGAAGCGCATGGCCTGCCCCTCGTCGGGCAGGCGGATGAAGCGATCCACCTTGGCGGGGATGCGGATCAGCGCGTTCATGCCCCGGCCGTCGCCCGCGCGCACCAGCTGCAGCGCCAGCGAGAAGCCGAGATTGGGGATGAAGGGGAAGGGATGGGCCGGATCGATGGCCAGCGGGGTGAGCACCGGGAAGACGTAGTTGAGGAAATGCTTCTCCAGCGCCTGCCGGTCCGCGCCGGTGGTGTCCGCGCCGTCCACCAGCACCACGCCGACGCCGGCCAGCTCCGGGCGCAGCTCGCGCCAGCGCGCCTGCTGGTCGGCGATCAGCTGGGCCGCCCCCGCCATGATCTTCACCAGCTGCTCGGAGGGGGTGAGGCCGTCCGGGCTCGGGGTCTGCACGCCCTCGCGCACCTGCTCCTTGAGGCCGGCGACGCGCACCATGAAGAATTCGTCGAGATTGTTGGCCGAGATGGACAAGAAGCGCAGTTGCTCGAGCAGCGGGTGGTCCTTGTTGGAGGCTTCCTCCAGAACCCGGCGGTTGAAGTGCAGCCACGACACTTCGCGGTTGATGAAGCGCTCGGGCGAGGCCGAAAGCGAGACCGCCTCGCGGGCGTCGTCGGCGACGAATTCCTCAACCTCCACCAAGGCTGCGACGTCGTTTGCGCTCATGCTGGGTCCCCCTTGCTCGGCCGGACCATGGCCGCCTAGCGTGACTACTCTATGACGGCCGGCGCGCTCAGTCCTCGTCTTCGTTGGTCGCCAGTTCCGCATGCTCCTTGAGCACTTGGGCGGCGAGCGCGCGCGTCACCGGACGGGCGGCGGCGAGCGCGGCCGCGTCGATCGCCTCCACCACCCGCTTCGCCCCGGCGACCGAGCGCGGCGCCCGCAGCAGGAGGTATTGGACGGTCGCCTCGTCCACCGTCAGCTGGCGGTCGGCAAACAGCTTCACCAGAACCGCCGCGAGCAGCGCGTCGTCGGCGGGGGCGATCTCGAACACCGGCACGGTGCGCAGGCGCGAGGCGAGGTCGGCGGTGGCGAGCGGCAGCTGGGCCGGCGGCAGGCGGGCGGTGAGCAGCAGATAGGCGTTCTGCTCGCGGGTGAGGTTGAGCAGGTGGAACAGCGCCGCCTCCTCGAAGCCCCCCGGCTCCAGGTCTTCCAGCACCAGGGCGCCGGTCTCGACCGCCTCCGGCACGCCGGCCCGGTCGAGCGCCCGCGCCTCGACCAGGCGCGCGCCCGAGCGTTCGGCGAAGATCGCCGCGAGGTGGCTCTTGCCCGCGCCCTCGGGCCCGACCAGGCACACCACGCGGGCCGGCCAGTCGGGAAAGGCGTCGATGAGCGCGAGCGCGGCGGCATTGCCCGGCGCGGCGAGGAAGTCCTCGCGCCGCAAGGCCGGCTGGCCGGAAAGCTGGAGCGGCAGCTGGCGCGGGGGGGAGGCCTTGGGCATGGCGCTCAGGTCGGACCGGCGGCCGGCGGCGGCAGCGGGTCGTCGCCCTCGCCCCGGTAGAGGCTGGAATCCAGATACTGGCTGATGGCGAAGCGCACCAGCACCCCGGTTGCCGCGGTCAGCGGCACCGCCAGCAGCAGGCCGACGAAGCCGAACAGGTAGCCGAAGGCGAACAGGGCGAACATGAGCCAGACCGGGTGCACGCCGATGCTGTCGCCCACCAGCTTGGGATAGAGCACGTAGCCCTCGATGGTCTGGCCGGCGACGAAGATGACGAGCACGCTGCCGATCATGCCCCAGTCGGGGAAGAACTGGACGATGGCGACCCCCATGGCGAGGATGAAGCCGGTGAGCGATCCCACATAGGGGATGAAGGAGATGATCCCCGAGACGATGCCGATCAGCAGGCCGAAATTGAGGCCGAGCATGGAGAGCGAGACGGCGTAGAAGGTGCCGAGGATCAGGCACACCATGGCCTGCCCGCGCACGAAGCCGGCGATGGCAAGGTCCATGGACCGGGCGAGATCGTGCACCACCGGCCGGTGCGGGATCGGCACCAGCCGGTCCACATAGCCCACCATCGTGTCCCAGTCGCACAGGATGTAGAACATCACCACCGGCGTCACGACCATGAGCGCGAACATGGAGATCAGCGCCTGCCCGCCGGACCACACCGAGGACAGGAGGCCGAGCAGATAGGCGACGCCCTGCGTCATCAGCTCGGAGATCGAGCGCTGCATGTCCGGCAGCCGGTCGCCGACGATGTGGCTGAGCCACTCCCGGTTCTCCTCGGTGACAAGGCCCTGCAGGCGCGTCACGTAGGACGGCAGGCGCTGGATGAAGTCGAACAGCTGGCTCGAGAGCACCGGCAGCAGCACCAGGAAAAACAGCATCACGAACAGCAGCATGATGCCGACGATGACGACGCTCGACGGCACCCGGCCGATGCCGAGCGTTTCCAGCCGCATCACCACCGGATTGAGGAAATAGGCCAGCACGATGCCGGCGACGAACGGCAGCAGGACGCCGCGCAGCAGCCAGAGGACGAGGATGGCGGCGATCAGCGTGCCAATCCAGAAGCCCACCTGAACCCTGCCGGCCATCGCGCCTCCTCGCATCATGCGCCGCACCGCGTCGTACCAGTTGTTCCGCGCCGGTCGTTGCGCGTCAATCGACCCGTGTCAATCGCCCGTGTCAAACGGTCCGCGCCGAAGGTGCGTCGCGAGCGTCCGGCCTCGACCGTCCGGCATCATGGCCGAAGCGCTTGCTGCTGATGCGCCGGGCGCGGCTTGGCGCGGGCCGGCGTCCGCGCCGCCGTTCAGTCCTGGTCGTTCAAGCCCCTGGTCGTTCAAGCCCTGGTCGTTCAAGCCCTGGCCGTGCCATGCCACGCCGTTCCGAGCCGGACCCCTTCGATGCCGGCGAGCGGATGCCGGCGAGCGCCCGCTTGCCCGCGTCACGCGCGCCGAGGGGACCGCCCTGCGCGCCGGGCCGGGATCACTTCGCCATGTGGCGCGTCCATTCCGCGAGATAGGCCGCGGCGGAAACCCCCGTCAAGAGGCCCACCGCCACCAGCCCGAGCTCGACCAGCTCGGGCGCCTCGATGTCGAACCCGGCGCACGCCAGTACCAGGGCCGCGAAGCAGATCTGCGCCACGGTGTTGGCCTTGGAGATCAGCAGCGGCGCGATCGCCACCGGCCGGGCGAGCACCAAAGCGAGCAGCACCGCGCCGACGATCAGCACGTCGCGCGTCACCACGGCGATGGCGACCCAGCTCGGCACCAAAGCGGTGGCGGCGAGCGCCAGGTAGATGGAGACCAGGAGCGCCTTGTCGGCGAGCGGGTCGAGATAGGCGCCGAGCTCGGTCTGCATGCCGAATTTCTTGGCGATGAGGCCGTCGAGCGCATCGGAGATGCCGGCCGCCACGAACAGCCAGAAGGCGAGCTGCGGGCGCCCCGAGGCGATGGCCCAGATGACCACCGGCACCAGCAGGATGCGGACCAGGGTGATGATGTTCGGCAGGCTCACGCGGCGTTCCCCGTTCTGCTTTGGCGGCAAACATAGGGAAGGCGCCGGCGTGGCGGTAGGCCCCGGCCGATCGCCCCGACCGGCCGGGCGCTGACGCGGCTGGAATCGGCGCGCGCGGCAACAGCCGGTCGGCGCCGGCCGCGCCGCCCGGCCAAAGGCGCGCCGGTCAGTCGCGGCGCACGGCCATGTTGCCGAAGGTCTGGCGGCTGGGCATGGCCTGGATGCGGTTGATGTTCACGTGGCGCGGCAGGGTGCAGCAGAAGAACACCTGCTCGGCGATGTCGGCGCCGGTCATCGGGTCGGCGCCGGCATAGACCTTGTCCGCGCGGCCCTTGTCGCCCTCGAAGCGCACCATGGAGAACTCGGTCTCCACCAGACCGGGCTCGATGTTGGTGACCCGCACGCCGGTGCCGGCGACGTCGGCCCACAGGTTCAGGGAGAACTGCTTCACGAACGCTTTGGTGGCGCCGTAGACGTTGGCGCCGGGATAGGGAAAGTCGCCGGCGAGGGAGCCGGTGAGCACCACGTGGCCCTGCTTGCGGGCGATCATCGCCGGCAGGCTCGCGCGCACCGTGTAGAGCAGGCCGTTGATGTTGGTCTCGACCATGGTGTCCCAGGCGTCGAGGCTGGCCTGCTGGGCCGGATCGAGCCCGACCGCGAGGCCGGCATTGGCGAACACCACGTTGTAGTCGGCGAACGGCGCCGGCAGGCCGGCGAAGGCGGCCAGCGTCGCGTCGCGGTCGCGCACGTCGAGCTCCACCGGCAGGATCGCCTCGCCCAGCTCCGCGCGCAGGTCGGCCAGGCGATCGGTGCGGCGGGCCATCGCCACCACGCGGCTGCCGGCGGCGGCAAAGCGGCGCACGGCGGCCGCGCCGATACCCGAGGTGGCGCCGGTGACGACCACGGTGAGGGAACGGGGATCGAGCATGGCGGACATTTGCGGGTTCCTTGGTCGGCGCCTGGGAACGGGTTTTCCGCGCACGGCGCCGGAGCGTCGCCGTTTGGCGGCGGCCGGCGCGGGAGGCGGCGGTGGGATAGCGCGCATTAACCATTGCGTCCATCCGCGTCAAATTTACGGTATCGAAGTAGTCATGCGGCCATGGTGATGCCATGTTCTCGGAAAAGGCTTGCAGGCTTACAGTCTGTGCGGGCGACGCGCGCCAAGGGCGCCACGAGCCGAACGTTGTGAATGGCCATGGAAGACCTCCGATCGCGCCGCGGGCGGTGGCGGATCGGGTTGGAACTGGCTAGGGTTGCGGGGAACGTCCGGAGAGTGTGGATGAAGGTGGTCTATCTGGGGGCGGCGATCGCTTCTGCGGTCATGGTGGGCGGCTGCAGCACGGAGCTCGACGGCTTCGGCGCCAAGCCCTCTGCCATGGACAGCAACCGCGTGACGACGGCGCCCACCGGCGCGGCGGAGAGTTCCCCCGCCCCGGTGGGGGTCTCCGCGGCCGCCACCGGGGCCATCACCACCCGCACCGCCGCCACCGTTCCGCTGACGCCGCCGCCCGCCAATCCCGGCGGCACCGCTTATGCCCCGACCGCCGCCAAGGAGCAGATGTCCGGCGCGTGGAGCTTCGGCTGGGACAACGGGCGCAACTCCTGCCCGGTGATGCTCTCCACCACGCGCGGCCTCAACGGCCTCGCCGCGCAGGCGGACGTATCCTGTCCGAGCGAGATCTTCATGACCAAGGGCTGGGACATGATGGGCCCGGACCTGGTGCTGCAGAACCACCAGGGCAAGGTTACCGCCCGGCTCCAGCCGTCCGGCCCGAACCGTTACGTGGGCACCATCGCCGACACCAACCAGCAGGTGGTCCTGGTGCGCTGAGCGCGCGCCGGCGCCGGTCGAGGCCGCGCGGACGGGGGTCTGTCGCGGCCGCCGGCCTCAGTCCTCGGGCCCGAGCGCGGCCGAGATGGCGCGCTCCACGGTCGCGCCGGGATCGAACGCCACCGGCACGCCGAGCACCCGGGGCCAGAACAGCGGCTCCTTGATGGCGCCCATGAACTGGGCCGCCGCCAGTTCCGGGTCGACGCCGGGGGCGAGCCGGCCCGCCCGCGCCAGCGTCGTGAAATAACCTTGCAGCGCCTTGACGATCGGCTCCTTGCCGGCGGCGAAATAGGCCTGGGACAGTTCCGGGAAGCGCGGCGCCTCGGCGATGACGAGCCGCAGCAGCGGGATCACGTCCGGCCGGTCCCAATGGGCCTTCAGCCCCTCCACATAAGCGCGCAGCACCGCGCGCGGGCAGCCCGCGGTCTCCGCCGGCAGCGGCGGGGCGCGGGTGAGGTGCGACCAGGCCTCGTCGATCACCGCCGCGAACAGCTCCGCCTTGCTGGCGAAATGCTGGTAGAGCGTGCGCTTGGAGACCGGGGCGGCGGCCGCAACCGCGTCCATGGAGGTGGCGCCATAGCCCTTTTCCAGGAACAAAGCGCGCGCCGCCTTGAGGATGCGCGCCGCCGTGCCGCGCGGGTCGCGGCGGCGGGCGGCGGGCGCGGGTTCCGATCCGGGTCGAGGTGGTGCGCTGGCACCTGGCGCGTCGGTCATTGACTTATGTAAACCGTTCGGTGTACTTATTGCGCGTCCCGGCCGACATCGCCTGCCGGGGCGTCCCCCATTCCAATCCCCAGGAGGTCCCCCATGGACCACCGCCCCCTCGGTCGCTCGGGTCTGTCCGTGTCCGCCATCGGCCTCGGCTGCATGGGCATGTCCGAATTCTATGGCCCCAGCGACGACGAGCAGTCGCTGTCAACCCTAGCAGCGGCCCTCGATCTCGGCATAAATTTCTTCGACACAGCCGACATGTACGGCTGTGGCCACAACGAGCGCCTGATCGCCCGCTTCCTGAAGGGCCGGCGCGACAAGGTGGTGCTCGCCACCAAGTTCGGCCTGGTGCGCGGGCCGAACGGCGAGCGCCTCGGCGTCAGCGGCGCGCCGGACTATGTGCGGTCCGCCTGCGAGGCGAGCCTCGCGCGGCTCGGCGTCGACACCATCGATCTCTATTACCTGCACCGCGTGGATCCGAAGACCCCCATCGAGGACACGGTGGGCGCCATGAAGGGCTTGGTGGAGGCCGGGAAGGTGCGCTTCCTCGGCCTGTCCGAATGCGCCGTGGAGACCCTGAAGCGCGCGCACAAGGTGCACCCGATCACCGCGGTGCAGTGCGAGTACTCGCTGTGGACCCGCGATCCCGAGCGCGGGATGCTGGCGGCGTGCCGGGAGATCGGCGCCGCCCTCGTCGCCTACAGCCCGCTGGGCCGCTCGTTCCTCACCGGCGCGGTGGCGAGCACGGACGGTCTGGCGGAAGGCGACTTCCGCCGCACCAATCCGCGCTTCCAGGGCGAGGCGCTGGCGCAGAACCGGCGCCTGGTGGAGGCGCTCGCCGACTTCGCCGCGCAGAAGGGCGCGACCAGCGCCCAGATCGCCCTCGCCTGGATCCTGAACAAGCAGGACCACGTGGTGCCGATCCCCGGCACGCGGCGCGAGAAGTATCTGAAAGAGAACGTGGCGGCGACCGCGATCCGGCTTTCGGCGCCGGAGATCGCCACCCTCGACGCGATGTTCGCGCCGGAGAAGGTGGCCGGCACGCGCTATCCCGCCGCCGGCATGGCCGCGGTCGGGCTCTGATCGGCGACGCCCCTCCCCGCCTCCAGATTGTTTGACGGCAGGACCGGCCGGATCGCACCGCGATCCGGCCGGTTTGCGTCAGGGCCCCGGGATCGCGGCCCCTTGCGTTTTAGATATATCTTACGATATGAAAGTTACAGTCATATCTTTCGACATATCTGAGGAGACGCAATCATGTTCGGATGCAGACCCGGCTGGAACCCGGAACGCTTCGCCGGCGGCCCTGGCCGCGGCGATTGGGGCCATCGCGGCGGCGGCGGCCGCCATGGGCGCGGCGGCGGCGACATGTTCCGCATCGGCCGCATGCTGGCCCAGGGCGACCTGAAGCTGGTGGCGCTCTCGCTGATCGCCGAGCAGCCGCGGCACGGCTACGAGATCATCAAATTGATCGAGGAGAAGACCGCCGGCTGGTATTCGCCGAGCCCCGGCGTGGTCTATCCCACCCTCACCTTCCTGGAGGAGGCGGGCTACGTGACCGCCGAGCCGGACGGCGCGAAGAAGCGCTACGCCATCACCGAGGAGGGCCGCGCTTTCCTCGCCCAGAACCGCGACTTCGCCGACGCCATCACCGGCCGGCTCTCGGAGATCGGCCTCAAGATGGGCCGGGTGCGCAAGTGGATGGGCTGGAGCGAGGACGGCCCGAGCCACGGCGCCGAGCTGCCGCGTCTGGTGGAGGCCGCGCTCGAGAACCTGCGCGACGTCGCCCAGCAGCGCCTCGCCGACAATCGCGGCGCGGAGACCCGCATCGTCGAGATCCTGGCCCGCGCGGCCAACGACATCCGCGAGGCGTGAGCCCGGCGGGCGGGCCCGCCCGCCCATCCTGGACGCCCTTCGGTCCTGGAGCCGCCCTTCCCCACCTGGAGCCCCCTCCCCCTTGCGGGGAGGGGCAGGGGTGGGGGTGTCGCGGCCCTCGGAGGGCTGGGGTCCAAAGCCACGTCCGCCATTGCCGGCGCGGCGCGACCCCCACCCCCTCACCCCTCCCCACAAGGGGGAGGGGAGCCGCCACCTTGGACAGCGTGCGGCGAGGGACTCCTGCGCAGCAGGCCATGCCCTACCCAGCCTTTGGCGCCCCCGCGACGGCAAAGCCGGCGCCGTTCCCCGGCCAAACGACGGCGCAGCCGGAGCGCCGAGCCGGGGTCCAGCGCAGGACTCCTGCGCAGCAGGCAATCCCCGGCACCGCCACCGTAGAAGACGCCGCCTGCGGCGCAGCTCTTGCGCTGGGCCCCGGCTCTCCTTCCACGGCGCCGTGCGCCGTTCCAGTCGGCCGGGGCACGAGGGTGGGGCCAGTCCCCGCCGCGCGGGCAAAACCTGCGCGTGTTTCCCTGCCCCGCGACGGTGCAGCCGGCGCCCTTCCCCTGGGGCAAAGCGACGGCAAAGCCGGCGCCGTTCCCTTGCCCGCCGCGGCGGCGGCTGCTAAGAGCCGCCATCCCGCGCTCAGGCGCGGTTTCCTTTATTCGCAACAGACAGGACGGTCCCCATGGCGATCGAGCGCACCTTCTCGATCATCAAGCCCGACGCCACGCGTCGCAACCTCACCGGCGCCGTGAACGCGGTCATCGAGAAGGCTGGCCTGCGCATCGTCGCGCAGAAGCGCGTACTGATGACCAAGGCGCAGGCCGAGACCTTCTATGGCGTGCACAAGGAGCGTCCCTTCTTCGCCGACCTTGTGGCCTTCATGACCTCCGGCCCGGTGGTGGTGCAGGTGCTCGAAGGCGAGGACGCGGTGGCGAAGTATCGCGACGTGATGGGCGCCACAAACCCGGCGAACGCCGCCGAGGGCACCCTGCGCAAGCTGTTCGCCGAGTCCATCGAGGCCAATTCCGCCCATGGCTCCGACAGCGTCGAGAACGCCAAAGTGGAGATCGCCCAGTTCTTCGCCGGCAACGAGATCGTCGGCTGAGCGGCACCCGGCCCGCCGCCGCCGGAATGGGTGAAAGCGGGCCGCCGGTGCGCTAACATGGCCGCCTTCCCATTGCGGCCTACCTTTGTGCGGCGCGGAAAGGAATTTGCGCGCTGCGAAGTCCAGTTTTGGTTGAGACGCCCGGTCCCTTTGGGTAACGTTCCCACGTTAAATTCAAAATACGGCGCACCAGACGCCAAATACCAGGCTCCGATACCGGACCTCCCAGGGGGATGGAAGACATGTCGCTCGACTCGCCGGTGCTGTGGCTCGCGCTGCTGCAGATCATCTGGATCAACATCCTGCTCTCCGGCGACAATGCCGTGGTCATCGCCATGGCGTGCCGCTCGCTGCCCGAGAAGGCCCGCAAATGGGGCATCATTCTCGGCGCGGGCGTCGCGGTGGGCCTGCGCATTCTCTTCACCGGCATCGTGGCGACTCTGCTCGGCCTGCCCTGGCTGAAGCTCGTGGGCTCGCTCGCGCTCATGTGGATCGCCGTCGACCTCGCGGTGCCGAGCGAAGGCAATGACGAGACGGTCGAAGCCAGCGAGAGCCTGTGGAAGGCCGTGGGCACCGTGGCGCTCGCCGACATCGTCATGAGCCTCGACAACGTGGTGGCCGTGGCCGCCATCGCCAAGGACAACTGGTACCTGCTGGCATTCGGCCTCGCCATCTCGATCCCGCTCATCATCGCCGGCTCGTCGATCGTCATGGCGCTGCTCGACCGCTTCCCGGCCCTGGTCTGGGCCGGCGCGGGCCTGCTCGGCTGGGTCGCCGGCGAGATGCTGATCGGGGACACCGCCATCACCTCCCGCATCAGCCACGAGCTCACCGAGAGCCTCGCCCACGTCGCCCCGGCGGTCGGCGCGACGCTGGTTCTGGTGACCGCCTTCCTCATCGGACGATGGAAGGCCCGCCACGCCGAGCAGGCGGGCCACTGACGCGACGGCCCCGCCGCAGGCGCGGACGGGGGCAGGAAAAGGGGCGCGAACCGCCCCTTTTTTCTTGCCACCCACATGACGTTGCGTAAATTTTACCTTACGAAACATGACCTAAGGGTAGCTGACCGTCCTCAGGACAAAGAGCCCGATCACGCAGCAGGGGTAACCGATGGACTTTGCGTCACCGACCTTCTGGGTCTCGCTGCTTCAGATCATCTGGATCGATCTGCTTCTGTCCGGCGACAACGCGGTCGTGATCGCCCTCGCCTGCCGCTCGCTGCCCGAGAAGCAACGCAAATGGGGCATCCTGCTCGGCGCTGGCGCCGCCGTGGGCCTGCGCATCCTGTTCGCCTTGGCGGTGTCCTATCTGCTGGGGATCCCGTTCCTGAAGGTGGTCGGCGGCCTCCTGTTGCTGTGGATCGCGGTCAAGCTGATCACCGACAATGAGGGCGAAGCGCACGACGTGGCGGCATCCGACAGCCTGTGGAAGGCGGTGCGCACCATCGCCATCGCCGACGCGGTCATGAGCCTCGACAACGTGGTGGCGATCGCCGCCGCATCGCGCGGCCATCCCGAGCTGTTCATCTTCGGGCTGCTGCTCACCATCCCGCTGATCATCTTCGGCTCGCAGCTGGTGCTGGCGCTGCTCACCCGCTTCCCGCTGCTGATCTGGGCCGGCGCGGCGCTGCTGGGGTGGATCGCCGGCGAGATGCTGGTGGGCGACGTGATGTCGCTCCAGTACCTGCAGCACTTCGACCCCGCTTGGGTGAAGCCGGACGCGGAGGCGCCCACCGGCCTCAAGCCGGCGGCCCTGCCGCACTATGTGGCGAGCATCGTCGGCGCGGCGGTGGTGCTGGCGCTGGGCTACGTCCTGCGCGGGCGCGGCCAGAATGCAAGCGAGGCCGAGCACCGCGCCTGACCGCCGGACCGCTTGGTCCCGACCCGACGAGAAAGGGGGCGACGGCATCCGTCGCCCCCTTTAAATTTGCCGCCATGAACACCCATGTCCCATCCCCCGGCGCCGCCCCCCACGTCCAGGCCGCGGCTCCGGCCCGGCTGCGCGCCTCCGCCTGCCCGCACGACTGCCCCTCCACCTGCGCCCTCGAGGTGGAGGTGGACGACGACGGCCGCATCGGCCGGGTGCGCGGCGCCAAGGACAACAGCTACACGGCGGGGGTCATCTGCGCGAAGGTGGCGCGCTACGCCGAGCGCGCGCACCATCCCGACCGGCTGACGCGGCCTCTGGTGCGCACCGGCCCCAAGGGCTCGGGCCAGTTCGCTGCGGTGTCCTGGGACGAGGCCCTCGACCGGGTGGCGGACGGCCTCGCCGACGCCGAGCGGCGCCACGGCGCCGAGGCGGTGTGGCCCTATTATTATGCCGGCACCATGGGCCTCGTGATGCGCGACGGCATCAACCGGCTGACCCACGCCAAGAAGTATTCGCGCTTCTTCTCGTCGATCTGCGTCAACCCGGCCTGGAGCGGCTATCTCGCCGGCGCCGGCCGGCTTTCGGGCGCCGATCCGCGGGAGATGGCGCAGTCGGACCTGATCACGCTGTGGGGCACCAACGCGGTCGCGACCCAGGTCAACGTGATGACCCACGCGGTCCAGGCGCGCAAGACCCGCGGGGCGAAGATCGCGGTGGTGGACGTCTACCGCACCCCCACCATGGCGCAGGCGGACCTGCCGCTCCTCATCCGCCCGGGCACCGACGGGGCGCTCGCCTGCGCGGTGATGCACGTGCTGTTCCGCGACGGGCGCGCGGACCGCGCGTATCTCGCGCGCTACGCGCGCGATGCGCAGGCGCTGGAGACGCACCTTGCCGCGCGCTCGCCCCAGTGGGCCGCCGCCATCACCGGGCTGGAGGTGGAGGAGATCGAGGCCTATGCGCGGCTGGTGGGCTCGACGCCGCGCGCCTATTTCCGCATCGGCTACGGCTTCACCCGCTCGCGCAACGGCGCCGTGGCGATGCATTCGGTCGCCTCGATTCCGGTGGTCTCGGGCGCCTGGCAGCACGAGGGCGGCGGCGCGGCGCATTCGCTCTCGGGCCTCTACCGCTGGCGCAAGACCTTGATCGAAGGGCTGGATCTGCTCGACCCCAGGACCCGCGCGCTGGACCAGTCGCGCATCGGCCCGATCCTCGTGGGCGAGGCGGAGGCGCTCGCGGGCGGGCCAAAGGTCGCCGCTCTGTTCATCCAGAACACCAATCCGGTGGCGGTGGCGCCCGCGCAGGACAAGGTGCGCGCCGGCTTTGCCCGCGCGGACCTGTTCGTCACGGTGCACGAGCACTTCATGACCGACACCGCCAGGATGGCCGACGTGGTCCTGCCCGCCACCATGTTCACCGAGCACGACGATCTCTACCAGGCGGGCGGCCATCCCCACATCCTGCTCGGCCCCAAGCTGGTGAATCCGCCGGGCGAATGCCGCTCCAACCACGACGTGGTCTGCGCCCTCGCCGACCGGCTCGGGGCGGAGCACGAAGGCTTCGCAATGACCGCGCGCGAGATCATCGACCGGACCCTGCGTGAGACCGGCCGCGGCACGCTCGACGCGCTCGAGGCGGCGCGCTTCATCGACATCGCCCCGCCGTTCGCCGAGGCCCATTTCCTCGACGGTTTCGGCCACCGCGACAAGCGCTTCCACTTCGCCCCGGACTGGCGCGCCAGCGGCCTGCCCGCGCCCGGCCTGTTCGGCCCCTGGCAGGAGATGCCGGCGCTGCCCGACCATTGGGCGGTGATCGAGGAGGCGAACGCGGACTATCCCTTCCGCCTGGTGACCGCGCCGGCGCGCTCGTTCCTCAACACCACCTTCACCGAGACTGCCTCCTCCGCCGAGCGGGAAGGCCCGCCGACGCTGATGATCCACCCGGACGACGCGGCCGGCCTCGGCGTCGCGGCGGGCGACAATGTGCGGGTCGCCAGCGCGCGCGGCGAGGTGGTGCTGCGCGTGCGCCTGTTCGACGGGCTGCGGCGGGGGGTGGTGGTCTCCGAGCAGATCCAGCCCAACCGCGCCCATGCCGGCGGACGCGGCATCAACACGCTGACCGGGGCCGATCCGGTGGCGCCGGTGGGCGGGGCGGCGTTCCACGACAACCGGGTGCGGATCGCGCGCTCGTGATCCACCCGCCTGGGCCGGCGCCGGCCGCCGGCGCCCGCCGCGCGGACAGGGGTCGGGCCCGGCACGGCATTGAGGTAGTGCAATGAGGCAATTGCGCCTCGGGGCGCTTCCGGCTATCCAGTGGCGCGATCCATTGCGAGCGGGGGGCGGCTCCGCGCTGCAAGGCGAAGCTTGATGAGCCGTCTCGACCGCTACATTCTTTCCACCGCGACCGTCGCATTCCTCGGCGTCGTGGTGGTGCTCGCCGGCATGATCTGGGTCACCCAGGCGCTGCGCCAGCTCGACCTGGTGACCAGCCAGGGCCAGACCATCATCGCCTTCCTCGCCATCACCAGCCTCACCATGCCGACTTTGGTGCTGGTGATCGCGCCCGCGGCGCTGTTCATCGCCACCGCCTACACGCTGCTGAAGCTCAACGGCGACAGCGAGATCGTGGTGATGGCCTCGGCCGGCATGAGCCATTGGCGCCTGCTGCGCCCGCTCGCTTTGCTGGCGATCGCGGTCTCGCTGCTGTGCGAGGTGCTGGCGATCGAGGTGGTGCCGGCGAGCCTCAGCGGCTTCCGCGAGCAGGTCTCGCGGGTGCGGGCGGACGTGGTGTCGTTCATCGCCCAGCCCGGACGGTTCGTGAACCTGACCCAGGGCCTCGTCTTCCACGTGCGCGAGCGCACCCAGAGCGGGGTGATGCACGGGGTGTTCATCAATGACGGGCGCGACGTAAAGGAGATCTCCACCTATCTCGCCGATCGTGGCCAGATCGTCGAGAACGAGGCGGGTATCTTCCTGGTGCTGGAGAGCGGGTCCATCCATCGCCGCGGCAGCGACAAGGCCGCCAGCACCTCGGTGGTGGAGTTCCAGCGCTACGCCTTCGACCTGTCGTCGCTGGCGCCGAGCGCGAAGGGCGACCTGATCCGGCCCATGGAGCGCTCGTTCGCTTATGTGCTCGACCCGCCCAAGGACGACGCGTTCCTGATCCACACCCCCGGCCGCTTCCGCGAAGAGGTGCACAAGCGCCTGTCCGCCGGCCTTTATCCATTCGCCTTCTTCGCCATCGCCGCCGCGGCGCTGGCGCGGCCGCGCACCACGCGCCAGAGCCGCGGGCTGGCGCTCACCGCCATCATCCCCGCCATGGCGGCGGTGCAGGCGGGCAATTTCGCCATCGCCGGCCAGCTCAAGGCGCAGATCGCCGCCGTGCCGCTGATCTACGCCCTGCCGGTGGTCACCGTCATCCTGTGCGCCCTGGTGCTGCAGGGCTGGATCAGCTTCTCGACGCCGCAGTGGCTGATCAATGGGCTCGACGGCCTCAAGGGGCGCTTCGCGCGTCGCACGGCCGCCGCCAACCCATGATCGGGCGCACCCTCGGGCTCTATTTCGCGCGCCGTTTCGCCTCTTCGGTGGCGATGATCTTCCTGTCGTGCGTCGCGCTCATCATGCTGGTGGACTTCCTGGAGATGGCCCGCCGCACGGCGGACCGCGAGCAGGTCACCACCAGCCTCGTGGGGCTCGTCACGGTCTACCGGGCGCCCGCCTTCACCGAGCAATTGCTGCCGTTTGCGGTGCTGTTCGGGGCGATCGCCACCTTCGTGCTGCTGTCCCGCAGGCTGGAACTGGTGGTGGCGCGGGCGGTGGGGCTCTCGGTGTGGCAGTTCATCCTGCCGCCGGTGGTCGTCGCCTTCCTGGTCGGCGTGTTCGCCACCACCGTGTTCAACCCGATCTCCGCCGACTTCAAGGAGCGCGCGAACCAGATCGAGGGCGAGATCTTCGGCTCCACCTCCTACTCGCTGACCCTGGACAAGAAGGAATTCTGGGTCCGCCAGCAGAGCGTGGACGGCCAGTCCATCATCCAGGCCGCGGCCTCCCAGCAGGGCGGGCGGGTGCTGTCCGGGGTGGTGATCTACGAGTTCGACGCCAACGACAAGCTGATCGAGCGGGTGGAGGCGCGCACCGCCACCCTCGGCGAGGGCGTGTGGTCGCTCACCGAGGCGCGGGTGCTGGTGCCGGGCTTCGACGTCCAGACCTTCGCCACCTATCTCGTGGCCACCAACCTCGACCCGCGGGAGATCCAGGACTCGCTGGTGGCCCCCGAGACCGTGTCCTTTTGGCAACTGCCGGGCGCCATTCGCAGTGCAGAACAATCCGGCTTCGGCGCCGCCCGCTATCGACTTCAGCTCCAGAGTCTTCTGGCCCGGCCCTTTTTGCTGATCGCCATGGTGCTGATTGCCGCATCCGTCGGCCTCCGCGTGTTCCGGTTCGGGGGGGTGGGGCAGACGATTCTCGGTGGCGTCACGGCAGGGTTTCTGCTTTATGTTGGGTCGAAGCTCGCCGAGGATCTCGGGGAGGCCGGCATCGTTCATCCCGTTGCCGCAGCGTGGTTTCCGGCGGTCGCGGG
Source organism: Xanthobacter luteus (assembly GCF_040049235.1). Classification (NCBI taxonomy): domain Bacteria; kingdom Pseudomonadati; phylum Pseudomonadota; class Alphaproteobacteria; order Hyphomicrobiales; family Xanthobacteraceae; genus Xanthobacter; species Xanthobacter luteus. The sequence goes on from NZ_JBDZDO010000001.1 coordinate 1,660,862, forward strand.
GATTTTCATGGGGGTCCTCATTCTTCTGCACAGGGAGGACGGATGACGGTCGGGTCCTTCCCCGACGCTGCGCGAAGCCAGCCGGCACGCCGAATCGGCGAGCATCGGACGGGAGCTTTTGCGCGCGCGGGGCTCGCCGCAATCTGCATCCTGGCGCTGATCGGCGCCGCTCCCGCCCTGGCACAGGGGGCGCGAGGCGGCAGCAGCGCGTCCGGCCTCATGACCGCGCCGAAGCTGGACCCGAATCAGAAGATGCTCGTCACCGCCGACGAGATGGAATACGACTACCAGAAGGATACCGTCGCGGCGGTCGGCAACGTCCAGATCTATTATGACGGCTCCACCCTGGAGGCGAATCGGGTGGTGTTCGACCGCAAGGCGAACGCGCTGGTCGCCGTGGGCAACGTCCGCCTGAAGCAGAAGGACGGCAAGATCGTCACGGCCGACAATCTGGAGCTGACCCAGGACTTCAAGCAGGGCTTCATCGATTCGCTGCGCCTCGACACGCCGGAAAAGACCCATTTCACCGCCGCCCGCGCCGACCGCATGGACGGCAACGTCACGGTGTTGCAGAACGGCACCTACACCGCCTGCGAGCCGTGCAAGGACAATCCGACCAAGCCGCCGCTGTGGCAGATCCGCGCCAAGAAGATCATCCACAACGAAGACCAGCAGATGGTCTACTACCAGGATGCCACGGTCGAGTTCTTCGGCTTCCCGGTGGCGTACTTCCCGTACATGTCCTCCCCGGACCCGACGGTGAAGCGCAAGACCGGCTTCCTGATGCCGGAATTCCTGTCCTCGAGCCAGCTCGGCTACGGTGTCGGCACGCCGTTCTTCTGGAACATCGCGCCCGACCGTGACCTCACCATCACGCCCACCTACCTGACGCAGCAGGGCGTGCTGATGCAGGGCGAGTGGCGCCAGCGCCTGATCAACGGCAGCTACACCATCCGCGCCGCCGGCATCGTCCAGCAGGACAAGGACGCCTTCCTCAACGTCTATTCCAATGGCGTGGTGGAGCCGCTGCCCGGCTACCGCGACGAGCGCGGCGCCGTCCAGAGCACCGGCGCCTTCGCCATCAACCGGTTCTGGACCATCGGCTGGGACGCCACCCTGGTCTCCGACCGCACCTTCCTGCGCGACTACAACCTCGTGCCGCTCGCGAAGACCGAGCAGGTGTCCACCGCCTACCTGACCGGCCAGGGCGACCGCTCCTATTTCGACCTGCGCGGGCTCTATTTCCTCGGCCTGTCGGTCACCGACGATCAGGACCGCCTGCCGGTGGTCGGCACGCTCAACTACAACAAGGTGTTCGACAAGGCGCTGTGGGGCGGCGAGGCGGGCGTGAAGGTGAACCTCACCAGCCTCACCCGCGACCAGGCCGATTTCATCGGCACCTCCGCTGCCACCTCCGCGGTGGGCGCCATCGGCGTGCCCACGGGCGCCTGCACCCTCGCCAACCCCAACGCCCGCGAATGCCTGCTGCGCGGCGCGCCGGGCGACTACACCCGCCTGTCGGCGGAGGTCTATTGGCGCAAGACCGTGACCGATTCCATCGGCCAGATGTGGACGCCGTTCGTCACCGCCCGCGTCGACGTCGCCTCGGTGAATATCAGCCAGCTGCCCCTCAGCTATTCCTACGGCCCCATCTTCCCGGGCCAGAACCCGCTGGATTCGGGCAGCGACGGGCTGATCCGCGGCATGCCGGCGGTCGGCCTCGACTACCGCTATCCGTTCATCTCGGCCGAGAGCTGGGGCACCCAGACCATCGAGCCGCGCGCCCAGATCATCATCCGGCCCAACGAGACCGAGATCGGCGAGTTCCCCAACGAAGACGCGCAGAGCCTCGTGTTCGACGACACCAACCTGTTCGAGATCAACAAATATTCCGGCTGGGACCGGGTGGAGGGCGGCGGTCGCGTCAACGTGGGCGTGACCTATACCGCGGCGGTGAACGGCGCCGGCCTCTTCACCGCGGTGGTCGGCCAGTCCTACAGCCTGTTCGGCAAGAATTCCTTCGCCTATGGCGACATGGCCAATACCGGCCTCGAATCCGGCCTGGAGACCGGCGCCTCCGACTATGTGGCGCGCTTCAGCTACTCGCCGACTAAGAATCTCGAACTCACCACCCGCTTCCGCTTCGACGAATCGAACTTCTCCATGCAGCGCTTCGAGCTGCAGGGCCGCGCCGAGGTGGATCGCCTGAGCGTCTCGACCATCTACGGGCGCTACGAGGCCCAGCCGCTGCTCGGCTATTACGAGCGCCGCGAGGGCGTGCTCGCCAATGGCAGCTACAAGCTGACCGACAACTGGTCGGTCAAGGGGGCCATCCGCTACAATATCGGTGAGGCGGCGTTCGACTACACGCTGGTGGGCCTCAGCTATATCGACGACTGCTTCACCCTCGCCTTCAACTACATCACCGACTACACCCTGAACGGGCCCAACGCGCCGCCGGACACCAAGGTCACGGTACGGATCGGCCTGCGCACCCTCGGCGAGGGCGGCTTCTCCACCTCCTTCGGCTCCGGCTCGGACTGATCCGGCCGCCCTGCGGCGCGGGCCTTCGAGCGCCGACTTTCCTGCCGCAGGCTGCCGCTGCGGCGGTCTTCCCCGGCTTCGCCGGTCGCCTTTGGCGCGCCACCGTTCGCCACCGCCGCTGGCCGGCCTACCGCCGGACCGCAGCGCAAAAGGCCGCAACCGATCACAATGGGGCGATACCGGCCCGCCGCGCTTGCGCCGAAGGGTGGCGTCCCGGCGCGTTTGGTGGCAAAACCACAGTGGCGAGCCGGCTCACTCCGCCGCCCGCTGCCCAGGCCCCATTGCCGCCAGGAACGGAGCCCATCCTCATCCTTGAGCTCCACGGTCGACACGGATCGTCGCTCTGCGCGCACCAACCCGCGGAAGCACCATGCCCTTTCTGATGCGCCTCTCTTTTGCCGCCCTGCTTGCCACGTTCGCGCTGGCGACGCCCGCCGCAGCGCAGAAGGTGGTCGTGGTGGTGAACGGCGACCCGGTCACCTCCTACGACATCAGCCAGCGGCAGCGCCTGCACCAGGTGATCGATCGCAAGTCCATCGGCCCCAAGGAGGCGCTGGACGAACTCATCGACGACCGCATCAAGACCCAGCAGATCCGGCGCCTGCAGACATCGGTCGAGCAGAAGGACATCGACCGCCTGTATGCGGGCATCGCCGAGCGCTCCGGGCGGACCGCGGCCGAGCTCACCGCCAGCTTCGCCCAGGCCGGGCTCGACGCCCGCGCCTTCAAGGACAAGGTGGTGGCGGACTATATCTGGAGCCAATATGTGCGCGGGCGCGCCGGAACCACCACCATCCGCGATTCCGACGTGATCGCCGCGCTCCAGCGGCGCGGCACCACCCAGCTCGTGGCCACCGAATACACGCTCTACCCCATCGTCTTCGTGGTGCCCCGCAACAGCTCCAATTATTCGGCCCGCCTGCAGGAGGCGAACGCGCTCCGCCAGCGCTTCGCCGGCTGCGAGACCGGGCTCGACATGGCGAAGAGCCTCAAGGAAGTGGTGGTGCGCCAGCCGGTCCTGCGCCTGTCCTCCGACATGCCGGCCCAGCTGCGCCAGCTGCTCGACAAGACCGAGGTCGGCCGCCTCACCCCGCCCGAGGTGACCCAGACCGGGGTGGAGACCTTTGCCATCTGCAGCAAGGCCCAGGTGCGCGGCGAGAGCTCCGAGAAGCGCGAGATCAAGGACCAGCTCAGCACCGCGCAGTTCACCGCCGAATCCAAGAAGATGATCGAGGAGCTGAGGAAAACCTCGCTCATCGAATACCGCTGATGGCCCCGTCCCCAAGGCGGCCGCTCGCCTTGGCGCTGGGCGAGCCGGCCGGAATCGGGCCCGAGATCGCCCTCCTCGCCTGGCAGGCCCGGCACACGGCGCAAGTGCCGGCCTTCATCGCTTTGGGCGACCCGGCTTTGCTGGAGGACCGCGCCCGGCGGCTCGGCCTTGCCGTGCCGATCGTCGGCACGGCGCCGGAGGCGGCGGCGGAGCGGTTCGCCGACGCCCTGCCGGTGCTCGCCGCCGGCCCCGCGGCCACCGCGGCGCCGGGCCGGCCCGACGCCTCCAGCGCACCGTGCGTGCTCGAGGCGCTCGCCGCCGCGCTCGATCTGGTGAGCTCGAGGCGCGCCGCGGCGCTCGTCACCTGCCCGCTCGCCAAGGCGGTGGTCCAGGCGGCGGGCTTTCCCTTCCCCGGCCACACCGAATATCTCGCTTATCACGCGCGCGCCGCGGACGGCGCGATCCCGCGCCCGGTGATGCTGATCTGGTCGCCGCTGCTCGCGGTTGCGCCCGCCACCATCCACGTGCCGCTCAAGGACGTGCCCGGCCTCCTGACCCGCGACCTGCTGGTGGAGACCGGCCGCATCGTCGCCCGCGACATGGAGCGGCGCTTCGGCCTGCCGCGCCCGCGTCTCGCCTTTTGCGGCCTCAACCCCCATGCGGGCGAGGACGGCCACATGGGTCGCGAGGACGAGGAGGTGGTACGCCCCGCGGTCGAGGCGCTCGCCGCCGAGGGCATCGCCGCCACCGGCCCGCTGCCCGCCGACACCCTGTTCCATGCCGAGGCGCGCGCGCGCTACGACGTGGCCATCGGCATGTATCACGATCAGGTGCTGATCCCGGCCAAGACGCTCGCCTTCCATGACGGGGTGAACGTGACCCTGGGCCTGCCCTTCATCCGCACCTCGCCCGATCACGGCACCGCGTTCGACATCGCCGGCACCGGGCGCGCCAACCCGTCGAGCCTGATCGCGGCGCTGCGCCTCGCGCGCCGGCTTGCCGACACCGAGGCGGCGCGGGAGCAGGCGGCGTGAGCGCCCTCGACGACCTTCCGCCGCTGCGCGACGTGATCCGCGCGCACGGCCTGTCCGCCCAGAAGTCGCTCGGGCAGAACTTCCTCCTCGACCTCAACCTCACCGCCCGCATCGCCCGCGCCTCCGGGCCGCTGGAGGGCGCGACGGTCATCGAGGTCGGCCCCGGCCCCGGCGGCCTGACGCGGGCGCTGCTGGCGTTGGGCGCGGCGCGCGTCATCTCCATCGAGCGCGACCGGCGCTGCATCGACGCGCTCGCCGAGATCGCGGCGCATTATCCCGGCCGCCTGGAGGTGATCGAGGGCGACGCGCTGAAGGTGGACGTGCGCCCGCTGATCGGCGACGGTCCGGCGCGGGTGGTGGCGAACCTGCCCTACAACATCGCCACCGTGCTGCTGGTGGGCTGGCTCTCGGCCGAGCCCTGGCCGCCGTGGTTCTCCTCGCTCACCCTCATGTTCCAGAAGGAGGTGGCCGAGCGGATCGTCGCCGCGCCGGGCTCCAAGGCCTATGGCCGGCTCGCCGTGCTGGCCGGCTGGCGCGCCGAGGCGCGCATCGCCTTCGACGTCGCGCCTTCCGCCTTCGTGCCGCCGCCGAAGGTGACATCCTCGGTGGTGCACCTCGTGCCGCGGGCGGCGCCTTTGCCCTGCGCGCTCGCGGTGCTGGAGAAGGTGACCGAGGCCGCCTTCGGCCAGCGCCGCAAGATGCTGCGCCAGAGCCTGAGGAGCCTCGGCTGCGATCCCCTGCCCTTGCTGGAGGCGGCCGGCGTCGCCGAGACCGCGCGGGCGGAGGAGATCGGCGTCGAAGGCTTCGTCGCCCTCGCCAACGCGTTCGCCGCGGCGCGGGCCGCCAAGGCACCCGCCGTCCCGGCCGGCGCCTGAGGCGGCCGGCGCAGACGACGCCGGCGCGAGCGGCGAAGCCGCCCCACGATCATGTCCCGGCTCGATCGCCGTGGCCCGCACGGGGCCCGTCGCAGCTTACCCCGCGCCGCAGGCGCCCGCATTGCCAAGCCCCTGTCGGCATGCAAGCCTCTGCGCCGAAACTGAGGCGATTGCCCTTAGAATCAGAAAGTTAGCCGGAGAAACCCCATGCGCTACCTGCCCCTCGCGGCGCACGCCTTGGCGGCGGCGCTGCTCCTCGCCACCCCCGCTCTTGCGCAAGCGCCGTCGGCGCCGAAGATCCAGGATCGCCGGGACGCGACACCCGCGCTGCTGCCGCAGCCCATCACCGCCGCCTGCTCGCAGGCGCGGCTGTGCGCGCTCAAGAAATTCTACGAGGTGCCGAACTTCCGCATCGGCGGCACATACGACCTTGCCGCCCCGCAGGCCTGGGAGAATGGCGGCGCGGGCGGCACGACGCTGGAATCCCTCGGCGCCGGCCCGCTGCGCACCGCCTATATCGCGCTCGGCACGCCGAAGCGCAACGCCGCCGGCGAGATCACCAACGCGGTGATCATCAACGCCTTCTATTCCGGCGACGCCACCGACATGTACGCCCAGTGGGTGGAGGGCACGGGCCTGTCCGGCGGACCGGCGATCGGGGCGAACCGCGCCATCGACACCAACGAATATTATGTGGTCATCCTCGACGCCCTGGGTCTGTGGGGCACCTCCAAGCCCTCGGAGGGGCTCGGCCAGAAGTTCCCGCAATACAGCTATCAGGACCTCGTCCAGTCCAACTACCGCATGCTGCGCGACCACCTGAAGGTGGCGCGCGCGGCGCTGGTGACCGGCGTCTCCATGGGCGCCACCCAGACCTATGTCTGGGGCGTGATGCACCCCGACTTCATGAACGGGCTCATGCCGGTGGGCGGCACCACCCAGTCGGACGGCGGCGACCCGGTGGGCAACTGGACCTTCCAGCTCATGTCCGCGGCCATCGAGAGCGACCCGCAATGGCGCGCCACCGGCGGCAATTACTATAGCCTGCCCAAGGACAAGCACCCGAACCAGGGGGTCGCCTTCGGCTGGTCGGTGCTGCTGCTCACCGGCTTCGACTTCGACTTCCGCTCGCAGCAGGACTGGGCGAAGGTGCAGCCGGACATCTTCTATTGGAAGCCGCCGACGCCGCAGGCCGGCGCCTCGGTGAACGCCCGCGCGCTGCTGTTCGACGCGGTGGACCTGCTGTGGCGCAACCGCGCCGGCGAGCAGTACAACATCAACAAGGACCTCGGGCGCATCAAGGCGCGCACCATGGTCATGCACATCGAGAACGACCAGTGGCTCACCTTCGACCGCGCCAAGCGCGCGGTGGAGAAGGTGCCCGGCGCCGACTTCGTGCACGAGACCAGCCCGGTCGCCCATTACGGCGTGTTCTCGATCCTCAAGAACAAGCAGTTCGATCCCGTTGTGGCGAACTTCCTCGGCGACGTGGCGCGCCTCACCCGCAACCAGGGCCTGGTCGCGAAGACCTACCGCACGCCCTCGGTCGCCGCCGACATCACCCCCGACAAGTCGTTCTGGAACACCTTCGTCACCTATCCCTTCCCGGTGAAGAAGACCAAGGTGAAGGACAGCCGCGGCGTGGAGTGGGACATCGGCTACATGGACGAATATGCCGGCACCGATCCGAACCCGGATGTGCTGGTGATCGTCCACGGCAAGGGCGCCTTCGGCGGCCATTACGGCAACGTCATGCGCATCGCGCTGGAGCGCGGGCTCAGGGTGATCGTGCCCGACCTGCCGCATTACGGCATGTCCGGCCCCGGCAATCTCGACAAGAGCCCGGCCCGCACCATGCAGGAGATGCGCGAGGTGGTGCACGGCCTCGTGGTGGACCAGCTCAAGGTGGGCAAGGCCGCCTATCTGGGCCACTCCATGGGCGGGCAACTGGTGCTCGGCTATGCCCTCACCTGGCCGGATGCGGTCTCCAAGCTCATCCTCGAAGCTCCCGCGGGCCTTGAGGAATATCCCCGCGAGATCACGGTCGCTCCGGGCAAGAAGCTGGACCTCTTCAATCCCGAATTCGCCCATGACTTCGACAAGTGGAAGGCCACCTGGGACCAGACCGGCCTTCGGGAGCGGGAGAAGAACCAGACCGCCCAGCAGATCGACGACTTCTTCCACTTCCGCCGGCGCGATCCGGTCACCGGCGCGGTCACGCCCTCGAAGTCCGGCTATTTCCTGCGCGACAGCGAATATGCCCGGCTCCACACCGCCCAGCGCATCGGCATGATCAAGGGCGATCCGCGCGAATTGCAGCAGTGGGTCGACCTCTTCATCTTCGACATCTACACCATGGCCATCGAGCTGCAGGAGAAGGACCCGAACAGCCTCTACAAGCGGCTCACCGACATCAAGGTGCCGATCTTCCTCGCCTTCGGCGCCAGGGAGCCGTTCATCCCCGGCTATGCCTTCAACGGGCTGAACGACCTCTCGCGCCAGGCCATCATGCCCTTCATGCGGCGCATGAGCGCGGCCGGGCGCGAGGTGGCGGTGAAGGTCTATCCCGACACCGCGCACTTCATCCACACCGACGATCCGGTCGCGTTCGCCGAGGATGCGGTGGACTTCGTGAAGACCGGCCGGGTGGAGACCACGACGCCCGCCATGGTCGATCTCATCATCAACGGGGCGGCCAGCACGCCCAAGGCCGCCGCTCCGGCGGCGGCGGCAACCCCCCAGGGGCTGAACAAATAGGAGGGTCGGCGCCGGGGGGCAGAGGGAATGGCCGCCGCCCGCCCCGCGGGCGAGATTGCCTGCTGTGCAGGATTTTCCCCTGGACCCCGGCTCGGCGCCCCGGTCGCATGGAGCGCGAGCGGAATGCGAGCCGGGGCCCACCGCAAGGCTGCGCCGCCGGCGGCAATATGCTGCAATGTCCGGAAGGCGCTGCCGATGCGGTGCCTCGTCCCCAGCCCGACCCGCAACGGAACGCCACCATGCAGACGCTCGACGTGAACGGCATCCACCTCGCCTTCCGCGAATGGGGCGAAGGCGCGGTGACCGTGCTGTTCGTCCACGGCAACCTCGCCAGCAAGGACTGGATCGAACTCGCCGCGCCCCACTTCCCGCGCGGCGTGCGCACCATCGCCGTGGACTGGCGCGGCTGCGGGGACAGCGACAAGCCGGCCCCGCGCGCCGATTTCTCCAATTATTCGGTGCGCCAGCACGCGGACGACATGCTCGCCGCCCTCGACGCGCTGAAGGTGGACTTCTGCCACCTCGCCACCCATTCCACCGGCGGCATCATCTCGACGCGGATGATCCTCGAGCAGCCGGACCGGTTCGGGCGCGTGCTCTCGCTCTCGCCGGTGGGGCCGCAGGGCATCGACTTCCCGCCGGAAAAGTCCGCCTTCTTCGGCCAGATGAAGGCGGACAAGGCGCTGGCCCGCCAGGTCATGGCGGCCACCGCGCCGAGCCTGTTCGTGCCCGAGACCCTGCCGCCGGCACCGGGCCCGGCGGTGTTCCTGCCCGAGGTGACGGCGGGCGCGGGGGCCCGCGCCGCATTGTTCGAGCGCATCGTCGACCAGGTGCTCCAGGTGTCGGACGGCATCTGGTTCGGCACGCCGGACACCCTCACCAAGGAGGCGCGGAGCGGCGAGCTGAGGGGCCTGATGGACAAGATCACCCATCCCCATCTGGTGGTGTGGGGCATGCGCGACAGCGTCATCGCCGAGGCGGACATGAGGGAGATGGCGGCGGTGATGCCCAGCTGCCGCTTCGTCGCGGTGCCGGGCATCGGCCATTCCATGAACATCGAGGCGCCGGAGCTCTATGCCGGCTATTTCGGCGCCTGGTTCGGCGGGCTGGAAGTATAAGGGCCGCACGCCCCCGACCACCCCAGCCGGCGGAGCCGGGGGGCGGAGGCGGTGCAAGAAGAGGCGGCGGCGCGCCGGCGCCTCAGGCTTCCTTGAAGCCGTAGTCGGGGATCCCCTGCTCGTTGCCGTAATATTTGTAGGGCAGGAACTTGCCGGACATGGTGATCCGCACCCGGTCGCCCTTGGGGTTGGGCTCGCGCACCATGTCCATGTTGAAGTCGATGGCCGACATGATGCCGTCGCCGAACTCCTCCTCGATCAGCGCCTTCCAGGCCGGCCCGTTCACCATCACCAGCTCGTAGAAGCGATAGATCAGGGGGTCCGTGGGCGGCATGGGCGTGCCGGCGCCGCGCATGGGCACCTCGTTCAGCATCCTCTCCTCGGCCTCGGAGAGGCCGAACAGCTCTGCGGCCTTCTTCGCCAGCGGCTTCACCAGCTTCATCTGGCCGAGCAGCGCCCCCACCACGAGCACCTCGGACATGCCGCCGATCTCCGAGCAGATGTACTTCCAGGTCCAGCCCTTCTCGCGCTTGATGTCGAGGATCTTCTCGGTGAGCTGTTCGCGCTTCATCGTCGTCACTCCACGTTTTTCGTTGGATCACCTTGGACGGGGTGCGGGGGGTCCCGGCGGCTAGTCGCGACCGCCGGCGAGGGAAGGGAACGGGATGGTGTTGGCCGGCGCCGCAGCCGCGCCCGGCCCCTTGCCCGCCGGCCGCTCGGGAGCGGCCGGGTCGAGCGCGACCGCCGGGCGCACCAGCGGCGGGCGCTTCCGGTCGTAGCCCGCCGGCATCTCGGCTCGGAAGGTCTTGGAACGCGCCACCAGGAAGTCCACCAGGTGGTTGCGCACCGCGTAATAGCCCTTCTCGCGGTGGATGGTGTCGCGGGCGCGCACCGCCGGCAGCGGATTGTCCACCACCTCGGCGATCATCGCCTCCGGCCCGTTGGTCATGAGCACGATCTTGTCGGCGAGGTAGATCGCCTCGTCCACGTCGTGGGTGATCATGAACACGGTCTGGCCGGTGGACTTGCAGATGCGCCGCACCTCATCCTGCAGCGTGCCCCGCGTCAGCGCGTCGAGCGCGGAGAAGGGCTCGTCCATGAGCAGGATCTTCGGCTCGATGGAGAGCGCGCGGGCGATGCCCACGCGCTGGCGCATGCCGCCGGACAGCTCCGCCGGCTTCTTCAGCTCGTTGCCCTTGAGGCCCACGAGGTCGATGAAGCGCTTGGCGCGGGCCTCGATCTCCGCGCGCGAGGCCTTGCGCCAGCGCGAGGAGACGGCATAGGCCACATTGCCGATCACGCTGCGCCAGGGCAGAAGCGCGTGGCCCTGGAAGATCACGGCGCGGTCGAGGCTCGGCCCCTCGATGGCCTGCCCGTCCACCACCACCACGCCGTCGGAGGGCTGCTCCAGCCCGGCGAGAATGTTGAGAACGCTCGTCTTGCCGCAGCCGGAATGGCCGATGACGCAGACGAACTCGCCGCGCGCCACGTGGAGCCAGAGGTCCTCGAAAATGGTGGTGGCCCCGCCCCCCGGCGCCGGGTAGCGCCGGGCGATGCCCTCGATGGAGATGAACTTCTCGTTCATGCGGTCCTGCGTGGTTTCCATGGCGCTCACTCCGGGAACGTCACGCGCCGCTGCAGGCGCGCGAGGACCAGGTCCAGCACCATGCCGACCACGCCGATAAGCAGGATGCCCACGATCACGTTCGCGATGGACAGGTTGTTCCACTCGTTCCAGACGAAGTAGCCGATGCCGGTGCCGCCCACGAGCATCTCCGCCGCGACGATCACCAGCCAGGCGATGCCGATGGAGATGCGCATGCCGGTGAGGATGGTGGGCGCCGCCGCCGGCAGGATCACCGTGAAGGCGCGCCGCCACGGCCCCACCTCCAAAGTGCGGGCGACGTTGAGCCATTCCTTGCGCACCGCCCCCACGCCGAAGGCGGTGTTGATCAGCATCGGCCAGACCGAGCAGATGAAGATCACGAAGATCGCCGAGAGCGAGGAATCCTTGATGGTGTAGAGGGCGAGCGGCATCCACGCCAAAGGCGAGATGGGCTTGAGCACCTGGATGAACGGGTCGAGCGCGCGGTAGGCGAGCGGCGACATGCCGATCAGGAAGCCGATCGGCACCGCCACCGCCACCGCCAGCGCGTAGCCGATCGCCACGCGCCCGATGGAGTAAAGCAGCTGGAGGCCCAGCCCCTTGTCGTTGGGTCCGTTGTCGTAGAACGGGCGCTTTAGGTTGTCCCAGAGCTTTTGCGCCACGTCGAGCGGCCCCGGCATGGCGGACTGGGACCCCGCGGTGGTGATGCCCATGAGCTTGGCATATTCCGGATCGAGCGCCGGCCCGGTGGGTGCGCTCGGGGTGACGGCGATCTGCCAGAGGCCGCAGAAGGCGATGAACAGCACCACCGAAAGGATGCCGGCCCGCAGGCCGAGACTCCTGGTCATGGCTCAGGCCCGCTTGATGGCGAAGGAGGCGACATAATCCTCGGGCTTGGCGGGATCGAACAGCTTGCCCATCACCGAGAAGCTCTTGGAGGTGGTGGCGGGCGCCGTGAGGCCCATCTCCTTCATCACCTTGGCGGCGTCGGTGGCGAGGAACACCTGGTTGGCGATGGTCTTGTAGTCCACGTCGCCCTTGATCTGGCCCCACCGCTTCATCTGGGTGAGCATCCACACCGCGAACGAATCCCACGGGAAGGGGTCGAAATCGACCCGCTTGGGGTCATCCTTGATCTGGCCGAGGCCGTCGGCGTATTTGCCCACCAGCACCTGCTCCAGCACGATCGGCGGGGCATTGAGATAGGCCGCCGGCGCGATCGCCTCGGCGATCGCCTTGCGGTTCTCGGCCTTGGAGGCATAGCCCGTGGCGTCGACGATGGCGCGCAGCAGCGCCGCATAGGTGTTGGGCATGGTGGAGATGAATTCCTTGCTGGCCGCGAACGAGCAGCAGGGATGGCCGTCCCACATGGTCTTCGACAAAGAATGGATGAAGCCGACGCCGTCGAACACGGCGCGCTGGGCGACATTGTCCGGGGCGAGGAAGCCGTCGATGTTCTCGGCTCTGAGGTTCGCCACCATCTCCGGCGGCGGCACCACGCGCAGCTGCACGTCGGTATCGGGATCGATGCCGTTCTCCGCCAGGAGATAGCGCAACAGGTAATTGTGCATGGAGAAGTCGTAGGGGATGGCGAACTTCAGCCCCTTCCACGACTTCACGTCCATCTTGTCCTTGTGCTTGATGCCCAGCGTGAAGGACTGGCCGTTGATGTTCTCGATCGCCGCCGCCACGAACGGGATCGGGTTGGAGCCGAGCCCCTGGGAGATGGCGAGCGGCATGGGCGCCAGCATGTGGGCGGCGTCGTATTCCTTGTTGATGGTCTTGTCGCGCACCACCGCCCAGCCGGCGGTCTTCACCACCTCCACGTTCAGCCCGTGCTTCTTATAGAAGCCCATGGGGTGGGCCATGATGATGGGGGTGGCGCAGGTGATCGGGATGAAGCCCACCTTGAGGTCGGTCTTCTCCGGCGTGCCGGTCTGGGCGAACACCTCGGTGGCGGTGCCGAGCGGGAAGAAGGTGGAAACCGCCGCGGCGGCGGTGGAGGCGCCCACCGCCTTCAGGAAGGCGCGGCGCTGGGCATCCTGGGGAAACAGCGCGCGCATGACGCCGGAGGCGACGATCTCGCGGTAGCGCGTCTCCTCGTCGAGGCCCGCGGCCCGCTCGGCCGCGGCGTGCGCCTCCGGCGTGGCGTGGCGCCCGCACAGGCATCGGCCGAGCTTCGACTTCAGCGAAAACGGGTTCGAGAACATCGACATCAGGGTCTCCTGCGCGGTTTCAAGGTCAGCGGTGGACTTGGGAAGGCAACGCGCGTGCCATTGGGGAAACGGTCATGCGGCGCTCCCCTGCGCGAGCGGGGCGGCGAGCGCGCGGCGCGCCAGCATGTGGCTCTTGGGATCGTTCACCGAGCACACGGCGAGGAGCCGGTCGGCCGCGAAATAGCGCACGCAGAAGCGCCCGGCGGCGACGTCGCCCTCGCATTCGGTGCGGTCGAAGCCGTCCAGAAGACCGGCGATCTGAAGCTTGGTGTCGTACTGGTCGGACCAGAACCAGGGCACCGGATCGTAGACCACCGCGCCGCCGAGCATGGCCTTTGCCGCAGCCTTGGCCTGATCGATGGCGTTCTGCACGGATTCCAGGCGGACCCGCCGCCCGTAGAGCGCGCTCGGAAACGAGCAGACGTCCCCGGCGGCGAAGATGAAGGGGTCGGAGGTGCGGGCGGACGCGTCCACCTTGATGCCGTTTTCGATGGCGAGGCCCGCCTGCGCGGCGAGCTCCGCGTTCGGCACCGCGCCCACCGCCGAGAGCACCAGATCGGCGGGCAGCACCTCGCCCGAGGCGAGTTCGACGCCCTCCACCCGCGCGCGGCCGCGGATGGCCGCGACGCCGGTCGCGGTGCGCACGCGCACGCCGTGCGCCTCCTGCAGATCGGTCGCAAAGCGCGAGATGACGTCGCAGGCGACGCGCGCCAGCACCCGCGGCTGGCCCTCCACCACGCTCACGTCGAGCCCCATCTTGCGCGCCTTGGCCGCGACCTCGAGGCCGATATAGCCGCCGCCGACGATGACCAGCTTCGCCCCCGGCTGCGCCACCGCCCGGAAGCGCGCCACATCGTCGATGGAGCGGATGGAGAACACGCCGGGAAGGTCCGCCCCCGGCACCGGCAGCGCGCGGGCGCGGGTGCCGGTGGCGATCAGCGCCCGCTCATAAGGGATGCGAATGCCGTCATCGGTCTCGACGGCCTTCTCGACGGGCAGCAGGCGCACGGCGCGGGTGCCGAGACGCACGTCGGCGCCGGCGTCGCGATAGAAATTGGGCGCCTTCAGCTCCAGGCGCTCGGCGCTCATCTCGCCGGCGAGGAACGCCTTGGAGAGTGGCGGGCGCTGGTAGGGCAGATGGGCCTCGTCGCCGATCACGACGATCGCGCCGCCATAGCCCTCGGCGCGGAGCGAGACGATGGCCTGGGCGGCCGCCTGGCCGCCACCGACGATGACGAAGGGCGCGCTCATGCCGCGGTCTCCTTCATCGCTTCGAGCTTCGCCTCGACGAAGTGCAGCCGGTCCTGGCCAAAGTACAGGGCGTCGCCGATGACGTAGGTGGGCGAGCCGAACACGCCCTTGCCGATCGCCTCGGCGGTGTAGGCCTCCACCAACGCGGCGGCGTCCGGCGCGGCGGCGCGCTCGGCGAGGGCGGTCGCGTCCAGCCCCGCTGCGGCGGCGAGGTCGAAGAGCACCTGCGGGTCGGCGATCTGGAGGTCGCGCGCCCACACCGCGGACAGGCAGGCGCCGATGAGGTCGGCGGGGTCCTCCCCGGCCGCGATGGCGGCGGCGATCAGCCGGCACGCGGGCAAGGTGTCGGCGGGCCAGAATTTCGGCTCGGTGTTGATGGGCAGGCCGGCGGCCTGCGCCCAGCGCACGATGTCCTGCTTGCGGTAGGCGTTGCGCTGGGCCGACTGCTTCGCCGGGGCGGTGGAGCCGCCGGCGGCGAACACCTTCAGGATGTCCACGGGCCGCCATTGGATGGCGGCGCCGTGGGCGCGGGCGATCCCGCGCGCTCGCGCGTGCCCCAGATAGGCATAGCCGGACTGGGGGCTGAAATAGCAGGTGATCTCGGGCACGGCGCGGCTCCTCCTGTTGCGCTCAGGTCGCCGCCGGATGCCCCTCCTCGATGGGAAGGCGCGGGTCGCGCGACCACTCGTTCCAGGAGCCAAAGTACATCTTCACGTCCTTCACGCCCGCCTCTTTCAAGGCGAGGAAGGTGTTGGAGGCGCGCGCGCCCTTGAAGCAGTAGAGATAGACCGGCGTCTCGGCGGTGATGCCGACGCTCGCGCACTCGGCCATGATCTCCGCCGACGACTTGAAGCGCGGCCCTTCGGCGGTGGGCTTCATCATGCGGTACCACTCGATCCACTTGGCGCCGGGGATGCGGCCCTTGCGCGGGCAGAAGTCCTTGCCGTAGGGCGAGGAGCTCTCGCCGATCCACTCGTCCACGTCGCGCACGTCGAGCTTGGCGATGGCCGGGTCGGAGACCGCCTCCAGCATCGCCCCGGCATCGATGATGACCTCGCCCGCCGCCTCGTCCACCGGGAAGGCGGCAGCGGCCGGGGCGGGCGCCTCGGTGGAGACCGGCAGGCCGGCGGCGGTCCAGGCGGCATAGCCGCCGTGCAGCACCTTCACCTTCGGATAGCCGAGGAAGGTGAGCAGGAAATAGCCGCGGCAGGACTGGCCGAAGCCGGTGTCCATGGACTGCTCGTAGATCACCGCGGTCTCGTCGCCGGACAGGCCGGCCTTGCCGAACGCGTCGGCAAACTTCGCCTTCAGTTCGGCGAAGCCTTCGGGGGTCGAGGTGGCGAGGAAGGTGAAGATCTCGTGCAGGTTCACCGCGCCGGGAATGTGGCCGGCGGCATAGGCGTCGGGCGAACGGGTGTCGATGACCACGGTGGGCGCGGCGGCCATCAGGGTAGAAAGCTCGGGCGGCGAAATGAGAACGGTCATGGTGATCCCCTCTCGGAAGACGGACGCGGCGTGGAAGGCATTGTTTTCCGGGGACTTTGCGTCCCGCTCTTGGCTGTTGGCTCAGGCCGGCAGCTGGTCCAGCATCAGGCGCAATTGCTTGGTGGCGGGCGTGACGATGGCGACGAAATAGGATTCCCGAAGCCGCCGCTGGCAGCGGTGGGCGGCCACGTAGCCGCGCGCGCCGCAATGGAGCATGGCGGCGTTCGCCGCGGCCACGCAGGCATCCCCCGCCGCGAGCCGCGCCGCCACCACGCGGCGGAAATACCCGGTCGAGGGATCTTCAGGGGTCGCGCACAGCTCCATCACTTCGGCTTCCAGGGCCTTGATTTCACCCGCGAGATCGCCGGGCTGCATGGGCAGATAGCGGTTCACGTGGCCGAGCTGGCCCTCCACCTCCCCCATCAGGGCGAGGCAATCGCGCATCAGGCCGAACGCCATGCCGGCCTGCAGCAGGATGAAGCCGGCGCGCATCTTCTTGACGAGCGGCATGGCCTCGTGGGCGAGCACCAGATCGTCGGGGATGAACAGATCGCGCACCTGCACGGCGTAAGTGCCGGTGCCGTCCATGGCCAGGAACGGCTCGCAGGGCTTCAGCGTCACCGCGGGGTCGGCGCAGTCGATGAGCGCCATCACCGGGTTGCCCTCGCGCCCCTCGAGCGCGAACACGGCGCCGAAATAA
Organism: Xanthobacter luteus; assembly: GCF_040049235.1. NCBI lineage: Bacteria > Pseudomonadati > Pseudomonadota > Alphaproteobacteria > Hyphomicrobiales > Xanthobacteraceae > Xanthobacter > Xanthobacter luteus. The sequence goes on from NZ_JBDZDO010000001.1 coordinate 1,677,718, forward strand.
TGGTCCGGGCCGAGGTTCGAGACCCAGGGCAGCAGCCCCTTCACCTTGTAGCCGCCCGCCACGCGGGTGCCGCGCAGCTTCAGCGTCTCGATGCCGAAGAACGCCTTCATGGGGTTGGAGAGGCCGGTGCCGCCGAGCACGTCGCCGGCCACCACCTTGGGCAGCAGGCGCGCGCGCAGCGCAGCGTTGTCGGACATCATGAGGTACCAGGCGAGCGTGTTCTGGCACCAGGCCATGAAGCCGGTGGCGACACAGGTCTGCGAGACCACCGACATGGCTTCGATCGCATCGGTGAGCGCGCCGTCCGCGCGGGCGTGCAGGCCGAACGCGCCGACGCCGGCGAGCTTGCGCAGGATGTCGGCGGGATAGGCGCCCTCGTCGATGGCGCGCGCCGCGGGCGCGAGGTCGGCGGCGCAGATCCGGGCCACCGCGGCGAGCACCTGCGCGGGCGCGGTCTCAGCCAAGGTTGCGGAGGGGGCGAGGGTCGCAGCGAGCATGAGTCTCTCCAGGGAATTCAGGCGGCGCCCGGCATGGGGCCGGGCGCGGGGGCTGCGACGTCCGGCATCGGGCCGGACGGCGGGAGGGCGGGGGCGCCCGGATCGGCCGGGTGCCCGACGCCGTCAGGCCAGGGAGACTTCCAGGTTCACCGGCCGCACGAAGGTGTTGGCCACCGGGGACCACTTGGTGACGTGGGCGATGAGCGCGTCGACCTCCGCCTTCGGCACGCCGTCGCATTCCATGTCCACGGAGACGCGCACGTCGGTGAAGCCGACCGGCTTCTCGCTCACGTCGCCGGTGCCCCACACGGCGGTGATGTTGAGGTCGCCCTCGAGCTGGAGCTCCAGCTTGCGGACGGTCCAGCCGCGGTGCACCGCATTGGCGTGGAGGCCGACCGCGAGGCAGGAGCCGAGCGCGGCGAGCGAGGCCTCGGAGGGGTTCGGCGCGGTGTCGTCGCCGAGCAGGCCCGGGGGCTCGTCGACGATGTAGGGGGCGAGGTTGCGGATGTAGTTGGCGTGCCGGAACCGGCCCTCGGCCACGGTCTTGCACTTCAGCGTCTTGATGACCTTGGGGTCGGCCTTGCCGGCGGCGATGAGCTTCTCAAGCCCGTCCTTGTCGATGGGGGCGAGGCAGCCGGTCGGGGCGGTCGGCTCCGGCGCAAGGCAACCGGTGAGGACGGTCTGGGGTGCTGACATCTCGATCTCCTTGGGAATGTCTAAAGACAGACCGGTCTGTCTTATGCAGAGACCATGCCAAAGGAAAGAGGATGAACCCGCAAATGGCCCATCTGGCGGATTTATCAGGCATGGGCGGGATTTGGGTCTCGCGGAGCCGGCGAAAATCCGGCATGCTCCTCGCCGGAATCAGTCAGACAGGTCTGTCTTCATGCTCAAGGATGAAGCAGAAGATCGACCCCTGGGCAAAAATTGCCGCGCGATCGGGCAGAACGGCGATGGTCTCCCAGGCGAACGGGCGCATCAGATGACGGCGAGCTTCAATCCCCACACGTTGGCCAAGGGCGCGAAGCCCGAGGCGCCCGACGCCTCCGCCCGCGACCGCCTGATCGACGCCGCCACGCGCCTGTTCTGCCGGCACGGCGTGAACGCGGTCGGGGTGGACGCCGTGGTGGCGGAGGCGGGCACCGCCAAGGCCACCCTCTACAAGGCCTTCGGCTCCAAGGAGCGGCTGGTGGAGGCGGTGCTGGAGCGCGAGGGCAAGGCCTGGCGCGACTGGTTCCTGGGCGAGCTGATGACCGGCGAGGCGACGCCGGTGGCGCGGCTCAAGCGCATCTTTCCGGTGCTGCGCCAGTGGTTCTGCGACGACGCCTTCTTCGGCTGCCCGTTCATCAATGCGGTGGCGGAGACCGACAAGCGCGACGACCGCATGCGCCAGATCGCCCTCGCCCACAAGAAGGTGGTGCTGGAGGCCATCGGCAGGCTCGCCGGCGAGGCGGGCGCGCGCGATCCCGGCGGGCTGGCACACCAACTGGGCCTGCTGATCGACGGGGCGATCGTCGCCGCCATGATCACCAAGGACGCCAACGTGGCGCTGCTGGCGGGCGAGACCGCGGACGCGCTGCTGCGCCCGCTCGTCGCCGAGGCCGCCTGAGGGGCTTCGACCAACAGCGCGTTCCGCGCCCCCGGAGCCTGTGCTATCAGCGGGCCACCGGCCCAGGCGCGGCCGGCAGGCACGGATCCGGGAGCTTCATGTCGAGCGCCGAGCGCGGCCAGATCTCGAGGGGTGAGCCCGCCGCGAAGGCGGAGCACAGGACGGAGCACGCCATCAAGGTCGAGCTCACCGCCGTGCTCGTGGCGGTGACGCAGGGGGAGCCCCGGGTGATGACGCTCGACGCGGGCCACGCGCTGCCGTCCGGCCCGTTCGAGGTGGCGCACCGCTCGCTTCAGGCGGGCCTGCGCGACTGGGTGGAGCAGCAGACCCACCACCCGCTCGGCTATGTGGAGCAGCTCTACACCTTCGCCGACAAGGATCGCACCGGCGCGGAGGGCGATGCGCGCACCATCTCCATCTCCTATCTCGGCCTCACCCGCGAGCGCGAGCCCGCCGAAGGGGGATGGCGCAGTTGGTACGATTATTTCCCCTGGGAGGACCACCGGGCGGGCGAGCCTGAAGTGATCGCGCAGGCCATCGCCCCGCGCCTGATGGACTGGGCGGGGAAGGAGACGGCGCCGAAGCGCGCCGAGCGGCTCCAGCGGGCGCGCGTGACCTTCGCCCTCGACGGCCATCCCTGGAACGACGAGCTCACCTTGCAGCGCTACGAATTGCTCTACGAGGCCGGCCTGGTGGCGGAGAGCTGCCGCGGCCGGGGCGAGGCGGCCTCCCGGCTCGGCGGACGCGCCATGTTCTCCGACCACCGGCGCATCCTCGCCACCGGCATCGCCCGGCTGCGGGCCAAGATCAAATACCGCCCGGTGGTGTTCGAGCTGATGCCACCCACCTTCACCCTGCTCCAGCTCCAGCGCTGCGTGGAGGCGCTGGCGGGGCGTGCGGTGCACAAACAAAATTTCCGCCGTCTGGTGGAGCAGCAGGAGCTGGTGGAGGAGACCGGCGCCACCACCTCGGAAGCCGTTGGCCGGCCTGCGAAACTGTTCCGCTTCCGGCACGGCGTCGTGGCCGAGCGGGCGGTGGCCGGAACGAAAATCCCCATCGCGCGCACTTGACACGGCTTATGCTCAGGATAAGCATATACCCGACATATGCTCAATGTGAGTATAGCTACGATGCTCGCGCTTCCCGACAGCTTCGCCCGCACCCAGGCGCTCTATGAGAAGATCCGCCGCGTGGTGCCGCCCGCCGACTGGGCGCTGGTCTGCGACGACGTGGAGGCGATCTGGCGCCTGAAGCGCGAGCGCAACGCCGTCATCCTCGCCCACAATTACCAGACGCCGGAGATCTTCCACGGCGTCGCCGACATCGTCGGCGACAGCCTGGCGCTGGCGCGCGAGGCGATGACCGTGGACGCCGACGTGATCGTGCTCGCCGGGGTCTATTTCATGGCCGAGACGGCCAAGCTCCTGAACCCGGCGAAGACCGTGCTCATCCCCGACACCGGGGCCGGCTGCTCGCTCGCCGAATCCATCACCCCGGCCGACGTGCGCCTGATGCGCCAGGCCCATCCCGGCGTGCCGGTGATCGCCTATGTGAACACCTCCGCCGCGGTGAAGGCGGAGGTGGACATCTGCTGCACCTCGGGCAATGCCCGCAAGGTGGTGGAATCCCTCGGCGTGCCGAAGGTCATCATGCTGCCGGACCAGTATCTGGCGAAGAACGTGGCCGCCGAGACCAAGGTCGAGATCATCGCCTGGGCCGGCCAGTGCGAGGTGCACGAGCGCTTCACCGCCGCCGACGTGCGCGAGCTGCGCACCGGCTATCCGGGCGTCACCGTGCTGGTGCACCCGGAATGCCCGCCGGACGTGGTGGCGGAGGCCGACTTCGCCGGCTCCACCGCCGCCATGGCGGACTATGTGGGCGAGAAGCGGCCGGCCCGCGTGGTGCTGCTCACCGAATGCTCCATGAGCGACAACGTCGCCGTGAAGTATCCCGACCTCGACTTCGTGCGGCCCTGCAATCTCTGCCCGCACATGAAGAAGATCACGCTCGCGAACATCCGCGCGGCGCTGGAGGACAACCTCCACGAGGTCATCATCGCCCCCGAGGTCGCCGCGCGCGCCCGCGCCTCGGTCGCCCGGATGCTGGCGCTGTGAGCACGACCGCGGGCGCGCTCGCCGGCCGGCCCGTGGTGGTCGGCAGCGGGCTGGCGGGCCTTGCCACCGCTTTGTTCCTCGCCCCCGAGCCGGTGGTGCTCGTCACCCGGGCGCCGCTGGGCGATCTCGCCTCCAGCCCCTGGGCCCAAGGCGGCCTCGCCGCGGCGCTCGGCGCCGATGACGACGCCGAGCTCCACCTTCAGGACACGCTCGCCGCCGGCGACGGGCTGGTGGACGCCGAAGCCGCCCGGCGCATCCTCTCCAAGGCCAAGGACGCGGTGGCGGACCTCATGGGCTTCGGCGCGCGCTTCGACCGCGACGGCGCGGGGCGCATCGCGCTCGGCCTTGAGGCCGCCCACGGGCGCCGGCGCATCGCCCATGCGGACGGCGACGGCACCGGGCGCGAGCTGGTGCGCGCGCTCATCGCCGCGGTGCGGCGCACCCCTTCCATCGCCGTGATCGAGCACGCCGAGGCGCGGCGCATCCTCATCGAGGACGGCCGCGTCACAGGGCTGCTCGCGGACCATCCCGACGGTCCCCTCCTCCTTGCGACCGGCCGGGTGGCGCTCGCCACGGGCGGCGTCGGCGGGCTGTTTGCTTACACCACCAATCCGCCCGCCGCCTGCGGCCAGGGCCTGGCGCTGGCGGCGCGCGCCGGCGCGGTGCTGCGCGACCTGGAGATGGTGCAGTTCCACCCCACGGCGCTGGCGGTGGGCCGCGCCGGCTCGGGCGGCATGCCGCTGGTCAGCGAGGCGGTGCGCGGGGAGGGCGCGCTGCTGGTGAACGAGCGCGGCGAGCGCTTCCTCGCCGCCACCCCCGGCGCCGAGCTCGCGCCCCGCGACGTGGTGGCCTGCGCGGTGTGGGCGCAGCTCGCCGCCGGGCGGCAGGTGTTTCTCGATGCCCGCGCGCGCCCCGGCCCGCGCTTTGCGGCGCGCTTTCCCGCCGTCGCCGCGCTGTGCGCCGAAGCCGGCCTCGATCCGGCGCGCGATCTGCTGCCGATCCGTCCGGCCGCGCACTACCACATGGGCGGCATCGCGGTGGACGCCGAAGGCCGCAGCTCGCTCCCCGGCCTGTGGGCGGCGGGCGAGGTGGCCTCCACCGGCCTGCACGGCGCCAACCGCCTCGCCAGCAACTCGCTCTTGGAGGCGGTGGTCTGCGCCCGCGAGGTCGCCGCGAGCATGGCCGGCGCCGCCCACGCCGTCCCGCGCCCGGCCCGCGCGCCGGAAGCCGCGCCACGCCCCAGCGCCGAGGCGGTGCGGCCCCTTGTGTCGCGGCATCTTGGCCTCGCGCGCGACGCCGACGGCCTCGCCTGCGCCGCCGCGCGCCTGCTGCCGCTCGCCCAGAGCACCGGCCCGGAGGGCGATGCCGCCGTGGTCGGCCTGCTCATGGCGGTCGGCGCGATCGAGCGCCGGGAAAGCCGCGGCGCCCACCGCCGCACCGATTTCCCCCGCCACAGCGCGTGCGCGCGCCACACCCGCCTCACCCTCGACGCCGCCTGCGCCCAGGCCCGCGCTGTCGCGGCGCCCGCGCTCTCGCCCTAAGGCTCCCGCCATGAACGCGCACGCCACCGCCTCGCTCGCCGCCCGCGATCTTTCCCCCCTCCCCGCCATCATGGTGGAGCCCGTGGTGCGCATGGCGCTGCTGGAGGATCTCGGGCGCGCCGGCGACCTCACCACCGACGCCGTCGTGCCCCGCGACGCCCGCGCCCGCACCGAGCTGCGCGCGCGCCAGGCGGGCGTGCTCGCCGGCCTCGATGCCGCCCGCCTCGCCTTCACCCTGATGGACAGCGCCGTCGCCTTCACCCCCGCCGCCCAGGACGGCGATCAGCTCGCCGCCGGCGCGCTGGTGGCCACCGTGGAGGGGCCGGCGCGCGCCATCCTCACCGCCGAGCGCACCGCGCTCAATTTGCTCTGCCGCCTCAGCGGCATCGCCAGCGCCACCGCGGCGCTGGTCGCGGCGGTGAAGGGCCACAAGGCCGCCATCGCCTGCACCCGCAAGACCACCCCCGGCCTGCGGGCACTGGAGAAGTATGCGGTGCGCGCCGGCGGCGGCTCCAATCACCGCTTCGGCCTCGACGACGCGGTGCTGGTGAAGGACAACCACATCGCCATCGCCGGCGGCATCCGCCCCGCTTACGAGCGGGTGCGCACCCAGGTGGGCCACATGGTGAAGATCGAGATCGAGGTGGACACGCTCGCCCAGCTCGATGAGCTGCTGGCGCTGAAGGTCGACGCGGTGCTGCTCGACAACATGACGCCGCAGACCCTCGCGCAGGCGGTGGCGATGGTGGACGGGCGCATGCTCACCGAGGCCTCCGGCCGGGTGACCCGCGAGAGCGCCCGCGCCATCGCCGCGAGCGGCGTGGACCTGATCTCGGTGGGCTGGCTCACCCACAGCGCGCCGATCCTCGACCTCGGGCTCGACTTCGCCGGCTGAGCGCGGCGCAAGACCGCCGCGGCGCCCCCCTTCCCTGGCAGGGGCTTTGCATCGGGACGATCCCGTGCGAAGCAGGGGCACGAATTCCGGGCGCCGCCCAGCCCGCCACAGCGCCAGCATGGCGGCCGCCCGAGGGAGACGACCATGGCCGACGTGACCGAAGACCTCGTGCGCAGCGCCCTCGCAAAGGTGCGCACGCCCGACGGCGTTCCGCTTTCCGCCTCCCCGGCGCTCGCCGGCATCGTCGTCACCAGCGGCAAGGTCTATCTGTCCATCAATATCGACGAGGCCCAGGCGCGCGCCTGGGAGAGCGTGCGCGGCGCGGCGGAGGCGGCGGCGCGGGCGGTGCCCGGCGTCACCTCGGCTCTGGTGGCGCTCACCGCCGAGCGCCGGCCGGCCGCCGCCCGGCCCGGCCCGCCGCCGGCCGCGCCCGGCGCCCCGGCCCCCGGCCGCGCCATCGAGGTGCCGGGGGTGAAATCGATCATCGCCGTGGCCTCGGGCAAAGGCGGCGTCGGAAAGTCGACGCTTTCCATCAATCTGGCGCTCGGCCTGCGCGACCTCGGCCTCAAGGTGGGCCTGCTCGATGCCGACATCTACGGCCCTTCGGTGCCGCGCCTGTCGGGGGTCGCCCAGAAGCCCACGCTCGTCGACGGCAAGACCATGCTGCCGCTCGAAAATTTCGGCCTCCAGCTGATGTCCATCGGGTTCCTCGTGGAGGAGGAGACGCCGATGATCTGGCGCGGACCCATGGTCATGTCGGCGATCTCGCAGATGCTGCGCGAGGTCAAATGGGGCCCGCTCGACGTGCTGGTGGTGGACATGCCGCCCGGCACCGGCGACGCCCAGCTCACCATGGCGCAGCAGGTGAACCTTGCCGGCGCGGTCATCGTCTCCACCCCCCAGGACCTCGCTCTGATCGACGCCCGGCGCGGGGTCGCCATGTTCCAGCGCGTCAACGTGCCGATCCTCGGCGTGGTGGAGAACATGGCCTATTTCGTGTGCCCGCATTGCGGCGGGCGCTCGGAGATCTTCGGCCATGGCGGCGCCCGCATGGAGGCCGAGCGGCTCGGCGTGCCGTTCCTCGGCGATATCCCGCTGCACATGCGCATCCGCGAGATGTCCGACGCCGGCCTGCCGGTGCTGGTGGCCGAGCCCGACGGCGCGGAAGCGGGCGCCTACCGCGCCGTGGCGCGCGAAGTGAAGGCGGCGCTGGAGCGCGCGGCCGGTTCGGCGCGCAAAGCTCCGCGCATCGTGATCGAATGAGCCGGGCCGGACCGGTCTACGACTAAGGTCGCACAGGCAAGGATGCTTCCCTATCAAGGGCGGGCGCACTAGAAGGTAGGAATGTCGCCTCGCCCGCGCGTTCCGCGCCCGCGTGGGCGGCCAAAATCGCCTAGGGAGTCCCCCTTCATGAAACGCCGTGATTTCCTCACCGCCGCAACCGCGGGCGTCGCCGCCTCCACCGTCGCCATGCCGGCCATCGCGCAGTCGGCGCCGGAAGTGAAGTGGCGCTGCACGTCCTCCTTCCCGAAGTCGCTGGACACCATCTACGGCGCCGCCGAGCTGATGGCGAAGACGCTCTCCGAAATCACCGACGGCAAGTTTCAGATCCAGGTGTTCGCCGCGGGCGAGATCGTCCCCGGCCTCCAGGCGCTGGACGCGACCCAGAACAAGACCGTCGAGATGTGCCACTCGGCGTCCTATTATTATATCGGCAAGGACCCGACCTTCGGCATGGGCACCGCCATCCCGTTCGCGCTGAACACCCGGCAGATGAACGCCTGGTTCCTGTTCGGCAACGGCCTGACGCTGATGAACGAATTCTACAAGAAGTACGGCGTCTCCATGCTGCCCGGCGGCAATACGGGCGGCCAGATGGGCGGCTGGTTCCGCAAGGAGATCAAGACCATCGCCGATCTCAATGGCCTGAAGATGCGGATCGCCGGCATGGGCGGCCAGGTGATGGCCAAGCTCGGCGTGGTGCCCCAGCAGCTGGCCGGCGGCGACATCTACCCGGCGCTGGAGAAGGGCACCATCGACGCGGCCGAATGGGTCGGCCCCTATGACGACGAGAAGCTCGGCCTCTTCAAGGTCGCGCAGTATTATTATTATCCCGGCTGGTGGGAGGGCTGCGCCGCCCTCAACTTCTTCTTCAACCTCGAGGAGCTGGAGAAGCTGCCGCCGGCCTACCGGACGGCCCTCACCGCGGCCTGCGCGCGCGCCAATGAGAGCATGCTCGCGAGCTACGACGCCAAGAACCCGATCGCCATCCAGAGCCTGGTGAAGGCGGGCACCCAGCTGCGCCGCTACCCCAACGACGTGATGGACGCGGCCTACAAGGCGGCCCACGCCCTCTATGACGACATCTCGGCCAAGAATGCCGACTTCAAGAAGGTCTGGGACGATCTGAAGGCGTTCCGCAACAACGGCTATCTGTGGTGGCAGATCGCCGAATTCAACTATGACGACTACATGGTGCGCGCCCGCTCGCGCGGCTGACACCTGCCGACCGAACGACAAGCGGCCCCGGAACCTTGCGGTCCGGGGCCGCAGTTGTTTGCGGGCCTGGCCGGGCCAGCCGCTCGGGGCCGACCGGCGGCGTCACGGACGGGCCTGATTCTTGCCGCCCTCGATGGCGCCGCCGCTGTGGGCGTCGGGACGCGCCGGAGTGGAGCGGCGCGGGTTCACCGAGCCGGTCTGGTTGACGGTCCCGCTGCCGCTGGCGCCGGGCGTCGCCTGGTTCTTGCCCGCTTCCACCGCGCCGCCGGCATGGCCGCTCGGGCGCTGGGGGGTGTTGGGGATCGGGTTGGCGGGCGCGTTGCTGGGGTCCACCGCGCTGGCGCCCGGGGTCGCCTGGGTGCGGCCGCCCTGCATCGCCGGGCCGCTGGAGGTGTTCGGAGTGCTGCTGGTCTGCGCCACGACGCCGCCGGTGGCGGCGAGAAGGACGGTGCCCGCAAGCAGAAGACGCTTCATTTGTTCGGCTCCCTTATCGAAGCCCCCCTTGCCGTCTCAACACCCGCAGGCGGTTCTGGTTCGCGTGAGCGTGGCTGCCCCCCCCCCGGGGCGCTTGATCGAAGCGGTCCGCGAAACTAGGGTCGCGCCGCGCGAAACCTCGCGCCGGGGCGCAGGCGCCCCGCCCCGCCGCCGGTCCCGCAGGCCGGTGGAGAACCGCCGCGAGCCCGATGATCGACCCCGCTTTGCCGCCGCACATGCGGCCCGACCGCTCCTTCCAGGCCCTGCTGCTGACGCTCCAGCGCTTCTGGGCGGACCAGGGCTGCGTCATCCTCCAGCCCTACGACATGGAGGTGGGCGCGGGCACCTTCCACCCGGCGACCACCTTGCGGGCGCTGGGTCCCAAGCCCTGGAAGGCGGCCTATGTGCAGCCCTCGCGCCGGCCCAAGGACGGGCGCTACGGCGAGAACCCCAACCGGCTGCAGCATTATTACCAGTTCCAGGTGATCCTGAAGCCGTCGCCGGACAACCTCCAGGAGCTCTATCTGAAATCACTGGAGGCGATCGGCATCGACCTCGGGCTCCACGACGTGCGCTTCGTCGAGGACGACTGGGAGAGCCCGACGCTCGGCGCCTGGGGCCTCGGCTGGGAGTGCTGGTGCGACGGCATGGAGGTGTCGCAATTCACCTACTTCCAGCAGGTGGCGGGCTTCGAGTGCGCCCCGGTCTCGGGCGAGCTGACCTATGGGCTCGAGCGCCTCGCCATGTACGTGCAGGGGGTCGAGAACGTTTACGATCTCAATTTCAACGGCCGCGAGGGGTCGGAGAGGACCAGCTATGGCGACGTGTTCCTGCAGGCCGAGCAGGAATATTCAAGGCACAATTTCGAGCATGCGGACACGCAGATGCTGCTCGAGCAGTTCCGCATGGCGGAGGCGGCGTGCCAGAAGTATCTCGCCGCCGGCGACAAGGGCGAGAAGCACGAGATGGTGCTGCCGGCCTACGATCAGTGCATCAAGGCCTCCCATGTCTTCAACCTCTTGGACGCGCGCGGCGTGATCTCGGTCACCGAGCGCCAGAGCTATATCCTGCGGGTGCGCGAGCTGGCGAAGGCCTGCGGCGCGGCGTGGCTGAAGACCGAGGCGGGCGGCCTCGCGGCCTGAGCGCGGGCGGGCGGCGGGCCGATGGCGAACCGCTTCGCTTTCGCTGCCGACGCGGATATTCTTCGCTTAATCCCGGCGGGCCGGGCCGTCGGGGGACGGAAAATGATCTTGATGTCGGAGGCGGTGCCTTCCGGGCCGACGGCGGGAGCGGGCGCGCCACGGGCCAGGGCGCACGGCATGCTGGCGGGTGCCGTCGGCAACCTCCTCGAATGGTACGACTTCGCGATCTACGGCTTCTTCGCGACCGCGTTCGCGGCGAATTTCTTCCCCGAAGCGAGCCCGACCGTCGGCCTGATCTCCGCCTTCGGCGTGTTCGCCGCCTCGTTCCTCATGCGTCCCTTGGGGGCGGCCATGTTCGGCCACGTCGCCGATCGCCGCGGGCGGCGCGAGGCGCTCGTCATCTCGGCCGCCATGATGACGGTCTCGACCGTGGCCGTGGGGCTGCTGCCGACCTATGAGATGGCCGGCCTGCTGGCCCCGCTGCTGCTCCTGCTGCTGCGCCTGTTCCAGGGGCTCGCCATCGGCGGGGAATACATGACCTCCGCCGTGTTCCTGGCCGAGAATGGCCCGCCGCGCTGGCGCGGCACCTTCGCCTCCTTCGCCACGGTGGGCTGCACCGGCGGCATGCTGGCCGGCTCGGCGGTGGGGGCGGCGACCGCGACCCTGCTCACCCAGGACGAGCTGCTCGCCTTCGGCTGGCGCCTGCCCTTTCTCCTCGGCATCGTGCTGGGCGGCTTCGCGCTGGTGCTGCGCCGGGGCCTCGCGGAGACCCCGCCCCGCACGGCGGACACCGTGCGCGCCCCGCTCGAGGTCGCCTTCCGCACCCAATGGCGCGGCATCGCCCGCGCCTCGGCGATGAACTTCTTCCTGGGCGTCTCCTTCTATCTGGTGTTCGTCTACCTTTCCACCTGGCTGCAGCAGGTGGACGACTTCCCGGCCGCTTTGGCGCTGGAGCTCAACACGGCCACCATGGCCGGCGTTCTGGTGCTGGCGGTCGCCTTCGCCGCCCTCTCCGACCTCGTCGGCCGCAAATGGGTGGTGGGGGCGGGCTTCCTCGGCTTCGCGCTGTTCTCCTGGCCGCTGTTCGAGCTGCTGCGCTCGGGCGATGCCGCGCTGGCGCTTCTGGGACAGGCCGGGTTCGCGGTGCTGATTGCCACCGGGGGCGCCATGCCGGCGACCATCGCCGAGATGTTCCCGCGCCATGTCCGCTGCACTGCCGTGGGCATCAGCTGGAACCTCGCCATCGGCATCGGCGGCGGCACCGCGCCCATGGTGGCGGTGATGCTGGTGGCCGCCACCGGCGACGACATGGCCCCGGCGGTCTATCTCATGGCGGCGGCGGCGGTCGCCTTCCTCGCGCTGCTCGGGATGCCGGAGCGCCACGCCGCGCCGCTGGACTGAGCGGGGCGCCTCTCGACGCGGCGGCGGAAACCCACTAGCAACGGCGCCGAACCTTCACCGGCGGCGCGCTTTTGCGCCGCGCCCCCGTCTGGGGAGCGAGCCCGACACGATGCCCGATCTCTTGCTCGAACTGTTCTCCGAGGAAATCCCCGCCCGCATGCAGGCGCAGGCGGCGGACGCTTTGAAGAAGCTCGTCACCGACGCCTTGGTGGAGCGCGGGCTCCTCTATGAGGGCGCCAAAGCCTTCGTGACGCCGCGCCGCCTGGCGCTCTCGGTGCACGGGCTGCCGGGCCGGCAGGCGGACCAGCGGGAAGAGAAGAAGGGCCCGCGCGTCGGCGCGCCGCAGGCCGCGCTCCAGGGCTTCCTGAAGAGCGCGGGGCTTTCCTCCATCGACGAGGCGACGATCCAGAGCGACCCGAAGAAGGGCGACTTCTATGTCGCCGTGGTGGAGAAGAAGGGCCGCCCGGCATCCGAGGTGATCGCCGAGATCGTACCCGAGACGATCCGCAAATTCCCTTGGCCGAAATCCATGCGCTGGGGCGATGGCACGCTGCGATGGGTGCGCCCGCTGCACGCCATCGTCGCGATGTTCGGGGCCGAGGGCGACGAGCCCGAGGTGGTGCATTTCGAGGTCGACGGCATCGCTTCGTCCAACCTCACCCGCGGCCACCGCTTCATGGCGCCCGCGCCCTTCACGGTGAAGCGGCTCGACGACTGGATGGCCAAGCTCGAGGCCGCCAAGGTGGTGGCCGACCGCGACCGCCGCAAGGACATCATCCTCAACGACGCCAAGGATCTGGCGCTCGCCGCCGGGCTCGAGCTGGTGGAGGACGAGGGCCTGCTGGAGGAGGTGTGCGGCCTCGTGGAATGGCCCGTGGTGCTGATGGGCGCGTTCGAGGAGCGCTTCCTCGACATCCCCGACGAGGTGATCCGCGCCACCATCCGCGCCAACCAGAAGTGCTTCGTCCTGAGGAACCCGGCCACGGGCCGGCTCGCCAACCGCTTCCTTCTGGTCTCGAACCTGGTCGCCTCGGACGGCGGGGCGGCCATCGTCGCCGGCAACGAGCGGGTGATCCGGGCGCGGCTGTCGGACGCCAAGTTCTTCTGGGACACGGACCGGGTGAACGGCCTCGAAAGCCGGATGCCCAAGTTCGCGCACATCACCTTCCACGAGAAGCTGGGCTCGCAGCAGGAACGCATCTTGCGCATCGCCCGCCTCGCCAAGGAACTCGCCCCCAAGGTGGGCGCCGCGCCGGCGCTGGCGGAAGAGGCGGCGCTCATCTGCAAGGCGGACCTGCTGACCGAGGTGGTGGGCGAGTTCCCCGAATTGCAGGGCCTCATGGGCCGCTATTATGCGCAGGGCGAGGGCCTTGCGCCCGAGGTCGCGGCCGCCTGCGAGGAGCACTACAAGCCCCAGGGGCCGGGCGACCGGGTGCCCACCGCGCCGGTGTCTGTCGCCGTGGCGCTGGCGGACAAGATCGACACCTTGGTGGGCTTCTGGGCGATCGACGAGAAGCCGACCGGGAGCAAGGACCCCTATGCGCTGCGCCGGGCGGCGCTGGGGGTGATCCGGATTGTGTTGGAGAATGAAATAAGACTGAATTTGCTGGAAGCACTTAGCTTTGCAGCTGGTGGAAAGGCCAGTCTGACGGCCTTGAACAGCGTCCGACTCTCCGAGGGCAAGTATGTTCCCACCGACACTCGGCAAATAGTCGAAGATGTCCTGCAGTCACACCGCGAAGCAGGACTTGATTTCGAGTTAGCAAAGGCTCTAATCGACCTCCTCGCTTTCTTCGCCGACCGCCTCAAGGTCTATCTGCGCGACCGCGGCGCCCGGCACGACCTCGTCGACGCCGTCTTCGCCCTCGAAGGGCAGGACGATCTCCTCCTCGTGGTGCGCCGGGTGGAGGCGCTCGGCCGCTTCCTCGACACCGAGGACGGGAAAAACCTGCTCGCCGGCTACCGCCGGGCGGTGAACATCCTGCGCATCGAGGAGAAGAAGGACGGCCGCGCTTTTGCCGGGCCGACCGACGCCACGCTGCTCAAGGAGCCCGCCGAGGAAAAGCTCGCCGCCGCCATCGACGACGTGAAGCGCCGGGTCGCCGACGCCGTGGCGGCCGAGGACTATGCCGCCGCCATGACCGCGCTCGCCGACCTGCGCGCCCCGGTGGACGCCTTCTTCGACGCCGTCACGGTGAACGACAAGGACGAAGGCTTGCGCGAGAACCGCCTGAAGCTCCTGGACGAGATCCGCGCCGCCACCCGCGGCATCGCCGATTTCGACCGCATCGAGGGCTGAGCCGTCCTTCGGGGCGGAGCGGGCACCACATCGCTTTGCCCACCTGTCCCCACGCGCGCAGGTTTCCCGTCCAGGCCGCTCCCCTCCCCCTTGCGGGGAGGGGCGAGGGGGTGGGGGTCGCGCGCCGCGGGGATGGGGACCGCCCATTCACCGGCCCGCCGCGCAGAGGTCGTGACACCCCCGCCCGCTCGCCGCCCGCCGTCGCCCTCCGGCTTGACCGCAGGGCCCAGGGCAGGGCCGGGCGCCGACCTTCATCGGTTTGCCGGGCGTTGGCGATACCCCAACTTCGCGCCAGCGGAGCGATGGGCGCTCCGGTCAAGCCGGAGGGCGACCGCAGGGAAGTTTCGCAAGGCGCTTGAACCGACCAGCGTCGCGCGCGAACCGCCTGAAGCTCTTCCCTTCACCTGCCCTGATAGCCGATCACCTGCATGCCGCTGATGTCGCCGCTCATGGCGTCCACCACCAGGCGCACCCGCTCGCCGCGCGGCCCCGTGGCCTCGCAGATATAGGCGCCGCCGCGCTGGCGCACCACGCTCACGTCGGTGAAGCCGCGCCGCATCAGGGTGTCGGCCACCTCGTCCGGTGCCACCGGGTGGGCGCCTTCCGGCGGATGCTTCATATAGGGGCGGAACGGCACCGGCGGCGTCAGGTCCACCACATGGTGGAGATCGGCGATGGCCGCCTTTTGGGCGAGCTCGGCGCCGGGCGGCTGGGCAAAAACCGGCATCATCCCGGCGAGGGTCGCCGGGACCACCACGCAGGCGATGAGACGGCCGGCTCGCACCATCTGCTTGCTCCTCGAGACCCGCCGCCCGTCCCCGTGCCCGCGGTTCGCAGCTTGGTCATTGTAAACCACCTGCTTGAACACAACCCGACGCGCCCGTTCAGGTGCCGTTCATTTCGCCCCGCCGGCCCCGCGCACAAGCGGGTTTCGGGGGCCTTGACGGGCGCCGGGACGCTTCCCAGATCAGGAGCGGCGCCGGTCACTGTGACGGCGTTTGAACCGGGCCCGGCTTGATTGCGGGCCCAGCATGTCGCTTCGAAGGAGGATATGCCATGCGTACTTTCGACCTTTCGCCGCTTTATCGCAATACCGTCGGCTTCGATCGCCTGTTCTCGCTGCTGGACGGCGTCGGCGGCGTGGATGCCGCACCCACCTACCCGCCCTACAATATCGAGCGCACCGGCGAGAACGCCTACCGCATCACCGTCGCGGTGGCGGGGTTCACCGAGGCCGACCTCGGCATCGAGGTGAAGGAGAACACCCTCACGCTGCGCGGCGAGAAGAAGGCCGAGCAGAACGGCGAGACCGCCCAGGTGCTCTATCGCGGCATCGCGGCGCGCAGCTTCGAGCGGCGCTTCCAGCTCGCCGACCATGTGGAGGTGAAGGGCGCGGTGCTCGAGAACGGGCTGCTGCACGTGGACCTCGTGCGCAACATTCCCGAGGCCAAGAAGCCGCGTCACATCGCCATCAACACCGTCGGCGGCGCCAAGGCGCTGGAAGGCCAGGCCATCGACGGCCAGGCCGCTCCGGCCGAGCCCGCCAAGGCGGCGTGAGGCAAGCCGGCGTGAGGCAAGCCGGCGGGGCGTAAGTCCCGCTTCGGGGTCCGGCGACGCCCGGACCCCGCTCTCGGCGGTGCCCCTGGTGCCGCCGTTTTCATGTCCGGC
The DNA here is from genome assembly GCF_040049235.1 of Xanthobacter luteus. Classification (NCBI taxonomy): domain Bacteria; kingdom Pseudomonadati; phylum Pseudomonadota; class Alphaproteobacteria; order Hyphomicrobiales; family Xanthobacteraceae; genus Xanthobacter; species Xanthobacter luteus. The sequence goes on from NZ_JBDZDO010000001.1 coordinate 1,693,857, forward strand.
GGGCTTGATCTTGGCGCCGGCCGGCGCGAGGAGAGCGCATCCCTCCCCGGAAGCTTGCCTGTGCCCGATCCCCGCCCCAAGGTCCTCGTCACCACCCGCCTGTTCGACGCGGCGGCCGCCCGCTTCCTGGAGGCGCGCGGCTTTGCCGTGGTGCCCTCGGGCCTGCCGCCCGAGGCGCTCGACACCGACATCCCCGACGCCACGCTCGCCGCTCTGCTCCAGGGCGTCGGCGGCTGGATCGTCGGCATGCGCGCGGTGACGCGGGACCTCCTCGCCGCCCATCCCGGCCTCAAGGTGATCGCCCGGCGCGGCGTCGGCTATGACCGGGTGGACGCGGCGGCGGCGCGGGCGCTGGGGCGGGTGGTCGCCATCACCGCCGGCGCCAACGACGCCTCCGTGGCCGATCACACGCTGGCGCTCATGCTGGCGGTGCTGCGGCGGCTGAAGGAGAACAACGCGGCCCTCGCCGCCGGCGACTGGCGCGTCGCCGCGGGCGCCGACCTCACCGGCAAGACCGTGGGCCTGATCGGCTTCGGGCGCACCGCGCGGGGCGTGGCGCGGCGCCTGTCCGGCTTCGAGGCGCGCGTGCTGGTGGCCGCGCCCCGCTTCGAGGGGCCGGCGCCGGGCGTCACCCATGTGCCGCTCGCCCGGCTGCTGGCGGAGAGCGACGTGGTCTCGGTGCACGCGCCGCTCACCGAACAGACGCGCCACCTGATCGACGCGGCGGCGCTCGCCGCCATGAAGCCCGGCGCGATCCTCGTCAATACCGCGCGCGGCGGCCTGGTGGACGACACGGCGCTGCACGCCGCCGTGCTGTCCGGCCACATCGCCGGCGCCGGGCTCGACGTGTTCGAGGCCGAGGAGGATGCGGCGCTGCGTCCGCTGGCGCAGGCCCTGGCGGCGTTGCCGCAGGTGGTGGCGAGCGCCCATGCGGCGGGATCGAGCCGCGAGGCGCTGGCCCGCGGCAACATGATCGCCGCCCAATGCGTGGCGGCGGTGCTCGCCGGCGAGGCCGCGCCCGAGGGCTGCATCGTCGCGGACGGGCGCGCGCCGGCCTGAACACGCTGGGGCAGGTGGCGTCACCGCCTTGTCACCGCATGCCGGTAGCCCTCGCGGAAACAAGGCGCTTCATCCCATGGCGCGCCGCTCGCGCCCGCAGCCGACGCGCCGGGCCGGTGGCGGAGCGTCCTCGGCAGGGCCAGTCACAGCGGGGGCATTCATGGAGCCGCAGCAGTCCACGCCACAAGCCACGCCCATCGTGCGCGTGGAGAACGTGAGGAAGTCATTCGGCGCGACGGTGATCCTCAAGGGGGTGAGCTTCGCCCTCGAGGAGGGCGACCTGGTCTCCATCATCGGCCCCTCCGGCTGCGGCAAGTCCACGCTGCTGCGCTGCCTCAACGGGCTCGAGACCATGGATTCCGGCACCATCGAGGTCTGCGGCGTCGCCATGCGCCAAGCCCCGGGCGCCAGGACCTACCTCGCCCACACCGCCCACCTCCTGCGCAAGAACGTGGGCATGGTGTTCCAGGCCTATAACCTCTTCCCCCACAAGACGCTCATCGAGAACGTCATGATGGCGCCCATGGTGGTGAAGGGCACGTCCAAGGCGGAGGCCGAGGCCAATGCCGAGCGCCTGCTCAAGAAAGTGGGCCTCGGCGACCGGCTCGACCTCTATCCGATCAACCTGTCCGGCGGCCAGCAGCAGCGCGGCGCCATCGCCCGCGCGCTCGCCATGGCGCCGAAGGTGATGCTCTATGACGAGCCCACCTCCGCCCTCGACCCGAGCCTCGTCGACGAGGTGCTCGACGTGATGAAGGAACTCGACCGCGAGGGCATGACGCAGATCGTCGTCACCCACGAGATGCGATTTGCCCGCGACGCCTCCGACTACATCATCTTCATGGAGCAGGGCGAGATCGTCGAGATCTCCGACGAGGACGAGATCTTCAACCATCCGAAGGACCCGCGCACGCGCCAGTTCCTGCGCCGCTTCGCCTGAGCCCTTCCGCCGCCCGAAGCCCTTTCCGCCCAGTCCTTCCGGCCTTCAGCCCTATCCGGGGGTCAGCCATGCGCCCAGCCGCCTTGAAACCTGCCGTCCTGCATCTCGTCGCCGGCCTGCTCGGCCTCGCCCTCGCGCTTTCGCCGGCGCTCGCCCAGGCGCCGGCGGCCCCGCCCGCCGCCGCGCCCGCAATCGCCGCCCCGGACCCGGGCAAGCCGCTGCGCTATGGCGGCGACAGCACGTCGGGCGCGCCCTACACCTTCAAGGACCCGGCGGACCCGGACAGGACCGTGGGCTTCGAGGTGGACATCATGGCGGAGCTGGGCAAGAGGCTCGGCCGGCCGCCGGTGTTCGTCCAGAACGACTGGTCGAACCTCATCCCCGGCCTCGACAACGGGCTCTACGAGGTGGCCATCAACGGCCTCGAGATCACCGCCGCGCACCAGGCGGGGGCCGACTTCTCGATCCCCTACTACACCACCTTCGGCCAGATCGTGATCCGCCGCGGCGACGATCCGGTGCAGACGCTCTCCGACCTCAAGGGCAAGAGCGTCGGCACGCTGAAGTCGAGCCAGATGGAATATGTGCTGCGCCAGGCCGGCGGCATCGACGTGCGCACCTACGACGAGGAGATCGACGCCTACTCCGATCTCAAGCTGAAGCGCATCGACGCCACGGTCATGGACTTCCCGATCGCGGTCTACTACGCCCAGCCTGACCGCGCGCTGCAGTTCACCGGCCAGCCGGTGGGACGCATCGAATACGGCATCGCGCTGAAGAAGGGCGCCCATCCCGAGCTGCTGGCCGCCATCAATGACGGCCTCTCGCAGATGATCCGCGACGGCGCCATGCACAAGATCCTCGACAGCTGGGCGCTGTGGAGCCCGCTGATGTCGCAGGCGACCGGCGACATGCGCCCGATGCAGGCCCAGCCGGTGAACTACGACGCGTTCGTGGCGGCGACCCAGCCCAAGGGCTGGAAGGCGCAGTTGGAGCGCTACGCGCGCTTCCTGCCCCAGCTCGGCTGGGCGGCGCTGATGACCATGCAGATCTCCATCCTCGCCATGGCCATCGCCGTGGGCATGGGCGCGCTGCTCGCCATCTGCCGGGTCTATGGCGGCGCCCTGCTCGACCGCCTGGCGCAGGTCTATATCGAGGTGGTGCGCGGCACGCCGCTGCTGATCCAGGTGCTGTTCATCTATTACGGCCTGCCGAAGGTGGGCATCCAGCTCGATGCCTTCGTGGCCGGCGTGCTGGCGCTGGGCTTCAACTACGCGGCCTACGAGGCGGAGAACTACCGCGCCGGCCTGCTCGCCGTGCCGCGCCACCAGATGGAGGCGGCGGTGGCGCTCAACATGACCGAGACCCAGGCGGTGCGGAACGTCATCATCCCGCAGGCGGCGCGCATCGTCCTGCCGCCGACCACCAACGACTTCATCTCGCTGATCAAGGATTCCTCTCTGGTCTCGGTGATCTCGCTGGTGGAACTCACCAAGACCTACGAGCTCATCTCCACCACCTATTACGATTATTTCGGCACCGGCATCCTGGTGGCCGCGGTCTACCTGCTGCTCGGCCTGCCGTTCGTGCGCCTCGCCCACTGGGCAGAGAAGCACGTGAGCCGCGGCATGACGCGCTCCGCCTGAGCGGCGCGCAGGGGCGGACGGCGGCCGCCCGGCCGCCGGACCCGGCGGCTCACTCGGCGGCGGCGGGCAGAGGCGCGCGCGCGGCCTCCAGCGCCACGGCGGCGGAGGCGATGACGGCGGCGATGCGCACCGCCGCCTGGATCTGGTCCTCGCGGATGCCGGCCTCGCGCAGCACCGTCTCGTGGGCGTCGATGCAGCGCCCGCAGCCGTTCATGGCCGAGACCGCGAGCGACCACAGTTCGAAGTCCGCCTTGTCCACGCCCGGCGCGCCGATGACGCTCATGCGCAGCTTCGCCGGCAGCGTCTCGTAGGCCTTGTTCGAGGCGAGGTGGGTGAAGCGGTAATAGACGTTGTTCATGGCCATGATGGCGGCCGCCGCCTTCGCCGCATCCATGGCGGCGGGCGACAGGCGCGCCGCCGCCTCGGCCTCGAGCGCGCGGGCAACATCGGGGTTGCGGGTGGTCAGGCCGCACGCCACCAGCAGCCCGTAGAGCTGCTGCGGGGTGAGGCTCTCCTCCCGGCTGAGCGCCGAGAGGTTGAGCTTCACGTCCTTGGCGAAGGGCGGGATCTGGTCCTTCAGGGCGTCGATGGACATGGGGGCTTCCAGCCTTCTTGCGCCGCCTCAGGCGACCTTGAGCACGTCGCCGCCGACCTCGCGGTTGCAGGGGCACAGTTCGTCGGTCTGGAGCGCGTCGAGGACCCGGAGCGTGTCCTTGGGATTGCGCCCCACGTTCAGGTTGGTGGCGTAGACGTGCTGGATCACGTTGTCCGGATCGACCACGAAGGTGTAGCGGAACGCCACGCCGTCCGGCGAGCGCACGCCGAGGCCGTCGGTGAGCGAGCCGTTGGTGTCGGCGAACGACCAGATGGGCAGGCGGTTGAGGTCCTTGTGGTCGCGCCGCCAGGCGAGCTTGACGAACTCGTTGTCGGTGGAGCCGCCCAGCACCACCGCGTCGCGGTCCGCGAAGTCGCCGGAAAGGCGCGCGAACTCGGCGATCTCGGTCGGGCACACGAAGGTGAAATCCTTGGGATAGAAGAAGATCACCTTCCACTTTCCGGGGAAGCTCTCTTTCGTGATGGTCTCGAAGGCGGAGACGCCGTTCTCCTCGTGCAGGTTGAAGCCGGGCTTGACGCCGGTGATGGAGAAGTCCGGAAGGGGGCTGCCGATGCCGAGCATGTGTGGTCTCCGATGATTGGGGCCGCGGGCCGGCGCGGAACCCGGCGCGCCCTGCCCGCGGTATCGGCGAGCAGGTCGCAAGCGGCATGCCAGCCGGCATGGGCGCGAAAATGCGTTTCATTCCAAGAAAGCCGGGCCGCAAATCCGGAAGCGTCGCTGTCGCTTTTCCGACGCGCCGTGAAGGAAGCCGCACGCGCCCTGTCGCAAACGGTGCGCGCCGGCCCGGCGCCCCGCTGCCGCGCCGTTGCGTCGCGCCGGGGCAGATCCGGGTTGCCTCCCGCGCTCTATGTCGGCAGGGATATAGCTGCGGCATCCGGCGCGGCCGGCGAGCGGGAGGCGGGCAAATGGCTCCGAAGTGGTGGACCGACGCGCTGGTGGAGCGCCTGCTCCAGGAGGATGCGCCGTTTGGCGACCTGACCACCGAGGCGCTCGGCATCGGCGCCGCGCCGGCGCGGCTCGCCATGGCCATGCGCGCGCCCTCAACGGTCTGCGGCGTCGAGCTCGCGGCCGACATCTTCGCCAAGGCCGGCGCCACCGCGCAGGTGCTGGCCGGCACGGGCACGCGCGTCGCCGCGGGCGGCCCCATCCTGGAGGCGCAGGGCGAGGCCGGGCCCGTGCTGATCGCCTGGAAGGTGGCGCAGACCCTGGTGGAATATCTCTCCGGCATCGCCACGGCGACGGCGGAGATCGTCGACGCGGCGCGCGCGGCCGACCCGCAGGCGGCGGTGGTGACCACGCGCAAGACCTTCCCCGGCACCAAGCCCATGATGATCGCCGCCATCAAGGCGGGCGGCGCGCTGCCCCACCGCCTGGGGCTCTCCGAGACGCTGCTGGTGTTCCCCGAGCACCGCGCCTTCCTCGCCGATCCGGCCGGCGCGGTGGCCGCGCTCGGCCGCACGCTGCCGGAGAAAAAGGTGATCGTGGAGGTGGAAACGCTCGATCAGGCGCGCGCGGCGCTCGCCGGCAGGCCGGACGTGCTCCAGTGCGAGAAGATGGCGCCGGACGGCATCCGCGCGGTGTGCGCGCTGGTGGCCGCGGCGGGTGCGGCGTGCGTGGTGGCGGCGGCGGGCGGGGTCAATGCCGGCAATGCGGCGGACTATGTGATGGCCGGCGCGCACGTGCTCGTGACCTCGGCGCCCTATTGGGCCCGGCCGGCGGACGTGAAGGTCACCATCTCCGCCGCCTGAGGGCGGACGCCGGGCGCGGCCGGCCCGGCATCCGCGCGGGCCGCAGGGCACCGGCGCGCGGCGCCCCGCAGCCGCGCCTTCTGGCGGCAGGCTTTGCCCGAACGCCTATTTGCCGACGAGGATGCTGGAGGCCTTGATGATGGCGACCACCTCGTCCCCCACCGCGAGCGACAGGGACTTCACCGCATCCTCGGTGATGTGGGAGACGAGCACGTTGCCGCCGCCGATGTCGATGGTCACCTGGCCGGAGATCGGCCCGTGCTCCACCGCAACGACCTTGCCCTTGATCTGATTACGCGCGCTGATCTTCATCGCATGAGCCTTGAGCGGACCGGCCCGGCGCCGGCGCCTTTCTTATATCCGATCGGGCACATGATTTGAAAGGCTGCCAAGCCATTGCCGCCTACGGGGTTTTACGGAGGCGCGTCCGCTGGCCGCTGTCGCGAACCCGCCAAGCGGTCGCCGCCGGCACGCGCTGTCGCAAACGCGACATCCACCGCAGCTGAAACAATTCATTGATTTTATAAGATTTTCTCGTCTGGCACACGGCTTGCCAAGTATTCGGCCAGAACCGTATCGCCGTTTTGGGGACGAGACCCATGATCACCCTCACCCACAATGCCGCGACGGCCGTCAAGGCCGCCATCTCCCGGTCGCCTGACACGATGGAAGGCATGCGCATCCGCGTCGAGGAAGGCGGCTGCGCCGGCTTCAAATACACCATGCAGCTCGAGGCCGCGGCGCTCGCGGACGATCTGGTGCTGGAGCAGGAGGGCGTCAAGTTGTTCATCGACGGGCGCTCGCAGCAGATGGTGCAGGGCATGCAGATCGACTTCGTCACGTCGCTGCATGCCTCCGGCTTCGTGTTCGAGAACCCCAACGCTAGCAACCAGTGCGGCTGCGGCAAGTCGTTCAGCTAGGTCGTTCAGCTAGGTCGTTCAGCCAAGGCTCGGTCGTCGCGCCGCCGCAGGGGGTGGCAGGGAGGCATGATGCTCGCGAAGTCACCGTCCAGTTTGCCCACGCGGCCGCCGCGCTCCGCCCCGGCCGTGCCGCGCCTGCCGGTCGGCGCCGCGCGCACGGTGTTCCTCAACGACACCACCCTGCGCGACGGCGAGCAGGCGCCGGGCGTCGCCTTCTCCCGGCGCGAGAAGATCGAGATCGCCGAGGCGCTCGCCGCCGCCGGCGTGCCCGAGATCGAGGCCGGCACCCCCGCCATGGGCGACGAGGAGGTGGAGACCCTGCGCTCCATCGCCTCGCTGAACCTGCCTTTGCGCGTCGTCGCCTGGTGCCGCATGAGCGAGGACGATCTGATGGCGGCGGTGGCGGCCGGCGTCACCGCGGTCAACCTCTCCATCCCGTCCTCCGACCGGCAGCTGAAGGGCAAGCTCGGCCGCGACCGGGACTGGGCGCTCGGCACCCTGCGCCGGGTGGTGGGCCTCGCCCGCCAGCTCGGCTTCACGGTGGCGGTGGGCTGCGAGGATGCCTCCCGCGCCGACCAGGAATTCCTGTGCCGCATCGCCGAGGCGGCGCGCGAGACGGGCGCCTTCCGCCTGCGTCTCGCCGACACGCTGGGCGTGCTCGACCCCTTCACCGCCTATGCGCTGGTGCGGCGCGTGGCCAACGCCACCGACCTCGAGATCGAGTTCCACGCCCATGACGATCTCGGCCTCGCCACCGCCAACACGCTGGCGGCGGTGTCGGGCGGGGCGCGCCACTGCTCGGTCACGGTGACCGGCCTCGGCGAGCGGGCCGGCAACGCCGCCCTTGAGGAGGTGGCGATCGCCCTGCGCCAGACCGCCCGCGCGGAGACCGGCATCGACCCGGTCGCCCTGCGCCCGCTGGCGGAGATCGTGGCGCGCGCCTCCGGCCGGCCGCTCGCGCGCGCCAAGGCGATCGTCGGCGACGACGTGTTCACCCACGAGTCCGGGATCCACGTCTCCGGCCTGCTGAAGGACCGCGCCACCTACGAGGCGCTGAGCCCGCAATTGCTCGGCCGCGACCACCGGGTGGTGCTGGGCAAGCATTCGGGCCTCGCGGCGATCGAAAAGGCGCTCGCCGACGAGGGGCTCGCGGTGGACGAGGCGCGCGGGCGCGCCATCCTCGCCCGGGTGCGCGAGTTCGCCACCCGCACCAAGCAGTGCGTGTCGCCCGAGGTGCTGCGCCGCTTCTACGAGGACAGCTTCACCGAAGAGGTGCTGCGCCGGCGCCACGCCGCCGTGATGGGGGCCTGAGGCATGATCATGGGCCACCCCCGATGGCGCGGCACCAAGGTGCCCCCTCCCGCCGCCGTCGCCGCGACACCGGCGGCCGGCGCCCCGGCTGCTGCGGCGCCCCGCCCCTCCACCTGGCGGCTGATCCGCGAGGACGTGGCGTGCGTCAAGGCGCGCGATCCGGCGGCGCGCGCCACGTTCGAGATCGTGCTCACCTATCCGGGGGTGCACGCCATCATCTGGCACCGCCTTGCCAGCCGGCTGTGGCGCCGCGGCGTGAAGTTCCCGGCCCGCTTCCTGTCCTGGCTCGGCCGGTTCCTGACCAACGTGGACATCCATCCCGGCGCCACCATCGGCCGGCGCTTCTTCATCGACCACGGCGCGGGCGTGGTGATCGGCGAGACCGCCGAGGTGGGGGACGACGTGACGCTCTATCACGGCGTCACCTTGGGCGGCACGTCGTGGACCGCGGGCAAGCGCCACCCGACGCTGAAGGACGGCGTGCTGGTGGGCGCCGGCGCCAAGATCCTCGGCCCCATCACGGTGGGCGCCGGCTGCCGGGTGGGCGCCAATTCCGTGGTGATCGAGGACGTGCCGCCGGGCATGACCGTGGTCGGCATCCCCGGCAAGGTGGTGAAGGCGCTCGCCGAGCGGCGGCGGCTCGGCGACGGCCGCATCGATCTCGAGCACCATCTCATGCCCGATCCGGTGGGCGAGGCCGTGGTCTCGCTGCTGGACCGCATCGAGTTTCTGGAAGCGCGGCTCACCCATCTCCAGGGCGAGCTGCACAGGACGCGCGGCCCGGCCGCCGACGCGGTGGCCTGAGGACGGGGATTGAAGACGCTGCCGAGCGCCGGGCCGACGGGCCATGGCGGTTCGGCGCCCAGGATCGGAGGTGTGAGATGTCGGTGCTCGATCGGTTGCAGACGCTCTCCAGCGCGGAGGAGTTCTTCGACACCCTCGGCGTCGCCTACGAGCCGCAGGTGCTCCAGGTGGCGCGCCTGCACATCCTGCGCCGCATGGGCCAGTATCTGGTCTCGACCGACTTTTCCGGCATGGGCGAGGACGCCGTCTTCGCCGCCGCCAAGACCAATCTCGCGCGCGCCTACGAGGACTTCTGCGCCTCGAGCCCGATCGCCGAGCGCGTGTTCAAGGTGCTGCGCGAGAACGATCCCAATCGCCCGCCGGCGCCCAAGCCGACGCCCGCTTTCGTCCCCCTCTCCTCCCTCACCGGGAGCTAGGCGGACCCCGCGACCCCGCCGCCCCGCCCTCGGCTTCGGTCCGATGGGGCGGCGGACTGCCCTCCCCTCGCATTGCTTGATCCGGCATTGTGAAGGGTTCCCCCCATTGATTGATCGCCCCGCCGTTTTCGGCGGCCGCGAGGGGAGGGCAGAAAAACCGGCCCGGGCGCCTGTCGCGGCGCGCGGGCCACGAGATGCCGCCCCCGCCGCAGCGACGGGCGGCAGCCGCCCTCCCTTCGCATACTTGTTTTGGCATTGCGGAGGTTCCCCCGTTCTTTGCGCGCCGGTCCGCCCGGCGACGCGAAGGGAGGGCGGCCCCCTTCCGCGCCGCGCCGGGCGCTCCGGGCCGAGCGCCGGGACCGTCCCCTGTCGCCGCGCTTGGCCGCGGGCGCGCGGGCGCCATCCGGCGGCGGTCGCCGCCGCGGATCGCTGCCGCAGCGCGTCCGGCGGCCGCGCAAATCGCCCCCTGCGCCGACGGCATCGGCCTGAAACGGCGCGGCATGCCACTATTTGTGCACCGCGGCCGGCTTGAACCCCCTTACGGATCGGAGTAGTCAAGCGCCGGCTCCTGCGACCTCTTGTGCAGGCGTCTCCCCGGGGACAGTTGGATGGCCCGAAGCAAGATCGCCCTCATCGGGGCCGGCCAGATCGGCGGCACGCTCGCCCTTCTCGCCGGGCTCAAGGAATTGGGCGACGTCGTGCTGTTCGACGTGGCGGAGGGCGTGCCCCAGGGCAAGGCGCTGGACCTCGCCGAGCTCGCCCCGGTGGCGGGCTTCGACGCGCGCCTGTGGGGCGCCAACAGCTACGACGCCATCGAGGGCGCCGACGTGGTGATCGTCACCGCCGGCGTGCCGCGCAAGCCGGGCATGAGCCGCGACGACCTGCTCGCCATCAACCTCAGGGTGATGGAGCAGGTGGGCGCCGGCATCGGCAAATACGCGCCCGACGCCTTCGTGATCTGCATCACCAACCCGCTCGACGCCATGGTGTGGGCGCTGCAGCGCTGGAGCGGCCTGCCGCCGCAGAAGGTGGTGGGCATGGCGGGCGTGCTCGACGGCGCGCGGCTGCGCTATTTCCTGGCCGAGGAGTTCGACGTCTCGGTGGAGGACGTCACCGCCTTCGTCATGGGCGGGCACGGCGATGCCATGGTGCCGCTGATCCGCTACTGCACTGTCGGTGGCATTCCGGTGCCCGATTTGGTGCGCATGGGCTGGACCAGCGACGAGCGCATCGCCGCCATGGTGGAGCGCACCCGCGACGGCGGCGCCGAGGTCGTCAATCTCCTGCGCACCGGCTCGGCGTTCTACGCCCCGGCCGCGGCCGGCATCGCCATGGCGGAGAGCTATCTGAAGGACAAGAAGCGCCTCATGCCGGCGGCGGCCTATCTGTCCGGCGAATACGGCCTGAAGGACCTCTATGTGGGCGTGCCGGCGGTGATCGGCGCGCGCGGGGTCGAGCGCGTGGTGGAGGTCGAGCTCGACCGCACCGAGCGCGCGCTGTTCGAGAAGTCGGTCGCCACGGTGGAAACGCTGCTGGAGGCCTGCCTGAAGATCGCGCCCGGCCTCGGGCGCTGATCTTGCCAGGGATCGGCGGCACGCCGAAAGGGGTGCCGCCTTCATGCCGGGGCCGAAAGCCCCGGATAAGGTGAGGAGACGAATGTTCCGCTCCCCGGCGTGCGGCGCGCACGCCCATTGTCGGGATGGTGGCGGCGGGCCATGGCCGATCGGTCCGAACGGGGCCGAACGGCGATCCGCCGCGGGGGGAGGGGGCACTTCGCAACCCTTTAGGGGACGAAGCAGATGAATATTCACGAGTACCAGGCCAAGGCGCTGCTGAAGAAGTACGGTGCCCCCGTCTCGCGCGGGGTGCCGGTGCTGAAGGTCGAGGACGCGGAAGCAGCCGCCAGGGAGCTGGGCGGCCCGCTCTGGGTGGTCAAGTCGCAGATCCACGCCGGCGGGCGCGGCAAGGGCAAGTTCAAGGAGCCCGAGGCCGGCGAGAAGGGCGGCGTGCGGCTCGCGAAATCCATCGACGAGGTGAAGGACTTCGTCGCCCAGATGCTGGGCCGCACGCTCGTCACCATCCAGACCGGCCCGGCCGGCAAGCAGGTCAACCGCCTCTATATCGAGGACGGCTCCGACATCGAGAAGGAATTCTATCTGTCGCTGCTGGTGGACCGCGCCACCTCGCGCGTCGCCTTCGTGGTGTCGACCGAGGGCGGCATGGACATCGAGGAGGTGGCCCATTCGGCGCCGGAGAAGATCCTCACCTTCTCGGTCGACCCGGTGACCGGCGTCCAGGGCTTCCACGGCCGCAAGGTGGCCGACGCGCTCGGCCTCTCCGGCGACCTCGCCAAGCAGGCGGGCAAGCTCGTGGAGGTGCTCTACAAGGCCTTCACCGACACCGACATGGCGATGCTCGAGATCAACCCGCTGATCGTCACCAAGGACGCCCAGCTCAAGGTGCTCGACGCCAAGGTGACCTTCGATTCCAACGCCTTGTTCCGCCATCCCGAGCTCGCCGAGCTGCGCGACCTGACGGAAGAGGACGAAAAAGAGATCGAGGCCTCCAAGTACGACCTCGCTTACATCGCGCTCGAAGGCACCATCGGCTGCATGGTGAACGGCGCCGGCCTCGCCATGGCGACGCTGGACATCATCAAGCTCTACGGCGAGGAGCCGGCGAACTTCCTCGACGTGGGCGGCGGCGCCAGCGAGGAGAAGGTCACCGCGGCGTTCAAGATCATCACCGCGGACCCGAACGTGAAGGGCATCCTGGTCAACATCTTCGGCGGCATCATGAAGTGCGACGTGATCGCGCGCGGCGTGCTGGCGGCGGTGAAGGCGGTGGGCCTGCAGGTGCCCCTGGTGGTGCGCCTCGAAGGCACCAACGTGGAAGAAGGCAAGAAGATCATCCGCGAGAGCGGTCTCAACGTGATCCCGGCCGACGATCTGGACGATGCGGCACAGAAGATCGTGGCCGCGGTGAAGAAGGAAGCTGCGTGATGTCCGTGCTCATCAACAAGGACACCAAGGTCATCACCCAGGGCTTCACCGGCAAGAACGGCACGTTCCACGCCGAGCAGGCCATCATCTACGGCACCAAGATGGTCGGCGGCACCTCGCCCGGCAAGGGCGGCTCCACCCATCTGGGCCTGCCGGTGTTCGACACCGTGATCGAGGCCAAGGAGAAGACCGGCGCCGACGCCTCGGTGATCTATGTTCCCCCGCCCGGCGCCGCCGACGCCATCCTGGAGGCCATCGACGCCGAGATCCCGCTCATCGTCTGCATCACCGAGGGCATCCCGGTGATGGACATGGTGAAGGTCAAGCGCGCGCTCTCCGGCTCCAAATCCCGCCTGATCGGCCCCAACTGCCCCGGCATCGTCACCGCCGGGGAATCGAAGATCGGCATCATGCCGGCCAACATCTTCAAGAAGGGCGCGGTGGGCATCGTCTCGCGCTCGGGCACGCTGACCTATGAGGCGGTGTTCCAGACCTCCCAGGAGGGCCTGGGCCAGACCTCGGCGGTGGGCATCGGCGGCGACCCGGTGAAGGGCACCGAGTTCATCGACGTGCTGGAGATGTTCCTGGCCGATCCCGAGACCAAGGCGATCGTGATGATCGGCGAGATCGGCGGCTCGGCGGAGGAGGAGGCGGCGCAGTTCCTCGCCGACGAAGCTCGACACGGCCGCAAGAAGCCGATGGTGGGCTTCATCGCCGGCCGCACGGCCCCGCCCGGCCGGCGCATGGGCCATGCGGGCGCCATCATCTCCGGCGGCAAAGGCGGCGCCGAGGACAAGATCGCCGCCATGGAGGCGGCGGGCATCCGCGTGTCGCCCTCCCCGGCCCGCCTCGGCAAGACCCTGGTCGAGGTGCTGAAGGGCTGACCACGGACGCGGGAAGGGCTCCACCTTCCCGCGCCCCTCCGCCGACCTGCCGCGCGCGCCGCGGCGCGGTGTGACGGAAGGGAAGCAGCTATGAAGAAAGTGCGGCGGCCGTTGCGTTTCGACGGCCGCGCACCCATTTTTGCCGCAAAGCTCGGCGACGGGCATGGCCCGGAGCGTCCAACGCCGCGCCAGCGCCACCGGGCGCCGGCGCGAGGTTTCAAGGCACCGCTGCCGCAGGCCGCCACGAGCCGTGCAGCGGTGAAAGGGGCGTCCGGCTCCGGCCGGGGGCTCGATTTGTGGCAGATGACGAGGTCTTGGGGCTGTGTTTCCCGGTTGGACCCGCTAAAAAGGGCGGGATCGCTGAAGGAACACGCGGCGCCCACGGCCAGCCGGGAAGAAGCCCATGTCGCGCGCGGATCAGAACGACATTTTCCTCTCCACCTCCTTCCTCTATGGCGCCAACGCCGCCTGGATCGAGGATCTCTACGCCCGCTATGAGACCGACCCGAACGCGGTGACCCCGGAGTGGCAGGCCTTCTTCGCCGCGCTCAAGGACGATCCCGCCCAGGTGATCGAGAATGCCCGCGGCGCCTCCTGGAAGAAGCCGCACTGGCCGGAGCACGCCAATGGCGAACTGGTCTCGGCCATGGACGGGCAGTGGATCGAGGTGGAAAAGGCCATCTCCGACAAGGTGAAGGCCAAGGCGCAGGCGACCGGCGCGGAATTCTCCCCCACCGAGGTGCAGCAGGCCACCCGCGATTCGGTCAAGGCGCTGATGATGATCCGCGCCTACCGCATGCGCGGCCACCTGCACGCCAATCTCGACCCGCTCGGCCTGACCCCGCCGCGCGAGGCGCCCGAGCTCGACCCGGCGTCCTATGGCTTCTACGAGGCCGACCTCGACCGCAAGATCTTCATCGACCACGTGCTGGGGCTCGAATTCGCCACCGTGCGCGAGATGGTGGCGATCCTGCGCCGCACCTACTGCCGCACCATCGGCGTCGAGTTCATGCACATCTCCTCGCCCGAGGAGAAGGCCTGGATCCAGGAGCGCATCGAGGGGCCCGACAAGGAGGTGTCCTTCACCCGCGAGGGCAAGCGCGCCATCCTCAACAAGCTGGTGGAGGCCGAGGGCTTCGAGAAGTTCCTCGACGTGAAGTTCACCGGCACCAAGCGCTTCGGCCTCGACGGCGGCGAGAGCCTGATCCCGGCGCTGGAGCAGATCATCAAGCGCGGCGGCAGCCTCGGCGTGCGGGAGATCGTGTTCGGCATGGCCCATCGCGGCCGCCTGAACGTGCTGACCCAGGTGATGGGCAAGCCGCACCGCGCGCTGTTCCACGAATTCAAGGGCGGCTCCTGGGCCCCCGACGAGGTCGAGGGCTCCGGCGACGTGAAGTACCATCTCGGCGCGTCCTCGGACCGCGAGTTCGACAACAACAAGGTGCATCTCTCGCTGACCGCGAACCCCTCGCATCTGGAGATCGTCGATCCGGTGGTGCTCGGCAAGGCGCGCGCCAAGCAGGACCAGCTCAAGGACAGCGAGCGGGTGAAGGTGCTGCCTTTGCTGCTGCACGGCGATGCCGCCTTCGCCGGCCAGGGCGTGGTGGCCGAGTGCCTCGGCCTTTCCGGCCTCAAGGGCCACCGCACCGGCGGCTCGATCCACTTCATCATCAACAACCAGATCGGCTTCACCACCAATCCGCGCTATTCGCGCTCCTCGCCCTACCCGTCCGACGTGGCGAAGATGATCGAGGCGCCGATCTTCCACTGCAACGGCGACGACCCGGAATCGGTGGTGTTCTGCGCCAAGGTGGCGATCGAGTTCCGCCAGCGCTTCCACAAGCCGGTGGTGGTGGACATGTTCTGCTACCGCCGCTTCGGCCACAACGAGGGCGACGAGCCCTCCTTCACCCAGCCGAAGATGTACAAGGTGATCCGCCAGCACGCGAGCGTGCTGGAGCTGTACACCAAGAAGCTGGAGGCGGAAGGCGTGGTCACCGCCGGCGAGGTGGAGACCATGCGCAACGCATGGCGCGACCGGCTGGAGGCCGAGCACGAGGCGGGCCAGGCCTACAAGCCCAACAAGGCCGACTGGCTCGACGGCCGCTGGGCCGGCTTCAAGCCCACCCACGAGGATGATGACCCGCGCCGCGGCAATACCGGCGTGGAGATCGATACCCTCAAGGCCATCGGCGAGAAGATCACCACCGTGCCGGAGGGCTTCCAGGTCCACCGCACGATCCAGCGCTTCCTCGACAACCGCAAGAAGGCCATCGAGGACGGTTCCGGCATCGACTGGGCCACCGGCGAGGCGCTCGCCTTCTCCACCCTGCTGCTGGAAGGCAACCCGGTGCGCCTCTCCGGCCAGGACGTGGAGCGCGGCACCTTCTCCCAACGCCACTCGGTGCTGACCGACCAGGAGACCGAGGCGCGCTACAAGCCGTTCAACCATCTCTCCGAGACCCAGGCCAAGTACGAGGTCATCAATTCGATGCTCTCGGAGGAGGCGGTGCTCGGCTTCGAATATGGCTACACCCTGTCCGAGCCCAACACGCTGGTGCTCTGGGAGGCGCAGTTCGGCGACTTCGCCAACGGCGCCCAGGTGGTGTTCGACCAGTTCATCTCCTCGGGCGAGCGCAAGTGGCTGCGCATGTCCGGCCTCGTGTGCCTGCTGCCGCACGGCTATGAGGGCCAGGGGCCGGAGCATTCCTCCGCCCGCCTCGAGCGATTCCTGCAGATGTGCGGCGAAGACAACATGCAGGTGGCGAACGTCACCACCCCCGCCAACTACTTCCACATCCTGCGCCGCCAGCTGAAGCGCGAGTTCAGGAAGCCGCTCATCCTGATGACGCCGAAGTCGCTGCTGCGCCACAAGCGGGCGGCCTCCAGCCTGTCGGAGATGGAGGCGGGCACCTCGTTCCACCGGGTGCTGTGGGACGATGCCCAGTCCCATCCGGCGGCCGACGGCATCAAGCTCGTCCCCGACGACAAGGTGCGGCGCGTCGTGCTGTCCGCCGGCAAGGTCTATTATGATCTGTTCGAGGAGCGCGAGAAGCGCGGCGTGAACGACGTCTATCTTCTGCGCGTCGAGCAGCTCTATCCGTTCCCGCTGAAGACCCTGGTGCAGGAGCTCTCGCGCTTCAAGAACGCCGAGGTCGTGTGGTGCCAGGAGGAGCCGAAGAACCAGGGCTCCTGGGCGTTCGTGCAGCCCTACCTGGAATGGGTGCTGGAGCAGGTGGGCGGCGCCGCCAGGCGGCCGCGCTATGCCGGGCGGCCCGCGGCGGCGGCCACCGCCACCGGCCTCATGTCCAAGCATCTGGCGCAGCTCCGGGCGTTCCTTGACGAAGCCCTGAGCTGAGCCCAGCGGCGGCGCGCGAACGGAGGCATCCCTTGGACCATTTCCTCCTCAGGCTCCGGCCGCCGCGGGCGAGCTTCCCGCAGGACGCGAGCGGCGCCGAAATGGAGGCGATGGGCGCGCACGGGGCCTATTGGCAGGGCCTCGCCGAGGACGGACCCGCGCTGGCGGTGGGTCCGGTGGCCGATCCCGCGGGCATCTGGGGGATGGCCCTGGTGGAGGTTGACGACGCGGGTCATGCGAAGGCGCTCGCCGACGCCGACCCGATCATCACGGCGGGACTGGGCTTTGCCTATGAGGTGATGCCGGTCCCGTCACTCATCCTGCGGCGGGGCGCGGCTCCGGCGCACGGCGAACGTTGAGGGAGGTCCCCAGAGGGGACGAACAGAATGGCGACCGAGATCCGCGTGCCCACTCTGGGCGAGTCCGTTACCGAGGCCACCATCGGCAAGTGGTTCAAGAAGCCGGGTGAAGCCGTCAAGGCCGACGAGCCGCTGGTGGAGCTCGAGACCGACAAGGTCACGGTCGAGGTGCCCGCCCCCGCCGCCGGCGTGCTGGCGGAGATCGTCGCCAAGGACGGCGAGACGGTGGGCGTCGGCGCGCTGCTCGGCTCCATCGGCGAAGGCACCGGCGCCGCCGCGGCGCCCGCGCCGAAGGCCGAGGCCCCCAAGGCCGAAGCGCCCAAGGCCGAGGCCCCCAAGGCTCCGGCCGCGGCGCCCGCCGCCGCGGCGGCCGCCGGCGCCAATGGACCGGCCGTGGGCCGCATCGCCGCCGAGAGCGGCGTGAACCCGGCGGACGTGTCGGGCTCCGGCAAGGACGGCCGCGTGACCAAGGGCGACATGCTCGCGGCCATCGCCGCCGGCGTTCCCTCAGCCCCGGCCCCGGTTCCCGCCGTCGCCCGCGCGCCGGCGAGCGCCGAGGATGCCGCCCGCGAAGAGCGGGTGAAGATGACCAAGCTGCGCCAGACCATCGCCCGGCGCCTGAAGGACGCGCAGAACACCGCGGCCATGCTCACCACGTTCAACGACGTGGACATGAGCGCCGTGATGGCCCTGCGGGCCCAGTTCAAGGATGCGTTCGAGAAGAAGCACGGCGTGAAGCTCGGCTTCATGGGCTTCTTCACCAAGGCGGTGATCGCGGCCCTCAAGGACATCCCGGCGGTGAACGCCGAGATCGACGGGCAGGACCTGGTCTACAAGAACTACTACAATATCGGCATCGCGGTCGGCACCGAGAAGGGCCTCGTGGTGCCGGTGGTGCGCGACGCCGACCTGATGTCCGTCGCCGAGATCGAGAAGGCCATCGCCGGCTACGGCCGCAAGGCCCGCGACGGCAAGCTCGGCATCGAGGACATGCAGGGCGGCACCTTCACCATCACCAATGGCGGCATCTACGGCTCGCTGATGTCCACGCCGATCCTCAACGCGCCGCAGTCGGGCATCCTCGGCATGCACCGCATCGAGGAGCGCCCGGTGGCGATCAAGGGTCAGGTGGTGATCCGGCCCATGATGTATCTCGCTCTGTCCTACGACCACCGCATCGTCGACGGCCGCGAGGCCGTGACCTTCCTGGTGCGCGTGAAGGAGACCCTGGAGGACCCGGCGCGGCTCGTGCTGGATCTGTGAGGGCTTGAGGTCCGATGCCGACGGTCGCGGTGGTCGATGGGGTCAAGATCCGGTTTTATCCCAACGATCACCCGCCGCCGCATTTCCACGCCGAGGTTGGTGGCCATCGCGCCAGCATCCATATTCAGACCTTGAAGGTGCTGCGCGGCAGCTTGCCCGAGAATAAGCGCCGCGCGGTCGTGGAGTGGGCCTCCGAACGAAAGGACCTTCTGACCGAGACTTTCGTGCGTGCGATCGAAAAACTACCGTTGGAGCCCCCTGCGATGAGTGAGCTACCCAGGATTGTCTCGGCATCGCCGGTCATCTATGGCGTTCTGAAGCTCGTCTTCACCGATGGCTACGAAGGCGTTGTCGACGTGCGCCCGATCCTCGCCGAAGGGGAGGTCTTCGAGTATCTGCGACGCGACCCGAAGCATTTCGACCAGGTCGCCGTTTCTGAATACGGGCATTCCATCTTCTGGCTCGACGACAGCGGCTATGAAATCGACTTCGGCGCCGACAGCCTGCGTCGAGATTGCGAAAAGCAGGCCGAAGTGCACCGGCTGATGGCAAGCTGAACCGCCAAGGAAATTTCCTGACATGTCCTACGATCTCATCGTCATCGGCACCGGCCCCGGCGGCTATGTGTGCGCCATCCGCGCGGCCCAGCTCGGCCTGAAGGTCGCCGTGGTGGAGAAGCGCGCCACCCACGGCGGCACCTGCCTCAACGTGGGCTGCATCCCCTCCAAGGCGATGCTCTACGCCTCCGAGCTGTTCGAGGAGGCGGGCCACAAGTTCGCCGACATGGGCATCGGCGTGTCGTCGCCCAAGCTCGACCTCAAGGCCATGCTCTCCTTCAAGGACAAGGGCGTGGACGGCAACGTGAAGGGCGTCGAGTTCCTGCTGAAGAAGAACAAGGTCGACGTCTATTTCGGCGCCGGCAGGATCGCCGCGCCCGGCAAGGTGGAGGTCACCCTCAACGCCGACGGCAAGGTGGAGACGCTGGAGACCAAGGCCATCGTCGTCGCCACCGGCTCGGACGTGGCGCCGCTGCCGGGCGTCGCCATCGACGAGGAGCGCATCGTCTCGTCCACCGGCGCGCTGTCGCTCAAGAAGGTGCCGGCGAAGATGGTGGTGGTGGGCGCGGGCGTCATCGGCCTGGAGCTCGGCTCGGTGTGGCGCCGGCTCGGCGCCGAGGTGACCGTGGTGGAATTCCTCGACCGCATCCTGCCCGGCATGGATGGCGAGGTGGCGAAATCCTTCCAGCGCATCCTCGACAAGCAGGGCTTCGCCTTCAAGCTCGGCACCAAGGTCACCGGCGTCGACACCAAGGGCAAGACGCTGAAGGTCACGGTGGAGCCCGCCGCCGGCGGCGCCGCCGAGACGCTCGAGGCGGACGTGGTTCTGGTGGCAATCGGCCGCATCCCCTACACCGCTGGCCTCGGTTTGGAGGAGGTGGGCGTCGCCAAGGACGCCAAGGGGCGGATCGTCACCGATCCCCACTTCGCCACCAGCGTGCCCGGCATCTACGCCATCGGCGACGTGATCGCCGGCCCGATGCTGGCCCACAAGGCCGAGGACGAGGGCGTCGCCTGCGCCGAGATCCTCGCCGGCAAAGCGGGGCACGTGAATTACGACGTGATCCCCGGCGTGGTCTACACCTTCCCGGAGGTCGCCTCGGTGGGCAAGACCGAGGAGGAGCTGAAGGCCGCGGGCATCGCCTACAAGGTCGGCAAGTTCCCGTTCACCGCCAACGGCCGCGCCAAGGTGAACCAGACCACGGACGGGTTCGTGAAGATCCTCGCCGACGCCGCGACCGACCGGGTGCTCGGCGCCCACATCATCGGCCCCGAGGCCGGCGAGATGATCCACGAATGCGCGGTGCTGATGGAGTTCGCCGGCTCGTCCGAGGACCTCGCCCGCACCTGCCATGCCCACCCCACCCGCTCGGAGGCGGTCAAGGAAGCGGCCATGGCGGTGGAAAAGCGCGCGATCCACATGTGACGCCGGCCGGCGGGACGCGCGCTCCTGCGGGAGGGCGCGTCCTTTCGGCAAAAAAGAACCCCCCAGCCGAGGCCGGAGGGTGTGGAGGTCAGATGAACGCGCGCTCCCGCCCCGGGGCTTGACCTTTAGGGCTTGACCTTCGGGACGAAGGCGCAACGTGAGGCTTAAACGCCGGAGCGCGCCGGCGGTTCCCGCCGGCGCGGGCGCGGCGCGCGGGCGCGATCAGCTGCCCTTGTGGGTGGTTTCGGTCTGGGCGCTCTTGTCCTGGGCGCCGGCGCAGCCCGAGCCGCCGGCGAAAGCGGGAGCGGTGGCGGAGACGACGGCGAGGGCGCAAAGGGCGAAGGCAAGGCGCTTCATCGGCTGGTCCTCCTGTGAACGAAGGGCGAGCCTAGCCCGGCCCGAAGGGCCTTGCGAAGCCGCCGGCCGGGGTCCGACCGCCTCAATTGCGGGCAATCGGCGCCATCTCACGCGCACGTGTAGCGGCGCCGGCGCGGGCTTGGCCGTGGGACGCGCGGCGCCCGCCGCTCAGGCGCCGAAACAGACGGCCTCGATGCGCCAGCCGTCCGGGTCCATCAGGAAGGCGGCATAATAGCCCGGCCCGTAATGGGGCCTGGGGCCCGGCGCGCCGTAATCGGTGCCGCCGCGCGCCAGCCCCGCCGCGTGGAAGGCGTGGACCGCCGCGCGGTCGGGCGCGCAGAAGCACACATGGGTGCCCGGCGGCGGCGTGAAGGCGGCGGCGCGATACTGCACCCAGAACGGCGCCGCCCCCGGCGCGCCCTCCGGCGCCGGCAGGGTGCCCGGCGGCCCCCAGCAGGCCGAGGCGCCCTCCTCCTCGTCATAGTCCGCCACCCGCATCAGGCCGAGCGGCGCCAGAACCGCATCGTAGAAACGCACCGCGCGGGCAAGGTCGGCGGTGGTGACGGACATGTGGTCGATGACCGGGCGGATGGGTGTCATGGGTGGCATGGGGCGATCCGCAGTGAACGAGACGCCACTCTCGCCGCCGCCGCCGTGCGCGACAAGCCGGCGCCGCCCTTCACGCGGCCATCGCGGCGGCTGGCCGGAACGCCACCTGCGCCCTCCCCCTTGCGGGGGAGGGTCCGCCACCTCACGCCCTTGGATGGGCCGCCTTGTAGGCCGCCATGAGCGCGGCCTGGTCCACCTGGGTGTAGATCTGGGTGGTGGAGAGCGAGGCGTGCCCCAGCAGTTCCTGGATCGAGCGCAGGTCGCCGCCGCGCGCCAGCAGATGGGTGGCGAAGGAGTGGCGCAGCGCATGGGGCGTGGCGCTCGCCGGCAGGCCGAGCGCGCCGCGCATGCGCTCCACCGCCGCCTGGACGATGCGCGGCGAGAGCTTCGCCCCCTTGGCGCCGCGGAACAGCGGCCCGTCCTGGCCGAGCGCGTAGGGGCACAGCGCCGCGTAATCGGCGATCGCCGCGCGCACCGGGGCGATGAGCGGCACCATGCGCGCCTTGCTGCCCTTGCCCAGGACGGTGATCTGGTCCGGCCCGCCCTCCACCATCGCGGGGGTGAGCGACAGCGCCTCGGAGATGCGCAGGCCCGCCCCGTAGAGCAGAGCGAGGACCGCCGCGTCGCGGGCGAGGATCCAGGGCGCGCGGTCCTCCCCGGCGCGGGTTGCGGGATCGGCGAACGCGCGGGCGGCGTCCACGCTCACCGGCTTCGGCAGGGTCTGACCCACCTTGGGCGCGCGCACGGCGGCGAGCGCCCCGACCTTGCCCTCCCCTTCCCGCTCCAGATGGCGCGCGAAGGAACGAGCGGCGGCGAGCAGGCGCACCAGGGTGCGGGCGGCGACGCCGTCGGCGCGCCGGGCGGCCAGCACCGCGCGCACGTCGGCGGGGCGCAGCGCCGCGAGGTCGGCAAGGCGCGGCGCGGCGCCGAGATGGTCTTTCAGGCGCGCCAGCACCAGAGCGAGGTCGCGCGCATAGGCCTCGCGCGTCTTGGGGGAGAGGCGCCGCTCGTAAGCGAGCCGGTCAAGCCAGGCACGGGCCGCCACCGCCACGTCCGGCGCGGCGGCGGCAAGCAGCGCGCCCTGCGCGCGCGTCGCCTTCTCCTGGTCGCTCATGGCCATGGCCTGCCCCCCCGGCGTTGCAACTCGTTGCAATCGGATACGTGTCTTGGCCGCTTTCTTCCATTAGCAACCAAAGCCCTTCACATTCCCTGAAGGGGGATGCGGCCGAACTCCTCCATTGCGCCAGCGCAAGGACAGGGGCGAGGCTCGCACCGCCTTCTGGACGTTGAGCAAGGTCCCCATGCGGAGCATCGCCTTCTGATGAAAGCCCGGAGCTGGCTGCGCGCGCTTCTCCTCCTGCTGGTCGCCGCGGCGGGCGTGGCGGCGTGGCGCTTCACCCATCTGCCCGAGGTGAAGGCGGTGGAGGTGCGCCGCGGCACGGCGGCGGAGATCGTCTATGCCACCGGCGTGGTGGAGCCGCGCCGCTGGGCGCGGGTGTCGACGCTGCAGCGCCAGCGCATCGTCGCGATCTGCGACTGCGAGGGCCAGCGCGTGAAGCAGGGCGACGTGCTGGCCCAGCTGGACGACAGCGTGGAGCGCGCGACCCTGGCCGAGATGGAGGCGCGCCGCGCCCGCCTCGAGGGCGACGTGGCCCGCGCCAAGAGCCTCATGGACCGGCAGGTGACCAGCCAGACCACGTACGAGCAGGTGCTGACCCAATTGCGCGAGTACGAGGCGCGGGTGGAGGCCCAGAAGCAGCGCATCGAGGAGCTGAAGCTGCGCGCGCCCATGGACGGCGTGATCTTGCGCAAGGACGGCGAGGTGGGCGAGGTGCTCACCACCACCGGCGACACCACCTTGTTCTGGATCGGCGAGCCGAAGCCCCTGCGCATCGTCGCCGACGTGAACGAGGACGACATCCCGCGCGTGCAGGTCGGCCAGAAGGCGCTGCTGCGCAATGACGGCCACAAGGACACCATCCTCGACGCCACGGTCGCCGAGATCACCCCCAAGGGCGACCCGGTCAACAAGACCTTCCGCGTCTACCTCTCGCTGCCCGACGATACCCCGCTCGCCATCGGCATGAGCGTCGAGGCCAACATCGTCGTCGCCGAGCACGCCGGCGTACTGCTGATCCCGGGCGAGGCGCTGATCGACGGCGCCGCCTTCCGGATCGAGGGCCGCCGCCTGGTGCGCGTGCCGCTCGTGCTCGGCCTGCGCGGCACGCGCATGGTGGAGGTGCTCTCCGGCCTCAAAGACGGCGAGCTGGTGGCGAGCCCCGCCACCGGCGCCATGCGCGACGGCCAGCGGGTGCGCGTCGTCGGCGGCACGCTCCTCGACCGCGGCGCCGCCACCGGCTCCGAAGGCGCGCCGGCGGGAGCCGCGCCGTGAGCGCCCGCTTCAACCTCGCGTTCTCCATCGCCCTCACCCATGTGCGCAGCCGGGTGCGGCAGACCCTGGTGGGCGTGCTCGGGGTCGCCACCGGGGTGGGCTTCTCGGTGATGATGGCGGCGCTGATGGAAGGCTCCCAGCGCGACTTCATCACCCAGCTGGTGGACGCGCTGCCCCACATCCTGGTCAGCGACGAGCACCGCGCGCCCTCGCCCCAGCCGGCCGAGGAGCGCTACGACGCCGCCGTGATCCAGGGCCTGACCACCAAGGCGATCCGCCCCGGCATCAAGAACCCCTACGCCATCATGGCCGCCATATCGGGATGGGTGGACGGCGCGGTGGCGCCCTCGGTGCAGGCCAAGGCGGTGGTGCGCTTTGCCGGCCGCGACCGCACGGCGAGCGTCATCGGCGTCGACCCGAAACGCGAGGGCCAGGTCTCCAAGCTGCCGACCCAGATCCGGCACGGCACGCTCGAAGACCTCTACCGCGCCTCGAACGCCATCATCCTCGGCGACGGCCTCGCCGGAAAGCTCGGCGCGCGGACCGGCAACGTGGTGGCGGTCACGGGCGGCACCGGGCAGGTGCTGCTGTGCACCGTGGTCGCCTTCTCCCACACCGGCGTCGCCTCCGCCGACGACAGCCAGGCCTACATGCTGGTGAAGACGGCGCAGATCCTCGCCGGCCAGACCGGGCTCGTGAACGAGATCCGCGTGAAGGCGCAGGACGTGATGTCGGCGCGCGAGATCGCCGCGCGCATCGAGGCCGAGACCGGCTACAAGTCGGTGTCCTGGCAGGAGGCACACGAGGACCTCCTGTCCGCCTTCGAGATCCGCAACCTGATCATGTACATGGTGGTGGGCGCGATCCTGCTGGTGGCCTCGTTCGGCACCTACAACATCATCTCCACCATCACCCACGAGAAGACGCGCGACATCGCCATCCTGAAGTCGCTCGGGCTCCCCGAGGCCCTGGTGCGCACCATCTTTGTGCTGGAGGGGCTGGTGATCGGCCTCACCGGCACGCTGCTCGGCTTCGCCCTCGGCTACACCCTCTCCCTCGCCATGGGCCAGGTGGAGATCAAGAGCCCGTTCATGGACGCCACCCATCTGCCGATCTTCTATTCGCCGACCCACTACGCGCTCGCCGCGGCGGTGGCGCTCACGGCCTCGCTGGTGGCGGCCTATCTGCCGGCGCGCAAGGCCGCCTCGCTCCAGCCGGTGGACATCATCCGGGGCGCCTCGTGAGCGCGGCGCCCGCGCCTGGCGCGACCTCCGCCGGGGCGCCCTTGGCCGGGGCGCCGCTGATCCGCGCCGAGAATCTCAGCCGCGTGATCTCGGGCGAGGTGCCGGCGACGCTGATCACCGGCGCCAACCTCTCGGTGGATGCCGGCGCCTTCATCGCCATCACCGGCCCGTCCGGCTCGGGCAAGTCGTCGCTGCTCTATCTGCTGGGGCTTCTCGATCTGCCCACCACCGGCGAGGTGTATGTGGAAGGTCGCGCCACCAGCCGCCTGAGCGAGGATGCGCGCGCGGCGCTGCGGCTCGAAAAGCTCGGCTTCGTGTTCCAGTTCCACTTTCTGCTGCCCGAGTTCACCGCGCTCGATAACGTGCTGCTGCCCATGCGCGCGCGCGGCCGCCTGAAGCCGCAGGCGATGGACGAGCGCGCCCACGCGCTCCTGGCGGCGCTCGGCCTCGAGGACCATGGCAGGAAACGCCCGGACCAGCTCTCCGGCGGCCAGCGCCAGCGCGTCGCCATCGCCCGCGCGCTCGCCAACGACCCGGCCGTGCTGCTGGCGGACGAGCCGACCGGCAATCTCGACACCCATTCCACCGAGCAGGTGTTCGCCATCCTGCGCCGGCTGGTGGACGAGGAACGCCGCGCGGTGGTGATCGTCACCCACGACCTCGCCTTGGCGGCGCGGGCGGACCGGCAGGTGCGGGTGGTCGACGGGCGCATCGTCGAGGGCGTGGACGAGGGCGTTCCCTGATCTCCATCTCCGGACGAAGCGCCACCTTGCGGCACGGCACACCCATGCCATAGTCAGGAAGGCTTCCAGAGTGCGGCCCCGGCCCGGCCGGAACCGCGGCGGGGGTGGGCGGTTGCGGCCCGCCCCCCGCCCCGGGGGAGCGGGGGGCGGCCGGATGCCGCAGGGCGACGGATGAGGGCATGACGAGCCAGGACGATCGAGAGCAGGAACGGGACCTCAGGGCGCTTCTGGAGCGCCTGCGTCAGGAGCATCGCGATCTCGACGCGGCGATCGAGGCGCTGACCGGGGTCGCCGGCTCCGACGTGCTGCAGCTGCAGCGGCTGAAGAAGCGCAAGCTGCAGCTCAAGGACCGCATCAGCCATATCGAGGACGAGCTGTTCCCCGACATCATCGCCTGAAGGTCGGCGCACCCGGCGCGCCGTCATCCCCCGGCTTGTCCGGGCGATGACGGTGGTGCGGGACGACGGTGGCGGGGAAGGGCGCGGTGCTGAAGGCCGCGGCGCGGACTCCCGCTCCAAGATCGATAACCCGTTGTCCGAGCGGTCCGCCTCAGAGCTGGCCGAGCATGGCGGCGGCGCTGGAGACGTCCGCCTTGGAGGGCACGTCCTCCACGTTCAGCGCCTTCACGACCCCGTCCTCCACCAACATGGAGAAGCGCTTGGAGCGCAGACCGAGGCCGGCGGCCGAGCCGTCGAAGGTGAGGTCGAGCGCCTTGGCGAAGGCGGCGTCCGCATCGGAGAGGAACACGATCTTGCCGTCGGCGCCGGTGGCCTTCTCCCAGGCGCCCATGACGAAGGGATCGTTCACCGACACCACGGCGATGGTGTCGACGCCCTTGGCCTTGATCGCCTCCGCCTCGGCCAGATAGCCCGGCAGATGGTTCTTGTGGCAGGTGGGCGTGAAGGCGCCGGGCACCGCGAACAGCACCACCTTCTTGCCCTTGAAGATCTCCTCGCCGCTCTTGGGCACGGGGCCGTCGGCGGTCATCAGGCGAAAGGTGGCGGAAGGAAGGGTGTCACCGACCGAAATGGGCATGGGGCGCTCCGATGGCTTGCGGCCCGGGTTCGGCCGCTGCGCGACAATACGTAGTTTTCCGGAGGAGGAAAGCGCCCTCGTCGCGCCGCAGCGCGCGGCCTGCCGCGCGGCTCAGGGTGCCTCGATCGTATGGGCGACCGCCACCGCGCGCGGCGCGTCGACCAGCGTCAAGGTGAGGCGCGCGCCATCGATGGCGGTGTCCGGGGGCAGGCCCTCGAAGGCCAGCACGAAGCGCGCCTTGCCGTCGGGCAGCGCGGTCTTCTGGGGCAGCGGCAGGGCCCAGCGGGCGTCCGGTCCTTCCACGAACAGGTCCGCCGTGGGGTTCTGGACGCGCGCCTCCACCACCAGCTCGGGGGGCGTCTTGGAGCGGTCCACGCGCACCTGCGTCACCGCCGGCGGCTCCGCCGCGCCGAGCATCGCCGGCTTCGGCACCAGGGCGCGCGCCTGGGCGATGCGGGCGTCGGCGCCGGCGGCGTCCTTGCCGTCGATCACCAGGGCGATCTCCGCCAAAGCGGGCAGGCACAGCGCCTCGCAGACCGCGAAGTCGAGCTTGAGGTTCAGCCGCGCCGGCGCCTTGGGGTCGGCGAGCGTCACCGCGAGCGGGAACAGCACGTTGCCCTTGTAGCCGATGGAATAGACGCCCGCCCCGTCGGCGAAGCGCCGCGGCGCCGGCCAGGCCATCTCCACGCCCAGCACGTTGTGCGAGCCGGCCCAGCCGATCTGCGGCGGCACGCCGGCATCGCCCGGATAGCGCCAATAGGTCTTCCAGTGCGGCGCGAGGCGGATCTCGAGGCCCGCTTGGGCCACGGCGCCGGCGATCGAGCCGGCGATCAGGCGCACCTCGGCGCCCTGGACCACCACCGGCGCGCTCTCCTCGGCCGAGGCGGGCGGCGCGCCAAAGAACGCCGCCGCCAGCACGGCGCCGAGCGCGGCGGCCGCGGAGCGGGGGGGACGAAGTCCTGCGCGTGTCATGGACTGCGGGGTACCCTCTTCCAGCCGCGGGCGCAAAGGGACCGTGTGCACAAGGCCGTGACGGCGCCGGTCCGAACGCCGGCGGGCGCAGGGCCGGGACGCGCGCGATGCGCGCAGCGCGGTCCTGGCGCATTCCCAAATCGGCCGCATCGCGGTAGCCTTCGCAGATGATCGATTTCAGCAGGCCCGGATCGGCGGACGACGCCTCCGACTTCCTCGACGGCCAGATGCTCATCGCCATGCCGGCCATGCGCGACGAGCAGTTCGCCCGCACGCTCATCTATCTGTGTGCCCATTCGGCGGAGGGCGCCATGGGCATCGTCGTGAACCAGCCGGCGAGCCACATCGACTTCGCCGAGCTCCTGGTGCAGCTGGACGTGGTGCCGGCGTCCGAGCGCATCCTGCTGCCGAAGCGGGCGGAAGGCATCATGGTGCTGCGCGGCGGGCCGGTGGAGACCGGGCGCGGCTTCGTGCTGCACTCGGCGGACTATTTCATCGAGAATTCCACATTGCCGATCGACGACGACATCTGCCTGACGGCGACGCTCGACATCCTCAAGGCGATCGCCGGCGGCCGGGGGCCGAAGAGCGCGGTGCTGGCGCTCGGCTATGCCGGCTGGGCGCCGGGCCAGCTGGAGATGGAGATCCAGGCCAATGGCTGGCTGCATTGCGCCGCCGATTTCGACCTGGTGTTCGGCGGCAGCACGCAATCGAAATACGACCTCGCCTTGCGCAAGCTCGGCATCGATCCCGGCATGCTCTCCTCCGAGGCCGGCCACGCCTGAGCGCAGCGGCCGCGCGCGCCCCGCCCCTACTCCGCCGCGGCGCGCCGCTTCTTGGCCTCCACCGGCGCCGGCTCGATCAAGGCGCGGCATTCCTCGGCCGTGAAGGGCTCGCCGAACACCAGGCCCTGGGCGTATTCGCAGCCGAGCTGCGTCATCTCCTCCGCCTCCTGCTCGCGCTCGAGGCCCGAGGCGATCACGTCCATGCCGAGGTCGTGGGCGAGGTCCACCAGCGACCCGAGGATCACCGGCCGGGCCGCGCGCGCCGGCCCCTTGGCGCTGTCGCGCACGAAGCTCTGGTCGATCTTGATGGCGTCCACCGGGAAGCGCTGGAGATAGGGCAGGCAGGAATAGCCGGCGCCGAAGTCGGACAGGCACAGGCCGGCCCCGAGCTCGCGCATGCGCGCCAGCACCACCGCGGCATATTCCGGATTTTCCATCACCAGGCTCTCGGCCACCTCGAGCTTCAGCGAGCCCGCCGCCACCACGTTGCGGGCGAGCACGCTCTTCAGGTCCTGGATCAGATCGTGGCGCAGCAGCTGGCGCGAGGAGACGTTGACGTGCATGAACAATGGCGGGTCGACGCGCAGCATGCGCTGCCACTGGCCGAGCTGGCGCGTCGCCCGGTCGAGCACGAACAGGCCGAGGTCGAGCACCAGGCCGGTCTCCTCCGCGAGGCGCCAGAATTCCGAGGCGGCGAGCTCGCCGAGCCGCGGATGGTTCCAGCGGATGAAGGCCTCGAAGCCGCCGATCGCCCGGTCCTCGAGCCGCACCACGGGCTGGTAGCGCACCGCGATCTCATTGTTGCCGAGCGCCTGCCTGAGCTCGGCCTCCAGCACCACGCGGTCGATCTTCTGCTGGCGCATGGCCGGGCGGAACACCTCGATGCGGTCGCCGCCGATGCGCTTGGCATAGTACATGGCGAGCTCGGCGTCCTTGAGCACCTCGTCGCGCTTGCCCACGTCCGGGCCCGAGAGCACGAGGCCGACGGAGGCGGTCACGAACACCTCCTTGTCGGCGAAGGTGATGGGGGCGCGCAGCGAGCGGCGCAGCGTGTCGGCGAAGGTGGTGATGCGCTCGGGGTCGCGCTCGGACATCAAGATCAGGCCGAACTGGTCGCCGGCCATGCGGGCGAGCGTGTCCTGCGGCTTCATCAGCCGCATCAGGCGGCGCGCCACGGTGAGCAGGATGGAATCGGCCATCGCCATGCCGACCTTGACGTTGATCTCCTTGAACCGGTCGAGGTCGATCACCATCACCGTGGGCTTCACCTTCTCGTCCAGCCTGGCGAAGGTGAGCGCCTGCTCCAGCCGGTCGAGGAACAGTTCGCCATTGGGCAGGCCGGTGAGATTGTCGCGCACCGCGTCGTGCAGCAGGCGCTCGGCGGCGATGCGCTCGCCGGTGACGTCGGTCAGCGTGCCGATGCAGCGCACCACCTCGCCGTCCGCGCCCACCACCGGGCGGGCCTTGAGGTTGAAGGTGAGATAATGGCCGTCAATGGCCCGGAGGCGGAAGTCCTGGTCGATGCGCCCGCGCCGCTGGTCGATGATGCCGTCGAGCGTCGCGCGGAAGCGGTCGCGGTCGGCGGGGTGGAGCACCTCGAGCCAGCCGGCCGCCTCGGTCTCCAGCGAATGGCGCTTGAGACCGAGCGCCTCCTCGGCCTCCGGCGAGGTGTAGATGCGGTCCGTGTCCACGTCCCAGTCCCACACCATGAGGCCCGATCCGGCGAGCGCCAGCGCCCGGCGCTCCAATTCCGAGGCCGAGCCCTGCACCCCGCCGATGCCGGCGAAGGCGTGCTGCATCACCGTGAAGCCGATCAGCATGACGATCAGCACCAGGCCGCCCGAGAGCGCCGCCGCGGCGAGGTCGTTGGTGACGAGGCCGGCCACGGTGAGGCCCGCCATCAGCACCCACACCACCAGCAAGGACCAGGTGGGAATGATCAGCACCGCGCGGTCGTAGCCGTGCTGGGAGAGCCAGATCACCACGGCGAGTCCCGCCACCGCCACCGCCAGCAGCGACAGGCGGGCGATGCCGGCGGCCACCGGCGCGTCGAGGATGGCGAGCACCACCAGCGCCGCGAGGAAGGTGAGCCAGCCCGCTGCCACGTGCACGTAGCGCACGTGCCAGCGGTTGAGGTTGAGATAGGCGAACAGGAACACCAGCAAGGTGGCGGTCAGGATCGCCTCGCCCGCCGCGCGCCAGAACTGCTCGGCGATGGGCGACAGGCCGAACACCTTGGACCAGAAGGCGAAATCGAGGCCGATATAGCCCAGCACCGCCCAGGCGAGCGCGGCGGCCGCCGGGAACATCACCGAGCCCTTCACCACGAACAGGATGGTGAGGAACAAAGCCAGGAGGCCGGCGATGCCGATGACGATGCCGTGATAGAGCGTGAAGGCGTTGACCCGGTCCTTATAGGCGTCGGGCTTCCACATATAGAGCTGCGGCAGGTTCGGTCCGCCGAGCTCGGCGATGAAGGTGACCGTGGAGCCGGGGTCGAGCGTCACCAGGAACACGTCGGCGTCCGGCGAGGCCTGCCGCTCCGGCTTGAAGCCCTGGCTTGGGGTCAAGGACACCAGCCGGCGGTTGCCGAGGTCGGGCCAGAACAGGCCCGAGCCCACCATGCGGTAATAGGGCGCGACGATCAGCCGGTCGACCTGCTCGTCGGTGTTGTTGGAGAGCGCGAAGGCGATCCAGTCCACATGATTGCGCCCATCGGCGCTGCGCACCTCGATGCGGCGCACCACCCCCTCCGCGTCGGGCGCGGTGGACAGCTGGATGCGGTCGCTGTCGGTGGTCTGGCGCTGGACCGCGGGCAGGAGGTCGATGACGTTCGCGTCGAGGCGAACGGCAACGGCATCCACGGCCCGGGCGTCGCCGGGCGCGGCGAAAAGGGCGGCAATGGCGAGTATGACGACGAGGAAAACCTGCAAATCCGGGCCTCCGCACCCGCCGTCCGGACGGGCCGGACCAGTCCTGAAGCGCATGGCCTGCCGCCTTTGGGGCGCTCGGACACGGCGACTTCCACCTTTTGCGCGGCCATCCGCCGTAACGGGCCTGGGCCCGGTCGAGGGATGGAGACGCGGCCGGAGGCGCGAGGATGCGCCCTTTCGGCCGGCCGAAGCGTGTGCTCTATCCACGCCGTTGGACCGAAGCAAGGCAACCGGCCGCTGCAGGCCCGGTCCGCCTTGTCCGATGACGCGCACCGCCCTCCCGTGAGGCAAGGAGCGGCAGGCGCCCGGAGCCCGCCCCATCCCCTAAGACGGGTTCGATCCAAATGGACCCGGCTCCGGACCGGCACCTTAAGCGGGACGGACGGCGGCGGAAATCCCTTTTTCGCCTTTCCCATGGGCAGTGCCGCGCCGTGGCCGCCAGATGGGCAGTGTTCGATCACGAAATCGTGAGTGGGGTCGGCCCGGCCGGTGGCCCTGGGGCTGCCCAAGCCTGCGAAGGCAGTTCCTTAGCCAGAGCCGGCACGGCACAATGCGGCGTCGCGCGCGCCCAGCCGAAGGAGGCGTCCATGGAGGAAGACCGTCCCGTCCCGCCCCCCGAGCCCCTGGCGGGCGCCGATCTCTCCCGCCTGTCGGTGGCGGAGATCGAGGTGCGGATCGGCATGCTCAAGGCCGAGATCGTCCGCCTCGAGGAGGCGCTGGCCAGGAAGAGGGCCTCGCTCGACGCCGCGAACGCGGCCTTCAGGCTCTGAGCGCCCGTTTGGAAATTGCCGCAGGCCGGCGCGCGCCTGCGCCAGCTCTTTTCGGCGTCATGGCCGGGCCTGTCCCGGAAATCGGCTGTTGCCGACTTCCGGCCCTGAGAACGGAACTCGCAAACATGCGGGTTCCGGCCATCCACGCAAATCGACCGGGAAAAGCCTTCCGACGGAAGCCCAAGCGGTTCGGCGGGGATGCCCGGCACAAGGCCGGCCATGACGCGGGAACGCGGCGCCGCCAACGCCAGAATTTCCAGGCCGGTTCAAAGGGTCGGCGCGACGCGCCCGGCGGCAGCGTGGTACGGCAGCCCGGCAGGGGGGGCGGGGTTTTTATCCCCAAGCCGTTAATCTCCCGTTAATTTTCGCGTCCCATAATCGCTTTGTCCGATGACGTGATTCTCCCGGACATCTGGCAACTCTCCCTGTCAGACTGAGAGCCGCCGCAAGGCGGCTCTTCTTTGCGGCGAAGGCCCGCTTTGCGCGGCCGATCCCCGACCCGGCCTCGCCACCCCCGCAATCCCCGCTATTTCCCCGCTTGGCGCCTTTACCGGCGCCACACCAAGGCGCATCTGTGCCCATGCCGCCCGCGCGAGAGCGGGCGAAACGGATCGGCGACGGGTGATGGGACGCTTCAGGCAGCCGGAGGACGCGGACCTTGTGGCGCGGCTCGTCGCGGACGTGCTGGACGCCGCGGCGTGCGCGCGGCACCTGCTTTCGGCGCCATGCGACGCCATCGGGCCAGGCAAAGACGGCGCCCGCGCGCCCGACGCCGCAGCCCGCGCCGCGCTCGCGCGCTTCATCGAGGAGACCGCGCTCGCCGCTGTGCTGCTGCGGGCGGCCCGCGAGGGCGACCTCGATCCGGAAGCGGCGCGGCGCGAGACGGAACGCCTCGGCCCCTGCCCCGATCTGGCCGGCCCTTGGCCGACGCCACTCCTGGCGCAGGCCGAACGCCTCGCCGGCCTTCGGCGCGCGCTCGCGGCCCAAGCCGCCGCAGATGCCGCCGCAGATTCCGCCGACCTTGCCGGCGCGCACGCCGGCAGGCCGGACCAACGCATGAAGCCGCGGCGGCGGCCTTGCGGCCGCCCGCGGCTCCGACTGGTCGAGAGCGAGGGGCTTTGAAGCGGGATCGCGCGCCGATCGAGCCGTGCGACCGGCGCATCCGCCTTGCGGGCGTCAGCGGGAACGGGCGGCCTGCGACTTGCGCGCGCAGGGCGCGCGCGCCGCTGCCGCAGCGATCACTTCTTGAGCAGCGCGCCGAACTTGTTCTTGAAGCGCGAGACGCGGCCGCCGCGATCCATGATCTGCTGGCTGCCACCGGTCCAGGCCGGGTGGGTGCGCGGGTCGATGTCGAGCTGGAGGGTGTCACCCGCCTTGCCGTAGGTCGAGCGGGTCGTGTACTCCGTGCCGTCCGTCATCACCACCTTGATGAAGTGATAGTCGGGATGGATGTCGCTCTTCATGGGTTCAATCCTTTTCGCCGCGCCGTGCCCCTTCACAGGGCGCCGCGACGCTCAATTTCGGTTCCTGCCGGAAGTGGCGGGTCTATAGCCGAGTGCATCCATTGACACAAGACGGGCTCACGACCGATCTTTCCGCCGCCCCCACCCCCAAGGCGCGGCGCGACCTGAAGCCGCTCGCCGGGCTCTGGCCCTATCTGTCGCGCTGCCGCGGCCGCCTCGGCGCGGCGCTCGCCGCGATCCTGGTGGCGACGCTCGCCACGCTGGCGCTGCCGGTGGCGGTGCGGCGCATGATCGATTTCGGCTTCGCCGCCGACCATCAGGGGCTGATCGACCGCTATTTCGCGGTGCTGGTGGCGGTGGTGGCGGTGCTCGCCGCCGCCTCGGCCGCCCGCTATTACCTCGTCACGACGCTGGGCGAGCGGGTGGTCGCGGACCTGCGCACCGCGGTGTTCGCGCGCCTCGTGACGCTGGATGGCGCCTTCTACGACCAGTCGCGCGCGGGCGAATTGACCTCGCGCCTGTCCGCCGACACCACGCAGATCAAGTCCGCGGTCGGCGCCTCGGCCTCCACCGCCTTGCGCAACCTGCTGCTGTGCCTCGGCGCGGTGGTGATGATGACGGTCACCAGCCCGCGCCTGTCCGGCCTGGTGCTGGTGGCGATCCCGGTCATCGTGCTGCCTCTGGTGGCCTCGGGGCGCAAGGTGCGCCGGCTCTCGCGCCAGTCCCAGGACACGCTCGCCGACGCCGCCGCCTATGCCTCCGAGGCGGTGGGCGCCATGCGGGCGCTGCAATCCGCCTGCGCCGAGGACACCGCGCGCGCCCGCTTCGACGGCGCCGTGGAGCGTGCCTTCGACGCCGCCCGCGACGCGTCGCGGGCCCGGGCGCTGCTCACCGCGGTCGCCATCTTCCTGATCTCCGCCAGCATCGTCGCGGTGCTGTGGGCGGGCGCCCAGTCGGTGCTGTCCGGCACCATGACCTCGGGCGAGCTGTCCCAGTTCGTGCTCTATGCGGTGCTCGCCGCCGCCTCGCTCGGCAACCTGTCGGAGACCTGGGGCGAGGTCTCGGCCGCCGCCGGCGCCGCCGAGCGCATCGGCGAGCTGCTCAAGGCCGAGCCGCAGGTGAAGGCCCCGGCGCGCCCGCACGCGCTGCCGGCGCGCGTTACCGGCGCCATCCGCTTCGACGAGGTGAGCTTTGCCTACCCCACCCGGCCCGATGCGCGGGCGCTCCATGGCGTGTCGTTCGAGATCCGTCCGGGCGAGCGGGTGGCGCTGGTCGGCCCCTCGGGCGGCGGCAAGAGCACGGTGTTCCAGCTGCTGGAGCGTTTCTACGATCCCCAGGGCGGGCGCATCCTGCTCGGCGAGGACGACATCCGCGCCTGCGACCCGCGCGCGGTGCGCCGCCAGATGGCGCTGGTGCCGCAGGAGGCGGTGATCTTCGCCGACACGGTGCGCGCCAACATCCGCCTCGGCCGGCCCGAGGCCACCGACGCCGAGGTGGAGGCGGCCGGCCGCGCGGCGCTGGTGGACGAGTTCGCGCAGAAGCTGCCGCGCGGCTGGGATACGCAGGTGGGCGAGCGCGGCGTCACGCTCTCCGGTGGCCAGCGCCAGCGCATCGTCATCGCCCGCGCGATCCTGCGGCAGGCGCCGATCCTGCTGCTCGACGAGGCGACGAGCGCGCTCGACGCGGAGAGCGAGAAGTTCGTGCAGACCGCGCTCGAGCATTCCATGGCCGGGCGCACCAGCCTGGTCATCGCCCACCGGCTCGCCACCGTCTTGTCCGCCGACCGCATCCTGGTGATGGAGGACGGGCGCATCGCCGACGAGGGCACCCATGCCGAGCTGGTGGCCAAAGGCGGGCTCTATGCCCGCCTCGCCACGCTCCAGTTCGACCAGGGCAATTGAGGCCGGCTCAGCCCGGCCGCCATGCCATGCGGCACGCGGCCGGCCACGGCCGCCACTCCATGCGGCACGCGGCCGCTTACGGCCGCCACTCCATGCGGAAGGTGCGCCGGCCGGAGCGCGGGTTCTCGCCCTCGGCGACGATGGCAAGGCCGATCTTCTGGTAGAAGCGCACGGCGCGCGGATTGTCCTGGTTCACGTCGAGCGCGATGAGGCTAGGGGAAATCGCCCGCGCCGCATCCATCAGCGCCTCGGCGGCGCCCCGGCCCCAGGCGTTTGGCCCCACCACCAATTGGTCGAGATAGCCGGTCTCGGGGTGGATCACGACGAAGCCGGCGAGCGCGCCCGTCGCCGCCTCCCGCGCGAGGCGGGTGCGCGCCCCGCCTGCGGCGAGCGCGGCGAGGTGCTCCACGATCCACGGCCGGCGCGCCTCGAAGTCGATCTGCGGCATGGCCTTGGCCCAGCTCGCCACCCACAGGTCGATCATCTGCGGCAAATCGTGCGGGCCGGCGTCGGCGATGGCGTAGGGCATCTTCATCCGCGATTCAGGGATAGCTCACCGCTCGGTCAGCTTCAGCTCGATGCGGCGGTTGCGGGCGCGGGCCTCGTCGGAGGTTCCGGTGTCGAGCGGCTGGAACTCGCCGAAGCCGGCGGCGATCAGGTGGCGCGGGCTGACGCCGCGGCCGATCAGATACTGCACCACCGCGATGGCGCGCGCCGCCGAGAGCTCCCAGTTGGAGGGGAATTGCGCGGTGGCGATCGGCCGGTTGTCGGTGTGCCCGTCGATGCGCAGCGCCCAGTCGATGTCGGGCGGGATGTTCTTCTCGAGCTCCAGGATGGCCGAGGCGAGCTTGTCGAGCTGGGGCAGCGCCTCGGGCTTGGGCACCGCCGAGCCGGGATCGAAGAACACCTCGGACTGGAACACGAAGCGGTCGCCCACCACGCGGATGTCCGGCCGGTTGCCGAGGATGTCGCGCAGGCGGCCGAAGAATTCCGAGCGGAACCGGGTCAGCTCCTGCACCCTCTGGGCGAGCGCCACGTTGAGGCGCCGGCCGAGGTCGGCGATGCGCGCCTGGCTCTCCTGGTCGCGCTTCTCGGAGGCGCCGAGCGCCTCCTCGAGCGCCGCCATCTGCCGGCGCAGGGCGCTGATCTGCTGGTTGAGCAGCGCGATCTGGTCGGCGGCGCGGGCGGCGGCGTCGAGCCCGGCGTCGCGCTCGCGGCGCAGCGCCTGCTCGCGGCCGGCATCGGGCGCGGCCGGCGCGCTCGCCTGCGCCCGCTGCAGCGCGTCGCGCTCGGCCTGGGTCGATTCCAGGCCCGCGCGCAAGGCCGACAATTCGCCCTCGAGGTTCTGCCCGCTCGCCCGCTCCAGCGACAACAGCTCGGTCAGCTGGCGGATCTGCGCCTGCAGGCGCTGCATCACATTGTCCTTGCCCGACATCTCCTGGGTCAGGAAGAACTGGGTGAGCATGAACACCGACAGCAGGAACACGAACACCAGCAGCAAGGTGGACAGCGCGTCCACGAAGCCGGGCCAGTAGTCGATGGCGCGCTCGCGCGCGCCGCGCCGTCCGAGGGCCATGGCGTCAATTCCTCCGCCGCGCTTCGGCCGAAGCCTCGTCGATGCGCTGGACCAGGCGGCGCAATTCATCCTGCTGGCCGCCCTGGGATTCGATCATCTGCTTCAGCAGCGCCTGCTCGGCGCGCATGTGGGTGACGAGGCCCTGGAGGCTCTCGGCGAGCTGCGCCATGGCGGTGGTCACCCGCTGCGAGCCGGCCTCGGTCATGGTCTTCTCCAGCCGGCCCATGGCGGCGATCAGCGGGTCGAGGTCGATGGGCGCGGGCGGCGGCAGCAGCGCGAAGGGCGGCGGCGACGGCGGGCTCTGGGCCGCCCGCTCCGAAGCCGCGCGCTCCGCCGCCGCGCGTTCGGCGGCGCCACGCTCGGCGGCGCGCTCGGGCAGCCGCTCCGGCGCGCGTCCGCCCTCGCGGAGCGCGGCGGGCGCCTGGTCGAGATCGCGCACGGTGGTGGAGAGCCAGTCCTCGAGATCGGTGTAGAAGCGGTTCTGCGCCTGGCCCGCCTGCAGATCCAGGAAGCCCAGCACCAGCGAGCCCGACAGGCCGAACAGCGAGGACGAGAACGCGATCCCCATGCCGCCGAGCGGCGCGGCAAGGCCGGTCTTCATGTCCTCGAACACCGAGCCGGCATCGGGACCGACCTGGAGCGCGCCGATCACCGTGCCGATGGAGGAGACGGTCTCCAGCAGGCCCCAGAAGGTGCCGAGCAAACCGAGGAACACCAACAGGCCGGTCAGATAGCGCCCGAGCTCGCGGCTCTCGTCGAGCCGGATGCCGATGGAATCGAGGATCGAGCGCATGGTGACCTGGGAGATGCTCATGCGGCCGATGCGGTCGCCCAACAGCGCCGCCATGGGCGCGAGCAGCGCCGGCGGGCGCGAGACCGCAAGGCCGGGGTCGGCGAGGCGGAACGAGTTCACCCAGTCGACCTCGGGAAACAGCCGCGCCACCTGCCGGATGGCGTGCACGACGCCCACGGCGAGCACCCCGAAGATCACCCCGTTGAGCCCGGGATTGTTCATGAAGGCATCGATGATCTGGCGGTGGAGAACCGCTGCCAGCGCCGCGCACAAGAGCAGGAAGACGATGATCCGCACGAGGAAGATGCGGGGCGACGACACCTTCAGGAATGGATCCACCACGCGCGCCATGGGCCGTCCCCGCTTTCCCTGGAGTGCGATCCTCACCAAATCGAGCCGAGCTGCCCGGTGATTCGCGGTTCTGAACTGAAGTCGGCGCCGACTATGGCACAGCGTGCCCCAAATGGAACCGCGCGGGGCGACAGGACCATGACGATGAGGCCTGCCGAGGGCGGTGCCGAGGGCATGGCCTGCTGCGCTGGCTTTTCCCCTGGACCCCGGCGCGGCGCTCCGGCGGCGCCGGCGCTTGGCGGGGGAACGGGCGGCTCCGGCGTCGTCGGGCCCGGAAGGACAGGCGCCGCCCGCGTGCCCCGGCCGAGTGGAACGGCGCGCAGCGCCGTGGACGGAGAGCCGGGGCCTAGCGCAAGGGTTCGCCGCAGGCGGCATCGCTTTCCCTTTGCGCAACCCGCGCCATTGGGAGCCCCTCCCCCTTGTGGGGAGGGGCAGGGGTGGGGGTGCCGGACCCGCTTGCCAAGAGGGGGGGCGTTGCCATTTGCCCTATGCCGCCGAGATGGCCGACGGGGCGTCTCTCATCCTCTGCCAATACCCCTGCCCTCCTTACACCCCCACCCCCTCACCCCTCCCCACAAGGGGGAGGGGAGTACTCCGCGAGGAGGGCACCGCCCGCGTGCCCCGGCCGACGGGATCGGCGGGCAGCGCCGTGGACGGAGAGCCGGGGCCCAGCGCAAGGACCCACGCCGCAGGCGGCCTCTCCGCCGCCTGCGGCGGCTTGCGTGCGGCCGGGAGCGAGGGTCGGGGCGGGTGCAGAGGGATTGCCCGCTGCGCGGGAGTCCTGCGCTGGACCGCGGCGCGGCGCTCCAGCTGTGCTGTCGCTTGGCCGGGGAACCAAAGCGCCGGCGGCGCGGTCGCCGGGCCGGGGAACGGCGGCGCCATCCGCAGCCGCCCACTTCAATGCCGGCGGGGGCTCCGGTACAGTCGGACGATGATTCGCGAACGGTAACGCGCGCGGCGCCACGGCGCGCCCCGCCGTTGAGGAAAGGACACCGGGTCTGATGGCGGCGCGCGTCCGGCAACGTCGCATCCGGAATGCCGGCTCGGGCGCCGAGCCGTCCGGCCGTGCCGCCGCTCGATCCGCACGCGCGCCGGCCGCGCTGCCGGGTCCAAAGCCGGCCGGTGCCACCGCCGCCCGCCTGCGGGCGAAGCGCCTCGCCGGCCCGGCCCTCGCCGCCTTCGTGTCCGCCCCCGCGCTCGCGCTCCTGGC
Organism: Xanthobacter luteus; assembly: GCF_040049235.1. Lineage (NCBI taxonomy): Bacteria > Pseudomonadati > Pseudomonadota > Alphaproteobacteria > Hyphomicrobiales > Xanthobacteraceae > Xanthobacter > Xanthobacter luteus. The sequence continues at coordinate 1,733,300 of NZ_JBDZDO010000001.1, forward strand.
CGCCGGCCCGGCCGAGGCCGCGCCCCAAGGCCTGCCGCCGGATCTCCTCTCCTTGTGGGTGCCGCTGTTCGCGGCGGGCGCGCTCACGCTCGCCGGCCTCGGCGCCATGCGCCTGCACCGGCGCGCGCGGCGCGCCGAGGCGCTGGCGCGCGCGGACGGCCAGGCCGCGGCGCGCGCCCGCGCCCAGCTGCGCACCCTGAAGGCCCTGCTGGTGCGGGACGCGCCCCATGCACTGGCCTGGTCGGCGCCGGACGAGGCGCCCGAGCCCATCGGGCTGCCGGAGGCGTCCTTCTCGCCCCTGCTCGGCGCCGCGGCGGCGGAGCAGGCGCAGGCCGCGCTCGTCGCGCTGCGCGCGAGCGCCGGCGAGGCGCACGTCGCGCGGTCGCTCACCGGCGCCGACGGGCGCCACTTCGCGCTCGAAGGCCATGCCCTCGGCGGCGCCGGCATCGTGCTGCTGCGCGCGCTGGCGCAGGCGGACGCCGCGCCGCACGACCAGGGGCTGAAGGCGCTGCTCGACGCGCTGCCGGCGCCGGTCTGGCAGCGCCGCGCCGACGGCGCCCTCGCTTATGCCAATGCCGCTTTTCTGCGGGTGGTGGGCGCCGCCTCCCTCGACCAGGCCCGCACCGGCGGGCTCGATCTGCTCGACGCCAAGGCGCGCGCCGCCGCCGGCGATCCCGCCCGGCAGGCCGGCCCGTTTCGCGGCCGCCTGAAGGCGGTGGCCGAAGGCCGGCGCTGCCAGTTCGACGTGGTGGAGGTCGCCGGCCCGTTCGGCTCCGCCGGCTGCGCCATCGACGTGACCGAGGCCGAGAGCGCCCGCGCCGAGACCGCGCGCACCGTCGCCGCCCACCGCCGCACGCTGGACCAGCTCACCACCGCGGTCGCCATCTTCGGCGCCGACGCGCGGCTCGTGTTCCACAACGCCGCCTATGAACGGCTGTTCGACCTGCCCCCCGCCTTCCTCGACCAGCACCCTTCGGACGGCGAGATCCTGGAGGATCTCAGGGTGCGCCGGAAGCTGCCCGAGCAGGCCAATTTCGGCGCCTGGCGCACGGCGCTGAAGGAAGCCTACCGCGCCATCGAGCCGGTGAACGACTTCTGGCATCTGCCCGGCGGGCAGATGCTGCGCGTCGTCATCACCCCCAATGCCGAGGGCGGCGTCACCTATCTGTTCGACGACCTTTCCGAGCACATGGCGCTGGAGAGCCGCTACAACAGCCTGATCCGGATCCAGGGCGAAACCCTGGACGGTCTCGCCGAGGCGGTGGCGGTGTTCGGCTCGGACGGGCGGCTCGACCTCTACAACGAGGCCTTCCTCGCGCTCTGGTCGCTCGACGCGCAGGCGCTGGGCGAGAAGCCCCACATCGACGCCGTGGCCGCCATGTGCCGGCCGCTGCACGGGGAGAGCTCGGCCTTCTCGCGCATCCGCGGCGTGGTCACCGCCATCGAGCGGCGCGAGCCGCAGGAGTTCCGCATCGAGCGCCCCGACGCGCGGGTGCTGGACGGCACCGCCCAGCCGCTGCCCGACGGCGGCACCATGGTGACCTTCCGGGACGTGACCGACAGCGCCCAGATCGAGCGCGCCCGCGCCGAGCGCGAGCGCGCGCTGGTGGAGCGCAACGAGGCGCTGGAGGCGGCGGACAAGCTGAAGAACGCCTTCGTCGGCCACGTCTCCTACCATCTGCGCACCCCGCTCAACACGCTGGTGGGCTATGCCGACATGCTGCGCGAGGGCATCGCCGGTCCGCTCAGCGCGCGCCAGCGCGAGTATCTCGACCACATGCGCCAGTCCTCCGACGCGCTGCGCGCGCTGATCGACGATCTGATCGACCTCGCCGCCATCGATGCCGGGGCCATGGAGCTCGATCTGTCGGAGGTGGACGTGGCCGAGGCGCTCGCCGGCGCCGCCGACGCGGCGCGGGACCTGGTGGAGGCGGCGAAGGTGCGCCTCGAGGTGACGGTGGCGCCCGGCGCCGGCAGCTTCATCGCCGATCCGCGGCGGGTGCGGCAGATCCTGTTCAACCTGCTCGCCAACGCGATCTCGGTCTCGCCCGAGGGCGCGCGCGTCACCCTCTCCGCCGAGCGGCGGCCGGACGGCCTCGCGCTCGCCGTGCGCGACGAGGGGCCGGGCGTGCCGCCCGAGGTGGCGCAGAGCCTGTTCGAGCGCTTCGAGAGCCGCAGCGCCGGCCCGCGCCACCGCGGCGTAGGCCTCGGTCTGTCCATCGTGCGCTCGTTCGTGGAGCTGCACGGCGGCACCGTGAGCGTGAAGGCGGCGGGAGGGCGCGGCAGCCTCGCCACCTGCCTGTTCCCCGCCACCGGCGCCGCCCGGCACGAGGCGGCGGAATGAGCCATCTGTTCCAGCGCGTCCCCGGCCGGCCCAACGCGTTCGCGGTCGACCTGCCCGACCTGCCCGCCGTCACCCGGCTGGGCCAGATCCTCGCCGCCTGGTTCGGCGCGCGGGACACCATCACGCTCTCCGGCGACCTCGGCGCCGGCAAGACCGAGATGGCGCGCGCCATCGTGCGCGCCTATGCCGGCGAGCGCTACATGGAGGTGCCGAGCCCGACCTTTCCGATCGTGCTCGGCTACGATGTGCCGCGCGGGCGCGTGGTCCATGCCGACCTCTACCGCATCGTCTCGCAGGAGGAGCTGGACGAGATCGGCTGGGACGAGATGGGCGACGACGCCTTCCTGCTGGTGGAATGGGCCGACCGCGCCGCCGGCCGGCTCGCCCCGGACCATCTCGACATCGCGCTCGGCCCGGCCCCCGACCTCGGCCCGGAGGCGCGGCGGGCGCTGCTCACCGGCTACGGCGCGGTCGGCGCCCGCCTCCAGCGCCTCGCCCTGGCCGAGGATCTAATCGCGGCCAGCGGCTTCGGCGACGCCGAGCGGCGCTTCCTGCAGGGCGACGCCTCGGCGCGCTCCTACACCCGGCTGATCCTGCCCGGGCGCAGCGCCATCCTCATGAACGCCCCACCCCAGCCGGACGGTCCGCCGGTGGCGCGCGGCCTGCCCTACAGCCGGCTGGTGCACCTCGCCGAGGACATCCGGCCGTTCGTCGCCATGGACCGGGCGCTGATCGCCCAGGGCCTGTCGGCGCCGCTGATCGAGGCCGCGGACCTCGATGCCGGCCTGCTGGTGATCGAGGATCTCGGCAATGTCGGCGTGGCGGAGGGCAATCCGCCCGCCCCGGTCAGGGAACGCTACGAGCTCGCGGTCGAGCTGCTGGCCGAGCTGCACGGGCGCGTGCTGCCGGGCCTGCTGCCGGTGGTGCCGCGCGTCGACCACGCGCTGGCGCGCTACGACAAGGACGCCTTCCTGGCCGAGCTCGATCTGATGCTCGACTGGTATCTGCCGGCCCGCGAGCGGCCGGTGGACGCGGTGGTGCGCGAGGAATACCGCCTGCTCTGGCGCGGCGCGCTGGTGCCGGTGCTGGCCGAGCCGAAAACCTGGGTGCTGCGCGACTTCCACTCGCCCAATCTGATCTGGCTCGAAGCGCGCGAGGGCCTGCGGAAGGTGGGGCTGATCGACTTCCAGGACGCGGTGCTGGGCCCGGCCGCCTACGATCTCGTCTCGCTCACCCAGGACGCGCGCGTCGACGTGCCCGAGGCGCTGGAGCTGCACCTCGTCAGCCACTACGTGAAGGCGCGCCGCGCCCAGGACCCGGCCTTCGACACCCGCGCCTTCGCCCGCTCCTACGCCACCATGGGCGCGCAGCGGGCGAGCAAGATCCTCGGCATCTTCACGAGGCTTGATCGGCGCGACGGGAAGCCCCATTACCTGAAGCACCTGCCGCGGATCCGGCGCCATCTGGCGCGCAGCCTCGGCCATCCGGACCTGCGGGCGCTGAAGACCTGGTACGAGGCCGTGCTGCCGCCCAAGGACCTCGTCCAGGACCTCGTCCAGGACCCCGCAAGGGACGCCGCAAGAGACAGTGCCTGAGACCCGACCCAGTGAGGGACCTTCCCCCGTGACGCGCATCGATACCGCCATGGTGCTCGCCGCCGGCCTCGGCACGCGGATGCGCCCTTTGACCGACACCGTGCCGAAGCCGCTCCTGAAGGTGGACGGGCGCACGTTGCTCGACCGCGTGCTGGACCGCGTCGCCGAGGCCGGCATCGGCACCGCCATCGTCAACGTGCACCACCATGCCGACCTCATGGAGGCGCACCTCGCGCGCCGCCAGGGGTCGCCGCGCATCCTCGTCTCGGACGAGCGCGACCTGCTGCTGGAGACCGGCGGCGGGGTGGTGCGGGCGCTGCCGCGCCTCGGCGGCAAGCCGTTCCTGGCGATCAATTCCGACACCATCTGGATCGAGGGCCTCAGGGCCAACATCCCGCGCCTGTGCGAGACCTTCGACCCGGCGCGCATGGACGCGCTCTTGCTGGTGGCGGCGAGCGCGCTCTCCATCGGCTATGACGGGCTCGGCGACTTCACCATGGACACCGAGGGCCGCCTGGAGCGGCGCGGCGAGCGCCACGTCGCGCCGTTCGTCTATGCCGGCGCCGCGGTGCTCGCGCCGGCGCTGTTCGCGGGCATGGACGAGGCGCCGTTCTCGCTCAACCGGGTGTTCGACCGGGCGGCCGGCGCCGGGCGGCTCCACGGCATCCGCCTCGAGGGCATCTGGATGCACGTGGGCACGCCGGATGCCATCCCCCGCGCCGAGGACGCGATCCGGCGCTCCAGCGACTAGAGCGCGATCCGATCAAACGCACGCAATTTGATCGGTGAATCGCCCTCGAAAATCGATAAAAGGGAACGCGTCGTCCGATCAGCTTGCGGTGCAGGCTGATCGGCGCGCGCTCTACTCATTGAATAGAGACGGAGTCACCGCCCATACTGAATCGCCGGACGATTCAGTATGGGCGGATCCGGCTCTCGCGGAGGCCCCATGCCCCGGGTGCTGACCCTGCCGGCCTCCACCGCCTTCCTGCCCGCGCTGGCGCAGGGGCTGCTCGACGGCGCGGTGGTGGAGGGCTTCGCGCCGCGCGGCGACCCGCTGGCGCTCGCCCGCGCCACCGTGTTCCTGCCCACCCGGCGCGCCTGCCGCGCCTTCGCCGAGGCGCTGCTCGACGCCGCCGGCGGGACGGCGCTGCTCTTGCCGAAGATCGTGCCGCTCGGCGACGTGGACGAGGACGCCCTCGCTTTCTCCGAGGACGCCCCGCTGCTCGCCGCGCCCCACGCCATGAGCCCGACGGCGCGGCGCATCGCGCTCGCGGCGCTGGTGGCGCGCTGGCGCGCGGCGCTCGCCGAAGGCACCGGCGCGGCGGCGGTGGCGGCGGGGCCGGCCGCCACCTTCGCCCTCGCCGACGCGCTGGCGCACCTGTTCGACGACCTCACCACCGCCGGCGTCGGCCTCGACCGCCTCGCCACCCTCGTGCCGCGCGAGCACGACCCCTATTTCGAGCTCAGCCTCGACTTCCTGCGCATCGCCCGCGCCGGCCTTTCCGCCCACCTCGCAGAGACCGGCCGGGTGGAACCGGCGGTGCGGCGCGACGCGCTGGTGGCGGCGGAGGCCCAGCGCCTCGCCGCGCTCGGCGCCGAAGCGGGGCCGGTGATCGCCGCCGGCTCCACCGGCTCGCTGCCCGCCACCGCGCGCCTGCTCAAGGCGATCTCGCGCCTGCCGCTCGGCGCCGTGGTGCTGCCCGGCCTCGACCTGATGGCCGAGGACGCCGCCTTCGACCGCCTGGCAGAGCCCGACGACGGCGCCCCCGACCATCCGCAATACGGCCTCGCCCGCCTGATCGGCTTCCTCGAGGTGGCGCGGCGCGACGTGGTCCCGCTCGCCGCCCCGGCGCGCCCCGCGCGCGATCTGCTCGCCAGCGAGGCGCTGCGGCAGGCGGAGACCTCGGACGCCTGGGCCCGGCTCGACGCGCGCCTGCCGCCCGCCGCGCGCGCCGGGGCCATGGCCGGCATCACCGTGGTGGAGGCGGAAGACCCGCGCGAGGAGGCGCTCGCGCTCGCTTTGCTCATGCGCGACAGCCTGGAGCGGCCGGGCGAGACCTGCGCCCTCGTGACCCCGGACCGCGACCTCGCCCGGCGCGTCGCCGCCGAGCTGGAGCGGTTCGCCGTCAAGGTGGACGATTCCGCCGGCACGCCGCTGGCCGAGACCGCCATGGGCCGGCTCGCCCGCCTGGTGGCCTCCGCCGCCGCCGCCGATCTCGCGCCGGTGCCGCTGTTCGCCCTGCTCTGCCATCCGCGCGCGCACCTCGGCCTTGCCGCGGCGGACAAGACCGAGGCGCTGGCGGCGCTGGAATTGGCGGTGCTGCGCGGCCCGCGCCCGAGCCCCGGCGCCGGCGGGCTCCGCGCCGCCCTCGATGGCTTCGACGCCGCCGCCTTGCACCCGCGCGACCCGCGCCGCCGCGTCGGCGCGGCCGCGCTTGCCGCCGCCCGCGACCTCGCCCGCCGCCTCGCCGAGGCGATGGCGCCTCTGCTCGCGCTGGCCGGCCGCACGCCGCGGCCGTTCGCCGACCTCGTCGCCGCCCACCGCGCCGCGGTGGAGGCGGTGGCCGGGCCGCTCGACCCGGAGGCGGACGATCCCGCCGAGGCCGCGCTCGCCACCGCGTTCCTCGAGATCGCCGCCGGCGCGGCGGACGGGCCCGACCTTTCCCTGTCCGACTATGCGGACGCCGCCGTCACCCTGCTGTGCGACGCCATGGTGCGCCCGCGCGCCGCGGAACCGGGAGCCGCGCGCCTGCGCATCCTCGGGCCGCTGGAGGCGCGCCTGCTTGCCTTCGACCGCGTGATCCTCGGCGGCCTGGTGGACGGCACCTGGCCGGCTTTGCCCGAGACCGACCCCTGGCTCAGCCGCCCCATGCGCGCGGAACTCGGGCTCGATCTGCCGGAGCGGCGCATCGGCCTTTCGGCCCACGACTTCGCGCAGGGCTTCGCGGCGCCCGAGGTGGTGCTCTCCTTCGCGGCCAAGGTCGGCGGGGCGCAAAGCGTGCCCTCGCGCTTCGTGCAGCGTCTGCGCACCGTGGCGGGCGCCGCGCTCTGGCAGGAGGCGGCCGCGCGCGGCGCGCTCTGGCGCAAGATCGCCGCCGGCCTCGATAGCGCCCCGCCGGTGCCGCGCCTCGCCCGCCCCGCCCCGGCGCCGCCGCTGGCGCTGCGCCCGCGCCGCCTGACGGTGACCGAGATCGAGACCCTGCTGCGCGATCCCTATTCCATCTTCGCCCGCCACGTGCTCGGCCTCGCCGTGCTCGACCCGCTGGACGCGCCGCCCGGCGGCGCCGAGCGCGGCAGCGCGCTGCACGCGGCGGTGGGCGCCTTCGCCCGCGACTTCCCGCGCGAGCTGCCGCCCGACGCCCTCGCTTGGCTGCTGGAGGCGGGACGCGCGGCGTTCCGCCCGCTGGAGGCGTTCGGCGCCGAGCATGCGCTGTGGTGGGCGCGCTTCGAGCGGGCGGCGGCCTTCCTCGTCGCCTTCGAGCGCGAACGCCGCCCCGCCCTCGAGCGGGTGGCGGCGGAGATCTCCGGCAGCACCCTGATCGACCTTCCCGCCGGCCCGTTCGAGCTCGCCGCCCGCGCCGACCGCATCGAGCTGCGCACCGACCAGCGGGTCTCCATCCTCGACTTCAAGACCGGCACCGCCCCGAGCGCCAAGCAGGCGGCCGCGCTCTCGCCCCAGCTGCCGCTGGAGGCGGCCATGGCGCGGCGCGGCGGCTTCCGCGACCTGCCCGCCGCCGAGGTGGCGGACCTGTCCTATGTGGAGCTGAAGGGCGGCGCGGCGGGCGGCGAGGTGAAGCCCATCACCGGCAAGAAGAGCGCCGGGGAGCTGGCGGAGGACGCCCTTTCCGGCCTCACCATGCTGCTCACCGCGTTCGACGATCCGGCGCAGGGCTATCGCTCGCTCTCCGCGCCCCAGTGGCGCGGGCGGTTCGGCGACTACGATCATCTCGCCCGCGTGCGCGAATGGGCGCTGAGCGGGGAGGAGGACGAATGAGCCCGCCCGCCCCCGATCCCGCCGCGCGCGGCCCCTTCGCGGAAGCGACGCGCCGGCAGGAGCTGGCCTCGCGGCCGGAGCATTCCGCCTGGGTCTCGGCCAATGCCGGCTCGGGCAAGACCCACGTTCTGGCGCGCCGGGTGGTCCGCCTGCTGCTCGCCGGCACGCCGCCGGGGCGCATCTTGTGCCTCACTTATACCAAGGCCGCCGCCGCCAACATGGCGAACCGGGTGCTGAAGACGCTCAGTGATTGGGTCGGCCTCGATGACGCCGCGCTCGACGCCGCCATCGCCGCCGCCCATGGCGGGCCGGTGACGCCCGGCCTGCGCGCCCGCGCCCGGCGCCTGTTCGCGGCGGCGCTGGAGACGCCGGGCGGGCTGAAGATCCAGACCATCCACGCGTTCTGCGGCGCGCTGCTGCACCGCTTCCCGTTCGAGGCGCAGGTCGCCGCCGGGTTCCGCGAGCTGGACGATGCCGGCCGCGCCGAGATCATGGCGCGCCTGCGCGCCGACCTCGTGGTGGAGGCGGCGCGCGAGCCGCAGGGCCGGCTCGGGCGGGCTCTGTTCCGCCTGCTGGAGGAAATGTCCGATCCGGGCCTCACCGCCATGCTCGAGGCGGCGGTGGCCCAGCGCGCCGGTATCGAGGCGCTGGGGCCGGACGAGGCCGCGCGCCGGGACGCGCTCGCCGGCGTGCTCGACCTGCCGCCGCAGGCCACCAGCGCCGGCGTGCGCGCGGCGATGCTCGACAGCCCCCATCTGCCGCGCGGCGCCTGGCAAGGCGCGGCCGACGCCATCGCCGCGGCCGGCAGCGCCAACGACCAGAAGCGCGCCGCGGCGCTGCGCGCGGCGGCGCAGGCGGAGAGCGACGGCGAGGCGCTCGCCGCTTTTCTCGACGTGTTCTTCACCGACAAGAACGAGCCGCGCGCCGCGCTCCTCACCAAAGGCGCGGCGGCGGCCGAGCCGGGCCTTGCCGCCCAATTGCTCGCCGAGCAGGCGCGCCTTGCCGCGCTCCAGGAAGAGCTGCGCGGCGCGCTGGTGCTGGAGCGCACGCTCGCCGCCCACACGCTCGGCGCCGAGATCTGCGCCCGCTACCGCGCGGCGAAGGCGGCGCGCGGGCTGCTCGACTTCGACGATCTGGTGCTGAAGGCGTCGGAGCTGCTCAATGCGGTGCCCGCCTCCTTCGTCCATTTCAAGCTCGACCAGGGCATCGACCACGTTCTGGTGGACGAGGCGCAGGACACGAGCCCGGCCCAATGGAAGGTGGTGGAGGGCCTCACCTCCGACTTCTTCTCCGGCGCCGGCGCGCGCGAGGGCGTGACCCGCACGGTGTTCGTGGTGGGCGACGAGAAGCAGTCCATCTTCTCGTTCCAGGGCGCCGAGCCGGCGGCCTTCGGCGGCATGCGCGCCGCCTTCGCCGGCAAGGCCGGCGCGGCGCGCTTCGCGCGGGTGGAGCTGCCCCATTCGTTCCGCTCCGCGCCGGGGGTGCTGGAGGCGGTGGACGCGGTGTTCAAGGCGCCCTCCGCCCATGCCGGACTGACGCTGGAGAACATCGCCCCGGCCCACGCGCCGATCCGCGCCGACGCGCCGGCCCTGGTGGAGCTGTGGCCCACCACCGCGCCCGAGCCGAAGCCCGAGCCCGCCGACGGCGCGCGCGAGGCGGACGACTGGCGCCGGCCGCTCGACGCGGTGCCGACCGACGACCCGGTGAGCGCCCTCGCCGCCCGCATCGCCCGCTTCGTCCGGGCGGCGGTGGCGCAGGGCCTCACCGTGCCCTCGCGCGGCGGGCGGGCGCTGAAGGCGGGCGACGTGCTGATCCTGGTGCGCCGGCGCGGCCGGATCTTCGAGGCGGTGATCCGGGCGCTAAAAGAGCTCGGCGACCCGCGCGTCGGCGTCGCCGGCGCGGACCGCCTCGTGGTGGCCCAGCACATCGCCGCCATGGACCTGATGGCGCTCGCCGACGCGCTGCTCTCGCCCGACGACGACCTCGCTCTGGCCACGGTGCTCAAGAGCCCGCTGTTCGGCTTTTCCGACGACGATCTGACCGCCTGGTGCCCCGGCCGGCCGGGCCGCCTTGCGCACGCGCTGGAAGCGCGCGCCGGCACCGACGCGCGCCTGGCCGACGCGCTTGCCCGGCTGGCGCGCTGGCGCGCGGCGGCGCTGGTGCTGCGGCCGTTCGACTTTTTTGCCGGCGTGCTCGGCCGCGACGGCGGCCGGCGCGCCTTCCTCGCCCGGCTCGGCCCGGAGGCGGCGGACGCGCTCTCGGAATTCATGACGCTTGCCCGCACCTACGAGCAGTGGGAGCCGGCGAGCCTGCCGGGCTTCCTCGCCTTCCTGCGCCGCGGCGGCGCTGAGGTGAAGCGCGACATGGAGGGCGAGCGCGACGAGGTGCGCGTCATGACCGTCCACGGCGCCAAGGGGCTCGAGGCGCCGCTCGTCATCCTCGCCGACACGGTGGACCTGCCGAAGCCGCGCACCGAGGGCGGCTTTCTGAAGGTCGCGTCCGGCGCCGGCGCGGCCATACCCGTGCTCGCGCCGCGCAAGAGCGAGGATAGCCGCGTCATCGGCGCGGCAAGAGCGCGGGAAGCGGCGCGCGAGCAGGAGGAATATCGCCGCCTCCTCTATGTGGCGCTGACCCGCGCCGAGGACGCGCTGGTGGTGTGCGGCGCCGAGACCCGCCAGCCCGGCAAGGGCAAGGCCCACGCCCGGCCGGAGGGCTGCTGGTACGATCTGGTGCGCGACGCCCTCGCGGAAGAATCCGTTGAAGGCCAGGCCCTTGGCTTCGACGGCCCGGTGCTGCGCTGGCGCCGGGGGCCCGGCCTCGGCTTCGCCTCCGGGGCACCGGAGGCCGCCCCGCAGACGCCGCCCGCGGGCGCGCCCGCCGGCTTCGGACCGCTGCCGCCGGAGCCTGCCTTGCGCCTCCTCCGCCCCTCGCGGACCGGCCCGCCCCGCTTGCCGGAAGCTGTTGGAAAGGCGAGCGAATCACCTTCCCTTTCGGCGCTGGTGCGGGGCGATCTCGTGCACCGCCTGCTCGCCGCCCTGCCGGCAATCCCCGACCCGGAGCGCGACGCCGCCGGCCTGCGCTTCCTCGCCCATGCCGCCCCGGGCCTTGCGGCCGCGGATCAGGATAGCCTCCTCGCCGAGGCGCTCGGGGTGCTGCGCCATGCGCCGCTCGCGGACCTGTTCGGCGCCGACAGCTTGGCGGAAGTGCCTGTGATCGGGTGGCTTTCCGGTCCGGACGGGGAGCGGTACGCGGTCAACGGGCGGCTCGACCGGCTGGTGGTGAGCGAGGCGATGGTGCTGCTCGCCGACTTCAAGACCGACCGCAATCCGCCGGAAACCCTTGCCGCGGTGGACGGGGCCCACCTCGCCCAGCTCGCCGCCTATGCCGCCTTGCTCGCCCGCGCGCTGCCCGGCCGGCCGATCGCGGCGCGCCTCGTCTACACCGCCCGCCCGGCCGTGGTGGCGGTGCCGCAATCCGCCCTCGATGCCGCACTGTCCCGCCTTTTGGGCTCACCTCGGCGTGACGCGCCTTGACGGGATGGGGAGTGGCTTCCTACGTTCGGCAACAACATCGGGTATTTTACCCTCTTCGCCCCTACGAGGTGTGCCATGGCCGTGGAAAAGGTTTCCGATCAGAGCTTCGACGAGGACGTGCTGAAGTCGTCCGCGCCGGTGATTGTCGACTTCTGGGCGGAGTGGTGCGGTCCCTGCCGCATGGTGGCGCCGATCCTGGACGAGGTGTCCGGCGAGCTCGGCGAGAAGATCCGGATCGTCAAGCTGAACGTGGACGAGAACCCCCATACCGCCTCCAAGTACGGCATCATGTCGATTCCCACTTTGCTGCTGTTCAAGGACGGCAAGATCGCCTCGCGCCAGGTGGGCGCCGCCCCGAAGGCGAAGCTGGTGCAGTGGATCAACGCCGCCATCTGAGCGCCCGCGGCGGGGCGGCGGATTCGCCCGGCCGCCCCGCCTGCGCATGCTCGCCTGCGAAGACCTCCCCGGGGACCGGCTTCCACGGCCGGTCGAAGCAGGGGCTGTGATCGTTGAGCCGGTCGGCCGCCGCCTCCGCCTCTGCGAACCCGTCATAAAACAGCCCCTCGGCGGGAAAGAGCGAGCCCCCGGGCAGGATCAGGGACACCTCCTCACCCTCGCAGTGATGCTCGTTGCCGTCGAAGAAGATCCACCCGCACGGCGCGGCGGAGGCGGGGTGCGCGACTAAGAACATGCTCGGCCGGAGGCCCTTGGGCCTGCAGGTCATTCTGAAGCTGAACGCAAGGCCCATCGCTTCGCTCCCGGTGCGTCGGCGCTCCCCGTCCATAGGCAATGCCCCAGGCGGGCAGACGTTCCCCCAGGGGAGCGGCGATGGTTGACGAGAGATTGACCGGCCGCAGCAGGGCTTTCGCTCAGGGCGCGCCGGCGCCCTCGCCGCCGTAGCTCACGCCCACCAGATAGAGCCCGCAGGCCGGCGCCATGGGCCCGCAGCGCGTGCGGTCGGCGGCCTTGAGCGCGGCTTCGAGGTCGTCCGGGCTCCAGACCCCCTCGCCGACCCGCACCAGCGAGCCCACCATGGAACGCACCTGGTGGTGCAGGAACGAGCGCGCCGAGGTGACGATGCGGATCTCGTCGCCCTGCCGCGTCACGTCCAGCTGGTCGAGCGTCTTCACCGGCGAGGCGGCCTGGCATTCGGCGGCGCGGAAGGTGGAGAAATCGTGCCGGCCGAGGAGCCGCTGCGCGGCCGCGTGCATGCGCGCGGCGTCGAGCCGCTTCGGCACCCGCCACGCCCGGTCTCGGTCGAGCGCGAGGTCGGGGCGCCGGTTCACCAGGCGGTAGAGATAGTGCCGCTTCACCGCCGAGAAGCGCGCGTCGAAACCCTCGGGCACCAGCTCCGCCGCCAGCACCGCCACGGGATGGGGGCGCAGCTGCGCGGTCATGGCATCGCGCACCTGGTCGGGCCGCCAGGCCTTCGCGAGGTCCACATGCGCCACCTGCCCGGTGGCGTGGACGCCGGCATCGGTGCGCCCGGCGCCGGCGACCGTGACCTCCTCCCCGCAGAAGCGCGCGAACGCCTCGGTCAGCACCCCCTGCACGGTGGGCAGGCCGGCCTGAACCTGCCAGCCGCAGAACGGGGTGCCGTCATATTCGATGGTGAGCTTGTAGCGGGGCATCGGCGATGAGCGCGCGGGCGGGGCGCGCCGTCAAGCGAGCCGGGTTCCCGGCGGCACCTTGGTGCCGGCGAGGAACGCCTGCGCGCCCACCGGCTGCTTGCCGGCCTTCTGCACCTCCACGAGCCGCACCGCGCCCGTGCCGCAGGCGATCGTGAGCTGCTCGTCGAGCACCGTGCCTGGGGCGCCCGCGCCGTCCGCCAGCGTCGCGCGCAGCACCTTGACCCGCGCCTCATCGGCCCCGAGCGGGAACCAGGCGCCGGGAAACGGCGAGAGCCCGCGGATGCAATCGTGGACCTCGCCCGCCGGGCGCGACCAGTCGATGCGCGTCTCCGCCTTCTCGATCTTGGCGGCGTAGGCGACGCCCTCCGCCGGCTGCGGCGTGAAGCCGAGCGCGCCGCGCTCCAGCGCCGCGAGCGCGCGGGCCATGAGGTCGGCGCCGAGGACCATCATGCGGTCGTGCAGATCGCCCGCCGTCATGTCGGGGCCGATGGGGATGCGCTCCATGAGGCCCACCGGCCCGGTGTCGAGCCCCGCCTCCATGCGCATGACGGCGATCCCGGTCTCCTTGTCCCCGGCCATGATGGCGCGCTGGATCGGCGCCGCCCCGCGCCAGCGCGGCAGCAGCGAGCCGTGCAGGTTCAGGCAGCCGTGCTCGGGCACGTCGAGGATCGGCTGCGGCAGGATCAGGCCGTAGGCCACCACCACGGCCACCTCCGGCGCCAGCGCGCGGAGGGCGTCGAGCTCCTCCGGCGGGCGCAGGGTGCGCGGGGTGCGCACCGGAATGCCGAAGCCCTCGGCCAGCCGATGGACGGGCGAGGGCGTGAGGTCGAGCCCGCGCCGGCCCGCGGGCGCCGGCGCGCGGGTATAGACCGCCGCGACTTCGTGGCCGCGCGCGACGATCTCGGTGAGGGTGGGCACGGCGAACTCCGGCGTGCCCATGAAGACGATGCGCATGTTGGTCTCGTCCGCTGCGGCGCGGCGACGGGCACCGGCCGTCAGCCTTCGGCTTCGCGCTTGGCCTGCTTGGTGAATTTCTTGATCACGCGGTCGCGCTTGAGCCTGGAGAGGTGATCGATGAACAGCACGCCGTTCAGGTGGTCGATCTCGTGCTGGACGCAGGTGGCGAGCAGGCCGTCCGCCTCCACCTCGCGGACCTTGCCCTCGAGATCCATGAAGCGCACCGCGACGCGGGCCGGGCGCTCCACCTCCTCGTAGAAGTCGGGGATGGACAGGCAGCCCTCGCTATATACCGACAGTTCGTCCGAGGCGGCGATGATTTCGGGATTGATCAGGGCGATGGGCTTGCTGTCCTCGCCGTCGCGCGCGGTATCGATGGTGACGACGCGCTTTTCCACGCCCACCTGGATCGCCGCGAGGCCGATGCCGGGCGCGTCGTACATGGTTTCGAACATGTCCTCGACCAGCTTGCGGATCTCGCCGTCGATCTTCTCGACCGGCCGGGAGATGGCGCGCAGCTTGGGCTCGGGGATGATGAGGATGGGCCGGATGGACATTTCTGCGAGATAAGCGATGCCGTGCGCGCGGTCAATATGTTCACACTTTGTTCCGAGCTGGAATCGCGCTAGAACAACACCATGTCCGAGGTGCTCTTCATCCTGGGCGGCCGGCCCGTGACCTTGGCCGAAGCCCTCGCAGCCGCGAGCGTGGCCGTGGCCGGCCTCCTGCTGGCACTGCTCCTCGCCGCATGGCGGCAGTCCCGCGCCCGCGCCGTGGCCGACGCGCAGGAGGCCATGCGGGCGCAGGAGCTGGAACGGCGGCTGCGCGATCTGGCGCGCATCCAGGCGGAGACGTCGGGGCGCGTGCAGTCCATGGGCGAGGTGCTGGCCCACCGCCAGGGCGAGCTCGCCCGCGCGGTGGCGGAGCGGCTCGACGCCACCTCCCACCGGCTCGGCGAGAGCATGAGCAGCGCCGCCCGCGCCACCCACGAGAGCCTCGCCCGGCTCGCCGAACGCCTCGCCATGGTGGAGCAGGCGGAGAAGAGCCTGTCCGACCTGTCCTCCCAGGTGATCTCGCTGCGCCAGACGCTCGCCAACAAGCAGGCGCGCGGCGCCTTCGGGCAGGCGCGCATGGAGGCCATCGTCTCCGACGGCCTGCCGCGCGACAGCTTCGCCTTCCAGTACACGCTCGCCGGCGGACGCCGGCCGGACTGCGCCGTGTTCCTGCCGGGGGACCCGCGCCCGCTGCTGATCGACGCCAAGTTCCCGCTGGAGAGCGTCACCTTGTTCCGCGAGGCGACGACGGCCGAGGTGCGAAAGACCGCCGGCCAGCGTCTGCGCGCCGACCTGCTGAAGCATGTGGGGGACGTGGCCGAGCGCTATCTGGTGCCGGGGGAGACCCAGGACATCGCCCTCGTCTTCGTGCCCTCCGAATCCGTCTTCGGCGAGATCCACGAGCATTTCGACGCGGTGGTGCAGGAGGCGTTCCGCCGCCGGGTGGTGCTGGTCTCGCCCTCGCTGCTGATGCTGGCGATCCAGGTGGTTCAGGCCATCGCCAAGGATGCGCGCATGCGCGCGCAGGCCGACCGCATCCGCGCCGAGGTGGGGGCGCTGGTGGAGGACGTGGCGCGCCTGCGCGAGCGGGTCGGCGACCTCGGCCGGCATTTCGCCCAGGCCGGCGACGACGTGGCCAAGGTGCTGGTCTCCGCCGACAAGATCGCCCGGCGCGGCACGCGGCTGGAGCAGCTGGAGTTCGAGGCGATCCCGCCGGCCGAGCCCCCCACCCCTCCCGCGCCCGCGAACGACGAGCGGCCCGCGGCCGAGTGAGCCCGACGCCGGCATCCTGCCGCCAAAGGGCCGGAAGCGATGCCGACGCCCTTTCGGGCCGATCCCCTTGGGGCCTCCGAAACCGCGACGCGGTTCCAAAGGATTGCATCGCGCGCTAAAGCGGCACGCCGAAGAAATCCTCGTCCGCGCCGCCCCACGCCTGGTGCAAAGCGAGGGCGCTGCGCCATCGGACGAGTTCCTCCTCGGTCGCCTGGCGGTGGGTGATGCTGCCGTCCGGCCGTCCCGCGAGCAGATAGCCCCGCCCATTGCGCAGGAATCGGTTCAACGCCTTCGGGTCGTTGGGGCGCACCACGCAGCAGGGCGCCTCGTCCACGAGGATGGTGGTGGGGAGCATGGTCCTTATCTCCTTCCGCCGATCGCCTTGCGCAGTGCGGGCCGCGATGCCCCCTCAGAAGCCGTCCGCCTTGCGGCCCCACGGGTGCGAGCCGGGCACCAGGGTGGCCCTGATGCCGGCCTTCTCGATGTCGGCGAGGCTGCGATAGCAGGTCGCCTCGTGCACCAGCGTGCCGGTCGGGGTGGTGATCGCCACATAGCGCGCCACCATGTCGGCCTCGCACAGATAGCCGCCGCCCGGATCCTCGACGCTGCGCACGTTGCCATCCCAATCCACGAAATAGCCCGCCGTCATGCCGCGCCTCCCCGGGCGCGGAGCCTCTTCCCCCGCCCGTCCGCCCCGACGCAGCAAGGAGCTTGCCAAAGTACCGGCCGCGCACGCGTCTTCATCTTGCGGCTGGCCCGCGTCGCGAATGCCACACGGCGCGCGCCGCGCGCGTCGATTTCCGGACACCACCGCAGGATTATTTGAAGACTATCCGACGTTGCCCGACCAGTCACGCAGGAATACAATAGATTTATTGTTCATCCCATTGTCGAGGCCACCATGAGCGCCGCACCGCCTTCTGTCGCCACCCTCGGCGACATGCCCCGCATCTGGACCTTCGTGCGCGACGCCGCCGGTCAGATCCCGTTCGCGCTGGAAAGCGAGCGCGAGCAGGAGGCCGTGCTTTCCGAGCTGATGGCCTCGCTCTCGTCCGGCTTCACCCAGGTGGCGTTCGACGCGGGGGGCGCCGTGCAGGGCGCGCTCCTGGCGCGGCGCGACACCTTCGAGTGGGGCTTCCGCAACAGCCCCGCGCTGCACGTCACCTATGCCGCGCTGGCGCCGGAGGCCGCGGCGGCGGACCTCGTGCCCGCATTGCTCGCGCCGCTCAAGGAGGGGCGCGCGCCGATCTATTTCAGCGTGCGCGCCGGCAACGCCCTCGACCTCGCCGCCTTGCTGCCGAGCCTCGGCTTCGAGCACCTGGCGAAGAGCCCGTGGGGCGACCTCTATCTCTGGGAGCCGCGCAAGCCCCACTGAGCCGCGCGAGGCCCCTCAGGGAGCGCCGTCATCCTCGGCATCGGCGCAGAGCGCGGCGAGCGCCTGCTCCACCGCGGCGTGGCAGGCCTTGAGGCGGGCATATTCGCCCGCATCCACCACCACCGTGGCGCCGGGCGCTTTGGCCGCCCCGGCGTCCGGCCGTCCCGCGA
Organism: Xanthobacter luteus; assembly: GCF_040049235.1. Lineage (NCBI taxonomy): Bacteria > Pseudomonadati > Pseudomonadota > Alphaproteobacteria > Hyphomicrobiales > Xanthobacteraceae > Xanthobacter > Xanthobacter luteus. Next base: position 1,750,728 of record NZ_JBDZDO010000001.1, read on the forward strand.
GCGCCGCCTCGAACAATGCGCGCTCCAGCTGAAAGATGCGCTCGCTGGCGCGTTCGAGATAGGGCAGCGGATTGGCCCGCACATTCTGCTCGTGCAGAGCGTCGAGGCCGAGCAGGGAACGGAAGCGCCGTACCTTGCGGCGTTTTTCGGCGCCGAAATCGTGCTCGATCACGCTCATTCCAACGGCCTCCGCGCTGCGGCGCTGCCCCTCCGGCCGGCCCTCAGGCGCCAAGCAAGACAAGGAAAGGAAGCACGGCGCCGGGCGAACGCCGCGGCCGGAACGACGGGATGCGGCCGGCGCGGTCGAAGCCTGCGCCGGCATCGCGCCGCCCCGTCAATCCAGGGGCGGACCCATGTCGGCGTCCTTCTTCTTGGCCTTCTTGTCCACCTTCGCGAGCGCATAGGCGCCGGCATTCTTCATCGCCACCGGCGGCTGGCCCTGCAGATATTGCGAGATCCAGGTCAGCGTACGCGCCTGCGCCTTGTCCGCCACCTCGGCGTCGAAGCCGGCCGCGCCTTCCGTCGCGAAGCCGTGGCCGGCGCCGGGATAGGTGAAGGCGCTGACGTCCGGCCGCACGAAACGGAACTGGGTCACCTCGGCGAGCGGGATCACGTCGTCCGCCTCGCCGAAATGCATCAGGGTCGGCACCTTGCACTTGCCGCGCTGAACGCTCGCGACGCCGTCGCCGTAATAGCCGATGGCGCAGGCGATGCCGTCGACCGCATTGGCGGCGAGAAAGGCGAGGTAGCCGCCCCGGTCATAGCCCACCACCGCCACCTTGCCGGCGCCCTTCACCGCATCCACCGTCGCCTGGACGGCGGACAGCGTCCATTCGGTGTCGGCCTCGGCGGCGAGTGCCGGGGCCACCGCCACATAGCCCTCCGCCGCGAAGCCGTCGGCGATCTTGCGGACACCCTCGCCAAGGTCCAGCGCCTCGGGCAGGATCACAACGGCGCCCTTGGGGGCCGCGGGCGGGTCGGCCCGATAGGCGGAGAAGGTCTGGGCGTCGCTCGCAGTCAGTTCGATCATGGCAGCCCTCATGGGTTGGCGTTCGCCCGGCGCCGTCGCGCGCCGCTTGGGCGAACACCGCACTCATGCATGTAAAGTGCCAGCACCCGCAGTATTTCGCGAAATACAACACCGGACAGACCAAATATTCATCTGCCATGACGCGGGGCTCCATCAGAGCAGGCCGAGCTCCAACTGCACCTCCTCGGACATGCGGCTGCGGTCCCACGGGGGATCGAACACGAGGTTCACCTTGACCTCGGCGATCTCGGGCAGGGTGCGCACCGCCTCCTCCACCCAGGCGAGCATCTGGCCGGCCACCGGGCAGCCGGGGGCGGTGAGCGTCATGTCGATCTCCACCGAGCTGGGAGTCAGCCAGTCCACGCGATAGATGAGGCCGAGGTCGTAGATGTTCACCGGGATCTCGGGGTCGTGGACCGTGCGCAGGGCCGCGACGACGCGCTCGGTCATGGCCTCGGCATCGAACGCCACCGTGGCGATGTCGTGTTCCGTCATGTCCTTCCCGCCTTTCTGGCGCCGGCCGCCCGGCCGCTCGCGCGACGCCGGGCCCGCCGGAAGCAGCCCGCGTGCGGGCCGTCGGTTTTCGCCGGAGCGGCCTCGGCCTTTCCCGAGATGGGGCAAAGTATTGCCCCGCCTCGGACCTGCCGCTCCTGTCTCGTGTGAAAGACTTTGCAAGCGCGGTGCCACAGGGCCCGGCCTGGACGGGATGACGCAGGCAAGCGCCCGGGCTGCCGCGCCTCAGCGCAGGCCTGCGGCCAATTCCGCCACCACCGGCCAGCCGACCGCGCCCGACGGGTCGAGCACCCGCAGGGCGTCGAGCATCTCGCCGGCCTGCGCCGGCTCCTCGCGCCGCAGATGGATGAACGCCAGCGCCTTCAGCGTATAGAGCGCGAAGCGCGCGGCCCCGTCCGCGGCCGGCGGCTCGGGCGCCCAGGCGCGCCAGTCGGCGGGCCAGCCCGCCTGGCGCGCCGCCTCCGCGAGGCCGCGCCGGGCGACGCTCAGGGCCTCGTCCAGATTGCCCTGATAGGTGTGGATCTTGTAGAGGCAGAAATACACCGGCAGCGCCTGCGGCGCCGCTGCCAGCGCCTTGCGGAACAGGGCGTCGGCGGCCGCCCGGTCCTTGCGGTAGGCGACCACGCCCTGCTGCAGCAGCTCATCGATCTCCTCCGGCAGGTCGCCGAAATTGATGGTGTCCGGGGCAAAGCGCAGCTCGATCAAGGGCTGCCCGGCGGCATCAGTCCCGGTCATTTGATGAGGTGCACCTGTGGACCCGGGGTGGGCTGCTCCGCCGCCTGGCGGGCCAAAGCGCGAATGACGCCCTTGGCGATGGCGCCGGCGCGCTTGTCGATTCCGGTCCAGCAGGCCGCGCGGCCCCGCGGGTCGATCTCCAGGAGCTTCACGCCTTGGGGCACCTCGATGCCGTCGCGCGCGACGCCGCGCACGATGCCGTCGAACGGCGCACGCACCGGCGCCGCGCCGAGATAGCCGATGATGAAGTCCTTGTAGACCCGGGTGCCGATCTCGATGGCCGTGTGCCAGCGGCCGGCGACCTCGGCGCGGGCGAAGCGCGCCGCCTGCTGGCCGCCGAGGCTCGACGGCACGCCGTCCGGCGGCGCGGTGGCGCCGCCGGTGATCACCCGGCCGGCGATGCCGGGCCGGGTCTCCACCGCCACGTCGCAATTGACGTCGCTGGAAAAGCCGGGCCCCAGGCCGACCGCGAGGCGGCCCAGGCGCCGCAGATCGGGCGTCACCTGGTATTTGTTCATGCGCCCATCGACCAGGATGTCGATGGCGCCGATGACGATGAGATCGAGCAGACCGAGCTCGGTGACCAGGACCCCGGCGCCGGCGGCCAGTCGCTCGCGGATCTCGACGCTGGACTCGACGCGCGCCGCCACCACCCCGGCGACGCTGGCCGCATCGTCGTAGAGCGCGTCATGGAACGCCATGCGCCGGCGGATGACCGGCGGCATCGGGTCGTGGGACATCACCACCCCAAAGCCGGCCCAGAACAGGTGAACCGCCACGGCGGACGCGATTTCGTTGGTGCCGAGGATGACGGCGAAGGGCGGGAGGGACCCGCGCCGGCTCCTCTGTCTCATGTCGCTCATGTGCGCTCCTCGACTGGGCTGGCGACGCGAAGCAAGAGCCGGGCCGTTTGTCCATCTCGCCCGCCCAGCGCCACAGGGGCGCTGTTTCCGACGGTAGCCAACGCCGCGCCGGATCGCGTCGCATCCCCAACAGGCCCCGCCCGGCCTGTCGCATGTGCGACACCCGCCGCCCCCTTGGGCCCGCCGCACCTGCCCGGCACAGCGGCACCGGGGCGCCGGGACAGGCCCGCGGCCCGCGCCGGCGGTTGGATTCGCCCTTGCATGAGACGGTGCGATTGTGAGGGAGACCAAACGATGGCGATGGCAGCAGCCGACATCGAGCAGCTCGTGAAGGCGGCGTTCCCGGACGCCGAGGTGGTGATCGTGGATCTCGCCGGCGACGGCGACCACTATGCCGCACGCATCACCTCGCAGGCCTTCGTGGGCAAGAGCCGGGTGCAGCAGCACCAGATGGTCTATGCGGCGCTGAAGGGCAATATGGGCGGCGTGCTCCACGCCCTCGCCTTGGAGACGCTCACCCCCGAATGAGGTCGCTCGCGCGGCGTTCGAACCTGTTTCTCATCCCACATTCTTCGAGGAGATTGCCATGGGCAGCACCAGTGACCGCATCAAGTCCATCATCGACGGCGCCGACGTGGTGCTGTTCATGAAGGGCGCACCCGCCGCGCCCCAGTGCGGCTTCTCCGGCGCCGTGGTCCAGGTGCTGGCGCAGGTCGGCGTGCCGTTCGCGAGCTTCGACGTGCTCTCCGATCCCTATGTCCGGGAGGGCATCAAGGAATTCTCGAACTGGCCGACCATCCCCCAGCTCTACGTGAAGGGGGAGTTCGTCGGCGGCTGCGACATCGTGCGCGAGATGCACAAGAGCGGCGAGCTGCAGGCGCTGTTCGCCGAGAAGGGCATCCTGTCTCCGGCGCAGTGAACGCGCGGCGCGGATCGAGCCCCGGCGGCCAACGCCGCCGGCTCGCCTTGCCTTCAGCTGCCGAGGCGGTGGCCGGCGTCGTGGGGATTGCCGGCGGTGTTGCGCATCCAGTCGGCGAGCTTGGCGAGGGTGGCGTACATCGCCTCGCGCGCCGCCGCGTCGCCCACCGTCTCGTCGAGCGCGCCGCGCATGCACAGGAGCCACGCGTCGCGCTCGGCATCGCCGATGGGAAAGCCCATGTGGCGCTGGCGCAGGCGCGGATGGCCCTTCTGCGGCGTGTAGAGCTGCGGGCCGCCGGTCCATTCGGTGAGATAGCGCTTCAGCACCTGCTTGATCGGGCCGAGATCGTCCGGGTGCATGGCGCGGATGCCTTCCGCCTCCGGCAGCGTGTCCATGCGCAGGTAGAACGCCTCCACCAGGCGGTCGATGACCGTGACGCCGCCCAGGCGCTCGAACATGCTGATCTGCTCACTCGCCTCGCTCATCTTCGTCCTTCCCGCGCCGCCCGAAGCGCCGCTATTCCTCCATGTTCGGCAGGAGGATCACCTCCGCCGGCGCGCCCGGCCCCTGGGCCGCGACGAAATCGAGGGCGCTCACCAGCGAGAGCCCGCCGCCATTCTCCATCAGAACCACCGCCTCGGGCGGCATCCCGGCGAGCGCTTCCAGCAATTGGGCAACCGTCATCCCCGCCCCCTCAGCCGCCGCCGACGAGGCGTCCCGCCTCGTCGTACAGCAGCTCGGACGGCTCCTCGTCCAGCATCGCCACCACGGCGCGCCGCAGCGCGCCGGTGTCGTGATAGAGGTAGCTGTGGGTCAGCTCCACCTCGCCATAGACCACCTTCTCGAACCCCGACAGCCGGCCGGCCGCGTCGTAATAGGCGCGGATGAAGGTGTTGCGGTGGCCGAGCCCGTCCGCGGGGATGGGCCCCACCAGGTTGAAGGGCAGCTTCACGCCGGAATAGGACAGGAAGTAGCGACAGTCGGCGCGCTCGGCGGCCTCGATCGCGGCAGTGCTCGAAGAAGCAGACATAAGAGCCATTCGCCTCAGCCCGGATGGATCATGATTTCCATGGTCTCGTCGTGCTCGTCATAGCCGCGCCCGTCCTCGTCCTCCACGAGCGGGATGCCGCACACACACACGTCCGCCCCCATGAGGGCGAGCGGGATGGGCTCCAGACTCGCCCCCGCGCACGGCCCCTCCACGCACAGGCCGCTGGCAATGTCGAACCGCGCCCCGTGCCGCCCGCATCTCAGCTGGGACTTGTCCTGCGTGAAGAAGGTGCCGTCGCCGATGTTGAGCCACACCTTGCCGTGCGGGCAGGAATTGACGTAGCCGACGAACTGCCGCGGGCGGACGCGCACCACCACGATGCGGAACGGGCGCGCCTCGCCGTCGGCCATCAGCCGCGACAGGCTGAAGGCCTTCGCGCCGCCAGGCGGGATGCTCTCCGCTTCGCAGATGGCGAAGACCGCGATGTCGGACGCCGACATAGGCTGCATTCCCTCAGGCTCCCGGGCGTCCTCTTTCGCCCACCGCCGGCGCGGGTCCTGTCGCGAATGCGACGGTCGCGGCGTGGCTCGCGTGCGCGGCAGGGCGAAAGCGTCCGTTGCGCCGATATTTGCATGAAGCGTGCCGGGCCGGCCCGAACCGGGCGGCCCGCGCGGAGGCTCCCATGGCGGCGATGAAATTCTACATGACCCCCGGATCGTGCTCGACCGGCATCCACATCCTCCTCGAGGAGCTGGACGAGATCTTCGAGGCGCACGTCGTCAACCTCCCGGCGGGCGACAATTTCAAGCCGGACTACCTGGCCATCAACCCCAAGGGCACCATCCCGGCCTTGGTGCGGCCGGACGGCAGCGCGCTCACCGAGCTGGTGGCCATCGCCCATTGGCTCGGGCGGACCCGCGCGCGCGGGCGGCTGTGGCCGCAGGACATGGAGGGGGAGACGCGGGCGATCGAGGTGATGAGCCACGTGGCGGGAACCATCCACGGCCACGGCTTCGCGCGCATCTTCACGACGCAAGCCTTCTCGCGCGCGCAGTCCGAGCAGGAGAGCGTGCGGGCGCTGGGCCAGCTGATCGTCGAGAAGAACTTCGCCGTGCTCGCCCGCCAGATGGAGGGCCGCGACTTCGTCACCGGTGTCTACAGCGTCGCCGACCCGGTGCTGTTCTACGTGGAATTCTGGGCCGACAAGACCGGCATCGCCTTGCCGCCGCCGCTGCTCGCCCACTACCGGCGGCTCCTGGCCCGCCCGGCCGTGATCCGCGTGCTGAAGGAGGAGGGATACGATCCCTCCCGCCTCGGCGGCGCAACGCCCGAGCCGGCGCCGGCCGGCTGAGCGCCGCCCTCAGGCGGCGTTGGCGCCGACCGACGCCTTGAGCGTGTCGAACTCCGCGCGGGGAATGCGGAACACGCCGCGCCCGCCGGACAGCGCCTGGAAATAGGAGGCGTCCGAATGTTCCCGCAGGAAGAAGAACCACTCCTGCGGCGTCAGCCCGGACGGGCGCTCGCCGATCTCCACCACGGAGCCGTCGGGCGCGAAGCGGGCGTGAACGAGAACCTTGGCGTCCAAACTGTTGGCGTCCATCACTCAACTCCATCGGATGCGCGGGAGCGGCGCCGCGCGCCGCCCCGCAGGGAAAGGCTTCAGAAGCCTGAGAATTCGCCGAGCAGCTCCACCTTGACGTCCTCGGTTCCCAGCACCTGCGCGAAGCAGGCGATGCGGGACTTGGACCCGACGCCCACGATCGTGTCGAGCTTCTCGTTCTCTTCGCGCGTGGTCTTGGAGATGCCCTTGCGGCCCTCCAGCACGAAGATGTGGGCGGCGTCGCCGCAATTCTCGGGGCTCTGCTCGGGCAAGGTCGGCACGACCTCGCGAATGGCCGCCCAGAGATTGGTGCCCTCGGGCACCTCGATGCTCTTGCTGGAGGGGAGGACTGTGAGTGTTACCGTGGACATTGCCTGCTCCGTCTGTATCGGCTCTTGCCGTGATCTTGGCTTGAAGTGCTTTTTGGTCCGCTGTGTCTTGCCCTCAGTAGATGGCGGCGCCCGCCCCCACGTTCACCGAGGCATCCTTCATCGTCGCGACGATGAACTCGATCTCGTCCTCGGACAGGTGCGCGTGGAACGGCAGGGCCACCGCCCGGTCGGCCACCTTCTCGGTGACACGCAGGTCGCCCTTGCGATATCCGAGGTCGAGATAATGCCGCTGCAAATGCAGCGGGCTGGCATAGGCCGCCGCCTGCACGCGCTCGACGCCCAAGTCCTCGACGATGGCGTCGCGGCTCGATTTGGAAAAGCGCGTGCCGAGATGCACCAGATAGAGGAACCAGTGCACCTCGGTGACGTCCGGCGCCACATAGGGATCCTTGATGCCCTCGAAGGACTGGACGTACTGGTAATAGAGCTGCTCGGTGAGGCGGCGGCGCTCCAGGATCTCGTCGATCCGCTCCAGCTGGGCGAGGCCGAGGGCGGCGGTGAGGTCGCTCATCGGCGCCTGATAGGCGGCGCTCATGGTGACCACGACCGAGGCGCGCTCCGCGAGCCGGTGGGACCGCAGCCGGCGCATGGCCATGGCGAGGTCCACGTCGTCGGTCACCACCATGCCGCCCTCGCCGCACACCAGCGGGCCGGGCTGGGAGAAGTCGAACACTGCGACGTCGCCGAAGGAGCCGACGGGGCGGCCCTTGTAGCGCGAGCCGATCGCCTCGGTGGAATCCTCGATCAGGATCAGCCCGCGCGCCTCGGCGAGCGCGCGCAGCGGGTCCCACGGCGCGGGATGGCCGTTGGTGTTGGCGGCGACGATCGCCTTGGTGCGGCCGGTGATCTGCGCCTCGGCCTTTTCGGGCACCAGCGTGCCGGCCCAATAGTCGATGTCGGCGAACACCGGCCGCGCGCCGGCAAGGCTCACCGCGTGGGTGGTCTCGCGGAACGAATAGGCCGAGCACACCACCTCGTCGCCGGCGCCGATGCCATACGCCTTCAGCGCCAGCAGCAGGCCGAGCGTGCCCGAGGGCACCGCCAGCGCATAGGCGCGGCCGGCATAGGCGGCGAAGGCGGCCTCGAACGCCTCCGTCGCCGGCCCGCTGGACAGGCGCGGGCTGCGGATCACCGCGTCGATCGCCGCGAGCTCGGCCGTCGTCACGTCAGGGTCGGACAGGGGGATGAAGCGCCCCTCGGCGAGCGCGGGGGCGGCATCGGCGTCCGCCAGAGCGGGCTCGGTCATGACACATCGCTCCTCTTGGCGAGGACGATGCCGGTGGCGCGGGCGGGATCGTCGGTCAGCTGCACGCAGTGGTCGCGGCCGTCCATGAGGTGGACGTCGTAGCCGCCGAAGCTGCCGAATGGCGCCTCCACCACGTCGGAGGCGTCGCAGCGGGTGAAGGAAAGCGCGGGAAAGCGCGCGCGAAGAGCCGCAAAGAGCTGCCCGTCCGCGGGCGGCGCCGCCAGCATGCCGGCGATCGCGCCGAGATCCTCTTCGTTCAGCGCCATGTTCTCCCACTCCCCTATGACGCCCGCCGGGGCGGGCTCACTGCCAGAACTTGCGATGCTCGTCGAAGGTCAGGACGTCGAGCAAAGCGGAGAGCCGCCGGTGCCGGCTTTCCCATTCCCACAGCCCCTTGCCGTGGTCCTTGCGGAACAGGTCCCATTCGCCCTCCGCCTCGTCGAACAGCAGCAACGCGATGTCGACGATGCCGCCCTCCGGATCGATGTTGCGCGAGCAGCAGGCGCTCTCGATGCGGTAGCCGCCGGGCACCGCCAGCACCGCCGGCGCCACGTAGCGATAGCGGCGCCGCGTCTTCAGCGCCCGCTCCACCCGGCGCTTGTCGAGGTCGTTGGGCTGGGCCTTGCCGCCCGCCGGCATGCCGAGCACCCTTGCGGTCATCGCATGCCCCCATCACACCGGCTCGATCTCTTCCTCGAGGCAGCCGACCACCAGCCGCTCGGTGAATTCGACGATATAGATCGGCGTGTTGCTGTCGGTGTGCATGCCCACCTGGACGATCTCGCCGGTTGCGCCCTCGGCCGCCAGCACCGCGTCCTCCGGCACGTCCGGATAGCCGCCGTCGTTGCGCAGCTCGGTCAGCGTCTTGACCTTCTGCCCCCACTGATACCTGGGGGTCCGGGGTTCGAACATCATCGCGACAGTCCTCCGACGCTCGGCAGCGGCAGGTCGATGTCCTCGTCGCGGGAAACAACGGGATCGAGCTCCTTCTTCTTCATCCCCACACGGTTGCCGCTTTCCATGAATTCGACCCCGTAGATGTAGAATTGCTGAAGGAATGTGCCGATGGAGACGACGTATCCCTCCTCGCCCTTCTTCGCGAGGATTTCGCCGATCTCCTTGCCCGCATAGGTGCCGTCATTGCGGATCGTGCGCTTGGCCTTCACCTTCTCGCCGAAGGAGAAGTACGGCGGCTCGCTGATCTCGACCACGTCGCTGTCGCGGACGATGTTGCTCATCTCGGCATCTCCCTCACGAGTTCTCCAGCCTCTGGACGAACGCCGCCGCGCGAGCGGGCCATCTCCCGCACCATCACGTCCTTGTCCTCGGCCAGGGCGCCGAGCTGCGCCGGCGAAAGGCGGCTCGCCACCTCGTAGCGCACGCGCCAGTCGGGGTCGTCCTTCAGCCGCGCGAGCAGGTCCGGCGCGAGGCGCCGCGCCGCCTCCAGGCGCACGCTCGCCGCCGGGTCCTGCGCCATGCGCAGCAGCCATTCCGCCGGCAGGCGCTGCGCCACCACGCGGCGCACCTCCACCTCCTCGTCCTCCATGAGGCGGGACAGCAGCGGCGGGGCGACCCGGCGCGCGACCACCATGCGCACGTAGTAATCGGGGTCGCTCAGCATCGGCACGAGCTCGGCATCGTCCAGGAGCGAGGCGATGCGGATGCGCACCTCCCGGTGCGGGTCCTGCCTGAGGCGCAGGATCAGCCGCTTGGGCAGGCGCCGTGCCGCGTTCCATCGCACCGTCTCTTCCGGATCGTCGAGCAGCGGAGGAAGCTGGAACACGTCCGCGTGCTTGGCCGCGATGGCGCGCACCTCGAAATGCTCGTGGTGGATGTAAGTATTCGCCAGTTCCGGATTCCAGTTGAAGAAGCGGTCGATGCGCCGGGCGTAGCGGTCGTTGACGCAGGCGTGCTTCAGCCGGCAGCGGCCCTCCGCGCGCAAGGCGTCGTGGACGCAGGCGCCGCACGCGATCTCGGCCCCGCGCCAGTCGATGGCCTCGTCGATCGCGTCAGTCATCGTCCGCGCCCGCCCGGTTCAGAACGTCGATGAGGACCCTCGCGCCGATCTTGTCGGAGGGGTCGAGCTGAAGCAGCTTCTCGGCCGCCGCGCGGCCCTCCGAAAGGTTGCCGAGGCGCAGGTTGAGATAGGCGTAGCCCTTGAGCGTGAAGAGGAAGAAGCGCGGCATCAGCTCCTCGTAGCGGCCGAACAGCGCGTCCTCCGGCGCCACGTCGCGCCAGTCCGCGGGCAGGTTGGTCTCGCGCTGCGCCTTGGCGAGGCAGATGCGCGCCACCTCCAGGCACTCGGCGAGCCGGCCCTTGTAAAAATAGAACCGGTAGAGGCCGATGAGCACCGCGGCATGGCCGGGCGCGATGGCCTCGGCCTGCCGCAGATGCGCCTCCGCCACCTCGCCCAGATGGTAGGACAAGCCTGCCTGCCACAAGTGCCAGTTGGCCTCCTCCGGCAAGCCGCCGCCCAGCAACGCGTTCGCGAGCAGGCCGTCCTCCGCGAAGGCGGACGGTTCGTTCTGCATCGCGAACGCTGACATGGGTCGCCCCTGCTCAAAGGCCCGCCGGCACGGCGTGGCTGTGGGAACTGCACGCCGTGGCCTTGGGGTCATGGAAGACGAGGCCGGTCTTGGCGGCGGTGTCGGTGAAATCCACCGTCACCCCCTCCAGCAGGAGGCGGCTCTCGGCCGGCAGGAACAGCTTGACCGCGCCCTTCTGCACCACCGCGTCGCCGGGCAAGGGCCCCGCCAGCACGCTGATGTCGGCATTGAGGCCCGAGCATCCGCCCGGGGAGACCGCGAGGCGGAAGCCCGCCCCCGGCCCGCCGTCGGACATCACCATGAGCCGCATGAACTTCTCGGCCTTGGGGGTGATGGTGAAGTTCATCGTCTCCTCCTCAGGCCGGGAGCTGATAGCGCGGGAACGCGTTGTCGATGACGCAGGTATTGTCCACCGGGCAGACGGCGGCGCACTGCGGCTCGTCGAAGTGGCCGAGGCATTCGGTGCACTTCTTCGGGTCGATGACGAAGGTGCCATTCTTCTCGGAGATGGCGACGTTCGGGCACTCCGGCTCGCAAGCCGAGCAGGAGGTGCACTGGGAGGCGATGATCTTGAGGGTCATGGGTTCCGTCCTTGCCTCTCGCCTCAGGCCGCGCTGATGAGCGCGCCCTGGCGGATCTCCGCATCGCCGCGCACTTCATGCTCGATCTCGCCGCTCTTCACCTTGGCGAGATAATCCTTGAACCAGGTGATGGCGCTCTTCTCGATGAACTCGTGGGCATATTGGTCCACGGGGTCGATGCCGGCCTTGGCGAGGTCCGCCTTCGGGCAGCCGCCGATCTTGGCGACGAACACCGCGTGGCAGTCGTTGATGGCGCGGATCACGGTCTCGAGGCTGTCCTCGTCGCCGTAGCCGCCCTGGCAGTAGAGGTCGACCCGGCGGTGGCCGACGAACTTCGCGCCCGCGGTGGACAGCTCGTAGACCTGGAACTCCTTGGCGTGGCCGAAGTGCTCGTTGATGAGGCCCGAGCCTTTCGTGGCCACGGCGATGAGAAGCTTGATGTCGCTCTGCTCGCCGGCGAGCGTCTGAAGCTCCTCCTGCTTCGCCGCCACCTTGGCGACGCGCTCCTCCTCCACCATGGCCTGGTAGGCCTTGCGGCCTTCCATGTCGTAGTTCACGTCCATGGCCATGATCTTGTCGGTGGTGAACTCGGCGGAGCGATCCTCGCCCAGGAGGCCGACGGCGTCTGCGCGGCACTGGCGGCAGTGGCGCATCATGTTCATCTCGCCCTCGCAGCTGTCCTGCAGGGCTTTGAGTTCCTGCGCCGAGGGGCCGCGCTGGCCGGTGAGGCCGAACACCGTGCCGTGCTCCGGTGAGGAGATCAGCGGCATGATATTGTGCAGGAACGCACCACGCGATTTCACCGCCTTGTTCACTTCGACCAGATGTTGATCGTTGATGCCGGGGATCATCACCGAGTTGATCTTGCACAGGATGCCGCGCTCGGTGAGCATCTCCAGGCCCTGGAGCTGGCGATCGGTGAGGATCTTGGCCGCCTCGTAGCCGGTGTAGCGCTTGTGCTTCCAGAAGATCCACGGATAGATCTTCGCGCCCACCTCCGGGTCCACCATGTTGATGGTGATGGTGACGTGGTCGACGTTGTAGCTCGCGATGGTGTCCACGTGGTCGGGCAGCGCCAGGCCGTTGGTGGACAGGCAGAGCTTGATGTCGGGGGCGGTCTTCGAGATCAGCTCGAAAGTCTTGAAGGTCTTCTCGGGGTTGGCCAGCGGGTCGCCGGGGCCGGCGATGCCGAGCACGGTCATCTGCGGGATGGTGGAGGCCACGGCCAGCACCTTCTTCGCCGCCTGCTCGGGGGTCAGCTTCTCGGAGACCACGCCCGGCCGGCTCTCATTGGCGCAGTCATACTTGCGATTGCAGTAATTGCACTGGATGTTGCAGGCCGGCGCCACCGCCACGTGCATGCGCGCATAGTGGTGGTGCGCCTCCTCGGAATAGCAGGGATGGTTCTTCACCTTCTCCCAGATCTCGGTCGGCAGGTCGTTCGCGCCCGCGCCCGTGCCGCAACTCGCCTTGCCCGAGCCGCCCGACGTGCCGCAGCCCTTGTGCTCGGCCATCGTCTGCATCAGGGCGTCCATGTCGACGGCGGTCCCGACGGCGTCCCCCACATGCTCAGTCGTCGCGTCCATGTTTGGTGCTCCTCGTCTCGAGCAGGATCCAGTCATCCTGAGAAGACGTGAGCAACCGGCGTGCCACCCGCGTGAAATGAATTTATATGTTCAATATCATATACTTGAGAAACATGGCGCGCTGTCGTGTTGCGCACATGGGACATATGGGGACGGCGCCGGCATGTTGGAAAGGTTACATGTTCGCGGCCACGGAACCTGGCTTTCTGCTCCACCTTTGATGCCGGTCAATGCGGCGCTCCGAATCCAAACGCCGGCAGCCTCCAGGGGAGGCCGCCGGCGCTGGGAAGGCGCGATGGGGGCGGGGCGGTCAGGCCGCTGTCAGGATCTCCACCGCCCGGGCGAGCGGCACCGCGACCGGGATGATGCCGTGGCCGAACAGGAAGCGCAGTTCGTTGCGGGTCAGAACCTCAGGGTCCACCACCGCATAATTCGGACCGCCGGACCGCTTGATGATCTGCCGCGCATAATTGCGCAGGAGCTGGTCGTGGAACCGGCAGCCGAGGAACAGGAAGCCCCGCTCGGTGCGGCGGTCCTTCACGATGTCCGGAATCGGCGTCTGGATGTCGATCTCGGTCAGCACCTCCACATAATCGGCGTCCGAGATGAGGAAGTTCTTCGCCGGCACCACGGAGCCGTGCGGCTTGTAGAGCACCGTGGCCCAGCCGGGCGCGGCGGCCTTGTCGGTTTCGGCGCCGGCGGCGTCGTAGAAGCGGTACCAGCGGTCCTCGCCGATGCCGGCGCGGGTGATGCCCTGCACCTCGCCCCAGTCGGAGCGCGCCGCGAGCGCCGCGCGCATGGCGCCGTCATACCAGGTGTCGACGATCATCGGCAGCCTGAGGCCGGCGAGATAAGCGTGGAGCGCGGTCGGCGCCACGGGGGTGGAGAAGGCGTCGCCCATGAGGGCGGAGACCGTGTTGCGGTGCTTGGTGCTCTCGATGTGCTGGGCCGCGGCCCACGCATTGCCCTTGGCGCGCTTGGGCAGCGCCACCTTGGTGCCGAAGAACGCCGCGAGGTCCTCCGGCGTCATGGGCACGCCCGTCGACCCGAGCGCGGCGACGCCGGGGCCCAGATAGGGCACCATGCTGCCCGCCTTGAGCGCCGCACCCGCTCTGGCGACGAGCGCGTCCGCGTCCGCGAGCTTGACGATATCCGCGGTGGAGACCGGGGCGTTCATCTCACTCCTCCTCGCTGCCGCGCTTCTTGGCGTTGACGGTGATGGGCAGGCTGGTGCCCGGCGCCATCTGCGGCAGGTCGAGCACCCAGCCGTTGGCGATCTTGATCCAGCCGCCCCACAAGGTCTCGTGCTCGAACTCCACGATCGGCTCCTCCAGGTCCTTCTTGGGGACGTAGATGGAAAGGCCGGTCTCGGGAGAGCGGCGTATCATGACTTTCATAAGGGGCTCCTGGGTGAAGGGACGGGCGGCCGGCTGCCGCGGCCGGCGCGGGGTCGTGCGGGTGTCGGGTCAGCCATGGGGCGCGGCCTCGGGCTGGCGGTTCGCCCAAGCCGGCGACATCTGCCGCAGCGCGGCGACGATGCCGGGCAACTCCTCGATCACCCGATCCACGTCGTCGCTGGAATTCTCGCGCGACAAGGACAGGCGCAGCGCGCCGTGCAGCGCCCGGGCCGGCAGGTTCATCGCCTTCAGCACATGGGAGGGCTCGGTGGAGCCGGAGGTGCAGGCCGAGCCCGTGGACGCGGCGATGCCGACCCGGTCGAGCCGGTTCAGGATCGCCTCGCCGTCCAGATAGTCGAAGGCGAGGTTGGCGGTGTTGGGCAGGCGGTTGGCGCCATCGCCGTTCACCCGGCAGCCCTCGATGCGCTGGACGATGCCCTGCTCCAGCCGATCCCTGAGGCCGCGCACCCGCGTGCCCTCGTCGGCGAGGTGAGCGAGCGCCAGCTCCGCCGCCTTGCCGAGGCCGACGATGCCGGGCACGTTCTCCGTGCCCCCGCGCCGGCCGCGCTCCTGGTGCCCGCCGCGGATCAGCGGCTTGAACTTGACGCCCTTGCGCACATAAAGCGCGCCGATGCCCTTCGGGCCGTGCAGCTTGTGGCCGGAGAGCGAGAGCATGTCGATCTTGGTGGCCGCCACCTCGATCGGCACCTTGCCCACCGCCTGCACCGCATCGGTGTGGAACAGGGCCCCGGCGGCGTGCGCCAGTTCGGCGAGCGCGGCGACGGGGAACAGGGTGCCGGTCTCGTTGTTCGCCCACATCACCGAGACGAGCGCGGTGCGCGGGCCGAGCGCCGCCTTGTAGGCCTCGAGATCCAGGCGCCCGGCGGCGTCGACGCCCACATAATGGACCTTCACCCCCCGGCTCTTTTCCAGGTGGGCCGCGAGCGCGAGGACGGCCTGATGCTCGACCCGGGTGGTGACGATCTCGCTGCGCCCCTCCCCCTCCATGGCCTCGAGCGCGGACAGCAAAGCGGCGTTGTCGGATTCGGTGCCGCCGGAGGTGAAGACCACCTCGTGGTCGAAGGCCGCGCCGAGCAGAGCTGCGAGCGCCTTGCGCGCGCCCTTCACGGCCTCGGCCACGTCGGCGCCGAAGGCGTGGGTGGAGGAGGCGTTGCCGAACTGGTCGCAGAAATAGGGCAGCATGGCCGCCACCACTTCCGGATCGGTGCGCGTCGTCGCGTTGTTGTCGAGATAGACCGGCCGCACGGGACGACGCCCCCCTGTTGAGGCCCGAAGGCCTGCCGCTACTGAGCGACCTTGATCGGCGCCGAGGGGCCGGCCACCGGCACGAGGCGGACGAACTCGCCGAGCCGCTCGATGAGCTTGGCCTGGATGCCCTCCATGGTGGCGCTCGCGAGCTTGCAGAACACGCACGCCCCGGTGAGCTTCACGAATATCTTCGAGCCATCGACGCTGACCAGCACGCAGTCGCCGCCGTCGCGCTTGAGGTTGGGGCGGACCTCCTCGATCACCTCCTGGATCAGCGCCAGGCGGTCGGTCTCGGCGCGGGCGACGGGCGCGAGCTGTTCGGTTTCCTGCAGCATCTCGGTCCTCTCTGTCATCTTGGGGTGGGGCCGAAAGGCCGTCAGCCGAACGACTTGCCGCAGGAGCAGCTCGACGTGGCGTTGGGGTTTTCGAAGGTGAAGCCCGATCCCTCGAGCGCGACCACGAAGTCGATCACGGTGCCGGCGAGCAGCTCGTGGCTCTTGTTGTCCACAAACACCTTCACGCCGTCGCGCTCGATCACGGTGTCATCCGGGTCGGCGTCGTTCACGAGACCCATCATGTATTTGTAGCCGGCGCATCCGCCGGCCTCGACCATGATGCGCAGTCCGTCCACGGGCTTGTCGGCTCCGGAGATGGCGCTGCGAACGGCGTTCAAGGCGCTGTCCGTCAGATTGATCATCGTTCGACCTTCCCTGAAGAAAACGGATCGACGACGACCTCGCAAGACCCATGCCAGGACGTAATGTATTAAGATGTAAGGACTTTTAGCCGCGCTGATGTTGCGTTTGCGACGCGTGTCCGGTTTCGGACAGGGCCGGGCGCGACGCCCGCGGGCCGGCGCGTCCTGCCGCTCCGGGCGCCACGGCGCGCCAGCGGCACCGGCCGAGGCCGGCGAGCACGAGGCCAACAACCATCTCAATCCGCTCAGCTTTTTCCGCGCGGCGGCGGCCCGCGCGGCGGCGTCGTGCGGGAAAAGCCCGCGTCGCCGCAGGCGCGGCGTCCTGTCCGACCGGCGCGCCGGCGAACCGGCAGGTCATTTGCATGATGCGCCGAGCGGCGCCCCCGGGCGCGGCACGGCGCAATTCCGGAGACCCCCTATGACGACGATCGAGAAGACCGCCCTGGGCAAGCTGGACCAGGAGGGTCGCCTTCTCAACGCGGTTCTGAAGAGCCCGACGACCAAGAGCGAGCGCTTCGGCTTTCGCGGTGACATCGCCCTGAAGTTCCAGACCCAGCTCGCCGACGAGAAGCGCCCGCCAGAATATTGCATGGAGCAGGTCCTGACGATCGCGCCGGAGGGGACCGGGACCATTCCGGTCATTGCCGGCTACCTGCACAATTTCGCCTATCTCGACGACGTGACCAAGGTGCTCGGCCCGCTCCTCGGGGTGGACGGCAAGTATTTCATGTTCTGCAACAACATCGATATCCTGGCAAAATACAAGGTGACGCATGGCGGCGTGACCTTCTATGTCCTGCCATGCGACGAGTCGACCGTGTGGAAGGAGATGCTCGACCTCATGGGCATCGACAAGAACGACATCAAGAAGCTCGACACGGCCGGCAAGCTGGACTTCGTGCTCGACACCGCGCTGGACTGGAGCGCGGACTTCGAGCCCATCAGCTTCGAGAAGGGCGTGTCGGTGATGGAGCCGGTGAAGAACCGCAACGAGAACCGGCCCGTCTGACCCGCGGCGGCGACCGGCGGAGGGGCGCGACGAGCCCCGCGCCGCCGCGCTTGTCCAGCCGGACGCCAAGATGGTATCGCCCCGGTCGCGGTTCCGGCGCGCCCCGCGCGCTCCGATCCCGCGCTCCCGGCCTCAGGCCTCCTCGTCGTCGCAGAAGGACGGGGGCGGCGCGTCCTCCGCGAGCATGACCCCCGTCACGCAGATGTCGCCGTCCAGCACTTCGAGCGCCACCGGGGCGAGTGCGCGGCCTTTGCAGGGGCCGTCCAGGCACATGCCGGTGCCGAGCTCGAACAGCGCGCCGTGCTTGCCGCACATGATGCGGATGCCGTTGGGGTCCAGGAACTGGTTGCGCTCCCAGTCCAGATTGACCCCGTCGTGCGGGCACCGGTTCACGTAGCCGAACACCTGGCGCCCCCAGCGCACCACGAAGATGTTCCAGGGCACTTCCTTGCCCGCCTCGTCGAGGCGCACGAGCTGGAAGCCGCGCGCCTTCTGGCTCGGAATGTCGCTCATGGCGCAGATGGCATAGGCGATGTCGGCGTCCATATGATCCTCGTTCATATCTGCCCCGCGCGGGCCTGGAATTCGCGCGCGGCGCCCGCCATCCGCGCCAGCAGGCCGCGATTGGCGGCGAGCAGGAATTCGCGCCACGCCGCAGCGATGTCCCTCAGGATCGCCTGCTCATACGCCTTCGACAAATGGTGCTCGTCCGGAAAATTGGACAGCGCGCAGGAGGTCCGGTTGAACGCCGCCACGTCGTCCATGAAGCGCCGCAGGAGCTCGCCGAATGGCGCCTGGACCTCGTCCATGAGCCCGGCGCGTCCGGCCCGCACCGGCACGCCGGCGAGATCGAGGACGGCGCCTTCGAGCCGCGCCAGCGCGCGCCGGAACAGGTCCTCCATGGCGCCGAGCGCGGCCCATTGGGTAAGCTGGTCGCGCTCCTGGGCCGAAAGGGCGCGCACCAGGCGCGCGCGGTAGTCGTCGAAGGCGGCCTCGCTTTGCCCCGCCACCCAGGCCGCGAAGGCGGCGAGACTGGCGCCGTTGAGGGCGGCGCCGGACAGGCCGTCCGCAGGGGCGGGCTCAGCCTCCAGTCCGGCGCGCGCCAGGGCGCGTTCCACCCGGCGGGCGGCGTCGAGCGCGCCTTCCAGGTAGCCGGCGGCGGTGGCCGCCGTCTCGGAGCCGCCGAAATGCAGCTTGCCCGCCATCATCGGCCGACGCAGCAAGGGATGGGAGACCGCAATGTGCTCGGCTTGGGGCTCGGCGCGGTCGCGGGCGGTGGCGGTGAAGGGCGCGCGCGCCCAATCCTGGTAATGGGGCTCGCCCGCCTCCAGCGGCAAACCGAACACCTGCGTCATCTGGCTCGAGATCAGCATGGGCAGCCCGGCCTCGAAGGTCTCGCGGGTCTGCGGACCGAGGGCGAGGAAGCCGGCGAGCGCCGCCGGCGTGCCGCCCTCCCCGCTGGCGTCGTAGATCTCCCCCAGCACCGCCTGTTCATGGGTCACGAAGGCGTTGCCCGAGAGGCCCGCCGCGCGCCAGGGGGCGTCCGCGTAGCCGATCGCCACCTTCGCCTGCGCGGCCATCCAGGTGGCGGTGTTCTCCATGGCATCGACGGTCTCCGGGTCCAGCGCCGGCTCGAAGGCGACGCCGGCGGCGAGCAGGCGCGGCGGCAGGCAGAGCACCGCGCGGCGCGCGGCAACCTCGACCTCCTCTTCGCCGACGCCGAAGGTCAGCACCAGATGGTCGCCCGCGTCCCGCAGCCGCATCAGCACATGCCCGAGGACGAGCGCCTCGCTCCCGACCTCGCGGGCGAGCCCCTCGACCAGCCCCGCCATGCCGCCGGCGAGCCGGAACGCACCGTCATGGAAGGTCTGGCCCTCGATGCGCCGCGCGGTCTTGTCCGCCTCGCTCAAATGCAGCGTGACCCCACCGTCGCTCTGGGCAACGCGCGCCAGGGCGAGATCCGACACCAGACGGGCCATCAGAGGTTGGGTGTCGGGCCAGAACCAGGTGGGACCGAGGTCCAGCATCGCCCCGGTGGTGGCGCAGCGCGCGGTGAGGATGCGCCCGCCGAGGCGCGGTCTCGCTTCGAACAGGCGGAACGGCTGGGCCCGCCGCGTGAGACTGCACGCAAGCGCCAGCCCCGACAGCCCGCCGCCGATGATGGCCGTCTCCAGCATGGCTCGTCCCCGAAAGGCGATTGGTTCCAGACCAGCCCATGCAAGAATCGCGCGAATTGGGTTTTGGTGGCGCCGACTTTCTCGCACGCCCCGCCGCAATCGATGCTGCCGCAGGGTTTGCGGGCCCGCCCGCTTTCTTCTCCGGGCGGCGCGGATCATTGGCACGATTTTTGTTCCTCCCTGTCCGAGAGCCGGTCCCATAGGAGTTTGAAATGAACGTGACGTCGGAATTCGCCCAATCCTCGCTGGACGAGATCAAGGCGCTGCTCGACGGTGGCACCCTCACCATCTATTCGGTGGCGCGCCCGATCTCCGCCGACCATGCGGTGGACCGCAGCGCCGTGCTCGCCACCCTCACCTTCGCCACGCCCGCCTTCGGACCCGCGGCGGATGGGTTCGAGACCCCGTCCTTCGTCGCCAATCCGGTGGCCGCCAACAGCGTCGGCACGCCGGGTTTTGCCCGCGCCCGCAAGGCGGACGGGACCACCGTGGCGGACTTTTCCGTCGGCCCCGGCCCGCGCGAGATCAAGCTCGCCGAGGTCTCCTGCTCGCCGGGCGTGCCGGCCCGCGTGGTGAGCTTCAAGATCGACCTTGAAGGCGGCTGGCCGGAGCGGCCGGACTATTACGACGCCCATCCGCGCCCCGGCTTCTCTTTGCCCAAGACCTTCTGAGGACGCCCTTTCCCGAACCGGAGCGGCCGCTGGGGCCGAAAGTGCCCGGCGCGAACGAGATGTCGGACATTCTACAG
The DNA here is from genome assembly GCF_040049235.1 of Xanthobacter luteus. Classification (NCBI taxonomy): domain Bacteria; kingdom Pseudomonadati; phylum Pseudomonadota; class Alphaproteobacteria; order Hyphomicrobiales; family Xanthobacteraceae; genus Xanthobacter; species Xanthobacter luteus. The sequence goes on from NZ_JBDZDO010000001.1 coordinate 1,771,027, forward strand.
GAGATCCCGCGCATGACCTCAGCGGACCTCGGCACCCTGGTGAGCACGGACTGGCTTGCCGACCACCTCTCCGACCCCGCCGTGAAGATCCTGGACTGCACCTGGCACCACGCCTCCACCAACCTCGACGGCCGCACCCAGTATCGCGGGCGCCACCTGCCGGGCTCGGTGCATTTCGACATCGACAACGTCGCCGACAAGTCGAGCCCTTTGCCCCACATGCTGCCGAGCCCGGTGGATTTCGGGAAGAAAGTCGGCCTGCTCGGCATAGCCAATTCGGACCGCGTGATCGTCTACGACCGCCTGTTCGGCGGCTCGGCGGCGGCGCGGGTGTGGTGGATGTTCAAGGTGTTCGGCCACGACAACGTGGCGCTGCTGGATGGCGGCTACGCCAAGTGGCAGGCCGAGAAGCGGCCGGCCGAGATGGCGCCGGTGCGGCCCGACCCCGCCACCTTCGAGGCGGGCTTCCGGCCCGAACTGGTGCGCGCGCTCGCCGACATGAAGGCGAACCTCGCCTCCGGCGCCGAGCAGGTGGTGGACGCGCGCGGGCCGGCCAAGTTCGACGGCAGCCAGGAGGACGTGTTCCCGGTCAAGAGAGCGGGCCACATTCCCAATGCCATCAACGTGCCGTGGGGCGACTTCGTCACCGAGACCGGAACCTTCGCCGCCCCGGATGCCATTGCCGCCCGCTTCTCGGCCGCCGGTGTCGACCTCGACCGGCCGATCGTCGCCACCTGCGCGTCAGGGACCATTTCCTGCGTGCTGGCGCTGGCGCTTCATCTCATCGGCCGGCAGGCGGCGGTCTATGACGGCTCGTTCGCCGAATGGGGCCTTGCCGACGACACGCCGATCGCCGCCTGAACGACCGCCGATCCGAGGAAGCAAGCCATGCCGACGCTCGTGAAGACCACCCAAGACGGCCGAAAGCTCGAAGTGGCCGGCCTCGCCATTTTGCTGGACGGCCAGCTCGAGGCGTTCGAGCTGATCGAGGTGAAACTCCACCCCAACCGCCGCAGGATTTGGGAGGCGATGCCGGAGGCGACCCATATGGCCGGCCGGGTGCCGCTGACAAAGGAGGAGGCCGAGCGGGTCCTCGACGCCTTCAAGGCCGCGGAGGCGGAGATCCTGAAGAGCCCCGCCGCCATCAACGAGCGCTTCCGCATCGCCGCCATGTGGAAGGCGCGCGAGCAGGGGATCGAATAGAAGACTGGCATCCGATTGATATCGAAGATTTATTCAGCGCCGGCGGTCACCGCTCGGAGGCGGGGACGAGCTCGGGCGTCGCCCGGCCGAAATTGCGGGCGAGGGCGAGGCGCGATTCCCCGTCTTCGGCGCCGAAGCAGGTGTGGAAGTCGTCGCATTCGGCGCACACCGGGGCGGTGCAGAGCGTGAAGCCGGCGGCGCCGCAGACCATGCGGTAGAGGAACTTCTTCCACTTCATGTCATTGGAATTCTTGCGCTTCAGCGGCGCGAAGTGGCGCGCCATGAGCGCCGACAGCTCGTCCCGATCGCGCAGACCGAGGTCCTGCCACAGATGATGCGGCGCCTTGGCGCGGCGGGCGATGAGGGCGACCAGCGCCCGCTCCAGAAGCCCCGCCCCGCTCGCATACATGGCGAGAATGTCTCTGACGTTCCGCTCTTCTTCGTCCACCTCCACCGGAGAATCCGGCACCATTCGCGCGATATATCCGACCTGCTCGGGAAACAGCGCGCCGGCGAGCGCCAGAAGCGCCTCGCGGCCGAGCCCGAGGCGGTCGGCCGGCGGCGCGCCGGCGGCCTCCGCCTCGGAAAGGCCGAGCGCCAGGATGGCGGCCACCACGTGCCGGTCGAAGGGATCGCACGCCGAGGCGGTCGGCGTGGCCATCAGGACCCCATAGACCTCGGCGGCGGCGGGCATGGCGTCCTCCTCAGGCGGCGGCGCGGTCGGGTCCGTGGATCTGGCAGCTGGCCGGGCAGACGCGAGCGCAGGCGCCGCAGCCGATGCAGGCGCCGCTGTCGTTCATCGCCATGACCTTCTTCTCGATCTCATCGTCCTCGTCGTCGTCGAGCATGACGAGGTCGCCCTCGTCGTTGATCCCCTTCAGGATCATCACGTCGCGGCCGCAGACCTTGTAGCAGCGGCCGCAGCCGATGCACTTGTTCTTGTCGATGTCGAGCAGGTAATCGGGCTGCCAGGCGCGCCCGTCGCGGGTTTCGTTAGACATGGCTTCGAGCCCTTTCCAATGCTCCGCCTTCGGCGGTCCGGTCCAGTTCGGACCGCCGTGGGTATTTGCGTTCAGGCTTCGGACGCTCGAGCGTGCGACCTTCCGCGCCGGGGGCGCGGGGAAGGTCAGGCCGCTTCCAGGCTCTTCAGCTCGGCGCGCTTCTGCTCCAGCATGGCGAAGGCGTCATGGGCCTTCTTGGCCACGTCCATGATCTGCTCCCAGTTGATCGGCAGTTCCTCGGACAGATCATGCAGATCCATCTTGGACTGCGTCGCCTTGGCGGAGAGCTTCTTCAGTTCCGCCTTCAGGGCTTCCACATCGCTCATGGGGCACCTTTTTCCTTGGACAGATCAGCAACTGGGACAGGTCAGTAATTGGCGACGGCCGGGAACTTCTCGATCATCTCGATCCCGGACTTGACGAACTTGTCGCCCTCCTCGGCGAGCTTGCCGAGATTGTCGAAGCCGAAGCGGTGCACGTCGCGCAGCTGCTTGTTGACGACGATCAGGCGGCCGCCGATGAGCACCATGCGGCCGAAGCCCTCGTGGCTCATCTTCAGCATCGGCGAGATCATCACGCCGGTGGCCTTCTCGATCATCAGGCACACGGCGTTGAAGAACAGCTCCATGCGCCAGATGGTGTCGGGATCGGGATCGCCGATGATGGGCAAAGCGCGGCGCGCCTCCTTGTCGAGGATGTAGGGCTCGATCAGCTCGAGGTCGGGCTTACCCTCCCAGGCGCCGTGCGAATCCTGCGCGCGCCAGACCTTGATCAGCTCCTTGACGAAGGGATGATCCTTGGCGGCCTCAATCGCCGCCTCCCGGGCGGCGTCCTTGTCGATTACGGGCGCGTCGGACATTGTTTGTTCCTCATTCCTCGTCGAAGTCGAAGCGGCGTTCCTGGCCCTTGCCCATGACCTTGCGCAGCCAGGGCGGCGGATTTCCCTTGAGCACGCCTTCCAGCTTGACGATGAGATCGGAAATCTCCTCGGGCTGGCTGACCTTCATGGGATGGATGTTGTTGGCCACCACGCGGGCGGCGCCCGAGCCGCCGATGGCGGCCACGTAGAGGATGGCGCAGTCCTTGATCGCCTCGATCTTCGGGGCGAGCTTGTCCTCGTTGCCGTCCTCCTTGAGGTCGCCGTCGAACTCGATGGCCTCGAGGAAGTGGTGGCCCTCCGGCCCCACCTCGTAGATGGCGATGTTCTTCGCCCATCCGAAATGGGCGTCGACGCGCTTCAGGTCCTGGGTTGCGAAAGCGACTTTCATGGGCTCGTCCCTTCAACGCTCGACTAATGGGAGGTGTGCGCGGCGCCGGGAGCGTGCGCGGCGCCGCCGGCCCAGGTCTGCGGCGTCGGCTCGTGGTTCTCGTCGTGGTCCGCCATCACCAGGTTGGCGAGGTGGAACACGAGGTCGCGCGTGCCGCGATAGCCCACCGAGAGCAGGTGCCCTGCCCCCAGGCGGTCGAACATGGGAATGCCGATGCGATAGAACGGGATATGGAGGCGCGCCGCGGCCTGGCGGCCGTGGGAGTGGGTGAGGAGGAGGTCGCAGCCGCGCTCCTTCGCCCGCGTCTCCAGGTCCTCCAGATCGCCGATCAGCACCTCGTCGGCCGGCAGGCGCTCCAGCACCGGCGAGTGGGTGGTGGTGACGACGGAGAGAAGATGGCCGCCCATCTCATGCAGGAACGAGCCCACGTCGTAGAGCAGGTCCGGCTCCGCCCCCATGGCGACCTTGCGGCCGCCCAGGTGGAAGTGCCCGTCCAGCATCGCGTCCACCAGCTGGCCGCGCTGGCGGCGATACTTCAGCGGCACCGGCCGGCCGGAGATCTGGGAGAGGTGCATGATGAAGGTGTCGTTGGGCTCCAGCCCGCACAGGCGCTCGAACAGGCGGAAGTCGGTTCCGGTCTTCTGCGCCATCGCCTCGCCGGCGCGGCGCATCTGCGCGCCGATGCAGATGGTGTGCGCCGCCGCGCCCATGGTGGCGATCTCCTCGACACCGATGCCGCCGATGGTGGTGGGCGAGAAGTCCTCGGGAATGTGGCCGTCCAGCGAGGCAGCAAGGTCCGGCAGGAAGGCGGGCTTGAGCCCGAAATCCTCCATGATGGTGCGCAGCTCGTCGAGGTCGCCCGGGGTCAGGTGGCAGCCGGGCAGCACGTTGACGCGCGCCTGGTCCTTCTCTTTGTCGGCGGCGGGCGCGACCAGCGCCTCCACCATCTTGGCGACCGTCTTCTCCCAGCCGTCCTGGAACGCGTCCTTGAAGTCGGGGGTGGAGACGTAGACCATCGGGAAATCGGCGAGCTGGGGATGCTTGTCGCGGATCAGCTTGATGTAGCCGTCCACGTCGTCGCCCTTGGTCTCGGTGACGCCGGTGGAGCAGATGCCGATGATCTCCGGCTTGGTCCGGTTGTAGATGTTGAGGATCGCCTGCTCGACGTTCTCGTAGCCGCCCAGCACCGTCGCCACCTCGCTCATGGCGGTGGTCTGCATGGGGATGGCTTCCTTGAAGTGGCGCACGAACAGGACCAGCCCGAACGAGGTGCACCCCTGGGAGCCGTGCAGCAGCGGCATGGCCTTGCGCACGCCCATGAAGGCGAGCGCGCCGCCGATCGGCTGGCTCATCTTCAGCGGGTTGACCGCGCACGCCTTCTTGGGAACCGTGACGATGGCCATGGCGCTACTCCGCTGCTTCGAGGGCGGCGGGGGCGAGCAGGTCGTCCAGCAGGCTCTCGATGCGCTCCTCGCAATTGCCGCAGCCGGTATTGGCCTCGGTCGCCGCGCGCACCTCGGCGATGTTCTTGAGCCCCTTCTCGCGCACCAGGTCCTCGATGGTGCCGACGGTGACGTTCTTGCAGCCGCAGGCCTTCCTGGCGCGGCGCTTCAATTCCGCAGCGAGCGGATCGGGGGCGATCTCCGGCGCCGGCGGGGCGGCCTGCGCGGGAGGCGGGGCGGCGACAACGCCCATGGCCTCGAAGATCTCCTCGATCCGCCCGCTGCAGGCCCCGCAGCCGCTGGAGGCGTGGGTGTGCTCGCGCACGCCCTCCACCGTGGTCAGCGCGTGAGCCTTCACGGCGTCCTCGATGGTCCCGAGGTCGACGCTCTTGCAGTTGCAGATCTTCTTGGCCCGGCGGGCGGCTTCCGCCTTCACCGGGTCGGCGGCGAGCGCGGCGGCTTCCGCCTCCATCTCGGCGATGGCGCGGTTCTGCCAGCTGTTTTCCGGGTTGTCCCAGGGGGCGGGCTTGCGCACCTGTTCCCACACCGGATTGTAGAGCGCCTTGTCGATCTCCTCGACCAGCTTCACCATGCCCACATAGCCCATATAGGCATGGTGGCGCTCCTGGTTGATGTCCAGCCAGGGCATGGCGGCTTTCAGCGCGATGAACTGGGAGCGGCCGCCGGACAGCATGATGTCGGCCTTCGCGTCCTTGAGCATCTTGTACATTTCACGGGGCGTCATGTCCTCGATCATGTGGGCGTCCTGGCCCATCAGCTCCTTGATGCGCTCCTTGTCCTCCTTGGTGGACTTCTTCACCGAGGTACCCACGAGGTCGAGGCCCGCCTCCTGGAGCGCGGCCACCACCGACCAGGACTTCACGCCGCCGGTGATGAGCAGCACCTTCTTGCCGGCAAAGCGCGGCTTGAACTTGGCGATCGCGTCCCAGGCCTTCTTCTCCTCGCGGGCGATCAGCGCCTCGGTGCGCTCCATCAGCTCGGCGTCGGCGCCGCGCTCGATCAGCATGCGGGCGATCTCGCGCAGCGAGTCGGATGAATCCTCGATGCCGTAGAACGAGCCCTCGAAGAACGGGATGCCGTAGCGCTCCTCCATCTTGCGGGCGACGTTGATCATGGCTTTCGAGCACACCATCATCGCCGCCTTGGCGCGGTGCGAGGAGGCGACATCCTTGTACTTCCCGTCGCCGGAGATGCAGGCGAGGATGCGGATGCCGAGCTCGTCGAGCAGCGGCTTGATCTGCCACAGTTCGCCGGAAAGATTGTATTCGCCGATGATATTGATGTCGTAGGGGGTCGTGTATTCCGGTTCCTGCGTGCCGATCACATGGTCGAGGATCGCCTCGCCCGCGAGCTTGTTGCCGAGATTCTTCGGCCCCACGAAGCCGGGGGAGTTCACCGGGATCACCGGGGTGCCGAACTTCTCCTTCGCCGCCTTGCAGACCGCGTCGATGTCGTCGCCGATCATGGCGGGCACGCAGGTCTGGTAGACGAAGATCGCCGGCGGATCGTACTTCTCGATGATCTCCTTGATCGACTTGAACAGGCGCTTCTCGCCGCCGAACACCACGTCGGTCTCGTTGATGTCGGTGGTGAAGGAGGTGCGCCAGAGGTTCGAGCCGGAGGATTTCGCGCCGCGATTGTCCCAGCTGTTGCCCTCGCAGGCGATCGGGCCGTGCACCAGATGGGCGACGTCGGTGAAGGGCTGGAGCGCGATCTTGGCGCCGTCGAAGGCGCAGCCGCCGGCCGCGCCGCCCGGCTGCAGCTGCTTGGTGCAGCCTTTCTTCTTCTCGGCCTCGGACTTGTTCTGGTTCTTCGCGCAGCCGGGCTCGTTGAAGACCTCCTGGATCGTGGCCGAGAGCGAACTCATGGGTCTCACTCCTTCATCGAGCGGTTGGCGTCGGGCGGACGGGCGGCTGGCGCTGGGATGTCTGTCGGTCGCGCCCACGGCGCGCGGGCCGGGGTCGGCGGTCAAATCTCCTGGGAGGGGCCGCCCGGGCCTGCATGGCCCGGGCGACACTGCTTGCGCTTCGATCAGCGGATGATGTCGAAGCTGTAGTCGGTCTTGGAGGGCACGTTGGTGTTGCGGTCGATCTCGTCGAAGATCTTGTCGAGGATCGTGATCAGCACGTTCATGCCGCCCTGATAGCCCCACACCGGACGGCGGTGGTGGTGGTGCCGGTCGAACACCGGGAAGCCGATGCGGATCAGCGGCGTGCCGGTGTCGCGCTCGAGATACTTGCCGTAGGTGTTGCCGATCAGGAAATCGACCGGCTCGGTGAACAGCAGCGAGCGCATGTGCCACAGGTCCTTGCCGGGATACGCCTTGCAATTGGCGCCGAACGGCGAGGTGTCGAACAGCGCCTGCACCTTGTCGGCCCACTTTTGGTTGCCGTTGGTGGCAAGCACGTGGGTCGGCTCGGCGCCGAGCTCCAGCAGGAAGGCGGCAAGGCCGAGGCACAGGTCCGGATCGCCGTAGATCGCGAACTTCTTGCCGTGGATGTGGGCGTTGCTGTCGGCGATCGCGTCCACCAGGCGGCCGCGCTCCTTGGCGAGCTCTTCGGGGATCTCCTTGCCGGTGAGGCGGGCGATCTCCATGAGGAAGCGGTCGGTGCCGCCGACCCCCACCGGATGGTTGAGCGCCACCACGTCCTGGCCGTGACTGGCGATCATCGGCAGGGTCTTCTCGGTGCAGTATTCCTGCATCGAGATGGTGGCCTTGGCGTGGAGCGCGTTCGCCGCCTCCTCCAGCGTGGTGCCGCCGTCATACATGCGGAACTCGCCGTCGGTGGGGGTGTCGAACACCTCGGAATTGTCGACGAGGATGGTGTGGTCGACGCCGAACAGGTTGAAGATGCGCTTCACCTCGCGGGTGTTGCCGACCGTGTAGCCGTCGAACCCGCCGATGAAGTTGATGCTCTCGTTGGGGGCGCGCTCGAGCTTCGGCGCGGTGCCGGCCTTGCCGTCCCAGAAGTGCTCGAGGATGCCCTTGAGCGCGTTGTCGTAGCCGGTGACGTGGCTGCCCACGAAGGCCGGGGTGTGGGCGAAGGGCACGTCGAACTCGGCCGGCACGGAGCCCTTCTCCTTGGACGTCTTGATGAAGGCGTTGAGATCGTCGCCGATCACTTCCGCCATGCAGGTGGTGGAGACGGCGATCATCTTCGGCTTGTACATGGAATAGGTATTCGCCAGGCCGTCGATCATGTTGTTGAGGCCGCCGAACACCGCCGCGTCCTCGGTCATGGACGAGGACACGCAGGAGCTCGGCTCCTTGAAGTGGCGCGAGAGGTGCGAGCGGTAGTACGCCACGCAGCCCTGCGAGCCGTGCACGAAGGGAATGGTGCCCTCGAAGCCCACCGCCACGAACACCGCGCCGAGCGGCTGGCAGGCCTTGGCGGGGTTCACGGTGAGCGCCTCGCGGGCGAAGTTCAGTTCCTTGTATTCGGGCGTCTTGGCCCATTCCCGCACGCGCTCCACTTCGGCCGGATCGCGGGGGTTCTCGAACATCTTCTTCTTGTTGGCCAGCATCTGCTGGTACTCGGGACCACGGAACAGCTCGAAGTGATCGAGCACGTTGTCAGCGCTTTGAGGCATGACGAACCCCTTTGATTGTCGAAGCCGTAAGGTCCGCCGGCGACCCCCGCTTGTGGGCGGGGGCCGCGCGGCGGATGGTTCATTCCGCCGCCAGGAGGGCGGGCTTGGGCGCGACCTTCCAGGGCGCCTTGGTCATCTTCCAGACCGGCGAGTTGATCGCCATGTCCATGTCGCGCGCGAAGATCGCGAAGCCGTCATAGCCGTGATAGGGGCCGGAATAATCCCAGGAGTGCATCTGGCGGAACGGCACGCCCATCTTCTGGAAGACGTACTTCTCCTTGATGCCCGAGCCCACGAGGTCCGGCTGGATCTTCTCGACGAACTTCTCGAACTCGTAGCCCGTCACGTCGTCATAGATGATGGTGCCATCCTTGACGTAGTGCTGGGCCGTGCGCTGGTAGTCGTCGTTGTGGGCGAACTCGTAGCCCGTGCCGACCACTTCCATGCCGAGGTCCTCGTAGGCGCCGATGACGTGACGGGGACGCAGGCCGCCCACGTACAGCATCACGGTCTTGCCCTCGAGGCGCGGGCGATACTTGGCGATCACCGCGTCCATCAGCGGCTGGTACTTGGCGATGACGCGCTCCGCGCCCTCCTTGATCTTGTCGTCGAAGTAGCTGGCGATCTTGCGCAGCGATTCGCCGATCTTGGAGGGACCGAAGAAGTTGTACTCGCACCACGGGATCCCGTATTTCTCTTCCATGTGGCGCGAGATGTAGTTCATCGAGCGGTAGCAGTGCAGCACGTTGAGCTTGGCCTTCGGGGTGGCCTCCAGCTCGGCCAGCGAGCCGTCGCCCGACCACTGCGCGACCACGCGCAGGCCCATCTCCTCGAGCAGGATGCGCGAGGACCAGGCGTCGCCGCCGATGTTGTAGTCGCCGATGATGGCCACGTCGTACGGCGAGGGCTCGAAGCGCGGCGCCGCATCGGGGGCGATCTTGTCGAACACCCAGTCGCGGATCGCGTCGTTGGCGATGTGGTGGCCGAGCGACTGCGACACGCCGCGGAAGCCCTCGCACCGCACCGGAACGATGGTCTTGCCCTCATACTCCTTGGACTTCGCCTTGGAGACCGCCTCGATGTCGTCGCCGATCAGGCCGATGGGGCATTCGGACTGCACCGTGATGCCGTTGTTCAGCGGGAACAGCTCCTGGATCTCGTCCATGATCTTGGCGAGCTTCTTGTCGCCGCCGAAGACGATGTCCTTCTCCTGGAAATCGGAGGTGAACTGCATCGTCACGAAGGTGTCGATGCCGGTCGTGCCGATGTAATAATTGCGGCGCGCGGCCCAGGAATACTGACCGCAGCCCACCGGCCCGTGGGAGATGTGGATCATGTCCTTGATGGGACCCCACACAACGCCCTTGGAGCCGGCATAGGCGCAGCCGCGGATGGTCATCACGCCCGGGATGGACTTGATGTTGGACTTCACGCCGCAGTCCGACTTGCCGGCCTCGTGCACGTTGAGGTGCTTGGCGCGGCGCTTGGCGGTCTTCTCAGGATAGACCTTCAAGACCTCGTCGATGATTTCCTTGTTGCGCGCCTTGATCTCGGCGACGCTCTGGGACTGAGCCAGGCTCATCTTGCTCTCTCGCTCTTGAGGGAAAGCGGGGGCCGGCCCGGTCCCGGGCCGGCCGGCGGGTTCACGCGGGGATCAGACGGCGAGCTCGGCGGCGGTCTTGCCGACCTGGCTCTCGTCCACGGCCTTCATGATGCCGTGCTCCATCAGCATGTCCTCGAGCTCGTCCATGGTGATCGGCGTCGGGATGATGCCCTT